>NZ_JANIIC010000039.1 GCF_024519315.1 Streptomyces malaysiensis subsp. samsunensis | reverse complement strand
TGGCGCTGCGGCTGGAGCGGCAGAAGCTGCTGGTCTCCGAGCGCGGCCCGGCGTTCCATGTGGTGCTGGACGAGGCCGCGCTGCACCGCCCGTACGGCGGGCGCGGTGTGATGGCCGCCCAGCTGCGCCATCTGATCACGGTCTCCGAGCAGCAGAACGTGACGCTCCAGGTGATGCCGTTCGCCTTCGGCGGGCACGCGGGGGAGAGCGGGGCGTTCACCCGGCTGCGCTTCCCGGAGTCCGACCTGCCCGACATCGTCTATCTGGAGCAGCTCACCAGCGCGCTCTACCTCGACAAGCGGGATGAAGTCGCCCAGTACGAGCGGGTGTTGGAGCGGCTCAGCGCGGACAGCCTCTCGCCCGGGGACAGCCGGGAATTGCTCCACGGGCTCCTTCACGAGGATTGACCCGTCAGTAGGATGACGTGACGTCAGGAATATCCCCCCACACGTGCGCGGCCGTCGGTGATCGACACCGCGGCCAGCAGATAGGGATGACATGTCCTACTTCTCCGAGTTGGCCCTTCAGTTCATCGACGGCGAGTGGCGCGGCGGAAGCGGTTCCTGGGACATCGTCGACTTCAACCCCTACAACGGGGAGAAGCTGGCCTCCATCACCGTGGCGACCGTCGAGGAGGTGGACCTGGCCTACCGGGCGGCCGAGCGGGCGCAGCCGGAGTGGGGCGGCTCCAACCCCTATGCCCGGCGGGCGGTCTTCGAGCGGGTGCTGCGGATCATCGAGGACCGTGAGAAGGAGCTCACCGAGACGATCATCGCGGAGTGCGGCGGCACCCATGTGAAGGCGGGTTTCGAGCTGCATCTCGCCAAGGAGTTCCTGCGCGAGGCGATCCACCTGGCGCTGCGGCCCGAGGGCCGCATCCTGCCGTCGCCGGTCGACGGCAAGGAGAACCGCCTCTACCGGCTGCCGGTGGGCGTGGTGGGCGTGATCAGCCCGTTCAACTTCCCGTTCCTGCTGTCGCTGAAGTCGGTCGCCCCCGCGCTGGCGCTCGGCAACGCCGTCGTCCTCAAGCCCCACCAGAACACCCCGGTCTGCGGCGGCGGCCTGGTCGCCAAGATCTTCGAGGAGGCCGGGCTGCCCGCCGGGCTGCTCAATGTCGTGATCACCGACATCGCGGAGATCGGCGACGCCCTGATCGAGCACCCCACACCGAAGGTGCTCTCCTTCACCGGCTCCGACAAGGTCGGCCGGCACGTCGCCACCGTGGCCGCCTCCCACTTCAAGCGCACGGTCCTGGAGCTGGGCGGCAACAGCGCGCTGGTCGTGCTCGACGACGCCGATCTGGACTACGCGGTGGACGCGGCCGTCTTCAGCCGCTTCGTCCACCAGGGGCAGGTCTGCATGGCGGCCAACCGGGTGCTGGTGGACCGGGCGATCGAGCGGGAGTTCACCGAGAGGTTCGTGGCCAAGGTGGAGACGCTGAAGGTGGGCGACCCGGGCGACCCCGCCACCCATATCGGCCCGCTGATCAACGAGGGCCAGGCCGAGGCGATCGCCCAGCTCGTCGACCAGACGATCGCCGAGGGCGCCACCGCGCTGGTCCGGGGGCGCACCGAGGGCAGCCTGATGGGGCCGACCGTGCTCAGCGGGGTCCCGGAGGGGTCGGCGATCCTCGGCCAGGAGGTCTTCGGCCCGGTGGTGACGCTGATTCCGTTCGACGGCGACGACGAGGCCGTGCGGATCGCCAATGACACGGACTACGGGCTCAGCGGCGCCGTGCACACCAGCGACATCGAGCGCGGGGTGCGGTTCGCCCAGCGGGTCCACACCGGCATGATCCATGTGAACGACAGCACGGTCCACGACGAGCCGATCGTGCCGTTCGGCGGCGAGAAGCACTCCGGTCTCGGTCGGCTCAACGGGGAGTCGATGATCGAGGACTTCACCACCACCAAGTGGATCTCCATCCAGCACGGCCGGAGCCAGTTCCCGTTCTGAGGCGGGGAGGAGCGGGGGCGGCTCGCGGACAGAAGCTGACCGCAAGCCTTCCTAGCGTGGGGTTCATCGAAGGGCGCCGGACCCGGGCGCCCTCCAGATGAGAGGCGGCAGCCATGCCCGTGATCGTGAGCCCCGAGGCATGTCAGGACGAGCGGGGCGCGCTGCTCGCGTACCTGGAGGCGCAGCGCGGCGGCATCCGGCGCTCGGTGCACGGCCTCACCGAGGAGCAGGTGCGCAGCGTGCCCAGCGCGAGCGTGCTCTCGCTGGCCGGGCTGCTCAAGCACGCGGTCACGGGCGAGCGCGGCTGGCTGCGCGTCCTCCAGGGCAAGGCGGGGGACCCCAGGGACCAGATGGCCGAGTGGGAGCACACCTTCGAGCCCACCGAGGACGAGACGGTGGAGGCGCTGCTCGCCCTGTACGACGAGGTGGCGCGCGAGACCGAGGAGGCCGTACGGGCCCTGCCGTCGATGGACGAGACGTTCGAGGCGCTCCGGCTCCCCTGGGACGAGGGCGGCACCCGCACCTGGCGCTGGGCGGTCCTGCACCTGATCGAGGAGATCGCCCGGCACGCCGGTCACGCCGACATCATCCGCGAGACGATCGACGGCAAGGGCGCCTTCGACCTGGTCTTCGAGACGGGGGCGGCGCCGGAGCCCGACTGGTCGATCCTGGAGCGGTGATCCGCCGGGGCCGCTGACGGCCCAGGGCCTGTCGTCAAGGGGGGCGCCCGGCCGCGAGCGGCCGTGCCGGGCGTCGGGACCAGGGCGGCCCCCTTTGACGGCAGGCCCTAGCCTGGTCACCGCGGGGAGCGGGACCAGGATGGAGAAGAGCGGGCATGTCAGCGATCCGGCTGCTGGTGCTGGGGGCCGTGCGCCAGCACGGGCGGGCGCACGGCTATCAGGTCCGTAACGACCTGGAGTTCTGGGGTGCGCATGAGTGGTCCAACGCCAAGCCCGGGTCGATCTACCACGCCCTGAAGCAGATGGCGAAGCAGGGCCTGATGCTCGCGCACGACGTGGCGCCGAGCACGGTCGGTGGGCCGCCCCGGACCGAGTACGAGCTGACCGGGGCGGGCGAGGAGGAGTTCTTCCGGCTGCTGCGGGAGGCGTTGCTGCGCCATGACCAGAAGGTCGACGAGCTGACGGCCGGGGTGGGATTCATCGTCGACCTGCCCCGGGCCGAGGCGATCGACCTGCTCAAGCGGCGGGTGTCGGCGCTGGAGGAGTGGCGGGCCGAGGTGACCCGGCACTGGACGCCGCCGGAGGGCACCCCCGAGGAGTGGGGTCATATCGGCGAGATCATGAAGTTCTGGGTGCACTCCGCGGACAGCGGCGCGGAGTGGACCCGTGGGCTGATCGAGCGGCTCGAGGGCGGGGCGTATGTGATGGCGGGCGAGGGGGAGCGCTCGGTAGACGTCCTGCCGGACGGCGTCCCCAACCCGTACGCCGCGCCCGATAAGGACTGAGGAAATCCATGCCGGCCGAGGGCGGCTGACGGTGGCCGCTGGTGTTAATCAAGTTTGACTAGAGACCGCCTCGGGCAGTACCTTCCGGGCGCACGTAGTCAAACTTGACTACGCGGTGCGGAGAAGTGCAGAGGGAGAGGGGAAGACCTTGGCCGACAGCGATCCCGCGATCGTCGTCGAAGGGCTACGGAAGACCTACCGGGACAAACAGGCCCTCGCCGGACTCGACCTGACCGTCCCGCAGGGCACCGTGCACGCCGTGCTCGGCCCCAACGGCGCGGGCAAGACCACCTGCGTACGGATTCTGGCCACCCTGCTGCGGCACGACGGCGGCCGGGCCGAGGTCGCCAGGTACGACGTGCTGCGCGACCCCGACCAGGTCCGCTACCGCATCGGCCTCGTCGGCCAGCACGCCGCGGTGGACGAGGAGCTGAGCGGACGGCAGAACCTGGAGATGTTCGGCCGCCTCTACCACCTGGGCGGCCGCCGGGCGGCGGCCCGCGCGGACGAACTGCTGGAGCGGTTCGGCCTCGAATCCACCGGTACCAAGGCCGTCGGCCGGTACAGCGGCGGTATGCGGCGCAGACTGGACCTCGCGGCGAGCCTCATCATGCGGCCGCCGATCCTCTTCCTGGACGAGCCGACCACCGGGCTCGACCCCCGGGGCCGTACGGAGGTGTGGAACGCGGTCCGCTCGCTGGTGGACGGCGGTACGACCGTGCTGCTCACCACCCAGTACCTGGAGGAGGCGGACCAACTCGCCGACCGCGTCTGCGTGATCGACGGCGGCCGGTCCATCGCCGACGGGACCGCCGACGAGCTCAAGGCCCGGCTCGGCGGTGACCGCATCGAGGTGGTGCTGCGCGACGCGGGCCAACTGTCCGCCGCCGCCTCGGTCGTGGGCATGGTGACCCACGCCGCCGAGGTCGAGACCGACCCCGACCGGCGGCGGCTCGGCGCACGGGTCACCGACCGGGTCGCGGCGCTCACCGAGACCGTACGGGCCCTGGCCTCGGCCGGGATCGAGGCGGAGGACATCGTGCTGCGCCGCCCCACCCTCGACGAGGTCTTTCTGCACCTCACCGGGGAGCCGGCCAGGGCGGACACCTCCACGGTGGACACAGGCACGGCCAGCACGGCCACGGACACGGCTCGCACGGCCAAGGAGCAGACGGCCGAGGAGGAGAGCTCCGTATGACGACCGCGACCTTCATCGACTCCTGGACCATGACCCGCCGCGGACTCGCCCACTGGGCCCGGCAGCCCGTCCAGGTGGCTGTTCAGCTGGTCTTCCCGGTGATGATGCTGCTCATGTTCGCCTACTTCCTCGGCGGCGGGATGACCGTCCCTGGCGGCGGCGACTACAAGGACTACCTGGTGCCGGGCACGCTCGCGCTCACCATGGTGTTCGGCCTCGAAGGGACGATGCTCGCCATCACCCAGGACCTCAACAAGGGCGTCATCGACCGCTTCCGCTCGATGCCGATGGCCCGCTCGGCGGTCCTGGTCGGGCGCAGCGTGCTGGACATGCTCCAGTCGGCGCTCGGGCTGTTCGTCCTCCTCGGGGTCGGTCTGGCGATGGGCTGGCGCTGGCACGGCGGGCTCGGCGACGGGCTGCTCGCCGTGGGGCTGCTGCTGTGGCTGCGGTTCGCGATGCTGTGGCTCGGCATCTACCTGGGCATGGCCGCGGGACGCCCGGAGATGGTGCAGGCCGTGCAGATCCTGGTCTGGCCGGTGGGCTTCCTCTCCAATGTCTTCGCCTCGCCCGAGACCATGCCCGGCTGGCTCGGCGCCCTCGCGGACTGGAACCCGATGTCGGCGACGGCCACCTCGATCCGCGATCTGTTCGGCGGTCCCGGTGGCGGTGGCGGCTCCTGGTCCGCGGACCACGCCCAACTCCTCGCGGTCTGCTGGCCGCTGGGGCTGATCGCGGTCTTCCTCCCGCTCGCCGTGCGGCGTTACGGCCGCCTCAGCCGCTGATGGCGGCCCGGATCCGGGCGCCGCGCGGTCGCGCCCCCTCCGGTCGTCGCCGGTTGCGGATACGGTGCGGGTATGGGGAACGACAGGTCGCGCACGGGGGCGGAGACGGTGAGCGGGCCCGGATACGCCCTGTTGCTCGCCGCCGACCCGGCCGGCAAACAGCGACTGATGGACGCGGCCGCCGCGCTGCCCCAGCTCGCCGCCGTACCACCGGCGGCGCTGCTGGGCACGCCCGGCGGCGCCAGCGTCGTCCAACTCGTGGACCCGGTCGACCCGCAGACCGTGCTGACACATCTGCGGACCGCGGCCGCGCATCCGGGCCCGGTGCTGGTCCATCTCGCGGGCCAGCTCACCCTCGACGCGAAGCAGCGGCTGCCGCATCTGGCGCTGGCCCGTACGACGCCGAGGACCGCGCGCTACACGGCGCTGCCCTGGCACTGGCTGGCGGCCGAGCTCGGCGGGCGGCCGCCGGGCAGCACCGTCGTGGTCGCCGATCTGGTGGCCGACGAGACGGCCTGGCAGCCGCTGCGGGCCGCCGGACCGTCCGCGCTCGCCGCCGGGCTGACGCTGTACGGCACGGTGGCGCCCGCCCCGCCCAGGCGGGAGACGGCGACGCCGGACTACAGCCGGGCGTTCGCCGGGCTGCTGCGGGCCGCCGCCGAACGACCGCCGCTCGCGCTGCTGCACCAGCGGGCCGCGGTGGAGGCGGGGCTGGGCACCGGCCCCGAACTGCTGCTGGACGGCGCCGGGCCGGGCGAGCCGTACCCGGTCCCGGACGCCGCCCCTGCCCCGGGGGCCGCCCCGTGGGCCGTGCGGACGGGGCGGACCGGAGCAGGGGCACAGCCCGTATCGGCCGCACAGCCCGTATCGGCCGGGCCGACCGGAGCAGCCGAGCAGGCCATATCGGCCGGGCAGGCGGGGGTGACAGGAGCGGCCGGTCCGGCCGGGGCGACTGGACCGGCCGGGGCGACCGGACCCCTTGGCGCGACCGGACCGGCGGTGACCGCCCCGCCGCCCATGCCGCCGGGCCCTCCAGAATCGTTCCGCCCCGCCGATCCCCTGCCGGCGCCCCCGTCGCTGCGCGTGCCCCGGCCGACGCACGCCCCCGTGCCCCCGCCGCCCGGTCAGGCCCCCGTGCCCCCGCCGCCCGGCCAGGCGCCCGTGTCCGATCCGCTCTTCGCGACACACATCGCGATATTCGAGGCGGCCAACGCGGGGCGGCACAGCGAGGCGGCCTCGATGGCGGCCGCCTGGGAGCAGGAGGCACTCCGGACGGCCGGTCCCCGTTCCGACGAGGCGATCCACTGGCTGGAGGTCCGCGCCGATCTCTCCCGTATCGCCGGGGACCCGGCCCGCGCCTGCGAGCTGTGGCTCGCGGTGGCCGACGCGCGGCTGGGCAACGGGGAACCGGCCGGGCACCCCGAGGTCGAGGGGGCCGTGGACCGGGCGCACCACCAGTGGCAGTTCGTCCAGGACCGGGTCAGGGCCGGGGCCCTCGCCCCGCTGCTGATCGAGCTGCGGGGGAGGGTGCCCGGCCGCAGACCCGGTGCGCTGGAGGCGGTCCGGCGCCGGGCCGAGCTGCTCCGGGCCCCGGCCCAGACGGGCTGACCGCCGCCACCTCCGGAGCCGACGGCGGCCCCGGCGCCTCAGTGGTGGAACGCCGTGACGGTCTTCCCCGTGGGCGCGGGCTGTGACCGCAGCTCGGGCAGCAGCGACCCCAGGTCCGCCAGGAAGAGATCGGCGAGGTCCTCCGAGAAGCCGTTGCGGCACACCACCCGCAGCACGGACAGGTCCTGCCGGTTGGGCGGGAAGGCGTACGCGGGCACCAGCCAGCCGCGTTCGCGCAGCCGCCGGGAGACGTCGTAGACATCGAAGGCGCCGACCCCATCCGCCGTGGTGAAGGCGAACACCGGCAGCTGATCGCCGCGGCTCAGCAGGGTGAAGTCCCCGAACGCCTCGATCCGCTCGGCGAGCGAGCACGCCACATCCCGGGCCTCCTGCTGGACGGCGCGGTAGCCCGCCCGGCCCAGCCGTACGAAGGTGTAGTACTGGGCGGCCACCTGGGAGCCGGGGCGGGAGAAGCTGAGCGAGAACGTCGGCATGTCGCCGCCGAGGTAGTCGACGCGGAAGACCAGATCCTCGGGCAGCACCTCCGCCGTACGCCACAGCGCCCACCCCACCCCGGGGTAGACCAGGCCGTACTTATGGCCCGAGGTGTTGATGGAGGCGACCCGCGGCAGCTGGAAGTCCCACCGCAGGTCCGGGTCGAGAAACGGCGCGATCATCGCGCCCGAGGCGCCGTCCACATGCACCGGGATGTCCAGGCCCGTGCGCTCCTGGAGGTCGTCCAGCGCCCGGCACACCTCGGCGACGGGTTCGTAGGAGCCGTCGAAGGTGGAGCCGAGGACCGCCACGACGCCGATGGTGTTCTCGTCGCACAGTTCGGCGGCGGCCTGGGGATCGAGGTGGAACCGGTTGCCCTCCATGGGCACCTGCCGCGCCTCCACCTCCCAGAAGTCGCAGAACTTCTCCCAGCACACCTGGACATTGGTCCCCATGACCAGGTTGGGGCGGGCGGTCGCCGGATAGCTCACCGGGTTCCGTTTGGCCCAGCGCCGCTTGAAGGCCATTCCGGCCAGCATGCACGCCTCACTCGACCCCGTGGTGGAGCAGCCCACGACGGCGTCCGGGTCGGGTGCGTGCCACAGATGGCCGAGCATCGCCACGCACCGCCGTTCCAGTTCGGCGGTGCGCGGGTACTCATCCTTGTCGATCATGTTCTTGGCGAGGCAGTCGGACATCAGCTTGCCCGCCTGCGGCTCCATCCACGTGGTGACGAAGGTGGCGAGGTTCTGACGGGCGTTGCCGTCCAGCATCAGCTCGTCATGGACGAACTGATACGCGGTCGTGGGCGCCATCGGCCCGTCGGGGAGGCAGTGGCGCGGGGGTTTGCCGGTCATCCCGCTGACCGGATTGGCCTCGTCGTAGACCGGGTTGGTGGAGAACTCGGAGCGTTCGTCCCGGCGTGGGCCGGGAGTGCCTTTATGAAGTGCCACCTTCGTTAAATTAGGCGCATATCTCCCCTATGCCCCGGTCCCGCGCCGTGTCCCCGCGCCCGGCCCGCTATCCCGCGCTGCTGAGCGACAGCTTCGCCGCGAAGCCGAGGAACGCCGTGCCCGCGGCCGCCGAGAGCCCCGCCCGCAGCCGCCGGCGCCGTTGGAGGGTGGCGGCGAGATACGTACCGCTGAAGATCAGCACCGACAGATAGGTGATGCTGAACAGCTGCGCCCAGGCGCCCAGCGCCACGAAGGACAGCGCCGGATGGGCGTAGTCCGGATCCACGAACTGCACGAAGAAGGAGATGAAGAAGAGGATCGCCTTCGGGTTCAGCAGGCTGATGACCAGCGCCCGGCGGTATGGGCGCTCACCCTCGGCGGATCCGTCGGCCGCGTCCACGGCCCCGTCCGCGCCCCGCTCCGCCGCGGCGCTCCGGGCCGCCTCCGCGGCGCCCGGCCGGCGGCGCCACAGCGTCCGCGCCCCGCGCAGCATGCCCACCGCGAGCCAGGTCAGATAGCCCGCGCCCGCGAACTTGACCACCGCGAAGAGCATCGGGCTCGCGTGCAGCAGCGAGGCCACCCCGCCCGCCGACAGCGCCATCAGCACGGCGTCCCCACACAGCACCCCGGCCGCCGCCCGATAGCCGGTACGGGGGCCACGGCGGGCCGCGACCGACACCACATACAGCGAATTGGGACCCGGCAACAGGACGATCAGCGCCAGACCGGCCAGATACGTCGAAAGATCAGTTATCCCCAGCACAATCGGCAGGATGACAGCGGCCTCTCCACGCCGCCCAATGGATTTCGCCATCCGGACTTGCACCTCACGCGACGTGAGGACGCACCGTGGAACCCGTACCGAACTGAAGGAGAGCGGACCAGGCCATGAGCTACTCCGTGGGACAGGTCGCGGGCTTCGCCGGCGTCACGGTGCGCACGCTGCACCACTACGACGAGATCGGGCTGCTGCGCCCCGGCGCCCGCAGCGCGGCCGGGCACCGGCGTTACGACGACGCCGACCTCGACCGGCTCCAGCGCATCCTGTTCTACCGGGAGCTCGGCTTTCCGCTCGAGGAGGTGGCGGTGCTGCTCGACGACCCGGATATCGATCCGCAGGCCCACCTGCGGCGTCAGCACGGGCTGCTGACCGACCGGATCGAGCGGCTGGAGAAGATGGCCGCCGCCGTCGAACGGGCCATGGAGGCGCGGAAGATGGGCATCAATCTGACCCCCGAGGAGAAGTTCGAGGTCTTCGGGGACTTCGACCCGGACGACTACCAGGAGGAGGTCGAGCAGCGCTGGGGGAGCACCGAGGCGTACAAGGAGTCCCAGCGCAGGACGGCCTCGTACACCAAGGAGGACTGGAAGCGGATCCAGGAGGAGGCGGACGAGCTCGGCAATCGCTTCCTCGCGCTGATGGCCGCGGGCACCCCGCCGGAGTCCGAGGCGGCGATGGACCTCGCCGAGGAGCACCGGCAGGGGATCTGCCGGAACCACTACGAGTGCGGCCATGAGCTGCACGCCTGTCTGGGCCGGATGTATGTCTCGGACCACCGCTTCACCGAGAACATCGACAAGGCCGGGCCGGGGCTGGCCGCCTATCTCCGGGACGCGATCCTCGCCAACGCGGAGCGGCACGGTTAGGGGCATCCCTGGGCGGTGACCGCCAAGGGCATCCCCGGAGGGCGACCGCTAGGGGCATCCCTGGACGGTGGGGCCGATGGGGGGCCTCCCGGGCGGTGGGAACCAAGGGCACGCACACGGCGTTGATAGCTTTGGGCGGCACACTGCGAAGACCAATCAGTCCGCCCCGACCCTGCGGCCGGGCCGCGCACGAGCCTGCTTCCCTCGACCCAGGAGCCTCACACCCGTGTACACCCTCGCGCTCGGCCCTCAGTGGCTGGACCCGGACTATCTGATCGAAACCTTCGGTCTGCTCGGCGTCCTGGCCATCGTTTTCGCGGAGTCCGGCCTGCTCATCGGCTTCTTCCTGCCGGGCGACTCACTGCTCTTCACCACCGGTCTGCTGGTGACCACCGATGTGATCAAGCAGGAGCTGTGGCTGGTGTGCGTGGCCGTGGCGATCGCCGCGATCGTCGGTGACCAGGTCGGATATCTCTTCGGCCGGAAGGTGGGACCGGCGCTCTTCCGGCGCCCCGACTCCAAGCTCTTCAAACAGGAGAACGTGGAGAAGGCACATGAGTTCTTCGAGAAGCACGGCCCGAAGTCGCTGATCCTCGCCCGCTTCGTGCCCATCGTGCGGACGTTCACGCCGATCATCGCGGGCGTGAGCCGGATGAACTACCGCTCGTTCATCATCTTCAACGTCATCGGCGGCGTGCTGTGGGGCACCGGCGTCACCCTGCTCGGGTCGGCGCTCGGGAAGGTCGACTTCGTGCATCAGCACATCGAGCTGATGCTGATCGCGATCGTGCTGCTGTCGATCGTCCCGATCGTGATCGAGTTCCTCCGGGCCCGCGGCAAGGCGAAGAAGGAGGCCGCCGCCCAGCCGGAGCCCCAGGGACCGGCCGCCGGAGCCCCCTCCCAGGGGCCGCGCGGGCGCCACGCCAAGCGCTGACCGCAGGGGCCGCGGGGCGCCCCGCCCCGCGGGGCCACGCGTCCTCTCCGCCGTCTCTCCGCCGCTCCTTCCAGCGGGCTTCACACCCGCCACACACCGCCCCCACTCCCCCTCGGCGGTCACCGCCCCGCACAATGGGCTCCGGTGGCCGCCGATGCTGCATCCTCGGCCGCCGGGAATCGAACGGGGAGGGCTGGTGAGGAGCGAGGAGACGTGAGGTCGGATCGTCAGCAGGTGCCGCGTGGGACGAGCGCGGCGGACGCGGACACGGGGGAGAACCAGAAGCCGTTGTCCGACGAGGCACACAGCGCCTTCACACCGCCCCTGGGCATACCCCTGCCGCCGCCACCCGAGGACGAGCACCCGACCTCGGAGTTCGCCGTCCCCGAGGGGCTGACCGCGGATGCTCCCGCCGAACCCGAGGGCTCGGCCTTCGTACCGCCCGCAGGGGTGATCACCCCTTCAAACAACCAGACCACCGGCGGCTTCCCCGCCATCACCCCGCCGAACGGCCTCCCCGTCATCCGGCTGACCAAGGACGCCCCCTGGCAGGACCGGATGCGCACGATGCTGCGCATGCCGATCAGCGAGCGCCCGGCCCCCGAGCGCATCGAGCGGCAGGACGACACGGGTCCTGCCGTGCCGCGTGTGCTCGACCTCACCCTCCGCATCGCCGAGCTGCTGCTCGCGGGCGGCGAGGGGGCCGAGGACGTCGAGGCGGCGATGCTCGGCGTGGCGCACGCCTACGGGCTGGACCGCTGCGAGCCGACCGTCACCTTCACCCTGCTGTCGGTGAGCTACCAGCCCTCGCTGGTCGACGACCCGGTCACCGCCAGCCGGACCGTACGGCGCCGGGGCACCGACTACACCCGTCTCTCCGCGGTCTTCCGGCTGGTGGACGACATCACCTCGCAGGAGGAGTTCACCCTGGAGGAGGCGTACCGGCGGCTGGCCGAGATACGCCGTAACCGCCACCCCTACCCCGGCTGGGCGCTCACCGTGGCCGGTGGAGGGCTGGCCGGCGCGGCGAGCATGCTGGTCGGCGGTGACTGGCCGGTCTTCTTCGCGGCGGCCCTCGGTGCGATGCTGGGCGACCGGCTGGCGTGGCTGGCCTCCGGGCGCGGGCTTCCGGAGTTCTACCAGTTCGTGGCCGCGGCGATGCCGCCCGCCGCGATAGGGGTGGCGCTGAGCCTCGCGAACTCCGGGCTCCAGGCGTCCGCCGTGATCACCGGTGGGCTGTTCGCGCTGATCCCGGGGCGGGCGCTGGTCGCGGGCGTCCAGGACGGGCTGACCGGCTATTACATCACCGCGGCGGCGCGCCTTCTGGAGGTCGGCTATCTGATCGTGGGCATCGTGTGCGGGGTGCTCACGGTGCTCTACGGGGGCCTCCAGCTCGACGCCAAGCTCAACCCGGAGGCGGCGCTGCGCCATGTGGAGCGGCCGTACATCCAGATCCTGGCGGCGATGCTGCTCGCGCTGACCTTCTGCATCCTGCTCCAGCAGGAACGTCACACCGTGCTGTTCGCCACGCTCAACGGCGGGGTCGCCTGGGTGGTCTACGGAGCGCTTGCGGACACCGCGAGCGTCCCGCCCGTGGCCGCCACGACCGTCGCCGCCGGTGTGGTCGGCCTCTTCGGGCAGCTGCTCTCGCGCTATCGATACGCCTCGGCGCTGCCGTACGTCACGGCGGCGATAGGGCCGCTGCTGCCCGGTAGCGCGACCTACTTCGGGCTGCTCGCCCTGGCCCAGGGCAACCTGGACCGCGGCATTCCGCACCTCACCCAGGCGGCGGCACTGGCCCTGGCGATCGCCATAGGGGTGAACCTGGGAAGCGAGGCCGCGCGCCTCTTCCTGAAGACGCCCGGAGCGACCGCCCCCGCCGACCGCCGCGCCGCCAAGCGCACGAGGGGCTTCTGACCGGGGCGGCGCCCGCCCCGGCGGCCGCCGATGTCCCGGATACGCGGGAGGGCGGGGCACCCGACACGGTGCCCCGCCCTCCCGGCGTGATCAGGACTCAAGAACTCGGAACGGGGGGCTCAGTGGCCGCCCGCGGCCTCGAGACGCTTGATGGACGCCTCCACCTCGGCCTCGGCCTCGGCGCGGCCCACCCAATCGGCCCCCTCGACCGACTTTCCCGGCTCAAGGTCCTTGTAGACCTCGAAGAAGTGCTGGATTTCCAGGCGATCGAACTCTGAAACGTGGTGAATATCACGCAGGTGCTCCACCCGGGGGTCCGAGGCCGGTACGCAAAGCAGCTTGTCATCGCCACCCGCCTCGTCCGTCATCCTGAACATGCCGATGGCACGGCACTTGATCAGGCAGCCGGGGAACGTCGGCTCGTCGAGAATGACCAGTGCGTCCAGCGGATCGCCGTCCTCGCCGAGGGTGTTCTCGACGAAGCCGTAGTCCGCGGGGTAGCTGGTCGACGTGAAGAGTCGCCGGTCAAGGCGGATGCGACCCGTCTCGTGGTCCACCTCGTACTTGTTCCGCGAACCCTTCGGGATCTCGATGGTGACGTCGAACTCCACGGGTGGCTCCTCCATGATCAACACATACGTCTGGTGATTAAGTGTCCCCCACGCAGGTGTGTGGTGGCGAAAGGGGCTGGTCGGTCGTGCCTGAAGCCCGATCGTGGCAGGTCAGGGAGTGGCTGAGGCACCGGCTGAGCCGCGGGCGACGCGAGTTCGACCGCGTGCGCGGCCGTGGGCTGCGTGAGTGGAACCGCGTACGCGCCCGCGTCCGGCGCGAGTGGCGGCGCACGCCCCGGGAACAGCAGCGGACCTGGCAGCTGGTGGCGGTCTCCGCCGCGACCGGTCTGGTGGTCGCCGTGGTGTCGGTGCTCGTGGCCGGGCCCTGGGACGCCGGTCAGCGGACGGCCGAACGGGCCCGCGCCGCCGACGGGCGGGCCCCGGGCGACGGGCGGGACGGCGGTTCGGGTGAGTCCGCGCCCAGCGCGGCGCCCGTGCTGGCCGCGCTCGGCGCGCGGTCCGCGCCCCGGTCGCCGGACAGCGGTGCGGACGCCGTGCCGCCGCCCACCGGGGCGGGGCTCGCCGACACGCTCGAACCGCTGCTTGACGACCCCGCGTTGGGCGATGAGCGCTCGGTGGCGGTGATGGATGTGACCAGCGGTCAGCAGGTGTTCGGCGCCAAGGCGGGCACGGCCACGATCCCCGCCTCGACGATCAAGCTCGCGACCGGGGCCGCGGCCCTCTCCGCCCTCGGCCCGGACCACCGCATCAGGACCAGCGTCGTGGCGGGCGCCGGGAAGAACGACATCGTGCTGGTCGGCGGCGGCGACCCCACGCTCACCGCACGGGCCGTCAAGGGGGACGACCACCCCGCCGCACTGCGCCAGTTGGCCGATGACACCGCCCGCGCCCTGAAGAAGCGCGGTGCGGGCCCCTACCGGCTCGGCTACGACACATCGCTGTACTCCGGGGCGAAGCTCCACCCGATCGGCCCCAACGAGAACCTCTCGCCCGTCGTCCCCCTGATGGCCGATGAAGGCCGTAAGGACGACAGCGACCACGGCCCGGCCCCGCGCGCCGAGGACCCGGCCGCCGACGCGGCCGCCACCTTCGCGTCGATGCTGCGCGACCGCGGGGTCGAGGTGAAGGACGAGCCCCGGTCGCGCAAGGCCGCCAAGGGCGCCCGGACGGTGGCCTCCGTCCGCTCCCAGCCGCTGTCCTCGCTCGTCGAGCGGATGCTGACCACCAGCGACAACGACATCGCGGAGGCCCTGTCCCGGCAGACCGCCCTCGCCGCCGGCCGGTCCGCCAGCTTCGAGGGCGGGGCGAAGGCCGTGACCCAGCGGCTGCGGAAGCTGGGGCTGCCGCTGGGCGGTGCGCGGATCGCGGACGGCAGCGGGCTGGACCGCGCCGACCACGTGTCCGCCGGGCTGCTCGCCCAGGTGCTGGTGCGCGCCGCAGACCGCGACCACCCCGAACTGCGGTCGCTGCTCACCGGGCTGCCGGTGGCCGGTTTCTCCGGCACCCTGCGCACCCGCTACGCCCAGGACGCGGTCGGCCGGGGCGTGGTCCGCGCCAAGACCGGCACCCTCACCGGGGTCAACAGCCTCGCGGGCTCGGTCGTGGACGCGGACGGGCGGCTGCTGGTCTTCGCGTTCATGACCAACGGAACCACCGACGCCAACGGCGCCCAGCGCGCCCTGGACCGGATGGCCTCGGCCCTCGCCAACTGCGGCTGCCGCTGAGCGCGGGGGTGCTCCGGACGCCGGGCGGCCGCCTGTGCGGACCCTGGTGTCCTCCCGGATGGGGCGCGGGCCACGTACCGTGAAGCCATGACGAGCATCGGTGGTGTGGAGATGGTCGACTGGAATCTCGCGGTCGCGACCGCGACCCGGCTGGTGCGCCCGGGGCCCGAGGTGAGCCGCGACGAGGCGCGTGCCGTCGTCGCCGAGCTGCGCCGGCACGCCAAGTCCTCGGAGGAGCACGTCCGCGCCTTCACCCGGATGGCCGTCTCCGGCGGCCCGGGTTCCGACACCCCTGTCCTCGTCGTGGACCGCGCGGGCTGGATCAGGGCCAATGTGGCGGGCTTCCGGCAGATCCTCAAACCGCTGCTCGGCAAGGTGCAGGACCGACGCGGCGGGCTGCCCGGCGGGGCCGTGCTGGGCGCGGTGGGCGGCAAGGTGACCGGGGTCGAGCTGGGAATGCTGCTGTCCTTCCTCGCCTCCCGGGTGCTCGGCCAGTACGAGACCTTCGCGCCCGCCACCCGCGATCTGCCCGGCTCCCCGGGCGGCGGGCGGCTGCTGCTGGTGGCGCCCAACATCGTCCATGTGGAGCGTGAGCTCGACGTGGCCCCGCACGACTTCCGGCTGTGGGTCTCGCTGCACGAGGAGACCCACCGCACCCAGTTCACCGCCGTACCGTGGCTGCGCGATCACATCGAGTCCGAGATCCAGGCGTTCCTCGGCGAGACCGACGTGGACCCGGCCACCCTGCTGGAGCGGGTCCGCGAGGCCGTCCAGTCCCTCAGCGGCGGCGGCCGCCCCGGGGACGAGGGGCACGACGAGGACGGGCGGGGGGCGCCCAGCATCATCGAGTTGGTCCAGACCCCGGCCCAGCGCGAGATCCTGGCCCGGCTGACCGCGGTGATGTCGCTGCTGGAGGGCCACGCCGACTATGTGATGGACGGGGTGGGGCCGGAGGTCGTGCCGACCGTCGCGGAGATCCGGGAGAAGTTCCAGAAGCGCCGGGCGAGCGGCGCGGGCCGGCTGGACCAGGCGCTGCGCAAGCTGCTGGGGCTCGACGCCAAGCTGCGGCAGTACCGTGACGGAGAGCGATTCGTACGGGCCGTGGTGAACCAGGTCGGCATGGACGGCTTCAACCGGGTCTGGACCTCGCCCAACACCCTTCCGACCAAGGCGGAGATCAGCAAACCCGGGGAGTGGGTCGCGCGGGTGCACCGTAGGGCGGAGTCCTAGAACCGGCACACCCCCGGCACACGCGGAAACGGACGAACGCCCCCTTTAATCACTCGTCCGAGGGACCGTTGGCGACGGGTAGGCGTGCGATGCTCGGGGAACAGCTCGCTTCTGTCACCATCGACATACACAGCGTGACGAACAGTCCCCCTCGCACCCCCGAGGCACCCCCTCGAATGACAGATGGGAAACGGACATGGGTCCCCATCCAGCGGTCGCCGCGATACGCCTCGCGGTCCGCCGCGTCCTCCACGACATCCTCGTCGCCCACTCGGCCTCGCCCTCGGCCGCCACCCCCTCCCCGGCCTCCGCTCCCACCTCGCCCCCGGCTCCCTCCCCGGCCTCCGCCCCCGCTCCGGCGCGTCCGGCCGCCGCCCTCCGCGGCTCCGCTCCCCGCCCCGACGCGCCCCTCGTGCTCGCCGCCTGCTCCGGCGGCGCCGACTCCATGGCACTCGCCTCCGCCCTCGCCTTCGAGGCCCCGCGGGCCGGTCTGCGCGCCGGCGGGGTCACCGTCGACCACGGCCTCCAGCAGGGGTCCGACGCCCGCGCCGCCGAGGTCGCCGACCGGATGCGGGCCCTGGGCCTGGCGCCGGTCGAGGCGATCGCCGTGGCCGTCGGCCGGGGCGGCGGCCCCGAGGCCGCCGCGCGGGACGCCCGCTACACCGCGCTGGACGCCGCCGCCGAGCGCCACGGCGCCACCGCCGTGCTGCTCGGCCACACCCGTGACGACCAGGCCGAGACGGTTCTGCTGGGGCTCGCCCGCGGCTCCGGCATCCGCTCGCTGTCCGGTATGGCCTGGGTCTCCGGGACCGGCGGCCGCTACCGCCGCCCCTTCCTCCAGCTGGACCGGCACACCGTCCGCGAGGCGTGTCTGGCCCAGTCGCTGCCCGTCTGGGACGACCCGCACAACGTGGACCCGTCCTACACCCGCTCCCGGGTCCGCCACGAGGCGCTGCCCATCCTGGAGAAGGCCCTGGGCAAGGGCGTCGTCGAGGCGCTCGCCCGCACCGCCCAGCTCTCCCGCGACGACGCCGACGCCCTCGACGCCTGGGCCGCCCGCGCCGAGGCCGATGTGATGACCACCGCACCGGCGGCGGCCGGTGGCGCGCAGGCCGTGCACCTCGACACCGTCGGCCTGCGCGGACTGCCCACCGCCGTCCGCCGCCGGGTGCTGCGCCGCGCCGCCATCGCCGCGGGCGCCCCCGCCGGTTCGCTCTTCGCCCGCCATATCGAAGAGGTGGACCGGCTGATCACCGGTTGGCGGGGGCAGCGGGCCATCAACCTCCCCGGCCGCGTCGAGGTCCGCCGGGAGGGTGGCAGACTGGTCATCCGGCAGGGCTGATCCGCCCGAGCCAGTTGAGCCGGTTAGTCGAACGAGAGTGGCGCGGGTGGACGACAAGGACATGGGCACCGACCTCAAGTCGGTCCTCATCACCGAGGAAGAGATCAACGCGAAGCTGGCCGAACTGGCCGCCGCCATCGACGAGGAGTACGCGGACAAGGATCTGCTGATCATCGGCGTGCTCAAGGGCGCGGTCATGGTGATGGCGGATCTGGCGCGTGCCCTGTCGTCGCCCGTCACCATGGACTGGATGGCCGTGTCGTCCTACGGCGCGGGCACCCAGTCCTCCGGTGTGGTGCGTATCCTGAAAGACTTGGACACCGACATCAAGGGCAAACACGTCCTGATCGTCGAGGACATCATCGACTCCGGACTGACGCTGTCGTGGCTGCTGTCTAACCTGGGCTCGCGCGAGCCGGCCTCGCTGAACGTCTGCACCCTGCTGCGCAAGCCGGAGGCGGCCAAGGTCGCCATCGAGGTGAAGTGGGTCGGCTTCGACATCCCCAACGAGTTCGTCGTCGGCTACGGCCTGGACTACGCCGAGAAGTACCGGAACCTGCGGTTCGTCGGCACCCTGGCCCCCCACGTCTACGGCGGCTGACGGGCGCCGCGGCCCCTGGGAACCTGGCGGGGTTTTCCGCCGTTGGAGCAGGGGAAGGCGGTTTTGTTAACAGTCCACGGCGGCGTCGGGTGACAATGCTGGGGTACCGTCCGAAGGTCAGTCTTTTTCGAGACTGAGGATTACACAGCTCATACACCGCAAATACACCGCACGCACAGGCGCCCCTCCAAGGTGCCGTGCCTCACTGTGGCAGGAGGGACGGGGCGGCTTCGCCCCGTATGGATGGACGTGAAGCGCTACTTCCGTGGGCCGGTCATGTGGATCGTGCTGGCCGTCCTCGCCGTGGTCGTGTTGATGCAGGTCGTCGGCTCGTCCGGCGGCTACAAGTCGGTGGACACCAGTCAGGTCGTCAAGGCGATCAACCAGAACCAGGTCCAGTCCGCCGAACTGACGACCGGCGACGAGCACAAGGTAAAGATCGAGCTCAAGGACAACGTCGCCAAGATCTCGGGCAGTAACAAGCTCCAGGCCACCTACATCGGTGACCAGGGCGTCGATCTGGCCAAGACTCTTCAGGCCAACGCTCAGAAGCCCAATGGGATCCCCGATGGGTACAACGTCTCGACGTCGAAGCAGAACCCCTTCGTCGGGATCCTGCTCTCGCTGCTCCCGTTCGTACTGATCGTCGTGGTCTTCCTGTTCCTGATGAACCAGATGCAGGGCGGCGGCTCCCGGGTGATGAACTTCGGGAAGTCGAAGGCCAAGCTGATCACCAAGGACACGCCGAAGACGACCTTCACCGATGTGGCGGGGGCCGACGAGGCGGTCGAGGAGCTCCAGGAGATCAAGGAGTTCCTCCAGGAGCCGGCGAAGTTCCAGGCCGTCGGCGCCAAGATCCCCAAGGGTGTGCTGCTCTACGGCCCGCCCGGTACGGGTAAGACGCTGCTCGCGCGCGCCGTCGCGGGCGAGGCGGGTGTCCCCTTCTACTCGATCTCCGGCTCCGACTTCGTCGAGATGTTCGTGGGTGTGGGTGCCTCCCGGGTCCGCGACCTGTTCGAGCAGGCCAAGGCCAACGCCCCGGCCATCGTCTTCGTCGACGAGATCGACGCCGTCGGCCGGCACCGCGGTGCCGGTATGGGCGGCGGCCATGACGAGCGCGAGCAGACGCTGAACCAGCTGCTCGTCGAGATGGACGGCTTCGATGTGAAGGGCGGGGTCATCCTGATCGCCGCCACCAACCGGCCCGACATCCTCGACCCGGCGCTGCTGCGCCCGGGCCGCTTCGACCGGCAGATCGCCGTCGACCGCCCGGATATGCAGGGCCGGCTGGAGATCCTCAAGGTCCACCAGAAGGGCAAGCCGGTCGCCCCGGACGTCGACCTGTCGGCCGTCGCCCGCCGCACCCCCGGCTTCACCGGTGCCGATCTGTCGAACGTGCTGAACGAGGCCGCCCTGCTGACGGCCCGCAGCGACAAGAAGCTGATCGACAACCACTTCCTGGACGAGGCGATCGACCGAGTCGTGGCCGGGCCGCAGAAGCGGACCCGGATCATGAGCGACAAGGAGAAGAAGATCACCGCGTACCACGAGGGCGGTCACGCCCTGGTCGCGGCGGCGTCTCCGAACAGCGACCCGGTGCACAAGGTCACGATCCTCTCCCGAGGCCGGGCCCTGGGTTACACCATGGTCCTGCCCGACGAGGACAAGTACTCGACCACGCGCAACGAGATGCTGGACCAGCTCGCCTACATGATGGGCGGCCGGGCGGCCGAGGAGCTCGTCTTCCACGACCCGACCACGGGCGCGTCGAACGACATCGAGAAGGCGACCACCACGGCCCGCGCCATGGTCACGCAGTACGGCATGACCGAGCGGCTCGGCGCGATCAAGTTCGGCTCCGACAACTCCGAGCCCTTCCTCGGCCGTGAGATGGCTCACCAGCGCGACTACTCGGAAGAGGTCGCCGCGCTGGTGGACGAAGAGGTCAAGAAGCTCATCGAGGCCGCGCACAACGAGGCGTGGGAGATCCTCGTCGAGAACCGGGACGTCCTGGACAACCTGGTGCTGGCGCTGCTGGAGAAGGAGACGCTCAACAAGGAGGAGATCGCCGAGATCTTCGCCCCGATCGTCAAGCGCCCGGCCCGCCCGGCGTGGACCGGCTCCTCGCGGCGTACGCCCTCGACCCGTCCGCCGGTGCTCTCCCCCAAGGAGCTCGCCCCGGCCAACGGTGCCCAGCCCACCTCGGCGGCTTCGCTGACCAAGGCCACCACCCCGGAGGACAGCCCCGAGCACCCCGAGGGCTCGGGCTCCGGCTCGGAGCACTGACCCCCGCCACCGGGGGCGGTGTCCGTCCCCGGTGGCCCCGGAATGAATGCCGCGTCCACCAGGTTCTAGCCTGGTGGGACGCGGCATTTACGCGTTCGTGTGTGTATGTGAGGAACGAGGCAGCTCCATGACCGACCCGGTGACGCTGGACGGCGAGAGCCCCATTGGCGTCTTCGACGAGAAGCGCGCCGAGAACGCGGTCCGCGAGCTGCTGATCGCCGTCGGCGAGGACCCCGACCGGGAAGGGCTGCGCGATACGCCGGGCCGGGTCGCCCGTGCGTACAAGGAGATCTTCGCGGGGCTGCACCAGGAGCCCGAGGACGTCCTCACCACCACGTTCGACCTGGGCCATGACGAGATGGTGCTGGTCAAGGACATCGAGGTGATGTCCTCCTGTGAGCACCATCTGGTGCCCTTCGTGGGCGTCGCCCATGTGGGCTATATCCCGTCCCACGACGGCAAGATCACCGGGCTGTCCAAGCTGGCCCGGCTGGTCGATGTCTTCGCCCGCCGCCCCCAGGTCCAGGAGCGGCTGACCACCCAGATCGCCGACTCCCTGATGCGGATACTGGAGCCGCGCGGGGTGATCGTGGTCGTCGAGTGCGAGCACATGTGCATGACCATGCGCGGGGTGCGCAAGCCCGGTGCCAAGACCCTCACCTCGGCCGTCCGCGGTCAGCTGCGCGACCCGGCCACCCGGGCCGAGGCCATGAGCCTCATCATGGCCCGCTGAGCGGCGCCACACGCCTCGGCGACGCATCGAGCCCAGCGGTGGCCCTCTGCCGCGCCCCGGTGGGCCTCAGGCGCGGGCCGTGGCGCTCGGGCCGTTGCCGCCGTCGTTGTCGTCGTCCTCGGGCAGCTTGAGGACCCGCTCCAGGAAGAACGCGGCCGCCACCACCCCCGCGCCCGCGAGGACCGAGCCCAGGGCGTAGATCGCCTGATCGCGGCGGGCGGGCACATCGAGCTGATCCATGGCCAGGAAGACGCCCACACCGCCGTACATCCCCGCGATCAGCGCCGCCACCAGCGCACTGGCCTGCCCGAAGACCACCGCACGGGCGGCCACCATCGGGTCCACGCCCTTGGCGTCGGGCTCGCGCTCCCGCTGGGCGCGCAGCCGGGACCGCAGCGACAGCGCGGTGGCGGTCAGCACGACCGCGATCAGGGCCAGCACGATCGGCGCGGCCACCGGGACGCTGGGCAGCGATCCGAACGTGTCCCACAGCCGGGCACCCGCCCACGACACCACGCCGGCCACGGCGAACAGCCCGACCAGCACCCCGATCCGAAGTTGCTTCACCGAGCGGTCGCCCCTCAATTCAGTACGTGCCAACGTGTCCGGAACCTATCCGGATCAACGTCTACTCCGGCAGTCGCAGTTCCAGATCGACGCGGACCCGGACCCCCTCCTGGCCCATCGCGGCCAGCAGCCCCGCGACCGGCCCGCGCCCGGGGACCTCGGCCTGCGGGTCCACGTCGTGCCACGGCACCAGCACGAAGGCGCGCTCATGGGCGCGCGGATGCGGCAGGGTCAGCTGAGGGTCGTCGGACACCACGTCCTGGTACGCCACGATGTCCACGTCGATGGTGCGCGGGCCCCAGCGCTCGTCCCGCACCCGCTCGAACGCCTCCTCGATCGCATGACCGCGCTCCAGCAGCGAGGACGGCGGCAGCGTCGTCTTGATCAGCACCACCGCGTTGAAGTACGTGGCCTGGGCGCCGGGCGCCACGCCCCACGGGTCCGTCTCGTACACCGGCGACACGGCCTTGACCCGCAGGCCCGGGGTGTCCTCCAGCGCGTCGATGGCGCCCTGGAGGGTCTCCAGGCGGTTGCCCAGGTTGCTGCCGAGCGAGATCACCGCCCGTTTGGGGTTGCTCAACGTCACATCGGCGGCGTCCACCTGCTCCACCACGGAGGTGGGAACGGGCTGCACGGTCGGGTCGCTGCTGCTCATACTCGGCTCCGGGTGATGGTGATGGTCACGTCGTCGAAGGGCACGGTGATCGGGGCCTGCGGCTTGTGCACCACGACCTCGACCTCCCGCACCACGTCGTGCTCGAGGCACCGGTCCGCGATCAGCTCGGCCAGCGTCTCGATCAGATCGACCGGCTCACCCCGCACCACGTGCACGACCTCCTCCGCCACCACGCCGTAGTGGACGGTCTTGCCGAGGTCGTCGTCAGCCGCGGCGGGCCGAGTGTCCAGGCCGAGCACGAGGTCCACGACGAAGTCCTGGCCCTCCTCGCGCTCGTGGGGTAGCACACCGTGGTGCCCGCGAGCCTTCAGGCCGCGCAGCGCGACACGATCCACCTGAATCACTCCTGCTGGTCGTCGGTACGCGGGCACGTCCCGTCCTGGCCGGAACGCACCACCCGTCCCCTGCCGTATGCGGGGGTACCTGCCTCGAATCTACCTGCGGGCTCCGACGGCACTCGCCCATGGGGTGGGCGGTGCCCGCTGCCGACACTCCGCGCCACAGCCTTCTACCCCCGCCTCGCGGGGCTCGAACGGGGTGACCTCAGTCCGGCAGCAACCCGTCGTCGGCGGGGCCTTCGGGACCGCCCGGCTCGTCGTCGTCGCTCTCCGCGAGCACCGGGGAGCCGTGGTGCGACCACACCTTCCAGCCGTCCTCCGTCCGGCGGAACACGTTCGTCGCCACGACCAGCTGGCCCACCAGCGGGCCGAGCTGGCCCTCCTCCTCCGCGGGGGCGCCGCTGAGGATGTTCTCGGTGCAGGTCACCAGGGCGGTGTCGGTCATCACCGACACCTCGACATCCGTCAGGAAGAACTGGATGTAGTCCGTGTTGGCCATGATCAGCGCGTAGGAGCGGAGCACCTCGCCCCGGCCGCGCAACACCGGCCAGCCCGGGTGGACACAGGACACCTCGGTGTCGGGGGAGTCCAGCCACAGCCGCTGAAGGGTGCTGTGGTCGCCCTGCTCCATCGCGTCGTACAGCGCGGTGTTCACCAGCGCCACACGCTCGTTGTCCGTAAGGGAAGTCACAGCGCTCCCGCCGTGGTCTCGGCCGCTTCGATGGCCCGCGCCACGCGCACCGCGTCGGCGCTGGCCCGTACCTCGTGCACCCGGACGGCCCAGGCGCCCTCGCGCGCCGCGAGCGCGGAGACCGCCGCGGTGGCCGCGTCCCGCTCCCGGGCGGGCGGCGGGCTGCCCTCGTCGCCGGCCAGGACGCGGCCCAGGAACCGCTTGCGGGAGGCCGCCACCAGCAGCGGCCGGCCCAGCTCGCGCAGCGCGGCCAGATGGGCCACCAGTGCCAGGTCGTGCCCGGCGTTCTTGGCGAAGCCCAGCCCCGGGTCGACCACGATCCGCTCGGGGTCGATACCGCCCGCGACCGCCCGCTCCAGGCCGGTCCGCAGCTCGGCGACCACCTCGCCGACCACGTCCGCGTACACCGCTCGGTTGTTCATGTCGATCGACTCGCCGCGCCAGTGCATGACCACGAACGGCACCCCCGCCGCGGCCACCATGGGCACCATCGCGGGGTCGGCGCCGCCCCCGCTGACGTCGTTGACCAGCCGGGCCCCGGCCTCCACGGCCCGTTCGGCCACCGCGGCCCGCATGGTGTCCACGCTGATCACGGCCCCGGCCGCGGCCAGCTCCCGGACCACGGGGATCACCCGGCGCAGCTCCTCGGCCTCGTCGACGCGGGCCGCGCCGGGCCGGGTCGACTCACCGCCGACGTCCACCAGGTCGGCCCCGGCGGCGAGAAGATCGAGACCGTGCTTGACGGCCAGGTCGGTGTCGAACCACTGGCCGCCGTCGGAGAAGGAGTCGGGAGTGACGTTCACCACGCCCATCACCGCGCACCGGTCCCAATCCGGCAATCCGGCCACCCGGCCCCGCCCATGCAACGTGCTCATGTGCCCAGCCTAGGCGCAGGGGGGCGCCTTCTGGATCAGGCCGCCTGTTGCAGCGCCCGGCCCTCGTCCACGTCCCGATGGGCGCAGGGCCGGGGCTCGGGGCGCCGGCCGCGGCGCAGCAGCCGGGGCAGGGCCAGCGAGACGAAGCCCTCGGCCTGCATCGCGGCCAGGCCGATCCGGGGCAGGTCGCGGGTGTTGCGGAAGACCACGAAACGCGGCTCCCAGCGCGGCTGGAACTTCGCGTTGAACTTGTACAGCGACTCGATCTGGAACCAGCGGGAGAGGAACACCAGCAGCGCCCGCCAGCCGCGCAGCACCGGGCCCGCGCCCAGCTTCTCGCCGCGCGCCAGCGCCGAGCGGAACATCGCGAAGTTCAGCGACACCCGCTCCACGCCCAGCCCGGGGGCGGCCCGCAGCGCGGCCACGATCAGCAGCTCGTTCATGCCCGGGTCGGCGCTCCGGTCGCGCCGCATCAGCTCCAGGGACATCCCGTCCCGGCCCCACGGCACGAAGTGCAGAACGGCCTTGAGGTCCCCGTACGGACCCTCCTCGGCGCCCTCGTCGGCGGCCTTGTGGGCGGTGGCGATCACCGCGTCCCCGTCCGCCGGGTCACCGATCCGGCCCAGCGCCATCGAGAAGCCGCGCTCGGTGTCGGTGTCCCGCCAGTCGGCGGCGGCGCGACGGATGGTGTCCAGCTCCTCGGGGTCCAGCTCGGCGGCGCGCCGCACCCGGGTCTCGTAGCCGGCCCGTTCGATCCGCTTGACCATCTGGCGTACGTTGCGCATGGCGCGCCCGGACAGGGTGAAGTCCGCCACATCGACGATGGCCTCGTCCCCGAGTTCGAGCGCGTCCAGGCCGGTCTCCCGGGTCCACACCTCGCCGCCGGTCTCGCTGCACCCCATCACCGCCGGGGTCCAGGAGTGGGCCCGCGCCTCCTCCATGAAGCGGGCGATCGCGCCGGGCCATGCCTCCACATCGCCGACCGGGTCGCCGCTGGCGAGCATCACCCCGGAGACCACGCGGTAGCAGACCGCGGCCTTGCCGGTGGGGGAGAAGACCACGGCCTTGTCGCGGCGGAGCGCGAAGTGGCCGAGCGAGTCGCGGCGCCCGTGGGCGGCGAGCAGGTCCCGCAGCCGCTCCTCGTCCCCGGGGGTGAGGCGGGCGGCGGGGTGTTCGGGGCGGAAGGCGAGATAGAGGGTGGTGGCGACGGTCAGCAGGCCCAGCGCGCCGAGCGAGTAGCCGACGGTGTAGTCCGCGCCGTGGCGGTAGTCGACCGGCCCCTCGAAGCCGAACAGGCCCCAGAGGACATGCTCCAGCTGTTCGCTGAGCGACGGACTTCCTTCGATGGTGTCCGGATGCGAACGGACGATGAGCAGTCCCAGGGTGACACTGACCGCGCCCATGACTACGAAGTTGGCCAGCGCCATCCAGCGGCTGCGCGGATCCGGCAGCGCCGCGAACTCGGCGCGGTAGCGGATCAGCACCGCCATCAGAACGATGGAGAGCACCATGCCGATGACCGAGTGCCGGTAGAGCAGCTGGGCGGCCGCGCCGACGGGCAGCAGCCCCACCGCCGCGACCCAGGCCCGCCGCTTACGCCGTTTGAGGCCGTGGGCCAGCATCAGCAGCAGCAGACCGACCACGATCGAGGCGGCGGCCGCCAGGGAGCTCACGGCGCCGGGCAGCAGCTCGGCCAGGGCGTGCACCCTGCTGTGGCGCAGCCGGGGGAAGACGATGTCCATCAGCCCGATGAGCGTGCAGGCGGTGCCGACGACGGTGGGTACCGCCTCCGGCCTGGGGCCGCGCAGCAGGCGCCGTATCCGGGTGGGAACCTTCCCGGATGTTTCGGCATCTTGACTGTCAGACATATGTATTCCCGTCGCTTCGGTCAAGAGAATCTTCGGTTCTGTTGCGCGGCATCCGCGCGATTTGCGCCCTGTAAGACGGCGTTCAAAGGAACGGGGTTCATTCCCCGGTTACGGCTGGGAGGTTCCCCCGGCGGCACGGGGGGCCGGCCGCCCGGCAGAAAGATAGTGATGGGTCTCACGAGCAACATCATCGTGATCGCGGCGGCCGTCGCGGCGTTGCTGCTGTTCGCGGCCACGATATGGCTGTGGCCCCGGCTGGCCGGGCGCGGAGTGGCTCCCGTGCTCGGCCGGGTCGGCATGCTACTGGGGACGCAGCTGTCCGTGTTCGTGGCGTTCGGACTGTTCGCCAATCAGTCCTTCGGATTCTATGGTTCCTGGTCCGACCTCTTCGGTACGCAGGACGATCCGGGTGTCGTGGTGGACCATGACACCCCGGGCACCCGGGTGCGGGTCACCGACACCCGGCGCCTGGCCGTGGCGGGCGACTCGGCGCCCAAGGTCGCCGGACGCCTGGAGAAGGTGAACATCCGGGGGCCGGTCTCCGGGATCGCGAGCCCCGCGTACATCTATCTGCCGCCGGAGTACTTCCGGCCGGAGTACGCCCGGCGGACCTTCCCCGCCGCACTGGTGCTCACCGGATACCCGGGCACCGCCGAAGCTCTTATCAATGGCCTGAAATACCCCCAGAACTCCCATAAGTTGGTC
Organism: Streptomyces malaysiensis subsp. samsunensis; assembly: GCF_024519315.1. Classification (GTDB taxonomy): domain Bacteria; phylum Actinomycetota; class Actinomycetes; order Streptomycetales; family Streptomycetaceae; genus Streptomyces; species Streptomyces malaysiensis. The sequence goes on along the minus strand of NZ_JANIIC010000039.1, from coordinate 77,324 downwards.
AAATCGGGGAGGATGCAACCCCTCGTCCTGGTGATGATGCGGCCGACTGTCGCCCCGCCGCGCGACACCGAATGCGTGGACGTGCCCGGCGGGCCGCGGACCGAGACGTTCTTCACCAAGGACCTGCCGAAGGCCGTGGCCGATCACTACCGGGTGGGCAAACGGGCCCGTAACTGGGGCGTCATCGGCAATTCCACCGGCGGCTACTGCGCCTTGAAGATGGCGATGCGTCACCCCGACGCCTACTCCGCGGCGGTCGGGCTCTCCCCGTCGTACCAGGCCCCGATCGACGCGACCACGGGCGATCTCTTCGGCGGCAGCGAGCGGCTGAAGCGGGAGAACGACCTGATGTGGCGGCTGGACCACAAGCCCGCGCCGCCGGTGTCGCTCCTGGTGTCCAGCAGCCGGCACGGCGAGGACAACTACCGGGACACCGTGCGCTTCGTGAACAAGGTGAAGCGGCTGAACCGGCGCGGGGAGCCGACCCGGATCTCGTCGATCATCCTGAGCACCGGCGGCCACAACTTCAACACCTGGAAACGGGAGGTCCCCGCCGCCCTGGAATGGCTCGGCGGCCGCCTAAGCGCTCCGCTGGAAGTGCCCTGAGCTGCCGTCGATCGTCTGCGGCGCCGTCGTGGCTGGTCGCCCACGCGGCGGAGCCGCACATCGACACAGCCGCGGCGGAGCCGCACATCGACACGGCCCCGCGCCCCTGCGGACCTACACGTCGGCGACGGTCTGGAGCTGGACGTCCCCCCGCGCGATACCGCCCGCGTCGGCGTCGATCGAGCGGCGCAGGGCCTCATGGAGCCGGGCCGGGGTGAGGACGCCGAGGAAGCGGTCCTCGTCCAGGACCGCGATCCAGCCCGCGTCGTGCTGGAGCATCGTGCTGAACGCCTGCTTCAGCGGTGCCCCCACCGGCAGCCACGCCTCCATCCGCCGGGCGTGGTCCCGTACGGTCCCCCGGTCGCCGTCGGCCGCCTCCGCCGGGATCCAGCCGTGCAGCCGCTCCGCGTCGTCCAGGACCACGGCCCAGCGTGCCCCCTCCGCGGTCAGCTTGGCGGCCGCCTTGGAGAGCGGGTCGTCCAGGTGGACCACGGGCGGCTGCTCCAGGTCGCCGGGTTCGATGGGGGTGACCGACAGCCGCTTCAGCCCGCGGTCCGCGCCGACGAAGTCGGCCACATACGGGGTGGCGGGCGCGCCCAGCACCGTGGCGGGGGTGTCGAACTGCTCGATCCGCCCCGAGCCGTAGACCGCGATGCGGTCGCCGAGCCGGACCGCCTCCTCGATGTCATGGGTCACAAAGAGCACCGTCTTGCGCACCTGTGACTGAAGTCTCAGGAATTCGGTCTGAAGGCGCTCGCGAACGACCGGGTCGACCGCACCGAACGGCTCGTCCATCAGCAGCACCGGCGGATCCGCGGCCAGTGCGCGGGCCACCCCGACGCGCTGCCGCTGGCCGCCGGAGAGCTGGTCGGGGTAGCGGTTGCCGTAGACGGACGGGTCGAGGCCGACCAGGTCGAGCAGCTCGGCGGCGCGCTCCCGCCCCTTCTTCCGCTGCCAGCCCAGCAGATGCGGCACGGTGGAGGTGTTCTCGAGCACGGTCTTGTGCGGGAAGAGCCCGACCTGCTGGATGACATAGCCGATACGGCGGCGCAGGGTGACCGGATCCGCTTCGGCGATGTCCTCGCCGTCCACCAGGATCCGCCCCGATGTCGGCTCGATGAGCCGGTTCACCATCTTCATCGTCGTCGTCTTGCCGCAGCCCGAGGGGCCGACCAGGGTGACCAGCTCACCCTCCGCCACCTCGAAGGAGAGGTCGTCCACGGCCGTCGTGCCATCGCCGTAGCGCTTGGTGACATGTTCGAAACGGATCATGGCTCCCCATTGTTGCCGCATTCGTGGCAGAGATTGTTGCTGTTGTGTGGCGATCGGACGAGATTGTCATCTCCCGGGGTTAGGGTCACCTGGAAATTGTGATGAGCAACCGGCCCGCGACCCGACGGGGGAGGTGAGCGTATGGCCGACGGGAACTGTCTGATCAGTAACGAGTGGATATGCGGTGAGTATGTACGCACACGCGGTCAAGAGCTGACGGACGCGACGCTCGAACATGTATGGATCACACTCGCCTCGGTGGCGATCGGTCTCCTGGTCGCCTTTCCGCTGGCGCTGCTGGCCCGCCGCTGGCGGGCCGTGGCGGGTCCGGTGCTGGGGCTGACCACGATCCTCTACACGGTGCCCTCGCTGGCGATGTTCTCGCTGCTGCTGCCCGTGTTCGGGGTCTCGGTCGCGGTGGTGATCACCGGTCTGGTGCTCTATTCGCTCACGATCCTGGTGCGCAACATCATGGCCGGGCTCGCCTCGGTGCCCGAGGAGGCGAGGGAGGCGGCCCGGGGCATGGGGTACGGCCCGCTGCGGCTGCTCTTCGGCGTGGAACTGCCCCTCGCGCTGCCCGCGCTGATGGCCGGGCTGCGGATCACCACCGTCTCCACGGTCTCGCTCACCACGGTGGGTGCGATCATCGGATACGGCGGCCTCGGCAACCTCATCTACGAGGGCATGCGCAGCTTCTTCAAGGCCGAGGTGCTCACCGCCTCGGTGCTGTGCGTGGCGCTGGCGGTCGTGGCGGATCTGCTGCTGCTCGCCATCCAGCGGCTGCTGACGCCGTGGGCACGCAAGAGTCGGAAGGGCACCACCTGATGGACATCGTCACCGAGGCGTGGACCTGGCTGGCCACCGGTTCGCACTGGGTGGGCCCCGACGGGGTGTGGCACCGGCTGGGCCAGCACCTCTTCCTCACCTTCGCCTGCCTGGCGATCTCGTGCCTGGTGGCGCTGCCGATCGCCGTGGCCCTCGGCCATATCGGCAAGGGCGGCGCGCTCGCGGTCAACATCTCCAACGCGGGGCGCGCGGTGCCCACCTTCGCCGTACTGGTGCTGTTGCTGCTCAGCCCGCTGGGGACGCACGGCCAGTGGCCCACGATCATCGCGCTGGTGCTGTTCGCCATCCCGCCGCTGCTCACCAACGCCTATGTCGGGGTGCGCGAGGCGGACCGCGAGGTCGTGGAGGCGGCCCGTGGCATGGGGATGACGGGCGGCCAGCTGATCCGCAGGGTCGAGTTGCCACTGGCGTTCCCGCTCATCATGACGGGCGTACGGACGGCCGCCGTGCAGGTCGTGGCCACCGCGACGCTGGCCGCGCTGCCCGGCGGCGGCGGTCTCGGCCGGATCATCACCGCGGGCTTCCGGCTCACCGACACCCCCCAGGTGGTGGCCGGTGCGGTGCTGGTCGCGGCCCTGGCGCTGGTCGTCGAGGGGGTCTTCGTGGTGCTGGGGCTGGCGCTCGACCCGATGCGGCGCAGGACGGGGCGGCGGTCGGCCGCGGCCCGTCGCCCGCCCGCCGATCAGGCACCGGCCTCCCCGGCGCTCACGACGTAGCACCCGCGGGCCGGGCCCTCCCGCGGCCGGACGCGATGCGTGCGGACCCCAGGATGGACAACGCGGACGGCCAACGCGGACACCGTGCGGAGCGCGGATGACGCATATATCGCGGACGACGCGGAAAGCGCGGAAAGCGCGGGAAGCGCGGATACCGCGGAAGGCGCCGACAACGCCGACAACGCGGCCACAACTGCGGCCACAACTACGGATGGGGAACCATGAGCAAGATCTATCGGGCGGCTGCCGCCGTGGCGGGGGTCGCCGCACTGACTGCCGGACTGACCGCCTGCGGCGGGGACAGCCTGGAGAAGTCGGGCGGCGGCGACAGCTCCGGGAAACCGGGCAAGGGCTCGCTGGTGATCGGGTCCGCCTCCTTCTCCGAGTCGAAGATCCTCGCGGAGCTGTACGCGGGTCTTCTGAAGGACTCCGGCTATTCCACCTCCATCAAGACGGTGGACGCCCGTGAGCTGTATGAACCGGCCCTGGAGAAGGGCCAGATGGATGTCGTGCCGGAGTACGCGGCGACGCTGGCGGAATTCCTGAACCAGAAGAAGAACGGGCCGAATGCCGCCCCGGTGGCCTCCTCGGACGTCAACAAGACGGTCACGGCGCTGAAGAAGCTCGCCGAACCGCGCGGGCTGAAGGTGCTGGACGCGGGCAAGGCCGTGGACCAGAACGCCTTCGCGGTCAGCCGTGAGTTCGCCGAGAAACATGATCTCAAGACGCTCTCCGACCTCGGGAAGTCGAAGCAGAAGGTCACCCTGGCGGCGGGCGACGAATGCCCCCAGCGGCCCTTCTGCCAGCCGGGTCTGGAGAAGAGGTACGGCATCGACATCGCCGGGATCGACCCGCTGGACATCGGCAGCGTCCAGGCCAAGCAGGCGGTCAAGGACGGCAAGGACCAGATGGTCCTGACCACGACCACGGACAGCACACTGGATCAGTTCGGGCTCGTCCTGCTCGACGATGACAAAAATCTCCAGAATGCCGACAACGTACTTCCCGTGGTGAATGCGAAGTCCGCCGGTTCGCAGAAGATCGCGGACACCCTGAACAAGCTCACCAAGGTGCTGACGACCGCCGATCTGAGGCAACTCAACAAGAAAGTTGACGCCGAGCGGCTCAAGCCGACGGATGTGGCCGCCGACTACCTCAAGGACAAGGGACTGGTGAAGTAGGATCAAATCCCCGTCGGCGAGGGCTCGGGAGGGCTCGGCAAGGGATCACGGGCACACAACCGCCGCATTTGCCAACGGATTGACAACAGATCTGGCCCGGCGGGCACCCAAGCGACCCCTTTGCACGGTAAGTTTCGGGCCATGCCACGTGGACGCCACCGCCAATCCCCACCCCTGCACAGGCTCCTCCCCTCCGCTTCGGTCGCGGTCGTGTCAATAACCTGCGCCGCCGGTGCCTGGCTGGTCGGCGATACGGTCGTGATCCGTGGGCTTGCCGCGACCGCGGCCGGCGCCGCGGTCGTCGGGGCCGTTCTGCTGCGCCGCTGGGACCGCTCGGCCGGCCGCCGGGTCGCGGAGGCCGCGAGCGAGACCGCGCGCCAGGAGATGAAGTACGAGGAGCGGATCGCGGAGCTCGAGGCGGACGCCGAGAAGACGAGCGAGCTCCGCACCGCGCTCAACACCCGGCTCCGCGCCAAGCGCGCCGAACTCGCCCGGTTGCGCAACGAACACGCCGAACTGCTGCGCCGCTACGCCACGGCCGAGACCGAGCGGGCCAGCGCCCTGGAGGGGCGCCGCAGGCTCGCGCTGGAGGCCGCGTCCCCGGCGAAGGCGCTGGAGGCCGGGGCCGCCGAGGCCGCCGCACCGGATGAGCCGGACGAGTCCGCCGCCCTGCTCATCGTGCCGTCGCCCGCCGCGTACGCCAAGGCCGACGAGGCGCTGAGCCGGCTCAGGGAGAGCGCCCGGCGGCAGAAGGAGCGGCGCGAGCAGGCCGCCGCCGAGGGCGCCCGGACCGGGGCTTCGGACAACAACCCGGACAACAACCGGGACAACAACCCGGAGAACGACTCGGAGCAGGCCCCGGAGACGGCCCCGGAGCGCGACGACCGTAAGGGCCGGCGCGAGAACCGGGGCAAGGACGGTGCCGCCACGCTGGGGAAGCCCCCGGCGGCCGGCGGGCAGGACGGCGACGGCCCCCAGGAGCCGCGCGCCCATGCCCGTACGGCCGCCTCGGCGGTGGTGCCGTATGCCGCGGCACGCCGGGCCGCCTCCCGTTCGGAGAGCGGCTTCGACTACTTCGGCACCCAGAAGAAGCACCACCCGAAGAAGCAGAAGCGGGAGCCCGAACCGGCCGCCGAGGAGGACCTCGCGGACGTCATCGGCGACGAGACCATCGCGGAGACCAGGAAGGGCGCCGTGGGCGAGGTCATCGACCTGACCGCGCACGACGAAACGGAGCAGATCGACCTCGGGGAGCTGCGCAGCGCGATCTCGTAAGGGGATCGCCCGCGCGGCTCGCCCGCGGGCTCATCGGCGGCTCGTCGATGTCTACTTGTCGATGTCGCCGACGACGAAGAAGAGCGACCCCAGGATCGCCACCATGTCGGCCACCAGGGTGCCCGGCAGCAGCTCGGTGAGCGCCTGGATGTTGTTGTACGAGGCCGAGCGGAGCTTCAGCCGGTACGGCGTCTTCTCGCCCTTGGAGACCAGGTAGTAGCCGTTGAGGCCGAGCGGGTTCTCGGTCCAGGCGTAGGTGTGGCCCTCGGGCGCCTTGAGCACCTTCGGCAGCCGCTGGTTGATCGGCCCCGGCGGGAGTTCGTCGATCCGGTCCAGACAGGCGTCGGCCAGCGCCAGGGAGTTGTGCGTCTGCTCCAGCAGGCATTCGAAGCGGGCGAGGCAGTCGCCCTCCTGGCGGATGGCGACTCGCAGGACGTCCTGGAGATCCGCGTAGGCCAGATACGGCTCGTCGCGCCGCAGGTCGAAGTCGACGCCCGAGGCCCGGGCGATGGGGCCGCTGACCCCGTACGCGTGCACCGTCTCGCGGGCCAGCACGCCGACGTCGCGGGTGCGGCCCCGGAAGATCTCGTTGCCGAGCACCAGGTCGTCGTACACGCCCATCCGCGAACGGACCTCGGCCACCGCCTGCCGGGCGCGGCCCAGCCAGCCCGCCGGGAGGTCGTCCTTGAGGCCGCCGACCCGGTTGAACATGTAGTGCATCCGGCCGCCGGAGATCTCCTCCATGACGTGCTGGAGGTCCTCGCGCTCCCGGAACGCGTAGAAGATCGGCGTGATGCCGCCCAGCTCCAGGGGGTAGGAGCCGAGGAACATCAGATGGTTCAGGACCCGGTTGAGCTCGGCGAGCAGCGTACGGGTCCACACCGCGCGCTCCGGGACCTCCATGCCCAGCATCCGCTCGACGGCGAGCACGACGCCGAGTTCGTTGGAGAAGGCGGAGAGCCAGTCGTGGCGGTTGGCGAGCATGATGATCTGGCGGTAGTCGCGCGCCTCGAAGAGCTTTTCCGCGCCCCGGTGCATATAGCCGATCACCGGTTCGGCGCTGCGGATCCGCTCTCCGTCGAGGACCAGCCGCAGCCGTAGCACTCCATGGGTGGAGGGGTGCTGTGGGCCGATGTTGAGCACCATGTCGGTGCTCTCCGCGGCGCCGCCGATGCCGACCGTCGTCTCCGTCATGCGTACCAGTCTCTCAGCTGCCCGGCGGGCCTTTCCCCTACCCGCCCCTTCCCGTACCAGGAGCTCCGCCCCTGGACCCCGGGGTCCAGGGGCGGAGCCCTGCCGGGTGGCCTAGCCCTGCCGGGTGGCCCAGCCCCGCCGGGTGGTGGAGCTCTGTCGGGTGGCCCAGCCCTGCCGGGCGGTGGAGCCCTGTCCCGGGGTGGAGCCCCGTCCGGTGGCGGAGTCCTGCCCGGCGGTGGAGCCCCGTCCGGTGGTGGAGTCCCGCCGGGTGGTGGAGCCCCGTCGGGTGGCCCAGCCCTGCCGGGCGGTGGAGCCCCGTCCCGGGGTGGAGCCCCGTCCGGCGGCGGAGCCGCGTCCGGTGGTGGAGTCCCGCCCAGCGGGGGAGCCGTGTACCGATGTGCTGCGTGGTAGGGCCCGGGGTCTGGGGCGGAGCCCCGGTTGTGGGAAGGGGCGGGTAGGGGAAACGGCCCGCCGCGGGCGTCAAGCCCCGTGGACACCCGCTACGGCCGGAGCGGGTCGTGCGGCAGATCCACCGTGTGGAGCAGCCAGGTGAAGGCGCCCAGACCGGCCGGATCGGTCAACTCGGCGACCTCGCCCGCCGCGCTGAGGGCGTGGACATAGGCGGTGGGGTCGGTGGAGGCCAGGGCGAGCGGGGGGCGGCGGGCGTCGAGGCCCAAGGCGCGCAGCGCCTCGCGCTGGGTCAGCAGCCCGGAGCCGGGCCCGGCCGCGGCGGCGCACGCGTCCATCGCGACATGCGCCGTCAGATCGCGGGAGCCGTCGGGGACGGGCCGGACCTCGCGCCCCTCGCGGAAGCCGGTCAGCGTGCCGAAGGGGGGCCGGGCGGCGCGTTCATGGGCGTAGTCGACGGCGACCGCGAACCCCGCCCGCAGGGAGCCCACGGCCCGCGCCCAGGCCGTCTCGCGCGGATGGCCGATCTCGGCGCGCAGCCCCGGTTCGGCGCCCGCCAGGGGCCACCAGCGGGCCAGCCACGCGGCGTCCTCGCCGTTCACCGGGTCGCCCAGCCGCTCGGTGCCGTCCCCGGATGTGAGATCCACCTCGACCCGGCGCGGCACCCCGTCCTCGTCGGTCTCGGCGATGTCCACCGGGACGTTGTCGAGCCACTCATTGGCGAACAGCAGCCCCGCGCAGCCGTCCGGCGGGGCGTCGAGCCAGGCGATCCGCCGGTCCAGGCCCGTCGGCCGCTCCGCCCGCTCCACCGCGTAGGGGCGCAGCCGCCGGCCCCGCCCGTGCGGCAGCCCGGGGGCCAGGGCGAGCACCCGGGTGAGCAGCTCACCGCGGCCGGCGCCCAGGTCCACCAGCGCCAGCTCGGCGGGGCGCCCCAGCGCCTCGTCCACTCGGCCAAGCAGCTCCGCCACGGCCCGGGCGAAGAGCGGGGAGGCATGCACCGACGTGCGGAAATGCCCTGCCGGGCCCTCCGGGCGCCGATAGAAGCCGCCCGCTCCGTACAGCGCCCGTTCGGCCGCCGTACGCCATCCGCTCCACTCATGCTTCTCACTCGCCACACCGCCACGCTATGCGGAGTGGTCTCCACCTTGGGGAGTAGGACCGGGCGGTACGGATCGCCCCTCGGGCTGACCCGAGAGGGTTCAGCGGTGCCTACGCTGGGTGACGTGCAGCGCCTCTACGAATTTCTCCGCAGGCATCCGACAGGGGTGGACACCTTCTGGGCCGTCCTCCTCGTCGGCTTCGGTTTCCTGTGGCTCTCGGAGGCGTCGATGGGCCGGGGCCCCCGCGCCGTGGGCGTGCTGATCATCCTGGCGCTGGGGGCGACGATCGCGCTGCGTCGCCGCGCCCCCGAGAAGATGCTGGTGCTGGCGATCTTGTGCGGTCTCGCCCAGATGGCCACGAACCTCAAGCCCAATCCGACCGACTTCGCCATGCTGGTGATCGTCTACACGGTGGCGGTCACCTCCTCGCGCCCGGCCTCCCGCTTCGCGCTGGCGATGGCGTTCGGCGCGGCCCCCCTCGCGACCCTCCGCTGGCCGCACTCCCAGCAGGGCTGGTGGGAGGATGTCGTCTCGGCGGTCTTCGTCTCCATCCCGTTCGTGCTGGCCTGGGTGCTCGGCGACTCGATCCGCACCCGCCGCGCCTACTACGCCCAGCTCGAGGAGCGGGCCGCCCGGCTGGAGAAGGAGCGCGAGGCGCAGTCGAAGGTCGCGGTGGCTGCCGAGCGCGCCCGGATCGCGCGGGAGCTGCACGATGTGGTGGCGCACAACGTGTCGGTGATGGTGGTGCAGGCGGACGGCGCCGCGTACGTCCTGGACAGCTCGCCCGAACAGACCCGGCAGGCGCTGGAGACGATCTCGGGCACCGGCCGCCAGGCGCTCGCCGAGATGCGGCGGCTGCTGGGTGTGTTGCGCACCGGGGAGCCGGGCGAGGAGAACGAATACGTCCCGCAGCCGGACGTGGAGCAGATCGACGAGCTCGTGGAGCAGGTGCGCGGCGCCGGGCTGCCGGTGGACTTCAAGGTCGTGGGCAGCCCGCGCCAGCTCCCCAGCGGGGTCGAGCTGACCGCGTACCGCATCGTGCAGGAGGCGCTCACCAACACCCGTAAGCACGGCGGGCCGGACGTGGGCGCCAGTGTCCGCCTCACCTACTTCGACGACGGGCTCGGGCTGCTGGTCGAGGACGACGGACGGGGCGCGCAGCGCGAGATGTACCAGGACGGCGGCGCCGACGGCAGCGGCCACGGTCTGATCGGGATGCGGGAGCGCGTCGGCATGGTGGGCGGCACGCTCGACGCGGGCCCCCGGCCGGGCGGCGGCTTCCGGATCAGCGCACTGCTGCCGCTGAAGCCGGTCCGTTGAGCGATTCTGTAGGTGCTTCAGGCGTAGGTGCTGTGGGATGGCTGCCCGTCCAGAGGGAGCCGGCCGTCAGGCCAGAGGGAAGGGACCCGTCCGGATGTCGATCCGCGTCATGCTCGTCGATGACCAAGTGCTGCTGCGCACCGGCTTCCGGATGGTGCTCGCGGCCCAGCCCGATATGGAGGTCGTCGCCGAGGCGGGCGATGGGGTGGAGGCGCTGGCGGCGGTGCGCTCCACGGCGATCGACGTCATCCTCATGGACGTCCGGATGCCCAAACTCGACGGGGTGGAGGCGACCCGGCGGATATGTGAACGCGAGGACGCGCCGAAGGTCATCATCCTGACCACCTTCGACCTGGACGAATACGCCTTCTCGGCGCTGAAGGCCGGGGCGGCCGGCTTCATGCTCAAGGATGTGCCGCCGGGTGAGCTGCTCGCGGCGATCCGCGCGGTGCACAGCGGTGACGCGGTGGTCGCGCCCAGTACGACGCGCCGGCTGCTGGACCGGTTCGCGCCGATGCTGCCGGGTGGCGGGGCCGGTGGCTCCGGGGGCCGGGCCCGTCCGGGGCTCGAGCGGCTCACCGACCGGGAGCGCGAGGTGGTGCTGCTGGTCGCGCAGGGGCTGTCGAACGGCGAGATCGCGGCGCGGCTGGTGCTGTCCGAGGCCACCGTGAAGACCCATGTGGGGCGCATCCTCACCAAGCTGGAGCTGCGGGACCGGGTGCAGGTGGTGGTGATGGCCTACGAGACGGGGCTGGTGCGGGCCGGGGGCCCGGCGGGGCCGGCCGGATCGGCTCGCTGAGGCGGCGTCCTTACGGTTGACGCGGCCGCCTTACCGCTTCGGCGGACGCTCGCCCTGCCGCCCGTCCTCGCCCCGTCCTACCGTTCGCGCAGCACCAGGTCGAGCAGTCCGGGGAAGCGCCGGTCGAACTCGGGGCGGCGCAGCCGGCTGACCCGCCTGGGGCCCATGTCGCGCTGCTCGATCAGCCCGGCCGCGCGCAGCACCGAGAAGTGGTGGCTGAGGGCCGCCTTGCCCACGGGCACGTCGAAGGTGCCGCAGGCGTGCTCCCAGTCGGCCGCCGCGGCCAGCTCGCGGACCAGCTGGAGCCGTACGGGGTCGGCGAGCGCCGCGAGCGCGGTCCGCACGGCCACATCGTCGGGGTGGGTGTGCGCGGGTGCGGTCCGGTGGCTTCGGTCGCTCATCGCTGCTCCGCTCCTCGGCGCTCATGGCCCCGCTCCGTTCGCGCTCGGTTGAATATTTTAGGCGGAGCTACCGCAGAACGCCCTCCAGGAAGTCGCTGCCCAGCCGGGCCACCGACGCCAGGTCGAGCTGGTGCAGCACATAGCGGCCGCGGCGGCGGGTGGTGAGCAGACCGGCCTTCTTCAGCACGGCGATATGGCGGGAGACCTCCGGGGGCGTGATGCCGTACGACTCGGAGAGCTCACCGGTGGTGTGCGGGCCGCGGGCCAGGGTGCGGCACAGCCGCATCCGCATCGGGTGGGCCAGGGCCTCCAGGCGGCACTGGACGAGCTCCAGGGCGGCGGGCGGCGGGAGCTCGGGGGTGGCCACCGGGTACTGGATCACCGGGCGCCAGCCGGGCGCGTGCACGACGATGAGATGCGGCCAGCCGAAGGTGGTCGGGATGAAGGTGATGCCGTCGCCGTACGCCCTCGTACGGCCGCCCGCCAGCTTGTCGACGACGATGCTGCCCCCGTCCTCCGACAGCGACAGCGCGGCGGAGGCCGCCACCAGCGCCTCCGCGGGCCCCTTGTGGTGCAGCAGCTCGGCCTTGTGGCGGGCGTCGGCGGCCAGCTGGATCCGCACCCGCCGCCAGGTGTCGGCGAAGAACGCCCGGTCGCAGTCCTCCAGCAGCCGCCGCAACCACACCCGCAGCCCGTCCGGGTCCTCCAGCATGCGGTCGGTGAAGGCCGCCTGCCGCGGCCCCCGGGCGGCCGCCATCTCGCGGACCCGGGCCCGTTCGCCCGCGTCGACCAGCGGCGAGGGGGTCTGCCGGGAGTACGAGGTGGAGCAGGCGATCTCGAAGGCGGCCGCCACGAAAGTCTCGTCGTCGATCCGGTCCAGCGCGTCCAGCTCCTCCGCGAGCGTCGCCCCGGGGGCGGCCGGGAGCAGCAGATCGGAGCGGGCGGAGCGCCACAGGAAGTCCGCCTCGCAGAGCCGGTCCGCGAGATCCGGTTTCAGCCCGGAGGCGGTGGCGGTGGCCCAGCCGTGCAGCCCGGGGTGGTGGGCGGGCTCGGACAGCACATGCAGCGCCGCGCCCAGCTCGGCGAGCGGGGACGGGCTGAAGACGATGCGCTCGGACGGCAGCCCGGCGATGTCGATGACATTGGCCATGAGCCCATGGTGCGGGAGCCCGTCACCCGTGCCGCCCTCGTTTGACGTCCATCGTCAAACGGCGTGACCGGAGCCTGGGGCCGGGCGGACCGTCGAGCCATGTCCCTCACCGAGCAGTACGCACTCGACCTGTACCGGGCCGCCCGGCGCGGCGAACCCGCCCCGCCCGCACCGGGCCGGCACGACTGGCGCACCCTCCGGGAACTGCGGGAGTACCGCGGCGTCCGGGCCGCGGTGGCCGGCCGCGCGGCCCGCCGCCGCGGCCGCCATGGCCGCCTTACGGACACCCTGCGCGCCGTAAGGGAGCTACGGGAGGGCCTGGCCGCCCTGCGGCGCCGGTCCGCCGTCCCCGTTCATGAGCTTCCGGACCCGTGCGAGGAAGGCGTCGACCGCGGCCGTGACGTCGTCGGCCGTCACTGACAGTTCGTCAGGCAGTCACAAGCTGATGTGCTAGCTTGTGAGTCATGGCCACTCACGTGAAGCGGGCGTATCGGTACCGCTTCTATCCGACCGATGCGCAGGCGGCGGAGCTGTCGCGCACGTTCGGATGCGTGCGGAAGGTCTACAACATGGCGCTCGCGGCCCGTACCGAGGCGTGGACGTTGCGACAGGAGCGGGTCAACTACAACGCGACGTCGGCGATGCTGACGGCGTGGAAGAAGACCGAGGAACTGGCCTTCCTCAACGAGGTGTCCTCGGTTCCGCTCCAGCAGGCCCTGCGGCACCTCCAGGCCGCGTTCACCGCGTTCTTCGCCAAGCAGTCGAAGTATCCGCGGTTCAAGTCGCGCAAGAGGTCCGGCAAGTCCGCCGAGTACACCTCCAGCGCCTTCCGGTTCCGGGAGGGGAAGCTGACGCTGGCGAAGATGGCCCAGCCGCTGGACATCGTCTGGTCCCGTCCCCTGCCCGAAGGCGCGCTCCCGTCCACGGCGACCGTCTCCCAGGACGCGGCCGGGCGCTGGTTCGTCTCCCTCCTCGTCGAGGACCCCACCGTCCAGCCGCTGCCCGCCGGCGGCTCGGCGGTCGGTATCGACGCCGGACTCGACCACCTGCTCACCCTGTCCACGGGTGAGAAGATCACCAATCCCAGGCACGAGCGGCGCGACCGCGCCCGCCTCGCCCGTGCCCAGCGCGACCTCGCCCGCAAGGCCAGGGGCGACGGCGCCAACCGGGCCAAAGCGCGCCGCAAGGTCGCCAGGGTCTACACCCGTATCGCCGACCGCCGTCGTGACCATCTGCACAAGCTGACCACCCGACTCGTGCGTGAGAACCAAACGCTCGTGATCGAGGATCTCACCGTCCGGAACATGCTGAAGAACGGCAAGTTGTCCCGGGCGATCTCCGACGCGGCATGGTCGGAGTTCCGGAGCATGCTGGAGTACAAGGCCGCCTGGTACGGCCGCGAAGTGATCGCGGTCGACCGCTGGTTCCCCTCCTCCAAGTTGTGCTCCGTGTGCGGCGCCCTGCAAAAGAGGATGCCGCTCGGTGTCCGCACCTGGACGTGCGCTTGCGGCACGACCCATGACCGGGACGTGAACGCGGCGAAGAACCTTCTGGCCGCCGGGCTGGCGGTGTCGGCCTGTGGAGCCGGTGTAAGACCTCAACGGGAGTCCTCCCGGACGGGGCAGCCGGTGATGAAGCAGGAAGCCCTACAGCGCGAGCCGTAGGAACCCCCTCGTCTATGAGGGGGAGGAAGTCAAGGGCAGATCATGTCGCCGGCCGGTCGGCCGCCGACCGGGCACCGGGCATGGGGCGGGCTGTCCTTCGGACCACAGAGTTGTCCACAGGCCCGGGCGTGCGGCCAAACCCCCCGGAACCACTCGCGTAGCATGGCGGGGAATCGTCCGGTACCCCCTGAGGACTGGAACGGAAGGCCGCTGTCGCGTGAATGCTCAACCACTCCCCGAGCCTCGGGACCGCCCTGCCCGGCTCACGGTCGGGGTCGTCGGCGCGGGCCGTGTCGGCCCCGCCCTCGCCGCCTCCCTCCGGCTGGCCGGGCACCGTCCGGTCGCCGCCTCCGGTGTCTCCGACGCCTCCGTGCGCCGGGCCGCCGCCCTGCTCCCCGAAGTCCCGATCGTCCCGCCCTCCGAGGTGCTGGCGCGGGCCGAGCTGGTGCTGCTCACCGTCCCCGACGACGCGCTGCCCGAGCTGATCGGCGGCCTCGCCGAAACCGGCGCGGTGCGACCGGGCCAGCTGCTGGTGCACACCTCAGGCCGCTATGGCGTCGGCGTGCTGGAGCCCGCGCTGCGGGCCGGTGCGCTGCCGCTCGCGCTGCACCCCGTCATGACCTTCACCGGCACCCCGGTGGACGTCCAGCGGCTGGCCGGCTGCTCGTTCGGCGTCACCGCCCCCGAGGAGTTGCGGCTGGCGGCCGAGGCGCTGGTCATCGAGATGGGCGGGGAGCCCGAGTGGATCGCGGAGGAGTCCCGTCCGCTCTATCACGCGGCCCTCGCCATCGGCGCCAACCACCTCATGACGCTGGTCGCCCAGTCCATGGAGCTGCTGCGCGAGTCCGGCGTCGAGGCCCCCGACCGGATGCTCGGCCCGCTCCTCGGCGCCGCGCTGGACAACGCGCTGCGCAGCGGCGACGCCGCGCTGACCGGCCCGGTCGCGCGCGGTGACGCGGGCACGGTCGCCGCCCATGTCGCCGAGTTGCGGCGGCACGCCCCGCACGCCGTCGCCGGCTATCTGGCCATGGCCCGTACGACAGCGGACCGGGCGCTCGCCCACGGCCTGCTCAAGCCGGAGCTCGCGGAGGACCTGCTGGGCGTGCTCTCGGACGTCACCGACGCACGCGGCCGGGGAGGTGGCGAGGCATGAGCCCGAAGCTGTGGACCAAGGCGCTGCCCGGGGAGCCTGATGTGGAGCTGTTCCGCCATCGCCCGGAGCTGGACGCGGCGTTCGCCCACTTCGCCGTACCGGGGCGGGCGGCCGTCGTGATGACCATGGGCGCGCTGCACGACGGACACGCCTCGCTCATCCGCACCGCCCGCGCCCGGGTGGGCGCCAAGGGCCTGGTGACCGTCACCGTCTTCGTCAATCCCTTGCAGTTCGGCGCGGGCGAGGACCTCGACCGCTATCCGCGCACCCTGGACGCCGACCTCAAGGTGGCGGCCGAGGCGGGCGCGGACATCGTCTTCGCCCCGTCCGCCGAGGAGGTGTATCCGGGCGGTGAGCCGCACATCCGGATCACGGCGGGCTCCATGGGCGAGCGCTATGAGGGCGCCTCGCGCCCCGGCCACTTCGACGGGATGCTCACCGTCGTCGCCAAGCTGCTCCACATCACCCGCCCCGATGTCGCCTTCTTCGGCGAGAAGGACGCCCAGCAGCTGGCGCTGATCCGCCGGATGACCCGCGATCTGGACTTCCCGGTCGAGATCGTCGGCGTCCCCACCGTCCGGGAGGGCGACGGGCTCGCCCTCTCCAGCCGTAACCGCTATCTGTCGGCCCAGGAGCGGGACACCGCGCTGGCCCTGTCCCGGGCGCTGTTCGCGGGGCGTGACGCGGGGCTGCTGGCGGCCGGGGAGGGCCCGGCCGGCGCCGAGGAGCACGAGCTCATACGGGTCGCGTCGCCCGCCGCGGTGCGGTCCGCGGTGCGTGCGGTGCTCGACGAGGCGGCGGGGTTCGAACCGCCGCTGGCCCTGGACTATCTGGGCCTGGTCGACCCCGCCGACTTCACCGAGGTCTCCGACGCGCACACCGGCGAGGCCGTGCTGGCCGTCGCCGCCAAGGTCGGCGCCACCCGCCTGATAGACAACATCCGCCTGTGGATCGGAGCCGCCCGATGAGCCGTCCGACCGGGCGGCCGTCGGCCGCCGCCCCCGCTCCGCGCGCCGCCACCCCCGCCACCGCCCTGCGCGCCCCCGCCCCCGGCTGGGCCATCGAGGCCGATGTCGTGGTCGTCGGCTCCGGGGTCGCCGGGCTGACCGTGGCGCTGCGCTGTGCCGCGGCCGGGGCCAGGGTCACGGTGGTCACCAAGGCCCGCCTGGACGACGGCTCCACGCGCTGGGCCCAGGGCGGCATAGCCGCCGCCCTCGGCGAGGGCGACACCCCCGAGCAGCATCTGGACGACACCCTGGTGGCCGGCGCCGGGCTCTGTGACGAGCGGGCGGTGCGGACGCTGGTCAGCGAGGGGCCCGACGCGGTGCGTCGGCTCATCGCCACCGGCGCCCGCTTCGACGCCGACGACGACACGGGCGAGATCCTGCTGACCCGCGAGGGCGGCCACCACCGCCGCCGGATCGCCCACGCGGGCGGCGACGCGACCGGCGCGGAGATCTCCCGGGCCCTGGTCGAGGCGGTGCGCGCGGCCGGTATCGACACCGTGGAGAACGCCCTGGTGCTCGATCTCCTCAAGGACGGCGCCGGCCGGACGGCCGGGGTCACCCTGCACGTCATGGGCGAGGGCCGGCGGGACGGCGTGGGCGCGGTACGGGCGGGCGCGGTCGTCCTCGCCACCGGCGGCATGGGCCAGATCTTCTCCGCCACCACCAACCCCGCCGTCTCCACCGGCGACGGGGTGGCGCTCGCGCTGCGGGCCGGGGCCGAGGTCAGCGATCTGGAGTTTGTGCAGTTCCATCCCACGGTGCTGTGGCTGGGCCCGGAGGCGGAGGGCCAGCAGCCGCTGGTCTCGGAGGCGGTGCGGGGCGAGGGCGCCCATCTCGTGGACGCCGACGGGGTGCGCTTCATGCGGGGGCAGCACGAGCTGGCCGAGCTGGCGCCCCGTGACATCGTCGCCAAGGGCATCATGCGGCGGATGCGGGAGCGCGGCGCCGAGCATATGTACCTGGACGCCCGCCACTTCGGGGCCGAGATGTGGGAGCGCCGCTTCCCGACCATCCTCGCCGCCTGCCGTACGCACGGCATCGACCCGGTGTCCGAGCCCATCCCGGTCGCCCCGGCCGCGCACTACGCGAGCGGCGGGGTCCGCACCGATCTGCGCGGGCGCACCACCGTCCCCGGTCTCTACGCCTGCGGGGAGGTCGCCTGCACCGGCGTCCACGGCGCCAACCGCCTGGCCTCCAACTCCCTTCTGGAGGGCCTGGTCTTCGCGGAGCGCATCGCGGAGGACATCACAGAGGGCATTACAGAAGGCGTCACAGAGGACATCACAGAAGGCATCGCCGCCGCGGCGGAGCCCGCCGGGGCCGCCGAGCGGACCGAGGGGCCGGACGAGCGGACGGGGCCGTCGGACCCGGATGCCACCGATACTCCCGACGCCCTCGGGTCCCCCGCCGGCGCGCCCCTGCTCGCCTCCGAGGCCCGCTCCGAGATCCAGCACATCATGACCCACGGCGCCGGAGTCCTCCGCTCCGCCGAGAGCCTGGCCCGCGCCGCCGACCGGCTGGACCGCGTCCACGACGACGCCGCGGCGCAGCTGAGGCGGGACGGCAAGACGGCCGAGCCCGGGGTGGAGACCTGGGAGGCCACCAACCTCCATCTCGTCGCCCGGGTCCTGGTCGCCGCCGCGCTCCGCCGTGAGGAGACCCGCGGCTGCCACTGGCGCGAGGACCGCCCCGAGCGGGACGACGCCGTCTGGCGCCGCCACCTCCTGGTCACCCTCCGCCCGGACGGCGCCCTCGATGTCCGTTCCACGGACTCCGAAGCGTTTCCCCCACCGACCACCCCCAGAGCCGAGACGGAGTCCCGCCCGTGAGCAGCAGCACTTCCGAAGACCGTCAACCACCCGTGCCCCTGCCGCTGCTCCAGATCGGCGGTCCCGGTGAGGGGGCGGGCTGCGGCGACGCCTGCGGCTGCGGTGGTGACGACGCCGACGGCATGGGGCTCGACCCGATGGAGTGCGGTCTGGACCCCGATCTGGCCGAGCTGCTGACCGGCGCCGGACTCGACCCCGTGCAGGTCGAGGACATCGCCCATATGGCCATCGAGGAGGACCTCGACCAGGGCGTGGACGTCACCACCGTGGCCACCGTCCCCGAGGACGCCTTCGCCACCGGCGACTTCACGGCCCGGGAGGCGGGCACCGTCGCGGGGCTGCGGATCGCCGAGGCGGTCCTGTCCGTGGTCTGCACCGACGAGTTCGAGGTCGAGCGGCATGTCGAGGACGGCGACCGGGTGGCGGCCGGTCAGAAGCTGCTCAGCGTCCGCACCCGCACCCGCGACCTGCTCACCGGTGAGCGCAGCGCGCTCAACCTCCTGTGCCGGCTCTCCGGCATCGCGACCGCGACCCGTGCGTGGGCCGACGCCCTCGAGGGGACGAGGACCAAGGTCCGTGACACCCGTAAGACCACTCCGGGGCTGCGCGCCCTGGAGAAGTACGCGGTGCGCTGCGGCGGCGGGGCCAACCACCGTATGTCGCTCTCGGACGCGGCGCTGGTCAAGGACAACCATGTGATCGCGGCGGGCGGCGTCGCGGAGGCGTTCGGCGCGGTGCGGGCCGAGTTCCCGGACGTGCCGATCGAGGTGGAGGTCGACACCCTCGACCAGATCCCGCCGGTCCTGGCGGCGGGCGCCGACCTCATCCTGCTGGACAACTTCACCCCGGAGCGGACCCGCGAGGCCGTCGAGCTGGTGGCCGGGCGCGCCGCGCTGGAGTCCTCGGGGCGGCTGACGCTCGCAGGCGCCCGTACGTACGCCGAGACGGGCGTCGACTATCTGGCCGTGGGCGCGCTCACCCACTCCTCCCCGATCCTGGACATCGGCCTGGACCTGCGCGGCGCCGAGGTGAGTTGACCCATGCTCCTCACCATCGACGTCGGGAACACCCACACGGTGCTGGGCCTCTTCGACGGGGACGAGATCGTCGAGCACTGGCGGATCTCCACCGACGCCCGCCGCACCGCCGATGAACTCGCCGTCCTGCTCCAGGGCCTGATGGGCATGCATCCGCTGCTCGGCGAGGAGCTGGGCGACGGCATCGCGGGCATCTCCATCTGCTCCACCGTCCCCTCGGTCCTCCACGAGCTGCGCGAGGTGACCCGCCGCTACTACGGCGATGTGCCGTCCGTCCTGGTCGAGCCGGGCGTGAAGACCGGTGTGCCGATCCTGGTGGACAACCCCAAGGAGGTCGGCGCCGACCGGATCATCAACGCGCTGGCCGCCGTCGAGCTGTACGAGGGCCCGTGCGTGGTCGTCGACTTCGGCACCGCGACGACCTTCGACGCGGTCAGCGCCCGCGGTGAGTACGTGGGCGGGGTGATCGCGCCGGGTATCGAGATCTCGGTCGAGGCGCTGGGCGTACGCGGGGCGCAGTTGCGCAAGATCGAGCTGGCCCGCCCGCGCAGCGTGATCGGGAAGAACACGGTGGAGGCCATGCAGTCCGGCATCCTCTACGGATTCGCCGGGCAGGTGGACGGGATCGTCCGCCGGATGGCGCGGGAGCTGGCCCAGGATCCGGAGGACGTCACCGTGATCGCCACCGGTGGGCTGGCGCCCATGGTGCTAGGAGAATCCTCAGTGATCGATGAGCATGAGCCCTGGCTGACCCTGATCGGCCTCAGACTGGTCTACGAGCGGAACGTCTCGCGCGGCTGAGCACCGGCGATCACCTCTTCACCTGCATGCTCGACCGCATTGACGGCATTCCGAAACGAATTCCCGCGCTCTGGATTCGTCGGGGGCGCTGATCGCTCTTCGCCATTGGGGCGAGGGGCGGTCAAGGGAATGACGGCACTTCGAATTCCGTATTGACGAGCGGAAGGGCCGTCGACCATGTACACCGGCACCCGGATGCGACGGTCCGCCCCCGGGTGCCGGGTCCGGACGGGACCGCCTCGGCGCGGTCCCGTCCGGCACTTCCCCCGTATGGCGGCTTTGCGTCCGTATGGCGGCTTGGTGTCCGCAACGCGCCGCACCGTCCGGCGCTCAGCGAAATTTGTCCGCTTAGCACTTAAAGTCGCCCCATGCCCACGCCATATGGATCCCGCGGCGGAATGGCGTTCAGTGCGGATGAGCTGCGTGTGCTCCGACGCGCCCTCGCCATCGCCCTCCAACCCGACCCCGTCACTCCCTCTGCCGGCCCCCTCGGCCCGGACCGGGCGGAGGAGGTCCAGGACTGTCTCCGGCTCGCCGAGGCGGTGGACGAAGCGGTCCGCGAGGGCGGGCGGCTGCGAGCGTTCCTGCTCGACGAGCTCGCCCGCTACCGCGCCGCTCTGCCCGGTGCCGCCGTCGGCTATCTCGAGCAGCTCCAGGGCGCCCTCGCGGCCGGTTACGAGCCGCTGGCCGAGGATCTGGCCGCGCTCCGCACGCTGTGCGGGTCGGCCGCGGCCGGCGGTGAGACGACGCGCCGGCGCGCGCTGCTGAACCACTGCGAGCGCCTTGCCGAGCGGGGCGTGCGCGCCCGGCTGGCGGAGCGCTCCGGCGCCGTCGTGGAGCCGCGTACGCGCCCGGTGGCGCCCCGGCTGCGCGCCCTGCCCGGCGGGGTCTCGGCGGTCCCCCGGACGGCCGTGCGGGGGGCGGTCCGGAAGGGGGAGGAGGTCGCGCGGGAGGCCGTGCAGAAGGCCGACGAGCCGAAGCGGGAGCCGCGCAAGAAGCCCCCGGCGCCCGAGCACGGCGACCGCGAGGAGCCCAAGCGCCGGGAGCCGGGCCGCCGGGCGCCACGCCCGGGGCGTCCGGTGCCCACGCCGGCGGAGGTCTTCCCGCCCAAGCGCCGCCGCCCCACGCCGCCCCCGGAGCGCGATTCGAGGCTCGACCGCGGCACCGGGGCCCGCTCCGCCTGACCCGCGGGCCGGCGCCCCCGCCCTGGCCCGGGGCCGCCCCGCCCGGGAGCGGTGCCCGGCTCCGGGAGGCCGCGGCGCGCCGCGTAATCTGGTGGTCTCGAGCAAAAGGAGGCCGAGAGCCATGGATTACGTCTCCGCGCTGGTCCCGCCCATTGTGATGGCCGTGGCCTTCACCGCGCTCATCGTGACGATGGTGAAGAGCCAGGGCGGCGCCAACAAGGCCAAGGAGGACGCCGCGGTGGACGCGGCGCTGGCGGCCCACGCCGAGGCGGAGCGCCCGGCCCCGGAGCGCGAGCCGTCCTGATCGGCCTGATCGGGCCACTCGGATCGATCGGGTTCATCGGACCCATATGGGCGCCGCCGCCCTCCCGCCACACCACGGTCGCACCACGCCCCGGGACGCATCGCGTCCCGGGGCGTGCGGCTTTTCCCGAGCAAACCCCGCGGACCTCCGGACATTCAGGACATCTCCCACTATTATTCTCGGTGTGCCTCGGCCATTGGGAGATCTCGAAGACGCGGTCATGACGCGGGTGTGGAAGTGGAACCGCCCGGTCACGGTCCGGGAAGTCCTGGAAGACCTTCAGCGGGAACGCTCGATCGCCTACACGACGGTCATGACCGTAATGGACAACCTCCATCACAAGGGGTGGTTGCGCAGGGAGGTGGAAGGCCGCGCCTATCGATATGCCGCGGTCTCCACGCGCGCCGCCTACTCGGCCGCACTGATGAACGAAGCGTGGTCGACCAGTGACAACCCCGCGGCCGCTCTCGTCGCGTTCTTCGGGATGATGTCCGAAGAGCAGCGCGACGCACTACGGGATGCCATGCGTGTCGCACAACTGGGGGAGTCGGGGGAGAGCCCCGGTGAGTCGGGGCGATGACCCGGGGCGATAGCGTCCGGGCATGTCCTCCCCACTATCAAAAGTAGTCACCGTCCGCCGTGCCCGGACCGGCGATGTACGGGCCGTGCGCCGTCTCATCGACTCCTACGTGGACGATCGCATCCTGCTCGACAAAGCCACCGTGACGCTTTACGAGGACATCCAGGAGTTCTGGGTCGCCGAGCGCGACGAGGACGCTGAGGTCATTGGCTGCGGAGCGCTGCACGTCATGTGGGAAGACCTCGCGGAGGTCCGCACTCTCGCCGTCGATCGGACTCTCAAGGGGACCGGTGTTGGGCATCTGGTGCTTGACAAGCTGCTCCAGACCGCGCGCTGGCTCGGTGTGCGGCGCATTTTCTGCCTCACCTTCGAAGTCGACTTCTTCACCAAGCACGGCTTCGTGGAGATCGGCGAGACGCCGGTGGACGGCGATGTCTACAGCGAGCTCCTGCGTTCCTATGACGAGGGCGTCGCCGAGTTCCTTGGTCTCGAACGGGTGAAGCCGAACACCCTTGGCAACAGCCGGATGCTTCTGCAACTGTGATCGCGGGCCCTATGTCCGAATCGCTCCCCTATCACATAGCTCCGGAACATGACCTTCCATGAGCCTTCCCGCTTGGTGGATCGGTCGAACCTTCGAGGGGGGTTTGTGTTTTTCCGGGAAAAGCGGTTTCCTATTCTCTCGTAGTGTAATTACCTGGGGGGTGAGACATCAGCGGGTAACGCTGTGCCCCCGAGCCCCCCGTTTCCCTGAAAGGAACCCCATGGCACAGAAGGTTCAGGTCCTTCTTGTCGACGACCTCGACGGCGGCGAGGCGGACGAGACCGTGACGTTCGCTCTGGACGGCAAGAGCTACGAGATCGACCTCACCACCAACAACGCGGACAAGCTCCGTGACGCCCTGGAGCCCTTCACCAAGGGCGGTCGGCGCACCGGTGGCCGGGCTGCCGGTGGCCGGGGCAAGACCCGCGCGGCGTCGGGCGGCAGCCAGGACACCGCGAAGATCCGCGCCTGGGCCAAGGAGAACGGCTACGAGGTCAACGACCGCGGCCGTGTTCCCGCGACCGTGCGTGAGGCGTACGAGAAGGCCAACGGCTGAGCGCGTCAGCTACCCCCGGCTCGCCGCTGCCTGGGCAGCGGCCGGGCGCGCGACAATCGGGCTCGGTGGCACTCCGTAGCCGCCGCGCCCACGAGCCGTACGAGATCGGGGGCGCCCCCATCGCCCCCGAAGCCTGCCCTCGGCAGCGTCGGCTCCACCTCGCCCTTCGGGTCGGGAGGTCGCAGCCATACGGCGGCCTCCTGCGGGCACCGCTCTCCGGGCGCCCCGGCGGCCAGGGGCGGTGGCCAGGAGCGGGCGGGGCACGGCGCGGTGATCCGGCCTCCGGCGCCGATCGCGCCCAGGTCCAGGGCCACACCGCCCCACTCCAGCCAGTCGAGCAGCCCCGGAAGCTCGTCGGAGCTGCCCGGGGCCACCAGGAACCGCATCCAGGCGCCCTCCACCGCGACCGGACCGGTCCGCGGCACGCGCCGCAGCATCGCGAAACCGGCCACGGCCGGTAGTTCGATCACGTCGAAGGCCACCCCCGTGAGCAGTTCGACGGGATCGCTGCCGGCCGTCGGCCAGCCCAGCTCCCGCTCGTACCAGAGTGACCGGGCGGCCGGTGCGGACGGCCTCGCGCCGTGGGCCCTGAGGATCATGTCCAGCAGAACTCCCCGCCCTCCCGCTTGGTTACGCGGGCGATGACGCGCCGCACGCGTCCGTGTGCGCACCGTGCCCACCAGGGGGCCTACAGGGCCGGTGAACGGGCGCAAGGTTGTTCGCCCGTAGCGGATGGAACCGGCCCGTACGGCATGGAGTATCCGTGCTTGCGGGTAAGACATCCCTAGTGGGGAGGGGCGGTCCGCGTGTCGGGAGGAAGCGGCGTTCGCCATCGGCGTACTGGCGGTGGGCGTAGATGCCTGGCCTGCGGGAACATCGTCTCGCACCATCGGGTTGAAGCAGTTGTCGGCTGTTCGGGCAGGAGGCCAGTGCTGTTTGCCCCGTGCGAGCGGGGGTGATCCGGACGGTTGTCGGCAGTTGGAATGAGCTGTCCCGGGTTGCGGGACTAGCATGCGGAAGGACAGGGAGGGGATCGTCCCCGATCTTTCTGACCGCTCTGAGGAGCGATTAACGATGTTCGAGAGGTTCACCGACCGCGCGCGGCGGGTTGTCGTCCTGGCTCAGGAAGAAGCCCGGATGCTCAACCACAACTACATCGGCACCGAACACATCCTCCTGGGCCTGATCCACGAGGGTGAGGGTGTCGCCGCTAAGGCCCTGGAGAGCCTCGGGATTTCGCTCGAGGCGGTCCGCCAGCAGGTGGAGGAGATCATCGGGCAGGGCCAGCAGGCCCCGTCCGGGCACATCCCCTTCACCCCCCGTGCCAAGAAGGTCCTGGAGCTGTCGCTCCGCGAGGCCCTTCAGCTCGGCCACAACTACATCGGTACGGAGCACATCCTGCTCGGCCTGATCCGCGAGGGCGAGGGCGTCGCCGCCCAGGTCCTCGTGAAGCTGGGCGCCGATCTGAACCGGGTGCGGCAGCAGGTCATCCAGCTGCTCTCCGGCTACCAGGGCAAGGAGGCCGCCACCGCCGGCGGCCCGGCGGAGGGCACTCCCTCCACCTCGCTCGTCCTGGACCAGTTCGGCCGCAATCTCACCCAGGCCGCCCGCGAATCCAAGCTCGACCCGGTCATCGGGCGCGAGAAGGAGATCGAGCGGGTCATGCAGGTGCTCTCGCGCCGCACCAAGAACAACCCGGTCCTCATCGGCGAGCCCGGCGTCGGCAAGACGGCGGTCGTCGAGGGACTGGCCCAGGCCATCGTCAAGGGCGAGGTGCCCGAGACCCTCAAGGACAAGCACCTCTACACCCTGGACCTGGGCGCCCTGGTCGCCGGTTCCCGCTACCGCGGTGACTTCGAGGAGCGCCTGAAGAAGGTGCTCAAGGAGATTCGCACCCGCGGCGACATCATCCTGTTCATCGACGAGCTCCACACCCTGGTGGGTGCGGGTGCCGCCGAGGGCGCGATCGACGCCGCGAGCATCCTCAAGCCGATGCTGGCGCGGGGCGAGCTCCAGACCATCGGCGCCACGACGCTCGACGAGTACCGCAAGTACCTGGAGAAGGACGCGGCCCTCGAGCGCCGCTTCCAGCCCATCCAGGTCGCCGAGCCGTCGCTGCCCCACACCATCGAGATCCTCAAGGGCCTGCGGGACCGCTACGAGGCGCACCACCGCGTCTCGATCACGGACTCGGCCCTGGTCGCGGCCGCCACCCTGGCCGACCGCTATATCTCGGATCGCTTCCTGCCGGACAAGGCGATCGACCTGATCGACGAGGCCGGTTCCCGGATGCGGATCCGCCGTATGACCGCACCGCCGGACCTGCGTGAATTCGACGAGAAGATCGCCGATGTGCGCCGGGAGAAGGAGTCCGCGATCGACTCGCAGGACTTCGAGATGGCCGCGGGTCTGCGGGACAAGGAGAAGCAGCTCCTGGCCGCCAAGGCGAAGCGGGAGAAGGAGTGGAAGGCCGGCGACATGGACGTCGTCGCCGAGGTCGACGAGGAGCTGATCGCCGAGGTCCTGGCCACGGCCACCGGTATCCCGGTCTTCAAGCTGACCGAGGAGGAGTCCTCCCGGCTGCTGCGCATGGAGGACGAGCTGCACAAGCGCGTCATCGGCCAGAAGGACGCCATCAAGGCGCTCTCCCAGGCCATCCGGCGTACGCGTGCGGGCCTGAAGGACCCCAAGCGCCCCGGCGGCTCGTTCATCTTCGCGGGCCCGTCCGGTGTCGGTAAGACCGAGCTCAGCAAGACCCTCGCCGAGTTCCTCTTCGGCGACGAGGACGCGATGATCTCGCTCGACATGTCGGAGTTCAGCGAGAAGCACACCGTCTCGCGGCTCTTCGGCTCCCCGCCCGGATACGTGGGCTACGAGGAGGGCGGCCAGCTCACCGAGAAGGTGCGCCGCAAGCCGTTCTCCGTGGTCCTCTTCGACGAGGTCGAGAAGGCCCACCCGGACATCTTCAACTCGCTGCTCCAGATCCTGGAGGACGGTCGGCTGACCGACTCCCAGGGCCGGGTCGTGGACTTCAAGAACACGGTGATCATCATGACCACCAACCTCGGCACCCGGGACATCTCCAAGGGCTTCAACCTGGGCTTCGCCGCCCAGGGCGATGTGAAGACCGGCTACGAGCGGATGAAGGCCAAGGTCAACGAGGAGCTGAAGCAGCACTTCCGCCCCGAGTTCCTGAACCGTGTCGATGACACCGTCGTCTTCCACCAGCTCACCGAGACCGACATCATCCAGATCGTCGACCTCATGATCGACAAGGTGGACGAGCGGCTGAAGGACCGCGACATGGGCATCGAGCTCAGTGGCGAGGCCAAGAAGCTGCTGGCCAAGCGGGGCTACGACCCGGTCCTGGGCGCCCGGCCGCTGCGCCGGACGATCCAGCGCGAGGTCGAGGACGTGCTCTCGGAGAAGATCCTCTTCGGCGAGCTGCGTCCGGGCCACATCGTGGTCGTGGACACCGAGGGTGAGGGTGAGGAGAAGAAGTTCACCTTCCGCGGCGAGGAGAAGTCGGCGCTGCCGGACACCCCGCCGATCGAGTCCGCCGCCGGTGGCGCGGGCCCGAACCTGAGCAAGGAGGCGTGACGCGGTGTAGTCAACCGCCGCCATGCCAGGGGCCGCCCCGGACCATCCGGTCCGGGGCGGCCCCCTTTTGTGCGGACGCCCCCTTTTGTGCGGACGCCTCCCTGACGGGCCCTGGTGCGCCCTGAGCGCGGCTGGCCGGAGAGCCGGGCTTGTTGGCCCCGCCCCCGGGTTCCAGGGGCTCTGAGGGTGCACCAGGGCCCTTTCGGGGTCCCTTCGGGCGTACCAGGGTCCTTTCGGGAGCCCTTCCAGGGGACCTCCGGGATTTCGGGGTCTTTCAGGGGGGTCTCCGGGGTTTCGGGATCTCTCAGGGGCTCCGGGGGTTTCGGGGTCTACGGGGTTTGCCGGGTCTGCGGGGTCTCAGGGCCTCCGGGGTTTCGGGGTCTGCGGGGTCTGCGCTTACGCGCCCGCCACGATGACCTGGACGCCCTCCGGAACCCCGGTCACCTCCGTGTTGCGCTGGCTCAGCCGCAGGATGCTCAGCCGGGGGAAGGCGGTCAGCCAGCTCAGATCCAGGTCCGCGCCCAGGTCGTAGGCGAGCCACAGCTCGGTCAGCCGCTCGGCCACCAGGCCCTCGATCAGCTGCTCCGGGGTGAGCGCACCGGCTATCTGGACGCAGGGGCGGCCGCCCAGCCTGCGGAGCGCCCGTAGCTCTTCCAGGTCCGACACCGGAAAGTCGAGTTCCCGCTCATCGAGATGGGCGATGATTTCCTCGGCGTAACGGTCGGTGTCATATCGCCGCCAGGCGGCCGCGAGCCGCGCCCGTACCGCCCAGGAGGCGCGGTCCCGCAGCCGGACCAGATAGTCGATGGCGCGGTCGTCGGCTATCGAGGTGGCGGTGACGGCCAGCCGGTGGGCTTCCTCATCGGATACCCCGCTGGGATCGGGCAGCATTTCCAGCACGATAGGCCCGATCCAGCCCAGCGCCCGGGCCCCTTCCAACGAGGTCGGACGTACCAGATCGCGGGTATAGCGATGCACCCGGGAACGCACCTCGGGGTCCAGCTCCGTCGCGTGTTCCAGACATGCGGCCGCCAGGAGTTTGCGATGGCGGGCATGGACCGGCCTGGCGTCTTTACGGGCCGCCAGCAGCCCCTCCAGGAGGTAGGCGCATTCATCGGGACGGGCGAGGGCCACGGACATTCTGATCACTTCTTCCCAGTCGTCCAGATGTGCGTGGTCGATCAGGAAGTCGAAATCGTGCCGTTCGACGACCGCTCTCGCGCTGAGATAGTCCTGGAACGTTCGGTGCACGAAATCGACCGAACCGGGTGTGGGCTCGCGCAATAGTCCGGTCCGGTTGAGCAGATGGCGGTAGATCTCCTCCGGCGCGCCCTGCCGCTCCGCGTGCGGAATGGCCGGGATGTACCGGGCGAGTGTCTCGATGGCGGCGGCCCGGTCCATTTCGGACCGGCCGTTGACGAGCATCCAGTGCGCCAGCTTCTGGAGCAGCTGGATCTTCGGTTCCTGGGGGAGGTCGATTCCATCGGGCGGCAGCATGGCGCGCTCGCGGTCCCGCCGTTCCAGGAGCATGGAAAGGGCCGCGTCATAGAGGGCTTTCCGGCCCCGTGGCAGATAGCCGCGGCGGTCCCGGTGCAGTGCGCACAGCAGACCGCACATCAGCGGATTGGTGGCCAGCCGGCCGAGGTCCCGGGTAATCCTTACGGCGTCCAGCAGCGTTTCCTCGTAACCGCTCAGCCGGTCCAGATCGGCCGGGTCGGAGATGTCCTGGCGGGCCGCCGCATGCCAGCGCCGGATGAACGCGGTGACGCCCTCTCGGCTGAGCGGGGAGAGTTTCAGCTCGGTGAAGCGCTCGGAGGCCAGCCAGTTCTCCCGTACGGCGGAAGGGCGCGAGGTGACCAGCCAGACATTTCCCGGATAGCGCGCCGGAAGCTCGCGCAGCGCTTCGCGGAGCCGCTCCCGCTCCTCCTCCGGGGCCTCGTCCACGCCGTCCACGAGCAGCAGCCCGCGCCCGTGGGACAGCACCCGTTCGGCCCATCCCGGCGGCTGGGCGTCGCTGTGCGGATAGCGGATGGCGGACAGGAAGGCGTCCGGTTCCGGGAAGCCGTCGCGGCGGAACCGGCGTACGGGGAGCACGAACGGCACCCGACCGCGCAGCCCCTCCAGCGGGGCCGGGAGGTCGCCGCGGGCCACGGACACCGCGAGCCGCTGCACCAGCGTGGTCTTGCCCGACCCCGCCACGCCCCACAGCAGCACTCTGTCGCGTCCGGCGAGGGCCTGTTCCGCGGGGGCGCTGGGGCCTCCCGCGTCGGTCTCGGTCTCCAGGCTGAGGTAGGCGGCGTCCAGCGGCCAGCTGTCGGGGGAGTGGGTCAGATCGATGCCGTAGATCGTCAGATGGTCGTGGGCGGCCACGATGTCCTGGGCGTACTGGTCCTCGAACGCGGCGTCCTCGGCGGCCGCGACGAAGGGGGAGCGGCGGATGAGGAAGCGCAGGATGTGCGCGCAGACGGCCTCCCGCAGCGAGGCGTGCGTCCGGGCGTCCTCCGCGCCCAGCCCCTCGTCGGCGTCGGGCGCGCCGACGGCCAGATGCCGGGCGAACGCTTCGGGGCCGAGGCGGACGGCCCGCAGGTCGTCCAGGTCGACGGTGCCGAGGGCGTGGAGGGTGCGAGCGAGGGCGTCGGTCAACTCGGGCCGGGGCTGATCGGCGATCTCTTCGTCGAATTCTTTCGCTACGTCTTCGACGAGCGCGGAGGCGATCCGGGGCAGGTCCCGTTCCGTGAGCGTGCGGTGGTCGCCCTGGAAGGCGACGAGGGAGGCGATGCGGACGGGCCGGTCCACCGGCCCGTCGGCGACGAAGAGTTCCTGGACCAGTGTGGCTATGGCTGCGGGATCCATGAGGCCCC
Organism: Streptomyces malaysiensis subsp. samsunensis; assembly: GCF_024519315.1. Taxonomy (GTDB): domain Bacteria; phylum Actinomycetota; class Actinomycetes; order Streptomycetales; family Streptomycetaceae; genus Streptomyces; species Streptomyces malaysiensis. Next base: position 47,936 of record NZ_JANIIC010000039.1, on the reverse strand, counting down.
GTCCCCCCGGTGACTGTTGTTCGCCGTTCAGAAGCCACCAGGGTAGGCACGGTCGGTGCCGGATGGGTGGGGGTTCGGCGTGAGTTCCGGGGGCGGCCGGTGGCACGGAGCGGGGGCGCCGGGCGGTGGGTGCGGTGCGATGCCGGGCGCGGGGGTGCTGTTGGGTGCGCGGTGCGGTGGGTGGTGGGTGCGCGGTGCGGGTGCGTGGGTGGTTGCTGTGGTGCGCCCGCGGTGGGTGGTGGGTGCCGGGGGCGGGGCCTCCGGGGCGGCGCCCTGGACCGTATATTTACGGCGCCATTAACCGGGGACTTGCGTGGGCCGGAGATTGGCGCCACAAATACACGTAAGCGTCCAGGACACCACCCCTCCGACCCCGCCCCCTCCCGCCGCGTCGGCGACCGCACGCCGGTGGCACGGCTCCCGGGGTGGCCCCGGGCCCGCCCGGTGACTACCGGTCCGACTCCTCCACTGCGAAGAGCTCGTCCAACAGCTCGTCTGCCTGGGAGACGGTGAAGGCGCGGTCGAGCCAGTGCCGCAGGGTGTCGCGGTATGTGCATTCGCTGATGCGGCGGCGTGTCTCGGACCGGACGGTGATCCCCCGGTGTTCGAGGATGCGCAGGACCCCCTCGGCGAGCCCTGCTGCCTCCCCGTGGGCCTGGCCCTTGAGGAAGGTCTGCTCGATGAGGGTTCCCCGGCCGGGGAAATAGCTACCTACTACGGCCATGGTCGTCAGTCGTCCTCGGTGAAGAGCTCGTTGGCGGCGGAGACGGTCATGGCACGGTCGAGCCAGTGGTCCAGTGTCTTGATGTCGGTGCAGTTGGTGATGCGCTCGCGGATCTCCGCCGAGGTGCGGATCCCCCTGTTTTCCAGGGTGCGCAGCACGGCGCGCGCACCCCCCACAGCTTCACCCACGGCCTTGCCCTTGAGGAAGGTCTCTTCGACAAGGGTGCCGCGACCAGGGAAGTAGCTGCCTACCACGCTCATCAGTTTCCTCCAGGCGTCTCGTGCTGGGGTATTCCCCAGGCCGATCTCCAGTAGCTCCGAGTAGTACGGGCGGGACTCCGGGTCGGCCTTGGCGAGGGCCTGAGCCAGTGTTTTCAGTATGGCCGGAGCGTTTGGGTCGCGCCCATGTGTCAAGGCCGAGAAGGCAGCCAGGGTCAGATCCTGGGACGCCTCCTCGGGGTCGAGGATCACCGGGACGTTTCCGGGGCCCAGTACCAGCGGGTGTACGGACAGTGCTGTCCACCCCTCCACGCCGATGCGAAAGGGCCCCGCCGCCCAGTCGGCGGTTTTCTTGTCCTGGCAGACTACGAGTAGCAGCGCCGGAAGCTCGTGCTTCGCTGCCATGTACGAGAGGTAGTACGCCCAGCTGACCGCCTTGTCCGGATCGCGGCGCCCCTGTGCCTCGATGGCCAGGAGGAAGCCGCCGCCGTCAGGCGGAACCACGCGCAACACGCTGTCCACGTCCGTTCCAACGGACGGATCCTCCGTGGCATCAGGGGTGAGCACCTCGGCGGCTGCTCCTTTGGCAGCGGGACGTCCAATATGCGGAATACCGGGGCGAGTAACTCCGGGCGTTCTTGAAAGATGCGATGTGCGGCCTCGTGCCGCGAACTGACCATGTGTGTGAACGTAGGGTCATCGGAGCATGTGCACGGGGCAAATGACCGGTGACCACCCGATTGGGGGAAAGGTCCGTGTGGGGTCAGGCGGCGATCTCGTAGGCGTGCTGGTGGGGGGGTGAGCTCGAACCAGAGGAGCTTGCCGCTGATGCCGAAGAGGTCGTCGGCGAGGGGGTAGCCGCCCCAGTTGTCGGCGCAGAGTCGGACGATGAGCAGGCCGCGCCCCGAGGTCGCGTCCAGGTTGGCGGCGGCCTCGGTGAGGGCGGTGAAGCGGTCGAGGCGGCTGGGTGGGGCGTCGAAGGGTGCGGGGATGGTGGGGTCGGTGTCCCCGGGTCCGCGCGTTCGCCCGTAACTACACCTGCCCTGATGACGCCCTCGTCGACGCCTTGGCCGACATGACAGGTGGACGCACGCGAGGATGGTGGGACGAGTATCGAGAGCATCTGCCCGCCGCGCTCATCGACGTGGCGGAGCTTGAGCATCATGCCGCCGAGCTGCGGGTGGCCCTGGCGATCCACATTCCGGCCCTGTTGCAGACGACGGACCATGCTCGCGCGTTGTTCCAGGAGGTTGTGCCGCCGCTACGGCAATACGAAGTAGAGCACCGGTTGTCCCTCCGCATCAGGCGGCAGGAGATCCTGCACCGCGACGAACCCGTGCGCTATACGGCGATCATCCATGAGGCGGCGCTGCGTATGCAGTTCGGCGGAGCGGATACGGCTCGCGCTCAGTTGACCCACCTCGGCGAGATGAGCGAGGAAGCCAACATCACGGTTCTGGTAGTCCCCTTCGGGCAGGGCACGTTCCCTGGTAACGGTCAACCGATCGACTACGTCCACGGTCCTGTTCCGCAACTGGACACTGTGCAGCTCGACGTCCATCACGGCTGTGAGTTCCTCGACTCGGAGGCGCAGCTGGTCAAGTATCGGACCGTGCTCGAACGTATGGAGGGCGCCGCCCTCACTTCGGCCGAGTCAAGAGACTTCATCCATCGCATCGCGCGGAGTATCTGAAGAGTTTCGAAGTGCCCATATCTGACTGGCGGAAGTCCTCCTACAGCGGGGACTCGTCGAACTGCATCAACGTTGCCACTGAGTGGCGGAAGTCCACCCACAGCGGGGACGCGGGCAACTGCGTGAACGTCGCCGCGAGCGACCGCGCCATCCTGCTCAGGGAGAGCGACGACCCCCACGTCGTCCTGACCACCACACCCACCGTCCTGCGTGCCTTCATACGTGGCGCCAAGGCCGGTGCCTTCGATCGCGTCCGGGGAGGCGGAGCATAAGGCGCGACGGTCCGTCGGGAGAGGGAGGGAGAAACAGACGGCCCGTCGCGTTCGTGACCCTAGGGCCCGGCGCTGAGCGGGTACTTACCGCTTGCTGAGGCCGGGAAATAGGGAGGCGGTCCGGGTGTCGGTCCGGGTACCGTTCCCGCATGGACTCGTTCCGTCAGATCTACGGCTGACACGCCGTTTCGGCCCCGCGCACCGGCGACATCGCCGCTGCGCCGGGCCGTCGTGTCCATCTCGCCGTAGATCTGAAACGAGTGATGTCTCATGTCCCGTCGCCGTGCGCATATCGCCATGGTCGGCATCCCCGCCATCAGCCACACCCTCCCCAGCCTCGAGATCATCCGTGAGCTCGTGGCGCGCGGGCACCGGGTGACGTACGCCAACGGTGCCTCCATGGCGGACGTCATCAAGCCGACCGGTGCCGAGTTCGTGCCGTTCGACTCCACCCTGCCGGTGGCCGACAACGACTGGCCGGCGGACCCGATCGCCGCGATGACCCTGTTCCTGGACGACGCCATGCAGGCCCTGCCCCAGCTGCGCGCCGTGTACGACCGCGATCCGGCCGATCTGTATCTGTACGACATCGGCGCGTACCAGGCCCGTGCGCTCGCCGAGGCGCAGGGGCGTCCGGTGGTGCAGCTGTCGCCGACGATCGTGGGCTGGGAGGGGTACCACGACGAGATCGGGGCGCAGATCATGAGCCTTCCCGGCGCGGAGGCGTATCAGGAGAAGTTCGCGACGTGGCTCGCGGAGTCCGGTGCCGCCACCACGGATCCGAACGCCTTCTCCGGCCTGCCGCCGCGCTGTGTCGCGCTCATTCCCCGCGCGATGCAGCCGAACGCCGACCGGGTGAACACCGAGGTGGTGACGTTCGTGGGACCGTGCCTCGGCGACCGTGCCGACCAGGGCGGCTGGGAGCGTCCCGCAGGCGCGGAGAACGTGCTGCTGGTCTCGCTGGGCTCGGCGTACACCCGGCAGGCCGGCTTCTACCGAGAGTGCGTCGCGGCCTTCGGCGAACTGCCCGGGTGGCATGTGGTGCTCCAGATCGGCAAGTACGTCGACCCCGGCGAGCTGGGGGAGATCCCGGCCAATGTCGAGGTCCACCGGTGGGTGCCGCAACTGGCGATCCTGGAGCGGGCCGACGCGTTCATCACCCATGCGGGGATGGGCGGCAGCAACGAGGGGCTCTACACCGGCTGTCCGATGATCGCCGTCCCGCAGGGCGCCGAACAGGCCATGAACGCCGACCGGCTCGTCGAACTGGGCGTGGCCCAGCGCCTCGACACGGCGGAGGCCACCGCCGGGGCCCTGCGCGCCGCGCTGCTCGACCTCACCTCGGATCCGGAGGTCGCGCGCACTTCGGCGCGGCTGCGGGCCGAGGTGCGGGCCGAGGGCGGCACCGGGCGGGCCGCTGATCTGATCGAGGACGCGCTGCGGTGACACGACGATGGCCCGGCCGCCACAAGCGGCCGGGCCATCGTTGGGCGTCGGGCGGCTACTTCACGATCGTGATGCGGTCCGCCTTCGGCGGGTCCAGGGGCGCGGACTGCGAGGAGTGCGCGCCCAGGTAGGCCGTGAACGTGTCCAGGTCGGAGGCGCCGACGAGCTTGTTCTTGCCCTCCTTGAAGACGGGGAAGCCGTCGCCGCCGCCCGCGATGAACTCGTTCAGCGCGACGCGGTAGGTCTTGGCGGGGTCGATCGGCTCGCCGTTCAGCTTCACCGAGTCCGTGACGATCCGGTCCTTGCCGGACTTGGTCAGATCCAGGGTGTAGGTGAGGCTCCTGGAGACCTGGAGGATCCTGGGGGACGCCTCGTTGGAGCCGCTGACCTGCTGTTGGAGCGCGGTGATCAGCTGGGAGCCGGTCAGGTCGATCACGTTCATCATGTTGGTGAACGGCTGGACTGTGAACGCCTCGCCGTAGGTCACCACCCCGTCGCCCTCACTGCCCGACGCCGCGTAGGCGAGGTCGGAGCGGATACCGCCGGGGTTCATGAAGGCGAGCTGGGCGCCGCCCTTGTCGGCCGGGGCGAGCGCTTCGAGCTGGCCGTCGGCGATGACGTCGCCCAGGGGCGTCTCGTACGCGCTGGAGCCGCGGCCGTTGACGTCGGCGGAGATATAACCGACGGGCTTGCCGGCGACCGGGGCGGCCAGCTTGTTCCAGCGCCCGATGAGCGAGGTCATGTCGGGGGCCTTGGGCTGGTCGCGGTCGACGACGTGGTTCGCCGCGTTGGCGCCCTTGACGCTCGTCCGCACGATGTCGCCGGTGCGGCGGTCGTAGGTGAGCGTGGTGTCGGTGTAGAGGCGGCCGAAGGAGGCCGCGGAGGTCACCGTGCGCGGGGTGCCGGACGGGTCCGGGATGGTGCAGGTGTACGCCTGGTGGGTGTGGCCGGTGACCAGGGCGTCGACCTTGGGCGTGATGTTCTTGGCGATGTCGACGATGGGGCCGGAGATGCCCTTGCCCGCGCCGCCGTTGTCACAGTCGTAGTTGTACGAGGAGGAGGCGGGCAGCCCGCCCTCGTGGATCAGCGCGACGATCGACTTCACGCCCTTGCGCTGGAGCTCCTTGGCGTACTTGTTGATCGTCTCGACCTCGTCGTGGAACTTCAGGCCCTTGACGCCCTCGGCGGTGACGATGTCCGGGGTGCCCTCGAGGGTGACCCCGATGAAGCCGATCTTCACGCCCTTGTGCTGCCACACGGTGTACGGCTTGAGGATGGGCTTGCCGGTCTTCTCGTCGGTGACGTTCGCGGCGAGGTAGGGGAAGTCGGCGCCCTCGAAGGTCTTGCCCTTCTCGTAGCAGCCTTCCTCGGGGTGGCAGCCGCCGTTCTGAATCCGGTTCAGCTCGGTGCGGCCCTCGTCGAATTCGTGGTTGCCGACCGCCGTGACGTCGAGGTCCATCTTGTTGAGCGCCTCGATGGTCGGCTCGTCGTGGAAGAGCCCGGACAACAGCGGGCTGGCGCCGATCATGTCGCCGCCGGCGGCGGTGATCGAGTAGTCGTGGCCCTTACGGGCGTTACGGAGGGAGGTGGCGAGGTATTCGGCGCCACCCGCCGGGATCGTCTTGGTGGTGCCGTCCGGCTGGGTCTCGGCGACGGTGCCCGAGGAGCCCTGCGGGGGCTCCAGGTTTCCGTGCAGATCGTTGAAGGACAGCAGCTGTACGTCGACGGTGCTCCCGGGCCGGTGCTTGTCCGAGGCGGCGGCACTGTCCGCGCCCGCCGGGCTCACGGCGGTCAGCACCCCGGCCGCGGCGGCCAGCACCGCGAATCCCGTGGCCAACCGGCGTCCCGCCCCGCGCCGTTGAGGTCTCGCTGGCATGTCGTCCCCTTGTATGACCCGTGATGGATGGTGGAGCGCAGCTTACGGTCAACGCGCGTAGCGGGGCAGGGGCGGGAGGTTAAGAGCTGGTGGCCGATGGTCAACGGTGTGGGGCGACTTCGCCCGTTCGGAGGAAATGTCCCGATGGGCGGTTTGGGTGCCGGTTCGTTATGTGAGCGTGCGGATCATGCAGAACGAACTCACGAAGCGGACGCCCATCCCCGCACAGGGGTCCGAGCTCCCGGCGGGTTTCTTCGAACTGGTCGATGACCTCAAGACGATTGTCACGAAGGCGAGCGTGCGCGCTCAGCTCAAGGTCAACACCGAGATGATCAAGATGTACTGGGAAGTCGGCCGGACGATCCTTGAGCGGGCTGAGAGGGAGCGGTGGGGCTCCAAGGTCATCGACCGGGTCTCGACCGAATTGCGTACGGCCTTTCCGAACCAGCGAGGCTTCGGCGCGCGGAATCTCAAGTACATGCAGCAGATGGCTCGAACATGGCCCGAACAAATTGGGCAACAAGCTGTTGCCCAATTGCCTTGGGGCCACATCACCCTGCTGATGGGCCGCTGCAAGACTCGCCCTGAGCTGGACTTCTATGCTCAGCGGGCCGTGCAGCAGGGGTGGTCCCGCGTCATGCTCGACCACTGGATCGACGCCCAGCTGCACCTCACCCAGGGCGCCGCGCTCAACAACTTCGACGCCACGGTCCCGGAGGACTCCGACGCAGTCAACGAGGTCGTCAGGGGCCCGTACCGAGTCGACTTCACCCGGCTGTCGGGCAAGGTGGCAGAGCGCGACCTCGAGGACGCGCTGGTGCAACAACTCGTCCGGTTCCTGACCGGACTGGGGGTCGGCTTCGCCTTCGTCGGACGGCAGTACCCCATGTCGGGGACGAGGAGTTCCGGATCGACCTGCTCTTCTACCACTGCAAGTTGCACCGCTACGTCGTCATCGAGTTGAAGACCGACAAGGCCCGCCCCGCGCACCTAGGCCAGCTGGGCTTCTATGTCACCGTCGTCGACGACCTGGTGCGGGACAAGGAGCGCGATGACCCGACGCTCGGGATACTCATCGCCAAGAGCCGCGACAAGGGGACGATCGAGTACGCCCTGCGGAGCAACAACGCACCGCTCGCCGTGAGCACATACGCCGCCCTTCCGCCCCATGTGCGGGAGCTGATGCCCAGTGCCGAGGACCTCTCCCGTATCGCCGACGACATCCTCGACGGGGACGGGGCAGCCGGGTGACCCGCTGGTAACAAATTGGCCGGCAGCTTGCCGCACAATTGGGCCGCCGTAGGCTCGGCCCCATGAATGACGTGGTGAACGAGACATCCGGTGCCCGGCGGCTCGATGTGCTGGAGGAGCTGTCGTCCGCCGAGGCGCGGGATGTGCTGCGGCTGATCGCGGAGGCCGCGCGCATCGACGGGCAGCAGGCCGTGTCCGAGCAGGGGCGGTTGCAGCTGCGGGGGCGGCGGGAGGGGGTGCGGCATCTGGTGCTGCGCGAGCCGAGCGGGGAGCTGGCGGGGTATGCGCAGCTGGAGGACACCGACCCGGTGGAGGCCCCGGCCGCCGAGCTGGTCGTGCATCCGGCGCGGCGCGGGCAGGGGCACGGCCGGGCGCTGGGGGTGACCCTGCTGAAGGAGTCGGGGAAGCGGCTGCGGGTGTGGGCGCACGGGGGGCATGCCTCGGCGCGGCATCTCGCGCAGGTGCTGGGGCTGACGCTGTTCCGGGAGCTGCGCCAGATGCGGCGGCCCCTGGGGTCGCTCGCGGAGCTGGGGCTTCCGGAGCCGGCGCTGCCGGAGGGCGTGACCGTGAGGACCTTCCGGCCGGGCGAGGACGACGCCGCCTGGCTGGCGGCGAACGCGGCGGCCTTCGCCCACCACCCCGAACAGGGTTCGCTCACCCAGCGCGACCTTGACGACCGTAAGGGTGAGCCCTGGTTCGATCCGGAGGGGTTCTTCCTGGCCGAGCGCGGCGGGGAGATCGTCGGATTCCACTGGACGAAGGTGCATGCCGAGGAGCGGCTCGGGGAGGTGTACGTGGTGGGGGTGCGCCCGGATGCCCAGGGCGGTGGCCTCGGCAAGGCGCTGACCTCGGTCGGGCTCCGGCATCTGGCGGCTCGGGGGCTGCCGACCGCGATGCTCTATGTGGACGCCGACAACTTCGCCGCGGTGGCGGTGTACGAACGGCTCGGCTTCGTCACCCATGAGACGGATCTGATGTACCGGACCGAAACCTGAGCGGGATCCGGGCCCGCAGGGGCGAGATCCGGGCTCGCGGGGGCGGGATCCGGGCTCGCGGGGGCGGGATCCGAGCCCGCGCGGGGGCGGGACCGAGCCCGCGGGGGCGGGACCTGAGCCCGCGGGGGCGGAGATCCGGGCCCGCGGGGACCGGGCCTGAGCCCGCGGGGGCGGGGCGGGCGCCCGGGGGCGTGAAGAGGGCGGGACCCCTGGGGGATGGGTCCCGATTTCCTACGCGCCATGTGTCCGTTACCGGCGATTCAACCTCGGTTGCGAGCATCACTGAATGCAGCCCGCTGTGCCGAATTCGTCGAACCGGAGGCTTCGTGCCGTTTCCGCACCCGCTTCCGCCACGCCGTATTCACCTCCGGCGCGGAACAATGAGTTCATGAGCCACACCAGCGGTCCGGCATCGGTTTCCCCGCAGCCCCAGCCTCAGCACCAGCCCTCGGTCGGGTCCATCGCGGCCCACCGGCCGCATGCTGTCGCCATGCGACCGGTGCGCTCGCTCGACCCCGACCTCGACGCCGACCTGGACTCCTACGAGGAGGGCGCGGGGCCGGACGCGGACGGCGGGGAGCTGCCGCAGGGGCGGTTCCTGGACCGGGAGCGCAGCTGGCTGGCGTTCAACGAGCGGGTGCTGGAGCTGGCCGAGGATCCGGCCACCCCGCTGCTGGAGCGGGCCAACTTCCTGGCGATCTTCGCCAGCAATCTGGACGAGTTCTTCATGGTGCGGGTCGCCGGGCTCAAGCGGCGCATCGCGACCGGGGTCGCCACCCGCTCGGCCTCCGGGCTCCAGCCGCGCGAGGTGCTGGAGCTGATCTGGAACCGGTCCCGTGAGCTCATGGCCCGGCACGCCGCCTGCTACCAGCAGGACGTCGCCCCGGCGCTCGCGGAGGAGGGCATCCATCTGGTCCGCTGGCCGGATCTCACCGAGAAGGAGCAGTCCCGCCTCTTCACCCTCTTCCGGCAGCAGATCTTCCCCGTGCTGACCCCGCTCGCCGTGGACCCGGCGCACCCCTTCCCGTACATCTCGGGGCTTTCGCTGAATCTCGCGGTCGTGGTGCGCAACCCCGTGAGTGGGCATGATCACTTCGCACGTGTGAAGGTTCCGCCGTCGCTCTCCCGGTTCCTGGAGGCGTCGCCGCAGCGGTATGTGCCGCTGGAGGACGTGATCGCGGCGCATCTGGAGGCGCTCTTCCCCGGTATGGAGGTGCTCGCGCACCACATGTTCCGGGTGACCCGCAACGAGGACCTCGAGGTCGAGGAGGATGACGCGGAGAACCTCCTCCAGGCCCTGGAGAAGGAGCTGCTGCGCCGCCGCTTCGGGCCCCCGGTGCGGCTGGAGGTCGAGGAGTCCATCGACCCGTATGTGCTGGACCTGCTGGTGCGCGAGCTGAAGATCTCGGACGCGGAGGTCTATCCGCTGCCGGGGCCGCTCGACCTCACCGGTCTCTTCGGCATAGCCGCGCTGGACCGGCCGGAGCTGAAGTACCCCAAGTTCGTGGCGGGCACCCACCGGGATCTCGCCGAGGTGGAGTCCGCCTCGCCGCCCGACATCTTCGCGGCGCTGCGCGAGCGGGACGTCCTGCTCCACCACCCGTACGACTCCTTCTCCACCTCCGTGCAGGCGTTCCTGGAGCAGGCGGCCGCCGACCCGGATGTGCTGGCGATCAAGCAGACGCTCTACCGCACCTCCGGCAAGTCGCCGATCGTGGACGCGCTCATAGACGCCGCCGAGTCCGGCAAGCAGGTGCTGGTCCTCGTGGAGATCAAGGCCCGCTTCGACGAACACGCCAACATCAAGTGGGCGCGCAAGCTGGAGGAGGCGGGCTGCCATGTCGTCTACGGTCTGCTCGGGCTGAAGACCCACTGCAAGCTGTCGCTGGTGGTCCGCCAGGAGGGCGACACCCTGACCCGCTACTCGCATGTGGGCACCGGCAACTACCACCCCAAGACCGCCCGGCTGTATGAGGACCTGGGGCTGCTGACGGCGAACTCGCAGGTCGGCGCGGATCTCTCCGACCTCTTCAACCGGCTGAGCGGCTACTCCCGGCGGGAGAACTACCGGCGGCTGCTGGTCGCGCCGAAGTCGCTGCGCGGCGGGCTGATCACCCGGATCAACAAGGAGATCACCCACCATCGGTCCGGGCGCCCGGCCTACGTCAAGATCAAGGTCAACTCGATGGTGGACGAGGCCGTCGTGGACGCCCTCTACCGGGCCTCGCAGGCCGGGGTGCCGGTCGATGTGTGGGTGCGCGGCATCTGCGCGCTGCGGCCGGGCGTCCCGGGGCTCTCGGAGAACATACGGGTCCGCTCGGTTCTCGGACGGTTCCTGGAGCATTCGCGCGTATTCGCGTTCGGGAACGGCGGCGAGCCGGAGGTGTGGATCGGCAGCGCCGACATGATGCACCGCAATCTCGACCGCCGGATCGAGGCGCTGGTGCGGGTCACCGACCCCGGCCACCGCGCCGCCCTCAACCGCCTGCTGGATACCGGAATGTCCGACTCCACCTCCTCCTGGCACCTCGGCCCGGACGGCGAGTGGACCCGGCATGCCACGGACGCGGACGGCCAGCCGCTGCGGAACGTTCAGGAGATGCTCATCGATGCCCGGAGGCGACGGCGTGGTTCGACGACATGACCTGCCACCGGCCGGGATGACGGGCGCCGCCGATCCGGCCGCCGACCCGTCCCGCCCCGGGCACGACGGTGTGACGGACCGGGCGGCGGAGGCCGTGGCGGCACCTTCGTGGGAGTCGGTGACGGCCGGAGAGGTGCTCTCGGCGTATCTGCACGCGCAGGCCGGGGACTTCCTCCGCAGCCTGCGGCTGCACCGCGAAAGCGGCTCCGACGTCCAGGAGGCGGCCGAGGCCGCCCGGCTGCTGCGCCGCGCCGCGCGGCGGATCAGCGGCGCACTCTACGTCTACCGCCCGCTCACCGACACGGCCTGGTCCGATGAGCTGCGGACCGAGCTGGCCTGGCTGTCCGGCACGCTGGCGCGCGAGCACGCCTACGCGGAGCGGCTGGAGCGGCTGCGCGGCGCCCTGCACCGGCTCTCGGGCGCGGGCGGCCCCTCGGACCGGTCGCCGCAGGGCGAGGCCGAGGTCACGACCCCCGGTGAGCGACTCCCCGATGGCGCCGTGGGCGCCGCACACACCGCGGGCGCGAACGCCGTGAACGCCGCGAACGCCGCGCATGCCACCGCCACGAGCGCGGCGCGCCCGGCGCGCGGCGGGGTCACGGTCGCGGTCGACGGCGCGGGCGGCCCCTCCGGCGCCCCCGGCTCCGTGCCCCGCTCCCCCCGTGCCGCCCGCCGCAGCGTCTCCCTGGCCGCCGGTGCGCCGGGAGGCGGGGCCGCGGACCCTGTCGGGGGGCAGGGTGCGCGGCCCGGTCCCGCCGATACGGGGGGCGGCGCCGAGGGCGCGGCCGGGACGTCCAGGGACCGGGACGAGGGCCGGACGGCCGGACGCCGCCGTGGCGAGCGCGGCGACAAGGGCGGCCGGGGCACCAAGGGCGAGAAGGGCGAGCGGACCGGCCAGCCGGGCGCGGCCCACCAGCGGGCAGGTGCCGAGGAGGAGGCCCGCGGCGGCGCGCTGACCGTGGGCGCGGCCCGCGCCGGAGCGCTGCTGGAGCGCCAGCTCACCCTGGCCAGGACCCGGGCCCACACCGCCGCCCTGGAGGCGCTGGGCTCCTCACGCTTCCACGCGGTCGCCGACACCGTCGCCCTGCTCGCCTCCGAGGCCCCGCTCGACGACGCCGGCGCCGCCCGCCCCGCCGGGCAGGTGCTGCCGCCGCTCGCCGACCTGGCGAACCGACGGCTGACCGAGGCGGTGGAGGCGCTGCCGCTGATCCGCGCCGGACATCCGTACAACGCGGAGGCGCTGGTCCACGGCCTGGCGGCGACCTCGGCCGCGGACGCCCCGCCCGCCAGCGAGCGCCAGGACGCCCCCTGGCACCAGGTGCGCCATCTGCTGCGGCTGCGGCGGTACGCCCTGGAGGTGCTGGACCGGGCGGCGAGGCAGCAGGACGGGCCGAGCGGGGTCAACGGGACCGGGCCGACCGGCTCCGGGCCGACCGGCCCCGGCGCAGCGGACGCCGAGCCGCCGCTGTCCGTACGGCTGCTGGCCGCCGGGCAGGCGCTGGAGCGCCACCGCGACGCGGCCGAGGCGGCCGCCGCCGCGGCCGCGGCGGCCCGTACGCCCCGGATCGCCCCGGCGACGGCGTACGCGCTGGGGGTGCTCCACGCCGATCAGCGGCATGAGGTCGAGGCGGCCCGCTTCGCGTTCGGCCGGATCTGGCGGCGCGTGGCCGCCAGAGCCTCCTGACGACGGACGGCGGCCCACGCCACACAACGCACGCCACACAACGGACGACGCACGAACGCACGACGCACGCGGAGGACAGCGAAAGACCCGGAACGGAGAGACGGCGGATGAACCGGCGGAATTCCCATGGTGACGGGGGAGCGGACACCGGGACGGTGCTGGCCGCGGGCTGTGTGCTGTGGCGACGGTCCCCCCACGGCGGCCGCCTGGAGATCGCCCTCGTCCACCGCCCCCGCTACGACGATCCGTGGGATCGTTAACTACGGTGAAGAAGAAAACCCCTGGTCAGGGGGTAGGCGAGGTCGAAGGGAGGGCCTGGCCACCATGAGCGGTGGGTCTGAGGTCCGTGCGGCGGGCTGCGCACTGTGGCGGCACGCTCGCTCCACTGCTGGCATCGAACTGGCCTTGGTCTTCCGGCCCAAGTGGTCAGATTGGTCTTGGCCCAAAGGCAAGCTCAAGCTCGGGGAGACCTTCCAGGAGGCCGCAGTCCGTGAGGTCCGGGAAGAGACCGGCATGACGTGCCGTCTGGGAGTAGAACTCCTCTCGTCCCACTACACCGATGCCCAGGGCCGACCCAAGCTCGTTCGGTACTGGGCGGCCGAGGCCACAGGCGGTGCGTTCGAGCCCAATGACGAGGTCACCGCCCTGGCTTGGCTGACGCCGGAGGCAGCCGACAATCGACTCACGTATGACAGAGACCGGCGCCTGATCCCTGCCCTTCTCTCCGCCCTCGACATCCCCGAGGAGGATGAGTGATGTCTGAGCAGAGGCAAGGGCCCGGGTGGGAAGGGCGAGCAACGATCAGCGCCCCTCGGCCTAGGGGCGGGTCAGCAGTGAGGCAGGAATGATCATTCGGGCACGTTCGTGCAATTCTCGTGCTTTGTGATTGTTGAGATGCGGCCGGATTCGCTCGTACATGCTCTTCATCTTTTGGTCGGCTCGCCCTGACTGAACCAACGGAAAATCATCCAGGGAGAGATGCCACGTAGCGCAGGCAGCTTCCAGATGGCCCACTTCGAGCTGCCCGCCGTGGCGTGGACACCCTCGTCGCCAAGTACGCGACCTCGCTTCGTGCTGCATGCCGGGACATGCGGACACACCGCGACGTCTTCACCCCGTACGGCCAACTGCTGCTCGATGAGATGTCCGAGTGGGCTGAAGGCGAACCGGTTGGACTTCCAGCACGTTGCACGGTGCATCTCCAGCCCGGACTACGCTGGCTACGCTCCGGCGGCCACCGACTGACCCGGGCTACTCGAAGCGGATTCCCGCCTCTCGTGCAAGGCTCAGGGCCAACTCCATCTGTCCTGGGCCTTGCACTGTGGCGCCCTTGAGGCTCGCGCCGCCGCCCACGTCAACGAGCGTGCAGCGCTCGAACCGTACGGCGTCAACCTGACAGTTGGACCACTGCGCTCCGGTCAGGTCGCAGCTTTCAAATCTCACGTTGTGCATCTCGGCACTCTGGAAGTCCGCACCCACCATCTTGCAGTCGATGAACGCAACGGCATACAGCTTCATGTGGCGAAACAGACCGGGCGCGATGACGCAGCTCTCCATGCGTACGTCCCGGAACGTCCCAGACTTCCACGACGAGCCCGTGAGTCGGCTCCCATCAACGGTGCACCGGATCAGGGACACATCTTGGGCACCCACTTCCGCGAAGTCGCAGGTGTTGAACCGGCAGTCGCTGAACTGGCTGCGGACCAGGTGTGTTCCATTGAAGCGAGAGCTGTCGAATGTGCAGCCCTCCACTTCGACGGCCTCAGCCGTGAGAGCTACGAAGGGCGTTCCCTCATATTGCACCCCGCGGATCATCGCGTCGTCTTCCAGGCCGTCTCTTGCCATGTCGGCCGGCCTCAGAGCAGGTAAAGCCTTCGGGGCGGCGGGGTTCCTGACACGGGAGGTGCTGCCGCCTCGCCGAATCGCCTGGGCCATGTGTATTCGATCCATTCGCCGGGCTACGTGTAACGGGAGGTTCAAGCCTAGGAGGAAATCCCCTCCGCGAAGGGCACGACCACGACCGCAACCTCATCGACATCGACGCCCTGCTGCACGCCCTGCGGCCGTCCTGAACCGGGCCCGGGGCGCTGACCCGGGGCGCTGCCGGGGCCCGGTGCGCTGACGGGGGCGGCTCCCCGTCAGCGCCCGGCTCCGCCGCGGGGCCCGGCTCCGCCGCGGGGCCCGGCTCCGCCGCAGGACCGCAGGACCGCAGGACCCGGCTCCGCTAGAGGAAGCGGGAGAGGAACGCCCGGGTGCGGGGGTTGGCCGGACTGTCCAGCACCTCCCGTGGGGTGCCGCTCTCCAGCACCTGGCCGTCGTCCATGAACACGACCCGGTCCGCCACCTCCTTCGCGAACCCGATCTCATGGGTCACCACGAGCATGGTGAGCCTCCGCGTTGCTCTTCGTCCCGTACGGCATCCAGTCGTCGCCGAACAGCCGTGCCGATTCGGTCCTGATCTGGGCCGAGTTGGGCGCCTCGCTGCCGGGCGCCGGTGGCAGCTATGTCTATCTGCGCCAGGCGTTCCAGTACCGCAGCGGCAAACTGATGCCGTTTCTGTTCGTCTGGACGGCGATGCTGTTCATTCCACTGATCATGTCCACGGGTGTGGTCGGTCTGGTGCAGTATCTGGGCTATCTGTGGCCGGATATGACGCGGACTCAGGGGGATCTGGTCGGGCTCGGGGTCATCGTCCTGGTCATCGGGTTGCTGTGGCGGGGGGCCGAGCACATCGCCCGGATCACGGCCGTCATGTGGTGCGTGATGATCGCCTCCGTGCTCCTGGTCATCGTCGCGGCCTTCAGCCACTTCGACGCCGGGCAGGCGTTCACCTATCCGGACCACGCCTTCGACCTGGGCAGCGGTCAGTTCTGGACCGGGTTCGCCGCGGGCCTGACCATCGGGATCTACGACTACCTCGGCTACAACACCGCCGCGTACATGGGCGCCGAGATCAAGGACCCCGGCCGCACCCTGCCGCGGGCGATCGTCACCTCGATCGCCGGGATCATGGGGATCTATCTGCTGCTCCAGATCGGCACCCTCGGCGTCGTCGACTGGCATGAGATGACCGACCCCGGCTCGGTGGCCTCCCAGTCCGTGGCCTCGGCGGTGCTGGAGGAGACGTGGGGCAAGGGCGCGGCCGACGTCGTCACCGTGCTCATCCTCATCACGGCCTTCGCGTCCGTCTTCGCCGGGCTGCTGGGCGGCTCCCGGGTGCCGTACGACGCCGCCCGCGAGCGGGTCTTCTTCCGTCCGTACGGCAGGCTCCACCCGCGCCATCGCTTCCCCGCGCTGGGCCTCGCCACGATGGGCGTGGTCACCGCGATCGGCTTCCTGATCGGCCGCCACACCGATCTGGCCACGCTCATCCAGCTGCTGACCACGGTCATGGTGATCGTGCAGGCCCTGGCGCAGATCGTCGCCCTCACGGTACTGCGCCGCCGCCAGCCGGGGCTGCGGCGGCCGTACCGGATGTGGCTCTATCCGCTGCCGAGCGTGGTGGCGCTGGTGGGCTGGCTGGTGATCTACGGCTACGCGGACAAGAACTCCCCCGGCCGGCACCCCATCGAATGGTCGCTCGCCTGGGTCGCGGCGGGGTGTGTGGCGTTCGTGCTGTGGGCGCGGGTGGAGAAGGTGTGGCCGTTCGGGCCGAAGGAGATCAGCGAGGAGTACGCGGCGGGCGCCGACCCCGACACGGCAGCCGCCACCGGTGGCGCGGCGAACGCCGCGGGCACCACGGGCGACGGCCCGGGCGGAGGCGACGGCCCGGAAGGAGGCGTCAGCCCCGGGGCGCCAGCGCCTCCCAGCGCACCGTGACCTCGCCCTGGCGCCAGCGCCGCGGGCCGTCCGCGAGCGGCCAGCCCGCCGCGCGCAGCGTCTGGGCGCTGCGTATCCAGCGCTGACGCGCGCTGAGCGGCGCGTACGGGGCGGCGGCCGCCCAGGCGCGGTCGAAGTCGCGCAGGAAGGTGTGCACCGGTTCGCCCGGAACATTGCGGTGGATCAGCGCCTTGGGAAGCCGTTCGGCCAGGTCGGAGGGGCGTTCCAGGGAGCCGAGGCGGGCCGCGAAGGTCACGGTGCGCGGGCCCGCCGGGCCGAGCGCCACCCAGACGTGCCGCCGCCCGATCTCATCGCAGGTGCCCTCCACCAGCAGCCCGCCGGGGGCCAGCCGTGCGCACAGCCGCCGCCACACGGCGGCGACCTCGCACTCCTCGTACTGCCGCAGCACATTGGCCGCCCGGATGAGCGCCGGGCGCGCCTCGCCGGGCAGCGGTACCTCGAAGCCGCCGTGTGCGAAGGTGAGCCCCTCGCGCTCGTACGGCCGCGCGGCGGCCACGCGTCCGGGGTCGATCTCGACGCCCACGACGCGGGTCCCGCCCCGTACGGTCCGCAGCCGGTCCAGCAGCTCGACGGCGGTCCACGGGGCCGCCCCGTACCCCAGATCGACCGCCACCGGCGGCTCCCCGGCCCGGCGCAGCGCGGCCCCGTGGGCCGTCGCGATCCACCGGTCCATCCGGCGCAGCCGGTTGGGATTGGTCGTGCCGCGGGTCGCCGAACCGATCGGACGGGACGGCGGGGGAACGCGGGCGGGCATGGCGCAGAGCCTATGCGGGGGCGGACGCGGCGTGGCCGACGGGTATCGGAACGTCACGCTTTGGCAAAGCGGAAATGGGAACCACCAGTTCCGGTGTTGATGACCGAGGAGGGAGCCCCCCTGTCAAGGAGGTAACGCGCGGTGAGCCAGCACGCGTCCCGGCTCGGCGGCCTGCGAGGCCGGTCTCATGTACCGTTCGGCACCCCGTCCCACCAGCGACTTCGCCGTATGCCACGGCGGCCGCGGCGCATCGCCATGCTCAGCGTCCACACCTCGCCGCTGCATCAGCCCGGCACCGGCGACGCCGGGGGGATGAACGTCTACATCGTGGAGCTGGCCAGGCGCCTGGCCGCCATCGACATCGAGGTGGAGATCTTCACCCGGGCCACCACCGCCGCGCTCCCCCCGGCCGTCGAGCTCGCCCCCGGCGTGCTCGTCCGGCATGTGGACGCGGGGCCCTACGAGGGGCTGGCCAAGGAGGACCTGCCGGCGCAGCTGTGCGCGTTCACCCACGGGGTCATGCAGGCGTGGGCCGGGCACCGGCCGGGCCACTACGACCTGGTCCACTCCCACTACTGGCTCTCCGGCCACGTCGGCTGGCTGGCCGCCGAGCGCTGGGGAGTGCCGCTGGTGCACGCCATGCACACCATGGCCAAGGTCAAGAACGCCGCGCTGGCGGAGGGCGACACCCCCGAGCCGACCGCCCGCGTCATCGGGGAGCAGCAGATCGTCCGCGCCGCCGACCGGCTGATCGCCAACACCGACGAGGAGGCCGAGGAGCTGGCGCGCCACTACGAGGCGGCGCGCGAGCTGGTCGCGGTCGTCCACCCCGGGGTGAACCTCGACCGCTTCCGCCCCGCCGACGGCCGGGCCGCCGCCCGCGCCCGGCTGGGCCTCCCGGCCGACGCGCTCATACCCCTCTTCGCCGGGCGCATACAGCCGCTCAAGGCCCCCGACATCCTGCTGCACGCGGTCGCCCACCTTCTGGAGGAGGACCCCTCGCTGCGCGAGCGCATCGTCGTGCCCGTGGTGGGCGGCCCCAGCGGCAGCGGTCTGGCCAAGCCCGAGGGGCTGCACAAGCTGGCGGCGCGGCTCGGGATCTGCGATGTGGTGCGCTTCCGGCCGCCCTGTGCGCAAGATGAGCTCGCCGACTGGTACCGGGCGGCGTCCGTGCTGGTCATGCCCTCGTACAGCGAGTCGTTCGGGCTGGTGGCCATCGAGGCGCAGGCATGCGGCACCCCGGTCGTGGCGGCCTCGGTGGGCGGTCTGCCGGTGGCCGTACGGGGCGGGGTCAGCGGCACGCTGATCCACGGCCATGACCCCGCCGACTACGCCCGCGCGCTGCGTCCCTTCGCGGCGGAACCCGAGCGGGCGGACCGGATGGGCGCGGCGGCCGCCCGGCACGCCGAGTCCTTCGGGTGGGATACGGCCGCCGCGGCGACGGCGGAGGTGTACACGGAGGCCATGCGCGAGCGGCGTCGCCTACGATCGGGCCATGGCTGACCCCATGGCTGACACCGCCCCCGAGGCCGACCCCCGGGCCGTCCTCGAGCGGACGCTGAACGACGCCGAGCTGGAGTGGGAGAGCCCGGAGGACGGCACCTACGTGGTCACGCTCCCGGGCACCCGCAAGCTGTCGACCACCTGCTCGCTGCGGGTCGGCCGGCACTCCCTCTCGGTCAACGCCTTCGTCGTCCGCCATCCCGACGAGAACCACGCGGCCGTCCACCGCTGGCTGCTGGAGCGCAACACCCGGCTCTACGGGGTGAGTTACGCGATCGACCAGCTCGGCGACATCTATCTGGTGGGCAAGCTGCCGCTCGCGGCGGTCACCCCGGAGGAGCTGGACCGGCTGCTCGGCACGGTGCTGGAGAACGCGGACGGCAGCTTCAACACCCTGCTGGAGATGGGGTTCGCCACCGCCATCCGCAAGGAGTACGCATGGCGCACCTCGCGCGGCGAATCGACGCGCAACCTTGAGGCGTTCAGCAATCTGACCCGCGATGCGGCGAAGTGAACGACGGTCCGGGCCCGGTCTCCGCCTGACGATCGTCCCCGCTGCCTGACATGCGTCCGTCCTGACGCGACCCCTTCCGCGCACCCCTGCCCCATGGCATTCTCACGCCGTCTCTCACCTGAACTGCGTTCACATTCGTGGAAGGCGGGACTGGCTCATGGGCATGGAGATCGGCAGAAGGCGGCTGCTCGGCGGTGCGATGGGCCTGGCGGCGGGTGCCACGGCCCTGGGGGCGGGCGCCCCGCTCCTGACCGCCACGGACGCGGCGGCCGCACCACGTACCACCGGCGGGACGGGTGGTGCGGGCGGGACAGGTGATCCGGTCGGGGCCCGTACGTCCCCCCTCTGGCAGGAGTTCCTCGACCGGCCGTACACCCATCCGCAGATCCCCTACGTCGGCCGCGCCGGATACCTCGGCGGCCGTACGTCCTTCCCCCGGCCGCCCGTGGTCGCCGACGTCCGCGACTACGGCGCCCGGCCCGACGGCTCCGCCGACGCCGCCCCCGCGATCAACCGCGCCATCGAGGCGGCCGGGCGCAGCGGTGGCGGCACGGTCCTGGTGCCCCCGGGCACCTACCGCGTGGACGACGTCATCCGCCTCGGCTACGACAACGTCGTACTGCGCGGCGCGGGCAGCGGCCGCACCACCCTCCACGCGACCCGTAACCTCACCGAGCTGATCGGCCCGTACGGCAGCCGCTACGGCGGGGACAAGTCGTCCTGGTCCTGGGCCGGCGGGCTCATCTGGATCTGCCCGGACGCCCGCCTGCGCTCCCTCACCGACGCGATCCGGGCCCGCGCGTGGCCGTTCGAGGGCTGGACCGGCAACCGGCGCGACGAGTGGCGGACCCTCACCGGCCTCGTCGCCCCCGCCCGCCGGGGCGACTGGACGGTGACCGTCGATGACCCGTCGGCCCTGCGCCCCGGCGACCGCGCGCTGCTCCAACTCGCCGATGACGACACGCATTCGCTCCTGAGCCATATGGCGGGCGATGTCGAGGGCGCGCGCCGACTACCTCTGGACCGACAAGACCAAGCTCACCTCGTACGTCCCCTACGAATGGCCGTGCCGCGTCGCCGCCGTCGACCGCGGGCGCGGCCGGGTGACCCTCGACCGTCCGCTGCCGCTCGACGCCCGGCCCGCCTGGCAGCCCCGGTTCACCACGCTGGTGCCCCCGGTCACCGGCTCCGGGGTGGAGGGCATCACCCTCGACGTCGTCGAGACCCCGCAGGCGCAGCATCTGCTGGACAAGGGGTACAACGGCGTCGCGTTGCAGTGCGCGTGGGACTGCTGGGTGGACGACGTGACCGTCAACAACGTCGACAACGGCTTCCTGCTCGTCGCCGCCAAGGCGTGCACGCTGCGCCGCACCCGGGTGACGGGGCGCGGCAGCCACCATCCCTACTGCTGCCGCGAGGGCTCGCACGACAACCTCGCGCTAGGACTTCGTGCTGGCGCGGCGCACCGTCCCGGCCCCGGCCGGGACACAGCTGCACGGGATCAACGTGGAGGGGCTGTCCAGCTACAACGTCTGGTCGCGCGGCCGGATGGAGATGGGCACCTTCGACACCCACCGCGGGATGCCCTTCGCCAACGTCCGTACGGAGATCACCGTGGACAACACGGGGTCGCACGGGGGCGACGCGAGCGCCGGTCCGCTCTACGGGGCGCGGTTCGCCCACTGGAACGTCACGGTCACCAACCAGCGGGCCGGCTGCGTGCGGATCGACGACATCGCGCCGTACAGCGCGACGGTCGGGATCAGCGAGGTCCGGCAGTTCGGCCAGATCGACGTCCCGGACTTCACCGGTCCGCTCCACTCCCGTATCGAGTCCTACGGCCATCCGGAGGCGGTCCAGCCCCGCAACCTGTACCAGGCGCAGCGCGCCCTGCGCTGATATCTCCGGCCGGTACGCACGGCTGTCCCCGGCCGGTACTCATGGCTATCCCCGGCCGGTACGCACGGCTATCCCCGGCCGGTACGCACGGCTGACACCTCCGGCTGACATCTCCCGGAAAACACGGTGAGAAACGCGGTGAAGAAATACGGTCCATGACGGCTCTTCATGGTGAACCGGCTCCGGCCGGGAACCATGAAGAGGAGACACAACGGTGCTCATGGACAATCCGTGGCTCACGGTGGGAACGGTCGTGACGGTGGGGGTGCTACGGCTGATGGGGGATGTCGTCCGCTGGCTTGCGGCGCGCTCGGGCGAACGGCTCCGGGCGCGCACGCTGGCCGAGTTGGTGAGCAGAACGGAGCCCGGCACGGTGCTCACCGACCGCCGCCCCGACGGCGCGGCGCTGACCATACGGCGCGACACCGACCGTACGGTGGCGTCCGGAGGCGCGGGACGGGGGCGATCGGCGTGAGCGACACGGTCGAGGAGTTCGAGGGCGACGGGTCGTCCGAGGGGGAGTTCGAGGGGAGAGCGGACGAGGACTTCGACGCCTTCTACGCCCGTACCTATCCCTGGCTGGCCGCCCGTGCGGTGATGCTCAGCGGCAACCGGCAGAACGCCGAGGACGCCGTCCAGGAGGCGTACATCGAGGCGATGCGCCGCTGGCCGGAGGTCAGGACGTACGCCTCGCCCGAGGCATGGGTGACCACCACCATGCGGCGCAAGCTCTCGCGGGACGGGCGGCGCTGGTGGTTCCGCTGGAAGCCGGTCGAGATGACCGTCCCGGCCGCCGCGACCGCCTCGGTGGAGGAGACCGCCGAGGCGCTGGCCGCACTGCGTGCCCTCGGCACGCTGCCGCCGCGCCAGCGCCAGGTGGTCGTCATGCATTCGCTCGAGGGCATGAGTTATCAGGCGATCTCCACCGAGCTGGGGATCTCGGTCGGCAGCGTCGGCAGCAACCTCCACAAGGCACGCGCCCGGCTCAGCCTGCTGCTCGACGTCTCCCCGGACCTGGGCCGCTCCACCGACCGCCTGCTCACCCGCGCACCGGAGGACCCGCTGACGCTTGCGCTGCACGGCGCCGCGCGGTGGCTGTCGTACGGCTTCCGGGGCGAACGGACGCGGGATGGCGTCGCGGACGGTGGTCGTGACGGCGATGGGGGCCGGGTCCGCGGTGGCGTCGCGGATGGTGGTCGTGACGGCGATGGGGGCCGGGTCCGCGGTGGCGTCGCGGACGGTGGTCGTGACGGCGATGGGGGCCGGGTCCGCGGTGGCGCCCCGGACGGTGCCCGCGACGGCAGCGGGCGGGACCGGGCCCGCGACGGCTTCCGGGGGCGGCGATGATCGCCGCCGCCCGCGCCCTCCTCGCCCTCGCCCTGCTCGCCGTCTTCTACGCGCTGGTCGCGGCCATGGTGCTGCTCTGGGCGGCCTTCCTCGCGGCGGCCTTATGGACCGCGGGAGCGCCGGGCGTCCAGACGCCGCCCATGAGCGTCATCACCGCTTGCGCGGCGTTCGCCCCGATCGTCTTCGGCATGGTGTGGGCGGTGATCCGCACCGCCCGCCCCGCCGCCGCGCGTGAGGACGCGGTGACGGTGACCCGGCGCGGGGCGCCGGAGTTATGGGACACGGTCGAGGAGCTGGCCCTCGACATCGGCACCCGGCCGCCCGGCCATATCCGGCTGACCGCCGAGGCCAACGCCTCCGTCACCGAGGACGCACCGCTCCTCGGGCTCGCCCCCGGCCGACGCGTCCTCTACCTCGGACTGCCCCTGCTGGCCGGTCTGTCGCGCGCCGAACTGCGCGCCGTCCTCGCGCATGAGCTCGGCCACTTCTCCCGTCGCCACAGCCGCTTCGGCGTGGTCGCCCACCGGGGCGCGGCGGGGCTGGTCGCCGCCCGGCAGGCGATCCAGGACGCGGCGGCCGCCAATGACCTGGTACGGCTGTACGCGGGCGGGCCGCTGCTGCTGCTCAACCTCTACACCTACGTCTTCCGCTGGCTCACCCGCCCGGTCCGGCGGCGCCAGGAGCTGGAGGCCGACCGTGAGGCCGCCCGGGTGGCCGGTCCGGGCGCCGTCGCGGACGCGCTGCGCTCCACGACGGCGCTGGACGCGGCGTGGCAGGAGTTCCTCGCGGAATTCCTGGCCCCGATGCGCCGGGCGACGGGCCGGATCCCCGACGATCCGTTCCGCGCGTTCGCCCATATGGTCGAGGCCCCCGAACTGCGGGAGCCGCTGGCCGCGTTGCGCGCCCGCGCCGTCGAGCGGCCCGCCGACCCCGACGACGCGCATCCGGCCCTGGCCACCCGGCTGGAACGGCTGGCGCGCCTGCCCGCCCCGGAGCCCGGCACGGCTCCCCTCTCCTTGGACCCCTTCTCCCTGGACCCCCTCGCCTTGCGGCCGCGGTACGCGGTCGCGCTGGGCCGCGTCATGCTGCCCGGCCCGGACGCGGGCACGAGGGTGCCCTGGCGGGACTGGCTCACCGAACTGGCCGAGCACCGCGCGACCCGGATCCTGCCCCCGCTGGCCGAGGCGGTACGCGAGGTCGAGGAGACGGAGGGGATGGGGCGAAAGAAAGTAAATCCGGAACCGGAACCGGAGCCGGGAAAGGAGCCGGTACCGGGGTCGGTCACGGCACCGGCGACGGAACCGGACGCGCTGACGGTCCAACGGGTGCTGCGGCTGCTGGACAGCGGCCGCCGTATGCCGCTCGCCCGCGCCCTCAACTCCCGTCTGCCGCACGGCGAGCGGATGTTCCACGGCGAGCGGACCGAACACGACCCGCTCGGCCCCCTGGCCGAGGCCCTGGCCGTGCTGATCGGGGCGCAGCTGGTGGCGAAGGGGACGGCGTACTGGGCCATGAACTGGACCGGCCCCAGCATCCTCGTACCGCCCGACGGCATCGCTCCCGAGACCATCCGCACCTGGGCCGACACCGCCGTACGGCTGCCCGGTCAGACCCGGCAGCTCGGGCTGCACCTGGCCGCCCTGGGCGTGGACGAACGCGCACCGCTGCCCTCCACGGACCCGGCAGGGGGTACGGCCGACGGCCCGGCGCCGGCGGGGAAGGCGCGACAGATCAGCATCACGCCCGGGATCACCGGCCCCGCGCGCCGACGCATCAAGGCCGTGGGCGGGCTGGCGCTCACCGTGCTGCTGCTGATGACGGGGCTGTCGCTCGCACTGTGGGCGAACAGCGACGATCCGAGCTACCCGAGGGTGCCGGTGACCCGCTGGACCGACCGCTACCAGCCGGGCGGCGGCACCGGCACGGAACCCGCTCCGTTCCCGACCTACCAGCAGCCCACGTTCCCGGCGCGGCCGACGATCCCGACCTTTCAGCTGCCACCACGCTCGGTGCCGACCATCAGGATCGAGCCCGTAATCCCCAGACCCGCACCGTAAGAGCGCCGCCCGAGCCCGAACCCCGCCCAGGTCCCCACGCCGGGCGGCGTCACCGGCCCCCGCCCCGACCGCGGGCGCGCCGCCACCCGAGCCGCTGTCCACCTAGCCATCGGAGGCGTCACCGACCGCACGGCCGGGGCCCGCCCCGACCGCAGGCGCACTGCCACCCGAGCCGCTGTGCACCTCGCCACCGGCCCCCACACCTCCCGCATGCGCCGCGCCACCGGAGGCGTCACCGGCCTCGTCACCGACCCCCGCTCCGACCACAGGCGCACTGCCACCAGCGGCGCCACCCACCCCACCCCCGGAAGCACCCGAACCACCCGAAGCACCGGAAGCCCCCGAAGCCCCCGAAGCCCCGGAACCCCCAGACCCTCCAGACCCCCCGGCCGCAGGCCGGGACCGCATCGCGCGGCCCAGAGCGGCATACCCCCCGGCCGCGACGAGCCCCACGACAGCACTGCTCGCCCAGAGGGCATCCGCGCCGAAGCGGTCCATGACGGCGCCGCCCGCGAGCGGTGCGATGAGCGAGGCGAGGGACCACGACAGGGTGTACATCCCCTGGTAGCGGCCGCGTCCATGGGTCGGGGAGAGCCGGGCCACCAGCCCCATCTGCGTGGGGGAGTTGATGATCTCGCCGAGCGTCCAGACGGTCACGGCCACCGCGTACATCCCGACCGACCCGGCGAAGGCGGTCAGCCCGAAGCCCGCTCCGGTCAGCAGCGCGGAGACGATCAGCAGCGGCGCCGGTTCGCGACGTTCGAGGAACCGCGTCACCGGGATCTGCACGGCCACGATCAGCGCGCCGTTCGTCGCGATCGCGAGCCCGAAGTCCGTGCTGGACAGCCCGTCCGCCCCCATCGCCACCGGCAGCGCCACGAACGCCTGCTGGATGAGGGTCGCGATCAGAAACGACAGTCCGACCACGGCCATGAACCGCCGGTCCCGCAGCACCGTGCCCAGCCCGACCGCCGGCTCCGGCGCATCCACTCCCAGGGCGGCGCCAGCCGGCTCCGGCCGGGCGGGCCGGGACTCCGGGAGCTTCCCGAAGACGATGAGCGCGCACGCCAGCGTCATCCCGGCGTCGGCCAGGAAGAGCGTGAGATAGCCGTGGCGCGCGATCAGCCCGGCCGCCGCCGCGGAGACGGCGAAGCCGAGGTTGATGGCCCAGTAGTTGAGCGAGAAGGCCCGCACCCGGTCCTTGGGGGCCACGATGTCGGCGATCATCGCCTGCACGGCGGGCCGTGAAGCGTTGCTGGTCATACCCACGAGACAGGCCACAACGGCGATGGCGACGGGGTCCTGGACGAAGCCCAGCGCGGCGACCGTGGCGGCCGTGGACAGCTGCGAGACCAGCAGCGTGGGCCGCCGCCCCAGCCGGTCGGTCAGCACCCCGGCGACCACCGCCGACACCGCCCCGCCCAGCCCGTACAGCGCGCCCACCAGCCCGGCGAACATCGCCGAATAGCCTCGATCCGCGGTCAGGTACATGGCGAGGAAGGTGGCCACGAACCCGCCCAGCCGGTTGACCAGCGTGGAGGTCCACAGCCACCAGAACTCCCGGGGCAACCCCGAGACGCTCTCCTTCGTGGCCTGCCTCAGCCGAGCGACGGACACCGGACGACTCCCCCCCCGTGAGCAACACACCTGTAAGTGGCGCAACCAGCACCCGCAACTTACCGATATGGACCCCGCGCCGCCAGCCGATTGACGGGGTCCGTCAACCGACCCCCGCAGGCGGGTCCAGTAGGCTCGGCGGCATGGCCGACGCACCGTACAAGCTGATCCTCCTCCGCCACGGCGAGAGCGAGTGGAACGCGAAGAACCTGTTCACCGGCTGGGTGGACGTCAACTTGAACGAGAAGGGCGAGAAGGAGGCCGTCCGCGGCGGTGAGCTGCTGAAGGACGCCGGCCTGCTCCCCGACGTGCTCCACACGTCCCTCCTGAAGCGCGCCATCCGCACCTCGCAGCTCGCCCTGGACGCCGCCGACCGCCTCTGGATCCCGGTCCGCCGCTCCTGGCGCCTCAACGAGCGCCACTACGGCGCCCTCCAGGGCAAGGACAAGGCCCAGACCCTCGCCGAGTTCGGCGAGGAGCAGTTCATGCTGTGGCGCCGCTCGTACGACACCCCCCCGCCCCCGCTCGAGGACGGCGCCGAGTGGTCCCAGAGCGACGACCCGCGCTACGCCACCATCCCCCCGGAGCTGCGCCCGCGCACCGAGTGCCTCAAGGACGTCGTCGAGCGCATGCTGCCGTACTGGTACGACGGCATCGTCCCGGACCTCCTGGCGGGCCACACCGTCCTGGTCGCCGCCCACGGCAACTCCCTCCGCGCCCTGGTCAAGCACCTCGACGGCATCTCCGACGCCGACATCGCCGGCCTCAACATCCCCACCGGCATCCCCCTCTCCTACGACCTCGACACCGACTTCCGCCCCGTCACCCCGGGCGGCACCTACCTCGACCCGGACGCCGCGAAGGCCGCCATCGAGGCAGTCAAAAACCAGGGCAAGAAGAAGTAGTCTCTGCAATCGCGCCCCCGACCTGCGCTTATGGCGCGGATCGGGGGCGTTTTCGCGGCCTGGGCCCAGTGCGGGCCCTCAGCGCCCGGGATATTGGGGCGTCAGGCGGTCGGCGAGGCCGACGTGGGAGCCGATGTCGTCGTGGTGGGCGGCGCAGACCCCGGCATGGAAGCACGGGCCGCAGGGCCAGGGGGCTCAAGACCTCTTAAGGACTTACGCTGAAACCGTCCGCAGCGGTCGCGCAAACCCGGGCGGTGAGCACGCATGGCCAAGTACGAGCAGATCGCGGATGCGCTGCGGCAGGGCATTCGCGCGGGGCAGCTGGGGCCCGGGGAGCGGTTGCCGGCGGAGGACAAGCTGGCGGCGCGGTATCGGACGAGTGTGCCGACGCTTCAGCGGGCGTTGTCGGAGCTGGTGGCCGAGGGGCTGATCGACAGGCGGCACGGGGTGGGGACCTTCGTACGGACCCCGCGTCGGCGGGTCGAGCGGAGCAATGATCGGCATCAGTGGGAGAAGGACCGGGCACGCCGGTCCAGGGCGGAGCGGCTGAGGACCGGGTCCACCGAGCATGACACCGGTCTTGAGGTGACCGACCTCGCCTTTCACGCCGAGTACCGCGATGCGAAGGCCGATGAGGATCTGGCGTCCGTCTTCCGCATCCCCGTGGGCACCCGGCTGCTGGAGCGGATCTACCGCACCAACTGCCTCGAGGAGGATGCGCCGTTCGCCCTGGTGCACTCGTATCTGGTGCATGACGTCGTCGTCGTCAATCCGGAGTTGCTCGACGCCGCCAATGAGCCCTGGCCCGGTGGCACCCAGAATCAGCTCTACACGATCGGCATCGAGCTCGACCGCATAGAGGAACGGATCACGGCCCGGCCGCCGACCGTGGAGGAGGCCGAAGGGCTCGGGCTCAAGAAGGGGGTTTCGGTGATCATTCTCAGGAAGATCGGCACGGATATCGGCGGTCGGGTGGTCGAAGTCTCCGATGTGACCTTGTGCGGCGACCGTACGGAGCTCGTCTTCACCACGCCCCTGAAGAGGTGGTGACCATGCCGAACACCATCACCGTCATCACCGCCGTCCACGCCCCGGGCGCCGTGCATCTGCCGGACGCCTACAAGTCGTTGCGCGAGCAGGAGCTGCCGGACGGCTGGGACTGGCAGTGGGTGATCCAGGAAGACGGCGCGTCGGACGCCGTACGGCCCTACGTGCCCGACGACGTCCGGGTCAGCTTCGGGCAGGGCCGGGCCGGGCGCGCCGCGATGGCCCGGACGATGGGGCTCTCCCGCGCCGAGGGCGCGTACATCAAGGTGCTGGACGCCGATGACATGCTCACCCCCGGCGCCCTCGCCCGCGACCTCCGCGCGCTCGCGGACCACCCCGATCTCGGCTGGGCCACCTCCCGCGCCCTGGACCTGCTGCCCGACGGCTCCACCGTCGGCTTCGAGGGCGATCCGCCGCAGGGGCCCATCGCGCGTGGCGCCGTCCTCGAGTTCTGGCGGGCGAACGACCACCGCGCCCAGGTCCACCCCGCCACCCTCTTCGTACGCCGCGACCTCCTGCTCGCCCTCGGCGGCTGGATGGCCCTCCCCGCGTCCGAGGACACCGGCCTGCTCATGGCACTCAACGCGGTCAGCCGCGGCTGGTTCACCGCCGAGACCGGTCTGCTCTACCGCAAGTGGCCCGGCCAGGTCACCAGCCAGTCCGCCCACACGGACGAGGCCGAGCGCGCCGCCCGGTTCGCGGTCGTCGAGGCGCGGGCGCGCGTCCTGGCCGCCATGGACGGCTGGCGGTACGAGGCACCCTGAAAGCCCGCTCGGGTCGGCACCGATGAGTTTGTGCGGCTTCCCCGGTCTGACAGGAGGAAGAGCTCACCGACCGCTTCTCAAGGAGTGCACCATGAGGAAGATCAGCGCCAGCCTGTTCATCTCGCTCGACGGCGTCGTGGAGGCGCCCGACCAGTGGCACTTCCCCTACTTCAACGACGAGATGGGCGCCGCCGTCGACGCGGCTCTCGGCACCTCCGACACCCTCCTCATCGGCCGCAAGACCTACGACAGCTTCGCCGGAGCGTGGCCGGACCGGGAGGCGGCGGGCGGCGAGGACGCCCACTTCGCCAAGAAGCTGGGCGACGCCCGCAAGATCGTCCTGTCGCGCCAGGACCTCACCTTCACCTGGCGGAACTCCGAGCTGCTCAAGGGCGAGTTCGCGGACGCCGTCACCGCGCTGAAGAATGAGCCGGGCGGGGACATCGCGCTGAGCGGCTCGGTCTCGGTCGTCCGGCAGCTCATGGCGCACGGCCTGCTGGACGAGCTGCATCTGCTGGTCCACCCGATCGCCGTCCGCAAGGGCATGCGGCTGTTCGACGAGGGCGAGACCCCGATCCCGCTGCGGCTGATCTCCTCCGCGACGTTCAGCACCGGTGTGCTGTACCTGGTCTACGCCCCGGCCGAGCGCCCCGGCGACGCCGGCTACGACGAGGCCAAGGCGCACCTGCCCCAGAGCGACCAGTAGGGACCCGCGCCAGCCACCGGTAGTCCCCCGCCCCTCAGGACAGGACAGGTCAGGACAGATCAGGTCAGGACAGGTCAGGACAGATCAGGGCAGGGTCTCCGCGTCGACCCGTGAAAAGACCAGGTCGCTCTCCTCGGCGACCGGCCCGCGCCAGCGCACCGGCACCTCCGGTGCGCGCCGGAGCGCGTCCGGGTAGCTGCCCGCCGCGTAGTCGTTGGTGAGGCGGTAGACGTGGAAGCCGTGCCCCGTCAGGGCCGCCAGCAGCTCTTCCACGGAGTCGCCCAGCTCGGCCATCCGCTGCGGGGTGACCTCGACGGTCAGTTCCGCGTCGGGGCGCAGCCTGTCCAGCAGGGGGACGAGTCCGCGGACCACGCCGCCTTCCGCCCCCTCCACATCGACCTTGATCACCCTGGCCCGGGTGATCTCGTCCTCGGCGAGGAGGTCGGGCAGTGGCCGGGCCGCGATCTCGAAGGTGGACTCGGCCGGGCCGTCGTAGGGGACGACGCTGTTCGCGCCCATGTTGCGCGAGCTGGCGAGGATGAAGGTCAGCAGCTTCTCGCGGTCGGAGACGGCCGCGTTGACCGTACGGATGTTGGCACAGCCGTTTCGCCGTGCGTGCCTCTGGAGGAGCCGGAGGAACGTCGGCGAGGCTTCGACCGCCACCACCTTCCCGCTTCCCCCGACGAGGCGCGAGGCCAGGACGCTGTAGTAGCCGATGTTGGCCCCGACGTCCACGAATACGTCCCCCGGCTTCAGCCGGCGCTGAAGCCACCGGGTCATATGCGGCTCCCAGACGCCGAAGAGGTAGAGGTAGCGCTGGATGAGGTCCTGTGTGTCGACGGCGAAGGTGGCGCCGAAGCGCGTACGGGCCAAGCGGTGCAGGGGGCGGTCCCGCAGGGCGGCGTTGAGGTGGTTCTCGACCAGGGCCCGCTTCCCGGCACTCCAGGGCGCGTGGCGGACGTATTCGCGGCCGAGGTCCAGAGCGGCCTGGTCGAGCCTGCGGATCACGGGGTCTCCAGGTGGGGGAGGGGTGTTCTCGTGGTGCGTTCTGGCGATGCGTACCGGCGGTGTGCCCTCGCGGTGCGCTCCCGCCCCGCGTTTTCGCCGCGCGTCCCCTTGGCCGTCGTGGTCGCGTGTTCGCCCGGCGCGGCGCCTTCGTACGCTGCCGCCGCGGCACCCATACCGAGTGTCCCCCACATGGAAGGGCCCGACCGCTGGCGACGGGGGATGCACCAGCGGTCGGGCTGTACCTAAGAGTAACGCGGCCATCGGCGTGGCGAGGCCGACTCCTCGCTTGCGGCGAGGAGTTGTGACCGCGATCACGCAACGTTCGTGCAACGTGGTTACCGACCGCAGGGAGGCGAGTACGAGAGCCGGGGCAGGTATTCGTCCCATTTCTCCGGTGTCAGCACACCCCGGCTCATCGAGCAGATGCGCCGCACCGCCTCGTCCACGTCCAGGCTCCACAGCCGGACCGTGTCGGCGCCGCTGGACACCCCGAGCATCCGGCTGTGCGGGCTGAACGACAGGAAATTGCCGGTCTTGGCGTTGGGGCTCAGCGACTGGCCGATGGAGGCGGCCTTGGCCGGGACGGTGACGTCCCAGAGCCGGACCGTGTTGTCGTTGCCGCCGCTCGCCAGGGTGCTGCCGTCCCGGCTGAACGACAGCGACACGATCGCGTCGGTGTGGCCGGTGAGCGGGGAGCGCAGCCGCGTCGTCCTGCGCGGATCGGTGACGTCCCAGAGCCGGACCGTGTTGTCGTCGCTGCCGCTGGCCAGCGTGCGGCCGTCCGGGCTGTAGGCGAGCGCGTTGATGGGCCCGAGGTGGCCCGTGACCGCGCCGCCCCGTGGGGTGGCGTGACGCCGGTCGGTCACCTTCCACAGCCGGATGGTGTTGTCCGCGCTGCCGCTGGCCAGCGTCCGGCCGTCCGGGCTGAAGACGAGGGTGTTGACATAGCCCCGGTGGCCGGTGAGCGGCCTACCGAGCCGGCGTACGTGGGACGGGTCGCCGACGTCGTACAGCTGGATGGTGCGGTCGTCATACGCGGTCGCCAGCGTGCGCCCGTCCGGGCTGAAGGCCACCGCGCCCGCGAACCGGGTCCGCAGGGGGATGGGCGGGCCGTAGGCGACGGGGCGGGCCGGGTCGCTGACGTTCCACAGCCGTAGCGCGCGGTTGCCGGTCATCACCGCGAAGGTGCGGCCGTCGGGGGAGAACGTCGGTTCGCGCACCGCGCCCTCCCCGGGCTTGAACGGTTCGCCCAGCGAAACCGGCCGGTCGGGCTGGACCACGTTCCACAGCCGGATCCGCTCGTCGCGCGCGGCCGTGGCGAGCACCCGCCCGTCCGGGCGGAACGCCCCGACCCGGCCGACCATGTCCGACGTGGGCAGCGACCACAAGCGGACCGTGTTGTCGCCGGTCCCGGTGGCGAGGGTCCGGCCGTCGGGGCTGAAGCCCAGGGCGTACATCTCGCCGCTGCTCCCCGCGAGCGGCTCGCCGACCTGCGACGGATAGTCCGGATCGCTGACGTTCCACAGGCTCGCCGTGCTGTCCTGGCTGGCGGCGGCGAGCATGGATCCGTCCGGACTGAAGGACACGGACCATATGGGGCCGGTGTGGCCGGTGAGCGGCGAGCCCAGCGGCTCCGCGCGCCGTGGGTCGTCGACGTCCCACAGCCGGACGGTGTTGTCCGCGCTGCCGCTGGCCAGCGTCCGGCCGTCGGGGCTGAAAGCGACCGAGTGGATCAGATCCTTGTGCCCCTTCAGTACCCTGCCGATCGGCTTCGGATGGCGCGGATCGGCCATGTTCCACAGCCTGACCGTGGCGTCGTCGCCCCCGGCCGCCAGCGTCCGGCCGTCGGGGCTGAACGCCACGGAGCGCACGGCGGCGGTGTGGCCGGTCAGCGCGCCGAGCGCCTTCGGCCGGTCCGGGTGGCTCATGTCCCAGAGCCGAACGACGCGATCTTCGGTGGCGGTGGCCAGCGTGCGGCCGTCCGGGCTGAAGGCGAGCAGATAGATCGTGCCGTCGTCGCGGGACAGGGGCGCGCCGAGCGGGCGCGGATGGCGGGGGTCCCGTACGTCCCACAGGCGGACGGTGCCGTCGTCGCCGGCGCTGGCGAGGGTGCGGCCGTCCGGGCTGAAGACCGCACTGCTCACCCAGCTCTTATGGCCGGTGAGGGGCTTGCCCAGCGGTTTGGGGCGCGTCCGGTCGCGCACGTCCCACAGCCGGACCGTCCGGTCGTAGCTGGCGGTGGCCAGCAGCCGCCCGTTCGGGCTGAACGAGGTGAGGTAGACGGCGCCGGTGTGGCCATGGAGCGGTGTGGCCAGCGGCGCGTTCACCACCGAGAGCAGCCGGTTCCTGGTGGCCTCGTCGTGCGGCCGCAAGCGGTGGGCCACCAGGGCGAGTTGGGCGGACAGCGACGGATCGGTGTACTGGAAGCGATCGGCCTCGGTGACCACCTGCTCGAACACCGCGTCGTCCCGCTGCTGCCACGCGACCACCGCCGTACCGGCGGCCAGCACCGCCAGGGCGACCAGAGCCGACACCGCGCCGCGGCGCAGCCACACCGTGCGCCTGCGCAGCCCGACCGACGCGGCCAGGAACTC
This sequence comes from Streptomyces malaysiensis subsp. samsunensis, assembly GCF_024519315.1. Classification (GTDB taxonomy): domain Bacteria; phylum Actinomycetota; class Actinomycetes; order Streptomycetales; family Streptomycetaceae; genus Streptomyces; species Streptomyces malaysiensis. The sequence continues at coordinate 14,578 of NZ_JANIIC010000039.1, read as the reverse complement.
CACCGCGCTCCGGGTCAGATAGGTGCCACCGGCGGTCCTCGCCCAGGTGTGGGCCTGCTCCAGCCGGGAGCCCCGGTAGAGCAGGGACGAGTCGCGGTTCGAGCCCTCCCAGGCCCGGCCGTCCTCCTCCAGCCGCTGCCGCACCAGATGGTCGTTGCGGTCCTCGTCGATCCACTCGCGCAGCCGTGGCCAGGCGTGGAGCAGCGCCTCATGGGTGATCTCCACGGTCTCCGCGTCGAGCGTCACCAACCGGGCGCGCACCAGCGTTTCGAGGGATTCCTCCGTCTTGCCCGGGTCCGTGGACTCCTTCGCCAGCTGGTGCCGCGTCCCCCGCCTGCGGGTGGCCTGGGTGTCCTCGCCCAGCCGGACCAGCCGGAGGAGCAGCAGCCTCGCGGCCGTGCGGGCCTCGGAGTCGAGGCTGGACCAGGCCCGTTCGGCGGTCGCCGCCACCGCTCCCTGGATGCCGCCCGCCGCGCGGTACCCGGCCAGCGTCAGCCGGCCGGCCTTCCGCCGCTGCCAGGTGGCGAGCAGGGCGTGGGAGAGGAGCGGCAGTACGCCCGCGTCATGCGTCCCGCGCGGGCCGTCGGCGCTCACCTCCCGGACGATCAGCTCCGCCAGCCCCGGTTCGAGCTCCAGTCCCACGGCCTTGGCCGGGCCGGTGACCGCCTCGCGCAGCTCCGCGGTGGTGAGCGGCCCGAGCACCATGTGCCGGTGCTGGAGCGCGTCGGCCAGTTCGGGGTAGCCCAGGCACTGCTCGTAGAAGTCGGCGCGTATGCCGAGGACCACGAGCACGGGGGGCGGCCCGCCGGGGCCGGTGGGTGTGCACGCGGCGTGCAGGAGCTGGATGAACGTACGCCGGTCCGCCTCGTCGGAGCCGAGGGTGAACGCCTCCTCGAACTGATCCACGATCACGACCGGGCGGGCGGCGGGGGATGTCTCGCGCTCCGCCCATGCGGTGACGGCCTCGCGCACCGCGTGCGCGAACCGTGGAGTGCCGGGCTCGGCCGGCAGCACGTCTGCTGCCGTATGGACCGGTGCCGGGCCGTCAGCCTCCGGAACGTCAGTCCCCGGTTCATCGGCCGCTCGTCCGTCCGTCCCCGTTTCGTCCGCGCCCCGGTCCTCGGCCGCCGGTTCCTCCTCGGTGGCGACCACCTGCGCGAGTTCGGGGATATGACGGGCCAGCTCCGTGAGCGGGTCGGCGCCCGGTACGAGTTGCAGCACCCCCCTCGTCCGGCCGTCCGCGCCCTCCGGCGCCTCGGCCCGCAGCGCGGGCACCAGACCGGCGTTCAGCAGCGAGGACTTGCCCGCTCCTGAAGCGCCCACGAGCACGATCAGGCCCCCCGCCTCCTCCGCCGCGCGCAGTTGAGCGACGAGGGCGTCCGTGCTCCGCTCCCGGCCGAAGAACCACCGGGCGTCCTGCTGGCGGTACGAGGCCAGCCCCCGGTACGGGCATACGACACCGGGAACGGTGGCCGGCGCCTCGGCAGGGGACCCTTCCTCCTCCTCCGCGGACGGGGCGGGGCGCTCGCCGACCGGGTCGGCCACGGCGCGCTCCCACAGCCGCTGCCAGCGGGCCATGTCGTACAGGCCCTTGGACACCGGCACCGGGCGGGCGCGCCGTGCGTCGGGTATCAGGACGTGCAGGACGGCCGCGAGCGCGGCGAACTGGGCGGGTACGTTCTTGGCACGTCGCCAGTCGCTGATCCGCTGGGCGGAGACCCGTACGGGACGCCCCCGCTCATCGGTCCGCTGGAGTCTGACGACCGCGTCTGCCACGCTCTTGAGGGGAGGGTTACCGGCCTCCTTGTACAGCAGCGCGAGGCGTTCCGCGAAGGCTGTGCGCGCCCCCGAGTCGGAACTCAAGGTTCCACTCCTTACTTCCCCCGCACTGGTCATCCGGACCGGAAAACTCACTTTATATGGCTGACCAGCGGTGAAACCGGTAGCACAACGCCGGAACCTCCTCGGCGGCAGGCGCAACTGGCAGGATCATGACGCAGTAGCGCACCCACCACGAGCCGCCCAGCCAGGCCATCAGCTCAGCGCACGGAGAGACAACCCATGGCACCGCATGTTCTCGGTCAGCTTTTGTCGGAATCACGAGACGGTGGCATCTTGCTCGTCGTGTGAGCTCGGGAGATCCGTGGAGCCGGCCCCGTCGGGGCGGCTGTCGCATCCACCACGGGTCTGGCCCTTCCCCTGATCCGCACCGGTACGGCGCGGATCGACACCGCTCCAGCGTTCGGCACCGGTCCCCACGAGGGGAGGGACCGGCGCCGGACGTTGTGGCGGTTATGTCGTCCGATATGCCATTTGGCGCGGCATCAGGTGCGTCATCCGATACGTCATCCGATGCGTCACCTGGGCGCGGCGGGCCAGTCGTCGGAGCCGCCGCCGTTCCATTCGATCAGCTCGGGGTTGTCGAGGGGTGCGTCCTCTTCCATCACACCCGCACGGTGCAGGAGCCGCCGGAGCTCGTCCGCGCTCACCACCACCCCGGCGTCCTGGCCGTCGATCAGCACAAGGCGGCGGCCGTCCAGCGGTTCGTCCACCACCACACGAGGCGCGGACGGGGTCTTGTCCTCCATAGGTCCAGGCTCGCCGCTTCCGGCCCCGACCGCACCTCGGGCGGGACGCGCCGCCGGGGCCCGCGCAAGAGGAGTCCGGGCGACACGACAGGGCCCGGGAGCCACGACAGAGGGCCTGGGACCGGTCACCGGTCCCAGGCCCTCTGTCGTGTCGGTTGTGTCGGTCGTGCCGGTCGTCTCGGCCGGGCCGAGGTCAGCCGCAGTTGCCGCCGCACTGACACGGGCCGCCGGACTGGCAGCCACAGCCGCAGCTCGAGCCGCAGCCGCAGGCGCCGACGGGGTGGCCGACGGGGTGCGTCGGAGCGGGTTCGGGCTTGGAGAGGTCCGCCATGCGTCTCCTCCTCGGGAGGGGTCATGTCACCTGCCGCCCATGGTGCCGACGACCCGGCGGCCGCGCGCAGGGGCGCGTCGACGGCGCTTCGATGCACGCCGTCGCGGAGGCTCACGCCCCTTCGACGTCTCCCTGCGGGGCGATCTCGTCGGCGTGCTCACCGGTGACCAGGTAGACGACGCGCTTGGCGACCGAGACCGCGTGGTCCGCGAACCGCTCGTAGTAACGGCCCAGCAGCGTGACGTCCACGGCCGTCTCGATGCCGTGCTTCCAGCGGTCGTCCATCAGGTGCTGGAAGAGGGCGCGGTGCAGCAGGTCCATCGCGTCGTCGTCCTGCTCCAGCTGGAGCGCGAGGTCGACGTCCTTGGTGATGATCACCTCGGCGGCCTTCGCCATCAGCCGCTGGGCGAGCTGGCCCATCTCCAGGATCGTGGCGTGCAGATCGTGCGGTACGGCCGTGTTCGGGAAGCGGAGCCGGGACAGCTTGGCGACATGCTGCGCGAGGTCGCCGGAGCGCTCCAGGTCGGCGCTCATCCGGAGGCTGGTCACCACGATCCGCAGGTCGGTGGCGACCGGCTGCTGCCGGGCGAGCAGGGCTATCGCCCGTCCCTCCAGGTCCCGCTGAAGATCATCGACCTTCTCATCGGCGGCGATGACGCTCTCGGCGAGCTTGAGGTCCGCGTCGAGAATGGCGGTGGTGGCACGGCCGATGGCCGAACCGACGAGCCGGGCCATGTCGACCAGGCCGTCCCCGATCGAATCAAGCTCCTCGTGGTACGCGTCCCGCATCATGACCTCTTTCACTGACTCTCGGTGACGATCTCTGACAGATTTCCGGCAGATCTCCGTGGCTCATGCCCCCGGGGGCCCCACACTTCCACGCTCCGGCCGAAACGCGTCCGCTTCCGGCATCGGGCGTTAATCACACCTGACTCCCGGGTGAACTCTCGGCAACGCACCCCCGGCTCACCCGTGTGACACCGGCCTGTCGAAACGTCCGGAGTGAACCGATACCGACGCCCCGGTGAACTCTCGGCAACGTCTGACCGAGGGGATCGCCACAAGGCTGTGGAGCGGTCTCACCACCCGCATAACCTGGACGCATGAACGTGAACGCGGCGATCGCCGCAGTGGCGGCGCTCGCCGGGTTGTGCACCGGCGTCATCGCCATGCTGGCGTTCCGCTGGAGTGAGCGCGAACAGGCGAAGCCTACGCGCTCCTCGCTGCATACAGACGCCGTGCTGCCGCCCGGCGTGGACACGGTGCTTTCGGTGCTGCGTTCCTCCGCCGTCGTCCTCGACGAGGCGGACGCCGTCGTCAAGGCCAGCTCGGCCGCGTACGCACTGGGCCTGGTGCGCGGCGGCAAGCTGGCCGTCGAGCCGATGCTGGCGATGGCCCGCGACACCCGGCGGGACGGTGAGATCCGGCAGATCGAGCTGGATCTGCCGCGCCGAGGCACCGGCCGGGGCGGCGACGCGCTCGCGGTCTCGGCCAGAGTGGCTCCGCTGGGCTCCCGGCTGGTCCTGCTGCTCGTGGAGGACCTCACCGAGGCCCGCCGGATCGAGGCCGTACGGCGCGACTTCGTCGCCAACGTCAGCCATGAGCTCAAGACCCCGGTCGGCGCGCTGTCCCTGCTGTCCGAGGCCGTGATGGACGCGTCCGACGACCCGGAGGCGGTCACCCGCTTCGCCGGCCGGATGCAGGTCGAGGCGACCCGGCTGACCAGCCTGGTCCAGGAGCTGATCGACCTCTCCCGGGTGCAGAACGACGACCCGCTGGAGGACGCCGAACCGGTCCGGGTGGACGAGCTCGTCGCCGAGGCCATCGACCGGTGCCGCCACCAGGCGGGCACCAAGCAGATCACGATGGCCACGGGCGGCACCGCCGACCTGCACGTATGGGGCAACCGAGGCCAGCTGGCCGCCGCGCTCGGCAACCTCGTCGAGAACGCGGTCAACTACAGCCCGGCCCGTACCCGGGTCGGTATCGCCGCCCGCCGCATCCCCGCGGCCGGCGGGGATCTGATCGAGGTCGCCGTGACCGACCAGGGCATAGGCATCTCCGAGAAGGACCGCGAGCGGGTCTTCGAGCGCTTCTACCGGGTCGACCCGGCCCGCTCGCGGCAGACCGGCGGGACCGGGCTCGGGCTCGCCATCGTCAAGCATGTGGCCGCCTCGCACGGCGGAGAGGTCACCGTGTGGAGCGCCGAAGGACAGGGCTCCACCTTCACCCTGAGACTCCCGGAAGCCGGTGCGGCGAGGGACCGGGACCGCTCGCGGAGCCAGACGCGCGAGTCGAGCGAGTCGTACGAGACCGGAGCGGACCTCGATGGCGAGGAGCACGGCCGGCCGTACGAGACCTTCACCAATGAACCACTCTCAGCCCCGGAGGTCCTTCCGTGACCCGAGTTCTGGTCGTCGAGGACGAGGAATCGTTCAGCGACGCGCTGTCGTACATGCTTCGCAAGGAGGGATTCGAGGTCGCCATCGCGACCACGGGCCCCGAGGGCCTCGATGAGTTCGAGCGGAACGGCGCCGACCTGGTGCTGCTCGACCTGATGCTGCCGGGCCTGCCCGGTACGGAGGTCTGCCGCCAGCTGCGCGGCCGGTCCAATGTCCCGGTGATCATGGTGACCGCCAAGGACAGCGAGATCGACAAGGTGGTCGGGCTGGAGATAGGCGCCGACGACTATGTGACCAAGCCCTTCTCCTCGCGCGAGCTGGTCGCCCGGATCAGGGCCGTGCTGCGCCGCCGCGGCGAGCCGGAGGAGGTCACCCCCGCGGCCCTGGAGGCCGGACCGGTCCGGATGGACGTGGACCGCCATGTGGTCACGGTCGGCGGCGGCAAGGTGGACCTCCCGCTCAAGGAGTTCGACCTGCTGGAGATGTTGCTGCGCAACGCGGGCCGGGTGCTGACCCGTATGCAGCTGATCGACCGCGTCTGGGGCGCGGACTATGTGGGCGACACCAAGACGCTCGACGTCCATGTCAAGCGGCTCCGGGCCAAGATCGAGCCCGACCCGGGCGCGCCTCGTTACCTGGTGACGGTGCGGGGTCTGGGCTACAAGTTCGAGCCGTAAGAACCGGGCCCCGGCCCCGGACCGCCGGACGGAGTCCGGCACGGCGTCCCGAAGCCCGTGCGGCCCGTCAGGGCCGAGCGGTGCGAGGGGCGCACGGGGAAGGGGGCTCGGGCCGTGAACCACCGGGCATGAGCCGCGGAGAACCGGCTCATGCGCGAGGGCGGCCCTGGAGGGCTGGAGAGCTCCAGGGCCGCCCTCGCGCATGCCCGCGCGGGTCCAGGGGACCCGTGTCAGTGATCGGTGCCGTTCGGGTTGGGCTCGCCGGAGGCGATGCCGTTCGGGGCGCCGCTGCTCGCATCGGTGCCCGGCTGGCCGCTCGCCGTACCGCCCGGCTTGTTGCTCGCCGAGCCGGACGGGGTGCCGCTGGGCGTGCCACTGGGCGTACCGCCGGGGGTCGCCGAGCCCGACGGCTTGGCGGTCGGCAGCTCGGACGGGCCCCAGCCCTCGAAGTAGCTCTTCGCCGGGACCACGAACGCGGTGATCGGGACATTGCCGGTCGAGCTGAGGTCGAAGACGATCCGCTGCGCGTTGCCGTCCTGGGCGGCCTCGCGCCCGTCGCTGATGACGGCGGAGGCGTTGCCCTTGCCGCCGAAGGCCACCGAGCCGCCGGCCGGGACCACGACCGGGCCCTTGCCCTTGGCCGGGGAGAGCTTCACCCGGGCGTCGGTGCCGGGGAGGGAGACGGCCTTGACGGTCTGGTCCTTCTTGCCGTTGTTGAAGAGCCTGCCGGTGACGACGGCCGGGCCTACGGCCTTGCGGTCCGGCTGGGTCACCACGGTGGCGTTCTGGATCTTGATATCGCCGACAGCGGTCGCGGCGTTGTCGGGCTTGACCCCCAGTGTCTGCGCGTCTTTCCCGGCTCCGCAGGCGGAGAGCGGGGCGACCGAGACCACGATGGCGGCTGCGGCGAGGGCGCCGCGTCGAAGGCTGCTGCTCACGGCGGCGGCATCTCCTAGGACGAGGTAAAGGTTGGATCAGCGCGCTTAGATTACCGATCCGCCCTCTTCGGCCCGCACCCGACCCGCCTCAAGGCGACCGGGCCCGGGGTGGGGCACTCGTGCGATCCCGGTTACCGGGTGGGTTACGAGGTTCGGGTGTGCCTTACAAGGCGGGTGTGACACCGTCCCGAATATCGGCTCGACGGGTCGCGCTGGAGATTATCGGTAAGGAATCCATGCATGTCCGAGAATTGATCACAGACTTGATCCGCTCTGCGTGATCAAGTTCGTGATCAATTCGCGAATCGGTGCCGGATCCCCCGCTCCTGATCCGAACGGAGTAGCGGAAGTCCATCGACCGGACTCCGGCAAAACGGGACGTACGACCACTCGTCGGGGCCTCTTCCGGTACGTAACGGGCGGGTTTCCCGGTGCCTGGACAGCCGCTCCCACCTGCGAATACCCGGTTCCGCAGGCTCCGTGCAGCACGTTCGTGCCGCACTTGTCAAGCCCCGAGATATGCCCTGACCTGCGAAAACGCCATTCAGAAGAAGGCGTTCCCGTGTTACCCTGGATAGCCACGGAAGGGGTACCTGTCACATGACGTTCAAGGTTGGCGACACCGTGGTCTATCCCCATCACGGGGCCGCGCTGATCGAGGCCATCGAAACTCGCCAGATCAAAGGCGTGGACAAGACCTACTTGGTGCTGAAGGTCGCTCAGGGTGACCTGACGGTTCGTGTGCCGGCGGACAATGCGGAGTTCGTCGGTGTGCGTGATGTGGTCGGCCAGGACGGGCTGGATCGGGTCTTCGAGGTGCTGCGCGCACCGTATGCGGAAGAGCCGACGAACTGGTCCCGTCGCTACAAGGCAAATCTCGAGAAGCTCGCCTCCGGCGATGTGATCAAGGTCGCCGAGGTCGTGCGTGACCTGTGGCGCCGAGAGCGTGAGCGCGGACTCTCCGCCGGTGAGAAGCGCATGCTCGCCAAGGCCCGCCAGATTCTGGTGAGCGAGCTCGCTCTCGCCGAGAGCACCAATGAGGACAAGGCCGAGGCCCTGCTCGACGAGGTTCTCGCGTCCTGACATATCAATGCCGTGGTGCCCGAGTGACTCAGACCTGATCCCGCCAAGTCTGTCGCCGGGCGCTGCGGCATGCGTACCTGCCGGACGCTGTGATCCCTTGAACGCGATCTCCTGAGCCCCCGGTCACCGCACCCTGTGCCGATGGGTGCATCCGCGCCACGGTGCGCGGTGTAGAGCGGTGTAGAGGTGTGCCGGGCCCGGGCAGCTGGCTCGACCAGTCGTCACGGAAGGGGCCGGTCGGGGCATCGCGCCCGGCACGCTGTGGCCATACCCATTTCGGCTGAGGAAGCAAACCTGAACGCCAACTCAATGTCCGCAACCCAGGATCACGGCGGCTCCGGAGCGTCCGGTCGAACCGCCCGTACCGCCGCCGTGATCCCCGCCGCGGGCCGCGGAGTGCGGCTGGGTCCGGGCGCCCCCAAGGCGCTGCGCCCGCTGAGCGGCACGCCCATGCTCGTCCACGCCGTACGGGCGATGGCCGGATCCCGTTCCGTCTCCCTCGTCGTCGTGGTCGCCCCGCCGGACGGCGCCGACGAGGTGCGGCTGCTGCTGGACGCGTATCCGCTGAGCGGCAGCCTCACCCACACCACCGAGGTGGTGGTCGTGCCCGGCGGCGAGACCCGCCAGGAGTCGGTGCGCAAGGGGCTGGCCGCCGTCCCCGAGACCGTCACCACCGTGCTGGTGCACGACGCGGCGCGGCCGCTGGTGCCGGTGGACACGGTGGACGCGGTCGTCGCCGCCGTACGGGACGGGGCGCCCGCCGTCGTGCCCGCGCTGCCGCTGGCCGACACCGTGAAGGAGGTCGAGCCGCGCACCGGGGAGCGGACCGGTGAGCCCGAGCCGGTCGTCGGCACCCCCGACCGCGCCCTGCTGCGCGCCGTCCAGACCCCGCAGGGCTTCGACCGCGCCACGCTCGTGGCCGCCCACGAGAAGATCGCCCTGGAGGGCGACGGTGCGACGGACGACGCGGGCATGGTCGAGCGGCTCGGCGTCGAGGTCGTGGTCGTCCCCGGTCATGAGGAGGCGTTCAAGGTGACCCGGCCGCTGGACCTGGTGCTGGCCGAGGCGGTCCTGGCCCGCAGGAGGGCGAACGATGGCTTCTGACCCGGTGGTGCTCCCCCTGGTGGGCATCGGCACGGATGTGCACGCCTTCGAGAAGGGCCGTGAGCTGTGGTGCGCGGGGCTGCTGTGGGAGGGCGAGACGTACGGTCTGGCCGGTCACTCCGACGGCGATGTGGCCGTGCACGCCGCCTGTGACGCGCTGTTCTCCGCCGCCGGGCTCGGCGATCTCGGCGCCCACTTCGGCACCGACCGCCCCGAGTGGTCCGGCGCCGCGGGCACCACGCTGCTCGCCGAGGCGGCCCGGATCGTCCGGGACGCGGGCTTCGGGATCGGCAATGTGGCGATCCAGGTGATCGGCGTACGCCCCAAGATCGGCAAACGGCGCGAGGAGGCGATCAAGGCGCTGACGGCGGCGGTGGGCGCCCCCGTCTCGGTGTCCGGTACCACCACGGACGGTCTCGGTCTGACCGGCCGCGCCGAGGGCCTCGCGGCGATCGCGACGGCGCTGGTGTTCCGGCGGTAGCGCCTGTATCGCGCCAGCAGTGCCCGTATTGCGGTGGTGCACCCGTATCCCGGCGGTAGATCCGGCGCTTTCCGGCGGTGGCGCCGGCGCACGGGAGGCGGGGGTGCGCGGGCGCGTCCGGAGTGTCACGCGCGTCCGGAGTGTCACGCTTCGGTGTCCCCGTGGTCGAAGGAGCACGGGGCACCGTTCGCTTCCCACTACCCTTGATGCGTGACTATTCGCCTGTACGACACCAGCGCCCGGCAGATTCGTGACTTCGTCCCGCTCAGGCCGGGCTGTGTCTCGATCTACCTGTGCGGTGCCACCGTGCAGGCCGCCCCGCACATCGGGCACATCAGGTCGGGGCTGAACTTCGACATCATGCGCCGCTGGTTCGCCTACCGCGGCTATGACGTGACGTTCATCCGCAATGTCACGGACATCGACGACAAGATCATCGCGAAGTCGGCGGAGCAGAAGCGCCCATGGTGGGCGATCGGCTACGAGAACGAGCGCGCCTTCAACCAGGCGTACGACATCCTCGGCTGCCTGCCCGTGACCTATGAGCCGCGGGCCACCGGTCATGTTCCCGAGATGATCGAGATGATGCGGGAGCTGATCGACCGGGGTCATGCCTATGCCGCCGAGGGCAATGTCTACTTCGATGTGCGCTCGTTCCCCGAGTATCTGAGGCTCTCCAACCAGGATCTGGACGGGCTGCGCCAGCCCTCCGGCGAGGGCGAGACCGGCAAGCGCGACCCGCGCGATTTCGCCATGTGGAAGGCGGCGAAGCCGGGGGAGCCCAGCTGGGAGACCCCGTGGGGGCGCGGCCGCCCCGGCTGGCACCTGGAGTGCTCGGCGATGGCGCACAAGTACCTCGGGCGCGCCTTCGACATCCACGGCGGCGGCGTGGACCTGATCTTCCCGCATCATGAGAACGAGATCGCGCAGGCCAAGGCGTTCGGCGATGACTTCGCCGCCTACTGGGCGCACAACGCCTGGGTGACCATGAGCGGCGAGAAGATGAGCAAGTCGCTCGGCAACTCGGTGCTGGTCTCCGAGATGGTCAAGCGCTGGCGTCCGATCGTGCTCCGCTACTACCTGGGCACCCCGCACTACCGGTCGATGATCGAGTACAGCGAGGAGGCCCTGCGCGAGGCGGAGTCGGCGTTCGCGCGGATCGAGGGCTTCGTCCAGCGGGTGACCGAAAAGGCGGGGAAGGCCGTCCCGGCGGCGGCCGAGGTGCCGCCCGCCTTCGCGGAGGCGATGGACGACGACCTCGGGGTGCCGCAGGCGCTTGCGGTCGTCCACACCACCGTCCGCCAGGGCAACTCCGCCCTGACCGCCGACGACAAGGAGGCGGCGGTCGCCCGGCTCGCCGAAGTGCGGGCCATGCTGGGCGTGCTGGGCCTCGATCCGCTCGATGAGCACTGGGCGGGCGGTTCGGACCGCGGCGAGGATCTGCACGGCGTGGTCGACTCCCTCGTCCGGCTGGTCCTGGAGCAGCGGCAGGCCGCGCGGGCCCGTAAGGACTACGCGACGGCGGACGCGATCCGCGACCAGCTCCAGCAGTCGGGTCTGGTGATCGAGGACACCCCGTCCGGACCGCGCTGGGAGCTGGGTCAGCGCTGAGGCCCTGACCTCCGGTGTTGTGCCGCCCGGCGCCCCGGGCGGCACACTTGTGACCGTACAAATGACCGCACAGACGCCTTCGACCACACAGATGTGTGACGTTCGACGTTCGAGCCGCCTGCTGAGCAGCGCCGAGCAGTGAAGAGACAGGTGACCATTCATGGCCGGCAACAGCCAGCGCAGGAACCGCCGTACCAGCAACAAGAAGGGTGCGACGGTCGGCAGCGGCGGTAAGCGGCGCCGGGGCCTCGAGGGCAAGGGGCCCACCCCGCCCGCCGAGATGCGCAAGGGGCACGTCAAGCAGCGGGTGGCCAACGCCCGCGCCCGCCAGGCCGCCAAACGGCCCGTACCGCGCCGCGGCGGCAAGGGGTCGAACGAGATGGTGGTGGGCCGTAATCCGGTCGTCGAGGCGCTGCGCGAGGGCGTTCCGGCGAACACCCTGTATGTGCAGCAGTTCATCGACAGCGACGACCGGGTGCGCGAGGCGCTGAAGCTGGCCGCCGACCGCGGCGGCATCCACCTCATGGAGGCCCCCAAGGCCGAGCTCGACCGGCTGACGAACGGACTGAACCACCAGGGCCTGGTGCTCCAGGTCCCGCCGTACGAGTACGCCCACCCCGAGGACCTGAGCGCGGCCGCCTTCGACGAGGACGAGGACCCGCTGATCGTCGCCCTCGACGGCGTCACCGACCCGCGCAACCTGGGCGCGGTGGTCCGCTCGGTGTCCGCCTTCGGCGGCCACGGCGTGGTCGTACCGGAGCGGCGCGCGGCCGGGATGACCGCGGGCGCCTGGAAGACCTCCGCGGGCACCGCCGCCCGCACCCCGGTCGCCCGCGCGACCAACCTCACCCGGACGCTGGAGGCTTACCAGAAGGCGGGCCTGATGGTGGTCGGCCTGGCGGCGGACGGCGAGGTCGAGCTCCAGGACCTCGAAGCGCTGGACGGCCCGGTCGTGATCGTCGTCGGCAGCGAGGGGAAGGGGCTCTCCCGGCTGGTGGGCGAGACCTGCGACCTGCGGGTGCGGATCCCGATGCCGGGCGGCGCGGAGTCGCTCAACGCGGGTGTGGCGGCGGGCGTCGTCCTCTACGAGGCGGCACGCCGCCGGGCCTAGGCGGGGCGGGGGTCTGTTGCGGGCTGCGTTACGGGGTTGGCACGGGCCGCCGCGCGAGCCCCGGCAGGGGTGTGCGCCGTCGGCCTCGACCGGTGGTCGCGCGGCCGCGCGGCCGGCTGTGGTCCGGTCGTTGTCCGGCCGCCGTCCGGCCGTCGTGGCGACGTGGTGCGGCCGTGATGCGGGCTCGGTGCGGGCTCGGTGGAGTCGTGGTGCGGTCGCGGCACGGGCTCGGTGGAGTCGTGGTGCGGTCGCGGCACGGGCCCGGTGGGGCCGTGGGCCGGGCGTGGACGCCTCCGTAAGGACCTGGCCTCCGGGCGATGATCTTGACGGGCCTCGGACAGATCGGGACGTCCCCGGCAGTGTCTTTCCCGTCCGTCACTCGGTTAGTTGGGCGTGGAGACCAGAAACGCCCGCATGCCTTCGCCCCTGGCGGGACGCGCGCGGGGATTTGACGACGAGCCACAGCTGACCATGGCCAAGGTGCCATGCGATCCGGCGCAGGTCGCCGTCAACGCCCCGAGCTTCCGGGTGCAGCTCAGCACGCCGGTCGTCAGCAGCGCGCTGGCGGACACGACCCGGCTCGCCCGCGTCCCGGCCCCGGGCCGGCGCCGGCCGCCCGTGGTGTGGAGCGGCCGCACCCGCCCCGGCGGGGACACCGCGGCGACCCGGCTGCTCCAGGCCGTGCGGTACTCCGCCGAGGGTCCGGCCGACACTCTGTCCGACGGCCTGAACGACCCTCTGGGCCGCTCCCGGTCCGGCGAGGGCGCCGATGACGTGGTGGGCGCCACGCAGGTGCTGCCGCGGATCGCCTTCGACGACGACACGCCCACGGTCATCGGCCCGCGCAGCCCCCATACGGACAGCGTGCCCCGGTCGTCCGGCGGGCGGCGGCGCCCGGGCGCGGACGGCCCGGCCGCGGCGGGCGGGGCGAGCGCGGTGGCCAGGGCGGCCGGGGCGGAGCGGCGCGGCGCGTCCTCCGTGAGGCCGGGCGCCACCGACGGCGATGGGCAGGAGCCGGGGCGCGCCCCGCTGCCGCGCCCGCGCCGCCACTCCGAGTCCGTACGCCACGCCTACTACCCCGGGCGCCGGATGAACCTCGGCGTCGTCCTGCTCCCGCTGCGCATCTTCCTCGGCTTCATCTGCGTCTACGGCGGGATGGGCAAGCTCTCCGACCCCGTCTACTTCGACGGCGGCGAGCGTGGCTCGATGGTCACCTGGCTGCGCACGCTGCACCCCTGGCCGATCGCGGAGCCGCTGCGCGACCTGGCGCTGGAGCATCCGGTGGGCGCCGGGCTGACCGTGGCGTTCCTCCAGATCGTGGTCGGCGTGCTCACGGTGCTCGGGCTGTGGCAGCGGCTGGCCGCCGCGTTCGGCGCGCTGCTGTCCGCGGCGCTGATCGTCACCGTGAGCTGGCGTACGGTGCCGGTCTACGACGCGCCCGACATCATCTACCTCGCCGCCTGGAGCCCGCTGATCATCGCGGGCGCGCCGGTCTACTCGGTGGACGCCCGGCTCACCGGCGAGGCATGGCGGCGGCTCGGTCCCCGGGCCGGGCTGTGGGAGCTGCGGCGGCGGGTGCTGCGCCGCGGCGGCGTCATGGCGATGGTGGTCGCCGGGCTGACGCTGCTGATCGGTTCGATGCTGGGCGCCGCCGTACGGTCCTCGGAGGTCGTGAAGGCCCCGGAGCCCAGCGATCTGCCGACGAACAACCTGCCCGGCTCACCGCTGCCCAGCAAGCCCGCGGAGAGCCCGCGCGGCGGGCAGCGCGGGCCGGTGGGCACGGGCACCGGATCGGCCGACGCCCCGTCGCCGCGTGAACGGCTGTCGCGCCACCCGGAGCCGTCCGCCTCGGACACCGCGGCGTCGACGTCCTCCTCCGGGGTGCCGAGCGCCGAGGAGTCGGCGTCCGGCATCTCCGGCCGCCCCACCGGCGGATCGCGACCGCGCCCGGGCCTGGGGACCACCCCTCGCACCCCACGCCACCCCCTCGCCCCGACGGCGGACCCGTCGTCGCTGGGCGGCGCCGGGGGAGGGCTGTCCGCGGGCGGCCCGGAGGGCGGCCCGTCGGAGGAGAACACGTACAGCAACACCGACCCGGCCGCCGAGGAGGCCGCCTTGGGCGGCCTCCTCGGCTGAACCGGGGTCCGTACGGCGCGTACGGCGTTTGTCCGACCTGCACGGCGCTGCCTGGGCCTAAGGCTGTCTGGCCCGTACGGAGCGGCCGGCGGCGAGGCCGTGGGCGGCGGGCGGCC
>NZ_JANIIC010000038.1 GCF_024519315.1 Streptomyces malaysiensis subsp. samsunensis | reverse complement strand
GCGCACGATGGCTCCCTCCTTGAAACAAGCCGAGTTTAGGTACAGGCGACACCTCGCGCCGAGAAGACTCCAGGCGTGAGCTTGACCACACGGAGCGTGAACCTCGCGTTGGGCGAATGGCCGAAACCCCCGTCGCTCCACGGTACGCCCGGTTTTCGGGTCCGGTGTGCCGTCCGCGATGTGGGCAAGCTCTCCGGCACACCGTGCTGCGGCGCTTCACGTTTCTTTGTGGAAACCCTACGAATGCCGGGCGGAAACTTTGCCACGGCGTTCTGCTCGTCCGCACCCCTTGTCGCGGCGCTTACCCGTTAGTAGCGTGCTTCGGCACCAACAGAGTGGAGGGGGAACGCGGTGGCGCGCAGACCAGTGGCCGCGGTGGCGGCCGTCACGCTGATGCTCGAAGCGGTCGGCATAGCGCTGCTGAACTGGATCCTCGGCCTGGTCGTGGACCGTCAGCAGATGTCCATGGGCGGTATCGACACCGACGCGATGTCCGTCGGCACCTGGGTCGCGGGTGGCCTCTTCGGCCTCTATCTGCTGGTGTGCGGAGTGGTGCTGCTGCGCACCGCCGTGCGCGATCGCGCGCCCGGCCGCCTGGCCCGCATTCTGCTCATCACCTGTGCGGTGGTGCACGGGCTGTTGGGCGCGTTCTCGGTCGGCCTGGTGGGCTGGCCGGCGTTCGCGTTCATGATGGTGGTGCTGGGGCTGATTGTGCTGACCCTCCTGGGGTACGAGGCGGAGTCGACCGCCGGGCCCTCCGCCGAGACCGCGGGTGGAGACGCCCCCAGCCCGGCCTGATCCAGGGAAACTCCTAGCCGAAAATCCCCAGCCGAGGTCCGCCACGGGGTGTTCGGCGGACCATGCGGGCCTGGCCCCGGACCCCGAGGGAGGGAAGCGGCCCGCCATGGGCGTCAGGATCCGGCGGACACCCCTTGGCCGCTCCAGAGGTCCGTGATCCGCACGTCCAACTCGGCCAGCAGCCGGCGGAGCAGCGGCAGGGACAGCCCGATCACGTTCCCCGAGTCGCCCTCGATGCCGTCGATGAACGGCGCCGAACGGCCGTCGAGGGTGAACGCGCCCGCCACGTGCAGCGGTTCGCCGCTGGCGACGTACGCCGCGATCTCCTCGTCCGTCGGCTCGCCGAAGTGGACGGTGGTGGACGCGGTGGCCGAGGCGCGGCGGCCGTTCGCCGTGTCGATCACGCAGTGTCCGGTGCGCAGCACCCCGGTCCGGCCGCGCATCGACTTCCAGCGGGCGGTGGCCTCCTCGGCGTCCGCCGGTTTGCCGAGCGCCTGCCCGTCGAGCTCCAGCACCGAGTCGCAGCCGACCACGAGGGAGCCGGCGGTCCCGGGCAGCCCGGCCACGGCGGTGGCCTTCGCCTCGGCCAGCACCCGGGCCAGCTCGGCTGGTGTCCCGGCGCTGAGCGCGTCCTCGTCCACCCCGCTGACGATCACCTTCGGCGCGAGCCCGGCCTGCCGCAGCAGCCCGAGCCGGGCGGGTGAGGCGGATGCGAGAACGAGAGTGCGCTGCGCAGTCATGCGGACCAGGGTAAGCCGCCCCCGAAACGGCCCGGCCAGGGGCCGGAGCCCGGCCGTGGCCCCCTCATCCCGGCCGGATCAGGGCCATGCGCCGATCACGGCCGCATGGCTCAGGAGCACGCGCTCGAAGGGCGTGTGCTTCAGGGGCACAAGGCCATGTGCTTCAGGGCACATGCTTCGGGGCCGCGTGCTTCAGGGCCACATGCCGAGGAGACACATCGCCAGCAGCACGGAGACCGTCAGGACCGTGCGGGCGCGGCGGAGCATGGCCTCGGCGCGCCGCAGCTCATCGGGCGGCTCATCGGGCGGCTCGGACCACAGCATGGAATCGATCCTGAGGCCATGGACGCCGGGGCGCCTGAGTACGCGTACTCAGGCGCCCCGGCGCGATGGTGCCATTCCGGCCTGCCGTGCTCCTCTCAAGCGGGCCAGTACGTGGTGCGCCATGCCTTGGGGCCCGGATGCGGCACCCGGCGGCTGGGGACGGTGCGGGCCGGGTCGGACCACTCCTCCGGATCGTCCTCGCTGTGCGCAGCGGCCGTGAGGGCCGCCGCGCGCGCTTGCACCACCGCCAGAGCGGCGGCCAACTCCTCGGGGGTCGGGTTGCCCCGGACAATGCGGATCATGGAAACACCCTTCGCTAGAGGGGGATGTTGCCGTGCTTCTTGGGGGGCAGCGCTTCGCGCTTGTTCCGCAGCGTCCGCAGGCCGCGGACGATGTGGCGGCGGGTCTCGGAGGGCATGATCACAGCATCCACATACCCTCGCTCGGCCGCGATATACGGATTGAGCAGGGTGTCTTCGTAGTCCGCGATCAGCTCGGCGCGGGTGGTCTCCGGGTCGTCGGAGGCGGCGATGGTGCGCCGGTGGAGGATGTTGACCGCGCCCTGGGCACCCATGACCGCGATCTGCGCGGTGGGCCAGGCCAGGTTGAGGTCGGCGCCCAGGTGTTTGGAGCCCATCACGTCGTACGCGCCGCCGAACGCTTTGCGGGTGATGACCGTGATCAGCGGGACGGTGGCCTCGGCGTAGGCGTAGATCAGCTTGGCGCCGCGCCGGATGATGCCGTTGTACTCCTGGTCGGTGCCGGGCAGGAAGCCGGGCACGTCCACGAAGGTCAGGACGGGCACGTTGAACGCGTCGCAGGTGCGTACGAAGCGTGCGGCCTTCTCGGAGGCGTCGATGTCCAGGCATCCGGCGAACTGCATCGGCTGGTTGGCCACGATGCCCACCGGGTGGCCCTCGACCCGGCCGAAGCCGGTGATGATGTTGGGCGCGAAGAGGGCCTGGGTCTCCAGGAACTCGTTGTCGTCCAGGACGTGCTCGATGGCCTTGTGCACGTCGTACGGCTGGTTCGCCGAGTCCGGGATGAGGGTGTCCATCTCCCGGTCCTCGTCCGAGACCTCCAGATCGGCCTCGTCGGGGAAGGCCGGGGGCTGGGAGAGGTTGTTGGAGGGGAGGTAGGACAGCAGGGTCTTGACGTACTCGATGCCGTCCTTCTCGTCCCCGGCCATGTAGTGCGCGACACCGGAGGTGGTGTTGTGGGTCCGGGCGCCGCCCAGCGCCTCGAAGCCGACGTCCTCACCGGTGACCGTCTTGATCACGTCGGGGCCGGTGATGAACATGTGCGAGGTCTGGTCGATCATCACCGTGAAGTCGGTGATCGCCGGGGAGTAGACCGCCCCGCCCGCGCATGGGCCCACGACCAGGCTGATCTGCGGGATCACGCCGGAGGCGTGGGTGTTGCGGCGGAAGATCTCGCCGTACATGCCGAGTGAGACCACGCCCTCCTGGATGCGGGCGCCGCCGGAGTCGTTGATGCCGATGACGGGGCAGCCGGTCTTCAGCGCGAAGTCCATGACCTTGACGATCTTCTCGCCGAACACTTCCCCGAGCGCGCCGCCGAAGACCGTGAAGTCCTGGGAGAAGACGGCGACCGGGCGGCCGTCGACCGTGCCGTATCCGGTGACCACGCCGTCCCCGTAGGGGCGGTTCTGGTCGATGCCGAAGTTGGTCGAGCGGTGCCGGGCGAACTCGTCGAGTTCGGTGAAGGACCCCTCGTCCAGGAGGAGGTCGATGCGCTCGCGGGCGGTCAGCTTGCCCTTGGCGTGCTGCTTCTCCACCGCGCGCGCGGACCCCGCGTGGGTCGCCTCTTCGATGCGGCGCTGAAGGTCCGCGAGCTTCCCCGCGGTCGTGTGACGGTCTGGAATCTCGGGGGCGGTCTCCGGCTCGGTGGACATCGGGTTGCGGCTCCTGCTCGTCCTGGGGGTGGATACGGCGGACTGCTTCAGGGTCGGGGGGAAACGGGGGAAGGGTTCGGGATCGTGATCAGACGGGGCCTATGGGGGTTCCGGCGGTTTTCGGACCATTCGGCGGCTTTGCGCTGGCTGGGCTACCGGCACGTAGCGTATCGGCGGCACCGCCCGGTGGCACTGCGTCGTTGGCCACACCTCCTGACCCTAGGCTGGCCCCCATGACGCCTTCTGACACCTCAGGGAGCCCAGGTGACGGCCGCTGGTCGGACCTGGAGCGGCCACCGCTGAACGCCGCCGCGCTGCGCCGGGGGCTGGTGCGCCCCGGCGGGCTGTGGACCGAGCTCGAGGTGGTGCGGGCGACCGGCTCGACCAATACGGATCTGGTCACCCGGGCCCGGGCCGGAGCCCCCGAGGGCGCGGTGCTCATCGCCGAGGAGCAGACCGCGGGGCGCGGCCGGCTCGACCGCACCTGGACGGCCCCGGCCAGGTCCGGGCTCTTCTTCTCCATCCTGCTACGACCCGGCGGCGCCGGCGTGCCCACCGAGCGCTGGGGCTGGCTGCCGCTGCTGGCCGGGGTCGCGGCCGCCGGGGCGCTCAGCCGCACGGCGGGCGTGGACACCACCCTGAAGTGGCCGAACGACCTGCTGGTGAAGGTCGAGGGCGAGGAGCGGAAGTTCGGCGGGATCCTCGCCGAGCGGGCCGGGGACGCGGTGGTCGTCGGCATGGGGCTGAACGTCTCGCTGCGCGCCGGTGAACTTCCGGTGCCCACCGCGGGGTCGCTGGCCCTGGCCGACGCGATCACCACCGACCGCGATCCGCTGCTGCGGGCCGTGCTGCGCTCGATCGCGGAGTGGTACGGGGAGTGGCGCCGCTTCGGGGGGGACCCCGGGGCGAGCGGGCTCCAGGACGCCTACGCGGCGGGCTGTGCGACCCTCGGGCGCCTGGTGCGCGCCGAGCTTCCGGGCGGCCGGGAGCGCGTCGGCGAGGCGGTCGCGATCGACCGGGACGGGCGGCTGGTTCTGGCCACCGAGGGCGGGGTTCAGGAGCCGGTCTCCGCCGGGGACATCGTGCATCTACGCTCCGTACCCAGGGAGGAATGACCCTCCCGCGCAAGAGTGAGCTACGGCACACCTGACGTATCGTGGTCGCGGTCGCTCCAGCTCGGGGCGGCTGTGGACGAGTCGAAACCCCACCGGGAAGAGGGAACGGAAGGGCAGTGCGCAGGGATCGGACAGGGGGCGGACGGTGACCGCCGACGACGCGGGTTCCGGCACGGCCGAGGAGCGCGAGGCGCACGACGTCGCCGCGCCCGACGGGGCCGTACGGGACACCGGGGCGCGGGAGAGCGCCGCCGCGGAGGCCCCCGAGGAGGACGACCAGCCGGATCCCATCGCGCTCCGGCTGGAGCAGCTGATCCTCGGCGCCGAGCGGCGCTACACCCCCTTCCAGGCGGCCCGCAGCGCGGGCGTCTCGGTCGAGCTGGCCACCCGCTTCTGGCGGGCCATGGGCTTCGCCGACATCGGCCAGGCCAAGGCGCTCACCGAGGCCGATGTGCTGGCGCTGCGGCGGCTGTCCGGTCTGGTCGAGGCCGGGCTGCTGAGCGAGCCGATGGCCATCCAGGTGGCGCGGTCCACCGGCCAGACCTCCGCCCGGCTCGCCGACTGGCAGATCGACTCGTTCCTGGAGGGGCTCACCGATCCCCAGGAGACCGGGATGACCCGGACCGAGATCGCGTATCCGCTGGTCGAGCTGTTGCTGCCGGAACTGGAGGAGTTCCTGGTCTATGTCTACCGGCGTCAGCTCGCGGCCGCGACCGGCCGGGTGGTGCAGGCGGCGGACGACGTGGAGATGGTGGACCGGCGGCTGGCGGTCGGCTTCGCGGACCTGGTGAGCTTCACCCGGCTGACCCGCCGGCTGGAGGAGGAGGAGCTCGGCGAGCTGGTCGAGGCGTTCGAGACCACGGCCGCGGACCTGGTGGCGGCGCACGGCGGGCGGCTGATCAAGACCCTCGGCGACGAGGTGCTCTACGCGGCCGATGACGCGGGCATCGCCGCCGAGATCGCGCTGCGCCTGATCGAGACGCTGACGCATGACGAGACGATGCCCGAGCTGCGGGTCGGGATCGCGTTCGGCACGGTCACGACCCGGATGGGCGATGTCTTCGGCACCACGGTGAATCTGGCCAGTCGGCTGACGTCCATAGCGCCCAAGAACGCGGTCCTGGTGGACGGCGCGTTCGCGGAGGAGCTGAGCCGGACCGGGGAGGCCCCGGTGTCGGAGGCGGAGGCCGCGGAGGCGGCCGCCGCGGCGGAGAAGGAGGGCGAGGAGCCGCCCTCGTACCGCTTCGCGCTCCAGCCGATGTGGCAGCGGCCGGTGCGTGGTCTGGGCGTCGTGGAGCCGTGGCTGCTGAGCCGTCGCGCATGACGCCGTGCGGCGCTCGCGGGGCCGCCGCGTCCGGGTCGCTCCGGGTGGCTTCGGCTGGATCATTCCGGTGGCCGCGGCGGGATCGTTGAAGTGGGGGCGGAGCGAAGCCTGTTGGGCTAGCCTACGTGCGGCAAGATCCACTCGATGGATCCCAGGTCCTGTCGTCGAAGTAGCACCGTCCGCGACCGCCCGCGGGGTGGGCCCGGCGGTGTCCAGGAGCGCGTGTGTCACAGCTTTTCGATTCGAGTGCTCAGCGTCCGGGCGCCTTATCTCCACAGGGCTGTCCCGCCCATCCGGGGTCCGGTGCCGAACCGCTCCACGCGCCCGAGTTCGGGAGAGACCCGTTCGCGGTCTACCGGCGCCTGCGCGAGGCGCACGGTCCGCTCGCGCCGGTGGAGCTGGACCCAGGTGTCCCGGCCATGTTGTGCCTGGGGTACGACACGGCGCTGGAGATCATGCGGCGGCCCGAGACCTTCTCCAAGGACCCCCGTCACTGGCGGGCCAGGAACGAGGGCGTGCTGCCCGAGGGCAGCTATGCCCCGCACATCATCAGGCCCCGGCCGCAGGTCGACTTCGTGGACGGCGAGGAACACCGGCGGCTGCGCGGCGCGATCGAGGACACCACCGGCCGGATCGACTCCGCCGCACTGCGGAACTATGTCGAGCGGATCGCCGACTCGCTGATCGACCAGTTCTGCGAGGCGGGCGAGGCCGAGCTGATCGGGACGTACTGCGCGCTGGTCCCGATCATGGTCAGCAGCCAGCTCTTCGGCTGTCCGCAGGAGATCATGGACCAGCTGCTGCGGGGCGTGGCGTCGTTCATCGACGGCTCGGACCCCTCGGGCGGGGACCGGACCTCCGGCGCGGCGCTGCGCGAGCTGATCGACCTCAAGCGGCGTGAGCCCGGCGCCGACATCACCTCCTGGCTGATCGCGCATCCGGCGCGGCTGACCGACGAGGAGCTGATCGAGCAGCTTCTGCTGCTGATCGGGATGGTGACCGGGGTGGTGCCCGGTCTGATCGGCAACTCCCTGCGGGTGCTGCTCACCGACGAGCGGTTCTCGGGCGAGCTCATGGGCGGCAGCATGCTCGTCGAGGACGCCCTGGACGAGGTGCTGTGGACCGACCCGCCGGTGGCCAACATGGGGCTCTACTTCCCGGTCCATGACACCAACCTCGCCGGGAAGCGGCTGCGTGCCGGTGACGCCGTGATGATCAGCTTCGCGGCGACCAACCGGGACGCCCTGCTGAGGTCGCCACACAAGCAGGGCAACCGGGCCCATCTGGCGTTCGGCGCGGGCCCCCACGCCTGCCCCGGCCGCAGCTCGGCCCGGCTGATCGCCTCCGTCGCGCTGGAGAAGCTGCTGGACCGGATCCCCGACCTCGTCCTCGCGGGGGAGATCGAGGAGCTGAAGTGGCTGTCCGGGATCTTCGTACGGGGTGTGATCACCCTGCCGGTGCGGTTCGCCCCCGTCGCCAGGCCGGGGGGTCGGCTCACCTCGGCGCCCCCCGCTCGTCCGGGCGAGCCTGACCAGCGGCAGGATCTGCCGGCGGGGGCGCCCCCGCCGCCGCCCATCCCGCCGATCTCGCTGCCGTTCGCCACCGACGCGGCCTCCGAGGGCGAGGCCCTGATGGGGCCGGGGCCGGAGCTGGAGCAGCAGGCGGAGGACCGGCAGAAGCAGCAGTCGTCCCTGCTCGGCTTCCTGAACCGGTGGCGGCGGGCCCGCTGAGCGCTCCGCGGGAAGTGGCGCAAGGTGCGGTCGTTCATCCGCGGCCGCGTCGTGGCTGGTCGCGCCGTTCCCCGCGCCCCTTCGGGGCGTCGTTCGAACCGCGGCCGACTTCCGGCCGATCTGTTCAGGGCCCGTCCGGGCGGCTCACAGGTTCCGCACGCCCCGGGGAGCTGGAATGATCGCGGGCAGTGGGTTCACGGTCGTTGACCGGGAGGGTGTGGGTGATGAGTGAGCAGCGGTACGGGGAGTGGGTCGCGGTCCGCAGGGACGGCTTCGTGGCCGAGCTGGTGCTGGACCGGCCCAAGGCCATGAACGCGGTCTCCTCGGAGATGGCGCGCGGTATCGCGGCGGCCTGTACGGCACTGTCCGAGGACCGTGACGTCCGGGCCGTCGTGCTGACCTCGACCCATGAGCGGGCCTTCTGCGTCGGCGCGGACCTCAAGGAGCGCAACTCGCTCTCCGACGCCGAGATGATGCGGCACCGGCCGGTCTCCCGCGGCGCCTACACCGGGGTGCTGGAGCTGCCGGTGCCCGCCATCGCCGCGGTGCACGGCTATGCGCTGGGCGGCGGCTTCGAGCTGGCCCTGTCCTGTGACGTGATCGTCGCCGACCCCACCGCCGTGGTGGGGCTGCCCGAGGTGTCGGTCGGGGTGATCCCGGGCGGCGGCGGCACCCAGCTGCTGCCGCGCCGGGTGGGCGCCGCGCGCGCCGCCGAGCTGATCTTCTCCGCGCGCCGGGTGGCCGCCGCGGAGGCCCATGAGCTGGGCCTGGTGGACCGGCTCGTGGCGGAGGGCGAGGACCGGGCCGAGGCGCTGGAGCTGGCCCGGGGGATCGCCGCCAACTCCCCGGTCGGCGTGCGGGCCGCCAAGAAGGCGCTGCGGCTGGGGCAGGGGCTGGATCTGCGGGCCGGTCTGGAGGTCGAGGACGCGGCGTGGCGGACGGTGGCCTTCTCCGGCGACCGGGCCGAGGGCGTCGCCGCGTTCAACGAGAAGCGTCCCGCGAACTGGCCGGGGGAGTAGCCGACCCGGACCGGGGAAGCCGACCGGATCCGGGGAGTGGCCCCGGATCCGGGGCGAGCGGTGTCACCGGGGTGCCGGGGTTGACCGTTCGCTCGGATACCCGGGGTGAACGGCCCGCAGCGGATTGTTCTCGACGTTCTTACGCTGGAGAGCAGAGCGAACGTATGCATGGCCGTGAGGAATGCGAGGCCGTCGTGATGGACAACGGGGTGATCGGCAGACGGCCCGGCGGGGTCGACGGACGATTGCGGGCCGTCGTGCGGCTCGCCCAGGAGATGGCGGCGGCGCACACCCCGCAGGAGGCGGTGGGCGTGGCGGCCGAGGCGGCCCGCCGCGCCCTCGACGGCGGCTTCGCGGCGATCTCGATGTGGGAGCGCGAGCGGGGGCGGCTGCGGGTCCTGGTCAACGTGGGCGAGCTGATGGCGGGCGAGGAGCGGCTGCCGGAGGACGAGTCGTATCCGGTGCACGACTTCCCGGAGATCGCCGAGTTCCTGCACGACCACTGGGCCGCGGGCGGCGAACCGCACGCCTGGGTCGAGACCGCCGAGGGCGTGGGGGTCGGCCCGGCCCCGCACGACCGCCAGGGGGCCCCGCCCAGCGGCAGCTGGGGGAGGGTGGCCGCCCTGCGGAGGCGCGGCCGCGGCAGCTGTGTGGTGGCCCCGATCGTGCTGCACGGGCGGGCGTGGGGCGAGCTGTACGTGGCCCGAGCGGTCGGACGCCCGGTCTTCGACCGCGACGACGCCGACTTCGCGACCGTGCTGGCCTCGGTGACCGCCGCCGGGCTGGCCCAGACCGAACGGCTGGAGGAGGCGCGCCGCCTCGCCTTCACCGACCCGCTGACCGGCCTCGGCAACCGCCGCGCGGTGGACATACGGCTGGACGAGGCGCTGGAGGCGTATCACGCGGACGGCACCGTGGTGAGCCTGGTCGTCTGCGACCTCAACGGCCTCAAACGGGTCAACGACACCCTCGGCCACGCGGTCGGCGATCGCCTGCTGGAACGATTCGGCTCATTGCTGTCCATATGTGGCGCGATGCTGCCGGGGGCGCTGGTGGCCCGGCTGGGCGGCGACGAGTTCTGTCTGCTGGGGGTGGGGCCCCCGGCGGACGAGGTGGTCCGGGTCGCCGACGAGCTGTGCCGGCGGGCCGCCGAGCTGGAGATGGGCGAGGGCGTCGCCTGTGGCATCGCCTCCACCGGCGATCCGATCGGGCCCGTACCGTCCGCCCGCCGCCTCTTCCGCCTGGCGGACGCGGCCCAGTACCGGGCCAAGGCGGCCCGCTCGCCCAAGCCGGTCGTGGCGGGCCGCGAGGGCGGGCCCGAGGACCCGGTGATCCGGCTGGCCGACACGTCTTCCGCCCGTCCCCCGGAGCGGCGGCGCTTCCGGGGGCGCCGCTGACGGCGGCCACGACCGGGGGGCCGGGGCCCTGCCCCGGGCCCCGCTCCTCAAGCGCCGGAGGGGCTGAAGCGGGGGCTCCCACCGGACCCCGGGTCGGGGCCGCGTCTCGGGGTGAGCGTTCAGCCGTAGTGCCGTGCGGAGCCGCACATCGACACAGCCCCGCGCCCCTTTGGGCGCCTCCGGTTTCCGCCTGTCTGCTTGGGCGGGGTTGTGTTCTCGGGCCCTTCGTGAGGCTGTGACCTTAGGTCGGTGGGGCTTCGCCCCGGGCTGAGCGTTCCGCTGTAGTGCCCCTGACGTGTCGTCGATTCTCTGCGGCGTCGTCGTGGCTGGTCGCGCCGTTCCCCGCCCTTCGGGGCCCTGCCGGGCCGCCGCCGGGTTTCACCTGTCTGCTTGGGGGGCTTTCAGCCTTTCCGGCGTTTGAGGGGCGGGGCCCCGGGCTTCGGTGGGGGTCCCGTACAGCCTCTCCGGCGATTGAGGAGCGGGGGCCGGGGCGGGGCCCCGGGTCGGGGAGGGGCGGGGTGGGGAAGACCGCCGGGGTGACACTTGGCGATTCACTCTCTAGGGTTCCTGAATATGGATATGCACACTGTGGTGGTGGGTACCTCCGGAACAACCGCCGACGACGTTATCGCCGTGGCCCGCGGCGCCGCGCGGATCGAGATCTCCGAGGCGGCGCTGGAGGCCGTCGCCGCGGCACGGCAGGTGATCGACGATCTCGCCGCCAAGCCCGAGCCCGTCTACGGCGTCTCCACCGGCTTCGGCGCGCTGGCCGTACGCCATATCAGCCCCGAGCTGCGCGCCCAGCTCCAGCGCAACATCGTCCGCTCGCACGCCGCCGGCATGGGCGAGCGGGTCGAGCGCGAGGTGGTGCGGGCGCTGATGTTCCTGCGGATGAAGACGCTCGCTTCCGGCCATACCGGGGTCCGGCCCGTCGTGGTCCAGACGATGGCCGCGCTCCTCAACGCGGGGATCACCCCCGTGGTGCATGAATACGGTTCGCTGGGCTGCTCCGGAGACCTCGCGCCGCTGTCCCACTGCGCGCTGACCCTGATGGGCGAGGGCGAGGCCGAGGGGCCCGACGGGGCGGTGCGCCCGGCGGCCGAGCTGCTGGCCGAGCACGGTATCGAGCCGGTCGAGCTCCGCGAGAAGGAGGGGCTCGCGCTGCTCAACGGCACGGACGGGATGCTGGGCATGCTGATCATGGCCTGTGCCGATCTCGCCCGGCTGTTCACCGTCGCCGATGTGACCGCCGCCCTCTCGCTGGAGGCGCTGCTCGGCACGGACCGCGTCCTCGCGCCCGAGCTCCACGCGATCCGCCCCCACCCGGGGCAGGCCGCCAGCGCCGCCAACATGCTGCGGGTGCTGGAGGGTTCGGGGCTCACCGGGCACCACCAGGACGACGCGCCGCGGGTCCAGGACGCGTACTCGATCCGCTGTGCCCCGCAGGTCGCGGGCGCGGGCCGGGACACGCTCGCGCACGCCCGGCTGGTCGCCGAGCGCGAGCTGGCCTCCGCCGTGGACAACCCCGTGGTGCTGCCGGACGGGCGGGTGGAGTCCAACGGCAACTTCCACGGCGCGCCGGTGGCGTACGTCCTGGACTTCCTGGCCGTCGCCGCGGCCGACCTCGCCTCGATCGCCGAGCGCCGTACCGACCGGCTGCTGGACAAGAACCGCTCCCACGGTCTGCCGCCCTTCCTGGCCGGCGACCCGGGCGTGGACTCCGGGCTGATGATCGCCCAGTACACCCAGGCGGCGCTGGTGAGCGAGATGAAGCGGCTGGCGGTGCCCGCCTCGGTCGACTCCATCCCGTCCTCCGCGATGCAGGAGGACCATGTCTCGATGGGCTGGTCGGCGGCGCGCAAGCTGCGTACGGCGGTGGACAGCCTGGCCCGCGTCCTGGCCGTCGAGCTGGTCGCCGCCACCCGCGCCATCGAGCTGCGCGCGGGGCTGGAGCCCGCGCCCGCGAGCCGGGCGGTGCTGACGGCGGTGCGCCGGGCGGGCGTCGAGGGACCGGGTGAGGACCGCTATCTGGCGCCGGACTTGGCGGCGGCGGACGCGTTCGTACGATCCGGAGAGCTGATCGGGGCCGTGGAGTCGGTGACGGGCCCCCTGGACTGAACGGGGCGGGCGCCGGTACACCTCCGGGTGGGACCGAGCGGATCGGTGGACGTCGGCCGCGGTTCGGAAGGCGCCCTGAAGGGGCGCTGAGCCGTGTCGATGTGCGGCTCCGCCGCGACCGGCCACGACGCTGCCGCGGATGGTCGACGGCAGGTCAGGGCACTTCCGGCGGAGCGCTCAGTACGCCTCCGGGCGGGTGCGCCGCACGGAGGCGGTCACCATGGCGACGCCCAGGCCCAGGAAGGCCGTGCCGCCGAAGAGATACGGGGTGATGTCCACGCTGCCGGTGTCGGCCAGATCCCCGTCGGGCACGGCCTCGGTCCTGGGTCCGGCCCCGGTCGAACTCCCGGATGTCTGCGAGGTCGCCGATGACGCCCCCGGGTCCTCGACCGTGGCGTTGGCGGACGGGACGAACCACAGGGCGCACAGCAGCGAACCGGCAGCGGCGGCGGTCAGCAGCGGTCGGCGTGCGGACAACGGCATCCTCCTTGAGGCTGCGGCAAATTGACCCCGTGCGCCCGATCGTAGTGACAACTGCGGGTCGTGCGGAAGCGAGACGGGTCGGACCCCTAACCTCCGTCGCATGACGAGTACCGAGACAACACGGTTTGTCCGTCTTCGCGTGGACCTTGTGGTGGAGATCGCCGATCCGGACCGGCTGCGGCGGGCGACGTACGAGCAGATCGACGGCGATGAGTCCCTGGCCGAGGAGGAACGGGGCCACGCACGCCGCATGGTGGAGTCGGACGAGGCCGAGGCGCTGGCCTATCTGGTCGAGCCGTTCGAGCTGGTGGAGGAGGTGCCGGGGGTCGAACTGGTTCAGGCGTCCTGGAGCAGCGAGCATGTCGACTACGATCCTCGCGCCGCCGAGTGGTCAGGGGCCTTCGTCGATCTGGACGAGGACGATTGAGGGCAACTGGGGACGGCAGAGGGCAACTGAGGGCAGTCGAGGACGAATGAGGACGGCCGGGACGGTCGGTCGGCATCAGTCACCAGTCGGTACTTCGGGCGGCTAGGACGGCGGAGCCGTACGGGTCCGGTTACCGGAGGGACTTAGGCTTGGGCCATGCCTTTGCTAAGTGGCCTTGCGCACAGTTTTACTGTGCGTGGAACCGGCCAAAAGGTACAGGCGTTCTTGTCAGGCAGGTCCGGGGTTTCTGGGGTCCAGATCAAGATCCAGGTCAAATGGAGAAGCGTGTGATGACGGACGGCAAGCGCCGTAAGGGGCTGGTGGCCGTGGCCGCCGTGCTCGGCGGCGTACTCACTCTCGCCGCGTGCGGTGGGGATGGCGGCGGCGACGACGCCAAGAACGACGGGAACAAGTCGCAGTCGCAGGTCGACGAGGCGGCCGCCAAGGACGCGTCGGACGCCCACATCAAGATCACGCCGAAGGCCGGTGCGACGAACGCGGGCATCAACAGTGACACCAAGGTCACGGTCAGCGGGGGCAAGCTCTCCTCCGTCACGATGACGTCCGCGGCGACCGGCAACACCGTGGCCGGGACCATATCGGCCGACAAGACGTCCTGGAAGCCGAGCGGGCAGCTGGAGCGGTCCACCGAGTACAAGATCACGGCGTCCGCCGAGGACTCCAAGGGCCGTAAGGCGACCGAGAACTCGTCCTTCACCACCGTCTCGCCCGCCAACAGCTTTATCGGCAACTTCACGCCGGAGGAGGGCTCCACCGTCGGTGTGGGCATGCCGGTGTCCATCCGGTTCGACAAGGCGGTGACCAACAAGAAGGACGTCGAGTCGCACATCAAGGTCACCTCCAGCAGCGGCCAGCAGGTGGTCGGCCACTGGTTCGGCGGCAACCGGCTCGACCTGCGCCCGCAGGACTACTGGAAGGCGGGCTCGACCGTCTCCCTGAAGCTGGACCTGGACGGCGTCGAGGCGTCGCCCGGTGTCAAGGGCGTCCAGGAGAAGACCGTCAACTTCAAGATCGGCCACTCCCAGGTCTCCACGGTCGACGCCGAGTCGAAGGAGATGAAGGTCGTCCGCGACGGCAAGCTGCTGAAGACCATCAAGATCTCGGCCGGCAGCCCCGAGAACACGACCTACAACGGTCAGATGGTGATCTCCGAGAAGTTCAAGGAGACCCGGATGAACGGTGCGACGGTCGGCTTCACGGACGACGACGGCAAGGGCGAGTACGACATCAAGGACGTGCCGCACGCGATGCGGCTGTCCACCTCGGGCACCTTCATCCACGGCAACTACTGGGGCGCCAAGTCCATCTTCGGCAACGTCAACACCAGCCACGGCTGTGTGGGTCTGTCGGACACCAAGGGCGCGGGCGACCCCAAGACGGACGGCGCCTGGTTCTACGACAACTCCCAGGTCGGTGACGTCGTCATCGTGAAGAACTCCAAGGACAAGACCGTCCAGCCGGACAACGGCCTCAACGGATGGAACATGGACTGGAACCAGTGGGTGGCCGGAAGCGCCGTCGGCGGCGCCTGACGCACCCTCACCCTCACCACCGCCGGGCGGCGGCCGGCCTTCGGGCCGGCCGCCGCCCGGCGGTTTGACGTGGGGGACGCGGCGGGCCCGGGAGCGGCCGGAGAACGGGCGTGACGGCCGGGGAACCGGGGTGACGGCCTGTCCATGGACGGGTGCGCGCGGTGGCCATCCCCGTCGAGTGGCGTGACGGCCCGGCCGGAGGAGAATGGGCCATGGGGGCATCCCGTACCGGCCGCGCACGGCCGGAAGTGGCGATACGGAGGCGGCCCCATGCCCGAAGTCACGTCCTATCAGCCCGGAACGCCCTGCTGGATCGATCTGATGGTCCCCGACCAGCGGGCCGCCCTGGACTTCTACTCCGGGCTGTTCGGCTGGGAGGGAGAGGTCGGCCCCGCGGAGGCCGGGGGCTACGCCATGTGCACCCTGCGGGGCAAGCCCGTCGCGGGCGTCATGTCCGCACAGTCGGTGGGCGAGGAGGCCCCGCCGCCGACCGTCTGGACCACCTACTTCTGCTCCGCCGACGCCCAGGCCACCTCGGAGGCCGTCAGCCGGGCCGGAGGCACCGTGCTGCTGCCGGTCATGGAGGTGATGGACCTCGGGCGGATGCTGGTGGCGGCCGACCCGCTGGGCGCCGTCTTCGGCGTCTGGCAGCCGCTCGGTTTCTCCGGCGCGGGTCTCGTCAACGAGCCGGGCACGCTGATCTGGAACGAGCTCAACACCACCGACCGCGAGGCGGCTTCGGCCTTCTACGCGGAGGCGCTGGGTCTGGAGTCGAGCCCGATGGAGGGCGCCGAGGGCTACTTCGGGATCTCCGTGGACGGCCGTACGGTCGGCGGGCTCCAGCCGCTGCGGGAGGGGATGCCGCCGGAGGTGCCCCCGCACTGGCTGGTCTACTTCGCCGTGGAGGACGCCGACCGCGTCTCGGCGAAGGTGTCCGCCGCGGGCGGTACGGTCCTGCGCCCGCCGTACGACATGGTCGCGGGCCGGATGTCGGTGGTGAGGGATCCTCAGGGGGCGCCGTTCGCCCTCATCGCGCCGAGGCCCATGAGCTGAGCCGCGGGCCGCGGCTGAACCGGGGTAGAGCCCCGCTCAGCGGCTTCAGGACCCCGCTCGGCGGCTCCGGGACCCTGCTCAGCCCCGCTTGAGGACGAAGTAGCCGGAGGTGGAGCCGAGGGGCGTGTAGGGCGTGCCCGGGTGGAGCTGCCCCGCGTAGTCGAGCACCTGTCGCTCGGTGCGCTCCGGCGGCTCCTGGAGGGCTATGTAGTCCGGCTGTATGCCGCGTGTGGCGCCGACCCACAGCACCCGGCAGCGGCTGGTCAGCCGGCTTATCGGCCCGACGTTGGCCTCCACCGTCGCCCCGTCCGGGATCCGGTCCAGCAGCCGCTCGACCGCGCGGGTCTGCGACGGCCTGTCGTACGTGGCGCCCTGGGTGAGGCCGTACAGGGGCATCGAGGACGACAGCGCCAGGGCCGCCCCGCACACCGCGGCGGGCAGCTGGCGGGCGTACGAGGCGAGCCAGGGCCGGCGGGTGTCGCGGACCCGGTCCAGGGCGTCCACCAGGGCCAGCAGGACGACCGGCATCAGCACCGCGCTGTAGTGCCAGTCCGTGCCCCAGTAGTGGTCGTCGTGGGAGAGGAAGCGCCAGCCGAGGGTGGGCACGGCGGCCAGCAGCAGCGGGGAGCGCAGCGCCAGCAGACCCGTGGTCGGCAGCAGGATCCACAGCAGGGTGCGCAGCGCGGTGGCGAAGGGGACGGTGCCGGTCTGCTCACCGCCGCTGCCGACCTTGTCCCAATAGTCGTACGAACCCCCGCCGTTGAAGCCGGGGATGACCACGCCGAGCGCGAGCGCCGAGACCACCACGCCGAAGCCCATCAGCGCGACGGCGAGCGGGACGGCGCGGTGGCCGCGCTCGGGGTCGCGCCGGGCGCGGAGCCAGATGACCGCGCCGATCGCGGCCACCGTGGCGCCCATGTCCTCCTTGACGAAGACCAGCGGGGCGGCCCACAGCATCGCCGGGTACCAGCGCCCGCGGATCACCGCCTCCAGGGAGAAGGCGATGAGCGGTACGGCGAAGCAGATCTCGTGGAAGTCGAAGTCCACGGCGCGCTGGACGCCCCAGGACACCCCGTAGGCGATGCCGATCGCGAGCCCCCGGCCGCGCCCCAGCAGCCGGGCGGCGACGCGGGTGACGGGGACGGCGGAGACGGCGAACAGCGCCGCCTGCGCGACGAGCAGGGTGACCGGGCCGGGGAAGAGCCGGTAGACGGGGCCGAGCAGCGCCGTGATGGGGCTGAAGTGGTCGCCGAGGATATTGGCGCCGGGGCCCTTGAGGTCGGCTATGGGGGCCTGGAAGTGCGCGTATGCCCGTATCGCCTGCTCGAAGATGCCCAGGTCCCAGGACATGGTGGCCATGCGGCGGTAGCGGCAGACCGACAGCGCCGTGAAGGCGGCGAAGAGGGCGAGGGCCAGCCAGTACGGATCGGCCCGCGGATGCCGCAGTACGCCTGCCCTCGTGAGAAGCCGGGTACGCCCCGTGGTGACGGCGGTCGCCCCCTCGGCGCCGGTGCCGGGCGGAGCGGTTGCGGCCGTGTCCATCCAGGGTCCTTATCGTGTGGGCGGTCTGTGCGAAAAGATACGCGAAGGGGGCGGGAAGGTTGCAGGGACGGTTTCGCATACCGATGCGGGGTTCTGCGGTGGTGCTGGCCGCGTTGCTGGCGGTCGGCGGCTGCAAGGCCGGTGACCAGGACGGCAAGGCCGGGGAGAAGGGCGGGGGCGGTACGAGCGGGCCCGCGGTGTCCGGATCGGCTCTCTCCGCTGTGGCCTCGCTCACAGTCAAGGGGCGTGCGCCGAAGACGGGTTATGAGCGCGATGAGTTCGGCAGCTCGTGGGTGGACACCGACGACAACGGCTGCGGGACCCGCGACGACATCCTCAAGCGGGACCTGAAGGACGTGAAGTTCCGCGACGGCCACTGCCTGGTCGCCTCGGGCACGCTCACCGACGAGCCGTACACCGGCCGCGATGTGCGGTTCGTCCGGGGCCGCAGCAAGGTGGACATCGATCATGTGGTCGCGCTGTCGGACGCCTGGCAGAAGGGCGCCTGGAAGTGGGACCGGGACAAACGCCTGGCGTTCGCCAACGATCCGCTCAACCTGATCGCCGTGGACGCCTCCGCCAACCGCCGTAAGGGCGATGGCGACGCGGCGACCTGGCTGCCGCCCAACACGGCGTACCGCTGCGACTATGTGGCGCGTCAGGTGGTGGTGAAGGAGGTGTACGGGCTGTGGGTGACCGGGGCGGAGAAGGCCGCGATGCGGCGGGTGTTGGGCGGCTGCCCCACCATGAAACTGCCCGCGCGCACCGGCGGCCGGTAGGCCCTGCCGGGTGGACGGCGGCCGGAGGCTGACCAAGACCGTGGTGAATCGTTGTCCAAGCAGTGGCCTAGGCCGCGCCGACTCCATACCATCGATCAACGCCAGATCGTTTGTCGCGCCGCACGATCTCTGCCGGGAGGCTCAATGATCCGCCGCCGTACTGCGCTCACCGTCTCCGCCGCGTCCGCGCTGCTGCTCTCCGCGCCTTTGCTCACCGCGTGCGGCGACGCTCCGCGGCCCGGCGCCGCGGCGGTCCTGGACGACGGCCGGATCACCGTGTCCCAGCTCCAGTCACAGGTCAAGGCCGTCCGGGAGGCGCAGGGCAATGACCCGAGGGCGGCTCAGATGGTCGCGGGCAGCGGCCGGCTGAGCCAGGACACGCTGATCCGGATGATCCAGTTCCGGGTGATCGAGCGGGCCGGTGAGGACAACGGGATCAGCCCCAGCCGCCGCGAGGTCCAGCGTGCCCGCGCCGCCGCGGAGAAGCAGAGCGGCGGGGGCACCGCCCTGCGCGCCCTGTATCTCCAGCAGGGCATCGCGCCCGACGGGATCGACGAGGCGGTCCGGATGGACCTCACGCGCAACGGCCTGCTGCGCAAGCTGGGCACCTCCAAGGTCAACGAGGTGTTCACCCAGACCTCCAAGGCGCTCCACATCAAGGTGAACCCCCGCTACGGAAAGTGGGACAACACCCAGGGCACCGCCGTCCTGGCCAAGGAGGCATGGCTGCGCACCTCCGGCGGTACCCCGGAGCAGGCGTAAGTTACGTTTCAGGGGTGACCGCACCTGACTCGCCCGCCCCCGCCGACGCCACCGCCCCCACCGGCCGCATCGTCCTGCTCACCACCAGCCACCGGGTGGCCCCCGGGCTGCTGTCCTGGCCCGCCTGGCAGGCGCTGCGCGGTGCCGACCGGGTGCTCTCCGGCGATCCGGACCATCCGCAGCTGCCGTATCTGCGGGAGGCGGGCGTCGAGGTGGAGCCGGGCTCCCCGGCCGCGCGCGAACTGGTCGACTACTGCCTGGCGGAGGGTGGCCGCACGGCCGTCGTGATCACCTCCGCCGAGGGCGAGTCCGAGCTGACCGACGGGCTGGCGCGGCTGGCCGGATCCGGCCGTGCGGCGATGCCGGACCTGGAGCTGCTGCCCGGTTCCTACGATCTGCCGGGCGCGCGGCTGCTCGATCTGGTGCAGGTCATGGACCGGATCCGCGCCGAATGCCCGTGGAGCGGCACCCGGACCAACGAGGAGCTGGTGAAGTACGGCATCGAGGAGGCGTACGAACTCGTCGAGGCCATCGAGGAGGGCGACCGCGAGGCGCTGCTCGAAGAGCTCGGGGACGTGCTGCTCCAGGTCGTCTTCCACGCCCGGATCGCCCAGGACGACCCCGAGCACCCGTTCTCGATCGACGATGTGGCGGGCGGCATCGTGGACAAGCTGATCCACCGCCATCCGCATGTCTTCGGCGACGAGTCCGCCGAGACCGCCGAGGACGTCCGGCGCCACTGGCTGCGGACCAAGGCGGCCGAGAAGCGGCGCGATTCGGTCACCGAAGGGGTACCGCTCGCTCAGCCCTCGCTCGCGCTGACCGCCAAGCTGGCCTTCCGCGCCCGTACGGCCGGTCTCGACGTGGCGCTGCCGGACGGCTCGGGCATCGGCTATGAGCTGCTGGCGCTCGCGGTGCGCGCCGAGGCGGACGGTGTGGACCCGGAGGCGGCGCTGCGCGCGGCGGCCCGCTCCTACCGTGACGCGATCCGGGCGGCGGAGGGCTGAGCGGACCGGCGGAAGTCGGCTGCGGGCTCAGGCGGCGCGGTAGGACGGCGCGGGGGCCGTGTGGTCCCGGAGGCCCGGGTGATATCCGGGCGGGTCCGGGTACCCGGCAGGGATGGATACGTACACCGAGGATCTCGCCGTGGCCCGGGACCTGCTGATCGGGACGGGTCCGTTCATCGTCGGTCTGGTGGTCGTCATCCTGTGCGTCGGGGCCGTGTGGTGGGGGATACGGCTACGGGCCCGTGAATCGGCCCCGCCCCAGCGGCCGCAGCCCCGCGCCGGTGCCTGGCAGAGGGCCCAGGAGGCCGACCACGAGGCCAGGGCGGCGGGCCACGGCCCGGGGCACCAGGACGACGGGGACCGGGTCGGCTATGTCACCCAGCACCGCGAGCCCGATGAGCTGGACCGGGACGGTGGCCGCCGCCGTCCGTACGAACTGGGCGGCTCCGGGACCCGGGACTCCGGCGAGGGCGGCGCGGAGACCCGGCCGACCTGGACCGAGGGCGGCAGCGGCTCGTTCGGCAACGGCTGAGCGGCGTGCACCCGGCACCGGGTGCCGGGGCGGCGCGCCGGGGCGGGCGTACGACGCGGGCCCGGCACCGGTGGTTTCCGGTGCCGGGCCCGCGGTCCGGTCGTGCGTCGGTCAGCCCCTGAGGGGCACCGGCTCCAGCGTGGCGCGGAAGTGGCGCAGGATCGGGGACTGCTCGGTGATCCGGAAGCCGTACACCTGGTCCGCGTTCTTGGCGATCTTCGCGAGCGTCTCACCCACGTGGTCGTAGTGGCTACGGGTGTAGACCCGGCGCGGCAGGGCGAGCCTGACCAGTTCGTACGGCGCGCTCTTCACCGGGTTTCCGTGTTCGTCCTCCTCACCGAGGTAGAGCGAGCCCAGCTCGGCCGAGCGGATGCCGCCCTCCAGGTAGAGCTGGCAGGCCAGGGCGTGGCCCGGGTAGTGGTGGGGCGGGATGTGCGGCAGCAGCCGTCCGGCGTTGAGGTAGAGCGCGTGCATACCGGGCGGCTCGACGATGTCCACGCCCGCGGCGCGGACCCGCTGGGCGAGGTGGGAGGCGATCCCGGCGCGCTCGGCGAGATAGCTCACCTCGGTCACCTCGGTCAGCCCCTGCGCCATCATGTCGAGGTCGCGTCCGGCCAGACCGCCGTAGGTCGCGAACCCCTCGGTGGCGATGAGGAGCAGCTCGCACTTCTGGGCGAGCTCCGGGTCGTTGGTGCCGATGAAGCCGCCGATGTGGACGATGCCGTCCTTCTTGGCGCTCATCATGCAGCCGTCGGCCAGCCGAAACGCTTCCTCCGCGACCTGCCGGGGGGTGCGGTCGCGGTAGCCCTCCTCATGGCGGGTGACCAGCCAGGCGTTCTCCGCGAACCGGGCGGCGTCCAGGAAGAGCGGAACCCCGTGCTGACGGCACAGCGCGGCCGTCCGCTTGAGGTTCTCCATGGAGACGGGCTGGCCGCCACCGCCGTTGTTGGTGATCGTCATGACCACCACCGCCACCCGGGAGCCCTCGGGCCCGGACAGCGTCCGGGCGAGCGCGTCCAGGTCGATGTTGCCCTTGAACGGGTCGGTGCTGTCGAGGTTCTTGGCCTCCGGACACGGCAGATCGCGCGCCTCGGCCTCGTTCAGCTCGACATTGGCCCGGGTGGTGTCGAAGTGGGTGTTCGACAGCACCAGATTGCCGCGCTCCAGCAGGGTGGTGAACAGCACCCGCTCCGCTGCGCGCCCCTGGTGGGCCGGGAGGACATGCGCATAACCGGTGAGCTCGGTGACCGTCTCGTGGAACCGGTAGAACGAGCGGGATCCCGAGTAGGACTCGTCGCCGGCCATTCCCGCGGCGAGCTGGGCGGCGGAGAGTGCCCCGGTGCCCGAGTCGGTGAGCAGATCGATGGTCACCTCTTCGGCACGCAGGTCGAAGAGGTTGTAGTTGACACGCTTCAGCGCTTCTTCGCGCTGCTGCCGTGTGGTGAAGGGTATCGGTTCGACAACCTTGATCCTGTACGGCTCCACGCTGACCGCTGCTCCTGTCTTCTGTTCGTTGTTCCGTGTCTCGGCGGATGTCACAGCCGTGCCCGCACCCGGTCGCGGGTGGGGAGCGTCTCGCGGGGCGGCCGTGTCTCGTACGCCTCGGAGGAGACGTAGACGGTCACCCGCAGCGGTCGGCCGCGCTGGTGGACCAGTGCCAGATAGGCGATCAGGCCCACACCGTCGCCGAGGGGGCGCGGGCTCACTGCCGCCAGCGCCCGGTCCAGGGCCGTACTGTCCATGCCATTGCCGCGCAGTACGGCCACTGCCCGCTCCCGTGCCTCGCCGTCGTGCCGGACGTAGTCGCGGACGGGCACGTGGAGGGTGTATCCGCTGGGCAGTCCGCTCGCCGTCTCCGTGAAGGAGTGGCAGGTGAGGGCGGGGCGTCCGGTGAGCCGGTCGGTGCCCTCGTCGTCGGCGCCGAGTTCCCCGGGGGCGGGGAGGTCGCCGGCGGTGCGGAAGAACTCCTCCAGCCCCTCCCGGCCCGGCGCGGGCGTCATCCTGGCGAGGGAGCCCGCTTCGGTGGGGGACAGGCCGGGGTGCTTGAGGTAGACCTTCACCCGTGGGGCGTCCCAGTCGCCGAGGTCCAGGGCGAAGAACGGGAAGCCCTCCGCCCGGGGCAGCGAGTCGAACGCCTGGTGATGGCCCAGCCTGGCCAGCGCCTCGCGGATCGTTTCGGCGGCCCGGTCGGCGCCGTTCGCCGAGGGGTTGAGATAGACCTTCACCCCGGGGACCCCGCCGGGGCGGAGCTCCAGAGCGCACCACAGGGCCATCGGGCCCTGGGGGGAGCCGGGGAAGAACAGGTCCTCGAGCCGGTCGAGCTGGTTGGTCGAGAACCCCCAGCGGTCCGCCATGGCGTGGATCGCCTGGAGACCGGCCCGGCCATTTTCGGCCAAGTCGTCGCCGCTGGAGCAACCCGGCTCCACCAGCA
Source organism: Streptomyces malaysiensis subsp. samsunensis (assembly GCF_024519315.1). GTDB lineage: Bacteria > Actinomycetota > Actinomycetes > Streptomycetales > Streptomycetaceae > Streptomyces > Streptomyces malaysiensis. Next base: position 86,599 of record NZ_JANIIC010000038.1, on the reverse strand, counting down.
CCCGCAAATCCGGAGTCCGGCCCGGCAGGAACGCCAGGGAGAACTCCACGGGGCTGTGGTCGTCGGAGAGAAAGGTTCGCGACGGGGGCGGCAGGGCCAACGGCCGTCCGGCCGAGGCCCCCAGACTCTCGATCAGCACCCCCCTGTAGGCGGCCGTATCGGCCTCGCTCAACCCCGCCACCTGGCACAGCTGGGTCAGCTGCCCCGTGGCGAGGTCACCGAGCAGCACCTCACCCGAACGGAAACCGTTCATCGAACCTCCCGCTGAATCGAGAGGAACGGCTGTTTGGGTTTGTGCGGCGGGAAAACCCGCTCTTCACGTCCCACGAGAAGATACCCGCCCGGTGGGGCGGGTATCTGGGTTCCTATCGCGTGTGCTTCCGCGAAATTAGGGTAGGTGTTCGATTGGCCGCAGGGGTGGGGGTGCGGTCGAGGTATGAGTGAAACCGCTGATCGTCGACCGACACTGATGTCGTCGGCGGCGGGAGACCTCACGACAGCTCCTCTTAGATTTTGGCCAACAAAAATTGCGCGATACTTCCTACCCGTCCTGTTGAGCATTCATGCGGTATGAAATAGGAACCCTGGTGTGACCTAGATCACGCCCTCCACCATGTGAGGAACGAACTCCACAAGCCGCCCCTCTCCTGCTTATTCTGGGCGTGGGCGCGATGATCGCCCGTGGGGATCTCCTGCCTGGTAACAGGCTGTTTATCCGTACGTATCGGAGTGAATCGGGCGGGCAGTGCGGTAAGCCCGCGGTTGAACGGGCCCGGACGCCAAGTGAGACTCGACTCCGGCACCGCGATTTCGATGTCCGGCAGCTTGTTGAGCAGTTTTTCGATGGCCACCACACCAATGAGCTGAGCGGTGTCCTTGGCCGGGCAGGCGTGCGGACCGGCGCTCCAGGCGAGGTGGGCCCGCTTGCTGAGCTGCTGCCGGGAGGCGGACAGGGCCGGGTCGGTGTTCGCGGCCGCGATGGAGACCAGTACCAGATCGCCGGCCCGCAGCCGGGTTCCGGCGAAGTCCACATCCGAAACCGGATAATGCGGAGCGTAGTTGGCCATCGGCGGGCTGTTCCACAGCACATCGTCTATGGCGTCCTCGACCAGCAGCCCGGCTCCCGAGTACCGCTCGTCGGAGAGCAGGAGCAGCAGTGCGTTGGCGATGAGATTCCGCTGGGGCTCGGCGCCGGAACCCAGCAACAGCACCAGCTGATGAACCATTTCTTCATCGTTCAGCTGGGCATGGTGCTGCATAAGCCAGGAGGTGACATCCTCCCCGGGCTGCTTGCGCTTCAGCTGGACGAGCTCGGCGACGCTCTGGCCGAGTACCTCGTTCGCCTTCTCCGCATTGATTCCGTCGAAAATCCCGGAGATACCGAAGATGACCCGGTCGCCGATCTCGGCCGGGCATCCGAAGAGTTCATTGAAAACGAACAGCGGCAGCAGCTTGGCGTAATCGTTGAGCAGATCGGCGGAGCCCCGGGCGAGGAACTGGTCCATCAGATATTCCGAGACGCGCTCGACATGGCGGCTCAGTCGATGCGCATCCACCCGGGCCAGGCTGTCGGTCACCGCCTGACGCAGCCGCATATGCTCGGCGCCATCGGTGAACATGCAGTTCGGCCGGTATTCCAGCAGCGGGACGACCGGATTGTCCCGACTGACCTTGCCTTCGTTGTAGTCGCGCCAGCGGCGCGAGTCCTTCCGGAAGGTGTCCGGATTCTGAAGCAGCTGGAGCGCCGCCGAGTAGTCGGTGACCAGCGTGGCCTCGACCCCCGGGGAGAGCTCTACCGGCGCGGCCGGGCCGTACGAGCGCATATACGTGTAGTAGGCACCCGGATCGGCGGCGAACTCCGTCCCGTACAGCGGCACCCGCTTGCCGCTGCCATGGGCGGGGCAGCCGGGTGGTGGCACCGCCGGAAAATCCGATTGCATGTTCATCAGGTGCTCCTAGCGGGTACGTTCCTGTAGGTAACGGACAAGCGTTATCAGCGCGTTGGCCGATGACTTCTCGTCACGTGCGTCACAGGTGACGATCGGGGTCTCGGGCAGCAGATCGAGCGCCTCGCGCAATTCCTCGTCGGGGCGGTCCGGTGTGCCGTCGAAGTGGTTGACGGAAATCGCATAGGGGAGCCCGTAGTGCTCCACCAAGTCGATCACCGGGAAGGACTCCTTGAGCCGTTCGGGATCGACGAGAATCAGTGCCCCGAGGGCGCCTCGGGTCATGTCCTCCCACACCTGGACGAAGCGTTCCTGTCCAGGTGTGCCGAAGAGATACAGGACAAGTCTGTCGCTGAGCGTGAGGCGACCGAAGTCCATGGCCACGGTGGTCGTGGTCTTGCCCCGGGTGCCCATGAGGTCATCGACGTGGGCTCCGGCCTGAGTCATCCGCTCCTCGGTGCGCAGCGGAGGGATCTCGGACATGGTGCCGATGAACGTCGTCTTGCCGACCGCGAAGTGCCCTACGACCAGGATCTTGGCCGCGATCTGCACCGCTTCGTTCAGATAGACGTCGTCATCCGAAACGGGCCTGGAGCCCATCCAGCACCTCCTGAAGGAGCGAAACATCGACAAGCTGCGCGGGAGGCGCGGGGGCGCGGGTGACCAGATATCCGTCCGTCGAGAGATCGGACAGCAGGACCTTCACGATGCCGATCGGAAGCCCCATATGCCCGGCTATCTCGGCAACCGAGAGGTAACCACCCGCGCACAGCTCCAAGAGCCTGCGCTTCTCCGGGTCGAGATGACCGGGTTGTCTCTGTTCGGACGCGGTGACCAGTGTGATCAGGTTGAACTGGTCATTCTCCGGGAGCCCTCGACCGTTGGTGATGACGTACGGTCGCACTAATTGAGCGGACTCGGGCTCCTGCTCGCCTGGTGCCGTCATGCCTGGATACCGGTGTTTTCGCGAGGTGGTGTGGTCAGCGCCTTGCCGAGCTGCCCGACAAGCTGCTGCATCCGGAAGGTGATGTCGGCCATGTCGACATCCGGAGCGGAGGAGACCGCCAGATAGGCGCCCTCACCCGCGGAGATGAGGAAGACCCAGCCACCGTCGAACTCGACCAGGGTCTGGCGCCACGTCATATGGGTGCCACCGCAGAAGCCGGCCATGGTGCGGCTCAGCGACTGGATGCCGCTCATCGCCGCCGCGACGGTGTCGGCCTCGTCCTTTGCGACCTCTTGAGAACGGGCCATCAGCAGACCGTCGGCGGAGACCAGGATCGCGTGACGAGCCCCTGGTACTTCCAGGGCGCTCTCAAGCATCCATGACAGGTCGTTGTTCACTGAGGATCATGCCCTTCCCTGTTCGGGTTTGATGCTGAGCGTCCGGACTGAGTGCCGCGCTGGAAGGCGCCCATGATCGAAGCGGTTTCCTCGCTCGTCCGGCCCTGGGCACCCTGGGCGTCCGTTCTGGGGACGATGGAAATCGCACCCTTGCGGCGACGTTTGGGCAGGCCCCCGGTGGTGGAACCGCTCACGGTGGAAGCACTCAAGGTGGAACCGCTCATATGCGGCTCGTCGGCCGCGTCGGGAACGTGGGTCGTCGGCTGCTCTTCCGGCTCGGGCATATTGGTCAGAAGGTCCTCGGGGAGAAGCACAACCGCGCGTACACCACCGTAGGGAGAGGCCGAATCGACGGACACCGTGAAGCCGTAGCGCGCGGCGAGCACACCGATCACCGCGAAACCGAACTGCGGCGGATTGCCGAGTCCTGTTACACCTGTGGCGTGCGTGGCCGAGAGCAGCTTGTCCGCCCGGTTCTTCTCCTCCTCGTTCATACCGACGCCGGCGTCGTCGATGATGACGCAGACGCCCTTGGGGACGGTACGAATGGTGATGTCGATCGGCGAGTCGGGAGCGGAGTAACTGGTCGCGTTGTCCAAAAGCTCGGCCAGCGCCAGTGCGACCGGCTCCACGGCCCGGCTCACCAGGGCGAAGTTGCTCTGCGAGCGGATCTCCACCCGGGTGTAGTGACGGATGCGGCCCTTCGCGCTGCGCACCACGTCGTACACCGAGGCCACGGCCCGCTGCCGGCCCAGCCAGCCGTCACAGAGCACCGCGATGGACTGGGCACGCCGACCGAACTGCGAGTTCATGTGGTCGATCTCCAGGAGGTCCTGGAGAAGCTGGTGCTCGCCGTACTTTTCCTGTGTCTTGGAGAGGGCCAGCTGCTGCTCGTTGGCGAGACCCTGAAGCGTACGCATAGCGGACTTCAGCGCGCTCTTGGTGGCTTCCTCGGCGCGACTCTGGGCGTCCTGCACCGCCTCGGCGTAATTGTTCTCGAGCTCGGCCGAGCGTTTCTCGAGCTCCGCCTTCTCCTGGCGCAGATTCGCCCGCGCCCTTCGCCCGCGGATAATGGCGGTTGCGGCGAGAGGCGTGCCAGCGATCAGGGCCCAGAGTGCTGGATCCTGTAGATATTGCGTCATTGAGACTCTCTTTAAACGACTAGACCGCCAGGGACTTTAGGGGGTGTGGTGCGTTTGCGTCTGGAATGGTCTGAGCGGCGGTAAGTCAGCGCCCGTACGGCGCCCGCGGGTTCCGGGGACATCGCACTCGTCTTGCCGACGGCAGCGCACAGGCGTCGGTGCGCCGGAACGGCTCCATATGCCCAACTGGCGGCATAATGCTCCTCAGAGTGGGGATCCTCTCGGCTGATGTGCCGGATCGCCGTGTGTCTTACGCGCCCTTGGCTCGCCTGGCAAGCGCGGTGATCGTATCACCGGTAACCCCGGTCTCCGCGCATGTGCCCCAGTCCCATTCGTTCATCTGACGTTGGCTCATATGCACCGCCAGTTCACTGCGTTGACCGACGTCAGGGCAGGTCTCGGGGGTTCGTACCAGGGCGGCGCGGGCATCCGCCGAACGGGGGCCTCAGCCATCAGATATCCGGGCATTCGACCCGCGCTGTGTGTGGATCGTGAAGGGTGTGTGGAGATGAATGGTGAATTCCGCTAGCCATTCATCCCGCTCATGACTCCTTTATTCGCTTTGTTTCGCTTATTCCGTTATTTCGCTCGTCTCCCGGTACTTCCGGCAGACCGGGCGGGGCGGGCCCTCGCCGGTATCGTCGGGGGGTGTCGGAACAGCCCTGTGACAGCTCCGCTCCCACCCTCTTCACCTGGGAGTTCGCCACCGATCCCTACCCTGCGTACGCCTGGCTACGCGACCACGCCCCCGTGCACCGCACCACGCTGCCCAGCGGTGTCGACGCCTGGCTGGTGACCCGTTACGCGGATGCAAAGAAGGCGCTGGCCGATCCCCGGCTCTCGAAGAACCCCCAGCGGCACAGCGCGGCGGCCCACGCCAAGGGCAAGGTGGGCATCCCCGGGGAGCGCAGCGCCGAGCTGATGACGCATCTGCTCAATATCGACCCGCCGGACCACACCCGGCTGCGGCGGCTGGTGTCGAAGGCGTTCACCCCGGGCCGGGTGGCCGAGTTCGCCCCCCGGGTGCGGACCCTCACCGATCAGCTCATCGACGCCTTCGAGGAGAGGGGAGAGGCGGACCTCATCCATGAGTTCGCCTTTCCCCTCCCTATCTATGCCATCTGCGATCTGCTCGGGGTGCCGCGGGAGGACCAGGACGATCTGCGGGACTGGGCGGGCATGATGATCCGCCACGGCTCCGGGCCCCGGGGCGGAGTGGCCCGAGCGGTGAAGCGGATCCGCGGGTACCTCGCCGAGCTGATCCACCGCAAGCGCGGCGATTTCGGCGAGGACTTGATCTCGGGGCTGATCCGGGCCAGCGACCACGGTGAGCACCTCACCGAGAACGAGGCCGCCGCGATGTGCTTCGTGCTTCTTTTCGCCGGCTTCGAAACGACCATCAACTTGATCGGCAACGGCGTCTACGCACTGCTGCGCAATCCGGAGCAGCGCGCCCATATGCAGCGGGCGGTGGAAGAAGGGGACGAGCGGCTGCTGGCCGCCGGGGTCGAGGAGCTGCTGCGCTACGACGGACCCGTGGAGATCGCCACCTGGCGGTTCGCCACCGAGCCGCTCACCCTCGCGGGGCAGCGCATCGCCGAGGGCGAGCCGGTGCTGGTGGTGCTCGCCGCCGCCGACCGGGACCCCGAGCGGTTCGCGGCGCCGGATGTCCTCGACCTCACCCGCCGGGACAATCAGCACCTCGGCTACGGCCACGGCATCCATTACTGTCTGGGCGCCCCGCTGGCCCGGCTGGAGGCCCGGACCGCGATCGGCACCCTGCTGCGGCGGCTGCCCGGACTGCGGCTCGCGGCCGATCCGGAGGATCTGCGATGGCGCGGCGGGCTCATCATGCGCGGGCTGCGCACGCTTCCGGTGACCTGGAATTCCACCGGCGGCTGAGGGCCCAAGCCCCGTACGGCGCGACATAGGTGACGAAACATCAGCCGTGTGACCTCGGCGTGACCTGGGATACATCCGCTTGTGATGATCGAGGGCCCTCGCTATGTTCACCGGCAAACCGAGTCGCCATAGCGCCTAGGAGAGGTCAATCGCATGCGTTCCGGTAATGGTCGACACCGTCGCCCTCGTCAGGTCCCGGCCATCATCGTCGCGGCGGGGGTCACGGGGGCGGGCCTCGCCATCCCCCTCTTCGGGGCGGCCGGCGCACAGGCCGCCCCGGCCGCCACCTGGGACCAGGTCGCCGAGTGCGAGAGCGGCGGGATGTGGAGTGCCAACGAGGGCAACGGCTTCTACGGCGGGCTTCAGCTGACCCTCGACATGTGGAAGCGGTACGGCGGCACGGAGTACGCCCCGCGCCCCGACCTGGCCAGCCGCTCCCAGCAGATATCCGTCGCCGAGGCGATCCTCGGCGACCGTGGCCCCGACGCCTGGCCGAGCTGTGCGCTGGGCGCCGGGCTCGCCGATGACGCCGGCGCCCCCGATGTGGACCCCGGCGGTGCGGCCACCCCGGACCCGGGCACGGGCCGCGGCGGGGACGAGCCGGGGGACCGGGGGCAGGACGGCTCCTCCTCCCCGTCGCGGGACGGTTCGGAGACATCCGGCAATACCGATAAGACGGATGAGCCGGGCTCGACCGAGGGGTCCGAGGCGCCCCACGCCTCCAAGTCCCCCGACGGGCGGGACGGCTCGGAGTCGGATCGCCGGGCCTCGGACGGTCCGGAGTCGGACGGTCCGGAGTCGGGCGGCTCCGACCGCGCGAAGGCGCCCTCGACGACTCCCTCCGCCGGCCCCACGTCCTCCGGCCGCCACCGCGGCGCCCCGGACGCAGGGGAGCGGGCCGATGACGGCGGTTCGTCGGACGCCCGGCCCTCCGGGCGCCATGCCTCGCGCGAGGCTTCGGACCGCGAGCAGAGCCCCGCGGGTGACGATTACACCGTTCGCCCCGGTGACAACCTGTCAGGGATCGCCGAGCACCGGAACGTGGCCCGGGGTTGGGAAGGGATCTACGAAAACAACGAGGACCTCATCGGGGTCGACCCCGACCTGATCATCCCTGGTCAGCGACTTGACCTCACCATCAGGGAGCAGTGATTCGGGGGGAATTGCCCGATCTGGTTCCCGTGAGACATGCATCTCGTCACAATATCCGGGCCGTACCCCGTGTCCGATCTCTCCTCGCCTGGCCCACCTGCGTCGATGTGGGCCGGGTGAGATCAATTACATACCCATTCGCTCCGCTTGGGGTGTTTGAACGTTCTCGGAAGGTGTGTTTACCGTTTTTCCGCTCGCCACCGCGGGCACCGCCGATCGTCACGCCGAATCCTGCCGGCGGTCGGGGGGAACCGACGCGTCAGCGCCGAAGGCAGGAGCGGGGGACCCAAGGTAGGTGCCGAGTGGCCTGTGGACACGGGCTTGTCGGCTAGGGGTGAAGCCGGGCGCGACCATCGCGACCGGCCGGGCAACTCACGTCCGAACCCGACAGCTCACCTCGTAGGCGTCGGTGAGGAAACGAACCAAACATGCTCAAGTCCAACGGGAAGCACCGCCGCCCCTCCAAGGCCACCCGTATCGCCGCACTCACCGGTCTCGCCGGTGCCGCCGTGGCGGCGCCGCTGATCGGGGCGACCTCCGCTTCCGCCGCCACCACCTCCCAGTGGGACCAGGTCGCGCAGTGCGAGTCCGGCGGCAACTGGTCCATCAACACCGGCAACGGCTACTACGGCGGCCTCCAGTTCTCGAGCTCCACCTGGGCCGCCTACGGCGGCACGGCCTACGCCTCCACCGCGGACAAGGCGAGCAAGGCCCAGCAGATCCAGATCGCCGAGAAGGTCCTCGGCAGCCAGGGCAAGGGCGCCTGGCCGGTCTGCGGTACGGGCCTGACCTCCGGCGGCAGCCCGTCCGCGCCGTCCGCGCCGTCGGCGCCGTCCGGTTCGCAGGACCAGTCCTCGGCCTCCACCAAGTCGGCCCCGGCCGCCAAGCCGGCCCAGCCGAAGGCGGAGCCCCGCACCGCGCCCGAGCACGCCGCGCGCCAGGAGACCCGTGGCCCGATCAAGAAGGGTGACGGCGAGTACAAGGTCAAGTCCGGCGACACCCTCGGCAAGATCGCCAAGGCGCACGATGTCAAGGGCGGCTGGAAGAAGCTCTTCAAGCTGAACAAGGACATCATCGAGAAGGCCGACCTCATCTTCCCGGGCCAGCAGCTGCACCTCCGCTGAGCCACGGCCACGGATACGGCTACGGCCTGAACGAGCCCCGGCCGAACGTGCCGCCCCGACGGCACGTTCCGCCGGGGCTCACGCATTCCCCGGAAATCCGGATATGTAATCCGGAATCTCGTTTTTTGTGTCACGCCCCCGTCTCGTGGGGCGGGCGAACGCGGGGCGCAGCCCTCCCGGCCCGTTAGGCTCGTGCTGCTACCGCAGACCCATACGAAGGAGAACCTCGTGCCGTCCATCGACGTCGTCGTAGCTCGCGAGATCCTCGACTCGCGAGGCAACCCCACGGTCGAGGTCGAGGTCGGCCTCGACGACGGCAGCACGGGCCGTGCCGCCGTTCCGTCCGGCGCCTCCACCGGCGCCTTCGAGGCCCTCGAGCTCCGTGACGGCGACAAGAACCGCTACAACGGCAAGGGCGTGGAGAGGGCCGTCCTCGCCGTGATCGAGCAGATCGGTCCCGAGCTGGTCGGCTATGACGCCACCGAGCAGCGGCTGATCGACCAGGCGATGTTCGACCTGGACGCCACCCCGGACAAGTCCTCGCTCGGCGCCAACGCGATCCTCGGTGTCTCCCTCGCCGTCGCGCACGCCGCCTCCGAGGCGTCCGACCTCCCCCTCTTCCGTTACCTCGGCGGCCCGAACGCCCATCTGCTGCCGGTCCCGATGATGAACATCCTCAACGGCGGGTCGCACGCCGACTCCAATGTGGACATCCAGGAGTTCATGATCGCCCCGGTCGGCGCGGAGTCCTTCTCCGAGGCCCTGCGCTGGGGCACCGAGGTCTACCACACCCTGAAGTCCGTGCTGAAGGAGCGCGGTCTGTCCACCGGCCTCGGCGACGAGGGCGGCTTCGCGCCGAACCTCGGCTCCAACCGCGAGGCCCTCGACCTGATCCTCGAGGCGGTCAAGAAGGCCGGCTACCAGCCGGGCCAGGACATCGCGCTCGCGCTGGACGTCGCCGCGTCCGAGTTCTACAAGGACGGCACCTACCAGTTCGAGGGGCAGTCCCGCACCGCCGCGGAGATGACCTCGTACTACGCCGAGCTGGTCGACGCGTACCCGCTGGTCTCCATCGAGGACCCGCTGAACGAGGAGGACTGGGAGGGCTGGAAGACCATCACCGAGCAGCTCGGCGACAAGGTCCAGCTGGTCGGCGACGACCTCTTCGTCACCAACCCCGAGCGGCTGTCCCGCGGTATCGAGAGCGACACCGCGAACGCCCTGCTGGTCAAGGTCAACCAGATCGGCTCGCTGACCGAGACCCTGGACGCCGTCGAGCTGGCCCAGCGCAGCGGCTACAAGTGCATGATGTCGCACCGCTCCGGTGAGACCGAGGACGTCACCATCGCCGACCTGGCCGTCGCCACCAACTGCGGCCAGATCAAGACCGGCGCCCCGGCCCGCTCCGAGCGGGTGGCCAAGTACAACCAGCTGCTGCGCATCGAGGAGATCCTCGACGACGCCGCGGTGTACGCGGGCCGTTCCGCCTTCCCGCGCTTCAAGGGCTGAGCGGACACGTCTGACACCCGTCCCCGGCTGCGGTCCCGTACCGTGGCCGGGGACGGCGTTACTCGAAGCGAAGTCATCACCGGGGAGGCGACGTGCCGGCGGATCGCGAACGGTTCTCCACCGCGACCAGGCTCAAGGCGCTCGGCGAGCACGCCGCCGCCCGGGTCTACCGCGTGCGGACCAAGCGCCGCCGGGGCCGGCTGACCGGCCGGGCGGCCCTGCTCGCGCTGGTCGTCTGCTCCCTCGTCGTGGCGCTCGCCTATCCGATGCGGCAGTACATCTCCCAGCGCTCCGACATCGCCGAGCAGCGGCGCGAGGCCCAGCGGGCCCGTGAGGACGTCAAGCAGCTGCGGGAGCAGAAGGCCCGGCTGCGCGACCCCGCCTACACCGAGCGGCAGGCCCGGGAGCGGCTGCACTTCCTGATGCCGGGGGAGACCGGCTACAGCGTGGTGGACGGCAGCGGCTCCGCCGAGCGCTCCACCGACCAGGGCGCGGCCGGCCGGCCCTGGTACACCAACCTCTGGGACGCCGTGGACACGGCGGACGCGGCGGGGGCGGCCGGCGCGGCCCGCTGAGGCGCCGCGCCCCGGCCACCGGCGCACCCGGTGACGAATCGAAACGAAGAAGAAGAACTTCCCACTCATGGATACGCCCCCGCCCCAGACGGAGCCCACCGCGCCCACCGACGCGGACATCCACGCCGTACGGGAGCAGCTGAACCGGGTGCCCCGGGGTCTGCGTGCGATCGCGCACCGCTGCCCCTGCGGCAATCCGGACGTCGTGGAGACCGCGCCGCGGCTCGAGGACGGTACGCCCTTCCCCACCCTCTACTACCTGACCTGTCCGCGCGCCGCGTCCGCGATCGGCACGCTGGAGGCCGGGGGCGTGATGAAGGAGATGACGGCCCGGCTGGCCACCGATCCCGAACTCGCCGCCGCCTACCGCGCCGCCCACGAGGACTACATCGCGCGCCGCGACGCCGTCGAGGTGCTCCAGGGCTTCCCCAGCGCGGGCGGGATGCCGGACCGGGTGAAGTGCCTGCACGTCCTGGTCGCCCATGCGCTCGCGGCCGGCCCCGGGGTCAATCCGCTCGGGGACGAGGCGCTCGCGATGCTGCCGGAGTGGTGGCGCAAGGGACCGTGTGTCGGCCCCCGCGGGGCCGAGGACGCGAGCCGGGAGGAGAGCGCATGACCCGCGTCGCCGCCGTGGACTGCGGCACCAACTCGATCCGGCTGCTGGTGGCCGACGCCGATCCGGCCACCGGGGAGCTGATCGAGCTCGACCGCCGGATGAAGATCGTCCGGCTGGGCCAGGGCGTGGACCGCACGGGCCGGCTGGCCCCCGAGGCACTGGAGCGCACCTTCGCCGCCTGCCGCGAGTACGCCGAGGTCATCCGGGAGCTGGGCGCCGAGCGCGTCCGTTTCGTGGCCACCTCCGCGTCCCGCGATGCCGAGAACCGCGAGGAGTTCGTGCGCGGGGTCATGGAGATCCTGGGTGTCGAACCGGAGGTGATCACCGGGGACCAGGAGGCGGAGTTCTCCTTCACCGGGGCCACCAAGGAGCTCATGGGCCGGTCCCATGTGCCCGGGCCGTATCTGGTGGTGGACATCGGCGGCGGTTCGACGGAGTTCGTCGAGGGCGGCGAGGGGGTGCGGGCGGCCCGCAGCGTGGACATCGGCTGCGTCCGGCTGACCGAGCGCCATCTGGCGGTGGACGGCCGGATCACCGATCCCCCGACGGAGGATCAGATCGCGGCCATAAAGCGCGATGTCGACACGGCGCTGGACCTCGCCGAGCGGACCGTGCCGCTCACCCGCGCCTGCCGTCCCGCGGACGGCCACGCCCTGGTCGGGCTGGCCGGTTCGGTCACCACGGTGGCCGGGATCGCGCTGGGCCTGGCGGAGTACGAGTCCTCCGCGATCCACCACTCCCGGATCACCCTCGACCAGGTCCGCGAGATCACCGGCAAGCTGCTCGGCTCCACCCACGACGAGCGGGCAAGGATCCCGGTGATGCATCCGGGGCGGGTCGACGTGATCGGAGCGGGGGCGCTCATCCTGCTTTCGATCATGGAACGGACCGGTGCCGAGGAGGTCGTGGTGAGCGAACATGACATCCTCGACGGGATCGCCTGGAGCATCGCCTGAGCGGGTGGAATAACGTATGAGCGGCCCCGGAACCCCCTTCGGGGGCCCTCCGCGAGGCCCCTCCGGGAAAGTTCGTGAAACTCTTCACATGAAAAAGGCGCCTGGTGGCCGCCCGATGCGGCGCTCCGGGGCGGTTTCGGTGACCGGGGCCCATAACTGACCGGATCGTGAGGTGTCGGGGAGGTGTCGCGGACCCCTGTGCGGGGTGCGTGGTCTACTCCCGCGTTCAGTCACAAGCCCTGCTCAGGGGGGCCGGGAACGTGTGAATCCGGCCAGTGGTTCCGCCCCGTTCGTATGGTATCCAGCACGGGGGCGGCGGAGTGTAGCAGATACCTCCACCATGCTTGTGAAGGGGCTCACGAGGTGCCCCCCTGGGGGTGCTGGATACTCGAATCATGAGCACCACGGAGCGTCCCAGGATCCTCGTTGTAGGCGGTGGGTACGTAGGCCTGTACGCGGCGCGCCGCATCCTCAAGAAGATGCGGTACGGCGAGGCGACCGTCACGGTCGTCGACCCCCGCTCGTACATGACGTACCAGCCCTTCCTCCCCGAAGCTGCTGCCGGCAGCATCTCCCCGCGCCACGTCGTGGTTCCGCTGCGGCGCGTGCTCCCCAAGGCGGAGGTCCTCACCGGCCGAGTGTCGACCATCGACCAGGACCGCAAGGTCGCCGTCATCCAGCCGCTCGTCGGCGAGACGTACGAGCTGCCCTTCGACTACCTGGTCGTCGCCCTCGGCGCGGTCTCCCGCACCTTCCCGATCCCCGGTCTCGCGGAGAACGGTATCGGTATGAAGGGCATAGAGGAGGCCATCGGCCTGCGCAACCACGTCCTCGAACAGCTCGACAAGGCCGACTCCACCACGGATGAGGAGATCCGGCGCAAGGCGCTCACCTTCGTCTTCGTCGGCGGTGGCTTCGCCGGTGCGGAGACCATCGGCGAGGTCGAGGACATGGCCCGTGACGCCGCCAAGTACTACCCCAATGTCAAGCGCGAGGACATGCGGTTCGTCCTCGTCGACGCCGCCGACAAGATCCTCCCCGAGGTCGGCCCGAAGCTGGGCAAGTGGGGTCTGGAGCACCTCCAGAAGCGCGGTATCGAGGTCTACCTCGAGACCTCGATGAACTCCTGCATCGACGGCCATGTCGTCCTCAAGAACGGCCTGGAGGTCGACTCCAACACCATCGTGTGGACCGCCGGCGTCAAGCCCAACCCGGCGCTCGCCCGGTTCGGCCTGCCGCTCGGCCCGCGCGGCCATGTGGACACCGCCCCGACCCTCCAGGTCCAGGGCTCCGACTACATCTGGGCCGCCGGTGACAACGCCCAGGTCCCGGACCTCGCCGTCGGCGAGGGAGCCTGGTGCCCGCCGAACGCCCAGCACGCGCTGCGCCAGGCGAAGGTCCTCGGTGACAACGTGGTCTCCGGTATGCGGGGCTTCCCGCAGAAGGAGTACAAGCACGCCAACAAGGGTGCCGTCGCGGGACTGGGCCTCCACAAGGGCGTCGCGATGATCGTCTTCGGCAAGATGAAGATCAAGCTGAAGGGCCGTCTGGCCTGGTACATGCACCGTGGCTACCACGGCATGGCCATGCCGACCTTCAACCGCAAGATCCGGGTGGTCGCCGACTGGACGCTGGGGATGTTCCTCAAGCGCGAGGTCGTCTCGCTCGGTGCCATCGAGAACCCCCGCGAGGAGTTCTACGAGGCCGCCTCCCCGGTCAGCGCCGCCGCCGTGGCCAAGCCGTCGGTACCGGCCGAGAAGGCCAAGGCATCCTGACCACCGGCCGGATACCCGGCCGGATCCGTACGACTGACGCCGAGGGCGTCCGCCATCCGTGGGGCGGACGCCCTTACGTCTGCCCTCGGACGCCCTCCGATGGCGCGCTTTTGAAGCTGTTTTGCCGATTCCAGACGTGTCGGCGGGACTGCGCAGCCGCTTCCATGGTGTTTACGTGGTGAGTGAATCTTCTTGACTCGCCATCATGGAGGTGCGAAATGGCCGACGCCGCTGGGCGGATCGCCACCCTGGCCGAGGAGGTGCTGGGAACCCCTCTCCCGATCCGCGTCCGCGCCTGGGACCACAGCGAGACCGGTCCGCCCGGTGCCCCCACCCTGGTGATCAGGCGCCGCAGGGCGCTGCGCCGGCTGCTGTGGCGGCCGGGCGAGCTGGGCCTGGCCCGTGGCTGGGTCGCCGGGGACCTCGATGTCGAGGGCGATCTGTACGAGGCCCTCGACCGGCTGTCCGGGCTGCTGTGGGAGCGCGGCCCCGCCGGCCCGCCGCGGTCCCGGCTCCGCACCGGCCTCCAGGCGCTGCGCGACCCCGCGCTGCGCACCGCCGCCCGGCGGCTGATCGCGCTCGCCGGTCCGGGGCTGCCGCCGACCCCGCCCCGTGAGGAGGTCCGTACCTCCTTCGGCCCGGTGCACTCCCTGCGCCGCGACCGGAAGGCCATCAGCCACCACTACGACGTCGGCAACGACTTCTACGAGCTGGTGCTCGGCCCCTCGATGGTCTACTCCTGCGCCTACTGGGACGGGCCGGACTCCACCCTGGAGGAGGCCCAGCGCGCCAAGCTGGACCTGGTCTGCCGCAAGCTGGCCCTGAAGCCCGGTCAGCGGCTGCTGGACGTGGGGTGCGGCTGGGGCTCGATGGTGCTGCACGCGGCGCGCGAGTACGGGGTGAGCGCCGTCGGTGTCACGCTCTCCGAGGAGCAGGCGGCGTACGCCCGTAAGCGGGTCGCGGACCAGGGGCTGACCGACCAGGTGGAGATCCGGGTCCAGGACTACCGCGAGGTCCCGGACGGGCCCTACGACGCCATCTCCTCGATCGGCATGGCCGAGCATGTGGGCGCCGTGCGCTACGCCGAGTACACCGCCATCCTGTACGGGCTGCTGCGGCCCGGCGGGCGGCTGCTGAACCATCAGATCGCCCGGCGCCCCCAGCCGGACGAAGAGGCGTACCACGTGGACGAGTTCATCGACCGCTATGTCTTCCCGGACGGTGAGCTCGCCCCCGTCGGCCGGACCGTCACCCAGCTGGAGGCGGCGGGCTTCGAGGTGCGCGACGTGGAGGCCATCCGCGAGCACTACGCGCTCACGCTGCGCCGCTGGGTCGCCAACCTGGAGCGGTCCTGGGCGCGGGGCATGCGGCTGACCTCCCCGGGGCGGGCCCGGGTCTGGCGGCTCTACATGGCCGCCTCCGCCCTCTCCTTCGAACGCAACCGGATCGGGGTCAACCAGATCCTCGCCGTCCGCACCCCCGAGGGCGGGGCCTCGGGACTTCCGCTGCGAGCCCGCGACTGGCGCTGATCCGCGGCCGCAACGCGAACGTCCCCGTCCGCCCCGAAGAGGGGCGGACGGGGACGTTCCCGTGTCCGGCTCGCCGCTACTCGGCCTTGATGGCCATCAGCATGTTGAGCTTGGAGGCCCGCCGGGCCGGCCACAGCGCCGCGATGACGCCCACGAGCGCGGCCATCAGCAGGAAGAGCCCCATCCGGCCCCACGGCAGGACCAGCTCGTAGGTCGGCAGTCCGGTGGCGACCAGCTCACCGGCCGCCCAGCCGAAGAAGACGCCGAGGCCGAGGCCGAGCACTCCGCCGAAGAGCGAGATGACCAGCGACTCCAGCCGCACCATCCGCTTGATGCCGCGCCGGTCCAGGCCGATCGCCCGCAGCATGCCGATCTCCTTGGACCGCTCGAAGACCGACATCGCCAGGGTGTTGATGACACCGAGCACCGCGACGATCACGGCCATGGCGAGCAGCCCGTAGAGCATGTTCAGCAGCAGGGTGAAGATCATGGCGATCTCGTCAGAGATGTCCTGCTTGGTCTGGATCTTGATCGCCGGGTTCTCGCCGAGCGTCTTCTTCAGGAGGTCCTTGTTGGCCTCCGTCGCGCCGCCCTTGGCCTTCAGCATCACCTGGGAGTCGGCGACGGTGGCCATGTGCGGGCTGATCGTGGCGCTGTCGACCATGACGCCGCGGATCATCTGGTTGCCCTCGTAGACACCGCCCACGGTGAGCCGGCCCTTGCGGCCGTCCTCGTAGGTCACCGGGATGGTCGAGCCGACCTTCCAGCCGTGCTCATCGGCGATCTTGTCGTCGATGAGCGCCTTGGTGCCCCCGAGCGCGGTGAACGAGCCCTCGGTGATGTCCACGTTCACCAGGTTCTGGATGGCCTTGGGGTCGACACCGGTCAGGGAGTCGGAGTCGCCGGCGATCCGGGCCGGGGAGGCGCGCAGCGGGCTGATCGAGGTGACCTCGGGCAGCTTCGCCAGGGTCTTGGACACCTCGGGCGACAGCGGCCGTGCGCCCCCGCCCATGCTGACCACGAAGTCGGACCTCAGCCCGTCGGCGGCCATCTTGTTGATCCCCTGCTGGACGCTGCCCGCGATCACCGTCATACCGGTGATCAGGGTGAGGCCGACCATCAGGGCGGAGGCGGTGGCGGCGGTACGGCGCGGGTTGCGCACCGCGTTCTGCCGGGCCAGCTTGCCGGGCATCCCGAAGATCCGCAGCACCGGGGAGGCGGCCGCGATCAGCGGCCGGGACAGCAGCGGGGTGAGCACGAAGACGCCGATCACCAGGACGGCCGCGCCGAACGCCATCGGGCCCCGGCCGTCGCCGCCCATGCCCGCACCGGCGACCACCAGGGCGATACCGCCCGCGGCGAGGATCGTGCCGATGGTGTTGCGGACCACCAGACCGCGGGTGGTCGGCGCGGCGTGCACGCTGTTCATCGCGGCGATCGGCGGGATCTTGGCGGCGCGGCGGCCGGGCAGCCAGGCGGAGAGCACGGTCACCACGACGCCCACGAGCACCGAGACCAGCACCGTGGTCGGCGCGACGATCAGCGGACCGTCCGGGACGTTGGCCCCGGTGGAGTTGAGCACCGAGCGCAGCGCGGCGCCGATGCCGATACCGGCCACGAGGCCCACCACGGCCGCGATGGCGCCCACGATGGTGGCCTCGATCAGCACCGAGCGGGTCACCTGACGGCGGGTCGCACCCACCGCGCGCATCAGGGCCAGCTCCCTGGTGCGCTGGGCGACCAGCATGGAGAAGGTGTTGACGATGATGAAGATGCCGACGAAGAGCGCGATCCCGGCGAACACCAGCATCATGGTCTGCATGCTGCTCATGCCCTGCTCGATCGCCTCGGCCTGGTCCTTGGCGAGCTTCTTGCCGGTGGTGGCCTTGGCCTGCTCGGGCAGGATCTTGTCGATCGCGGACTTCAGCGTCGCCTGCGAGGTGCCCGCGGCGGCCTTCACATCGATCTCGTCGAACTGCCCCGGCTTGCCGAACAGCTTCTGAGCGGTGGCCGTGTCGTACAGCGCGAGGGTGCCGCCGGCCGCCACATTGCCGTCGTCGGTGGTGAAGACGCCGACGACCTTCTCGGTGCGCACCGGGCCGTCGACGGACACCCGGACGGAGTCCCCGGCCTTGTAGTGGCCGCGCTCGGCGGTCCTGGAGTCGAGCGCGACCTCACCGATGGCCTTGGGGGCGCGCCCCTCGGTCATCGTGTACCGGGAGTCCTTGCCGTCGGGGCCCGGGTAGTAGTTGCCGCCCTGGCTGGAGAAGCCGCCGCCGATCAGGTCGCCCTTCTTGTCGGCGACGGCGGAGTAGCCGTTCACGACGCCGTAGGCGGAGGCGGCGCCGGCCGCCTTGCCCGCCTGGTCCAGCAACTGCTGGCTCAGCCGGGGCGCGTCACCGGGGTTGGCCGCGTCGTCGTCCTCCTTGTCCGGGGCGATGGCGACGTCGACGCCCTCGTAGCCCTTCTGAGAGCTCTTCTGATAGGCGTCGGAGATGGTGTTGGTGAAGACCAGGGTGCCGGCCACGAAGGCCACGCCGAGCATCACGGCGAGCACGGTCATCAGCAACCGGGCCTTGTGCGCAAGCACATTGCGCAGGGCTGTACGGAACATGAGGTGTCAGTCCTGAAGGGTGGTGTGGGGAGGTGCGGGGCGGCGATGGCGAGTGAAACCGAGCCTCCAAAAAAGGGGGGCGCGCGCCCTGCGTCAGCTCGTGCGGCCCTTGGCGTCGAAGCGCTTCATGCGGTCCAGCACCGAGTCGGCGGTGGGGTTGCGCAGCTCGTCCACGATCTGGCCGTCGGCGAGGAAGACCACCCGATCGGAGTAGGACGCGGCGACCGGGTCATGGGTCACCATCACGATCGTCTGGCCGAGTTCACGCACCGAGTTGCGGAGGAAGCCCAGGACCTCGGCGCCGGAGCGGGAGTCCAGGTTGCCGGTCGGCTCGTCGGCGAAGATGATCTCCGGCTGGCCGGCCAGGGCGCGGGCCACCGCCACACGCTGCTGCTGACCACCCGACAGCTGGTTGGGGCGGTGCTTGAGCCGCCCGGCGAGACCGACCGTGGCCACGACCTGGTCCAGCCACGCCTGGTCGGCCTTACGGCCCGCGATGTCCATCGGGAGGGTGATGTTCTCCAGCGCGTTCAGCGTCGGAAGCAGGTTGAACGCCTGGAAGATGAAGCCGATCTTGTCGCGGCGCAGCTGGGTGAGCTTCTTGTCCTTGAGCGTGGTCAGCTCGACCTCGCCGATCCGGGCCGAGCCGCTGGAGATGATGTCCAGACCCGCCATGCAGTGCATCAGCGTCGACTTGCCGGAGCCGGAGGGGCCCATGATCGCGGTGAACTCCGCCTGGCGGAACTCGACGGACACCGAGTCCAGGGCGATGACCTGGGTCTCACCCTCGCCGTAGACCTTGCTCAGGTCCGTGGCGCGGGCGGCCGCCGCGGCGGAGTGGGCGGTGGTTTTTACGCCGAGGGGCATGGTGGTCACGGTGAATGGCTCCTGTCGTGCTCTGCGGGAGTGGGCGGGACGTCACTTCATCATTCCGGTTGTGAGGGGGGACGGGATCACCCCGTGCTCCGGTTCTGCGGGGGGTCTCGCGATGTAGATGACGGGGACGGAGTCCTCCTTGAGGAGGAGAGGACACCCCGGACGGGGCGTCGAGATTGCGTCAATCCCCAGTTAACGGGGGTTCAGGGCATATCGGCAGGTCCAATGGCCGTCGGCATCTTCGGGTACCCCGCCCCGCTGCTGATGCACCCTCAGTTGCCAATAAAATAAGACAACCTCGGTCCGCGGATTCACTGTGCGGGGGCATGTCCCCGGATAGGCTCGTGCTGCTCTCTTTCAGGGGAGGGCCGTGCGCGCTCCGTACGGCCCAGGGGGAACCGCTGCCCGGATGGTGGAATGCAGACACGGCGAGCTTAAACCTCGCTGCCCCTCGCGGGCGTACCGGTTCAAGTCCGGTTCCGGGCACCTTCAGATCCGGTGGGCGCACTCAGCGTGTGTGGACGGTCGCCCAAAGTGCGTGCGCGGGGCCCGCGGGGGCCTCGCGCGGCTTCCCCGCGCGTGAAAAGATCCTCCTTGGGCACTAGGGTGCTTTCTTTGCTTACCTATTACTCTTGAGTCAAGGTCGCGCCCGGCGGCCATGGAGGAGTGAGATGAGGAGCAGCAACCCGGTCTTCTCGCGACGGGGGTTCAGCCGCAGCGGCGGCTACGCCGGTTTCGGCGCGGCGCCGCAGGCCGGGAGTCCCGCCGCCGGTCAGGCCAACCCGTACGCCGGTGGTAACCCGTACGCGCAGACGCAGGCGCCTACGAATCCCTACGCGGCGGGCGACCAGCAGAATCTGACCCCCGACCAGCTTCAGCAGATGTACGGCGCGCCGCCGGCGGGCCCGCTTCAGACCGGCCGGATGACGATGGACGACGTCGTCATGCGCACCGGGATGACCCTCGGCACCGTCATCGTCGCCGCCGCGGTCGCGTGGATCGTGCAGCTTCCGGTGGGCGTGGGCTTCGGCGCCGCGCTGGTGGCGATGGTGCTCGGCCTCGTCCAGTCGTTCAAGCGCACGGCCTCGCCTGCGCTGATCATGGGTTACGCCCTCTTCGAGGGTCTCTTCCTCGGCGTCATCAGCCAGGTCTACAACGACCGCTGGTCCGGCATCCCTATGCAGGCCGTGCTCGGCACGATGGCGGTGTTCGTCGGTGTGCTCGTCGCGTACAAGACCCGCCTCATCCGGGTGAACGCGCGATTCCAGCGCTTCGTGCTCGCCGCCGCCATCGGCTTCATCCTGCTGATGGCGGTCAACCTGCTGTTCGCCGCCCTCGGCGGTGGGGACGGCCTCGGCTTCCGCAGCGGTGGCCTCGGCATCGTCTTCGGCCTCGTCGGTGTCGTGCTCGGCGCGGCGTTCCTGGCGATGGACTTCAAGCAGGTCGAGGACGGCGTCCGGTACGGCGCTCCGCGCGAGGAGTCCTGGCTGGCGGCCTTCGGGCTGACGCTCTCGCTGGTGTGGATCTACCTGGAGCTGCTCCGGCTGATCTCGATCTTCAGGGACTAGCGCCGGGGGCGGGGGCCTGTGGTCCTCGCCCGCACCACCGGCTCACACCTGGAAGGGCCCGCGGAGGTGATCTCCTCCGCGGGCCCTTCTGTCTGTGCGGCTTAAGCCGCCCCCTTGGGTGGGTCTGGCATACACGCTTCTGCCTCCGGGCAGCGGCTACCGCAGCTTGCGTGCCGCACGCCTCAAGTCGTGTTCATGGATGATGGCTTTCGCATGGCCGTAGGCGAGCTGGTGCTCGCCGCGCAGCCAGCTGACCTTCTCCTCGAAGCGGAAGAAAGCGGGGCCCTCGTCGACGGTGCGCAGCCAGTCGGCGACTTCACGGCCTGTGCACTGGGGGATACGGGAGAGTAGGTTCCGGTGAGTCTCGTCGGAGAAGATTTGGGACATCGGCGCCTCCGGACGCTTCCATGCCGGACCCGGGTCCATGGCCCGGGTTTCCTTCAGCTCACCGTGCCTGAGTGTTCGCCCGTTGGCAACAGTCCCTCAGTGGCGCATACGCTCGGGGCGTGGATGATGTGACCCCCCTCAGCACCGCCGTCGACCGGCTCGCCGACCGGCTGCGCGCCCTTCCGCAGTCCCGGCTGCGCGCGGGCGCCGCGGCCGAAGGACTGGCACTGGCGAGGGAATTGTCGCTGCGCGCACAGCGTCTGGAGGAGCCGGACACCCCGCCGCGGATCATGCCGGACGCGGGGCTGTTCGTGGTCGCCGACCAGGTCGCGGTGGCCGGACACGACTTGGTGCACGCGCTGGAGCGTGCGCCGGGCGGCGCCGGAAGCGGACGGACGGCGCACGGGGTCGCCGAGGCGGTGGCGCTCGTGGAGGAGGCGGCCGGGCGCTGTGGGGTCTGAGGGCGCCGGTGTGGGGGCCGCGGGGTCGGCCGTACGGTTCTCGTCGTTCCGTGGGGACGGCTTGGCGCCGACCGTTTCGGTTACGCCCGTTTCGTGCTCGGTTCGGCTCGCCGCTTCGCGCTCGGTTCGTGCTCGCCGGTTCGTACTCGGTTCGTGCTCGCCGGTTCGTGCTCGCCGGTTCGCGCCGGGGCTTACAGCGAGGCGATGACGCGGTCGGCCAGGACGTACACAGTCTCCTCGCCGCAGCCGAACGTGAGCGCATACGCACCGGAGACGCCCGAGCCGCCGAGCAGCACCGGGGTGGTGCCCTCGCGCAGGGCGTCCGCCAGCCGCTCCGCCGTCTCCCGGTGGCCCGGGGTCATGCAGATCGTGGTTCCGTCGGCGAAGACATAGACATCGAGGGTGCCGAGGGGCCCGGGGCGCACATCGGCGAGCGGGGTGCGGGCCTCGGCCAGCTCGGTGAGCCGGGTCACCGTACGGTCGTGGTCGGCGACGGGTGACGGCGGGGTGAAGTCGGGGTGCGAGGGATGGCGCCGGCGGGCCGCCGCGAGTTCTGCCGACTCCCTGGGCTCGGCCGCGGGCTCCGCCCCGGCGCCCAGCTCGAGCTCCATCTCGGCCTCGACCTCGGGCTCCTGGTCCCCTGCGGGGTCCAAAGCCTCGGGGCCCAGCGCGTCCAGGCCGAGCAGCGGTTCGAGCCCGGCCAGATCGGCCTGGCGGGGCACGAAGAGCTGCGCGTCCTGCGCGGAGTCCTCGCCGAAGCCGCCCGGCCCGCCCAGCAGCGAATGGGCGTCGGCCGCCCCGGCGGAATCCCTGGCCTCCTGCGCGGCCCAGAACGCCCGCGCCTCGGCCAGCTCGCGCTCCCGCTCCTCGGCGAGCGCGTCGGCGACCGCCGCGCGTATCTCGGCGGCCGGGGTGGCGGCGCGGGGCGCGGGCACCGTGGCACCGCCCTCCTCGCCCCCTCCGCCCGTCAGGGCACCGGCGGCGACGGTGGCCGCGAGCTCGGCGCGCAGCTCACTGATCTGCCGGCGCACACCGCGCGCGGTGTGCAGGGCGGCCGCCCCTACGGCCGTGGCGGCTGCCGCGGCCAGGAGGAGGGCAAGGGTCGTGGGGCTCACTGACGTACTCCCGGTTGGCTTCTGATCCCCCGAATTCCTACCTCAGCTTGAGGCTTATCGCCTCTCGACGTCAGTACATACCATCACCAAACGGGCGGAACTCGATACCGGAGGGGCCTTTGGTCACCGGTGCTGAGCTGGGCAGACGGCTCTCCCCCAGGACCTTTGTCACATCCTGGGGGAGATTCGGTCACGGCCCGGCTCAGCTCAGCCGCTCGATGACCATGGCCATGCCCTGGCCGCCGCCGACGCACATGGTCTCCAGGCCGAACTGCTTGTCGTGGAACTGAAGCGAATTGATCAGCGTGCCGGTGATCCGGGCGCCGGTCATGCCGAAGGGGTGGCCCACGGCGATCGCGCCGCCGTTGACATTGAGCCGGTCCAGGTCGATGCCCAGATCGCGGTAGGACGGGATGACCTGCGCGGCGAACGCCTCGTTGATCTCCACCAGGTCGATGTCGCCGATCGACATCCCGGCGCGGGCCAGCGCCTGCTTGGACGCCTCGACCGGTCCGTAGCCCATGATCTCGGGGGAGAGGCCGGTGACGCCGGTGGACACGATCCGGGCCAGCGGGGTCACGCCCAGCTCCCGCGCCTTGGTGTCGGACATGATCACCAGCGCCGCGGCGCCGTCGTTGAGCGGGCAGCAGTTGCCCGCGGTGATCCGGCCGTCGGGGCGGAAGACCGGCTTCAGGCCCTGCACCGCCTCCAGGGTGGTGCCCGCGCGGGGGCCGTCGTCCTTACTGACGACCGTGCCGTCCGGGGTGGTCACCGGGGTGATCTCACGCTCCCAGAAGCCCTTCTCGATGGCCTGCTCGGCGAGGTTCTGGGACCGCACGCCGAACTCGTCCATCTCCTCGCGGGTGACCCCCTTGAGCCGGGCCAGGTTCTCCGCCGTCTGGCCCATCGCGATGTACGGGTCGGGGACCAGGTCGTCCTCGCGCGGGTCGTGCCAGTCGGAGCCCCCGTGCTCGGCGCGCTCGGCCGTACGGGCCTCGGCGTCCGCGAACAGCGGGTTGTGGGTGTCCGGCAGCCCGTCCGAGGTGCCCTTCTTCGACCGCGAGACCATCTCGACGCCCGCCGAGATGAAGACGTCGCCCTCGCCCGCCTTGATGGCGTGCAGCGCCATCCGGGAGGTCTGGAGGGAGGAGGAACAGTAGCGGGTGATCGTGCAGCCGGGGAGGTGGTCCATCCCCATCTGCACGGCCACGATCCGCCCCAGGTTGTGTCCCTGCTCACCGCCGGGCAGACCGCAGCCGAGCATCAGGTCGTCGATCTCGCGCGGATCGAGCTCGGGGACCTTGGCGAGCGCGGCCTGGATGATCTCGGCGGTCAGGTCGTCCGGCCGCAGATCCTTGAGCGAACCCTTGAAGGCGCGGCCGATGGGCGAACGGGCGGCAGACACGATCACTGCTTCGGGCATCACGGCTCCAAGGGGGCGCGGGTGAGGGCTGGACTCTGAGGGAAGCTACCCGCACGTATCGACGGGGTCACGGGGTGCGGGCTGTGACGCGGAACTCTTTTTTCCAAGCGTACGCTCAGCGATCCGGCTCACCCGCCCCGGGGGCGGGAAGCGTCGGACTGGGCCCTGGGCGGAGCGCCGCCCTGAGCTCTGGTCGGGGGCACCGGGCCGGGCGCCGGGCGGAGCGCCGACCCGAGCCCCGGGCGGGGCTATGCCGGCCTCAGCCCTGGCGAGGGAGCGCCGCTCCGGGCCCCTGCCGGGGAACCGTCGGTCTCGGCCCTGGCTGCGGGAGCGCTGCCCCGAGCCCCGGGTGGGGGGACGTCGGCCTTGGTCCTGGCTGAGGGAGCGCCGCTCCGGGCCTCGGGCGGGGTTACGTCAGCCTCAGCCCCGGCGGGGGAGCGCCGTGCTTCGAGTCCCGGGCGAGCGGCCGGCGTCAGGGCCCCCGGCGGGTGGCCGGGGTCAGGGGCCTCGCACAGGCCCCGGTCGGGGGTCAGCAGCCGGGCGGGGGTGGGGAGGACGGGGACGGGGTGTCGGTGGGGGCGCCGGCGGTCGCCGGCTCCTTCGTGGGCGGCCGGCGGCGCCGCAGCAGCCGGGCCCAGGGGCCGCGGGCCCCGGTGACCTCGGTGCCGCCCTCGGCGGCCGCCTCGGCCGCCGCCGTGGCGACCGGCAGGATGCCCGCGTCGAGCATCTCCGGGGCCTCCTCGGGCCACAGGCCCAGCGAGTCGCACAGGGTCGGCAGAACGGCCATCGCGGCCGTGGCGTACCCCTCCGCCGAGGGGTGGTAGTTGTCCGGGCCGAACAGCTCGCGCGGATTGGCCGCGAACTCCGGGCCGAGCAGATCGCCCAGCGAGACCGTGCGCCCGCCCTGCTCCACCACGCCGATGGTCTGCGCGGCGGCCAGCTGTCGGCTCAGCCGCCGCGCGATCCAGCGCAGCGGCTGATAGACAGGCTCGATCGTGCCGAGGTCGGGACAGGTGCCCACCACCACTTCGCAGCCGCTCTCGCACAGCCTGCGCACCGCGTCCGACAGCAGCCGCACCGAGGTGGCGGGCGGCATCCGGCGGGTGACGTCATTGGCGCCGATCATGATCACGCATACGTCGGGGAGCAGCTCCGGGTCCTCCAGCACCAGCGTGACCTGGCGCTCCAGATCGCTGGACTGCGCCCCCGGCAGTGCCACGTTCCGCAGGTCCACCGGGCGCTCGGCGACCGCCGCGAGCCCCGAGGCGAGCAGTGCGCCCGGTGTCTGACTGGGGCGGTGGACGCCCTGTCCGGCGGCGGTGGAGTCGCCGAGAAAGGCCAGCCGCAGTGGTGGCTGGCCGGTTCTGCGGGCGAAGGCGAAGCCATATCGGCCGTCCGCGCGCGGCGGCGGATCGTCCGATCCGCCCACGACCCGCTTCGCATGGGACACCTCGGTGAGCAGCAGCACGGCGGTCACCCCGCCCAGCAGCCCGATCCCGCCGCCCCCGTACGCCGCCGCGGCCGCGATCCGCCGCGCCACCCTCGCCCTCGACATCGACATGGCTCCAGGCCACCTCCGTCCGCACGCGCACGCGCCTCTTTCTCCTTTGTACGCCTTGCTAACAACTTGTTGCCCCGCGCAGGCTTCGTCCCAACGCACCGGTCGGAGGGCGGGAGCGCGCAATAAGCTGACAGCACGGGCCCGCCACGGCGACCGCCCCGACGCGGAGATCCCGCGGAACCGGACCAGGAGCAGGCGTGCAGTACTACGAATCGATGATTGAGCTGGTCGGCAACACCCCGCTGGTGAAGCTCAACACCGTGACCGAGGGCATCCGGGCGACCGTCCTGGCCAAGGTCGAATACTTCAACCCCGGTGGCTCGGTGAAGGACCGGATCGCGGTCCGCATGATCGAGGCCGCCGAGCGCTCCGGGGAGCTCGAGCCGGGCGGCACCATCGTCGAGCCGACATCCGGCAACACCGGAGTGGGCCTCGCCATGGTCGCCCAGCGCAAGGGCTACAAGTGCGTCTTCGTCTGCCCGGACAAGGTGTCCACGGACAAGATCAATGTGCTGCGGGCCTACGGGGCCGAGGTCGTGGTCTGCCCCACCGCCGTGGATCCCGAGCACCCCGACTCGTACTACAACGTCTCCGACCGGCTGGTCCGCGAGACGCCGGGCGCCTGGAAGCCCGACCAGTACAGCAACCCGAACAACCCGCTCTCCCACTACGAGTCCACCGGCCCCGAGCTGTGGGAGCAGACCGAGGGGAAGATCACCCACTTCGTCGCGGGCGTCGGCACCGGCGGCACGATCTCCGGCACCGGCCGCTATCTGAAGGAGGCCAGCGAGGGCCGGGTCCAGGTGATCGGCGCCGACCCCGAGGGCTCGGTCTACTCCGGCGGCTCCGGCCGCCCGTATCTGATCGAGGGCGTCGGTGAGGACTTCTGGCCGACCGCGTACGACCAGACCGTCGCGGACGAGATCGTCGCGGTCTCCGACAAGGACGCCTTCCAGATGACCCGGCGGCTGGCCAAGGAGGAGGGGCTGCTGGTCGGCGGCTCCTGCGGAATGGCGGTCGTGGCCGCGCTGAAGGTCGCCGAGCGGCTCGGCCCGGACGATGTCGTGGTCGTCCTGCTGCCGGACAGCGGCCGCGGCTATCTGTCCAAGATCTTCAACGATGAGTGGATGGCCGACTACGGCTTCCTGGAGGAGGACGGCCCCTCGGTGCGGGTCGGCGATGTCCTCCAGGGCAAGGAGGGCGGGCTGCCCTCGCTGGTCCATATGCACCCGGACGAGACGGTGGGCGAGGCCATCGACGTGCTGCGGGAGTACGGCGTCTCGCAGATGCCGATCGTCAAGCCGGGCGCCGGGCACCCCGATGTGATGGCCGCCGAGGTCATCGGCTCGGTGGTGGAACGCGAGCTGCTGGACGCCCTGTTCGCCCGGCGCGCGGAGCTGACCGACCCGCTGGAGAAGCACATGAGCCCGCCGCTGCCGCACGTCGGCTCCGGTGAGCCGGTCGAGGACCTGATGGCGGTGCTGGGCGCGGCGGACGCGGCGATCGTGCTGGTGGAGGGGAAGCCGAAGGGTGTGGTGAGCCGGCAGGACCTGCTGGCGTACCTGGCCAACGGCGCGAAGTGACGGCCCGTGCGGCGGGGCCTGTGCGGCGGGGCCCGTAAGGCGGTCAACTGCCCCTCGGGGCACGCCTTCCGGTGCTTCGGGCAAGTGGTACGCACGTGTCACGCGCGCGCAGCACGGGGTTAACACAGCTCCGGCAGATTAGAGGGCGTCGGAAGGACGACACCGACACCCGAGATGAGGCGACAGGACCTCCGGAGCGGCTCCCGGACCTCCATGGTCGCCTGGACGCGGAAGCCCGGCCCTGACCCGGCCCGCGTCCCACGCGGGGACCGCCGTCGTCCCGCCCTCGGTGCGAAGCACCGGGGTGCGGCGGTCCCCGCGCAGCTCTACCCCCTTTTTTTACGGCCTCGGTACCTGGACGCCGCTCTCCTCCTCCTTACGGCCTCGGCGCAGCCAGGAGAAGCCCCCCATGGCGTGGACCGCGTTGACGCCGAAGATTCCGGCCCAGGTGATCAGCAGACCGGGCAGGCCCTCGTTCACCACGCCGATCGCCGACAGCGGGATGGCCAGGACCAGGGAGACCCCCACGAAGGCGAAGCGTTCGCCGACGCCCAGCCCATGGGACTGGTCCGGCTGGGTACCTGTGGCGTACGGGCGGGCGCCGCGTGCCGTCGCCATCTGCTGCTCGGCGAGTTGGCGGCGGACGTGGCGGTCCGCCGTATCGTTGAAGCGCTGTTCGACCTTCTCCATGAAGGAGTCGACCAGCTCGGACTCGTATTCCGCGCCCAGTTCCTTACGGGTCTGGAGGGCGGCGTCGAGTTCCTTTTTCAGATCTGGGTCACGGGCGTCCATGCTTAATGACGGTACGGTCGCGGGGACGCTTTGTCGGTAGGGCTAGCCCCCGAAATCAGCCCCCCGTAAGACGAGCGGGCGACGAGGCACGCCTGGCCCGCTGTGGAAGGAGTCAGTTCCGTGACCGCACCTCTCCTCACGTCCCTCGCCGCGTCCGACGGCGACCGCCCCGACGCACTGAGCGTCGGCGGCCGCGCCCTCTCGCGCGAGGAACTGCTCGGTGCCGCGGGCGCGGTGGCGGCCCGTATCGCCGGTGCGCCGGTCGTCGCGGTCCGGGCGACCCCGACGCCGGAGACGGTGGTCGCGGTGGTCGGCGCGCTGCTGGCCGGGGTGCCGGTGGTGCCCGTACCGCCGGACTCCGGCCCGGCCGAACGCGACCACATACTGCGGGACTCGGGCGCCACCCTGCTGCTCACCGGGGAGGCCGTCCAGGCTGCGATCGAGACGGTCCCGGTGGACCCGGCCGAGCGGGCGGCGTGGACGAAGCCGGAGCCGGACCCGGAGTCCACGGCGTTCATCCTCTACACCTCGGGGACCACGGGGGCGCCCAAGGGCGCGCTGATCTCCCGCCGGGCGGTGGCCGCCGATCTGGACGGGCTCGCCGCGGCCTGGGCCTGGACCGCGGAGGACACCCTGGTCCACGGGCTGCCGCTGTTCCATGTGCACGGGCTGGTGCTCGGCGTGCTGGGCCCGCTGCGGGTGGGCAGCCGGCTGGTGCACACCGGCAAGCCGACCCCGGTGGCGTACGCGGCGGCGGGCGGCAGCCTCTACTTCGGCGTGCCCACCGTCTGGAACCGGGTCGCGCGGGACCCGGACTCCGCCCGCACCCTGGCCTCCGCCCGGCTGCTGGTCTCCGGCAGCGCCCCGCTGCCCGCCCCCGTCTTCCGCGATCTGGAGCGGCTCACCGGCCAGCGCCCCATCGAGCGCTACGGCATGACCGAAACCCTCATCACCATCAGCACCCGGGCCGACGGTGAGCGCCGCCCCGGCTATGTCGGCACCCCGCTGTCGGGCATCAGCACCCGGATCGCCGCCGAGGAGGGCGCCGAGATCGGCGAGCTCCAGCTGACCGGCCCGACCCTCTTCGACGGCTATCTGAACCGGCCCGAGGCCACGGCCGGTTCATACACCGAGGACGGCTGGTTCCGGACCGGCGACATAGCCGCCATCGACCCGGACGGCTTCCACCGCATCGTGGGCCGCGCCTCCACCGACATGATCAAGTCCGGTGGCTACCGCATCGGCGCGGGCGAGGTCGAGAACGCCCTGCTGGACCATCCGGCCGTCCGCGAGGCCGCCGTCGTCGGCGCCCCGCACGAGGACCTGGGCCAGGAGATCGTCGCGTACGTCGTGGCCGACGGCATCGGCGAACAGGAGCTGATCGACTTCGTAGCCTCGCAGCTCTCCGTCCACAAGCGGCCCCGCAAGGTCCGATTCCTGGAGGCGCTGCCCCGCAACGCCATGGGCAAGCCCCAGAAAAAGCTGCTGCCCCCGGCCTGAGGGGCCCGGCCCGCGGGCGCAACGGCGACTCTGATGACACGGGGTGTGCCAGGTCACTACACTGAGCAATCTCGGTTCTGAGATTTCTCATCGGAGGTCACAGTGACTCGCACATGGGAAGCCGACCCCTCCGCCTCATTCGCGCGCCGATTAGGAAAATCGGCGCGCGAACTTGGGAACACTGGCGGACGCGACGGATGCCCCGACATCTGGCAGCTCGACAACGGCGATATCGCGGTCATCGGCCGTGATCTCACAGACGACTACCGAGCGAAGCTCCCCGAGGATGCCAGCATCGCACCGGACGAGCGCCTCGTCGTCATTCCGTGCAACACCCTGAGCGCCGCGAAACCGGATATCCCCGATGCTCGGACTTGACGGCCCCCGCCTCGACTCCGCCCGGGGCGACTCGCTCCCCCTCGATGCCTACCGACACGACTTCCGTGAGCGGCAGTGGACGATCGACGGGCAGGATTCCTGGAAGCTGGAGCGTCAACAGCGCTTCAGGGAGCCGGGTTTCGCCAGTTGGGAGGCGTTCGCCCGAGGTGACTGGGACGAGGCCCTGCGTCTCATCGAGGAGGAGCGCGACTATCTGCGGGAATTCTCGCAGCAGGTCGAAAGCCACCGGATCACCCTTTTCCGGGTGCGGGTGGTGGAAGAGCCGATCGCCCCGTATCTGCAATGGGAGTTGCATCTGCTGCGGCTGCGTGCGGAATGCGGGGAGAAGATCCGGGTGGTCGGCCCGGAACAGATCGCCGACCTGGAGAGGCTCGAACCACTGCCAGAGCTTCTGACGCTGGGTGACCACACGACGTATCGGATCCGCTACACGGATGAGGGGATTCTCGACGGCGCGGTGCGGTTCATGGACGACGCCACCACCGCACGCTGCCGTGAACTGACCAGAGACCTCTACGACGCCGGTGAGGATCTGGCGCCGTATTTCGCCCGGGCAGTGGCACCTTTACCGCCACCACATGCGGAGTAGCTGATCAACGAGGACCATGGGACGCATTCCGAGCTGTCGGGGTCCGCAGGCGACGTGGTGCAGGCCCGGGACATCAGCGGAGGCATCCACTTCCACGGCGACAGCCGCCCCGACAGCCCGAAGCCCCGGCAACTGCCCGGGGACATCCGGGGGTTCGTCAACCGGGGTGAGGAACTGGGGCGGCTCGACGCCTTGCTGGCCGACGGCGAAGGCGAGACCGGCGGCTTGGGCGAAGCCCTCGCCGTCTCGGTCTGCGTCCTCGCCGGGACCGCGGGCGTCGGCAAGACCTCCCTGGCGCTGCGCTGGGCACACCGCACGCTGGCCCGCTTCCCGGATGGCCAGCTGTATGTGAATCTGCGCGGCTACGACCCGGGCGCACCGATCACCCCACAGGAGGCGCTGCACCGGTTCCTGTCGACCCTGGGCGTACCGGCGGGGGCGATACCGGCGGACCCGGAGGCGGGCGCGGCGCTCTACCGGTCGCTGCTGGCCGGGCGCAGGATGCTGGTCATCCTGGACAACGCGGCCACCGTGGGCCAGGTCCGGCCGCTGCTTCCGGGCACCGCCGGATCTCTGGCCCTCGTGACCAGCCGGAGCCGGCTGTCGGGCCTGGCTGTCCGCGATGGGGCGCATACGCTCACCCTGGGCACTCTGGATGAGCCCGAGGCCGTCGCGCTGCTGAGCGCCGTCACCGCCGCCTACCGGCCCCAGGACAACCGGGACCAGCTGGTTGAGCTGGCGCGGCTGTGCGCCCGCCTTCCACTGGCCCTGCGCATCGCCGCGGAACGGGCCGCCAGCCGTCCGCGGATGGGACTGGACGACCTGATAAGAGACCTTCGCGACGAGTCAGTCCTGTGGGAGGCCCTGAGCGTGGGAGACGACGAGGAAGCCGAGGCGGTGCGTACCGTGTTCGCCTGGTCCTACCGGGCGCTGCCCACTGATGCGGCGCGTCTCTTCCGGCTGCTCGGGCTGCATCCGGGCGCCGAGTTCGGGGCCGCGGCCGCCGGCGTTCTGGACGGGGGCGTCGGCATCGGCCGCGTACGGCATCTGCTGGACGTGCTGGTCGGCGCCCATCTGCTGGAGCAGACCGCGCCCGACCGCTATGAGTTCCACGATCTGCTGCGCGCCTACGCGGCCGACCAGGTGCGGCAGGAGGAGTCCCCGGAGAGCCGCGAGGCGGCGCTGCGCCGGGTGCTGGTCTGGTACCTGCAC
Organism: Streptomyces malaysiensis subsp. samsunensis; assembly: GCF_024519315.1. Classification (GTDB taxonomy): domain Bacteria; phylum Actinomycetota; class Actinomycetes; order Streptomycetales; family Streptomycetaceae; genus Streptomyces; species Streptomyces malaysiensis. The sequence goes on along the minus strand of NZ_JANIIC010000038.1, from coordinate 54,949 downwards.
TCCGCGGACGCGGCCCAGACCTGGATCAACTCGCAGGAGGCTCATATCCCGCTCGACCCGCCAGGCGATGACCTCACCCCCGCGTCCTTCGCGGACTATGAGGAGGCCATGCGGTGGTACGAGGCGGAGCGCGGCAATCTGCTGGCCGCCACCCGTGCCGCCGAGGAGGCGGGTCTCGATGTGATCGCCTGGCAGCTGCCGGCGGTGCTGCGGAGCGTGCACATGCTCCTGAACCCGTTCGAGGAGTGGCTCGCCATGAGCCGTATCGGACTGAGGGCCGCGCGTCGCCTCGGCGACCGGACGGCGGAAGCCGAACTGCTGGAGAGCCTCGGGATGGCCTGCACGCAGTCCCATCGCCTGTCCGAGGGTGCCGAGTACCACCAGGGCGCCTTGGCCGCCCGTCGGGAGACCGGCGACCGGCTCGGGGAGGCGCTGTCGCTGAACGACATCGGGCTGATCCATTTGCGCGGACGCCGACTGGAGGAGGCGAAGGACCAGTTCGAGCAGGCCGCGGCACGCTTCCAGGAGCTGGGCGCCGCCCAGTGGCAGGCCGTCGTGACGTCGAATCTCGCCGAGGTGACGTATGAGCTGGCGCGGACCGAGGAGGCTTCCGGCTTCGTTGAGCGGGCCCTGGCAATGCACCGTGAGCTGGGCAACCAGGGCGGTGAGGGCAACGCGCTGCGCATCCTGAGCGCCGTGCAGCGGGATCGCGGGCAGGCGGAGGAGGCGCTGCGGTCCGCGGAGGCCGCGCTGGACATCGCCCGCACCCACCGCAACCACATGTGGGAGGGGTACTGGCTGTTGGAACTGGGCCGGGCACAGCGGGCCAACGGTGAACTCGACGCCGCGCTGGTCTCGTTCCAACGGGCCGCCTCGCTCCAGCGCCGCCTCGGCGACCAGGCGCGGGAGGCGCGGGCGTGGCACGGCGCCGGGGAGACGTACCGGCGACTCGGGCGTCCCGGAGAGGCGGCCGACTTCCACCGCCGCGCCGCGGCGGTCCACCGGGAGTTGGACGACCTGTGGCACGCGGCCCTCGCCCTCGACGGTCTCGCCGGTGCGTTGCGCGAGGCAGATGAGGGGGACGGGACGGGCGCGGCCGAGGAGGCACGGCGACACTGGGCCGAGGCCCTGAGGGCGCTCGCCTCGTACGACGACCCCCGGGCGGTCACACTGCGCGAACGCGTCTCCGCCGCCCTCGCGCAATAGGGCCATCAGCATGTGAACGGCTGGGTGTGACAACGCCTTTGTGGGTCCCGCTCACCCGGGTCCTGCTCGCCCGGGTCCTGCTCGCCCGGGCTCGGTGGCGTACGGGCGGTCCTCTGGTGGTTGTGGGGTGAGGATCATGTGGGTCGGGACATGGGCGGTGTCGTTGTGGGCCAGGAGCCAGTAGACGGCGGCGGGGACGGTCAGGCCGACCAGCCAGGAGATGTCCGCGCCGCCCAGCGGGGTGACGAAGGGGCCGGTGTAGAAGGCGGTGGACAGGAAGGGGAGTTGGGCGAGGACGCCGAGGGCGTAGGTGGACAGCGCCTTCCAGCGCCAGGCGCCGTAGCGGCCGTCCGGGTCGCTGAGGGCGGGGATGTCGTAGCGCTCCTTGGCGATGGCGTAGTAGTCGACGAGGTTGATCGCGCTCCATGGGGTGAAGAAGGTCAGCAGGAACAGCAGGAAGTCCTTGAAGGAGGACAGGAAGCTGTCCTTGCCCAGCAGTGCGACCGCCGTGCCCGCGACCATGATTCCGGCAATATAGGCGGCCCGGCCGCGCGGGGAGAGGGTCGCGCGGCCGCGGAAGCCGCTGACGCTGGTCACCATCGACATGAAGCCGCCGTAGGTGTTGAGCACGTTGATCGTCAGTTTGCCGAGGGCGATGACGAAGTAGAGCAGTGAGGTGATCAGGGCCGCGCCGCCGCCGAGGCCGACGATGTAGGAGACCTCGTGGCCGACGAAGGCGTGGCCCGCCGCCGCGGCCGCGAGGGCGCCGAAGGTCATGGACCACTGGGAGCCGAGGACGGTTCCGGCGAGGGTCCAGGAGAAGGTGGCCCTGGCGGAGGTGGTGCGCGGCAGATAGCGGGAGTAGTCGGCGACGTACGGGCCGAAGGCGAGCTGCCAGGAGGCGGACAGCGACACCGCGAGGAGGAAGAGCGGGAAGTCGAAGGTCCGGTCGTGGAGCAGGATGGCCAGGTCGGTGCGGTCCAGCAGCCGGATGCCCAGGTAGACGAAGGCCAGGGCGCAGATCACGCCCGCGATCCGGCCCAGGGTGTGGATCAGGCGGTAGCCGACGGCGGCCGCCACGGCGGTGACGAGGGCGAAGAGGATGATCCCGGTGGTGTCGCCGAGATGGGTGAGCTCGCCGACCGCCTGTCCCGCCAGCACGCTGCCGCTGGCGAAGAAGCCCACGTACATAACGATGACCAGCAGCAGTGGGACGATCGCGCCCCGGACCCCGAACTGGGCCCGGGAGGAGATCATCTGGGGCAGGCCGAGCCGTGGTCCCTGGGCGGAGTGGAGCGCCATGACGGAACCGCCGAGCAGGTTGCCGATCAGCAGGGCGATGATCGCCCAGAAGGCGCCCGCGCCGAAGACGACGGCCAGGGCGCCGGTCACCACGGCGGTGATCTGGAGGTTGGCGCCGAGCCACAGGGTGAACTGGCTGAAGGCGGTGCCATGGCGCTCCGCGTCCGGGACGACGTCGATCGAACGCTTTTCGACCAGGGAGTCCAGTGGGTCCGGGGAGTCGGGCATATGTGTGCTCCTGCCGCTATTCCTTGGTGAGGCCGTTCTTGGCGGCCCAGTCCGCGGCGACCCGGTCCGGGTCCTTCTTGTCGTTGCTCACCAGCTTGTTGAGCCGGGCCAGTTCCTGGGTGGTGAGGGCGCCGCCCAGGCGGGCCAGGGCCTTGCGGACCTTGGCGTCGGCCTTGGCGGAGCGGACGACGGGCACGATGTGCTGGGCGGGGATGAGGGCCTTGGGGTCGGCGAGGATCACCCAGTCGTTGGCCTCGATGTCGGGGTCGGTGGAGAAGAGGTTGGCGACGTCGACATCGCCCTTCTTCAACGCGCCCTTGACCAGGGGGCCGGAAGCGTCGAGGGCCTTGAACTCCTTGAAGGTCACGCCGTAGCGGTTCTTGAGGCCGACCAGGCCGACCACGCGGTTCTTGTCCTCGGCCGGGCCGCCGAAGACCAGCTTGCCGTTCTGCTTGGCCAGGTCGGCGAAGCTGCGCAGACCGTACTCGCGCGCGGCCTCACGGGTCACGCAGAAGACGTCCTTGTCCTCGGCGGCCGCGTACGACAGGGCCTCCAGACCGCCCGGGAGGGCGACGGTGAGGGCGTTCTGGAGGTCGCCCGCCTCGGTCTGGGGGGCCTTGTCGTCGAAGTGGAGCAGCAGATTGCCCTGGTACTCGGGGAGCAGATCGATATCGCCCTGCTGGAGGGCGGGGATGACGATCTCGCGTGAGCCGAGGTTGGGCCGCACGTTCGTCTTGATGCCCGCGCCCTTCAGCGCCTCGGCGTAGAGGTAGCCCAGCAGCTGGTTCTCGGTGAAGTTGGCGGTGCCGATGACCAGGCCGCCCACGCTGCTGCCGCCGCCCGAGCCACCGCTGCCGCCGTCGCCCTTGAGCGAGGTGATACCGCCGCCGCAGGCGGCGAGCGCGGGCACGGAGGCGCCGGCGAGCAGGCCGCCGAGCAGTTTCCTGCGGTTCATGGGGTCGTCTCCTCGGATCGGAGTGAACTCGGTGAGTGGGTGAGTCGGTGCTCAGCGCTCAGTGCGCGTGGGCGCGCGGGGGGCGGTTGCGGAACAGCAGACGCTGTACTCCGGCCAGCGCCAGATCCAGGGCGATGGCCAGTACGGCGACGAGCACCGCCCCGCCCAGCACCTGCACCAGATCGCGCTGGGCGAGCCCGTCGAAGACATAGCGGCCGAGGCCGCCGAAGCTGACGTACGCGGCGATGGTGGCGGTGGCCACGACCTGGACGCAGGCCAGCCGCAGCCCCGTCATGATCAGCGGCAGCGCGAGGGGCAGTTCGACCTGGAACAGCACCTGGTACCAGCGCATGCCCTGGCCCCGTGCCGCGTCCCTGACCTCGGGGTCTACGGCGGCCATGCCCGCGTACGTATTGGTGACGATCACCGGGACCGCGAGGGCGACCAGCGAGATGTAGACCGGCCACATGCTCAGCCCGCTGGCCAGGAAGACCAGGGTGACCAGGCCGACGGTCGGCAGCGCCCGCCCGAAGCCGGAGAGGTTGATGGCGAGGAACGCGCCGCGCCCGGTGTGCCCGATGAGCAGCCCGACCGGGAGGGCGATGGCGGCGGCGACCAGGGTGGCCAGCAGGGAGTACTGGAGGTGTTCCAGGAGGCGGGTCGCGATGCCGTCGGTGCCGGACCACTGGGAGCCGCTGGTCAGCCAGCGCAGCAGGTTCTGGAGTAGCTCGATCATGTCAGGCACGCCTCCTCAGCCACGGGGTGCACAGCCACTGGATGGTGACCAGCACCGCGTCCGCGACCAGCGCGAGCAGCAGGGACAGGATGACTCCGGCCACGACGGGGGTGGGGTAGTTGCGCTGGAAGCCGTCGGTGAACAGCTGGCCGAGACCGCCGTACCCGATGTAGCTGGCCACGCTGACCAGCGAGATCGCCATCACCGTGGCGACCCGTACGCCCGCCATGATCACCGGGAAGGCGAGCGGCAGCTCGACGGTGAGCAGGGTGCGCAGCGGACGGGCGCCCATCGCGGTGGACGCCTCGCGGACCTTGCTGGGCACGCTGTCCAGCCCCTCGACGGTGTTCCGGAGCAGCACGACCAGGGTGTAGATGGTCAGCCCGGTGATGGCGGTGGTCCGGGTGAGACCGGTGACCGGCAGCAGCAGGACGAAGATCGCGATGGAGGGGATCGTGAACAGGATGTTCGAGACCCCGAGCAGAAGTCCGCGCAGCGGGCGCACCCGGTGGGCGATCACCGCCAGCGGCAGCGCGATCAGCAGGCCGAAGAGGACGGCCGGGACGGCGGTGGAGAGGTGGTCGAGGGTGAGGGTGACCAGGTCGGACCGGTGGTCGGGGAACCAGCCCCAGTCGACGGTCATGCGGTCACGCTCGCGTCGGAGGCCGTGGTGCCCTCACCGGTGTCAGCGGTTTCGGGTGCCTCGTCGGCGTCCTTGAGGGCGGCCGCGCGGCCCGCCTCGGCGTGGCGGCGTCCGGCGTGCTCATGGATCCTGTCGCGCCCGGTGACCCCGGTGAGCACGCCGTCGGCGTCCACGCGGGCCACCAGACCCGCGGGGGATGCCAGCGACTCGTCGAGGGCGGTGAGCAGCGAATCGCCGTCCCGCAGCGGGCGCACCGGCAGCAGCGGGGCCCGGTCGCCGTCCGGCCCCTCGGTGTCGCGCCAGCCCAGCGGCTCACCGCGCTCGGAGGTGACCAGCCGCCAGCGCTCCCCGTCGGCGGGCGCGGCCTCCTGCGGCACGTCCGCGAGGGTGGACAGCGAGAGCAGCTTCAGCCCGCGCTCGGCGCCCAGGAAGCCCGCCACGAAGTCGTCGGCGGGGCTCGCCAGCAGCTCGGCGGGGGGCGCGCACTGGACGAGGTGGCCGCCGGTGCGGAAGATCGCGATGCGGTCGCCGAGCCGTACCGCCTCGTCGATGTCGTGGGTGACGAAGACGACCGTCTTGCGCAGCTCGCTCTGGAGCCGCAGCAGCTCGTTCTGGAGCTGGGTCCTCACGACCGGGTCGACCGCCCCGAACGGCTCGTCCATCAGCAGCACCGGCGGGTCGGCGGCGAGCGCGCGGGCGACCCCGACGCGCTGCTGCTGACCGCCCGAGAGCTGGTGTGGGTAGCGCTTGCCGGAGTCGGCGGGCAGCCCGACCAGCTCCAGCAGCTCGGCGGCGCGGGCCCGCGCCTTGCGGCGGCCCCAGCCGAGCAGCAGCGGGACGGTGGCGATGTTGTCGAGGATCGTGCGGTGCGGGAAGAGCCCGGCCTGCTGGATCACATAGCCGATCCCGCGCCGTAGCTCGGCGGCGTCCGCTTCGAGGACATCACGCCCGCCCACGCTCACCGTGCCGCTGCTCGGCTCGACCATGCGGTTGACCATGCGGAGAGTGGTGGTCTTGCCGCAGCCCGACGTGCCGACAAGAACGGTTATGCCCCCTTCGGGGAGTTCGAGATCGAGGCGGTCCACCGCTGTGGTGCCGTTCGGGTAGTGCTTGCTGACGTCCTTGAAGCTGATCATCCGCTTCCCCTTGCCCTGTCTGCATATAGTCATGCACAGTCATAGGCGAGTGAATAGAAGTCAAGAGGTCTGCGTTAATCACCGGTTACTTCTGCTCGCGATATGGACGGAGCGCTTGGTGTTTTGCCCGAATGGGGCGTGCTGGAGAGGGGTTGCCCTGGATGTTGTCTCATATGCTGGATGCTGATCACGTGGCCGCCGACGGCACGGACGGCGCGGGCCCGCGGATCACACTGGACGGCCGGAGCCTACGCGTCGTCGATGTCACCCGTCTGGCCGACCGCCGCAGCCGGCCCGCGCCGCCCGACCCCACCGCGCTCGCGCTGGCCGAGCGCGCCTGGGAGACCGCGGACCGGCTCGCCGCCACCGGCCGCGTCTACGGCCGCAGCACCGGGGTGGGCGCCAACCGCACCGAGGACGTCGGCCCGGCCGACTCCGACCACGGACTGCGGCTGCTGCGCAGCCACGCCGGCGCGATCGGCGCACCGCTGCCCGGCCGCGAGGTGCGCGCCATGATGGCCGTCCGCGCCAATCAGCTGCTGGCGGGCGGCGCCGGGCTGCGCCCCGCCGTCGTCACCGCGCTCGTCGAGGGCCTCGACAGCGGCGCCCACCCGGTGATCAACGAATACGGCGCGGTCGGCACCGGGGACCTCGCCGCGCTCGCCCAGGCCGGGCTCGCGCTCGTCGGCGAGCACCCCTGGGACCTCACCGAGGCCGTGCCCGGCCGGCGCGCCCCCGACCCCATCACGCTCGACAGCAATGACGCCCTCGCGCTCATCAGCAGCAACGCCCTCACGCTCGGGCAGTCCGCGCTCGCCCTCGCCGAGCTGCGGCGGCTGATGTCCGCCTCGCTCGCCGTCGCCGCGCTCTCGCTGATCGCGGTCGGCGGGTCGTACGAGGCGTACGCCGAACCCGTGCACGCCGCCCGGCCGCACCCCGGCTCCATCGCGGCCGCCGCCCGGATGCGCGCCCTGCTCGGCGCCCCCGCCCGGCCCACCCCGCCGCTCGGGCGCATACAGGACCCGTACGGCTTCCGCTGTCTGCCGCAGATCCATGGACCCGCGCTGGACGCGGCGGACGCGCTGGAGCGGGTGCTGACCGTCGAGTTCAACGCCGCCGCCGAGAACCCGCTGATCAGCGCCGCCGACGAGGCCGCCTACCACCACGGCAACTTCTACGCCGCGCATACCGCGCTCGCCCTGGACCACTTCCGGCTCGCCGCGCTCCAGACCGCCCGGCTCTCCACCGCCCGGCTCGCCGCGCTCAGCGAACCGGACTTCACCCGGCTGCGCCCCTTCCTCGGCGACGCCGCGTCCGCGAGTTCGGGCGTGATGATCCTCGAATACGCGGCGGGGGCGGCGCTCGGCGAGATGCGCGCGGTCTCCCACCCGGCCTCGCTCGGCCATGCCGTGCTCTCGCGCGGCGTCGAGGAACAGGCCAGTTTCGCCTCGCTCGGCGCCCGCCAGACGCTCCGGGTGGCCGACCACTACCGGTTGGTGCTGGGGTGTGAACTGGTCGCCGCCGTACGGGCGTTGCGCCAGCGCGGCCTGGAGCCCGACCCGGAGCTCCCGGCCGGTGCCGCCTTCGCCCTGGCGTCGGAAGTGCTCGATCCCCGGATGGAGGACCGGCCGTTGACGGAGGATGTGGCGGTGGCCGCGCGCCTGCTCGACCGGCTGGCGGAGGCATGAGGGACGAGGGTACGAGGGTCAGGAGGACGCCATGAGTACGGACCACGGGGTGAGCGGTGCTCGGACGACGCCGGTGGGAGAGGAGGCCGCGGGGGCGGCGGTCGGTACGGGCGGCGCGGGTGTTCCGGCGGGCGCGGGTGTTCCGGCAGGTTCGGGTGTTCCGGCGGGCTCGGGTGTTCCGGCGGGCGCGGGTGTTCCGGTCGGCGCGGGTGCGGCCACCGCCTCCGGTGCCTCGACCGCCGCCCGGCTCCAGGCGCTCTTCGAGGGCCACCGGCTGACCCCCACCCAGCGGCGGATCGCCCACTGCATGGTGCGGCGGGCCGCGGACGCGCCGTTCCTCTCCAGCGTCGAACTGGCCGAACTCGCGGGCGTCAGCCAGCCGTCCGTGACCCGCTTCGCGGTCGCCCTCGGCTTCGACGGCTATCCGGCGCTGCGCAAACATCTGCGCGATGTCGCCCCCGCCGAGCCGGCGGCGGACGAGGGCTCGTACAACGAGTACCAGCAGGCCGTGCAGTCCGAGATCGACAATCTGCGCCATCTCGCCGCGCTGCTGGCCGACCCCGCCCCCGTCGTCCGCGCCGGCCGGCTGCTCGCCGAGTCCCGCCCGCTGCCGGTCCTCGGGCTGCGGGCCGCCTCCGCGCAGGCGCGTGGCTTCACGTACTTCGCGCGCAAGGTCCACCCGGACGTCCGGCTGCTCGACGAGGGCGGCACGATGCTCGACGACCGCGTCGACGCGGCGAAGCGCGCGGGCGCCACGGCCCTGCTGTGCTTCGCGCTGCCGCGCCATCCGCGGGAGGTCGTGGAGGGCCTGGAGTACGCCCGGGAGGCGGGCCTGGCCGTGGTCACCGTCGCCGACAGCGCCTTCGCCCCCGTCGCCCGCCACAGCGATCTGCTGCTGCCCGCGGCGGTCGGCACGGGCCTGGCCTTCGACACCGCGTGTGCGCCGATGCTGCTGGGGCGGGTGCTGCTCGAGGCGATGTGCGACGCGCTGCCGGATGCGCAGGCGCGGCTGGAGGAGTTCGACGCGAAGGCGGCGGAGCGGGGGCTGTTCGTGGAGTGAGCCCCTGGGGCCGTAGCCGCCCGCTTCGGGGGTTCCGCCCCGACCCCGTCCCTCTCACCGAATTCTCAGGCATCCTGGCTAGATTCCTCGATTCGGCAGGGTTTTCTTCCGGAATTCACCAGGGGTGAGGAGGTCGGTCGTGGGGCGCGGGTCGTATGCGCTGGCACGGGTGGCGGTGATCGTGAGGGCTCCCGCGGGGTGGCTGTGGTGGCCCGGCGTACTGGCCGCCGGAATCGGAGCGCTGGTACCGGGGCTGACCGGACGCCGGATCGGAGTGCTCGCCGGGGCGGCGCTCTTCCTGGTCGCGGCGGTCGTGGTGTTCGCGGTGCGACGGAAGCGATATCGGGAACTGGCGCGCGCTGCCTCGCGCGCGGGCAAGTCGGTCTTCCTCCAGGACCGCGCGGTAACCGTACGGGCCCGCCGCCGCGCCCTGCGGTGGTGGCTCCTGCTGGCCTTCCTCGCCGCGGTCGGCTCCTCCTTCGCCGTCCCGGCGGCGGGCGGAATGCTGCTGGCGGGGCTCGGCGCGGGCCTGTGGGCGAAGGCGCTGTGGCTGGGCCGCTGGGAGCGCGCGAACGATGCGCTGCTGTGGGTCCGTACGGAACGAGTCTCCCGCGGGCGCCCGGCGGGCAAGGCGGTGGACGCCTACCAGACGACGGGCATCGTGGCCGGCGACGCGGGCCCGGGCGGCGCCCGCCGCCAGAGGACGATGGCGCCGACCGCGCGCTGAGGGTACGCCGTGGTTTCGGGGCTGCCGTGTATTTGGGTTGCCCGGTGCTGGGGTTGCGCTATGCCGGGTTGCCCCGTGCCGGGTTGCTCGGCGCCGGGGTTGCGCTGTGCCGGGGGCGCCCGGTGTCGGGGTTGCCCTGTGCCGGGTTGCCCCGTACCGGGGGCGTCTTGCGCCGGAGTTGTCCTGTGCCGGGGTTGAGCTGCGGGGGCTGGGCGGCGTGGGTGGGTGCGGCGCCGTCTCGCGCCTTCGGCGCATTTGAGCATGGGTCCGGGGTGTCCTGGCGGGGGCCCGTCGCCGACAGAGGGCCGGTGGGGGCGGACGCCGGTGGCGGCGCCAGTCCGGCCCAGGACTGGGCCCGATCCGGACTGCGGGGGTTTTGGGGTACCCCCTTCGAAAACGTTTGACAAATTAGTTGCACGAGATCAAACGTTTTTTGAAGGGGGGTACCCTACCCGGCACGACGCGTGACGCGCTCAGCCATCCAGGGTGCGCGGCCTGGGCGGCGACCGAGAACGCCGCCGGGCACCGGCCCGCCATCCCAGCGGCAGTCCGGCAACGGCCTCGGCCCCAGGCCACAGAAGCCGCCACCGCCCTTCGTCCCACCGACCGGTGGTCGGCGATGTGGCCCGTGCCCGTGCCTACCTGCCCCGTTGCTCAATCGGCGTCAGCCGAGACGAAGTCGGTGGTCGCGGGGCGGACTTCGGGCCCACTCAGTTTGGGCGGGGGCGGAGGTTGCCGGGTTCCGGGGCGTCCGCCGGTCGTGGGGCTGTCCGTCAGTCCGGCAGTGGCCTTGGCCCCAGGCCACAGGTGCCGCCGCCGGGCTAAGCCCCCACCGGCCGGTGGTCGGCGACACGGCCCCCGCCCCGTGCCTACCTGGCCCGTTGCTCAATCGGCGTCAGCCGAGACGAAGGCCGCGCTCGCGGGACGGACTGAGGAACCCCAGGGCTGGGCGCCCCGCGCCCTAACGCAGTCGGGTCAGCCCCAGCGCATACGCGGCACCACTCTCCGCCACGATCTCCCCCACCGTCTGCGGCGGCCGCACCGTCGCGAAGCGCACCTCGCCTTCGGTGGTGTCGAAGCCGTAGACGCCCGGCCTGGGCAGGCTGTTGTAGGCGAAGTGGTTGGAGAAGTAGTACGCGCCCGTGTCCAGCAGGGCGACCAGATCGCCCGGTGCCAGTTCCGGCAGGGGCCGGTCGCGGGCGATCAGGTCGCCCGCGAAGCAGCAGGGGCCGGCGATGTCCTGGGCGATCGGGCCGTCGGGGCCCGCCGCCTTGGGGCGGCCCTCCGCGTCGTAGGCGGCGACCCGTAGCGGCCAGGCATCGGGGGCGAAGACCGTACGCGTGGCGAGCTGGGCGCCCGCGTGGGTGACCGCGATGGGGCGGCCGCCCGCGGACTTGGCGTATTCGACCCGGGCCAGCACCAGACCGGACTTGGCGAGCAGGGACCGCCCGAACTCGGTGACCAGCGCGTACCGCCCGTCGAAGAGCCCCGGCACGGTGTTCCGCAGCAGCTGTGCGTACTCCCGGTAGTCGGGCGTGACCTCGTCGGAGGCGAAGTTCACGGGGAGCCCGCCGCCGATGTCGAGCGCGTCGATCTGCCGGCGGCCGACCGCCTCGTTGATCTCTTCGGCCAGTTCGTAGGCCACCCGTATGCCCACCGCCATCAGCTCCAGCGGACAGCCCTGGGAGCCGACATGCGCGTGCAGCCGGGTCAGCCAGGGGCGCTCCGTGAAGGCGCGGACGACCCACTCGCGCGCCCCCGGGTCCTGGAGGGCGACGCCGAACTTGGAGGTCGCGGTGGCCGTGCTGAGCGCGTCGATGCTGCCGCCGCCCACCTGTGGGTTGATCCGCAGGCCCAGGGGCGCGGGCGGGGTCGCGCGGTGCCCGACCAGCGTGCCGAGCCGGTCCAGCTCCTGCGGGTTGTCGGCGTTGACCGCGATCCCCAGGTCGAGGGCCTCGCGCAGCTCCGCGGCGGTCTTGGCGGGGGAGTCCAGGACAATCCGGTCGGGCGTCACCCCGGCCGCGCGGGCCAGCGCCAGCTCCCCGGGGCTGGCCACCTCGCAGCCCAGGCCCTCGTCGGCCAGCAGCCGCAGGACGGGGACGAGCGAGGCCGCCTTGACCGCGAAGGCGTGCAGGACGGGGGTGCCGGGCGCGACGACCTCCTCGAAGGCCGCGCGCAGTCCGGCGGCGGCCGCGCGGATCCCGGCCACGTCCAGCAGCCCGACGACGGGCTGGTCCGGGCCGAGCAGCCCCTGCTGCACGGCGGCCCGTACGGCCTGTTCACGCCGGGTGGCCATCGCGATCGGTGTCGATGTCATGACCTCAGCCAACCATTCGGGGACGGCTCCCGACCAGCGGCCCCGGAGCCGCTCCAGGAGCTCCGCCCCCTCTGCTCGGCGCCCCCCGAGTTCCCCGAGTCCCCTGCGCCTCCCACGTCCCCCGCGAGCCCCGACAGCAGCGCCAGGGCCTGTTCGGCGGGGTTGCCCGGGGCGGCGTGGTAGACCACCAGGAGCTGGCCCTCGGTGCCGGTGACGGCCAGCTTCTCGTAGCTCAGCTCGAGCGGGCCGACCTGCGGATGCTGGAAGGTGGACGTGCCGGACCCGGCCTTGGGCTTGACGTCATGGCGGGCCCACAGCTGCCGGAACCGCTCGCTCTTGACCGACAGCTCACCCACCAGCTCGGCCAGGGGCGGATCCTCGACATCGGGGCCGACGAGCGCGCGCAGGGCGGCCACGACCCCGGCGGTGGCGGTCTCGCTGCCGTGCGCCTCGTGGATCTCCGGGTCGAGGAAGAGCGCGCGGACGACGTTCACCCCGGGGCGGCAGAGCGGGGAGAGTGCGATGGCCAGCGGATTGGCGAAGAGGATGTCCATATAGCGGCCCTGGACGAAGGCGGGGTTCCGGGTCCAGGACATCACCAGCTGCTGAATCCCGGCGGGCACCCGCTCCGGCCGCCGCGGACGACGGCGACGGGGCGCGGGGCGGGCCAGCCGGTGCAGATGGGCGGTGGCGTCATCGTCCAGGCGGAGCACACGGGCCAGGGAGTCGAGCACCTGTGCGGAGGGGTGCCGGTCGCGGCCCTGCTCCAGCCGTAGGTAGTAGTCGCTGCTGATGCCCGCGAGGAGGGCGAGCTCCTCGCGGCGCAACCCGGGCACCCGGCGCCGCCCCACGGCGGGCAGCCCGACGTCCTCGGGCCGCACGAGTTCGCGTCGCGCCCGCAGATACTCCCCCAGCCGATTCGCGCACTCCACCATCTCTCCACGCTATGCGCCCGGCGAAGACTGAGCCTGGTCCTGCGACTACCAGGGTCGGCGGGGCGGAACGGGGTCCGGCCGGCGCGGCGGGGGCGGGCTGTATCGCGCCCGGCGCGATCTGGCACCGCCAGGGGCGGTCGTGGGACGGGGGTCGCTCGCGTCGCGGGCCGATGGGGAGGCGCCGCCGCAGGCGGAGCCGGACCCCGTCGGCGGGCCGCCGACCGGCGCGGCAGGCGCAAGCCCCCGAGCCATGGCTGCTGGGGCGGTCAGGACCTGGTGGCCCCGGAGCCGGCGGGCGGCTCCCGGCGGGGGCATCGCGGCCCGCGTGGGCCTGGCGCTGCCCGCGGCGCCCTGCGCGGGCCGGGGGCGTGTCGCGCGGGTCCAGCCTGGTCCTCGTACTCCCAGGACGCGGGGGGTCTGGGTGGGAGCGGTGGGTGGAGTGACGCTGGGGGTATGGACCCCAAGGAAACACGCATAACGACACCTTTTGGTGCCCGCTCCACCGCCGCCGAGGTGATCGACGGCGTCGATCTCTCGGGCAGGCGCGCGGTGGTCACCGGGGCCGCTTCCGGTATCGGTATCGAGACCGCGCGGGCGCTGGCCGGGGCGGGGGCCGAGGTGACCCTGGCGGTGCGGAACCTCGAGGCCGGGGCCCGGGTCGCCGAGGACATCACCGCCACCACCGGCAACAAGCGGCTGTATGTCGCACATCTCGACCTGGCCGACCGGGCCTCGGTAGCCGCCTTCGCGGACGGCTGGGACCGGCAGTTCACCGTCAACCACCTCGGCCACTTCGCACTGGCCCGCGGCCTGCACGGCGCCCTGGCGGCAGCCGGGTCTGCCGCATCCGCCGCATCCGCCGGGTCCGCCGGGTCCGCCGGGTCCGCCGGGTCCGCCGGGTCTGCCGGGTCTGCCGGGTCCGCCGGGTCTGCCGGGTCCGCCGGGTCTGCCGGGTCCGCCGGGTCTGCCGGGTCTGCCGGGTCTGCCGGGTCCGCCAAGTCCGCCGGGCTCGCCGCATCCGCCGGGTCCCCCGGCACCCCCGGCACCCCCGCGTCCGCCCGAATCGTCGTCGTCAGCTCCGCCGCACACCTCCGCTCACCAGTCGTCTTCGACGACCTCCACTTCGACTACCGGCCGTATGAGCCGATGCTGGCGTACGGGCAGTCCAAGACCGCCAACGTGCTCTTCGCGGTCGGCGCGAACGCGCGCTGGGCGGGCGACGGCATCGGCGTCAACGCCCTGAGCCCCGGGGGCATCCGGACCAATCTCCAGCGCCATGTCGGGGACATCGCGGCCCCGGGCGTGGTGTGGAAGACCCCGGAGCAGGGGGCGGCCACCTCGGTGCTGCTGGCCGCATCGCCGCTGCTGGAGGGCGTCGGCGGCCGCTACTTCGCGGACTGCGCCGAGGCCGAGCCGGTGAGCCGCCGCCCCGAGGACCTCAACGCCATGATGGTGGGGGTCGCCCCGTACGCCCTCGACCCGGAGGGCGCAGACCGCCTCTGGGCGACGTCGGAGCGGCTCCTGGCCGCAGACTGACCCGAGCCCCTTTCACCAGCACCCCGGGGCTACAGCTCCACCAGCACCGCCCCGAGGTGCCGCCCCTCCACCAGTTCGCACAGCGCCCCCGGCGCCCGGTCGATGCCCGTCAGCCGGGTGTACGGATACGTGATGGTGCCCTCGCGCAGCGCGCGGCCGAACTCGCGCAGGTAGTCGGGCATCGCGTCCTGGTGGTCCGCCGCGCTGATGCCGCGCAGCGTGACGCTCCGGGCGATCAGGGCCAGGGTGCTGATCGCGGTCGGGGCCAGCGCATCGTCGGACAGCTGTGCGGCCAGCGCGCCGACCAGGGCGAAGCGCGCGTTGCGGCGGGCCAGCTCCAGGGCGGCCCGCAGCTGTTCGCCGCCGACGGTGTCGAAGAGGGCGTCGATGCCGTCGGGGGCGGCCGCGCGCAGCTGCTCGTCGAGGGGGCCCGCGCCGCGGAGGACGACCGCGTCGTAGCCCAGCTCCCGCGTCAGCCGGTCGGCCTTGTGGCGGGAGCCGGTGGAGCCGATGACCCGCGCGGCGCCGTGCAGCCGGGCGAACTGCCCGGCCAGGGAGCCCACTCCGCCCGCCGCGCCGGTGACGAACACCGTGTCGCCGCGCCGCACCCCGGCCCCGCGCACGACCCCCAGCCAGGCGGTGAACCCCTGCGACAGATGGGCGGCGGGGTCGGGCAGCGCCTTGGGGTCGACGGGCGACACCTCCCCGGCGCCGAGGACCGCGTATTCGCGCCAGCCCGCGCGGTGGCGGACGACGGTCCCGGGGGCGAGATCCGTTCCCGGCGCGTGGACCACCTCGCCGAGGGCCGGGCCCCGCATCACCTCACCCGCCCTGTGCAGCAGCTGGGGGAGGCCGAAGGCGTCGGGGTCGGCGAGCGTGAGCGGGCGCATCACGGCGGCGACGCTCATCAGTTGGTTGCGCACCAGCACCTGGCCGGGGCCGGGTGTGGGGACGGGGACGGTGACGACCTCGAAGTGGCCCGGGGTGAGCGCGCCTTCGGGCAGGGCCGTCAGACGGACCTCGCGGTGGGTGGCGGGGAGGGACACGCGGGGCTCCTCGGCGGACGGACCGGACACGACCCGGCGACGCTACCCCGCGCCGACCATGCCGCGCCGACCATGCCGCGCCGACCATGGCGCCGCGCCCCACTGTGGCGCCCCGTTACGGCGCCCCGCCGTGGCGCCGCGCCGCACCGGACGCGCGCCCCCGGCGAGCCCGCGCCGCTGAACCACCTGGGTGTATGCGAGACTCCGCACTATTGACTAGTCATATTCATCGGCATCAAGATGTGAATATCTCGATCCAGTCGATGGCAGGGAGGCTTGGCCCATGACAGGACCGCGACCCGTACGGGCGCCGCGTGGTGCGCAGCTCAGCGCTCGGGGGTGGCAGCAGGAAGCCGCCCTGCGCATGCTCCAGAACAACCTCGATCCGGAGGTCGCCGAGCACCCGGACAAACTCGTCGTCTACGGCGGCACCGGCAAGGCGGCCCGCGACTGGCGCTCGTTCGATGCCATGGTCCGCACCCTGCGCACGCTGAAGCAGGACGAGACGATGCTGGTCCAGTCGGGCCGCCCGGTGGGCGTCATGCAGACGCACGAATGGGCGCCGCGGGTGCTGATCGCCAACTCCAACCTGGTCGGCGACTGGGCCAACTGGGAGGAGTTCCGCCGCCTGGAGGCGCTGGGCCTGACCATGTACGGCCAGATGACCGCGGGCTCCTGGATCTACATCGGCACCCAGGGCATCCTCCAGGGCACCTACGAGACCTTCGCGGCCGTGGCGGCCAAGAAGTTCAACGGCACCCTGGCCGGGACGATCACCCTCACCGCCGGCCTCGGCGGCATGGGCGGCGCCCAGCCGCTGGCGGTCACCATGAACGACGGCGTCGCGATCTGCGTCGACTGCGATCCGCGCGCCATCGAGCGCCGTATCGAGCACCGCTACCTCGACGTCCGGGCCGACAGCCTGGACCATGCGCTCCAGCTGGCCACCGAGGCCCGGGACGCCCGGCGCCCCCTCTCGATCGGCGTGCTGGGGAACGCGGCCGAGCTGGTCCCGCAGCTGCTCGCGATGAACGCCCCGATCGACATCGTCACCGACCAGACCAGCGCCCACGACCCGCTGTCGTATCTGCCGGTCGGCGTGGACTTCGACGAGATGGCCTCGTACGCCGCCGAGAAGCCCGCCGACTTCACCGAGCGGGCGCGCGAGTCGATGGCCCGGCATGTCGAGGCCATGGTCGGCTTCATGGACGCGGGCGCCGAGGTCTTCGACTACGGCAACTCCATCCGCGGCGAGGCCAAGCTGGCCGGCTTCGAGCGCGCCTTCGCCTTCCCCGGCTTCGTGCCCGCCTACATCCGGCCGCTCTTCTCCGAGGGCAAGGGCCCCTTCCGCTGGGCCGCCCTCTCCGGCGACCCGCGGGACATCGCGGCCACGGACAAGGCGATCCTGGACCTCTTCCCGGAGAACGAGTCGCTGGCCCGCTGGATGAAGATGGCGGGGGAGCGGGTCCACTTCCAGGGGCTGCCCGCCCGTATCTGCTGGCTCGGCTACGGCGAGCGCGACAAGGCGGGTGAGCGCTTCAACGAGATGGTCGCCGACGGCACGCTCGCCGCACCGCTGGCGATCGGCCGCGACCACCTCGACTGCGGCTCCGTGGCCTCCCCGTACCGCGAGACCGAGGCCATGCTGGACGGCTCGGACGCGATCGCCGACTGGCCGCTGCTCAACGCCATGGTCAACGTCGCCTCGGGCGCCTCGTGGGTCTCCATCCACCACGGCGGCGGCGTGGGCATGGGCCGCTCGATCCACGCGGGCCAGGTCACGGTCGCCGACGGCACGGCACTGGCGGGCGAGAAGATCCGCCGGGTGCTGACGAACGACCCCGGCATGGGCGTGATCCGCCACGTGGACGCGGGCTACGACCGCGCGGACGAGGTAGCCCAGGAACGAAACGTCCGGATCCCCATGAGGGAAGCAGAGTGACTGTTGTGGGCAATCGTTCCGCAGAGGGGGTACCTCCCAGCGGTAGCTGGGGGAGGGACGGGTGGGCACAACCTACCCACCGGGCCGCACCCGCCCAGGAAACGGAAGGGCCGGCGGCGGTGGGCGCACCCACGACCACGGGCGCATCGTTCCACGACATGTGGCGCGACCTGACCCCCATCGGCCGCAACACAACAACAAACGGCTACCGCCGCTACGCCTGGACGGAAGCCGACGCGGACTGCCGAGAGTGGTTCAGGGCACAGACAGAAACCCGCGGCCTCACCTACGAAGTGGACCGCAACGGCAACCAATGGGCCTGGCTGGGCGACCCCACCGCAGGGGACGCCGTGGTCACCGGCTCCCACCTGGACTCCGTCCCCGACGGCGGCGCCTTCGACGGCCCGCTGGGCGTCGTCTCCTCCTTCGCGGCCCTCGACGAGCTGCGCGCACGGGGCGCCCGCCCCACCAAACCCCTCGCCATCGTCAACTTCGGCGACGAGGAGGGCGCCCGCTTCGGCCTGGCCTGCGTCGGCTCCCGGCTGACCAGCGGCCGGCTCAGCGTCGAGCGGGCGCATGAGCTGCGCGGCGCGGACGGGCTGAGCCTCCCCCAGGCGATGGAGCGCGCCGGTTACGACCCGGACGCGATCGGCCCCGACCCGGAGCGGCTTGCCCGTATCGGCGCGTTCGTCGAGTTGCACATCGAGCAGGGACGTGCGCTGGCGGACACGGCCGACCCGGTGGGCGTCGCCTCCGCGATCTGGCCGCACGGCCGCTGGCGGTTCGACTTCCACGGCGAGGCCAACCACGCCGGGACGACCCGGATCGAGGACCGCCGCGATCCGATGCTCACCTACGCCAACACCGTCCTCGCGGCCCGTAAGAAGGCCAGGATCGCCGGGGCGCTGGCGACCTTCGGCAAGGTCAGCGTGGAGCCGAACGGCGTCAACGCGATCGCGAGCCTGGTCCGCGGCTGGCTGGACTCGCGCGCCGCCGACGAGGAGACCCTGGCCGCCGTGGTCGGCGAGATCGAGCGCGCCGCGGTCGAGCGGGGGCGGCGCGACGGGGTGGACGTCCGGGTCACCCGGGAGTCCTTCACCCCCGTCGTCGAATTCGCCCATGATCTCCGGGACCGGCTGTCCGGGCTGCTGGGCGGGGTTCCGGTGCTGCCGACCGGGGCCGGGCACGACGCCGGCATTTTGTCCGCGTCCGCTCCGACGGCCATGCTGTTTGTAAGGAACCCCACCGGCGTCTCGCATTCACCCGCGGAGACGGCGGGCGAGGACGATTGCCTCGCCGGTGTGGCCGCACTCGCGGAGGTACTGGAGGGCCTGGCGTGTCACTGACGGCGCAGACGTACTGGGCGGAGCACGCCTGGGTGAACGGAAGCGTGCGGTCGGACGTGGTGATCGTGGCCGCGGCCAATGGGCGGATCACGGCGGTGGTGCCCGGGAGCCCGCGGCCGCCCGCCGGTTCCGTCACCCTCCGTGGTCTGACGATCCCCGGTCTGGCCAACGCCCACAGCCACGCCTTCCACCGGGCCCTGCGCGGTGTCGTGCAGGCGGAGGGCGAGGCGGGCGACCGGGCGGAGGACGAGGACGAGGCAGGGAGCGAGGCGGAGAGCGGGGCGGAGGGCGATACGGCCGGCCGGGCGGCCCGGCACGGCAAGGGCGCGCCGGACTCCTTCTGGACCTGGCGCGAGGTGATGTACGGGGTCGCCGACCGGCTGACCCCGGACAGCTACTTCGACCTGGCTCGCGCCGTCTACGCCGAGATGGCCATGGCCGGGATCACCTGTGTGGGGGAGTTCCACTACCTCCACCACGCACCCGGCGGCACCCGCTACGGCAACTCCAACGCGATGGGGGAGGCCCTGATCGCGGCGGCGGCCGAGGCCGGTATCCGGATCACCCTGCTGGACACCTGCTATCTCTCCGCCGGTTTCGGGGCCGAGCCCAACGAGCACCAGCTGCGCTTCTCCGACGGCACGGCCGAAGCCTGGGCCGAGCGGGTCTCCGGGCTGAAGGGCGACGGCAACACCCGCATCGGCGCGGCGATCCACTCGGTGCGGGCCGTCCCCGTCGACCAGCTGGCGACGGTGTCCGGCTGGGCCCAGGAGCGCACGGCGCCCCTGCATGTGCACCTCTCGGAGCAGACCGCCGAGAACGACGCCTGCGTGGACGCACACGGCTTCACCCCCACCCGGCTGCTCGCCGACCACGGGGTGCTGGGCCCGCGGACGACCGCCGTGCACGCCACCCATCTCACCCCGGGTGATATCCGGCTCCTGGGCCACGCCTCGACCGGTGTCTGTATGTGCCCGACCACCGAGCGTGACCTCGCCGACGGGATCGGCCCGGCCGTCGAGCTCCAGCGCGCGGGCTCACCGCTCTCGCTGGGCAGCGACAGCCATGCCATGATCGACATCCTGGAGGAGGCCCGCGCCATGGAGCTCGACGAGCGGCTGCGCACCCGCGCCCGTGGCCACTGGACCGCGGCCCAGCTGCTGCGGGCCGCCACCGTGGACGGCCATGCGGCGCTCGGCTGGGGCGCGGACGCGGGCCGGATCGAGGTGGGCGCGCTCGCCGACCTCACCACGATCGCGCTGGACTCGGCGCGCACCGCGGGGCCGCCGCCCCGGCTGGGCGCCGAGACCGCCGTATTCGCGGCGACCAGCGCGGATGTCCGGCACACCGTGGTCGGCGGCCGCCATGTCGTACGGGACGGGACCCATCAGCTCGTCCCCCGCGTACCGCAAGCGCTGGCCGAGTCCATCCAAGCCCTGCACGGCTGGTGACCCGGCCGCCACCGCCACGGCCGACGAAGGAGAGCACCCCCACGATGACGACCGCGACGACTGCGCCGACTACGACCGCCATCACCGACATCGCCGGTCTGGTCACCAATGATCCCTCCCTCGGTGCGGGCCCCCTCGGCCTGATCAAGGACGCGGCCGTCGTCATCGACGGCGACCGCATCGCCTGGGTCGGTGAGTCCAGCAAAGCACCCGCCACCGACAATCGGGTCGACGCCGGTGGCCGGGCCGCCATTCCGGGCTTTGTGGACTCCCACTCCCATCTGGTCTTCGCGGGCGACCGGACCGAGGAGTTCAACGCCCGGATGTCCGGCCGCCCGTACAGCGCGGGCGGGATCCGCACCACCGTGGCCGCGACCCGCGCGGCCTCGAACAACGTGCTGCACGCCAACGTCGGCCGCTATGTGGCCGAGGCGCGCCGCCAGGGCACCACGACCGTCGAGATCAAGTCCGGTTACGGGCTGACCTCGCGGGACGAGGCCCGCGCTCTGACCATCGCCGCTGTCCACACCGACGAGGTGACCTTCCTCGGGGCGCATATCGTCGCCCCCGAGTTCGCCGACGACCCGGCCGGGTACGTGGATCTGGTCACCGGCCCGATGCTGGACGCCTGCGCCCCGCACGCCCGCTGGATCGATGTCTTCTGCGAGCAGGGGGCCTTCGACGGCGACCAGGCCCGCGCCATCCTGACCGCGGGCCAGGAGCGCGGGCTGATCCCGCGGGTCCACGCCAACCAGCTCTCCTACGGCCCCGGGGTGCGGCTGGCGGTGGAGCTGGGCGCCGCCTCCGCCGACCACTGCACCCATCTGACCGATGACGACGTGGACGCGCTGGCCCAGGGGGAGACGGTGGCCACGCTGCTCCCGGGCGCGGAGTTCTCCACCCGCTCGACCTATCCGGACGCGCGCCGGCTGCTGGACGCGGGCGCCACGGTCGCCCTGTCCCCCGACTGCAACCCGGGCTCGTCCTTCACCAGTTCCATGCCGTTCTGTGTCGCCCTGGCGGTACGGGAGATGGGGATGACGCCCGACGAGGCGGTGTGGGCCGCCACGGCCGGTGGGGCGCGGGCCCTGCGCCGTACCGATGTGGGCCGGGTGAGCCCGGGGGCCCGCGCCGATCTGGCGCTGCTGGACGCCCCGTCCCATGTGCACCTCGCCTACCGCCCCGGCGTTCCCCTCATCTCGGCGGTGTGGCTGGGCGGCACCCTGATCTGACGGTCCGGCAGCGCACGACGGGGACACGGACCCGACGGAGACGCGAACTCGACGGAGACGCGAATAAGGGCCCGTCCCGGTGATCCGGGGGCGGGCCCTTATCCGTCTGCGGAGGCGTCACTCCTCGATCATCAGACCCTTACGGAGCCGACGGAGGGTGCGCGACAGCAGCCGCGATACATGCATCTGGGAGATGCCCAGTTCCTCACCGATCTCCGACTGCGTCATATTGGCCACGAAGCGCAGGGAGAGGATCTTCCGGTCGCGGGCGGGCAGATCGGCGATCAGCGGCTTCAGGGACTCGACGTACTCGATGCCTTCGAGCCCGTGGTCCTCGTATCCGATCCGGTCGGCCAGCGCTCCCTCGGAGTCGTCCTCCTCCGGCTGGGCGTCCAGCGAGCTCGCGGTGTACGCGTTGCTCGCGGCCATGCCCTCGACGACCTCGGCCTGGGTGATGTCCAGCCGCTCGGCCAACTCGCGGACGGTGGGGGCGCGGTCGAGCCGCTGGGCCAGCTCGTCGCCGGCCTTGGCGAGGTCGAGACGGAGTTCCTGAAGCCGCCTCGGCACGCGCACCGACCAACTGGTGTCGCGGAAGAAGCGCTTGATCTCACCGACGATCGTCGGCATCGCGAAGGTCGGGAATTCCACGCCCCGGCCCGTTTCGAAGCGGTCGATGGCCTTGATCAGGCCGATGGTGCCAACCTGGACGATGTCCTCCATCGGCTCGCTGCGGGAGCGGAACCGGGAGGCGGCGAACTTGACCAGCGCCAAGTTGAGCTCGACCAGGGTGTTACGCACATAGGCGTATTCGTGGGTGCCTTCCTCCAGCACCTGGAGACGTTCGAAGAGGGTCTTCGACAGAGCCCTCGCGTCCACCGGTGCCACCGTGTCATACGGGGGTATCTCCGGCAGATCGGACAATTCCGGCAGTTCATCGAAGAGATGGCCAACGGCCGCCGGGGCGTCAGCGTCGGGGGTGAACTGCTCGGGCAGGGGGGCCGACGAAACGGTGGTCCGAGTGCTCCCCGAGGGTTCGGTACGCGTGTCGTCGAGGCGGGGTGACATGGTCTCCTCCATCGTTCTCGGCATATGGCTGCCGGTGCCATAACGTGCTGCTCCGGTGAGCGGCGCCTCCAAAGCCGGTCCGTAAGCGGGTGTGACCCTCTACGCCTACCTGCATCGGCCACCAAGTGGCAAGTCCACGTTGTCCATATTTGCCGAATTTGCCGAACTATGCGAAATGTTCGGCTACCAGGGGGCCGGGTAGAAGGCGTAGGGTTCGATGCGCGCAATCGAAAGCAACGAGACGCCAGAAGAGGTGCGCAGATGGACCGCGGGATGGTCGGCAGCGCCAGTAAGGGCCGACTTCAGGTCGAGGTTCGGCACCACGGGGCGAGTGCGGTCGTCACCCCGGCGGGTGAGCTTGACCACCACACCGCAGAAGTGCTGCGCGAGCCGCTCGAGAAGTGCGTGGAGGGGGGACGTGTCCGGCTGGTGGTGGACTGCTCGAAGCTGGAGTTCTGTGACTCCACCGGGCTCAACGTCCTCCTCGGTGCCCGGCTCAAAGCCGAGGCCGAAGGCGGCGGCGTCCATCTGGCCGGGATGCTCCCGATCGTTGCCCGGGTGTTCGAGATCACGGGCGCGGACGCCGTCTTCACGGTGCATGAGTCGCTCGACGCGGCCCTTGTCGAGTGATGTAGCTCACTCCTGTTTCCGGCGTGTCATCGGTGGGTCATCGATGCGTTGCACGCGTCACATCGGTGGGGCGGAAGTAGTGGGTGTTCTCACGCTATGGCCGGGCAGGAGACAGGCTGAAACTGTTGAAGAGATCAGGTATCCCTTGTCCCTGAATCGGTGAATCGGTGAGGTGAAGCGCTGATGAGCACCACCCGGCCGTACCCGCCGGGCGACCGCGGCCCGGATCCGGACGGCCCCGCCGCTTCGGCCTCCCCACCGGCTCCCCCGACCGCCGGCCCCATCGGCCAGATCCGCAGACTCCATCTGATCGGAGCCAGCGGGGCGGTGCCGCGCGCCCGCGACTTCACCCGCCAGGCGCTGCGCGACTGGGGGTGGCTTCCGGCGTCTACCGCCGACCACCGGGCCGCCGCCGAGGACGTTCTGCTCGTCGTCTCCGAACTGGTCACCAACGCCTGTCTGCACGCCGAAGGCCCGGAGGAGCTGCGCGTCAGCTGCAACGCCAAAGTGCTCCGCCTGGAGGTCGTGGACCTCGGCACCGGTACGCCCGCCCCGCGCACCCCGCACCGCGCCGGGCGGCCCGGTGGCCATGGCATGTTCATCGTCCAGAGGCTGTGCCTCGACTGGGGGGTCGTGCGCAACGTGGAGGGATCCGGCAAGACGGTCTGGGCCGAACTCGCCGCGCCGGGATGAAGAGCGCGGCTCAGGCCCCCCGCTCCCATCCCCTCCACCTGTCTTTCACCCGCGCTTCCCCCCGTTTCACACCGATCCGGCGTGCGCTTTGTCTTCCCTTGACAAGGTCCCCGGCGTACCGTCAGCGCCCAATCTGATGTGCCGTCAGTTACTTTCGGCTGCGGCGCTTGACGAGAGGGGAACTCGTGGTGTCCCGCAACCAACGCCGTCCGGCCGGCCGTGGCGGCGCCCTCACGCTCGCGGCGGCCCTGGCCGGCTCCGTGGTACTCCTCACCGCCCCGGCCGCGCACGCCGAAACCGTGGACGTCGACTACCAGTGCAAGACGCCGATCGGCGACAAGAGCGCCGTATCGCCCATCGACATCAAGAGCGTCGCGAGCGGCGGCGCCTACAAGCTCACGATGTCCTTCGAGAAGGGCGTCTCCTCCAGCCCCGTCGAGCTCGGCAAGGGCGCCATGCACCCCAGCGCGCTCATCAAACTGGGCGGCGCGGAGAGCGGCACGGTATCGGTGTCGGGGCCCGCCAACGACAAGGCCATCCCCGCCAACACCCCGATCAAGATCAGTGACCTGTCGGGCACCTACACCCCCAAGAAGAGCGGAAAGGTCACCTTCACGGCCTCGACCCTCACCATCAAGGCGCTGGGCACGACCACGACCTGCACCCCCGGCAACAACCCCAAGCCCTCGCTGACGCTGGACGTCAAGGCGGCGGGCGGCGGCGGGGACTCCGGCTCCACCGGCGGCACGGGCGGAACGGGCGGTACGAGTGCGGGCGGCACGGGCGGGTCCGGCGGCTCCGGCGGGGCGCAGGGCGGCTCCGGCAACGACCAGTTGCCGCAGACCGGCCCGACGGACTCCGCCGTCGCGCTCGGCACCCTCGGCGGCACGGTGCTGCTCGCCGGAGTGGCCGGGGCGCTCTGGCTGACCCGCCGTCAGCGTCCGACACCCTGACCCGCGCGGCATCCGAGGAGCCGCCGATGCCGTCGCGTATCCGTGCAGCCGTCCATGCCGTCCATGCCGTTCATGCCGTCCATGCCGTCCGTGCCGTCCGTGCCGTCCGTGCCGTCCGTGCCGTCCACGTCGTCCATGCTGTCGTCAGCTCAGCCGTACGACCAGCCGTGGGGCGGGCGTTCGCCCCGGTGCTGCTGGCCGCGTGCCTGGTGGCCCCGGCCGCCCCTGGGCCCTGGGCCGCCACGGCTGCCGCCGCCGGTCCCGACTGGTCGGCGGCTCCCGCCGCCGGTGGCGGCGGCGCACCGGGCGCGGGCGACCGCCCGTACATCTATCTCGAAGGCGGACCGGGCGCCGTGCTCGAGGACAAGCTCTCGGTCACCAACCGGAGCGAGCGCCCCCGCACCGTCCGGCTGCGCGGCGGCGAAGGCGCCCCGATCGCGCTCGCCGAACGGCGGGTGACGGTGCCGCCCCGCACTCGCGCCGACATCCCCTTCACCGTCACCGTCCCCTCCGACGCGGTGCCCGGGGAACGCCCCGGCGCGGTCATGGTCTCCTCCGGCGGCCGCGAGATCGCGGTGCGGCTGCGGCTGCGGATCAGCGGTGCGACGCTGTCCGCCCTCTCCGTCGAGGACGTGACCGTCCAGGGCCGCGGCGAAGCGGCGGCCATCCGCTACGCCCTCGTCAACCGCGGCAACACCGTGCTGACCCCACGGCTCGCCGTACGCGCCGATGGGCTCTTCGGCCAGGTGCTGCGCCGCGACCCGCGCACCCTGCCGGTCGAACTGCCGCCCGGCAAACGGGTCCGGCTCACCGAGAGCTGGCCGGACCCGCCCGTCCTCGACTCGGTGGACGTACGGCTCACGGTCACCGCGGGCGGGGGCGCGCACGCCACGGCGACCGCCGGATACACGGCCGCCTCCTGGTGGCTGCTCGCACCGGCGGCGGCCGTCCTGGTGGGCGCCGGCGGAGGCGTCTGGCTGCTGCGCGGACGACGGCGCCGAGGCCACACCCCGCGACCGCGGCCGCGACCGGAGCCGCAAGCGCAGCCGCAACCGGAGAGCACAGGGGCAGGAGCGACCACGTGAACGCACGCCGATACGCAGCCACCCCGGCCCGGCCCTCCGCCGTGGTCACCGTGCTGGCCCTGGTCCTCCTCACCCTCGGTGCGCCCCTTACGGGCGGCGCCGCGGCGGCCGATGGCCCCACCGCGAAGGTCTCCGAGGCCGAGGCGGGCACGGGCGGCACGGTCACCGTGACCGGCGCCCGATGGCGGCCCCGTGCCCTGCTCACCCTGCTGATCTGCGGACAGAACATGATCGGCGGCACCAACTCCTGCGCCAACGGCGACGGCAGGGCGGTCACCGTCGGCGCGGACGGCACCTTCACCAAGAAGCTGCCGGTCGCCGAGCCGCCCAAACCCTGCCCCTGTGTCATCCATATAGCGACCGTCACCGGGGAAGCCGCCGCCGCGGACGTGGAGTTCAAGGTCGCCGGACATCCGGTGGCGCCGCTGCCGAAGGAGCGGACCGGAGGCGAGCGGCTGAGCGTGCTCTCGGCCCGGCTCGACGGATCCAGCGGGCTGCTGACCTGGTTCGGCGCCCCGCCGAGGCGGCAACTCGTCGTCACCGTCGGCAATCTCGGCTCGACCCCGGCCCGCGATCCGGTCTTCGACGTGGGCACCTCGCACGGCGTCTTCGCCCCCTCCTGGGAGGAGCAGCGCTGGCGGGGGAGGCTCCAGCCGGGGAAGAAGACGCAGGTCAAGCTGGACGTCGAACTGTCCGCCGGGGCCCATGGCGACTATCTGGTCTCGCTGCGCTACGGCCAGAAGCTGCTGGTCGAACAGCCGTGGGCGGTGGGGCGGCCCTGGGGCGTCACGCTCTTCTGGGTTCTGCTGTGCGTGGTGGTCTCGGCGTCGGTCTTCCGGATCGGCATGGCCGTCGTGGACAAGCTACGGCCCCGTACGTCCCGTGCCACACCACCGCCCTCGTCCGCGCCCTTGTCGTCAGGACCGGCCGCGGCGAGCGGCGCGCGTCCGGCGCTGCCCTGGTTCACCCCGGACACCGCGCCGGAGCCAGGGCCGCGCCTCCAGATTTCCGCACCGTCCGAGGAGATCCGACCGACCCCGAAAGGAACCACGTGAGATGCGACCAAGAGTGAGTGCGGCCGCCGTCGCGCTGCTGCTCGGCGGTGCGGGCGTGCTGCTCGGCGCGGGCAGCGCGGAGGGCGCCGAGGTCTCGTACAAGACCGAGTGCTTACCGCCCCCCATCTCCGGTCTGCCCCCGGTGGAGGGCACCACGACCGTGGCCGTCACGGCACCGGAGACGGCGAAGGTCGGGGACGAGGTCGAGGTGGTGTGGAAGACGGTGCAGGCCGCCTCCAAGAACCCGCCGATCCTCGACCTGGAGGCCGACACCGTGCTGCCGACCGGCACCGTCACGGTGGGCGGCGCACAGACCGGCGAAGTGTCCATGGAGGGACCGCGGGAGAACCCGGCGATCCCCAAGGGCGCTGAGATGAAGCTCTCCGACATGAAGGGGAAGCTGAAGCTCACCAAGGCGGGCGAGGTGACGCTGACGCCCGGCGGCTACAACATCAACGTCAGCAAGCCGCTGTCCACGGACACCAAGTGCTCGGCGAAGGAGGACGTCAAGGCCGCCGCGACCATCAAGGTGACGGACGGCGGCAGCGGTCCGGGCGGCACCACGAGTGGCACCACGAGCGGCACGACCAGCGGTACCACCAGTGGTACGACGAGCGGGACGACCAGCGGAACCACAAGTGGCACCACGAGCGGGACGACCAGTGGCACGACCGGCGGCTCCACGAGCGGTACCACCAGCGGCACCACCGGTGGCGGGGGCGGCGGAGGCGATTCGTACACCGGTAAGGAGATTCAGGTCCCCTACGCCTGCAAGACCCCCATCGGCGACAAGAACGCCACCTCCCCGGTGCAGATCAACGCCACCAAGAGCGGCGGGAACTTCGAGCTGACCGTCAAGTTCGGCAAGTCCGTGATGGACAGCCCGGCCGATATCCCCGCCGATTCGGTCAAGCCGTCGATGGCCGTCAAGGTCGGCGGTGCGGACAAGGGCACCGTCGCCGTGGCGGGGCCCACCAACAAGGAACCCATCAAGTCCGGTGATCCGATCGAGATCCCCGACCTCACCGGCACCTACAAGCCGGGCGCGAGCGGCAAGTCGACGCTCACCCCGGGGGTGCTGACGGTCAAGGCGCTCGGTACGACCACCACCTGCACCCCGTCCAAGGACCCCGGTGTCTCGCTCGAACTGGACACCACCGGCCAGCCCGGCGGCACCACCGGCGGTGGGTCGACCGGCGGCGGCAGCGACTCCGGGGGCGGCACCTCCGGTGGCGGCGGCACCTCGGGCAGCGGCGGTTCGGCCACCAGCGGCGGGCTCGCCGACACCGGTGCGAGCGACCACGGCGGGCTGAAGGCGCTCGCCCTGATCGCCGGTACCACCGTTCTGCTCGGCGGCGCCATCTTCACCCTCACCCCGTGGCGCAAGCTGCGCGGCACCACCCGCTGAGCCCGTAGAACCGCCGTACGGAACGGCGAAAGACCGCCGTACGGAACGGCGAAAGACCGCCGTACGGAACGGCGAAAGACCGCCGTACGGAACGGCGAAAGACCGCCGTACGGAACGGCGAAGGGCCCGGCGCGGACCTCCCGCGCCGGGCCCCTTCGTGGCCTCCAGGGACGTCAGCGCACGTCGGCCATCAACGCCACGACCTTCTTGCGGTACATGAAGACCGCGAAGCCCGCGAGCGCCGCCAAGGCGGCCTCCAGCGCGATCACCCCGACCCCGCTCAGATCGACCCCGGCGATGGACAGCAGCCCGGTGACACAGTCGCCCGCGGTCACCGCCAGGAACCACACGCCCATCATCTGGCTGGCGTACTTCGCCGGCGCCATCTTGGTGGTCACCGACAGGCCGACCGGCGAGAGGCACAGCTCGCCCATCGTCTGGATCATGTAGATCGACACCAGCCACAGCGGGCTGACCTTGGTGCCGTCCTGGGCCATGCCCATCGGCACGACGAAGACGAAGAACGAGGCACCGACCAGGACCAGGGCCATCGCGAACTTCAGCGTGGTGTTCGGCTCCCGGTCACGCCGCGCCAGCCACAGCCACATCCAGGCGAAGACCGGGGCCAGCGCCATGATCATCAGCGGGTTGACCGACTGGAACCACGACGACGGGAAGTGCAGCCCGAAGATCGTGTCCGCGGTCTTGGAGTCGGCGAAGGCCGACATCGTCGAACCGCCCTGGTCGTAGATCATCCAGAACACCGCGGCGGCCACGAAGAACCAGATGTAGCCGCTCACCTTGGTCTGCTCGACCGCCGAGAGCTCCCGGTCGCGCTTGATCCGGATCAGCACCCCGGTCGGGATGATCAGGCCCAGGATGGTGATCGGGATCAGCACCCAGTTGAGGGTCCAACTGCCGCTGAGCACCACGCCGGTGTAGAAGACCGCGGCGACGATCAGCCAGATCATCGCCTTGCGCAGCCAGCCGCGGCGCTCCTCGGCCGCCAGCGGGGTCGGGACGACGCTGCTCTCCGCGTTCAGATGGCGGGTGCCGATCAGGAACTGCGCCAGACCCAGCGCCATGCCCAGTGCGGCGAGCGCGAAGCCCAGGTGCCAGTTGTAGGACTGGCCGACGGTGCCGATCACCAGCGGGGCGGCGAAGGCACCGAGGTTGATGCCGATGTAGAAGATGGTGAAGCCGCCGTCCCGGCGCGGGTCCTGCGGACCGTCGTAGAGCTGGCCCACCATCGTCGAGATATTGGCCTTGATCAGACCGGAGCCGAGCGCCACCAGGCCGAGACCGGCGAAGAAGGTCGCCTGGCCGGGGACGGAGAGCGCCAGATGCCCGGCCATGACGATCCCGGAGGCGATCACCACCGTCTTGCGGGGACCCCAGACCCGGTCGCCGAACCAGCCGCCCGGCATGGCCAGCAGATAGACCATGGCCAGATACACCGAGTAGATGGCCACCGCGTTGCCCTCGGTCATCCCGAGGCCGCCGCCCTGTCCGCCGACCTTGGCGTCGGGGCCACCGGAGATCAGATAGACGACGAGAAGGGCCCGCATGCCGTAGAAGCTGAACCGCTCCCACATCTCGATCATGAAGAGAGTGGCCAGGCCCCGGGGGTGGCCGAAGAAGGTCTTGCCGCCGGCAGGGGTCCCCTGCGCGGTGGCGCCCTTCGTCAGGCTGGACGCCATGGTGGTGTTTCCTTGTGTGCTCAGAGAGCGCTGCCAGGCGGGGCCAGCGCCCTGGGGGGATGGCTGAGCGACTGAGCGGCCGGGCGTGGCCGGGCCGGTTGTGCCGGCCCCGTCCCGCTCCGGACATGACAGAGACCTTTGGGTGCACCATCGCCACCAAAGGTCCCGGAGGAGTGCTACAGACGTTGTTTCACCATACGACACGTTCTTGACACTCTTGGGGACGGTGAGAGATACCTCACGGGCGGGGGTGTGCAACCTTTCGTGCTCCGTTCGTCGCACCGTACGCGCCCCGTGCCCCGACCTCGGCGGACTACCATCACCCCCATGACCCGAGTACTGCTCGCCGAGGATGACGCATCCATCTCGGAGCCGCTCGCTCGCGCCCTGCGCCGCGAGGGGTACGAGGTCGAGGTGCGCGAGGACGGACCCACCGCGCTCGACGCCGGTCTGCAAGGGGGCGTCGACCTGCTCGTCCTCGACCTCGGCCTGCCCGGGATGGACGGGCTCGAGGTCTGTCGCCGGCTCCGTACGGAGGGCCATGGCTTTCCGGTGCTGGTGCTCACGGCCCGCGCGGACGAGGTGGACACGGTGGTCGGCCTGGACGCCGGCGCCGACGACTACGTCACCAAGCCGTTCCGGCTCGCCGAGCTGCTCGCCCGGGTGCGGGCGCTGCTGCGGCGCGGTGCCGTCGAGACGCAGCAACAGCAGCCGGCCACCCACGGGGTGCGGATCGATGTCGAGTCGCACCGCGCCTGGATGGGCGACGAGGAGCTCCAGCTGACCGCCAAGGAGTTCGATCTGCTGCGGGTCCTGGTCCGGGACGCCGGGCGGGTCGTCACCCGCGATCAGCTGATGCGCGAGGTGTGGGACACCACCTGGTGGTCCTCCACCAAGACCCTCGACATGCACATCTCCTGGCTGCGCAAGAAGCTCGGTGACGACGCGGCCAACCCCCGCTACATCGCCACCGTCCGGGGCGTCGGTTTCAGATTCGAGAAAAGCTGAGAAGGCTGAGAAAGCTGACCAGGGCTGACACGGTAGGGCAATGCGCCGTCGCTTGATCAACTCCACGCTCGCCGTGGTGCTCGTCGTCATCGCGGTCTTCGGCCTGTCGCTGGTGATCGTGGAGACGCGGACCATCGAGAACAGCGCCCAGGAGAGCGTGAGCTCCGACGCCGTGCGCCTGGTCAGCATCGTCGACAGCAGGCTGCTGGGCGGCGAGGGGGTCACCCCCCGGGTGCTGCGCGAGCAGATCGAGCCCGGCCGCTACGCCGTGATCAGGATGCCCGACCACCGCACTGTGGAGATCGGCAAGCGCCCCACGGGCAGTGTCATCTCCGCCAAGGAGACGGGTGAGCAGGGCGAGGTCGTACGGGTCGAGGCGTCCCGCTCCACGGTGAGCCGCGAGATCGGCCGCACCATGCTGATCATCCTCGCGGTCGCGCTGCTGGCCGTGCTCGCCGCGGTCGCCCTCGCCGTGCGCCAGGCGCACCGGCTCTCCGCCCCGCTCACCGATCTCGCGGAGACCGCGGAGCGGCTGGGCTCCGGGGACCCCCGGCCGCGCCACCGGCGCTACGGGGTGCCGGAGCTGGACCGGGTCGCCGATGTCCTGGACGCGAGCGCCGAGCGCATCGCCCGGATGCTCACCGCCGAGCGGCGGCTGGCCGCCGACGCCTCCCATCAGCTCCGTACGCCGCTGACCGCGCTGTCGATGCGGCTGGAGGAGATCACGCTCACCGACGACCCGGAGACGGTCAAGGAGGAGGCGACGATCGCGCTGGGCCAGGTGGAGCGGCTCACCGATGTCGTCCAGCGGCTGCTGACCAATTCACGCGATCCGCGCAGCGGCTCCGCGGTCGCCTTCGACCTGGACGAGGTCGTCAAGCAGCAGATCGAGGAGTGGCGCCCGGCCTCGCGCAGCGAGGGCCGCGCCATCGTGCGCTCGGGCAAGAAGGGGCTGCGCGCGGTGGGCACCCCGGGCGCGGTCGCCCAGGTGCTGGCCACGCTGATCGAGAACTCGCTGATGCACGGTGACGGTACGGTCGCGCTGCGTACCCGGGTCACCGGCAACCAGGCCGTGGTGGAGGTCTCCGACGAGGGGCCGGGGGTCTCGCCCGACCTGGGGGCGCGGGTCTTCGAGCGGACGGTCAGCGGCCGGAACTCCACCGGGCTGGGGCTCGCCGTGGCACGGGATCTGGCGGAGGCGGACGGCGGCCGGCTGGAGCTGCTTCAGCAGCATCCGCCGGTGTTCGCGCTCTTCCTCAGCCGCGAGGCCGAGGACGCCTCGGGCTCCTGAGCGGCCCTGAACCGCGCGGCCGGGCGCTACCTCGCCACCGCGCTACTTTCTGACCGGCTGCGTTCGGCGGTTGGCCTGGGCGGGCGGCGCCTCGGACAGAAAGGCTTCCGCGCGCTCGACGGCATCCCGCGCGGGCAGCGTCTGGAACACCCAGGTCCGGTAGGACCAGAAGCGGAAGAGGGTGCCCAGGCCGATGCCGAGGAACTTGAACACATTGCTCTGGAGCGAGCTGTCCCATCCGAAGCCGTAGGTGGCGCTGTAGAGCACACCGTTCTCGATGATCAGGCCGATGGCGCTGAACAGCAGAAAGAGGCTGAGTTCCTTGGTGCGGCCCTGCTTGTCGCGGTCCCGGTAGGTGAAGTACCGATATCCCAGGTAGTTGAAGCCGGTGGCGACCACCGTGGCCACGATGCTGGCCCGCACCACGGGCAGTTCGGTGACGCTGCGCACCAGGTTGAACACCGCGAGATTGACGAAGACGCCGGCACCGCCGACCACCCCGAACTTCGCGATCTCGCGGGCCAGTTGCCCCATCTGGGCGCGCAGCCCACCGAGTGTGCTCCGTTCACTCATGGTGATCGTTCAGCCCCGTCCTGTCGGCGTCAATCACTCCATGCTAACCAGCGGCCGTGCCCCCCGCTCTCCAGACCGCGATCGCGGCCCGGCGGGAATGTCTGGAGGTTCCTCCAACGCAGGTCAGGGCCGGTCGAAGGGGGAAGTTACCCTGGGAGGGTGACATTCCCGGTAGTCGGCATGGTCGGTGGCGGCCAGCTCGCCCGTATGACCCATGAGGCGGGCATCCCCCTCGGTATCAGGTTCAAGCTGCTCAGTGACACCCCGCAGGATTCGGCGGCCCAGGTGGTCAGCGATGTCGTCATCGGCGACTACCGCGACCTGGCCACCCTTCGTGCGTTCGCACAAGGCTGTGATGTGGTCACCTTCGATCATGAGCATGTCCCGGCCGAGCATCTGCGCGCCCTGGAAGCGGATGGCGTGGTCATCCGCCCCGGAGTCGAGGCGCTGTTGCACGCTCAGGACAAGGGTGTGATGCGCGAGCGGCTGCGGAACGCCGGTGTGCCGTGCCCCCGCCACCGCATCGTGACCGACCCCGAGGACGTCGCGCGATTCGCCGAGGAGGAGGGCGATGGCTATCCGGTCGTCCTCAAGACGGTGCGCGGCGGCTACGACGGCAAGGGCGTGTGGGTGGTCCGCGGTGTGGCGGAGGCGGCCGAGCCGTTCCGCGCGGGGGTGCCCGTCCTCGCCGAGGAAATGGTCGACTTCGCCCGTGAGCTCGCCGCCAATGTCGTACGGTCCCCGCACGGCCAGGCCGTCGCCTACCCCGTCGTGGAGTCGATCCAGGTGAACGGGGTCTGCGACACCGTGATCGCCCCGGCCCCCGGCCTCTCCGAGGAGCTGTCCGGCCAGGCGCAGGAGATGGCTCTGAAGATCGCGGCGGAGCTCGGGGTGGTCGGCCATCTCGCGGTCGAGCTGTTCGAGACCCGCGACGGCCGGCTGCTGGTCAACGAGCTGGCGATGCGCCCCCACAACTCCGGTCACTGGACCCAGGACGGCGCCGTCACCTCCCAGTTCGCCAACCATGTACGGGCCGTGCTGGACCTGCCGCTCGGCGACCCCAGGCCGCGTGCGCCGTGGACCGTGATGACCAATGTGCTCGGCGGCGACTACCCCGATATGTACGCGGCCTACCTGCACTGCATGGCGCGCGACCCGGCGCTCAAGATCCATATGTATGGCAAGGACGTGAAGCCCGGGCGCAAGGTCGGCCACGTCAACACCTACGGCGACGACCTGGCGGATGTGCGCGAGCGCGGCCGCCACGCCGCCGACTACCTCCGAGGGACCATCACCGAATGAGCGCTCCTGTGATCGGCATCGTCATGGGCTCCGACTCCGACTGGCCCGTCATGGAAGAAGCGGCCAAGGCCCTCGACGAGTTCGAGGTCCCCTACGAGGTGGATGTCGTCTCGGCACACCGCATGCCGCGCGAGATGGTCGCCTACGGGGAGAACGCGGCGGACCGCGGCCTCAAGGCGATCATCGCGGGCGCGGGCGGCGCCGCCCACCTCCCCGGCATGCTCGCGTCCGTCACCCCGCTGCCGGTGATCGGGGTGCCCGTACCGCTGAAGTACCTCGACGGCATGGACTCCCTGCTGTCGATCGTCCAGATGCCCGCGGGCGTGCCGGTGGCCACCGTCTCCGTGGGCGGCGCCCGCAACGCGGGCCTGCTCGCCGCCCGGATCCTGGCCGCCCACGACCCCGGACTCCAGGCCAAGATGCGCGAGTTCCAGAACGAGCTCAACACCCAGGCCACGGAAAAGGGCAAGCGCCTGCGAGCCAAGGCGAACGGCGCGGGATCCTTCGGCTTCGGCCACTGAACCAGCCAGCCCCTCCGGGAATTTCCAGCCCCTCCGGCGTTTGAGGAGCAACCCCAGCCCCTCCGGCGTTTGAGGAGCGGGGTCCAGGGGCGGAGCCCCGGCGGGGGCCTGGGGGCGGAGCCCCAAGTTCCGGGAAGGGGCGGGGTGGGGGCAAGCCCGCCGCAGGCGCCCCCACAACACGTGACTTCGTCACGCCCGGGGGCGAAAATGCCAAGATGACCGATCACCTCGCGCAAGCCCACGACCTGCTGGCCGCAAACCCCGTCGTGGACGGCCACAACGACTTCCCCTGGGCCCTGCGCGAGCAGGTCCGCTACGACCTCGACCAGCGCGACATGGCCGCCGACCTCACCGCGTACACCCACACCGACATCCCCCGCCTACGGGCCGGCGGCGTAGGCGCCCAGTTCTGGTCGGTCTACGTACGCTCGGACTTCAGCGGCGACACCGCCGTCAGCGCCACCCTCGAACAGATCGACGTTGTCCGCCGTTTCACCGAGCGGTACGCGACCACGCTGCGCCCCGCCTTCACCGCCGACGACATGGAGGCGGCGCGGACCGAGGGCCGCATCGCCTCCCTCATGGGCGCCGAGGGCGGCCACAGCATCAACTGCTCCATGGCCACCCTGCGCACCCTGTACGACCTGGGCGTGCGGTACATGACGCTCACCCACAACGACAACGTCCCCTGGGCCGACTCGGCCACCGACGAGCCGAAGGCGCACGGCCTCACCCGCTTCGGCGAGGAGGTGGTGCGCGAGATGAACCGCCTGGGCATGCTCGTGGACCTCTCCCATGTCTCGGCCGACACCATGCGGGACGCGCTCCGGGTGACCGAGGCGCCCGTGGTCTTCTCGCACTCCTCCGCACGCGCCGTCTGCGACCATCCGCGCAACATCCCGGACGATGTGCTGGAGCTGCTGCCCGCCAACGGGGGCGTGGCGATGGCCACTTTCGTCCCCAAGTTCGTCCTGCCCGAGGCGGTCGCCTGGACCCGGGAGGCGGACGAGAACATGCGCGCCCATGGTCTGCATCCGCTGGAGATGACGCCCGCCGCGATGAAGGTCCAGCGCACCTTCGAGGAGGCCAATCCGCGCCCCCTGGCCACCGTGTCGACCGTCGCCGACCATCTGGACCATATGCGCGAGGTGGCGGGCATCGACCACATCGGCATCGGCGGCGACTTCGACGGCACCGCGTTCACCCCGGAGGGCCTCAGCGATGTCGCGGGCTATCCGAACCTGGTCGCCGAACTCCTCGACCGCCGCTGGTCATCGGCCGACCTCGCCAAGCTGACCTGGCAGAACGCGGTCCGTACGCTGCGCGGTGCCGAGGATGTGGCGCGCACCGCGCAGACCACGCGCGGCCCGTCCCTGGCGACCATCGATCAGTTGGACGGCGCCGAGTAAGGCCGTTCGGCCACGTACCGCCTCGCCCCTGCCGGACCTCGTCCGGCAGGGGCGAGGCGGTTACGCCATCGGGCGGCCGAGCGCCCGGTAGGTCCACCCGGCGTCGCGCCAGACGTCGGGGTCCAGGGCGTTGCGCCCGTCGAGGATGCGGCGCTCGGCGACCACGGTCCCGAGGATCGCCGGGTCCAGCT
Source organism: Streptomyces malaysiensis subsp. samsunensis (assembly GCF_024519315.1). GTDB lineage: Bacteria > Actinomycetota > Actinomycetes > Streptomycetales > Streptomycetaceae > Streptomyces > Streptomyces malaysiensis. Next base: position 18,579 of record NZ_JANIIC010000038.1, on the reverse strand, counting down.
CGCGGAACTCGCGCCACTCGGTGAGGTGCAGCACCGCATGGGCGCCCTCCGCCGCCTCGGCCGCGCTCGCCGCGTAGGCGAGGGTCGGGAAGAGGGCGCGGGCGTTGGCCATGCCCTTGGGGTCGAAGACGGTGACCTGGGCGCCCTGGAGCTGTATCTGGCCGGCCACATTGAGCGCGGGGGAGTCCCGGACGTCGTCGGAGTCGGGCTTGAAGGTGGCGCCCAGCACCGCGACCCGCTTGCCGAGGAAGCTGCCGCCGACGGCCTCGCGGGCCAGCTCGACCATATGGCCGCGGCGCCGCATGTTGATCGAGTCGACCTCGCGGAGGAAGGTCAGCGCCTGGTCGGCGCCGAGTTCACCGGCGCGCGCCATGAAGGCCCGGATGTCCTTGGGCAGACAGCCGCCGCCGAAGCCGATCCCGGCCCGCAGGAACTTCTTGCCGATGCGCTCGTCGTAGCCGATGGCCTCGGCCAGCTTGACCACATCGCCGCCCGCCGCCTCGCAGACCTCGGCCATGGCGTTGATGAAGGAGATCTTGGTGGCCAGGAAGGAGTTGGCCGCGACCTTCACCAGCTCGGCGGTCGGGAAGTCGGTCACCACGAACGGCGAGCCCTCGCCGATGGGCGTCTGGTACACCTCGCGGAGCAGCTTCTCGGCCCGGTCGCCGGCGACGCCGACCACGATCCGGTCCGGGTGCAGGGTGTCCTGGACGGCGAACCCCTCGCGCAGGAACTCCGGGTTCCAGGCGAGCTCCGCGTCCGCCCCCACCGGGGCCAGCTCGGCCAGCCGGGCCGCGAGCAGGTCGGCGCTGCCGACCGGCACCGTGGACTTGCCCACGACCAGCGCGGGGCGGCGCAGATGCGGGGCGAGCGAGTCCACCGCGGCGTTCACATAACTCATGTCACATGCGTACTCGCCGTGCTTCTGCGGGGTGTTCACACAGATGAAGTGGATGTCGCCGAACTCCCCGGCCTCCTCGTAGGAGGTGGTGAAGCGCAGCCGCCCGGTGGCGCCCTCGATCCCCGCGGTATGGCGCCGCAGCAGATCCTCGAGGCCGGGCTCGTACATGGGCACCCGGCCCTGTGTGAGCATCGCGATCTTCTCGGGTACGACGTCGAGGCCGAGCACCTCGAAGCCGAGCTCCGCCATGGCCGCTGCGTGGGTGGCGCCGAGGTATCCGGTGCCGATCACGGTGATCTTGAGGGCCATGCAGTGCTCCAGAACGGTCGATCGCAGATGCGGTGCCTGAGCATAGTCGGGACCGCGGGACGGCTCAGCCGACTCTGTCAGGTAGGTCACGTATACCTACCGGGGCATCGCCCCTAGAATTCAGTTACTTAACGGTAGTTAGCACTTTTGGGGAGTGAGAGGCTTGGCGTCCTCGGTGAACGACTTCGACCTGTACCGGCCGTCGGAGGAGCACGACATGCTCCGTGACGCCGTCCGCTCTCTCGCCGAGGCGAAGATAGCCCCCTATGCCGCCGAGGTCGACGAGGAGGGCCGCTTCCCGCAGGAGGCGCTGGACGCCCTGGTCGCGAACGATCTCCACGCGGTACACGTCCCCGAGTCCTACGGCGGCTCGGGCGCGGACGCGCTGGCCACCGTGATCGTCATCGAGGAGGTGGCCCGGGTCTGCGCCTCCTCCTCCCTGATCCCGGCGGTCAACAAGCTGGGCTCGCTGCCGGTCATCCTCTCCGGCTCCGAGGAGCTGAAGAAGAAGTACCTGGCCCCGCTCGCCAAGGGCGACGCGATGTTCTCCTACTGTCTCTCCGAGCCCGACGCGGGCTCGGACGCGGCGGGGATGAAGACCAAGGCGGTGCGCGACGGCGACACCTACGTACTCAACGGCGTCAAGCGCTGGATCACCAACGCCGGGGTCTCCGAGTACTACACGGTGATGGCCGTCACCGACCCCGAGAAGCGCTCCAAGGGCATCTCCGCCTTCGTCGTCGAGAAGTCCGACGAGGGCGTGTCCTTCGGCGCCCCCGAGAAGAAGCTCGGCATCAAGGGCTCCCCGACCCGCGAGGTCTACCTCGACAACGTCCGCATCCCCGCCGACCGGATGATCGGCGCCGAGGGCACCGGCTTCGCCACCGCCATGAAGACCCTCGACCACACCCGGATCACCATCGCCGCCCAGGCCCTCGGCATCGCCCAGGGCGCCCTCGACTACGCCAAGGGGTACGTCAAGGAGCGCAAGCAGTTCGGCAAGCCGATCGGCGACTTCCAGGGCATCCAGTTCATGCTCGCCGACATGGCGATGAAGCTGGAGGCCGCCCGGCAGCTCACCTACGCGGCGGCGGCCAGGTCCGAGCGGGTGTCCGCCGGGAGCGCCAAGGAGGACCTGACGTTCTTCGGCGCCGCGGCCAAGTGCTACGCCTCCGACGCCGCGATGGAGATCACCACCGACGCCGTCCAGCTCCTCGGCGGCTACGGCTACACCCGCGACTACCCGCTCGAGCGGATGATGCGCGACGCCAAGATCACGCAGATCTACGAGGGCACCAACCAGGTGCAGCGCATCGTGATGGCGCGCAACCTTCCGTAACCCTCCGGGACCAACGAGCGGCGCCGGGCCCGATCGGGCCCGGCGCCGCTCGTCCGTCCGGTCCGGATCAGTTGCCGGAGACGGTGACCTTCTCGTCGTTCTTCAGCTCGCCCATCAGCTGCTTGACCTTGGTCATGTCCCACTGCACCGCGCTGCCCTTGGAGGTGGCGAGGCCGGGATTGGAGACGGGCATGTTCATCTGCTTGCCGTCGCCGCCGGAGACGCTCTTCATCGCGAAGAACATGTCCTTCACGTCCCACAGGCTCATGTCCTTGTCGACGACCAGGTTGTCCAGGCCGGCGCCCATCGTCGGGTAGAGCTTGAAGGGGTTCAGGACGGTGCTCGGCGAGGCCGCCTTGTTGGCCAGGGCGGAGAGGAACTTCTGCTGGTTCTTGGTGCGGTCCAGGTCGCCGCCCGCGAGGCCGTAGCGCTGCCGGACGAAGGCGAGCGCCTGCTGGCCGTTCAGCGTCTGCTTGCCCTTCTTCAGGTCATTGCCGGACTTCTTGTCCTTCATGTCCTGCGGGATGTCGATGTCGACACCGCCGACGCCGTCCACGAGGTTGGCGAAGCCGTCGAAGCCGATCTCCGCGTAGTGGTCGATCTTCAGACCGGTGTTGTACTCGATGGTGCGGACGAGCAGCCCGGGGCCCTCGGAGGAGTACGACGCGTTCAGCTTGTTCTGGCTCTGCGGGATCCGCCGGCCGCTCTCCGAACCGGTGAAGGCCGGGATGGTGACCCAGGAGTCACGCGGGAGGCTGACCATGGTGTTGCCGTTGTCACCGACATGGAGAAGGATCATGGAGTCGGTGCGGCGGCCGTCGGCCGAGCCGGTGTGCAGCTTCTTCTTGTCCTCGTCGGACATGCCCTCGCGGCTGTCCGAACCCACGATCAGGTAGTTGGTGCCCTTGCCGCCGCCCGGCCGGTCCTCGACCTTGCTGAGGTCGACCTCGCGGCGGAGCTTGGAGTCGGCCCAGAAGTAGGTGCCGATGCCGACGGCGAGCAGCAGGACGATCAGGGTGACCAGGCCGATGGTTATCCGGCGCTTCCAGTTCTTCGGCCTCACCGGACGCGGGCCGGGGCCGCCCGGACCACCGGGGCCGTAGGGGTCGCCGCCGCCGGGCCCGCCGTTGCCGTGGCCGTAGACCTGCCCGGTGTTGTAGCCGTCGTCGTAATCGTCATAGCCCTGGGACGCCTGCTGCCGCGGGATGGTGCCGTGGGGCGAGAGGTCGGGCGGGAGCGGCGGCTCGTGGTGCGGCGGTGGACCGCCCGCACCGGGTGCCGCACGTCTCACTTGCGGCATGGCGCGCGCCCCTTCCGGCTCGGCGCTGCCGCTACCACGTCCGTACCGGCCGCTGCCGTCGCCGGTGAATCCTTGGGGCCATTCGCTCATGCAAGGCAGTGTGCCTGGTCGGGTGGGTCGCATTACAGGGTGGGGGCCGGATCGCGGCACGGCTGTTGCAGACCTGATAAGAATCTCGTCCGCATAAGGTGGGCGGCATGACCAATCAGGCCCAGGATGCGGAACTGGAGCTTCTGGGTAAGCCCACCTCCGCCTCTCGTACCACGCTGTCACGCATCATGACAGGCAGTGACACCAATCTCCTCGGGACCGTTCACGGCGGCGTCATCATGAAGCTGGTGGACGCGGCGGGAGCGGTCGCCGGACGCCACTCCGAGGGGCCCGCGGTCACCGCGTCGATGGACGAGATGGCCTTTCTCGAACCCGTCAGAGTCGGCGACCTCGTCCACGGTTAGTCCCCTAAGGCATAAACCCGCTGACCAGCGGGAACGCGGCGAGCAGCTACAGGCGGCCCCGACGCTGTCACAGCAAGGCGTCGGGGCCGTCCGCTTATGGTGGTGTCATGACTGATCAGGGCCCTACGTCGGCAGGGGACGACCTTCCCGGCAAGCCGACATCGGCGTCGCGTACGACGCTGTCCCACATCATGACGGCCGCCGACACCAACCTGCTCGGTACCGTCCATGGTGGCGTGATCATGAAGTTGGTGGACGACGCGGCCGGAGCGGTCGCGGGGCGGCACTCGGGCGGCCCCGCCGTAACGGCGTCCATGGATGAGATGGCGTTTCTCCTGCCCGTCCGTGTGGGCGATCTTGTGCATGTTCACGCACAGTGCAATTGGACTGGCCGTACGTCCATGGAGATCGGCGTACGGGTCGAGGCCGAGCGCTGGAACGAGTCGACGCCGGCGCAGCAGGTCGGATCGGCCTACCTGGTGTTCGCCGCGGTTGACGCCGACGGCAAGCCGCGCGCGGTCCCCCCTGTGCTTCCGGAGACGGAACGCGACAAGCGGCGCTTTGAAGAGGCACAGATCAGGCGTACGCACCGGCTTGCCCGGCGCCGCGCGATTCGAGAGCTGCGCGAGCAGCGTCCGAGCGAGTAAAACGCGGATACCCCCGCCGGGAGATCCCGACGGGGGTGTGTGGTGGCGAGCTCAGCTCAGCTCGGCTTGCCACTTCCCGCGGCCGAGGAAGGTACGGCCGTCGGGCATGATGTCCACCCGGGCCCCTCGCACCGGTAGCTCGCCGTGACTCAGCCAGTAGTCGCGGACCTTGTCGAGGGCGTCCCATAGCCGGCGGGGGCCGCCCTGGTGCACGGTGGGCCGCTCGTTCCCGGTCGCCGTCGCACGGGCCCACGATCCGTCGGCGTGTGCCATGAGCGCGACGCGCTGCTCGCCGTCCTCCCGGTACTCGTGCTCGATACCGGGTGTCTCGATGTCGAGCATGGAGGCGAGGTCCCACGCGTTCGCCACGTCGACGACGGGGTACGGACCGCGGGTCACTTCGTCTCCGTCCAACTCCGCGGCCTTGGCGAGGCGAACGGTCGCGCCGGGCGGGTAGTCGTCACCGTGGCGCGCGTGCATGAACCCTGCCCGGTCCCACTCGACGCGCCCGGTCGCGCCCCCGTCCTGGTCCTTCTCGGCCGTGACGAGAAGGGAGGTACCGGCGATCGTGGTCACCAGCCGACCGCCGGGGCGAAGCACCCGGAGCCAGCCTGCGGGGATGGTGCGTACAGACACGGTGGCGACGATCCGATCGAAGCTCGCGGGGTCGTACGGCAGGTCCCCGGTCGCGTCGAACGTGTCGAGCGTGGGAGCGACCCCAGCCTCGCTCACCCGCTTGCGGGCGATCTCGGTCAGGTAGAGGTCGACGTCGACGCTTGTCACCTGCTCGTCGCTCAGTCGGCGGGCAGCGAGGGCGGCCCCGTACCCGCTTCCCGTGCCCACATCGAGCAGCCGGTCGCCATCGTCGACGCGGGCATGCTGGAACATGCCCACCACCAGGCTTGGCAGCGTGGCCGAGGACGTCGGCCGGCCGTGCGGCCGGTCGGCCTCCGTGGCGTAGTCGGCGTGTAAGGGACCGACACGGGTCACGAGCGAGGTGTCGCGGTACGCCGCGTCGAGCCAGCGATTCGGGTCTGAGGGGCCGTCGTGCAGCTCCCAGCCGTCCGAACCGCGCTCCCACCATCGGGGGACGAACAGATGCCGTGGCGTAGCGGCGACGGCCGGCGCCCATCGGGAGTGCCGGTGTGTCGCGGCGCCGGCCAGAGCGACGGCGCGGGTGGACCAGTTCACGCGTGAACTCCAAGGGAGGGAGGCGGGGCGGGTGCGAAGTGCTTCGGGGCTTAAGCGGGAACAGTCCCGCCTGTCGCGTAAGCAGAAGGGATCGAAGAACCGGGATAAGCAGCGCCGGAAGGTCGCCCGAGCCCACGCCAGGGTGGCGGATGCGCGACGGGACTTCCATCACAGATGGTCTTCGAAGCTGGCCCGTGAGAACCAAGCGGCCTCCGCGGAGTCCTTATCGGTGCGAGCCCTCGCCTGTGGCATACACGCCAAGTCCGTCCATGACGCCGGCTGGGCATCTTTCCTCAGCATGCTTGCATACAAGATGACCCGGTACGGGCGCATATTCACCAAGATCGCCCGGGACTTCCCCTCCAGTCAGGTGTGCTGCCGGTGTGGACACGCTGGGGCCCGCCGCCGGTAACGGCGTCGGTAAAAGCCTGCGAAGCGCTGTAAGTCCCACACGGTCGGAAATCGTGAGGCCCGCGCACAACCCCTCACCGAAAGGAGAGGGAGGAACCAGGAAACACCGGGGTCCTCGGCTCACCACACGAGCTGAGGACGGACGGAGTCTCTCCCTCTTCACGAGGGAGAGACGAAGGTCAACAGGAGGCCGAGATCCGCCGGACCCACCGGCTGGCCCGCCGCCGCGCGATCAAGGAGCTCCGCGCCCAGCGCACCGCCGGGCGCGCCGACGACGCCACCGAGGGCGCCGACCGGCGGTGACCCCCGGGGTCAGCACCGACCGGCCGTGACCTGCGGGGTCAGAGGGAGCGGATGGCGCCGCCCTCGGGGCAGACGACCTCGTCGCCGGTGACGGCCCCGAACCCGGTCTTGTCGGTCTTCGGCCCCTCGGCCCGGACCGGCCGTACGCCCGTGTAGTCCGCGCCGATCGTGATCTGCATCACGGCGCCCTGCCCGGCCACCGGCTTCAGCCGGGCCCCGGGCAGCGCGGCCGTCAGCGAGCGCACCGAGCGGTCCCAGACGGGGTCGTAGGCGATCACCGTGTGCCGGACGTCGGGGGTCGCGGCGTCGGCGGGGGAGCCGGTGGTGGCGAAGCCGGTGGCGTGCAGCGCGCGGTCCGCGCGGCGGGCGAGCCCCGTCGTATTGGTGCCGTTGAGCACATGGACCCGGACCCGGGCCGGGTCCACATCGACCGGGGTGGCCGCCGTCTGCTTCGGGCGGTCGGCCACGAGCGGCCGGTCCTCGCGGAGGGTGGCGAAGAGCCGCTCGGACTTGGCCCGGTCCCAGCGGAGCGTGGAGCCGGCCCCCTTCACCGCGACGCCCGGCAGGACCACCGGGACCGAGGCGAACTCCGAGGACGCGGGGGTCACCCCGCTCATCGCCCGCCCCAGGGCGACCATGTCCGCCGCGTCGAAGCCGTTGTCGGCGCGGACCGAGCCGAGCAGGGCCCCGGCCACCCGGTTGAACCGCACCGGGTTGAGCAGGATGCCACCGGCCGTGGTCTGGTGGACCACGGCGGCCAGGAAACGCTGCTGGCGCTGGATCCGGCCCAGGTCGGAGGTGCCGTCCACATGCCGGGAGCGGACGTATTGCAGCGCCTCGCCGCCGCTCAGCACATGGGTGCCGGCCGGCAGGTCAAGACCGGTGTGGTCGTCCTTGAGCGGCCGCGCGGTACAGATCTTGACCCCGCCGAGCACATCGACGGTCTTCATGAAGCTGGTGAAGTCGACCTCGAGGTAGTGGTCGACATGGACTCCGGTCATATGCTCCACGGTCCGCACGGTCAGGCTGGGCCCGCCCTCGGCGTACGCGGCGTTGAGCTTCCGCGGATGCCGCGGATGGCGTTTGCCGGTGGCGTCGGTGTACGCGGGGATCTGGGCGTAGGAGTCGCGGGGCAGGCTGACCGCGCTGACCCGGCGGTGGTCGGCCGACAGATGCATCAGCATGATCGTGTCCGTGCAGTGGCAGGGGGCTCCGCCCAGCCGGTACAGCGCCTTCTCCCGAGGCGTGATCTTCTCCCGTCCGTCCGTGCCGACCACGAGGAAGTTGACGCCCCCGCCGGTGTGCTTCGGCCGGTTGTCCAGGCCGCCGAAGGCATCCACCCGGTGGATCCCGGATTCGAGCTCCCTGACCAGCAGATGCCCGATGCCGCTGACCGCCAGCACCAGACAGGCGCCGCCCGTGGCGAGCCGCAGCCCCCAGCGGGGGCGGCGGGAGCGGGGGCGCGACGGGCGCGGCGATCTGGCCGGTGCACTCACTCCGGGGACCTCCGTGACTTCGGCGGGCTGGGCGGAACCGCCTCACCGTAGGCCCATACGACGATCGCCCCGGCGGCCCCACGCCGCCCGTACGGCGCGCTGCCACCCGGGCGGCGCGTTCCGGTGTCCCCCATTCGCGGTAACGTGACCCCGCTACCACAGTCTTTTGGGGCCCCGCCACCAGTCTCCTGGGGCCCGGCCCCCGAACCCCGAGGTGCCATGCCCCCGCATCAGCTCCCGGCCGTCTCCGTGATCATGCCGGTGCTCAATGAGGAACGCCATCTGCGCAATGCCGTGCGGCACATCCTGGAGCAGGAGTACGACGGCGAGATGGAGGTGGTGATCGCGCTCGGCCCGTCCACGGACCGCACCGACGAGATCGCCGCCGAACTGGTGGCGGAGGACCCCCGGGTGCATACGGTCCCCAACCCCACGGGCCGCACCCCCGCCGCCCTGAACGCGGCGATCAAGGCATCCCGCCATCCGGTGGTGGTCCGGGTCGACGGCCACGGCATGCTCTCTCCGGACTACATCGCGACCGCCGTACGGCTCCTGGAGGAGACCGGCGCGCAGAACGTCGGCGGGATCATGCACGCCGAGGGCGAGAGCGACTGGGAGAAGGCCGTCGCCGCCGCCATGACCTCCAAGATCGGAGTGGGCAACGCGGCCTTCCACACCGGCGGTGCGGCGGCCCCCGCCGAGACCGTCTACCTGGGTGTCTTCCGCCGCGAGGCGCTGGAGCAACAGGGCGGCTACAACGAGGAGTTCATCCGCGCCCAGGACTGGGAGCTGAACTTCCGGATCCGTGAGGCCGGCGGGCTGATCTGGTTCTCGCCCGAGCTGAAGGTCTCCTACCGGCCGCGGCCGAGCGTGCGGACCCTGGCCAAGCAGTACAAGGACTACGGGCGCTGGCGCCATGTCGTCGCCCGCTTCCACCAGGGCTCGATCAATCTGCGCTATCTCGCCCCGCCGACCGCCGTCGTCGCCATCGCGGCGGGCATCGTGGTGGGCGCGGCGGTCACCCCGTGGGGCCTGGTGATCCCCGGCGGCTATCTGGCCGCGATCGCCGCGGGCTCGATCCCGGCGGGCAAGGGGCTTCCGGCGAAGGCCCGGCTGCGGATCCCGGTGGCGCTCGCGACCATGCACATGTCGTGGGGCTGGGGCTTCCTGACCAGTCCTCGGTCGCTCGCCAAGAGGGTCATCGCGAGCCGCCGCCCGGCGGTCATGGCGCGGTAGCGGCCGTCCCGCGCGGCTTCGTACGAAGGGGTCGGACCCGGGTCCGACCCCTTCGCCGTGCCGTCACGGGACCTCACGTGCCGTCACGGGGAGCTCAGAAGGTGTAGCCCGGGTTGACCTGCATACAGCCCTTCTCCTCGCCGTTGAGCGCGTCCGCGCTCTTGGGCGTCTTGCCGCCGCCGCCGTCGTCGTCGGCCGCCGGCCGCGGATAGACGGTGCCCTGGCGCCAGTCGTTGCCGACCACCACGCTGATCTCCCGCACCGACTGCGACGACTTCACCGCGGACTCCGGCAGCTTCAGCGCCTTGGCCACGGCCAGGCCGTCGCCCTGCCGGGCCTCGTCCGGGTAGAGGACGGTGGTGTCGGCCTGCGAGATGAGCGTCGCGTTCGCGGTGGCCTTGGCGTAGCCGAGCCGCACCAGCTCGGAGGTGATGACCGAGGCCCGGCCGGAGACCGGCCCCAGGACGGTGCTGGCGGTGCCGTTCTGCACCACCACCGGGATCTCCTCCTTGGGCCCGGTGGGCGCCGGGGTCGCGTCGGGCTTCTTCTTGTCCTTGCCGTCCAGCGCGACGTCGTTGCGCAGCAGCGAGAAGGTCTGCTCGGCGTCGCCCGGCTTGGGCAGTACGTAGCCACCGCCGCCGCCGTACTCCCAGGGCATGGTGATCATGGTGGTGCGCTTGGTCGGCACCCGCTTGAGGTCATTGCCCAGGTCGTACAGCTCCTTGACGGTGCCGAGGCCGTGGTCGACGGTCAGCGCGTCGGTGGCGGCCTCCGCGAGGTCCATCAGCTTGCCCGGGTCGCTGAGCTTGGTGCCCGCCTTCAGCTGGCGGATCATCGAGGTCATGTACATGTGCTGGGCCTTGGCCCGGCCTATGTCGCTGTTGTCCTCGAAGCCGTAGCGGGTGCGCAGCCACTGGAGGGCCTGGACGCCCTTGACGTTGTGGGTGCCCTTGGTCAGCTTCAGACCGGAGCCATGGCCCTTGCTGTCATGGGAGTAGACGTTGTCGTCCACGCACACCGGGACGCCGCCGATGGCGTCCGCCATGGAGACCACCCCGGAGAAGTCGATCATCATGAAGTGATCGATGTAGACGCCGGTGAGCTCCTTCCAGGTGGCGACCGTGCAGCCGGGACCGCCGTGCTGGAGCGACTGGTTGATGGCCCCCTCGGTCTTCGGGTACACCGTGCCGTCGTGCGGATCGGTGCACTGGGGGATGGTCACCCGGGTGTCGCGCGGGATGCTGACCACCGACATATTGCTGCGGTCGGCCGAGACGTGCACCAGCATCTGCACATCGCCCAGTGGCTTGCGGCCGGCGTCCTGCTTGGCGCCGCCCAGCTTGACGTTCTCCGCGGTGTTCCGGCTGTCGGAGCCGATGAGCAGGATGTTGAGGGGGGTCTGGCCGGCGGCGTTGGGCTCGGGTTTGCCGATCTTGCTGTCGCCGAGGTCCAGATCCTCCTTCTTCAGATTGCCGTTCAGGTGTTCGTAGTAGAAGTATCCGGCGCCGGCCGCGCCAAGTATCAGTACCGCCAGCGTCAGGGCGGTCCAGCGCAGGATCCGCACTCCGCGACTCCTCTTCGGCCGCCCTTGACCGCCACCCGGTCTGTGCCCCGCGCCTGGCGACGCGGGGCCCTTCCGTTCCGGCGGTCTGCCGTCCTCACCGTGCTCACGGGGTTCGGGGACGGCGGCCCGCCGACCTCTTTCCCCCCGCACATCGCTCTGCCGCATCGGGCCCTCCCCGCACTTTCTAGGTCGTCCGGCCCGATGGCCCCGCGGGGCCCCGATGGACGAGATGGATCCGCCGGCCGACGACGGTCACTTGGCGCAGACGTTCTTGTCGTCGGCCCCGACCCTCTGGATGTCCTTCGGCGCCTTCGACGGAGCGGAGATGGGGGTACCGGCGCCCTTGAAATCCGCGCCGAGCGTCAGGGTCATCTCCGCCATCGGCTCGGCGTCCTTCGTGCCTTGCTTCATGGCGGAGGCGGGCAGCCCCATGCTGTCGGCCAGCCGGCGCGCCTGGTCGGCCTGGTTGGGAGCGTACTCCAGCGTCGTCTTCTTCAGCTCTGACGGAGCGTTTCCGCCGTTGCTGGTGCGGAGCATCCCCTCGGTATTCTGCATCCAGTCGACGGTCTCCTGGGCGGCGCCGAACTGCCCACTGCCGTTGAGCACCTTGACCCGGACGTCGGCGGGGTCGGCCTTCGGCCCCTTCAGCAGCGCCGCCTGCTTGTCCTTGGCGGCCTTCTCCTTCTCCTTGACCTCGGTCAGGGAGACATCCTGGCGGACCATGGCGAACAGCGGTTCGGCCTTGGTCTTGTCGAGCAGCACGGTCGCACCGTCGGTGTTGTCGACAACCGGGACGGTCGCGAAGGTGACGTTCTTGAGGTCGACCTTGCTCAGGTTCTTCCCCAGCGAGGCCAGCTTGGAGACGGTGCCGATCCCGGTGTCCACGGTGAGCGCCTTGGTGGCCGTCTGGGCCAGGCCCCACAGCTTGCCCGGGCTGGAGAGCGTGCCGCTGGACTTCATCTTGCGCATCAGCGAGCTCAGAAACTGCTGCTGGAGCTTGATCCGGTCCAGGTCGCCGCCGAAGCCGACGGTGTGCCGGGTCCGGACGAACGCCAGCGCCTCCTCGCCCTCGATCGTATGGCGGCCCTTCTTGAGGTTCAGATGCGACTTGGGGTCGTTGACGTCCTTGGCGAGGCACACCTCGACCCCGCCGACCGCCGAGGACATCTCCTTGACCGCGTTGAAGTCGGCCATCATGAAGTGGTCGATCTCGAGCCCGGTGAGCTTCTCGACCGTCTGCCAGGTGCAGCCGGGGTCACGCTCCTCCTGGCCCAGACTGGTGTTGAAGCGCACCTCCGACTCGCCCGGGATGTTCTTGAAGGAGCCGTCCTCCTGCTTGGTGCGGCAGTCCGGGATGTCGGTGATCATGTCGCGCGGAATGGACAGCACGGTCGCGTTGGACCGGTCCTCGGAGACATGGAACAGCAGCGTGGTGTCGGCGTGTCCGACGCTACCCGCGTCACCGTAGCCTTCGTTCCCCTTGCCGTCGCGCCGGTCGGTGCCGATCAGCAGGATGTTCATCGGGCCGTTGGAGACCGCGGCGTTGTTCTCGCCGACATCGACCTTGCTGATGTTGCTATTCAGGTGCTGATAGACGAAGTACGCGGCGGCCGAGCCGCCCACCAGCAGAAACGCCAGCGTGCCGCTGCCCCAGTAGAGCGCCTTCTTCGCCTTCGACTTCTTCGGCTTCGGCTTGCGACGGCTGACCGGGCCCGTCGCCTCCTCCTTCTCCTCCCGCTTCGCCGCACGGCGGCGCCCTCTGAGCTCGGAGCCGACGGCGCCGTCACCGCTCGACGATCTGGGGACCCGTCGCAGCTCGGTGGTGTCGTCCGCCGATGTTTCGGCCGGGTTCAGCCGCAGTTCGTAGTTGCCCGTATTCGGGTCGAACACCCACTGATCGGCTGGGTCGAATTCACCCGCCCCGCCAGGGCCTTGCGCGTCCACGGTCGCCTGTGTCCTCCGTCGGTGCCACGCGGCGCCTCCCCCTCAAGGCGCTCCATCCTTCTTCGTGCAGTGCGCGGCCACCTCGTAGAGCGCACCGGATCGCTCACACTATCCGCCCAGATCAGCGTCAAGCGACGCCGGTGACAAATTCCACTTCCCTACAACTGGGCAATCTGCCCAATCCTTATCTGATCCTTCACGAATCGTGGCTCCTCCTTATGGTCCTTTTACTCGCAGATGCCGCGCGCCGCCGTCGTCCCCTGGTACGAACCGAGGCCGGCGGTCTTCGGGACACCGCTCGTCGAAGCCGTCACGGCATGGGACACCGGAACCGGCCGGTCCAGCCGCAACTGCCGGAACAAGCGGTCGGCATCGGGTTGGACGAGCTCATCGCGGTTTTTGTTGTACGCGTACGGCTGGCGCGGAATCGTGAGGAACCGGATCTTCTCCCGGGGGATGTCCCGCAGACCGCGCACCAGAGCGTACAGATCTTTGAGCGAATCCAGTCCCGGATCCGTGGTCAGCGAGGAGGTCGCCGCGTTGAGCACCGGATACAGCTTCGCCGGATTGAGCAGCACACCATTGTTCTGCACTTTCTTCACAAGCGAGCTCATGAACTCTTGTTGTCTGCCGATGCGCTCCGTGTCGCTGCCGTCGCCGATGCTGTACCGGGCGCGCACATAGCCCAGGGCCTGCTCCCCGTGGAGGACCTGACGGCCCGCGGGCAGTTTCAGATGCGCGTCATCGTCGTCGACGGGCTCCTTCAGGCACATCTCCACCCCGCCGACCGCGTTCACCAGCCGCTTGAAGCCGTTGAAGTCCACGATCACATGGTGGTCGACGCGGATCCCGGTCAGCTTCTCGACGGTGCGGATCGTGCAGGCCGCGCCACCGGTTTCGAACGCCCAGTTGAACTGGGCGAACCGGGCCTGGGCCGGCTTTCCGCCCGGCCGGTCGCAGGCCGGGATGTCCACCATCAGATCGCGCGGGATGGAGACGGCGGTGGCGCTCCTGCCGCCGGCCTGGAGATGCAGCAGGATCGTGGTGTCCGAGCGCTGGGTGCCGGTGTCCCTGCCGTATTTGCCGTTGCCCTCGCCGCCCCGGTTGTCGGAGCCGATCAGCAGGATGTTCTGCGCGTCCCGCACCACCGACACCGGCCGCTCGGCCTCGTACTTCCGGAGCTCGTGCGCGGTACGGGTATCGGTGCGGATATTGCCGTCGAGGCGCTCGTAGAACCACCACCCCACCCCGGAGGCCGACAGCACCAGCACGGCCACGCCCAGCGCCAGGACACGCGGCCAGCGGCGCCTGCGTCTCGGTATGGGATCAGAGCTGTCGGTCGTCACGTCCGCGTCCTCCCACCCGTCCTCCGCCCGTGGACGGAGCGGCATCGCATGCCGGGAACCCGATGACCGGTCCGAGGACCGGTCCGAGGACCGGTCCGATGACCGGGACGCCGGGCGCCGGGACACCGATGACCGGAATACCGGGCGCCGGAGTGCTCCCGGGGTACCGATTACCGGAACAGACATGCGAAGCCCGCGCATGGTTGTACGTATCCGTAGATCATCGCGGGGTGGGCGACGCGGCCCGTGGACTGGGCCCTCGGTCCGCCGGACAGGTCAGGGTGTGGTGGCGGTGAGCGGGTCAGGGTGTGGTGGCGGTGACGCGCTCGCTCTCCGTGCGCTCGGCCAGCTCCTTGTCGTCCAGCCGGTCCAGATGGCGGCAGAGCACCACCGAACCACCGCTGACCAGCGGCGCGTACAGCCCGTACGACAGCCCCTCCCAGATGTCGTACGGCAGCCCCGAGAGGATCCGCGAACCGGGCCCGAGCCCCCGCCCGGCGGCGTCGGCCCGCGCCCGCTCCACCACCTCGGCGCTCGTCAGCTCCACCCCGCTGACGGCCAGCGCGGGCGTATCCGGATCCACCGGGGAGTACGGGGCGAAGCGGTCGCCCTGGCTGGGCACCTCCACGGCGTAGTCCGCGAACCCGTCCGGCAACTGGCGGAAGCGGCCGCCCAGCGGCTGGAGCGACAGCGCCACCCGCTCCCCGGCACACTCCCGCGCCTCCTCGAGGGTGTCGGGGCCGCTGACGACGAGGTCGGCGGAGGCCGGGTCGCCCCCGATGTCCACGAGGACCCCGACCGAGGAACAGGCCACCAGCCACACGGCGGTCTGCCAGTGGGCGGGAAGCAGCAGTGCGCATCTCTCGCCGGGCGCGGCGGCGAGATCGTCCTGGAGGAGATTGGCGGTCTTCGCCACCCAATTGGCGAAGGTGGCCACGGAGAGTTCGACACGTTCGCCCGTGGCGTCGTCGTAGAAGGTGACAAACGGGCGGGAAGGGTCCGCGTCGAGCGCGGATCCCAGCAGGTCGGCAGGGGTGCGATCGGTGGCGTTCACCCGCGCAAGCCTACGCGCCGAATATACGGCTCGGACGGGGCCTGTTGGGTCCGGGCCGCCGGACGGTCCGTGACGTGTCCGCTCTTCCGAATGGACAGTTTTGTCGCTGTATGTAGACGATTTCAATCATGCGTGCATACCTGGCATCCTCGATCGGCGTCGCGTGCACCGCCGCCCTCGCCCTTCCCCTCGCCCTCCACCCCGACCCCGCCCACGCCCGGGCCGAACGGACCGTCGCCGCGGGTTCCACACAGTCGCTGCCGCTCAGGCCGCTTGTCGGGGGCGGGCTCGATGGGGGTGTTGGCCGGGGCGTTGATGGGGGCGTCGATCGGGATGTCGCTCGGGACGTTGATGGGGGTGCTGATCGGGACGTGGGTCGGGAGGCCGACGAGGACGTGGGTCGGGAGGTCGATCAGGGCATGGGTCGGGAGGTCGATGAGGGCGCGAGGCGGGGCGTTGACCGGGGTGCCGACCCGAGCGTCGATCGGGGCGTCGCGGTGCCCGGCGCCGACGCTCCGGCCGCCGACCGAGGCGTCATCGCGTCGGGCGTGCGGCCGTTCTCGCTCGTCGGCGTCGTCTGGGACCGGCCCGCCGCCGAACTCCGCGGCCGGGCGCAGGTGCGCACCCGCGCGGTCGGCGGCGAGTGGACCCCCTGGCGCGAGCTGCTGCCGTACGGGGACGAGGCCCCCGACCCCGACTCGCCCGAACGCCTGGCCGCACGGGCCCACGGCGGCACGGCGCCGCTGTGGGTCGGCGCCTCGGACGGCGTCCAGGCGCGGGTCAGGCCCGAACCGGCCTCGGCCGCGGACGCGCGGGCCGCGGCGGCCCTGCCCAGCGGGCTGCGGCTGGAGCTGATCGACCCCGGCGAGGCCCCGGCGCCGCCGCCCCCGGACCGGGCCGCGCTCCGCGCCCTTCCGGCGCGTCCGGTGCCGACGGCGAGGGGTGTCGCGAGGACGGGCGGGGCGTCGGCGGGTGCTGCGCCGACAGCGCCGGGTGCGAGGCCGTCGGCGGGAGCGTCCCGGAAGCCGCCCTCGGGATCCTCCGGAACGTCTGCCAAGCCGCGGCCGTACCCCGCCACCCGGCAACCGAGCCCCGCCACCCCGCCGTCCATCCAGCCGTCCGCCCCGCCGTCAGCCCCGCCGTCCAGCGCGCTCCCGGCGGAGGTGACCAAGGCGAACGCCGCCCGGTACGGCGCGCCGCGGCCCCGCATCGTCACGCGCGCGGGCTGGGGCGCCGACGAGAAGATCCGCGAAACGGGCCATGTCTACAGCAAGACCGTGAAGGTCGCCTTCATCCACCACACCGTGACGGGCAATAAGTACAGCTGCTCCGAGGCGCCCTCCCTTTTGCGCAGTATCTACCGCTACCACGTGAAGAGCCTGGGATGGCGTGACTACGGCTACAACTTCACCATCGACAAGTGCGGAAATATCTACGAAGGCCGCTCCGGCGGGGTGGCCAAAGCCGTACGCGGAGCACACACCCTGGGCTTCAACACCGACAGCATGGGCGTCGCCGTCCTCGGCACTTTCTCCACCCAGAAGCCTCCGGCCAAGGCCGTGACGGCCATCGCGAAGCTGACCGCGTGGAAACTGGGTCTCTTCAAGCGGAATCCGCGCGGCACCGCGCATCTGGTGTCCGGAGGCGGCAACAAGTACAAAAGGGGCGCCAGCGTAAAGCTCGATGTGATCGCGGGTCACCGCGACGGCTTTGCCACCGAGTGCCCGGGAGAGCGCCTCCACGAGAAGCTCGGTTCGGTACGGAAGACAGCCGCCCGCCTCCAGGGGCGCTGATCAGGCGCGGTCCGGGGATCTGCATACACTGGCCGCCGACCGGCGAGCCCCACCAGGAAGCAGAGACGATACGTGACCAAAGCGCCAGCAACGCTATCGCCGGAGGCGATCCTCCTGGTCGGCGGCAAGGGAACCCGGTTGCGCCCGATGACGGTGCACACTCCCAAGCCGATGGTCCCGGCGGCCGGCGTTCCGTTTCTGACCCACCAACTCGCCCGCGCCCGCGCCGCCGGGGTCGAGCACATCGTGCTCGCCACCTCCTACCTGGCGGAGGTCTTCGAGCCGTACTTCGGTGACGGCTCCTCGCTCGGCCTGCACCTGGAGTACGTCACGGAGGTGGAACCGCTCGGCACCGGCGGCGCCATCCGGAACGTCGCCTCCCGGCTGCGCTCGGGCCCCGACGACCCGGTGCTCATCTTCAACGGCGACATCCTCACCGGCCTCGACATCCGTGCCCTGGTCGACAACCACCGCACGACGGGCGCCGACGTCTCCCTGCACCTCACCCGGGTCCCCGACCCCCGTGCGTACGGGCTGGTGCCCACCGACGAACACGGCAGGGTCACCGCCTTCCTGGAGAAGCCGCAGACCCCCGAGGAGATCGTCACCGACCAGATCAACGCGGGCGCGTACGTCTTCAACCGCTCGGTCATCGACACGATCCCCGCCGACCGCCCCGTCTCCGTCGAACGCGAGACCTTCCCCGGACTGCTCGCCGACGGCGCGCATCTGCAAGGCATGGTCGACTCCACGTACTGGCTCGACCTCGGCACCCCCCAGGCGTTCGTCCGCGGTTCCGCGGACCTCGTGCTGGGCCGCGCCCCCTCCCCGGCCGTACCGGGCCGCTGCGGAGACCGCCTCGTCCTGGACAGCGCCTCGGTCGCGGTCGACGCCAAGCTGACCGGCGGCACGGTCATCGGCCCACAGGCCCGGGTGGGCGCGGGGGCCCGTATCGACGGCAGCACGGTGCTGGAGGGCGCCGTCGTGGAGGAAGGCGCACAGGTGCACGACTCACTCGTCGGCGCGGGCGCCCGGATCGGCGCCCGCACGGTACTCCAGGGCGCGGTCGTCGGAGACGGCGCCCTGGTCGGCCCGGACAACGAACTACGGGACGGCGTACGAGTGTGGTGCGGCGCGGACATCCCAGCAGGCGCGGTCCGCTTCTCATCCGACCAGTGACGACCCCGAACCCCTACCCGAACCCACATGAGCCCGGCCCCTCCAACCCCAGCCTCTCCGGCGTTTGAGGAGCGGGGTCCGGGGCGGAGCCCTGTGTTCCAGCCTCTCCGG
>NZ_JANIIC010000037.1 GCF_024519315.1 Streptomyces malaysiensis subsp. samsunensis | reverse complement strand
CCGGGGTGGGCCTGGGCCCAGGGGCCAGAGGGCTGGGGCCCGTGGCCGGTCGCGCCCGCAGCACGGCGGAGCCGCACATCGACACAGCCCGCGCCCCTTCGTGGCCACCGGAGGGCGGCGGACGATGTCGCTCCGGCAGCTCCGCTCGCCCCAGCCGCGTCCAGCGGCGGCCGCGGCGCCTGCGGCGAGCCATTCCCCTCCCCGCCCCTTCCCACAACCGGGGCTCCACCCCAGACCCCGGGGCCCAGGGCCCAGGGGCCAGGGGCCAGAGGGCAGAGGGCTGGGGCCAGGGGGCTGGGGCCTGGGGGTCTGGGCCCAAAGGGCCTGGGGCGGAAGCCCCCGGGCCTGAGGCAGAGCCCCCCGAGCCTGGGGCGGAGCCCCAGGGGGCTGGGGCGGAGCCCCAGTTTCGGGAAGGGGCGGGGAGGGGAAAGATCCCAGCCGGTCCGACGCCCCTCACCCAGCCTCTGCCGTGGCCACGGCGGGCGGAGCCACCGAGCGGCGACCGGACGACGTCGGGCAGCCCCCTGGAAGGACAGGGCGGCATCGATACCATGCCGGGCGTGGGAGAACGTGAGGCGCCGCCGCTGGGGGACCTGATGCCGTGGGCCGTGGGGCCGCTGCGGCTCGGGCGGGCCTGGGTCATGGGGCCGGACGCGGCCTCGCTCGGGGCGCGCTGGGAGCGGCTGACACGGGCCGGGGACGAGGCCGGGCGGGCCGCGCTGTTCCGCCCGACCCGCGCCCGTACGCTGCACAGCTCCGTACCGCAGCTGCCCGGCCAGGCCACCTCCACCGCCCGGCTGGCGCGCGCGGACGGGCCGTGCCCCGAACCGGTGCGGATCGCGCACGGGCCGTTCGACCAGCAGTGGCTGATACCGGATCACCGGCTGATCGACGCCGCCCGCCCCGAGCTGTGGCGGGTGGCGGACGACCGGCAGATCCATGTCGTCGAGGCCACCGGACCGGACCCGGACCCGGTGCTCACCTTCTCCGCGCTGCTGCCGGACGGCCACTCCCCGGCGGGCCGCCCCGGCCGTATCCGTCCGCTCTACCGCCGCCCCGGCGGACAGGAGCCCAATCTCGCCCCCGGGCTGCTGGACCACCTCACCGCGCGGCTCGGCCGCCCGGTGACCGCCGAGGACTTCCTGGCCTGGACCGCCGCCTCGGCGCGCGGCGCCCCGTGCGCCGTCCCCCTGACCGCCGACCCCGAGGTGTGGGAGTCCGGCGTGGAGCTGGGCCGCCGTGCGCTGTGGCTCCATACGCGCGGGGCGCACAGTGGCGAACGCCCGCGTATGCCGGGCGGCAGGCGCCCCTATGTCCGTGCCGCGCTTCCGTCGAGCGGGCTGCCGGACTCCCTGGACTACGACCCGGACGAAGAGGCCCTGCTGCTGGGCGAGGGCCGGATCTCGCCGGTGCCACGGGCCGCCTGGGAGTTCCGGGCGGCCGGGGTACGGGTGCTGGAGACCTGGTTCGAGCAGCGCCCCGCCCCATATGAGCCGGGCACGCTGGAGGCGATCCGCCCGGCGGACTGGCCGTCCGTCTGGACCTCGGAGCTGCTGGAGCTGATCACCGTGCTGGCGCTGCTCGCCGAGCTGCGCCCGGAGCTACGGGCGCTCGCCGACCGGCTGGCGGACGGCGCGCTGATCGACGCGGAGGAGCTGCGGGAGGCGGGGGTGCTGCCGGTGCCCGGGGCGGCCCGGCGCCCGGCGTCCGTGCTGGACCACCACGAGGAGGGCCCGGAGGGGCAGTTCGCCCTGCTCTGAGCCCGCATCTCGCTGAAACTCCGAGATGTGAGCGGAAACTCTGAAATGCGGGCGGCGCGCCCGTCACCGGCCACGGCCGCGCGGTGGGGGCGCGGCCGTATCCGGCCTCTCGTCGGCATCCCACGGCAGCAGCATGGGGTGGATCACAGCACGGACTCACCGGCTGGAGCGAACCGGATGACCCCGTGCCTGCCCGGGATGACGACGAAGACGCCTACGGGCCGGCTGGATCAGCCGTGATTGCCGAACAGCGAACGGCGCAGCCGGCGCAGCGGCGCGAACAGCGACACCCGCGCACCCCGGCTGTTCTTCGCGCGCGTGTGATCGCGCGCGATCAGCTCCTGCATCAGCACCGCAGCACTCTCCGCCTCCCGCTGTGGGACGGCAGGGCCGCCCATCACCGCGAGATGGCGCTCGAGGCGCGCGCTTGACGCACCGCTTCCGCAGTTGATCGCAGGCACTCGTGGCCTGCTCCGTACCGTTATCTGCTCCATGACACTCCCCACCCGTACGAGGGCACCCGCCCCGGGCAGAGTAACCCTACCTCCCCGAGCCGTCACCCACGCATCCCAGGTTCCGGATTCACCACCACGTCAAGGGTGTTGACGATACCTATCACGCGCAAACAAATTCCCGGGCAGACCAATCCATCCGCTCACCAGGCCCGAATAGCCGTTTGAAGGACTGCTCCAACAAGCGTGCGAAGGACCTACAGGATGACCGCAATCACCAAGAGCCTGGCCGCGCTGGTCAGCTGTGCACTGGCCGCCGGCGGGCTCACCGCCGCCGGTGTGGCCGTACTCCAGCCGGGGACGGCGCAGGCTTCGAGCCACCGTGAGGCGCCGCTGATCTCCGGTCAGCCGCAGTACGACGCCACGGATGTCTACGCGTTCGTCAGCCCGGACAAGCCGGACACGACCACCATGGTCGTCAACGTGCTGCCGTTCCAGGACCCGGCGGGCGGCCCCAACTTCTACAAGTTCGCCCATGACGCCCGCTATGACCTGCACGTCGACAACGACGGCGACGGCCAGGGCGATCTGCTGTTCCGGTGGACCTTCAAGGACCACGTCAAGAACGGCGACACGTTCCTCTACAACACCGGCCCGGTCAACTCGATCGAGGACGCGACCCTCAACTTCACCCAGACATACGACCTCGAGGTCATCAAGCTGAGGCAGCAGAAGGCCGTCGCGCGCGCGACGCTCGGCCACGATCTGCCGGTCGCCCCGTCGAACGTCGGCAAGGCGTCCATGCCCGACTACCAGAAGCTCCGCGACCAGGCGGTGCGGAAGATCGGCTACAGCGGGGGCTCGACCGCCTTCGCCGGCCAGTCCGACGACCCCTTCTTCCTCGATCTGCGCGTCTTCGACCTGCTGTACGGCGGCGACATGTCCGAGGTCGGCAATGACACCCTCAAGGGCTACAACGTCCAGTCGATGGCGCTCCAGGTGCCGACGTCGGCGCTGGCCGAGTCCAAGGACCAGCCGGTGATCGGCGTATGGGCCACCACCCACCGCCAGACCGCCGACGGCGACTGGACACAGGTCTCCCGGCTCGGCAGCCCGCTGGTCAACGAGGTGGTCATCCCGCGCAAGGACAAGGACAAGTTCAACGCCTCCGCGCCATGGGACGACGGGCAGTTCCTGAAGTTCGTCCAGGACCCCGAACTGCCCAAGCTGGTCGAGCAGATCTACAAGATCAAGGCGCCCGACGCCCCGCGCGACGACCTGGTGCAGGCGTTCCTCACCGGTGTGCCCAAGCTCAACCAGCCGCCCGACGTCCGCCCCGCCGAGATGCTGCGCCTGAACACCTCCATCCCGCCCGCGGGCAGCCCCAAGCGGCTGGGCGTCCTGGACGGTGACAACGCGGGCTTCCCCAACGGCCGCAGGCTCTCCGACGACGTCCTGGACATCGCGCTCCAGGCCATGGAGGGCGAACTGCTCGGCAAGAAGAACGACCTGGGCGACGCGGTCGACGAGAACGACCAGAAGTTCGGCGGCTCCTTCCCGTATCTGGCGCCGCCCAGCTCCGGCTCGGACGCCAAGGCCGTCCAGAAGAGCGCCGGGCAGTCGTTGCTGAACGGCGGTTCGGGCATCGATTCCTCCTCCGACGACAACATGCTGCTGGCCGGGTCCGCGGCGGCCGGCGGCGGGGCCGTGCTGCTGCTGGGCCTCGGATTCCTGTGGATGCGGTCGCGCCGGCGGGCTCCCCGTCCGCGCCGGCACTGAACCACGGGTGCCATCGGGCCCGTACCACCGGGCGCGGCCCCGCCGACACCCGCGCGGCGGCCGCGCCCACGTTCCTCCCTTCCCCGGCCTGTCCCCCATCCCCTCCTCAGCCCATCCCCTCCGTTCGCCCGCCCCGCCGCGCGTTCGTGCTCATGCGAAAGGCAGCTGTCACCATGGCTCTTCGGCCATTCCTCCCCCATACGGCCCGCACCGCGGCCGTGGTGGTCGCGCTCGCGGCGGGGCTGACCGCCGCCTCGGTCGGGATCGACGCCTCGGACGGATCGGGCGGGTCCGGCGACGGCCAGGCCACCGCCCGCGCGGTGCGCCCGGCCGCCGCGCGGTACGAGCAGCTCAGCGGCGACGGCCTCGCCCGGCAGATCGACGCGATGCAGACCCATCTGCGCGCCGAGCCGAAGGACGCGGAGAGCTGGGCCGGGCTGGGCTCGGCCTATGTGGAGCAGGCCAGGACCAGCGGCGACCCCACCCGCTATCCGCAGGCGGACAAGGCGTTCGCCCGGTCCCTGTCCCTCCAGCCGCGCGACAACGACGTGGCGCTCGCCGGGCGCGCCTCGCTCGCCGCCGCCCGCCATGACTTCCACGGTGCGCTGCGCGACGCCGACAAGGCCCTGAAGGTGAACTCCTACAGCCAGGGCGCGCTGGCCGTCCGGGTGGACGCCCTCGTGGAGCTGGGCCGCTACAGGGACGCGTACACGGCCGCCGAGAAGGCCGACTCCCTGCGCCCCGGCATCCCCGTCTTCACCCGCCTCGCCTACGTACTCGAACTGCGCGGCGATCCGGCCGGGGCGCGCCGGGTGCTGCTGCGTGCGCGGGACTCCGCGACCTCGCCGAGCGATATCGCCTACGTCTCGACGGCGCTCGGCCAACTGGCCGGGAACCAGGGCGAGTACGACGCGGCACGGCGGGCCTACGCCACCGCGTTGCGCGCTGTGCCCGGCTATCTCCCGGCGGTGGAGGGCCGCGGCCGCACCTCGGTCGCGGACGGCCGTCAGAAGGCGGGGATCCGCGATCTGGAGGCGGTCGTACGGCGCTATCCGCTGCCCGCGGAGCTCGCGGCGCTGGGCGAGGCGTACGAGGCGCGGGGCGACCGGGCCATGGCCCGCCGGCAGTACTCCGTGGTGGACACCTGGTTCGCGCTCGCACGGGCCAACGGGGTGGCGACCGACCTGGACAGCGCGCTGGTCGCGGCCGACCACGGCGATGCGAAGGAGGCGCTGAAGGCGGCCCGCGCCGAATGGGACCGGCGGCGGACGGTGCACACCGCCGACGCGCTGGCCTGGGCGCTGCACCGCAACGGCGAGGACGAGGAGGCGCTGGAGTACGCCGAGCGCGCGGCCGAGCCGGGCTACCGCAACGCGGCGTTCCTCTACCACCGGGGCATCATCGAGAAGTCCCTCGGCGACGGCCGGTCGGCGCGCCGCCATTTTAAGGCCGCGCTCGACCTGAACCCGGGGTTCTCGCCGACGGGGGCGCGGGCGGCGAAGGCGGCGCTGAAGGGGCTGGGGGGTGCCCGATGACTCTCCCCCACCCCGCCCCTCCCCGAACCGGGGCCCAGCCCCCGACCCCCCACCCGGGGCTCCGCCCCCAAGCCCCCACCGGCGAAAACCCGAGCACGACCCCGAAACGGCACATCCGTTGTCGGCTGACAAACCCTCCCCAAACCGAGGACGAGGCCCCTGCCACCCACCCGAAGCCCCGCTGGCCAAGCGTCGGCGGAGCGCGGAGCACGGCCCCGAAGCGGAGCGGGCGTTGGCGGGTGGCGGCTGCCGGGGTGTTGGTGGGGGGTGTCGCGCTGGTGGTGTTGTCCGCCGGGAGTGCCGAGGCGCATCCGCTCGGCAACTTCACCGTCAACCGTTACGACGGGCTGGTGGTCGCCCCCGGCACGCTGCGGATCGACCATGTCGAGGACCTCGCCGAGATCCCCTCCGCCCAGGCGAAACCGGAGATCGACCGCGACGGCGACGACGCGCTGTCCGGGCGGGAGTTGGGCGCATGGGCGGCGCGGCGGTGCGCGGACGCGGCGGAGGGGGCGCGGCTGACGGTCGACGGACGCGAGGTGCCCGTACGCGACGGGCGCGCCCTGGCCCGTCAGCGCCCCGGCCAGGCCGGGCTGCCGACGCTGCGGGTGGAGTGCCGGCTGACGGCCGCCCTGGGGCACGGCGAACGGGCGGCGGTCGGGTATCGCCCCCGGGACATCGGTACGGGCCCTGGCTGGCGGGAAGTGACCGCGCGGGGCGACCGTATGACGCTCACCGACTCCGATGTCCCCAGGGCGTCCGCCTCCCACCGACTGACCCGCTACCCGTCGGGGCAGCTCTCCTCGCCGCCCGATCAGCGGTCGGCCACGCTGAACGTCACGGCGGGCGGTCCCGCGCTCGCCGCCGCGGCGGAGGCGGATTCCGGCCGGGACGGCGCGGTGGGCTCATCGGTGCTGCCGCGCGGTGTGGACCGGTGGACGCAGGCGCTGACCTCCATGGTGGCGCGCCATGACATCACCTTCGGCTTCGCCCTCACCGCCTTCGCCACGGCTGTGGTGCTGGGCGCGATGCACGCCCTGGCCCCCGGCCACGGCAAGACGATGATGGCGGCGGCCGCGGCGGCGGGCGGGCGCGGCGCGCTGCGCGATGTGCTGGCGCTGGGCGCGTCGGTGACGGTGACGCACACCTTGGGGGTGTTCGCGCTGGGGCTGCTGGTCACGGCGGGTTCGGCGGCCGCCCCTTCGGTGATCTCGTGGCTGGGCATCGCGAGCGGCGCACTGGTGGCGGTGGCCGGGGCGGGGCTGCTCCGCAAGGCGCTGCGCCGCCGTCGGCACGTACAGGCCCATCACCACGGCCACGACCATGCGCACGGCCATGACCATGAGCACGGCCACGGCCATGAGCACACGTACGGCCACGACCGCCCACACGACCATGCGCACCCCCACCCGCACAGCCACGCCCATACGGTCACCCATGACCACGGCGACGGCCACGCGCACACCCACGAGGTGCGCCCAACCCTGCGCGGCACGCTGCTGCTCGGCTTCGCCGGGGGCATGGTCCCCAGCCCGTCGGCCGTCATCGTGCTCGTCGGCGCGGCCGCGCTGGGGCAGGCGTGGTTCGGCTTCGTGCTGGTGGTGGCGTACGGGCTCGGGCTGGCGCTGACGCTCACGCTGGCCGGGTTCGCCGCGGTGCGCCTGGGGGCGCGGGCCACGGAGCGGCTGGCGGCGCGCAAGGGGTCCGGGGGCCGGATCGACCGGCTGCTGGGTGCGGTGCGCCGTGCCTCGCCCGTGGGGACCGCCGCCGTCGTGCTCGCGCTGGGGTGCGGATTGGTGTTGAGGGGGGCGGCAACCACGCTCGGCTGAGGTAGATTCAGCCCGAATTGCTCGGTTGAGAGGGAGGGCTCGGCCATGAGCGAAGAGGGTGCCGGGCGGCGGGGCGAGTGGGTGGGCGGGGGACGTTACCGTCTGCTGGGCGAGCTGGGCCGGGGCGGTATGGGCGTGGTGTGGCGGGCGTACGACGAGGCGCTGGGCCGCGAGGTCGCCATCAAGGAGGTCCGGGCTCCGGCCGGGCTCGGCGACCGCGACATCGAGCGGCTGTACGCCAGGCTGGAGCGCGAGGGCCGGGCGGCGGCGCGGGTCTCGCACCGCAATGTGGTCACGGTGTACGACGTGGCCATGGAGGGCCGCCCGTGGATCGTGATGGAGCTGGTGCGCGGTCTTTCGCTGGCCGATGTGCTCGACGCCGAGGGGCCGCTGCCGCCCGCGCGGGCCGCGCGCGTCGGCGCGGAGGTGCTGGCAGCGCTGCGCGCCGCGCATGCGGTGGGTGTGCTGCACCGGGACGTCAAACCGGCCAATGTGCTGATGGCCAATGACGGCCGGGTGGTGCTCACCGACTTCGGGATCGCGGTGGTGGAGGGCGATTCGGCGCTGACGCTGACGGGCGAGCTCGTGGGTTCCCCCGAGTTCCTCGCCCCGGAGCGCGCCCTGGGGCGGCCGCCGGGGCCGGAGGCGGATCTGTGGTCGCTGGGCGTGCTGCTGTACGCGGCGGTGGAGGGGGTCTCGCCGTTCCGCCAGGACACCCCGCTGAGCACGCTGCGCGCCGTGGTGGACGAGTCGCTGCCCGAGCCGCGCCGGGCCGGGCCGCTCACGCCCGTACTGGCGGGGCTGCTGGACAAGGATCCGCGGCGGCGGCTGCCGGCGGCGGAGGCGGAGCGACTGCTGCGGCTGGTGGCCGCGGGAGGCACGCCGGGCGGCGGCTCGGTGTCAGCCGCGGGCGCGTTCGGACGGGCTCCCACGGCGGAGACCGAGCCCCTGGGCCGGTTACCGGGGCCCGGTGCGGCGCCCCCGTCTCCTCCGCCCGGTGCGTATCCCCCGGCTCCGGACGGCCCAGGGCCCACCGATGAGCCGCCGCCTCCACGGCGGCAGCGGGCGGCGGTGGCCGCGTTGGTGGCCGGGGCGCTGCTGGCCGTGCTGGCGCTGACCGGGCTGGCCTGGGCGCTGCTGCGGGACAACGGCTCGGGCCATGAGGGCGGCGGGGGCGGCGGCACGGGCACGGCGAGCCCTGCGGACGGCGGGTCCGGGGACGACCGGGGCGAGGACGCGGAGAGCGGGGACGGCGGGCGCAACGCCTCCGACGCCCCTTCCGGCGGTACGACCCGGCCGCCCGCCCTGTCCGTGACGGTCGTGGTGAAGCCGGTGCGGGCGGAGTATCAGGGCAGTTGTCCGCCCCCGGAGGGGAGCGCGCCGTCCTTCACGGCGACGATCACCGTGAACCGCGCGCCCGCGACGGTGGAGTACCGCTGGATCACCGGGAGCGGGAAGGTGTCCGATCCGGGCTGGAAGACGGTCGCGTTCGGCGGCGACAGGTCGCGGACGGTGCGCCACACCGAGCTGTCGTATTCGGCGGGCGGCAGCCATGAGGACTGGATCGCGGTGGAGACCAGGACGCCCGAGGACGGCACCTCCGGGCATGTCTCCTTCTCCACGGTCTGCGAGGAGGCCCCGGCGACCGAAACCTCCTCCCCTGCGAGTCGTGGCGAAGGCAGGTCAGGCGGCTGAGCTGAAGACCGGGAGGTAGCCACCGGAATGTCCGGCGGCGTTGGGGTGGTAGGACTCGTCGATGGGGATGGTGACGCTGTTCAGCCAGGCGCTGCCGGAGCAGATCTCGTGTCCGGTGAAGGTCGTGGTGACGTCGCCGAAGCTGAAGCCGTGGTCGGCGGCGCGCTTGGCGGTGACGGAGTTGAGCGCATCGGCGCCGCTGTTGATGGCGGCGCGCTCGGCCTCGCTGAGGCCCACGATGCAGGAGCCGTTGAGCTTGTAGAACCGCGGGTAGCCGAGGACGACGACATGCGCGGAGGGGGCCTTGGCGCTGATGGCGTTGTAGACCTGGTCCAGCTTGCCGGGCAGGGTGTTCTGGACGAAGGTCTTGGCGCTGTTGACGGCGTTGATGCAGGTGGACTCGGACTGGAGCACACAGGTGGTCATGATGTCGGCGAAGCCGGCGTCATTGCCGCCGATGGAGATGGAGACAAGACCGGTGCCCGAGCCCAGCGGACCAAGCTGGTTGTTCAGCACATCGCCGGTCTCGGCGCCGGAGCAGGCGGTGAAGTTGAAGCTCGAGGGGGCGTGCGAGGCGGCCCAGAGCGCGGGGTACGCCTTGGTGCTGCGCTTGCAGCTGCCGCTGGCGCTGTCGTAGCTGCCCGCGCCGACGCCGGACGCATAGGAGTCACCCAGCGCCACATAGGCGGGGCCCGCGCTGTTCTCGGTGGCCTGGGCCGAGCCGGCCCCGGTGAGGGCGAGGACGGCACCGACGACGAACGCACCCATCGTCGCCGTGAGTCTGGACAGTTTCATTCGATCTCCCTAGCAGGATCACTGCTGTGCCGATATGAGGCGCGATAGCCCGACAAACGGGCAATCACGTTCGAAACCGTCAGTCACACCGTGTGGGGGTTGGGTTCGTTGCGGCGGTGTGACATGGATATGTCATCCCGCGCAGGCGGCCGATCTATGCGTGTAGTTGGCAAAAATCTTTCGATACATGGCCGATAGGTCCATAGGTCCGGCGAAATCCGGATGAGTCATCACGCGACGCCCGAACGCCCCCGGCGCACCACCGGCGCTTGGAGCGCGACCAGCCCTGATGAGCGCTCAACCGACCGAGCGCGTATGCCATCTTCGTACACTTTCTCCGCCTTGACGGCATCCGTCGACTGCGCAACATTGAAGCCCGGCATCCGGCGCTTCGGGGGGCAAAGTCGCCAATGCGTACCATCACTGACAACAGACCGGCGGGTGGGAATTGGCCGCCGGTGATCGTGGGCGCCGCGGTCGGGCTCGCGGGCATCAGCGCCGCGCTCGCGCTGGCCGACGTCCACTCGCCGCTGCGGGCGCCGTTCACGCTCTTCTTCCTGCTCGCGGCGCCCGCGCTGGCGATCGGCAGCGCGCTTCGCGGACTCGACGCACTGATCCGCCCGGTGCCGGCGGTGGCGGGCGCGCTCGCGCTGAATCTCCTGGTGGCGCAGGCGATGCTCGCGCTGCGGCTGTGGTCGGCGCGGGGCGGGGTGGCGGCGGTCGGGGGGCTGAGCCTGCTGATCCTGCTGCCGAGCCTGCTTGGCCGCCTCGCGCGACGACGATGTATGACACAAAGTCAGGACTGGACGTAGTGGACATTGGCGTATACCGCCCGGGGGAGCTGACCGGCGCCGACCGGGCGGTGTGGACGGCCATGCAGTCACAGGCGCATCTGCTGGGCGCGCCGGAGCTGGCGAACCCCTTTCTGTCACCGGAGTTCACGCTCGCCGTCGGCCGGTGCAGACGCGGGGTGCGGATCGCGGTGGTCCGCGAGGAGGGGGAGCCGGTGGCCTTCTTCCCCTTTCAGCGCACCCGGCTCGGGGTGGGGCGGGCGATCGGTCTGGGCCTCTCGGACGCCCAGGGCCTGGTGCACCGGCCCGGGTTCCAGTGGGACGCCCGGGAGCTGCTGCGCGCATGCGGGCTCGCCGTCTGGGAGTTCGACCATCTGGTGGAGGGGCAGAAGCCGTTCGAGGTGGGGGCCCGGGGTTCCTTCCCCTCCCCCGTGATCGACGTGGAGCGCGGCTATGAGGCGTATCTGACCCGGCTGCGCGCCCGCTCGCCGAAGTTCACCCGCACCACGCTGGCCAAGGAGCGCAAACTGGGCCGGGACGCGGGTGAGGTGCGCTATGTGCACGACGAGCGCGATCCGGCCGTGCTGTCCAGGCTGATCGGCTGGAAGTCCGCGCAGTACCGCAGGACGGGGCGCAGCGACCGGTTCGCCCGCCCATGGATCATCCGGCTGGTGGAGCAGCTGTTCCACACCCGGAGCGCTTCCTGCCAGGGGCTGCTGTCGGTGCTGTACGCGGGCGGGCGGCCGGTGGCCGCGCACTTCGGGCTGCGTTCGGAGCGGGTGCTCGCCTGCTGGTTCCCGGCCTACGACCCGGCCTACGCCAAATTCTCGCCCGGTCTGGTGCTGCATCTGCGCATGGCGGAGGGGGCCGCCGCGCAAGGTGTGGACTATCTCGATCTCGGGCGCGGTGAAAAGGAATACAAGAACTCCCTGAAAACACGCGATCTCAGCGTGGTGGAGGGGTGGGTGACGCGCCGCCATCCGGTGGCGCTCGGCCATAGCGCGCGGCGCGCTCCGGTGCGTGCGCTGCGCAATACGGTGGTTTCCCGGCCGGAGTTCTTCGGGCCGGCCGACCGGCTGCTCAAGCGTATGGGCGGTCTTCGGGAAAGAAACACACAAGGCTGACGAACAAAAATACCAAGGGGGTGGCGCCGCAATCGGCTTGCCATAGAGTTCGCGACGTCAATACCGTCGCACTTCCACCCGTGTTCGGGACATCATCACAGGCGGCTCCAGGGGAGGGGCTTCACAGCGTCGCGATGGTTCCGGGGACGGGAAACGCGGCAGCGCCCCCGCGATGCCGTGGGGCGCCCGCGACATGGAGCGGTCCGCTACGAGCCCACCCTGGCCCCGCGCGATCCGGTGCTGGTCGATGGCCTGGTCACGGCGTTGCGCGAGGCCGGGCCGCGTTCCTATCTGATGGTGGGTCGCGGCCAGTCCACCTATCTCACCCTTGACTCCGGCTACGACGAGCACTGGCAGGAGCTGCTGCGGCGCTCCCTGGACCGGCGCGCCGAGCTGCGCCGGGTGTTCGGCAACGAGGACGCGGCGCTGTACGAGCTGAGGCGGCAGCCGCGCGGGCCGGTGGCGGAGCCCGCTCCGGGCCCGGCCGGTCCGCTGGTCACCTGGACGCCCTGGTCGCTGGTGGGGGCGCTGGCGGCGGTGGCGTTGATGGTGCTGCACGGCGGTGCGCGAGGTGGTGCGGGTGGCGGTGCGGCCGAGCGTACGGCGGCTGCACTGGCTCCAAGGCTCCTTCTGGTTCGCGCTGCCGCTGCTGATCGTGGTGGTGGCCGCGCTGGTGCAGCGCTTCGTGACGATGGCGTGAACCACCGTGCCACTGCCGGATCACCGCCTGAGCCAGCGCACCTCGTAGCCGTCCATCCCGAACGACCGGCCGTCGATCTTCGCCTTGATCGGCCGGTCGAGGGTGTTGACGACCAGCACCGCGTCATCGTCCGCGAGCACCTGGACGTTGGGCCGGTCGTCGGCGGCGATGTCCACGGAGCGGAAGGCGGTGCCGGGCGGGAACTCCCGGGCGAACCGGCCGAGCAGCCCCATCATGGGCAGCGCCCGGCCGCCGCCGTCCAGTTCGGTGGGGCGCCACAGACAGCCGGGGCAGTCGGCGTCCATGGTCTCCGGGTTCCAGTAGAAGGCCGCGGCGGTGCCCCCTGGGCCAGCCGGATCATCGCGCTTGCCTGGGCGGCGGTGCGGCGCTCCTCGCTCCAGCCCGCCCGCTCGTCGTCCCCGTCGGCCGGTTCGACGTACCACTCGGCCCACCACACCGGCAGCCCGGTGGTCTTGCGCAGCCAGCGGGTGACGTCCCGGAACTTCCGGGTGGCCCCGAACGCGTCCGGGATGAGCCGGTCGCCCTCGCGGGTGTAGCTGGAGCCGTCCACGACGGCGAAGTCCGCGCCCGCCTTGTGTTCGTTCCAGTACGTGATCGCGTCGGCGGAGCGCTGGTCGAGGGTGCCCCGGGGGCCGCTCACCGCTGCGGGGCCGTCGGCCTCGCCGGGGGCGTCGCTGTCGGCGACCACATACGGGCCGCCGACCTGGTTCTTCGCGTTCTGCTTCTTCGGCTCCCGGTAGACGAGGTTGTAGAGCCGGGTGTAGCCCACGTAGTTCCAGCGCTTCTTGTCGTCGTCGTAGAAGCCCTTGAACTCGTTCCAGACGATGAAGTGGCGCACCTGCGGATAGCGCCGGGCGATCTTGCCCGCGAGCGCGGCGAAGTCCTTGTAGTGCTCGGGGGTGGGCGCGGTCTCCAGGGACTTCCGGGACCAGTCCGTGCGCCCCGGCTCGCCGCCCTTCATCCAGTCGGGGGCGCAGCACAGGGTGAGCACGGGCGCGGTGCCGGTCTTGCGCATCAGGGCCACGCGGCGGTCGAGGTCCGAGAAGTCGTAGTGGCCGGGGGACGGCTCGGGGTTGCCCGCGCCCCAGCCCATGATGTGCTGGTTCTGCGGCATCGGATGGCCGGACAGCAGGGCGGCCGCCGCCTTGCGGCCGCTGTCGGTGCCCTGGTCGGCGCTGTACTGGGTATGGGTGAATCCCCAGCCCGGGGCCCCGGCGCCGCCCTTGCCGCGCGCCGACTCCGATCCCCGCGGGCCCTCGCCCCCGCCGGATCGTCCCTCGCCCCCGCCGGACGGCCCGGAGCAGGTGGTCGCCAGCAGCGCTGGCGTGGCCATGCCGACGCCGAGCGGCGCGCCGGTCCGCCGACGCCTCTTTTGCCATAACCTGGCCAACCCGCCCCGTTCCCTTCCCTGACGCCCCACAACGGGTAAGAGTATCCGTGAACGCCCCCATTCCGGTGGGGTTCCCTGGAACAGCTCGGTAAACGGCCGCAAACCTTGGTGCGCCCTCGCCCCCCGTCCTGGATCATGGGGCGGGTGCGCTGACCGACCCACCAGGCCCCCCGTTCTCAGGAGGCAGACCCTGCCTACGACACCCGCCGAAAAGTCCCTTCCCATCAGGCTGAACGTCGATGACAGCGATTCGCCGTCGGATGTCGTCGACGCGCTCTTCCTGGGACGCTTCGCGACCGGCGAGCAACCGTACGCCCGAAGCCACTCCGTCGACCGGGTGAGGTCGGGCGCGACACTGCTGCCGCCGTCCGCGACCGTGCTGCGCGCGGCCCGTGACGACGACCGCAGCGCGACGCTCGCCGAGGGCGACGGCTGGACCCTGCTGATCTCCCGGTGGAACCGGGGGGCGGATGTGACCGTGACCGCCGTCGACGACGCCCTGGCCGAGAAGGTGCTGCACCAGGCCGTCGACGGCGCGGAGGACGAGCCCGAGCCCCAGCCGGAGAACGTGGCGATGGGCTTCTGGTACGTCTCGCCGCGGCGCGGACCGCACCGCACCACGCGGCAGATCTCGGCCGGGACGTGGGAGGAGATCCGCGGCAACTACACGGCGCCGGTCGCCGAGGCCATGGACACGCTGATGAAGGTCACCCCGGACGACATCGCCGGCCGCCTCCTGCTGCTGCACGGCCCGCCCGGCACCGGCAAGACCTCGGCGCTGCGCACCCTGGCCCGGTCCTGGCGGGACTGGTGCCAGGTGGACTGCGTCCTGGACCCGGAGCGGCTGTTCACCGACGTCGGCTATCTGATGGACATCGCGATCGGCGAGGAGGACGGCACGGCCAAGGGACGCTGGCGGCTGCTGCTCCTGGAGGACTGCGACGAGCTGATCCGCGGCGAGGCCAAGCACACCGCCGGTCAGGCGCTGTCCCGGCTGCTGAACCTGACGGACGGTCTGCTCGGCCAGGGGCGCAATGTGCTGGTCGGGGTGACCACCAACGAGGACCTGGAGCGGCTGCATCCGGCGGTGGTCCGGCCCGGCCGGTGCCTGGCCCGGATCGAGGTCGGCAAGCTGACGCGGGCGGAGTCGGTCAACTGGCTGGGGGGGGAGGTCGACGACCGGGACGGTGTCATCGGGCGGGACGGGGCCACGCTCGCGGAGCTGTACGCGCTGCGGCGCGGCACCCGGCCGGCCGCCGTGCCGTCGCAGTCGGGGGAGTCGAACGCGGGGCTGTATCTGTGAGACGGGCGCGGGGGCCGGTGCGGGACGGTCCCCGGGCGCCGGCGTGAGACGGACGCCGGGCGCCGGTGCGGGACGATCCCAGGGCGCCGCTGTGCGACGGGCGCCGGGGGCCTGACGCCCGTCGGCGCCCGGCCCCGCCGTTCGGCTCCCGCAGCCCACGCGCCAGCCGTACGGCACCGCAAGCCGCTCGCCAGGCATACGGCACCGCAGGCCGCTCGCCAGTCCTACGGCACCGCAGCCGTACGTCAGCCGTACAGCTCCCGCAGCCACCCGTCAGCCGTACAGCTCCCGCAGCCGTACGGACAGGCAGGTCACACAGCCCTCCATCTTCTCGAACTCGCTGATGTCCACCGGCACCGGCTCATAGCCGAGATCCGCGAACCGCTCGGCGGTGCGCGGCGCGCTCGCCGCCATCAGCAGCTTGCCGCCGCCGAGCAGCACCACATGGGCGCCGGACTCCTCGGGGACGGGCAGGAAGCGGTCGAACGCGCCCGGGTCGTCCACCAGCGGCGGGTAGCCGATGACGGTGCCGTCCGGCAGCGCGGTGACCGCCGACTTCAGGTGGAGCACCTTGCTCACCGGTACGGCCACCACCCGCGCGCCCAGCGGCTCCAGCGCGGCACGCAGCTGGCGGACGCCGTCGCCGTTGGTGCGGCCGCCGCGTCCCACATAGACGGTGTCGCCGATCTTCAGGACGTCCCCGCCGTCGAGCGTCCCGGGCTCGCGGATGCGGTTCAGCGAGCAGCCGAGCCCGGTGACGGCCTCCTCCGTGGTCGCGGTCTCGGCCCTGCGGGGCTCGGCGCCGGGGCGGGCGATCACCGCGACGTTCTTGTAGACGACCATCGTGTCCTCGACGAACACCCCGTCCGGGCAGTCGTCCAGCGGCGGCAGCTCGATCGTCTCCCAGCCGTGCGCGCGCAGCGCCACCACATAGACCTCCCACTGCCGCAGCGCCAGCGCGGCGTCGACCGGCGTGCGGTCGATATGGGTGACGAGCCCGTCGGCGAGGCGCGGGCTGGGGCGCCGGACAAGGGCTTTGCGGCTGGTCGCGCCGCCGGTCATCGGGTTGGGCATCGCGCTGGTCATGGGGGACAGCATGTCAGGCGGGGCCACCCGCGGAGCCGTCAGCCGAGCCATCGGCGGAGTCACCGGCAGAGTCGGCGGCAGGGTCGTCAGCCGAGCCACCGTAGGCCGCCCGCAAGGCGTCCTCGACGGCGGCGAGGGCGGCCGCGCGGTCCAGGCCCAGCCGCCGCGCCCGCTGGGCGTAGCTCTGGGCCGCCTCGGCGGCCTGGCGCCGGGCCGCGTCGCCCGCCGCCGCAATGAAGGTGCCGTGGCGGCCGCGGGTCTCGATCACACCGTCCGCCTCCAGGGCCCGGTACGCCTTGGCGACGGTGTTCGCCGCCAGCCCCAGCTCCTCGGCGAAGCCGCGTACGGTGGGCAGTTTGTAGCCCACGGGAAGCACGCCGGAGCGGGCCAGTTCGGCGATCCGGGCGCGGATCTGCTCGAAGGGGGCGGTCGCCGCGTCCGGGTCGACGGTGATCTGCAAGGCCACGTGGGAACTCCTGGGGCGGGTGTGCGGATGGTGGTTTGTGGCACCCATTGTGTGCCAGGCCGAGGGGCAGCGCATCGCCGGTGATCTGGCCCACGAGCTGCGGAAATTGGGAGGCGGGGCGGTCTGACAGGCCGTAGCCTGCGCAACCATGACCATGACTGTGCGCGATTTCCGTGCCATCGACGCGGAGGCCGTCGCGGCGGCGCGGCAGGCCGCCTTCCCCTATCTGGTGACCACGCCCCGGACGGTGGTCTGGGAGTCGGAGAACGCACCCGTCGAACAGCACTACCGGCTGCTGGTCGCCGAGGCGGACGGACAGGTGGTGGGCGCGTGCGAGATGGGCGTCTTCCACGACAGCGGCGAGGCGGGGCTGGCCTTCGCCAATACGACGGTGAACGCGGGGGCGCGCGGGCGGGGCGCCGGTTCGGCGCTGGTGACGGCCGCGGAGGAGTATCTGTCCGGGCTGGGCACGGCGAAGGTCTTCGCCTGGACGCTGGACGAGCCGGGGTCGGTGACCTTCGCCGAACGCCGTGGCTACCGCCGCAGCCGCTGCTCCCGGGTCCAGCGGCTGGACCTGACCACGGCCGACCTGCCGCCACTGGGCGCGGGCGGGGCGCCGGACGGGGTGGAGCTGCGCACGGCGGCGGACTTCGCGGACGATCCGCGTCCGCTGTACGAGGCGGACGCGGAGTGCACGGAGGACGAGCCGGGCGATGTGGACACGACCCGGCTGCCGTACGCCGAGTGGCTGGCCCTCAGCTGGGGGCACCCCGCGCTCGACCGCGAGCTGACGTCGGTGGCGGTGGTGGACGGCATCGTGGCCTCCTACAGCGTGGCCCACACCGACGGCCGGGGCCGCTACTGGTCGGGTATGACCGGCACCCTCCGCGCCTTCCGGGGCCGCGGTCTGGCCAAGCTGACCAAGAACGACTCGCTGCACCGCGCCCGGTCGGCGGGCTGCCGGGAGGCGTTCACCGGCAACGACGGGGACAACGGCCCGATGCTGGCGGTCAACAAGTGGTTCGGCTACGAACCGGCGGCCACGGAGTGGCGCTACGTCCGGGAGCTCTCGGCGTAACCTCCTCAGCGCGCTCTGCCCAGCCCCGCGATGAGGAGCCCGACCAGGTGGCGGGCGTCGTAGCGAAGGTTGCTGCCGGCGCCCGCGCAGAGGCTGCCGACGCCGCGCATGAGCTCGTAGGCGTCCTGCCCGGGGCGGATCTCGCCCGAGGCGACCGCGGCGTCCAGCAGCTGGGTGCACACGGGCAGGAGCCGGTCGAGAAAGTACGAGTGGAGGGGGTCGAAGCAGGAGTCGTCGGACTGGAGCACGGCGGCGAGGCCGTGCTTGGTGACCAGGAAGTCGACAAAGAGGTCGGCCCACCGGCCCAGCGCGGCGTGCGGGGTCTCGCCGCTCGCCAGCAGGGCGGGACCGGCCTCGGCCAGCGCCTCGACCTGGTGCCGGTAGACGGCGACGATGAGATCCGCTCGGGTCGGGAAGTGGCGGTAGATCGTGGCCGTGCCGACGCCCGCCTTGGCCGCGATATCGCGTATCGGCGCTTCCACGCCCGAGCTGACGAAGACCGCGGCGGCCGCTTCGAGCAGGGCCTTCTCATTGCGCCGCGCATCCGCCCGCTTGGGCCGGGCCGCCGCGCGTCCCGCGTCCTGATCGTTGTCGTTCACCGCACCCTTCCCTTCGCGGCCGAGTCTAACTAAACGGAACAACGTCCCGTAATCCCTGACGCGCGAGGTCGGAGCGAGGTCGGAGCGACATCAGAGCCGGGTCGGAGCCGAGTCAGAGCGGGCTCAGGCGGCTGGGTCCCCCCGGGGCGTGGGCGATGGGGTCGTCCGGCTCATGCCAGTGGAGGGCGAAGCGGTGGCCCGCGCGATACGCGTCGAGGCCCGCGCGGCAGTACGCCACCATGTCGTCCGGCAGCGCGTCCAGCGGGAACCAGCCGAGCTCGGAGCACTTCTCCGGCTCCCGATTGACGGGCTCGGGCCCGCCCTCCCCCACCTCCGCCTCGAAGAACCACCCCGTCCGGGCCGCCCCGGTCGGCGCCTTGTGCTGAAGCACGAGGACGACCCGCACCTCGTCCGGGGCGAGGCTGAGCCCGATCTCCTCGGCCGTCTCGCGAAGCAGCGCGGCACGGACGTCCTCACCGTCCTCGACATGCCCGGACGGGGCGTGGAGCAGCCCATCGGCATAGCCCGTGTTCGCACGCCGAGCGAGGAGGACGTCGGCGCCGCGGCGCAGGATCAGATGGACATCGACAATCTCGGCATGGCGCCGGGCGGCGGCGTCCGAGCGATCAATGGTCGAGGCATCGGCACACATACCCCGATGCTCGCACCCCCCACTGACAGCGCCCCTCTCGCGGATGAGCACCGCTCGACGCACCCCTCGTCGCACATATCGCGAATATCGCGCACGACATGAACGACGCCTTGCACAGCCGCTGGAAGCGGGCGAGCGAGCGCAAGCTCGCCGAGGGGTACCAGGAGGCCGCCGAGGTCGAGCAGGAGCGCCAGGAGCACCGCCTGTCCATGGCGCTGGCCAAGGTCGTCTACGACCGCCGTACGGAGCTGGGGTTGTCCCAGACCGAGTTGGCCGCCCGGACCGGGTTGACCCAGGCCAAGATCTCCCGGATCGAGGGTTCCGACAGCGTGCCCACGCTGCCCCTTCTCGCGAAGCTGGCCAAGGGGCTGAACGCGTCTTTGAACATCGCGATCGACGAGGCCGATACGCATGTGACGCTAACCGCCCACGAAGCCGCCTAGGCCGGCATCGCCGTGGTGGTCAAGGGCTTCGGCGCAGTACGAGGGTGACGAAGCCGAGGGTGCCGCGGTAGCCGTTCAGCCACTCGGAGCGGTGTTCGGCGGCGGCCTTGTACGTGTCCAGGGCGTCGGGTTCCTCGCGGTGGTCCAGGGCCCAGCGGGACAGCGAGCCGGTCCATGACCACTCGTAGTCGTCCCACTCCCCGGCCGTGCTGACATGGCCGTAGACGGGCGTCCAGCCCTCGGCGACGACCCGGTCCACGGTGGTCGGGAGATCCGCGTAGTCGTCCCAGGTGGCGCCCAGCGACGAGAGGGCGGCGGCGTCGGGTTCGCGCTCCCAGAAGCCGTCGCCGACGACGAGGTGGCCGCCCGGGGCGAGGAGTTCGCGCGCCGCGGTGAGGGTGGGCAGCAGCCCGCCGAAGGCGTGCGCGGCGCCGACGCTCAGCACCACGTCGAAGCGGTGCGCCGAGGCGAAGGCGGCGGCGTCCATCTCATGGAGGACCAGCCGGTCCGCGACCCCGTCCTTCTCGGCGCCCTCGCGCGCCTGCTCCAGGGCCGCGGCATGGATGTCCACCCCCTCGGCGCGCATCGACGGATTACGGACCAGCAGCCGCCGCAGCCATGCGCCGCCGCCACAGCCGAGGTCGAGGGCGCGGTCGGCCTCGTCCGCCACGGCCCGGTCGAGCAGCCTTGCCACCGAGTCATCGGCGAGCGGGGCGGCGATCGGGTGGTCGGCGTGCGCGAGCTGGGATCTGCGTTGACGGTCCATCCGCCCAGCTTGGCAAGGCCCGGCTCCTCACCGCATCTGCTTTCCCTGAAGGGCTGCCGACAGCGGCCGAACGCCCTTGACGGGCCATATGTCTATGCGAACCGTAAGGAGCGCACCCTCGAGCCGGGGGTGCGGGTGACGATCCCTACGGAGCTGGTCATACGCGCGAGCTGTGGCCCGGCCCCGGAGCTTCGATAACTCTCAGCCATCGCCAACGCCCCGCCCGTGCCTCCGCGATCGCGGCCAGGACGTCCGATGTGCTCAGGCTGGCGCTGGCCTCGGCCTCGGCACGGGCTGCGGCCTCGGCAAGCGTGGGCCTGGGGGCGTGACGCGGCTGCGTCACAGGTCCGCGCCCTGGCGGTGGCAGGGGCAGCGGCAGGGCGGGTACTGGCTGGACCGCAGGGGTTCGAGCTTGTCCTTGACCACGACGACCACCCTGCCGAGCTCCTGCGTGACCACCGCGCCGTCCGGCGAGACGCGGTAGACGCGCATCGTCATCCGTGGAGCGGTGGATTCGGTGTGTGAGAACACGT
The DNA here is from genome assembly GCF_024519315.1 of Streptomyces malaysiensis subsp. samsunensis. Classification (GTDB taxonomy): domain Bacteria; phylum Actinomycetota; class Actinomycetes; order Streptomycetales; family Streptomycetaceae; genus Streptomyces; species Streptomyces malaysiensis. The sequence continues at coordinate 89,908 of NZ_JANIIC010000037.1, read as the reverse complement.
TGACCTGTCTTTCCGGTCGGCTAATTACGTTGTGTGCACACAGCGTTGCCGTCCGGCACGTAGGCTGGAAAGAGGCGATACGTCCCAGCCAAGATCGCGGGACTAGAGGGGATGCACCATGACGTTCCAGCCACGCGAACTGTTTCCCGACCGCTCGGCACGCGACCTCTTCGGCGCGGAGATCCGCCGCCACCGAGAGAAGGCGGACATGTCGTTACGGCGACTGTCCGAGGTGCTGAACTACAGCAAATCGCATCTGGCACGGATCGAGGCGGCGGAGTCCCTGCCGTACGACGACCTTCCGGCGAAGTTGGACGCGTGCTTTGGGACGGATGGGATGTTCGCGCGCATCTATGCGCTGGCGAAGAATGAGCCGTTCCCGGGGAAGTACCGACGAGTTGCTGAGGTGGATAGCCGGGCGATCGTGGTCGAGGAGTACACGTGCGTCACCATCCCTGGGCTACTCCAGACCGCCGAACTCGCGAGGGAGTCGCTGCGGATCGGACACCGCCACGCTCCGGACGCGGAAATCGAGGCGTTGGTCAAGGCTCGCCTCGACCGGCAGGCACGATTGAATCAGCCTCATCCGCCGGAGTGCTGGTTCATCGTGGATGAAGCGGCGTTGCGCCGCCCGGCGGGAGGACCGGAGGTGATGCAGCGCCAGATGGAGTCCCTGCTTGAGCGCGGGACGCATCCGTTCGTGACCCTTCAGGTCCTGCCGTTCAGTGCGGGCCATCATGTGGAAGCGGGCAATTCCCTCACGCTCTACACGCTGCCGGACGGGCCGATGCTGGCCTACAAGGAAGGCAGTCACTTCGGGACGATCATCGAAGATAAGGACGTAGTTGCGAAGCTCCGGAAGAACTACGATCTGCTACGGGCCATGGCCCTCTCGCCCCGTGACTCCGAGGCGATGATCCGAGCTGCGATGAAGGACTGGACTCATGGCGACGACACCAAACCTGAGCACCACCGCCTGGCGTAAGAGCAGCTACAGCAACAACGACGGAGGGATGTGCGTCGAGGTCGCCGACAACCTCCCCGGCATCGTCCCTGTCCGCGACTCCAAGAACCCCGAAGGCCCCGTCCTCATATTCCAGAACGATGCGTGGAGCACCTTCATAGCGAGCCTGAAGAACCAGGCAGGGATGTGAAGTCGCTTCGCCTCCTCGTCGTCCGCAACGCGGACCGCAGTGGGCCGGGGCGGTTTCGGCCGTGGTGGGAGGAGATGGGGCTGACGGTCGTCGAAACGGACGGCGCGTCGGCCCCCGCGTCCCCGGAGGGCTTCGACGCGGTGGTCCTGCTCGGCGGTGGCTTCCTGCCCGATGCCGACGCGTACGCGCCCTGGCTACCGGCCGAACGGGAACTCGCCAGGCGTGCCGTCGCCGAGGCGGTCCCGTTGCTGGGGATCTGTCTGGGGGCCCAGGTGCTCGCCGTCGCGGCGGGAGGGACCGTGCTCGGCGATCACGGTCGGCCCGAGCGGGGCTCGTGTGCGGTCCGGTTGCGGCCCGAGGCCGACGCCGATGCGCTGTTCGCCGGGGTTCCGCGTGAGTTTCGCGCCATCCAGAACCATCGTGACCAGATCACCGCGCTTCCCCCTGGCGCCGTCTGGCTCGCGTCGAGCGACGCCTGTCCGGTGCAGGCGTTCCGGATGGGTGAGCGGGCCTGGGGCGTGCAGTTTCATCCGGAGGCCGGGGCGGACCGCCTCGACGGCTGGGACGAAGCCGCCCTGGCCGACGCGGGCCTGGACCTGCGCGCGCTCCGGGCCGACGCCGAGCGGGTCGAGCCGGAGTCCGTGCGTACGGCGCGGCGGCTGGCGGCGAACTTCGCCGATGTGGTCCGCCGGGCCGCGGACGCACCGCCGACCCGGGCCTCGTAGCTCCGTAGTTCAGCGCAGCAGCAGTTGAAGTCCGCCCAGGACCGTGGCCCCGATCACCAGTTGCTCAAAGAGCCGCTGGTTGATCCGGTCCACGCACGCCTTGCCGATGTACGCACCGGGCACCACGAAGAGCGCCAGCAGCGCGTCCAGGAGCAGGGAGCGGCCGTCGATCAGGCCGAGGCCGACGCTGAAGGGCACCTTGGCGACGTTGACGATCAGGAAGAACCAAGCCGAGGTGCCAAGGAAGCCCAGCTTCCGGAAGCCGGCGGAGAGCAGGTAGAGCGACATCACGGGGCCGCCCGCGTTGGCCACCATCGTGGTGAAGCCACCGAGCACCCCGTACGAACCGGCCTTCAGCCGTGCGCCCGCCCCGTCGTCGGCGGTATCGGCGGCCGGGCCCTCGGGGGCGGCCGCACGGGCGGCCGCACGGCGCCGCCACACCGTGACCCCGGCCATCAGCAGCAGGATCGCCCCGATGGAGGTCCGCACCTCCGCGTCCCCGGCCCACAGCATGAACACCGCGCCCACCACGACCCCGGCCGCGACGGTGGGGAACAGCCGCAGCAGGGTCCCCCAGTGGGCATGCCGCCGGTAGGTGCGTACGGCGAGCACATCGCCGACGATCAGCAGGGGCAGCAGCACACCGGTGGACTCCCGGGCCGGAAGCACCGCCGCGAAGATCGCGAGGCTGACGGTATTGGCGCCGCTGACGGCGGACTTCGAGAAGCCGACGAGTATGGATGCCACCGCGAGCGCGGCGAACTCCCAGAGGGTAACGGTGTACATGCCATGGAATCATTCCAGGCCCCCGCAACCCCCCGGAGCGAGCGGATCTTTTCCCCTCCCCGCCCCTTCCCGCTACCAAGGGCTTCGCCCCTGGACCCCGGGGTCTGGGGTGGAGCGGCTCGGTGTCGAGCGTGACGCCGACCCAGCGTAGCCGCTCTCAGCGATCACTACCTGTGGGCGGCCCCTTCCCGCAGCATCGCTATGCGGCTCCGCCGCGTGGCAGGGGCTTCGCCCCTGGACCCGGGGCCTGGGGCGGAGCCCCACCTTCCAGCCCCTCCGGCGCCTGAGGAGCGGGGCCTGGGGCAGAGCCCCGCCTTTCAGCCCCTCCGGCGTTTGAGGAGCGGGGTCTGGGGCGAAGCCCCGCCTTTCAGCCCCTCCGGCGTTTGAGGAGCGGGGTCTGGGGCGAAGGGAGCACCGCCTGTGACACCAAGGTGCACACATGGTGACAAGGCGAACGCGGGGCGGGCTGCTGGAGCTGGTGGATTGGCTCGAAGAGGAGCACGGGCCAGTCACTGAGGAGGAGCGCGCCGCTCCAGGTAGTGGAAGCCCGGCCGGGGGTGCATCAGGAAGTCGTGGTGCGAGATGTTCCACGCGTACGCACCCGCCATCGCGAAGGCGACCCGGTCCCCCGCCCGTAGCTCCGGGACCTGGACCCGGCGGGCCAGGACGTCCTTGGGGGTGCACAGCTGGCCGACCAGCGTGACCGGCTCCTCCCGTACGGCCGGGCGGGCCCAGGGCCGGGTCCAGGTGGCCGTGGTGTCCATGGGCAGCACCTGGAAGGGCTGGTCGTGCTGTTTGGTGGCGGGGGTGCGGATGTGGTGGGTGCCGCCGCGCAGCACGGCGAACGCCTCGCCGCCGCTGTGCTTGATGTCCAGCACCTCGGTGACGTACCAGCCGCAGTAGACGGTCAGCGCCCGGCCGGGCTCGATCCGCAGGGTGCGGCCGGGGTGGCGCAGGGCGAGGTCCGCCATGCCCTTGCCGTAGGCGGCCCAGTCGAAGCGGCGGTCGGGATGGGCGTAGTCCACGCCCATCCCGCCGCCGACGTTCACCTCGGTGAGCTCGTCCAGGCCATGGCGTTCGGACAGCTTCCGCGCCCAGTCGGCGATCGCGGCGGCCACGGTGAGCTGGGCGGGGGCGTCGAGGCCACTGGCGAGATGGGCGTGGATGCCGCGCAGCCGGAGGGGGCCGCGTGAGCCCGCCCCGGAGAGCAGGGGGAGGCACCGCTGCACGGCCTCGGGGTCGAGGCCGAAGGGGCTGGGGCGGCCGCCCATGGCGAGCGCGGCGCCGCCCAACTCGTCACTGGCCAAAGGGAGATTCACGCGCAGAAGGACGTCTACGGCGTCGAGCCCCGCGTCCTCCGCCGCCCCGGCCAGCAGCCGCAGCTCCTGCTCGCTCTCCACATGGAACCGCTCCACGCCCAGCGTCAGCGCCCGCCGCAGCTCCCCCTCGGTCTTGCCCGGCCCGCCGAACGCCAGCGGCGCCCCGGGCACGGCCGCGCGGACATGCTCCACCTCACCGCCGGAGGCGACCTCGTAACCGGTGACGTGGGGGGCGAGGGTCCGGAGGACGGGCGGCGCCGGGTTGGCCTTCGCGGCGTAGTACAGCTCAAGGCCCGGCGGCAGCGCGTCCCGTACGGCCCGCGCGTGCGCGCGGAGCGCGGGCAGGTCGTAGACGTAGGCGGGAAGGTCGTCGCCGGTGAGCTCCGTGGCGAGGGTACGGACGGCGGAGGTGATCAACGGCTGCTCCCGGGGTGGATGACATGGGCGGATTCGGATACGTGGGGCCCTTCGGGCCCGTGCCCCGCCTCGCACGCGTGGGCTGCCTCGGAGACGTGCCCCGCCCCGGACACATGCGCCGCCTCTGACACGCACCCCGCCCCGGGCACATGCGCCGCCTCCGACACGTGGGCCGCCTCCGACAACAGCTCGGAGGCGAGGGGGCTGGCGATGCGGACATAGCCCGCGTGGCGGTCGGCCCGACGGGCCCAGCGGGTGAGGAGGTTGGCCTTCGCGGGCAGCGGCACGCCCGCCACGAGCGCGCGCAGCGCGGGCGGGTGGTCATGGGCCGCGGAGCGCTCGCACAGCACCCGGCGGACCGCCGACCACAGCGCGGGCTCCAGACCCGGGCAGCGGTCGGCGAGGGCGGCCACCATCTCGGCGACGTGGTTGACCAGCAGGCAGTACACCACCCGGTCCCAGCCGCGCTCCCGCTCGTACGTCAGCGGGCGGGCCACGGCCTCGGGCAGCGCGGCGAGCGCGGCGGCGTGGTGCTCGGGCACCAGCTTGGTGCCCTCCAGATCGCGGAAGAGCACCTGCCGCGGGGTGCCGTCGGCGGGATCGACGCCGATGACGACGTTCTGGAGGTGGGGTTCGAGAACCACGCCGTGGTCGAAGTAGGCGGCCAGCACGGGCGGTACGAGCAGATCCAGATACGCCTGCCACCACGCGGAGAGCCGGTCGGGGCCGACGTCGGGGAGGAGCCGGGAGATCTGGGCGCCGCTGGTCGGGTACTCATCGGCGACGGCCGCCGCGAGCAGCGCGGTCAGCCCCGGCCGCAGCCGGGCGGCAAGACCCTCGCGGACGATCACCCCGAACCCCTCGATCAACTGCCGCTCACCGCCGAGGTCCAGCGTCCGGTACGCGGGTTCGCGCAGCAGCTCACAGCCGGGGAAGCGGGCGGCGAGATCGGCGGCGACCGGCTCCAGCAGCCGGGTCAGGGCGACGGCGCCGGACAGTTCGTAGTCGGCGTTCTTGCGCAGGCAGTTGGTGATCCGCACATTCAGGCTGAACTTGAGGAAGTCCCGGCCGTCGTAGAGCGTGCGGACCGACGCGGTCGGCGCGAACTCCGCGCCCCCGGGCCCGAGGTCCAGCACCTCGCCCCGGGCGAGCGCCGCCCGCAGCACCCGGTGCTCGCGCAGCATCGCGTACTGCCAGGGGTGCGCGGGCAACAGCCGGAAGCCCTCGGGGACGGCGCCCTGCCCGTCCTCCCCGCGCTGTCCGCCCTGCCGGTCGAGCGCGGCGAGCGCCCCGGGACGCGCGGACTCCTCGCGGACGTACTCCTGGCGTACGGCGAGATGGCGCAGCGGAAAGCGTGCCCCGGCCTCGGGCGCGAACCGCGACCAGGAGTCGGCGCTGCCGGTGCGGGCCTTGGGGGTGGGGTGGAAGCGGTGGCCGAAGAGCAGGGACTGCTCGGAGGCGAGATAAGCGTCATGGGCGGTCGTATCGGCAGCGGCAGGTGGCGCGCTCCGCTCTCCCCTGGCTTCCAAGGCCGCCGTCATGCCCGCGTGGCTGGAGGCGACCTGGTCCAGGAATTCGTCGTTCCGCACCCCCGTACGCAGTTGGAGCTCCCGTTGGACGCACTCGGCCAGCTCACGCCAGGAGACCTCGGCCCAGGCGCCGTCGCGCTGTTCGCTGACCGGCCCGGTGAAGCGGTGCGCCCCGATGAGGGAGGCGCGCCGCAGCCCGACGCGCAGCAGCACCCCACAGCGCGGCAGCCTCAGCCGCAGCCACCCATCGGCCACGACGCTCTGGCGCTCCGGCCCCGACACCTCACGGAGCAGACAGTTGAGGAGGGTGTGGGCGGTGGCGTGGTCGGCCGAGGCCATGGTCGCGGCGGGCGAGGAGGTCATGGGCATGAGGCGGCTCCAACGAGTGCGGAGGAGAGCGGTACGAGGGAGGTACGGGAGGCGGTGCGGACGGGGTTCGGGGGTAAGGGGGGCTGCTCGGGCGCGGCGGTCATCCGCCGCTTCCCCGCGGCAGATAGTTGGGCCCGGTGACGTAGTGCTTGTTGATGTCCGCGGCGCCCGAGCGCTCCTTGGTGAACAAGGTGCCGGCGGTGACCATCGCCTTGACCGGCAGCCGGTCCGCGTCCAGCACGCGTTTGCGCAGCAGCGCGGCGGCCGCGCCCGGCCGGGTGACGGCGAGCCGGTCCACGGCGTCGGTGAGCCGGTCGCGCACCCGCCGCAGCAGCGTGTCGAGCGGGGCCCGGCCGAGGCGGGCGAGTTCGAAGACGGGGGCGGCGGCGCACAGATGGACGGTGATGGTGGTGAACACATCGGCCACCGGCCCGTCCCCTGACGTCAGGATTCTGCGGTCGTCGAATCCGCACAGATCGGCGGCCGGTCCTCCGCCGATCATGGCGGCGAGCCGTATCGCGTGGACGCGGGGCCCGTCGTGGTCCTTGATGAGCAGCCGGAGGCGGGGCACCGCTCCGGCGTGCTCGCCGCCGTCCTCGAAGACCAGCGAGGTGTTCTGCTGATGGGACTCCAGCGCGATGCCGTACGCGAAGAGGGTGGTGTGGAAGTCGAACAGCAGCGTGAAGTACTCGTCGAGCAGGGCGAGGACGTCCCCGCCGTAGTGGCGCTCGGCGAGCCCGTCGATGACGAGCGTGCCGTCCGGGGCGGGGGCCAGCAGCCCGGCCAGCGGCACGACCGTGGCGTTCTCCAGACCGGGCGGGTAGCGGCGTACGAGCGTGGCCAGCAGCTCGTGTCCGGCGTGGAGGTGGGTGGTCTCGTCGGCGAGCAGCACGGTGGCGCCGAACCGCGGCTCCCGTGTCATCACCGCCTCCAGCAGCCGCTGGGCCACCTCGCCGTCGATGAGCGTGCCGGGCTTGATGGACCGGCGGTTGCGCAGCCCCAGGGTGGAGGTGGTGAGCGGCAGTTTGAGGTGGACGAGGGGGTCGTCGGCGACGGCCACGGTCCGCATGGAGAGCGTGGGCCGTACGTCCAGCAGCCCGCGATCGGCGAGCCGGGCGACCCCGTCGAGCCCGGCCACGCGCAGCGCGGTCTCCAGGGGGCGGCCGACGGTGAGGGGGTGTACGGGGAGGGCGAGTCGCTGCCCGTCGCCTGGTCCCGCGCCAGGCCCGAGCTCGGCGGGTGTGGGCCACCAGGCGGGCAGCCGCGCCGGGTCCCCGCCGACCGCCTCGCGGGGGAGGACGAGCCAGCGCAGCGGGAAGGTGGGGTGGAACTCGGGTGCGTGGGCGCGTAACTGGTCCTCGGTGAAGACGGACCGGCCCCGGCTGGTCGGGTAGACCGGATGGTCCCGGAAGGCGGCGAGCGTGTCATACGCGACGGCCCCCGACATCCCGGCCCACCGCACGCCGTGCCGCGCGGCCAACTCGGCGACGACACCGGGCCGGACGCGGGTGTGCAGCCGCATGGCAGCGAGGGCCTGTCGGCACTCCGCCACGAAGACGTCGTACAGCGCCCGGTCCTCCCCCGGCACAGCCGCCCGCAACCGGCCGAGGACGGCGTCGAGGCTGGTGAGGCTGGTGAGGCTGGTGAGGACGGTGCGGGGGGAACGGCCGGGGGTGCCACCCGGCGCCCCGGGTTCGCCCGCGACACTCGGCGCCCCGGAGTCGCCCGCGACACTCGGCGCCCTGAAGTCGCCGCCGCCCCCGGCGCTCTTGACCGGCGGACGCTCGCTCGCCGGCTCCGGACCGCGCCGCGCCCGCGCCGCACGGTTTTCGGGCTGATGGTGTTCGGCCTGACGGCTTTCGGGCTGACGGCTTTCGGGCTGACGGCTTTCGGGCCGGCCGACCGAGCCGGGCACGGTGGGCGGCTCGGCGCCCGCGGGGACCGAGCCCCGTCCCGCCACGTCCACTGCCCGGCCCGGCCCCAGGCCGTAGCCGTGGGAAGGGCCGTCGGTGGCGACGGCAGCCGGTCCGGTGGTGGCAGCCGGTCCGGTGGTGGCAGCCGGTCCGGTGGTGGCCGCGGTCGCGGCGGTGGAGGTGGGGGTGGAGGCCGGTTCCCGCGCGTCCTTCGCGGGGGCGCACAGCAGCAGGGGTGGGCGGCGGGTGCGGATGTCGCATTGGAAACCCTCGGGTTCCACGGGCAGCAGCACGCTTTCGCCCCCCTCGAGCGCGATGCGCAGCCAGTCCCCGTCGGCGCGCCGCACCGTAGTGGCGTGGCTGCGCAGCTTGTAGGCGTCCTCCCGGAGGAGCGTGTCGAGCACCCGTCCGAGAAGGTCCTCTTCCTCTGTCACACGATCTCCCATCGGTGGGCCGCGAGGAACTCCGCCACCGCCGCGTCGATCCGCCCCTGATCGGTGCCGGTGGCCCGGAGCACGCCGAGGAAGTCGCGATTGGTGCGGTGGAGCGGATGTTCCTCGCCGATCCCGCGCAGCGGCCGGTAGTCCAGCCGTACGCCGTCGCGCTCGGTCACACTCGCCGGAGGGGCGGAGGCGAGCCGCCCGGCGCGGTCGGCCATGACGTACTCCATGCGAACCCTGCCGTCGGTGCGCGCGCCGAGGTCGTCCGGCAGCGGCTCGCCCATATGCGTACGGAGGATGTGCTCGAAAAGGGGGATGCCGAGAAGTTCGGCAAGGACGAGATCGCACTGGTCGCCTATGGCGCGGTAGTTGACCTCGATGAGGCGGGCCCGGTCCCCCTGGACGACGTACTCGGTGTGGCACACGCCGAAGCCGACGCCCAGCGCGCGCAGCTGTGCCAGCACCTGGTCGGTGTGCGGCTGCGGGGGCGGGGCGGGCAGCAGGTGCAGCCGTTCCTCGATGAAGTGCGGGGGCGGCGAGAGCTCGGTGCGGAAGGCGCCGAGGACGTGCAGGGTGCGGCCGTCGCCGAGGGTTTCGAGGGTGCGCAGCTCACCGTCGAGGAACTCCTCGACGACCAGGGCCGCCCCCGGCCGCCGGGCCCGTATCTCGGCACAGCGCCGCACGAGTTCGTCCGCGTCGGCGACGAGGACGACGTCCTCGCTGGCCACGCCCTCGCGTGGCTTGACCACGCAGGGGTAGGGCGCGTCGAGCCCGGCGAGGGTTGCCGGGTCCTGCCCGGTGGCGAGTTCGGCGGACCAGACGGGGTCGGCGACGTCCGGGCCCGCGGTGGCGAGGGCCCGGCGCAGCTCGGCCTTGTTCTTGGTGCGCAGCGCGGCGCGCCAGTCCTTGCCCGGGAGGCCGAAGTACTGGGCGGCGAGGGCGGCCTGGGCCTGGAGGTGGTCGCTGTTGGTGAAGACGGCGGTGGGGCGGCCCTCGGCGGCGATACGGCTGATGACCTCGGCGTAGTCCCGTACCGCACAGGGGACGATGTCGAGCGCGGGGAACGGGCGCGCGGCCGCGCCGTCTTCGTCCCATCGACCGTAGGCGCGTTCATGGGCCTCGGGCTGATCGGTGAGGAGGGTGACCGCGAGGCCGAGCCGGGCCGCCGCGGGGAGGAAGCCCTCGGTGACGGAGTCGGTGGGGTTGAGCGCGAGGAGGTGGAGCCGAGGCGGCCGCGGGGCGGCCGGGAGGCCGCCGCGGGCAGGGGAGGGGAACGGCCGTGACGCCGCATCGAGATCATTCTCGTTCACGGCCCGAGATTAGGTTAGGCATGCCTAAGACCGCTAATTCGACGTTCCGGTCCGCCCCGTTTGGCCCTGATTAGCCGTCAAAGATCATCAACAGTCGGTGTCAACGGGGCAGCCCTATGCGTCGATGGCGCACCCGGCGCGCGGCGAGCCGCTCGTCCGGGTCCTGATCACGCAGGGCCGCGAGTTCGGCGCCGAGGAGATGGCCGAGCCGACGGAGGAAGGCATCGGGGGTACGGGATGCGTCGAGGGCACGGGAGCCGTCCCCGCCCCGGGCGTCATCCACGTCCCGGGGGCCGTCCCCGCCCCGGGGACCGTCCCCGTCCTCCTCCTCCACGATGCGGTCGACGATGCCCTGGGCGAGAAGGTCGGCGGAACGTACGCCCTGGCGGGCGGCGACCTCGTACGCCCGCTCCGTGGTGCGGTGGAGGATCGCGGACGCGCCCTCCGGCGGCAGCGGCGACAGCCAGGCGTGGCGCGCCGCCACGACCCGGTCGGCGGGGAGCAGCGCGAGCGCCGCGCCACCGGCGCCCTGGCCGAGCAGCAGACAGAGGGTGGGCGCGGGCAGGGTCACCATGTCGGCGAGGCACCGCGCTATCTCCGCCGCGAGCCCGCCCTCCTCGGCCTCACGGCTGAGCGCGGCGCCCGCGGTGTCGATGACGGTGAGCAGCGGCAGCCCAAGCTCGGCGGCGATGTGCATCCCCCGCCGCGCGGTCCGCAACCCGGCGGGCCCCAGCGCCTGCCCCTCCCCCGGCCCGTCGGTGGTCTCACCCTTACGGGCGCTGCGCCGGTTGTGGCCGAGAACGACGCAGGGCGTCCCGCCGACCCGGGCGAGCGCGAGCAACAGCCCGGGATCGTGCTCCCCGGCCCCGGTACCGCTGAGCGGACTCACATCCTCGGCGGCGACCCGCAGCAGATCCCGCACCCCGGGCCGCTCAGCCCGCCGCGAAGCCCGTATCGACACCTCCGCGGACGGCCCGCCCGCGCCCTCCGGCGCCCCGGCGAAGACAGCGACCCCGGCCTGACCGTGACCGGCCACCACACCCTCGGCCGCCCCAGCCGCCTGTGCCGTGGCGGCGCCATCCGCGCCCCGCTCGGCACCGCACCCGCCAGGTACAACGTGTCCGGGGGCGGCCGACGGGGGCCCGGCCTCCGCGTCCCACCGGCCCCCCGCCACCTCGCCGTGTGCGGCCGCTCCCTTCGCCTCCGCGGCCTCGGCTCCACCACGCCCGTTGCCGGATGTGGCGGACGGGCCGCCCCCGGCCGACGAACCCCCGCGCCGCCCCGGTGGGCCGTCGGGCGCATCACCCGGCGTGCCGGTCCCCGCCTCGGCGGCGGTCCCGGCTGAGCCCCGGGCGACCGCCGATGCGGGCGGGGCGGCCGCATCGGGCACCGCCTGCGCTTCGCCCAGCGCACCGGGGTCGGGCGCGGGCCCGGAGGCCGTCGCGCCCCCGGCCGCGGCCTCGCCCGCGCAGAGGACCCGCAATACTCGGGCGGCCACGCCCGAGAGGCGGCTCAGCGGCAGGACCGCGTCGATCAGCCCGTGGTTCATCAGGTTTTCGGCGTTCTGGACGCCGGGCGGGAACTCCTCCCCGTACAGGGCCTCGTGGACCCGTGGGCCCATGAAGCCGATGAGGGCGCCCGGCTCGGCGGCGGTGACGTGGCCGAGGGAGCCCCAGGAAGCGAGGACGCCGCCGGTCGTGGGGTGGCGGAGGTGGACGAGGTACGGCAGGCCCGCCGCCTTGTGGTCCGTGATCGCCGCGGCCACCTTCACCATCTGGAGGAACGCGACCGTGCCCTCCTGCATCCGGGTGCCGCCCGACGCCGGTGCCGCGAGCAGGGGCAGCCGCTCCGCCGTGGCCCGCTCCACGGCCCGTACCAGCCGCTCCCCCGCGGCGACCCCTATCGAGCCGGCCAGGAAGCGGAACTCGCAGGCGATCAGGGCCACCCTGCGCCCCTCGATACGGCCCTCACCGGTGATGACCGACTCGTCCAGCCCGGTGCGCTCCCGTGCCCGCTCCAGGTCGGCCCGGTAGTCGGGGTCGTCCGTGGTGATCTCCACCGGCTCGTCCCAGCCGGACCAGCTGCCGGGGTCGGTGATGGCCTCGATCAGCTCGCGGGCCGAGGCACGGGAGACGCGGGAGGCGCGGGAGGCGGGGGCACCGTCGGCGGCGCCGGAGCCGCGGGGAGCGTTCGTTCCGGTCATATGTGTCACCTTTCCACGCCACCAACCCTCGGCAATCATCGGCGATCACCTTGAGTACCCCGGGGCCGGCCCAGTCTCAGCTCCGCCTGAGCTGCTCCTTAACGGCGCCATAAGACCGGCGGGAGAGCCGGTGGGGCGGGCTAGCGTGCTGCGCGTCACCCCCCACCCAATGCCGCGCGTCGCCCCCACCGAATGCCGCGCGTCACCCCCCACCGAAGGAGCCCCCGACGATGACCGCTCGTGCCACCGCTCACCGCAGAAGCGCCCGGATCGCCGTGCTCGGTCTGGTGCCGCTCGCCCTCACCGCGCTGAGCGCGGACCCGGCCGACGCGCACGGTTCGATGCAGGACCCGGTCAGCCGGGTGTCGGCGTGCTTCGCGGAGGGCCCGGAGAGCCCGGACTCGGCCGCCTGCAAGGCGGCCGTCGAGGCGGGCGGCACCCAGCCGCTCTACGACTGGAACGAGGTCAACATCCCGGACGCCGCCGGGCGCCACAAGGAGATCATCCCGGACGGAAAGCTGTGCAGCGCGGGCCGCGACAAGTACAAGGGCCTGGACCTGCCGCGCGCCGACTGGCCCGCCACCGCCATGACGGCCGGTGAGCACACCTTCACCTACCGGGCCACCGCACCCCACCGCGGCAGCTTCGAGCTGTACATCACCAAGGACGGCTACGACCCGACGAAGCCGCTGACCTGGTCGGATCTTGAGGCGGAGCCGTTCGCCAAGGTCACCGATCCCACGCTGAAGGACGGGAGTTACGTCTTCTCGGGGAACGTGCCCGACAAGTCGGGCCGCCATCTGATCTACAGCGTCTGGCAGCGCTCGGACAGCCCGGAGGCGTTCTACACCTGCTCGGATGTGACCTTCGGCGGAAACGGGGCCGGAGCCGGGGCCGGGGCCGCGAAGGAGGCCGAGACGAAGGCGAGTTCCGCGCCCGCCGCCTCCGCGCCCAATGACGCGCAGATAGCCAAGGGCGCCGAGAAGTCGACGGTCGATCACCACGGCCACGGCGGCGACAGCGGCACCGAGGCCAGCCACCAGCCGAAGACGGCAGGCGAGAAGGGCACGGAGGCGAATCACCCCGAGGCCAAGAGCGCCGAGGTCATGGCCGCGGGCGCCGAGCAGCAGGGCGGGGGCGACGCCGACGGGCAGCGTCTCGCCGAGACCGGGGGCGACGGGTCCACCGGCCCCATGGCCATCGGCGGCGCCGCGGTGCTCGCCAGCGGCGCGGCCGTGCTGTTCGCCGTCGCCAACCGCCGCAAGGCGGCCGTACGCCGAGGCCGCGGCTGAGGCCGTACGCCGCTGTCACGGCTGAGGCCGTAAGGCCGTAGTCGCGGCCGTTCGGACGGAGTCGGTTCCGGGGAGGATGACGTCACCCCCGGGACCGGCTCTTACCGTTCTCCCCCGCCCGGCCGTTCTGCTGATTCCGCCGGCGCTGGCGGTCGTGGCCCTGTGCTTCCAGGCGTTCCCGGGTTTCCGTAAGCCTCAGCGGTCCCGGAAGTCTGAGAAGTTCCAGATCTTCCGCACTCGCAAAGGCACCGCCAGAGGCGAGGAGAGCTCCGGATGACCTCTGCCTACAGCTTCTCCTCATCCGCCAGCGCCGCGTCAAGCGCCGCCGTCAGCCGCCGCACCCGCGCCTGAAGCTCCACCGCCTCCTCCAGGCCGAGACCGCTGGCCTCGATCGCCTTCAGGGGCACGCCCTGGGCGCGCTCCTTCAGCGCCGCCCCCTCCGCCGTCAGCCGGACCGTCACCGAGCGCTCGTCCTGTGCGCTGCGCTCGCGCCGGACGAGTCCGGCCGACTGCATCCGCTTGAGCAGCGGCGAGAGGGTGCCGGAGTCCAGCCGCAGGTACTCCCCCAGCCGCTTGACCGGCATCTCCCCGTACTCCCAGAGCACCAGCATGGCCAGGTACTGCGGATAGGTCAGCCCCGTGTCGCGCAGCACCCGGCGGTAGAGGCCGTCGAAGGCGCGGGAGGCGGCGTGCAGGGAGAAGCAGAGCTGCCGATCGAGGCGGAGCAGTTCATCGGCGGACGGCGGCTCCGGGGCGGTACGGCCGGTGGTGGCGGGGTCGGCGGTGCGATCGGACTGGCGTGACATGCGTCCAGCGTACCCTTTAGTTGTGCACAACTTAATTGTGTGCTGTACTTCTGCCCGGAGGCGGGGCACCCCGAGTACCCACCTCCCTCCGAACTGCTCGAACACGAAAGGGATGGTCTTCATGGACGCGCTCTACACCGCGGTGGCCACGGCGAACGGACGCGACGGCCGGGCCGTGAGCTCCGACGGACAGCTGGACCTCGCACTCGCCATGCCGCCGGCCCTCGGTGGCAACGGTGAGGGCACCAACCCGGAGCAGCTCTTCGCCGCGGGCTACGCCGCCTGCTTCGCGTCGGCGCTCGGCCTCGTCGGCCGCCAGGCCAAGGTCGACACCAAGGACATCTCCGTCACCGCCGAGGTCGGCATCGGCAAGGACGAGGCGGACGGCGGCTTCGGGCTCAAGGTGACGCTGCGCGTCGAGCTGCCCGGCGACCTCGAGAACGAGACCGGCCACAAGCTGGTCGAGCAGGCGCACCAGGTGTGCCCGTACTCCAAGGCGACGCGGGGCAACATCGAGGTCGAGCTCGTCGCCGAGTAACCGAACGACGGCCGGACCGGCCGGACCGGCACCGCGGGAGGCGGACCGGTCCGACGCCGACGCGCCCTGCTCGTACGGAACGAGGCAGGGCGCGCCATGGCGGAGGACGATCCGTACGCCGTCAGGCGTCAGTCGTCCGACGCACAGGTGGTCGGGGTGGCGTGATCCGGATCGAGGGCGTTGACGGCCTCGTGGAAGGCCAGGCCGTCGGTCAGGCCGATGGCCAGATGCTCGGAGATGTCGGTTGGGCACAGGTCCTGGATCAGGACGTTCCTGACGTTCGGACCGGAGAGGAACTGTGCCTGGTAGGGGGTGGCGACCTCGTCGTACTTGGTCGCAATGACGGTGTAGCGCACTCCGGGGACGGTGTCGCCGCCCTCGTTGAGGCGCCGCAGGAAGTCCGAGTCGACCACCTGGTCCATCAGCCCCGGGGCGCCCTCGGCGATGAGGTCACCGGCCCCGGGGAAGTAGTCCAGCAGCCTGGTGAGCCCGGACAGGGTGGTGCCGTGGTTGGTGGGGGCGATGCCGACCAGGGCGTTCACCTTCGGCGCGCCGCCGAGGAACTTGAGGTAGTAGCGGGGCATCATCCCGCCCTGCGAATGCCCGACCATGTCGACCTTGGCGGCGCCGGTGGCGGCGAGCACCCGGTCCACATAGGCGGACAGCTGTTTCGCCGACTCGTCGACCGCCCCGAGACCGTGGAAGAGCGGGACGGCGGGCAGTTGGCCGTAGTCGAGGGAGAAGACGCAGTAACCGCGCTGGACCAGATACGGGGCGAAGCCCAGCCAGTTGTCGACGGAGTTGCCGAGGGTGCCGTGCACCAGGACGACGGGGCGGGGGTGTTGGGCCGAGGGCTTGCAGGAGTAGTCGTTCCAGCCACTGCTCACCGCCTGTCCCTGCGCCTGCCCCCGCGCCGCGGTGTCCGTGGCGAGCGCGGCGGTGGGCGTCGCCGCGGTCGCCGCTACCGCGAGGGCCAGGGCGGGCAGTAACGTGCGGGGCTTGGTCTTCCGGATTCGCCGGATACGCCTCCGGGGCAGCATCACATGAACTCCTCGCTGGTGGGGGGAGAGAGTCGCGCTGACGATGCGCTTGCGCTTGTGCTGCGCCCTGCGATCCGGATCACAAGAATTTGGTGCGCTCAATCGAAGCTACGCGCGAGTAGCAAAGGCATCCAGCCATCTGCCGGTGAAGGAACGTCTACGCCCTTTTCACGCGACGTCCAGGAATCCGGTGGGTTACGTGACAACCAGGAAACTGGTGGGGTTACGCGACATCCATGATGCCGGTGAGGTTACGCGACGTTCAGGAAACCGGCGGGGCATACGAGGCCCAACAAGGCGGCGGCTTACGCGACATCGAGGAAACCTGCGGGCCGGACCGCGGAGATGCCGAAGCGGGCACGGGCCCGGTCCGCGGCCGCCTCCAGCCGGCGTGACTTCTCGTCCGCGGGGTCGAACGTCAGCTGATGGGCGGCGAGTCCGGCGTCCATCAGCCCCTCGACGCGCAGCGCCACGGACCGGACACGGGCCCGCTGCAACCCGAGCGCGTCATGCAGCGCGTACGCGGCGGCGGTCAGCGCCGGGGTGTGCGCGGTCGGTTCGGCCAGGGTGCGGGTGCGGGTGGTGGTGGAGCGGTCGGCGTAGCGGACGGTGACGCTGATCGCGGCCGCGACCTGCCCGCTCGTCCGCAGCCGGACCCCGAGCCCGTCGGCGAGGGTGAGCAGCGCGCGGCGCCTGCGGACGGGGTCCAACTCATCGCGCCGGAAGCGGTGTTCGGCGCCCATCGCACGGGCGGGGGCGTTCGGGGTGACCGGCGCCGGGTCGATCCCGCGCGCCCACGCGTGGACGCGGCGCGCGGTCGCCACACCGAGGATCCGCTGCAAGGTGGACAGCGGCGCGGCGGCGATCCGCGCGGCGCTGTCCAGCCCGTACGCGCTCAGGGTGCGCGCGGTCGCGGGTCCCACCCCGGGCAGGGCGATGGGCGGCTTACGGGCGAGAAACTCGGCGACGGCGTCCGGATCGCCGGGAACGGTACGGACGGCCCCGGCCGCCCGGCCGGACCGCCCGCCCCCGGGGCCGCCGGGCTCCTGGGCCCCCTGGGACTCCTGGGCTTCGTGGGCGGCCATGCGGGCGAGCAGGGGGTTGGCGGCGACGCCGACGGTGCAGTCCACGCCGTACCGGGCCAGCGCCCGGACCCGTACGATCTCGGCCAGCCCCGCCGCGTCCCGCCCGAAGTACCGCAGCGCACCCCGCACATCCGCGAGGGCGGCATCGGGCGGCAGCGCCTCGACGACGGGCGTCAACTCCCCGAGCAGGGTGAGCAGCCCCTGGTAGACGTCCTCCGGGGGCACGGGATGGAACCGCACATACAGCACATGCGGCGTCTCGGCCCGCGCGCCGAGCGGGACGCCACCGGCCAGCGGGACCACACCGGCCAGTGGCGCGGCGGGCCTTCCCTCGGCGCCCGGCAGGGCAAGGGAGTGATGGCCGGAAGTCATCCCGCGCTCCCCGGGCTCGCATGCCACAGCTTGCGGCCGGTGGCGGCCTGGTCGCCCGCGGGCTGGAGGTCGGCCCACGGGTGCATGGCGTAGCCGGTGGACATCTCGATGCGGCGGCCGGAACCGGCGTCCGCCCCGGCCGTCTCCGGGCCCGTCCCCGCCAGTTCGGCGGCGACCGCCTCGAGACCGCCCTCCTTCCTGAGCCGGGCCAGCTCGGCGAGGTTCCACACGGCCGAGCCCACGACGCTGAGGCTGCGCGGGCCGCGCCGCTGGACCACGCCGCGTACGAGCAGCAGCCAGGAGTGGAAGACGGTGTGCGCGCACGCCGCGTGGCTGTCGTCGAAGAAGGCGCAGTCGACCAGCCCCGTACCGTCGTCGAGCGTGGTGAAGATGACCCGGCGCCCCGAGCGGATCGGCGGGGTCTGGGTGGCGGCCTTGGCGCCCGCGACGAGCACGACCTCCCCGTGCCGCGCGTCGCGCAGCCGCTTCGCGGGGATCGCGCCCAGCTCCTCCAGGAACTCCCGGTGGTCGCCCATCAGATGGCGGGAGACGTCCATGCCGAGGATGCCGAGTTCGGCGCCGAGGCGTTCGCCGGCGTCGAGGTCGGGGAGTCCGGCGGGGGCGGCGGGGCCGGTTTCGGCCAGCGGAAGCTGGCCCTCCGCGTTGCGCCGGGCGGCGCCCCGCTGCTGCCGGTGCAGCTCGGCGATGTGCAGCAGCAGATCGCGGCGGCTCACGCCGAACGCGTCCAACGCGCCGACCTGGGCCAGCCGTTCGGCGACCGGCCGTCCGGGGTGGGCGCGCAGCCACAGGTCCTGGAGCGAGGAGTACGGCTGCCCGGCCGCGATCCGCTCGGTCTCGGCCTCGCTGATGCCGTGGACGTCGCTCAGCGCCAGCCGGATGCCGATGCCCCCGCTGCTGCGTTCACCCGCCTTCCCGCGCTCATCTCCCCTATTACGTTCATCCCTCTTATCGCGTTCATCCCCCTTGTTACGGATGCCCCGAGAATCGCCAGACGTCAGTTCGATTCGATAGGCGGCCCCCGACCGGTTCACATCCAACGGCAGGATCGGCACCCCGCGCCGCCGCGCGTCCGCCAGCAGCAGCCGCTTCGGGTACATCCCGGGGTCATGTGTGAGCAGCCCGGCGTAGAAGGCGGCCGGATGGTGCGCCTTGAGCCAGGCGGACTGATACGTCGGGACCGCGAAGGCGACGGCATGCGCCTTGCAGAAGCCGTACGAGCCGAACGCCTCGACGATCTCCCAGGTGCGCGCCAGCACCTCCGGCGAGTAGCCCCGCTTCTCCGCCTCCGCGTGGAACCAGGCCCGTACCCGCCCCTGCCGCTCGGGGTTGGACAGCGCGCGCCGCGCCTCGTCGGCGAGGTCCCGTTCGCATCCGGTCATGATCGACACGATCTTGATGATCTGCTCATGGAAGACCACGACCCCATAGGTCTCGCGCAGCGCGTCCTCCAGATCGGGATGCGGATAGCGCGCGGGCTTGCGGCCGTGCCGGGCCTCGATGAAGGGCCGGACCATGTCGGCGGCGACCGGGCCCGGCCGGAAGAGCGATATGTCGACCACGAGATCGTGGAAGGAGGTGGGCTGAAGCCGGCCGAGCAGATCGCGCTGACCGGGCGATTCGATCTGGAAGCAGCCGAGCGTCTCGGTGGAGCGGATCAGATCGTAGGTGGCCGGATCGCCGGGCCGCACCTGCCCGGGGTCGTCGATGTCCACGACCCGCCCGGTGGCCCGCCGGATCTCCGCGACCGCGTGCGCCATCGCGGACTGCATCCGCACCCCGAGGACATCCAGCTTGAGCAGGCCGAGCTCCTCCACGTCGTCCTTGTCGAACTGCGACATGGGGAAGCCCTCACCGCTGGTCGGCACGATGGGCGTACGGGCCAGCAGCCCGGCGTCCGAGAGCAGCACCCCGCAGGGGTGCATGGCGATGCCACGGGGCAGCCCGTCGAGCGCCTCGACCAGCTCCCATAGCCTGCCGAAACGTTCCTGCTCGGCGGCGACCGCCTTCAGCTCGGGCAGTTCCGCGAGCGCCGCACGGGCGTCGCGGGCGCGGATGTGCGGGAAGGACTTGGCGAGCCGGTCCACCTCGGCCGGATCCATGCCGAGCGCCGCGCCCACGTCCCGTACGGCATGGCGCACCCGGTAGGTCTCGGGCATCGAGACGGTCGCGACCCGCTCGGCCCCGAACCGCTCGAAGATCGCGCGATAGACATCGAGCCGGCGCGCGGACTCCACATCGATGTCGATATCGGGCAGCGCGGCGCGCCGCACCGAGAGGAAGCGCTCCATCAGCAGGCCGTTGGCCACGGGGTCGGCGTGGGCGATGCCCAGCAGATGGTTGACGAACGACCCGGCGCCGGAGCCCCGGGCGGCCACCCGGATGCCGAGCTCCCGGGTGTCGTCGACGACCTGCGCGACGGTGAGGAAGTACGAGGCGAAGCCGAGCCGTTCGATGGTGCGCAGCTCGTCCTCCAGCCGCTCCCAGCGCGCCCGGTCGCGGTCGTACCCCAGCAGCACCATGGCGGCGGCGCAGCGCGACCGCAGCACCCGCTCGGCGCTCCGCCGCCCGGCCCCGACCAGCCGGGGCTCGGGGAAGTGGACGCTGCCCAGGCCGATGTGGTCCTCGGGGTCGACCAGACACGCGGCGGCGGTGCGCCGGGTCTCCTCCAGCAGCCGGTGCGCGGCGTCCCGCCCCATCCCGGCCGCCTCCACGATCCGCTCGGCCGCCTTCGCCATGTCCCGGGGCCCCTTGAGCCAGCGCTCACCGCTGTCGAGCATCCCGGGGTCGCGCGGGTCGATGGGCACGAGCCGGCGGGCCGAGTCCAGGACGTCGGCGACCGGCCCCTCCCCCGGGTCGGCGTAGCGGACGGCGTTGCTCAGCACGGCCGGAATGCCCTGGTCGGCGGCGAAGCCGACGGTACGGGCGGCGAGCCGCAGCGAACCCGGGCCGGTGCCGCTCCGGCCGTGCCATACGGCCTCCAGCCGCAGCGCGTCACCGAAGAGTTCACGCCAGGGGGCGATCAGCCGCGCGGCCCGGTCGGGGCGCCCGGCGGCCAGGGCCCGGCCGACATCGGAGTCCGGGCCGAGCAGCACGGTCAGCGGGGCGAGCGCGCCGGGGTCGGCGGCCAGATCGCGCCAGTGCAGCAGGGGCGGCCCGGCGCCGTTCGTCCGGGCGGCCCCGGGGTGGGCGAGCCCCGCGTGGGCGGCGGAGACCAGCCCGCACAGCGCGGCCCAGCCGGCCGCGCCGTCCCGGCCGAGGAAGACCGCCCGGGGCGTGGACTCGTCGATGAACGCCCCGCCGCGCACCGGCGTACGGCGCCGGGCGGTGCGCCCCGGCTCCGGGGCCTCCATCCGTACGGCGAGGTCCACCCCGAAGAGCGGCCGCACCCCCGCGCGCTCACACGCCCGGGCGAACCGCACCGCTCCGGCGAGGCTGTCGCGGTCGGTCAGCGCGATCGCGTCCATACCGCGCTCGGCGGCACGCTGCGCCAGCCGCTCCGGGTGCGCGGCCCCGTACCGCATGGAGAACCCGGACGCGGTGTGCAGATGCGTGAAGCCTGGCATCCGCACCTCCCGCTGCTCACACCCCCTGACCGACCCTGCTTGTCCCACGCCCCACCATAACCCCATTCTCGAACAGACGTGCGAGTCGGCTCGACCGCGCTTCCCCCTCCACCATAAGCGCCTAAAACGGCCCTTAATCCCGCGTGTCGCCTTGTGAACGCGGCACGCGGAGGCGAGGCACGGGGGCGATGCGCGGCGGCGCACGGAATCCGACGGGTCAACACCACTGGGCCGGTCACCGGCCCATGCGTATGCTGATCACCATGACGGAGGGATCCCTGCTCGACCTGTTGCGGGAGCAGCGCACCGGCGCGCTCATCACCCTCAAGCGCGATGGACGGCCGCAGCTGTCCAATGTCGCCTTCGCCTATGACCCCGCCACACACCTGATCCGGATCTCCGTCACCGATGACCGCGCCAAGACCCGCAATCTGCGCCGCGATCCGCGTGCGAGCTTCTACGTCACCAGCGCGGACCACTACTCCTACCTGGTGGCCGAGGGCGATGCCGAGCTGACGCCGGTCGCCGCCGACCCCCATGACGCCACCGCCGACGAGCTGGTGGAGGTCTACCGCGCGATCCAGGGCGACCATCCGGACTGGGAGGAGTTCCGCACCGCGATGGTGGCCGAGCGACGGCTGGTGGTGCGGTTGCGCGCGGAGCGCGGCTACGGCTGGGGGCGGCAGACCGGACCCCTGAGCGGAGAGCTGGGCTGACCCCACTCCGCCGGTCGGCTTGTCCTGGCAGGTTCTCGTCCTGGCGCGGTGCGCGGCGGCCCTCACCCCAGAGCCATCATGGACATCGCCCAGCCTCGCTCAGCTGAGTGCTCTTGAATCGATTTGAGCGCATTGCCACCTCGCTGAGCACGCCATCCGCAGGAGCGCGAGACGGCGACGGGACCCCCGAGGGGCGCGCGCCCGCGCGGCGTCGCACACCCGGTCACCACGCGGCGTTCCGCGTCCGGACACCCCCCGCACGCGACAATTAGCCACCGAACGACTACTTGTAGCGACCGGAAGTGCTCGATCGACGTGCGTTCCTGATGCGCACCGCGTAAGACTCCGTCCGGTATCTGCAACGACGAGCAAGGGAGTGTTCGAAATGCGGAAGACCACTGGGGCGATCGGACTGGGAGCCGCCATGGCCGTAAGCGCCGTGCTGGGGATCGGCACGAGCGGCGCGGCGAACGCCGAGCCCGCCAAGCCGAAAAGCCTGTACCCGCCCTCCGCACTGGTCCTCACGGTCGGCTGGGGGGCCGACGCGGCCACGGCCGAGGTCCAGCGGGCGGTGACGCTGAGCTGTCGCCCCACCCCCACCGGCACCCACCCGGCCCGCGCCAAGGCATGCGCCGAACTCCGCTCCGTGGGCGGCACGTTCGGCCGACTGCGGACCGGGGCGGAGCCCGGCCGGATGTGCACCAAGGAGTGGCACCCCATCACCGTCACCGCCGAGGGGATCTGGGACGGCCGCCGGGTGTCGTACGAGCACACCTTCGCCAACAACTGCTTCAAGAGCGCGGCCCCGACGGTGGTCTTCGAGTTCTGACCGGCTGAACGACCCGCGGGTGAGCGACCCGCGGGTGAACAAAGGGGCAGGCCCCCGGACA
The DNA here is from genome assembly GCF_024519315.1 of Streptomyces malaysiensis subsp. samsunensis. Lineage (GTDB taxonomy): Bacteria > Actinomycetota > Actinomycetes > Streptomycetales > Streptomycetaceae > Streptomyces > Streptomyces malaysiensis. The sequence continues at coordinate 67,420 of NZ_JANIIC010000037.1, read as the reverse complement.
CCGTCCACGGGTGTCCGGGGGCCTGCTCCGTTCAGATGCGGGCGGACCGCGGGAGCGAAGCGCTCGTCAGGTCAGCCGATCTCGGCGCCGAACGCGTCAAGCGCCTCGGGCACCGGCTGGAAGAAGGTCTCGCCGCCCGAGGAGCAGTCACCGCTGCCGCCGGAGGTCAGACCCAGCGCCGTGTCGCCCGCGAAGAGCGCGCCGCCGCTGTCGCCGGGCTCGGCGCAGACGGTGGTCTGGATCAGCCCTTCGACCGTCCCCTCCTGGTAGTTGACGGTCGCGTTGAGGCCGGTGACCTCGCCGTCGTGCACCTGGGTGGTGGAGCCGCTGCGCGTCACCGTCTGGCCGACGGTGGCGTCACCGGCCTTGCTGATCTCCTGGGTGCTGCCGTTGTAGAGGTCGACCGCGCTCGGGTGGTCGGTGTCCTTGGTGTACTTGACCAGGCCGTAGTCGTTGCCCGGGAAGTCGCTGCCCTCGTTGGTGCCGATCTCCTCGCCACCCTGCGAGTCGGACCAGCTGCTGATGGCCTCGGTGCAGTGACCGGCGGTCAGGAAGTACGGCTCGCCGCCCTTGACGACGTTGAAGCCCAGCGAGCAGCGCCCGCCGTCGCCCCAGATGGCGTCGCCGCCGGCGATGAAGGTGGAGAACTTCCCGGCCGAGCGCTTCACCTCGACCTTGCCGCCGAGCGCGTCGGCGACCTTGTTCAGGGTGGCCATGCGGGCGCCCTTGACGGTGCTGTCCGCGGTGACGACGACCTTGTTGCTTCTGGGGTCCACCGACCAGGAGGTGCCGGGGATGGTGGCCTTCTCCTTCAGCGTCTGACGAGCCGTGCTCAGCTCGGCCAGGGTGTTCTTGACCAGCTTGGCCTCGGCCCCGGCCTCGCGGACCTGGTCCACGACGGCCTTGTTGACCACGTTGACGACGAGCTTCTTGGTCTTGGCGTCGTAGTACGAACCCGCCGTGTCGCTCTTGAGCGAGGAGGTGAGGTTCTGGGCGAGCTTTCCGGCGGCGCCGACCGAGAGGGTCTCGGGCTGGGGCTCACCGGGCGCGGCGTTGGCGCTCTGAAGGGTGATGCCCGTGGCGACCAGGGCCGCTATGCCGGCTCCGGCGATGGCGACACGACGCTTGGGTATGCGGCGGTGCTTCAACTCTCTGCCTTCCAGTGGGGGGTTGGGCCCGTCGGCAGTGGGGTGCCAGGGCCCGGAGGGCGTAACGACATGGCGCTTCTCCCCACTGGGGGGGCGCGTCCATGCCAAATTGCGCCGTTGAGTATTCCCATCGCCACCGGGTGCGCACAAGGGTGCGTTCGCGTCATCGGCGTGAAATTCACACCGCGGCCTCATGTCCGGACATGGCGGTGCCCGCACACCTTCTAGGTGTACGGGCACCGAATCAGGTATCCGGACGGGCCGTCAAACCAGGGGTATCACCCCGGCTGATTCCCATCCCTCACGGACTCCCGCGACGGCTCGGCGGTCCACCGCCCGGCGGCTCACCGTTCAACCGTATGCGGCTCCGGCTCCGGCTCGCGCTCGGTGAGCGTCGGCATCGCCTGCCGTGCGGGCTGCGCGGGCTGGGCGGGCTGGGCGGGCGCGGCCTCCCGCTCCGGGGTGGTGGCCGGACCGGCGGCCGGGGCGCCGCCCTCCGCACCACCGTCCGTCCGGGCCGCCGCCCCCTGGATCTCCTGCTGCCCCCGCTCCAGGAAGCGCAGCAGTTCGACCGGGATCGGCAGCACCAGTGTGGAGTTCTTCTCGGCGGCGACCGCCATCACCGTTTGCAGCAGCCGCAACTGGAGGGCGGACGGAGTGTCGGCCATCTGGGAGGCGGCCTCGGCCAGCTTCTTCGACGCTTGCAGCTCCGCGTCCGCGTTGATCACCCGGGCGCGGCGCTCCCGGTCGGCCTCCGCCTGGCGGGCCATCGACCGCTTCATGGTCTCCGGCAGCGACACGTCCTTGATCTCCACCCGGTCGATATGGACGCCCCATCCGACCGCCGGGCTGTCGATCATGAGCTCGAGGCCCTGGTTGAGCTTCTCCCGGTTGGAGAGCAGATCGTCCAGATCGCTCTTTCCGATGATCGACCGCAGCGAGGTCTGGGCCATCTGGGAGACCGCGAAGCGGTAGTCCTCGACCGCGATGAGCGCCTCGGCCGGGTCCACGACCTTGAAGTAGACGACGGCGTCGACCCGCACGGTCACATTGTCCCGGGTGATGCCCTCCTGGGCGGGCACGGGCATCGTCACGATCTGCATATTGACCTTCTGGAGCCGGTCGACGACCGGAGTGATCATGGTGAACCCCGGCCCCCGGATATCGGAGCGCAGCCTCCCGAGCCGGAAGACCACCCCCCGCTCGTACTGCTTGACCACCCGGGCCGCGGCGAGCGCGCCAAGGGCTCCGAGGCAAGCCAGTACCACTATCAATGTCACGAGCGCATCGACCATCACGGCCACCTGCCGTCCGTATCGCGAACAATGCCCCTCGTGGGGTACTGATGTCCACGATAGTCCGCCCGCCGAACAGTGGGGAGGGTCGCGGAACGGACCCGTCCGGCGACCCGGAAAGGGCCTGGTCCGGCGGCATGGACAGGGCCCGGCATGGCGGCACGGAAAGGGCCCGGCCCACGGTCCGGGGCGACCCGGCCCGACGGCGCGGAGAGCCCCCGTCCGGTGGCACGGACGGGGGCTCTCGCTCAGCCTGGTGCGCAGATGATCAGCGAAGGAACGGCGCCGATCAGTAGACGCTCACGCCGTACGCGTTCAGCGCCTCGACGACCGGCTGGAAGAACGTGGTGCCGCCGGAGGTGCAGTTGCCGCTGCCGCCGGAGGTGAGGCCGAGGGCGGTGGAGCCGGCGTAGAGCGGGCCGCCACTGTCGCCGGGCTCGGCGCAGACCGTGGTCTGGATCATGCCGTAGACGATGTCACCGTTGCCGTAGTTGACCGTGGCGTTCAGCGCGGTGACCCGGCCGCTGTGGGTGCCGGTGGTGGAGCCGCGCCGGGTGACCGTCTGGCCCACGGTGGGGTTGGCGGCCGAGGTGATGTCCTGGCTACCGACGGTGCCCTCGGGGCTGACCGAGCCGCTGTACCGGACCAGACCGTAGTCGTTGGTCGGGAAGCTGGAGCCGGCCGTCGGGCCGATGGTGGTGGTGTGGCCGGAGTTCGACCACCAGGTGCCGGCACCGTCGGTGCAGTGACCGGCGGTGACGAAGTAGTTGGCCCCACTGCTGTTACGCACGTTGAAGCCGAGGGAGCAGCGCCAGCTACTCGCGTAGATCGCGTCGCCGCCCGAGATCAGCTTCTGAATCTTGCCGGGGGTCCGCTTGACCTCGATCGCGTCGGCGCTCGTGCCGGCGGTGTTCTTGATCTTGGCTATCTCGCTCTGGGACACCGAGCTGTCGGCGGTGACCACGAGCTTGTTGGTCGCCTTGTCGACGTACCAGGCGGTACCCGCGACATCGGCCTCGAGGACGGCGCTGCTCGCCGACTTGGCCTCGGCCGCGCTGAAGGTGCGGGCGCCGTCGCTTCCGGCGTAGGCGGCGGGGGCGGCGAGCGCCGTTCCGGCCACCAGGGCGGAGGTCGCGGCAATCAGGGCGATGCGTCTCGCCCGCTTGGTGTGGGGGGCGTTGCGCTTGATCCTCAACTCTTCCTCCGGGGGAATCGGGGGTCCGCTTGGGTGGGCAGGCCCGTGAGGCGCAGTCAATGAGCACGCCGGTGACCGATACGACCCGATTCGGCGTGCTCCTGACAAGCGCTTCCGGAAGTATTCGTGGCCGTGGACGCACCGCGCAAGAGGACAATTCGGAACAGCCGCCGAACACACGCCACATAGCCCCGGCGGGTTCAGGCCGCCGGGGCTTGTGCTCCCATCCCTTTGGGCATCCGGTGAGACGGACGCGCGGGCGATCGGGTTCCGTTATGGCACCGGCGTATCGCATCCCCGCTGCCGGGCCGGTGCGCGTCGGCTCAGCGCCGCTCCCCCGGATGTAGAAGGCGCGCCCGGCCTCCAGCGAGCCGTGCCGGGTGAAGATGACGTCGGCGGTGGAGGCGGCGAACTCCCGGCCCTCGTCGGAGTCCCCGGCCTGGATCACCACCGGATGGCCCTGCGGCGAGCGTGGCACGCCGAACTCGCCCTCGATGGTGAAGTGCCGGCCGGTGTGGGCGAACGGACGGGGCGTGCCGTCCGGCGTCCAGGAGTCCCACAGCTCCCGTGCGGCGGCGACGAACTCGGCGGCCCGGGTGTAGCGGTCGGCCCGGTCCAGGAAGCCGCCGCGCCGGAAGTTCTCACCGGTGAAGGCGTCGGAGGAGGTGACCACGTTCCAGGCGGCGCGGCCCCCGCTGAGATGGTCCAGGGAGGCGAACCGGCGGGCCAGTTCGTACGGTTCGTTGAAGGTGGCGTTGACGGTGGCGGCCAGTCCCAGCCGTTCGGTGACGGCGGCGAGCGCGTTCAGCACGGTGAACGACTCGGGCCTGCCGACCACATCGAGGTCGTGGCTCCGGCCGTTGTGCGCACGGGAGACTGAGCACGAGGCCGGGTTAGCTCGATCGTAATGATGGTCGGCTCGTGGGCTCGCGGCACCGTGGGCCAGGCGGGTTAGCTGATCGTGCGATCTGGGACGCCGGTACGGCGCCAGTGTGCGGGGCCCCGCTCCACCAGAGGATGGTTCGGGGCCTCCCCGTCACCCCTGGCCGTACCTACATGGCCAGGTCGCACAGGGAACTGGCCTCCCGTGCTCGGACCACGCACAGGATGCGTGTTGCCGCCCCGGGGTTGAGTACGCCAGAGACCAGTGCGCCCACAACCGTTCGGGGCGTGCGGCTGATCGGGCTCACTCCTGCTCAGTCTTCAGAAACGGTGATGTGGAAGCCGTTCACAGTACCGGCGTCATGCCGTACGGCGATCAAGCCCCGCGAGTTCCACCGGGCCCCCGCGGTACAGCGGAGGTCCGCCGGACGTGTCGGTCGGCGGGACCGGCGCGCCGCCCGTGGCCGGGGAGTTCCCGTGCGCGCCCTCCCCATGGCGAGGTCCACGGCGACGGCGGCGAGCACGGTGAGCGCGCCGGGCTCCCGGCCGTGCGCCACCGCGCGGCCGCGCAGTTCGTCGCGGATACGGCCCGCCTCCTCCGGGGAGGTGGCGCGGACATAGGCCACATCGGCGTACCGGGCCGCGGTCTGCCAGGTCACCGGGTCGGTGGCGGCGACGGCCACGACCGGGTGGCCCTGTGGCGGCCGGGGCACGATGGCGGGGCCGCGCACCGAGAAGTGGGCGCCCTCGAAGTCCACGTAGTGCAGCTTGTCGCGGTCGATGAAGCGGCCGGTGGCGGTGTCGCGGATCTCGGCGTCGTCCTCCCAGCTGTCCCACAGCCGGGCCACCACATCGGCGACCTCCCCCGCCTCGGCCCACAGCTCCCCGGCGGGGGCGGCGGGGCGGCGGCCCACCAGCCGCGCCTCGGCCTCCGTCGCCGAGACCTCGACCCGCCAGCCCGCCCGGCCGCGGCTCACCCAGTCCAAGGTGGCCACGGAGGAGGAGACATGGAACGGCTCGGTGTGGGTGGTGGTGACGGTCGGCACCAATCCGATCCGCCCGGTGGCGGGCGCGACCCGCGCGAGCACGGCGAGCGCGTCGAGCCTGCCCCGGCCCGGCCCCGGCGGGCCGAAGGTGTCGTCCAGGGTGATGAAGTCGAGCGTGCCGCCCTCGGCGAGGCGGGCGAGCTCCACGTAGTACGGCGCCTGGTACTGCCCGTCGCCGTCGATGGCGGCGGCCAGGTGCAGGGTGCCGGTCGGTACGGCCACGGTCGGGGCCTTCCTCGGTCGGGGATCAGAGGTCACGGCTTGGGCAGGCCGGGCGGGTTGATCTCGGACTTCCTCACCGCCTCGCTGGAGAGCCCCCACCGCTTCAGGACCTTGGCGTACGAACCGTCCTCGATCACGTGGTCCAGGGCCGCGGCGTAGGCGTCGACCAGTCCGCTGCCCTTCCTGGTGGTGGCCGCGATCTTGCCCTGCACCTGGTCGCCACCGCCCGAGAACCGGCCGATGATCTGGGTCTGGCCGGCCGAGGCGACGTGGTAGGCGGAGGTGGGGTTCGGGCCGAAGTAGGCGTCGATACGGCCGGACTGGAGGGCGAGGTAGTAGTCGGTGTCCTTCTGGAAGTACTTGATGTCCACGGGCTTACGGCCCGCCTTCTGATTCTGCTTGCTCCAGTCGACGAGGATCTTCTCCTGGTTGGTGCCGGAGGCGACCGAAACGGTCTTGCCCGCCACGTCCTCGGGGCCCTTGACCCGCCAGGAGGTGCCCTTCTTGGCCTCGAAGGCGAGGTCGTCCAGCCGGTAGGTGGCGAAGTCGTACTTCTCCTTGCGCTCCTCGGTGACCGTCACGTTGGAGAAGACGCCGTCGAACTTGGAGCTGTCCAGGCCGACGAAGAGGTTCTCCCAGGAGACCGCCTGGAATTCGGGCTCGAGTCCGAGGGTGTCGGCGACCAGCGTGGCGATGTCGATCTCGGAGCCGATCCGGGTCTTGTCGTCGGTCGCGTAGAAGCCGAGCGGGGCGGAGGCGTCGGCGCTGCCGCCGATGCGCAGGGTGCCGCGCTGACGGATCGAGGCCGGCACCTTCGCCGCGATCGAGTCGACCTTCTTCCCTCTGATCCGGTGCTGGTCCGGGCTGATGTTGATGGCGTTGTTCCTGCCCTTGGAGCCCACCGTCTCCTGGGCATCGCCGTCGCCGCAGCCGCCGAGCAGTGCGGAGGCGGTGAGCGCGGCGACGGCGGTGACGAGGGTGCGGCGAGTCTTCACGGGGGTGCTCCTTGCGTAGCCGTGGCGGAACATCGGTGGCCTCAGAGGACCTTGGAGAGGAATGTCTTGGTGCGGTCATGACGCGGGGAGTCGAGCACTTCGGCGGGGGTGCCCCGCTCGACGATCCGGCCGCCGTCCATGAAGACGACGGTGTCGGCGACCTCCCGCGCGAAGCCGATCTCATGGGTGACGACGATCATCGTGGTGCCCTGGTGGGCCAGGTCCTTGATGACGTCGAGCACCTCACCGACCAGTTCGGGGTCGAGGGCGGAGGTCGGCTCGTCGAAGAGCAGCAGCTCGGGCTCCAGGGCGAGGGCGCGGGCGATCGCCACCCGCTGCTGCTGCCCGCCGGAGAGCTGCCGGGGGTAGGCGGCCGCCTTGTCGGCGAGGCCGACCCGGGCGAGCAGCGTCTCGGCGGAGCGCACTGCCTCCTTCCTGGGGCGGCGCAGGGCCGAGACCGGCGCCTCGACGATGTTCTCCAGCACCGTCAGATGCGGGAAGAGATTGAAGTTCTGGAAGACGAAGCCGATCCGGGTGCGCTGTTTGAGGATCTCGCGTTCGCGCAGCTCGTAGAGGCGGTCGCCCTGGCGGCGGTAGCCGACGAGCGAACCGCCGACGCTGATCCAGCCGCTGTCCACCTTCTCCAGGTGGTTGATGGCGCGCAGCAGGGTGGACTTGCCCGAGCCGGAGGGCCCGAGGACCACGGCCACCTCCCCGGAGCGCACCTCCAGGTCGATACCGCGCAGCACCTCCAGCGACCCGAAGCTCTTGTGGACGGAGCGGATGTCGACCATGGCGGTCATCGGGTGGCTCCCCGCGAGAAGTGGCGCTCGACGTAGTACTGCGCGACCGAGAGCACGGTGGTCAGGATGATGTACCAGACGGTCGCGACCATCAGCAGCGGCACGACCCGGCCGTTGCGTCCGTAGATGACCTGCACCTGGTAGAAGAGCTCGCCGATCGCCATGACGGAGACGATCGAGGTGCCCTTGAAGAGCGAGATGACCTCGTTGGCGGCGTTCGGCAGGATCGACCGCATCGCCTGCGGGAGCACGATCCTGCGCAGCTGCCGCAGCCGGGGGATGCCGAGCGCGGCCGCCGCCTCCAGCTGTCCGCCGTCCACGGCGAGGACTCCGCCGCGCACGATCTCCGCGGCGTAGGCCGCCTGGTGGAGCGCGAGTCCGAGCACCGCCGCGCTCATCGCCCCGACCAGACCGGCGGTGTCGAAGGAGAAGAAGCCGGGGCCGAAGGGGATGCCGAAGTCGAGCCGCTTGTAGAGATAGGTGAGGTTGAACCAGAAGAGCAGCTGGACGATGAGCGGGATGGAGCGGAACGCCCAGATATAGGTGAAGGCCACCGACTTCAGGAACGGGCTCTTGGACAGCCGCATGAAGGCGAGGACGATCCCAAGGGCGAAGCCGAGCGCGGTGCCGTAGAAGGTGAGCTGGATGGTGATCCAGACCGCCTTGAGGATGGTCCGGGTGGTGAAGAAGTCGGCGAAGACGTCCCACTCCCAGCCGGAGTTGGTGATCAGGCCGTGGGCGAACTGGGCCACCAGGACGGCCGTGACGACCACGGCGGCCCAGCGCCAGGGGTGGCGCACCGGGACGACCTTGAGGGCGGAGTAGTCCTCACGTTCGGCACCGCCTTCGGCGGCCTTGCCGACAGGTGGATCGGACGTCAGCGACATGGAGGGTCCTTCGGGGGGAGAGAGCTGAGGGTGGTGCGGGGTTGGCCTTGCGGGGCCGTGCTCGGACCGATGGCTGTGCCGGGGCCGCTCAGGCCGACGGCTGTGTCGGGGCCGCTCAGGCCGATGGCCGCGCGGGGGCCGCTCAGGCCGACGGCTGTGCGGGGGCCGCTCAGGCCGACGGCTGTGCGGGGGCCGCTCAGGCCGACGGCTGTGCGGGGGCCGCTCAGGCGGTGAGCGAGGCGCGACAGGACAGGTCGCGCAGACAGCGCAGCAGGGCCCGCGCGGTCGCGTCGTTCTGCCGGAACGCGGGCGCGTTGGTACCGGGCCGGGCGAAGGCGCCGGAGGCGCGGGCGTCGGTGTGCGGGCCGAGCGCGAAACGGCGCGGATGCGGGCGGCCGGCCCGGTCCAGGATCCGGGCGTCGGCGGGGCTGACGGCGAGCAGTCCGGCCGGGGTGGCGGCGGCGCCGTCGCGGTGCAGGGAGCGCAGCAGGGTGTCGCGGGAGCGGTCCACGGTCGGCTCCGGCAGCCGGGCCTCGACCAGCGCACGGGCCTCCACGACATGGCCGGGCACACTGGCGGAGCTCGCCCGGAACACCCCGCGCAGCGGATCGGCGGCCACGGCCGTCTCGGCGCCGAGGAAGCGGACCACTCCGGCGCGGGAGAGCGCGAGCAGCTGCTCGAGCCGTGGGCCGGGCGGGCCGGAGGCGAGGAAGCTGAAGAAGCCGTGCCACCAGCCGCCGATGTCGCCGAACCGGATCAGCTGGCCGTAGACGGAGAGCAGGGCGAGGAAGACGGCCAGGTCGGGGCTGTACGCGGGGTCGTGTCTGCGGGCCAGATCGGCCTCGATATGGCCGCGCAGCGCCTGCTGGAGGGCCTCGTGATCATCGAACCGCAGCCCGGTCAGCGGGCGGTCGAGGGCGTCGAGGTCGAGCCGGTCGGCCGGGTCGGGGACGGCCGCGGCGACCAGGGCGGCCAGTTCGGGGCTGCCGGGCGGGCAGGCGGCGTACTTCTCCTCGAACGCGGACCACGGTCCGGCCGTACGCTCCGGATGGGCGGTGAACAGCCGGTGGTAGTGGGCGAAGCCCAGCTCCTTGGCGATCAGCGGCCAGATGTCGCGCCGGAAGTCCGGCCGCCCGGGGCGCGAGAGCAACTCCTCGACCTGGGCGGGGCCGAAGAAGCGCGGCACCGGGGGCCGTTCACCGCTCAGCGAGTAGCCGATCTTGGCGTGGTACGGAACGCCGCGCCGCGAACCGGCGTACAGCACGGGCTCACGCCCGGAGGGCCGGTAGACCAGCTCCCCGTCCGGACCGCGCTCATAGCCTCCGCCGCGCCCCTCGGTGAGCAGCACCATCAGATCGACGAAGGCGAGACCGAGACCGCGTACGAGCACCGGCTCGCCGGGGCGCAGCGCGTTCAGATCGCTGTCGGCGGTGAACTCCGGCGGGAGGTGGACCAGTCCGTGCTCGGCGGCGAACGCGGTGAGCGCCCGCTGCTCGGCATCGGGTTCGGCGTCGAGGTGGCCGAGGGCCAGGACCACGGCGTCGGCGGTGAGCGGGGCGGTGCGCCCCTCCAGCCACACCTGCTGGCGCCCGTCGTACGGCCCGGTGACACGAACGGCACGGTCCCGGTGCTCATGGACGGTGGTTCCGGGCGGCAGGGCGGCCACCGACCGCTCGTACACCCAGCCCAGATAGGCGCTCTGGAGGCGCCGGGTGGCGAAGCTGCGCCCGGTGAGGGCGGCGGCCTCGGCGGCGAGTCCCGGCGGCAGGGCGTGGGACGGCCCTTCCTCGCGGAGCCGCCCGGCCCATTCGGCGAGGGAGGGGCCGGGGCATATGGGGCCTTCGCGCTCCACCGACGCGTCGGTGAACATCGTGACGTCCTCGGCCATGGAGTTCATCCACAGCAGCGGGGACTGGTCGGGGCGCCAGATACGGCCGCCGCCTGGCGGATGCGGATCGACCAGGTGCAGCTCGAACGGGGCGCCGTCACCGTGCAGTTCGGGGGCGTTGGCGGCGATGCGCTCGATCAGACCGGTGGCACGCGGACCCGCGCCGACGATGACGACCGTGGCGGGTGAGCGGGGCGGATGGTCCGGATTCGCGGACATGCGAGGGCTCCGTGAGTTCTGAAGCGAACACACGCATGGCCCTCACACACGGCCGAGCCCCTCAGCTCGGCAGACGAGCCCCTCAGCTCGACATGAGCCCGAGATTAAGGTGTCCACACCGTGGGCTGTCAAGGCTGTCCGAACTATGAACAGCACGTCTCACCGTGGTTGACGCGGAAGCGGAAGGCTGCTCCACTTGGCCCATGGACTCACGGCGGCGACTGGTCACGCGCGACCACATCGACTTCGGTCGGGTGTGGTCGGCGTCCTGTTCGGGCTGACCGCCCGCCTCCGCTGCCGTAGGGGATTCCCCTCACCCAGTGTTTCGAGGCTTCGCCCGCCCGCCGGTCCCTCGCTCCGGTGTGGCCACCGCATATCCGCGTCGTCACGCGCGTCCGGCCTTCCCACACACGTCAGTGCTCCACCCCTCCCCTCAGTGCATTTTCCGGCCACAGAGTGTCCGGCGGACCACGATGCTTTCCCCTCCCCGCCCCTTCCCGCGGCATCCATGTGCGGCTCCGCCGCGTGGCAGGGGCTCCGCCCCTGGACCCCGGGGTCCAGGGGCGACTGCGGCGAAGCCGCATATCGATGCCCCGGCCCTGGGTCCGGGGCGAGGCCCCAGTTGTGGGAAGGAGCAGGGAGGGGAGCAGCCCGCCGCGGGCGTCACGATCCGCCGGGAAACTAGCAGTCGCAGCCGCAGTCACAACCATCACAGCAGTCGCAGCTACAGCAGTCGCTGCAATTGCCACAGCAGTCACAACAGTCGCAGCAGTCATCGCACTTATGGCACAGGCCCTCACGCGGCTGCCCGGACCACGGGTCGTGGTACGGGTCCCGGCAGCACACCTGGCAGGTGCAGCAGAGCCCGGTCCACACCAGGCAGCCGGCGAGCAGCCCCCGGCGGCGGCCGTGCGGCGGCTCCGGCGGTGCGCCGCCGGGGCCTCCCGGGGTGATCCACGGCGACTGCGGCGGCCCGTAGGAGGACTCCGGGGTGGTGGAGCCCTGGCCGGTGTGCGCACAGCCGGTGGTGCCGAAGGCGCGGTCGACCGCGCGCCGGAGCTCATGGACCAGCAGCACATGGGCGAGCCGGCCGGAGCCCTCGCCCGCGAATTCGGTGTCCTTCAGCGCCAGCCGCACCCCGTGCACCGCGTCGTCGCACAGCCTGCGCACCTCGGCGAGGTCGGCTCCGGTGGCCGCTATCGGGTTCCAGGCGCCGCTCTCGGCGTCCTCGGCCAGGTCCTCCACCGCGTCCAGCAGATGCGCCAGCCGTCCGAAGAGCCGGCCCGCCTCCTCCAGCGGGGCCCGGTTGCCGGGCCGCCCGGCCAGGACGGCGGTGTGCCCGAAGGCCGCGGCGGTCGCGGTCTCGGTGGGCTCGGTGACGGCCAGCAGTGAGGTGCCGGGGCCCGCGTGGGCCTCCAGTTCGGCCTGCCGGCCGACCGCGTCGAGCAACAGGGCGGTATCAAAACCGAGCGCCGCGCCGCCGCGCTCCCCCGCCCGGTCCCACCGCCCGGCCACCCGGCGGGCGGCCGCGGCGACCGGCCGACGGGCCAACGCCCCGTCGCCGTCCGCGACATGGTCCCGTACCTTCGCCGAGGCCAGCACCAGCGAGACGGTGGCCGCGAGCCGCGCCCCCTCGCCCTGGGCGACCGACGCCGTCCGCATCCCGCGCAGCGGACAGGGCCCGGCGGTGCGCCGCCAGCCGTCCGAGCGCCCGGCCTGGGCCTCCACCAGGACCGATATCACCAGGCCGTCGTAATTGGTGGCGACACGGGCGAACTGCCCGTGGTCCCCCCTCAACGCGAGGCACAGCCCGCACAAATGCGCCATCCACTCGGTGCGCAGGTTTTCCGACAGCCGATGCCGACAAGGCCGGATAATGCCAAACAACACGATCCCCCGTTCACCCGTACGTCCCCGACGTCACCCGTCCGGCAGCGGCGGAGTCTACCCAGCGCTCCGTCAGCCCCCTTAAGCAGGTGGAACTCTGATATGGCGCCAGCCGTTGTGCACCAGTAACGTCACGAATCCCCTGTGCGGCCGCAATCCACGTGGCAGACCATCCGCATCATGGACGACCATAGAGGGGCGGACGGTACACACCATCAGGGAGAGGAGGCGTCCATGGGATCGGTACGCAAGGCAAGTGCCTGGCTTGGCCTCGTCGACGACAGCGATGACGAGCGCTACTACGACGACGACTACGCCGAGGGGTCCGAGCCCGGCGGCTCCTGGATGACCGACCCGCGAGCGCGGGTGGCCGACCAGACCGCGCGGGACCAGGGCACCCGGATCGCCACGGTCACCCCGGACGGATTCCGGGACGCCCGCGGCATCGGCGAGCTGTTCCGGGAGGGCGTGCCGGTCATCGTCAATCTCACGACGATGGAGTCCTCCGACGCCAAGCGTGTGGTGGATTTCATGGCCGGCCTGATCTTCGGGCTGAGAGGCTCGATCGACCGCGTGGCCAACCGCGTCTTCCTCCTCACCCCGTCGGACTACCAGATCGTCAGCGGTCAGTCCGGCCACGCCACGGGCTTTTTCAACCAGAGCTAGGGTCCACCGCTCACCGGAAGGCGTCGATTCCGGTGAGCGCCTTGCCCAGCACCAGTTGGTGCATTTCGACGGTGCCCTCATAGGTGAGCACGGACTCCAGATTCGTGGCGTGGCGCATCACCGGATACTCCAGCGAGATGCCGTTGGCCCCCAGAATCGTCCGGGCCGTACGGCAGATCTCGATCGCCTCCCGCACATTGTTCAGCTTGCCGAAGCTGACCTGCTCGGGACGGAGCCGCCCCGCCTCCATACGCCGCCCCAGATGGTGGGCGAGCAGCATCCCCTTGTGGAGTTCCAGCGCCATATCGGCCAGCTTGGCCTGGGTGAGCTGGAAGCCCCCGATCGGCCGGCCGAACTGCTCGCGCTCGCGGGCGTAGTCCAGCGCCGCCTCGAAGGCGGAGCGGGCCGCCCCCATCGAGCCCCAGACGATCCCGTAGCGGGCGTGGCCCAGACAGCTCAGCGGCCCCCGCAACCCGGTGACCTCCGGCAGCACCGCGTCGGCCGGCAGCCGCACCTCGTCCAGGACCAGCTCACTGGTGACCGAGGCGCGCAGCGACCACTTGTGCTTGATGTCGGAGGCCGAGAAACCGGGCGCGTCGGTGGGGACGACGAAGCCGCGGACGCCCTCGTCGGTGCGGGCCCACACCACCGCGACCCCGGCCACCGAGCCATTGGTGATCCACATCTTGCGGCCGGTGAGCACCCAGTCCGAGCCGTCCCGCTTGGCGTAGGTGCGCATACCGGCCGGATCGGAGCCGTGGTCGGGCTCGGTCAGCCCGAAGCAGCCGATGACCTCGCCGGAGGCCATCCGGGGCAGCCACCGCTCCTTCTGCTCCTCGGAGCCGAAGCGGTGGATGGCGTACATGGACAGCGAACCCTGCACCGACATCAGGGAGCGGATCCCGGAGTCGGCGGCCTCCAGCTCCAGACAGGCCAGCCCGTACTGGATCGGACTGGCGCCCGCGCAGCCGTAGCCGGTGAGCGACATCCCGAGCGCGCCGAGGGAGCCGAGCTCCCGGGCCAGCTCCCGGATGCCGGGCACCTCGCCGCGCTCGTACCAGTCGGCGACGTACGGCAGCACGCGGTCGGCGGCCCACTGCCGCATGGTGTCGCGGATGGCCAGGTCCTCGGGGGCCAGGAGATCGTCGAGCCCCAGTGGGTCGCGCGGGTCGAACGGCGGCAGGGTGCCAGCGGACATGGGCGGCGGCCTCCGGTGGGTGCGGGTCCGGGTTCGCCGGGTGGCCACCCGCCGCCGGGGCGCGTCCTCCCGCCCGGCGGCCGGGGTGATCAGCCCGGTCGATCCGACGCTACGGCCGGGTAACCCCTGGCGTCCAGCCCCGCTCACACCGGGTCACCAGGACTCGGGCAGCACTCGGGCCGCGCTCCTGTGTTACTCGGGCAGGGCTGGGGCGGGACTCGGGCAGGGCTGGGGGGCCGGGTGGGGCTCAGGCGGGCCGTGCAGCAGGGCTCGGGCGGGTCGGTCAAGCCTTGGGGGGCCGGTCAGGACTCGGAGGGTCGGTCAGGACTCGGCGGCGACGGTGGCGCGGTCGCGGCGGGCCGGGGCGTCCGTACCGCCCTGCTCGCGCTGGCCCGGCTCCCGCTGGGCCCGTTCCAGCTGGGCCTGTTCCAGCCGGCCCTGGTCCCGCCGGCCTTGCTCTCGCTGGCCCTGGTCCCGCTGCTCCTGCTCCCGCTGGCCCTGGTCCGGGCCCTGGGAGGGCTCCTCGTCGCCGGCGGGGCACTCCATGGTCCTGGGCAGCCGCAGGGCGGCCAGCGCGCCGAGCAGCAGCAGACCGGCGCTCACCGCGAGCGTGATATGCAGACCGTGGACGAAGGCGGAGCGGGAGGCCGAGCGCAGGGCCTCCCCGGCGTGGCCGCCGAGCCGGTCGGAGACCTTGTACGCCGCGCCCAGCGACTGGCTCGCGTCGGAGCTGGCCGAGGCGGGGACGCCGGGCACCGAGGAGACGCCGGGCTTGTAGGCGGCGTTCATCACGCTGCCGAGGAGGGCGATGCCGATACCGGCGCCGAGCTGGTAGGAGGTCTCGCCGATGGCGGCGGCGCCGCCCGCCGAACCGGTGGACGCCTCGTTGAGCATGGACTCGTACCCGCTGAAGAGCGTGGTCTCCAGGCCGAAGCCCAGGACGATGAAGCCGCCGACGAGCACGGCGGGCCGGTCGGACAGTCCCATGGCGGTGAGCGAGAGAACGGCGAGGGCGGTGAGCGCGAAGCCGACGGCGACCATGACGCGTGGCCCGAGCCACTGGAGCATCCGGGACCCCACGAGCCCGGCGGCCATGGCGGCGAAGGTGAGCGGCAGCAGCCGCAGACCCGTCTCGAGCGGGGTGAGCCCGAGCACGAGCTGGAGGTACTGGGCGGCTATGAGCTCCAGGCCGACGAGCGCCAGCAGGGCGAGCACGATACAGCCGACGGAGATCGAGAAGGCGGGCCGGGAGAACAGCTTGAGGTCGACCAGCGGATGCGTACGGCGGCGCTGGCGGCGTACGAAGAGCACCAGCAGCACCGCCCCGAACAGCACCGGGGCGGCGGTCACGGCGTTCAGCAGCCCCGCGCCGCTGCCCATCCGCTTGACGCCGAAGACCACGCAGAACAGCCCGCACGCGGCCATGACCGCGCCCAGCACGTCCCAGGGCCCGTCGCCGTCGCCGGTGGACTCGGGCAGCAGCCAGCGGCCGACGGGCAGCGCCACGACCATCAGGGGCAGGTTCACCAGGAAGACCGAGCCCCACCAGAAGTTCTCCACCAGGAAGCCGCCGAGCAGCGGGCCGACCGCCGCGCCCACGGCGGCGACCGCGCTCCATATGCCGATGGCCATCGCCCGCTCCCGGCGGTCCGGGAAGACCTGGCGCAGGATCGACAGCGTCGCGGGCATGATCATCGCGCCGCCGACGCCCAGCAGGGCACGGGCCACGATGAGGATCTGGGGGTTGGCGGCGAAGGCGGCGAGCGCGGAGGCGGCGCCGAAGAGCCCGTAGCCGAGCAGCAGGACACGTCGTCTGCCGACCCGGTCGCCGAGGGTGCCGAAGAGGATCAGCAGCGAGGCGCAGACCAGTGGGTAGACATCCACGATCCACAGCAGCTCGATCGCGCCGGGGCGCAGATCCTCGGTGACGGCCGGGACCGCGACATGGAGCACGGTCGCGTCCACGGCCACGAGCAGCAGGCTGACGCAGAGCACGAGGAGCACGACCCAGCGGTTGGCCCCGCCGCTCGCCTCGGTGCCGCGCCATTGCCGAGGAACGCCCGCCGTCCGCCGAGAGCCGGCCGTGGTCGTCCCGGACATGTACGCACCTCCCTGGGTCTTGCGCTCGCGGTCCGCCGCCGGAGGGCGTCACGTCGTGGGGACGTCCCGGGTGGTCCCGGTGGCGAAGGCGCGAGTGAGAGGTCAGGGTACGCGAGACCGCGCGCGGGACGTGTGCCGCAGGTCATGTTGGGACCGCCCCGCGGATCGTTACGGAGGCGTACGTTCCACACTTCACCTTTTGTCCTCCGTACCTCTGCCGTCCCTCCTGCGTCGCCTCCGCGGCCCCGCTACGGCCCACCGGTGGCCGTCTTCCGTTCGCTCCCCGTTGTCCGCGGGGCGCTGTCCACGGGGCGCTGTCCGCGAGGCGTCCGGGGAGCACTGTCCGCGGGCTGTCCGCGAGGCGTTGTCCACAGCCTCCGCGGCGTCTCCGCGGGCCGTTGTCCACAGGCCCGGCGGGCGGCCCGGACCATCCCTGATAATCGTCGCCGTGACTGATCTCGCCCAGGCCGGCACCGCGCCGCTCGGCGACGACGGCCGACCGGGCCGCGCCGCCGGCTCCGCGCTGCGCCGGGCTGCCCCGGCATTGCTCGCCCACGCGGGGACGCGCCTGCTCGGGCTGGTGGTTCTCGCGATCTGGGGAGCCTTCGCGGACAAGAGCCCGCACCAGCTGCTCTCCGCGCGCTGGGACTCGCTGTGGTACACCCGCATCGCCGAGGAGGGATACGGCTACACGCTCCATCTGCCCGACGGGGCGGTCCACTCCAACCTGGCGTTCTTCCCCCTGCTGCCCGCGCTGGAGCGAGCGATATCGGCCATGACCCCGCTGGCCTCGGCCGACGCCGGTCTGCTGGTGAGCGGGGCGATGTCCCTGGTCGCCGCCTGGGGGATCTTCGCGATCGGCGATCTGCTCCACGGACGCCGGGTGGGGCTCACACTGGCCGTGCTGTGGGGGGTGCTGCCGGTCGGGATCGTGCAGTCGATGGCGTACTCGGAGTCGCTCTTCACGGCCCTGGCCGCGTGGGGGGTCTACGCGGCGCTCACCCGGCGGTGGCTGTGGGCGGGGCTGTGCGCGGCGCTGGCGGGGCTCACCCGGCCGGTGGGGGCTGCGGTGGTCGCGGCGGTCTGGGTGGCGTCCGCGATGGAGCTGCTGCCCGGCGGGCGCTGGCGCCAGGCGTGGCGACACGACCGGAGCCTGCTCGCGGGGGTCGTGCTGGCGCCGCTTGGCTGGCTTGGCTATGTGGTGTGGGTGGCCTTCCGGACCGGAAGCGCCACCGGCTACTTCGATGTGCAGAGCGGCTGGGGCAACGGCTTCGACGGCGGTCTGGCCTTCGCGGGCTTCATCGGCGGACTGCTGATCGAGCCGCCCTTCGTGGGCGGGCTGGGGCTGCTGCTCGGTGTCGGGGCGCTGGTCTGGCTCGCCGTCCGCTGTGTACGTCAGCGCCAGCCGCTGCCGCTGCTGGCCTACGGCGGGGCGGTGCTCGTCCTGGCGCTTGCCGCGAAGGGGTACTTCGGCTCGAAACCCCGGCTGCTGACACCCGCCTTCCCACTGCTGCTGCCGATCGCGGTCGCCCTGGCCCGGCTGCGTCCGGTGCGGACCGCGCTGGTCCTGGGGTCGGCCGGGCTCGCCTCGGCGGTGTACGGGGCCTTCTGGCTGCATGGCAGCGGACCGCCATGATCCGGCCATCCCCACCGGCCGGGCCGAGCCCCGCGGTTGATCACCCCGGCCGCCCGGCGACACCCGGGGAAACTTGGGGGAACGCTTTGGCTAATAGGCGATAAACACGCCCTGTAAGAATTCCATAAAGGCCCTGAGACACGCCCATTGGAAGGGTGGTAGCGGAAAAGTTACGGAGGCTCGCGCATTCCCCGGAAAGGGCACGGCCAAAAGGCACGGACGAGACGTACTCCACATCACATCGTCATCACAAAGCGACCTGATCGACTGAACCCACCTGTCACGCAATGTAACGTCGATTAGGTGCGTACCGAAGACAAGCTCCCCGCGACCGAGGAGCGAAGGCCCGATCTCGCGCGACCGCGCATGACCCGAACACGCTTCTGGCTTCTCGGGACCACGCTGGCGGTCTACGCGGCGACCGTGATCGGCGTGCTCACCACGTCATGGCTGGTGAAGCTCGACTGGCAGGTCATGCTGTTCCGGCCCTACAAACAGTGGCCGGAGTTCCACACCTTCCTGGATTACTTCGTGGTCATGGGTCAGCGCGGCCCCACCGCCGTGGCCGTCGCCGCCTGGCTGGGGTGGTGCTGCTACCGGCAGCGCACCCTGCGCCCGCTGCTGGTGCTGGGCACGTCCCTGCTGCTGCTGAACGCCACCGTGGGCGCGGTGAAGATCGGCTTCGGCCGGCTCGGTCCGCACTACGCGACCACCGTCGGATCCAATGAGATGTGGCGCACGGGCGATATATTTCCTTCGGGTCACACCGCGAACGCCGTGGTCACCTGGGGTGTTCTGGCCTATCTGGCGACCACCCCGCTGGCCCGCAGGGTCGCCTCGCTGATCGCCGCGGGCTTCGCCTTCGGGGTCGGCATGACCACCGTCTACCTCGGCACCCACTGGCTGAGCGATGTGGTGCTGGGCTGGGCCGCCGGGGTGCTGGTGCTGCTGGCGCTGCCGTGGCTGGAGCCGGCCATGGCCCGTGCCGAGGTGCTGATGCTGGCCCTGTGGCGCCGGGTGCGCGCGGGCCGGGCACCCGTGCCGGTGCCCTCCGGGCGGCCGGTCGCCGGGAGCCCGCTGGCCACCCCGCGCGCCGCCCGCGACGACGAGCTGCCCACCCGCGAGACCGTGGCCGTGGTCCGGCCCGTCGGTGCCACCAGCCGTGGCTCCGACGCCCGGCCCCATCACCCGGTCCGTCAGCACACGGTGCGCTCCGAGCGCACCCCGGTCACCCCGGTCGGCAGCCGCCGGCCGCCGCACCCCGACCGGGTGCCGCGCGCCACGACGCCTTTCGGCCAGTCCGGCGCGGCCCGCGGCCGGACGGCCACGGGCGGCTGAGCCGCCCAGCGGACCGCGGGGCGGTACGCACCCCCTCCCCCGCGCGGACCGCTCACACCGCGGCCCCGGACGCTCCCGCCGAGCGTCCGGGGCCGCGGTCGTGTCCGAACTGGCGCGTACCGGCGCGAACGAGGTGGGTCAGCCGCGCCAGCAGCGCTTCACGGTGCCCTCGTCCACCTCGAAGTCGATCCGCCCCCGCAGGTACTCCATCGTGATGATCGCGCCCGGTGGAAGCGTCCGTACGGTGCTCCAGCCGCGTGCGCGCGCCCGCTCCTCGGCGGTGTGGGCGTCGAGGCCCACATAGCTGTCGAGGTCGTCGTCGGGTTCGGCCGGAAGGTTCGGTACAGGTCCCATGAGAGCCACCGTAGGCGGCTCCCCACGCGTGGCAAACCCAGAGTGGCCATGGAACGCCATGGGACCGCCGCGCTCTCATGCCTCTCATGGCCGCCATTCGTCACACTTGTGTCACAGAAAACACGCCCGGGTTTGTGGACGGCTTCATCACTCTTCCGGGGCTTGTGTTGACGGCTCGAAGATGATTGCGAGTTTCCGTCGATATCCCCGCGCCAATGGACCGGCCGGGGTATGGGCGGCGGGCACACCGGCGGTAACTCTCGAACAATTCACACGGCGACCGGAAAAGCACCTCCCGGCCCCCTCCGGAGCGCACAATTCCACCACAAATCGCCGGGGTCGAAGCCCGAGGTTTACGCCCACCCGGACGCGGTACCCGCCGCCACCGGAGCCAACATGACCAACAGATCCGATGAGACCCCCAAGAAGACGGCGGCCGGCGGTCAGAGCCCGTCGGCGATTCTGCGCGCCGCCCGTGAACAGCTCGTCGAGCTGACCGGCCGGCACCCCGAGTCCCTGCCCCGTCTGGAGCGGACCGACGCGGGGTGGGTGCTGGAGGCCGAGGTGGTGGAGCTGGCCCGGGTGCCGGACACGATGAGCCTGATGGGCCTGTACGAGGTGACTCTCGACCCGGACGGCCTGCTCACCGGCTACCGCCGCCTCCATCGCTATGAGCGCGGCCGGAGCGACCGCCGCTGACGGCGGCGGGGCCGGACGCCCACCGGACAGGAGACGCCCACCGGACAGGAGAGGGACACACCCGACATGACCACTGTTGTCCCGGCACAGCAATCCAGGGGCGGGGGCGGCACCAGCGGCCTGTACGACGTCCTGGAACTCATTCTCGACCGGGGGCTCGTGATCGACGCGTTCATCCGCGTCTCCCTGGTCGGCATCGAGATACTCAAGATCGACGTCCGGATCGTGGTGGCGAGCGTCGACACCTATCTGCGGTTCGCCGAGGCGTGCAACCGGCTCGATCTCGAGGCGGGCCGGAACAAGTCCCCCGGCCTGCCCGAGGTGGTCGAGGGCATCACCGAGAACGGAGCGCGGTCCAAGACCAAGGGCGCCCTCTCCGGCGCCGGGGACACCGTTTCCAAGGCCGCCCAGACCGTGGCCGACGCGATCAGGCCCTCGGAGGAGGAAGCGGAGGAGGAGCCGCGCCGTCGGCGTCCGGCCCGTAAAGCGGCGCCGAGGAAGTCCGAGGAGTCCGCATGACCACGTATGTCTACGGCATCGCGCGCGGTGAGGTCCCGGACCTGGGCGATCGGCTGCTGGGCATCGGCGACCCCCCGCTGCCGGTCCGGGCGCTGAACGAGGGCGAGCTGGCCGCGATCGTCAGCGACTGCCCGCCCGAGCTCAAGCCCCGGCGCCGCGATCTGCTCGCCCATCAGCATGTGCTGGCCGAGGTGAGCGACTCCCGTGCGGTGCTGCCGATGCGCTTCGGCAGCGTCTCCTCCAGCGACGACGACGTCCGCGTCGTGCTGGCCGCGCAAGCCGACCGCTATGAGGATCAACTGCGCCGACTGGCCGACCGGGTGGAGTACAACGTCAAGGCCGTACACGACGAGGACGCGGTGCTCCACCAAGTGCTCGCCGAGGAGCCGGAGCTGCGGATGACGGCGGAGGCCAACCGCGCGGCGGGCGGCGGCACCTACGAGGAGCGGGTGCGCTTCGGCGAGCTGATGGCGGGCGCGGTGCGGGCCCGCGAGGTGCGGGACGCCAAGCTGGTGGAGGAGGCGCTGGCCCCGGCCGCCGAGGAGGTGCGGCCCGGCCCGGAGAGCGGCGGCTGGTTCCTGAGCCTGTCCCTGCTGCTCGACAAGGACGCCGCCGAACCGCTGCTGACGGCGGCCGCCGAGGTGGAACGGGCCCACCCCTGGCTGAAGCTGCGGATCAACGGTCCGCTGCCGCCGTACAGCTTCGTCGAATCCTGACGCTGATGATCGTCTGGGTGCTGAAGCAGGTCGTCGCCGCCGCGGAGCGCGAGTACTACGACCCGGCCAATATCCAGCGCGCCCTGGCCGAGCTGGAGAGCCGACTCGACCAGGGCGTGATCGACGAGAACGAGTTCGAGCGGCAGGAGGACGCGCTGCTCGACCGGTTGGAGGAGGCGCGCCAGTGGGCGAACGGGACTCTGTGACCACCCGGGGCGGTGCGGCCCCGACGGCCGGCGGCTATGGCTCACCGGCGTCGTCGTTGGCGTCGTCGCTCGGCTCCTCGGGGCCGTACGGACCGGCCTCCCGAAGCGAGGGCGGGGCCAACCTCGCCGACATCCTGGAGCGGGTGCTCGACAAGGGCGTGGTCATCGCGGGCGATATCCGCATCAACCTGCTCGACATCGAACTTCTCACGATCAAGCTGCGGCTGATCGTGGCCTCGGTCGACAAGGCGAAGGAGATGGGCATCGACTGGTGGGAGCACGACCCGTCGCTCTCGTCACGCGCCAGGTCCGAGGTGACCGGCCGGGCGAACGCCCAGGTGACCAGCCAGGAGAACGACCAGGTCACCGGCCGGGGGAACACCGAGGTGCCCCGTGGGGAGAACAGGGAGGCCACCGAATGACCGAGGGACTGCGGTACGCCTACGCGGTCGTGCGCGACACCGGTACGCCGGAGGCCGCCCTGGACGCCCTCACCGCCCTGGAAGGGGTGCGCGGAGTCGCGGGCGAACCGGTGCGCGCCGTGCGCCATCTGGGGCTCGCCGTACTGGCGGGCGCCGTACCGGCCGAGGATTTCGACGAGGGCCCGCTGCGGAAGCGACTGGAGGACATGGCGTGGCTGGAGGACATGGCCCGCGCCCATCAGCGGGTGGTCGACACCGCGGGCGCCGAGTCCTGTGTCATACCGGTCCGGCTGGCCACCGTCTGCCAGGGCGAGGAGGGGCTGCGGCGGATGCTCGCCACCGGGCGGGATCGGTTCGCCTCGGCGCTGGACCGGCTGGAGGGCCGGGTCGAATGGGGCGTCAAGGCGTATGCCGCGCCGCCCCCTCCCCAGGAGCCGCCCGCCGGGGCCGCGAACGGCCCGGATTCCCCGAACGCCCCGGGCGCCCCGGGCGCCCCGGGTGCCCCGGGTGCCCCGGGCGCCATGTCCGGCCGCGACTATCTGCGCCGCCGCAAGGCACAGCGGCAGGCGGCGGAGCGGCGCTGGGGCGATACGGAGGAGGATGCGCGGCTGGTGCACCACACCCTCAGCGGGCTTGCCGAGCGGGCCCGGCTGCATCCGCCGCAGGACCCCCGGCTGTCGGGGGTGTCCGACCGCAATGTGCTGAACGCCGCGTATCTGGTGCGGCGCGAGGACAGCGCCGGCTTCGCCGAACGGGTCGGTGAACTGGCCGGGCGGACGCCCGGACTGCGGGTGGAGCTGACCGGCCCCTGGGCGCCGTACTCCTTCACCGACCCGGACCAGACCACCGCCGCGGACGAGACCACCGCCCCGGACGAGACCACCGCCCCGCACCAGACCGGGAGCGCCGGGGCGGACCGATGACTGCGGCGCTCCCGGACGCCCCTTTGGCCCATCAGCAAATCGCCCTGGTGGACCTGCTGGACCGGCTGCTCGCGGGCGGCGTGGTGATCACGGGTGATCTGACCCTGCGGATCGCCGATGTCGATCTGGTCCGTATCGATCTGCGCGCGCTCATCAGCTCGGTCAACGCCAATGTGCCGTCCCCCTGGGAGGAACCGTGAGCCGCGAGCTGGAGCTGGACCAGGACACCGTCGAACGCGATCTGATGAAGCTGGTGCTGACCGTCGTGGAGCTGCTGCGCCAGCTCATGGAGCGGCAGGCGCTGCGCCGGGTGGACCAGGGCGATCTGACGGAGGACCAGGAGGAGCGGATCGGGCTGACGCTGATGCTGCTGGAGGACCGGATGGGCACGCTCTGCGAGCGCTACGGCATCGCGCCCTCGGATCTCAATCTGGACCTTGGGCCACTCGGTCCGCTGCTGCCCCCGAGGGAGTGACGCTCAGGGCCGCTCCGCCGATCGCGGCATCCATCGGGCGATCATGGCGATATCTGCCCAGACACGGAGGAGTCCCGATGGCGACAGGCACCGCGCGGGCCGCCGGTCCGGCACCGGTGACACGACAGGGCAGTGTGCTCACGGACTGGCTCACCACCACCGACCACAAGAAGATCGGGCATCTGTATCTGATCTCGTCGTTCGGCTTCTTCCTGGTCGGCGGTGTGCTGGCGATGGTGATGCGCGCCGAGCTGGCACGTCCGGGCCTCCAGATCGTCTCGCAGGAGGAGTTCAACCAGGCGTTCACCCTGCATGGCACGATCATGCTGCTGCTGTTCGCGACCCCGGCCTTCGCGGGGTTCGCCAACGAGATCATGCCGCTCCAGATCGGCGCGCCCGATGTGGCCTTCCCGCGCCTCAACATGCTGTCGTACTGGCTGTATCTGTTCGGCGGGCTGATGGTGCTGGCCGGTCTGATGGTGCCCGGGGGCACCGCGGACTTCGGCTGGACCGCCTACGCGCCGCTCAACAGCGCGATCCGCTCCCCCGGTATCGGCGCCGATCTGTGGATCATGGGGCTGGCGCTGGCGGGCTTCGGGACGATCCTGGGCGCGGTGAACTTCCTGACCACCATCATGGCGATGCGCGCGCCGGGCATGACGATGTTCCGGATGCCGATCTTCACCTGGAACACCCTCTTCACCTCGATCATGATCCTGATGGCGTTCCCGGTGCTGGCGGCGGCGCTGCTGGCGCTGGAGGCGGACCGGCGGTTCGGGGCGGTGGTCTTCGACGCCCGGTACGGCGGCCCGCTGCTGTGGCAGCACCTCTTCTGGTTCTTCGGCCATCCCGAGGTCTACATCATCGCGCTGCCGTTCTTCGGCATCGTCACCGAGATCATCCCGGTCTTCTCACGCAAGCCGATCTTCGGCTATGTGACGCTGATCGGCGCGACCATGGCCATCACCGGACTGTCGATGGTGGTCTGGGCCCATCACATGTTCGCCACCGGAGCGGTTCTGCTGCCCTTCTTCTCCCTGACGTCGTTTCTGATCGCGGTGCCGACCGGGGTGAAGTTCTTCAACTGGATCGGCACCATGCTGGGCGGCTCGGTGTCCCTGGAGGCGCCGATGCTGTGGGCGGTCGGCTTCCTGGTGAGCTTCCTCTTCGGCGGGCTCACCGGCGTCATCCTGGCCTCACCGCCGATGGACTTCCATGTCACGGACACCTACTTCGTCGTGGCCCACTTCCACTACGTGGTCTTCGGCACGGTCGTCTTCGCGATGTTCGCGGGGTTCTACTTCTGGTGGCCGAAGTTCACCGGGAAGCTGCTGGACGAGCGGCTGGCCCGGATCCACTTCTGGACGCTGTTCACCGGCTTCCACACCACCTTCCTGGTGCAGCACTGGCTGGGGGTGGAGGGGATGCCGCGCCGCTACGCCGACTATCTGGCGGCGGACGGCTTCACCGCGCTCAACACCGTCTCCACGATCGGCGCCTTCCTGCTGGGCCTGTCGACCCTGCCGTTCCTCTACAACGTCTGGAAGACGGCCAGGTACGGGAAGAAGGTGGAGGTCGACGACCCCTGGGGGTTCGGCCGCTCACTGGAGTGGGTGACCTCCTGTCCGCCGCCCCGGCAGAACTTCACCGCGCTCCCCCGGATCCGCTCCGAATCGCCCGCCTTCGATCTGAACCACCCCGAGGTGGCGCGCCTGGAGCGGCAGAGGGACCAGCGGCTCGGGCCGCCGGGCCCGCTCAGCCCAGGGCCCGGTCCAGGCGGTCCCTGATCTCCCGGATGCGGTCGTTCAGCTCCACCGGCTCGCGCACCTCGAAGTCGAAGCCGCTCAGCACGATATGGAGCACCAGCACATCGGGGCCGTGGGCGCCGGTGCGCAGCAGACAGCTGTGCTCGTCGACGGCCTCCAGCACCCCCACCGAGGGCGGGAACCGCTCGGCCGCCCGCTCGGCGGGCACCCGCAGCAGCACGGTGGCCCGCTGGGCGTAGACGGTGGTGGTGATGCCCCGGGCCACATAGGCGGCGATGTCGTCGGCGGGCGGGCGGCGCGGGGTGAAGCGGGGGCCGTGCGGCGGGGTCGGGGTGATCCGGTCGGCCCGGTACGTACGCCAGTCGGCGCGGTCGACGTCCCAGGCGACGAGGTACCAGCGGCGCTGCGCGGCGACCAGCCGGTGCGGTTCGGCGGTGCGGCGGGTGACCGCACCGCCGTGGTCGCGGTACTCGAAGCGCAGCCGATGGCAGTCCCGGCAGGCGGCGGCCAGCTCGGTCAGCACCCCGGGGTCCGCCCCGGGGCCGGGGCTCCAGCCGGACAGCGGCACGGTGAAGGCGGTCAGCGCGCCCACCCGGCGGCGCAGCCGGTCCGGCAGCACCTGCTCCAGCTTGGCCAGGGCCCGTACCGAGGTCTCCTCGATGCCCTCGACCCCGCCGCCCGCGGCCTGGCGCAGCCGCACCGCGACCGCCACCGCCTCCTCGTCGTCGAGCAGCAGCGGCGGCAGTTGGGCGCCCGCGCCCAGCTGATAGCCACCGCCGGTGCCCGGTGTGGAGTGCACCGGGTAGCCGAGCTCGCGCAGCCGGTCGACATCGCGGCGCACGGTGCGCGGGGTGACCCCGAGCCGGTCGGCGAGATCCGCGCCGGACCATTCGCGGTGGGCCTGCAACAGGGAGAGCAGGCGGAGCAGTCGGGCCGAGGTCTCCAGCATGCGGCCGAGTCTGCCACCGGTCGAGGACAGCCTTCGTCCTCAACCCCCTCCCGGGGCCCGCCCGAGATCCTGGGATCCCCCAGCCCGGACTCTCCTGGGATCAGGCGGGCGCCTCGATCCGGACCGCCAGGTCGTTGTCCCGGGTGTAGTACGGCCGGGCCTGTGCCTCCCCGTGCGGACCGGCCACCGTGCGCGGCGGATAGGTGAAGATCTCCTTCTTGTCCGCCACATCGTCCAGGATCCGGGCCAGCCGCGCCGGGGGCATGGCCTCGTCCGCCGGGCGCAGCCACAGGTCCCAGGCGTCCGCGCCGCCGTCCCAGCTCCGCGCGAGCTCGGCGAAGGGGAGCTCGAAGGAGAAGTCCGAGCCGTCCACCTCCAGCGCTGCCGTACGCACCGGGGCGTCGCCCCTGCGGCAGCGGGCCTCGATAACCGCCTCGGCCAGCCACTCGGACGGGTACGCCACGCGGTAGAGCCGCCCCCGCACGGCCATCGTGTCGTCCTCCAGCCGGATCTCCCCGGCCTCGGCGTGCGGCGCCCGCCGCCAGCTGCGCAGCGAGAGATTGCCGTGTTTGGTGGCGTAGGGAATGCGGACGGACAGCGGGGAGGTGCTCGGCCCCGGGCGGCGGTCGACGAGCGAGCGCAGATCGTTCAGGCCCGGGGCGAGCCGCTGAGGCTCGGCGTCCCGGTAGGCCACATGGACGTCCCAGCGGCCCTCGGGCAGGGCGACGTTGCTGGGCAGGGCGGCCTGGAGCCGGCCGTCCGCGGTGGGGCCCAGCGGCAGCCGCACCTCCCCGTCGGGGGCGTCCGCCGCGCCCCGGCGGCGCAGCACCAGCGCACCGCTCCAGTCGTCGTAGCTGCCCGGCCCCGGCCGGGCCCAGTCGGCGATATGGAAGGTGAGCCCACCGGCGGAGTCCGCCACGCAGTCGGCGCGGGCGGGGGCGACCTCGGCGGCCTCACTCATTCCGTCCTCCTCGACGTGCTGCGCTGCCTGGGCCGTTGCACTCATGCGACACGCACCTTCCGCAGAGAGTCCTTGGTGGCGAACGCGCCGCTGACCAGGGAGCCGCGGGCGCGGTGCAGGGAGCCTCGCAGTCCGCTGCGGGCGATCAGACCGGAGAAGAGCGTCTCGTAACGCCCGGCCACCCGGGAGGGGTCGAAGCGGGCCGAATCCTTCAGCGCCGCCTGCCCCATCTGCTGGCGCAGCTCGTCGTCGTTGATGAGGTCGAGCAGCGCGGCGGCGATGGCGTCGGTGTCGCCGGTGGGCACGAGACGGCCGTCCACCCCGTTGTCGATGATCTCCGCGGGTCCGTGCGGGCAGTCGGTGGACACCACGGGGAGGCCGCAGCGCATCGCCTCCACGATGGTCATGCCGAAGGACTCCAGGCTGGAGGTGACGGCGGCGATGGAGCCCTTGGCCCACTCGGGGTCGAGCGGATTGGCCGGGCCCATCAGGAAGACGTGGTTGTAGAGGCCCAGCTGATCGATGAGGGCGCGCAGCTTGGCGTGCTGGGCCCCGCCGCCGTAGATCCGCAGCCGCCAGTCGGGGCGGGCCGCGCTGACCTTCGCGAAGGCGCGTATCAGCAGGTCGTAACGTTTGACCGGGGCCAGCCGGCCGGCCGCGACCACCCATTTCCCGGTGCCGTCGGCGGGTTCGAGACCGGATGCGGGCACGCTGTTGGGGACCGCCTCGACCCGTACGCCGGGCAGCCGCATCTGGTCGCGGTAGGTACGGGCGTCGGCCTCGGTCACGGTGGTCACCGCGTCCAGCCGGGGGTAGACGGCGCGCAGGGCCCGCTTCAGCCCCTTGGAGTGGGTGCTGAGCGTCAGATGCTCCTGGCCGACCCGTACCGGACCCCGGCGGGCCTCCCGGGCGATGTGGACATTGAGCCCGGGGCGGGTTCCGACAACGATATCGGCCTCCAGCCGGCGGAGATGGTCGGCGATACGGCGGTCGGTCAGGGCGCTGTACTGCTTGTAGCGGCCCTCGGTCGCGGGGAAGACCTTCGCCGGGCGGCTGTGGTCCGGGTCGGCGCCGTCGTAGGACGGGCTGTTCCTGCGGAGGTCCACGAGATGGCTGAGCCGCACCTGCGGGCCGGGGTCGAAGATCGGCTGGTCGCGGTGGCGGAAGACCGACACGATCTCGACATCGTGCTGCTCCCCCAGGGTGCGGGCCAGGTTGTACGTGGTCCGGATCGTCCCGCCGATCCCGTACGCGTTGTGAATAAGGAAAGAGATGTGCATCCGGCCCCGTATCCCACTGCTTCCCCGCAGACGAGTGTGTCGTCCGCCTACCACGGTGTAAGACACCGAAAAGTGGCACAGGGTTGGGTTTCATCACCTTCTTGTGCTCCAACAGATGTGAAATCGGTAGGGAGTCGGGGGAACTTTCCGGCCCGACCGCGCATCAGACCCCGGGGCGGCCGGGGGCGCGTGACCCCCGCCCCGCATGGCCCGTTGTCTACGTATGAGCCGGGGACCGCCCGGCTCGCCCACCGAGACCGAGGAGCCACCCGTGCCGCGCATGCTCGACGTCAGCGATGACGTACGTGCCGAGATCGGCGACGAAGAAGCCGACCGGCTGCTCGCCGGGGACAACGCCCCGGGCGCTTACGACTGCACGTCCTGCCGCACCCCCGGCAACACCGAGCAGGAGCGGACCAGCACCGTGCTCTTCGTGGGGCAGGAGACGGCGGTGCTGGCCTTCGCGCACGCCACCTGTGTGCCCTCCCAGGTCGTCCCGGTCTCGGAAGACGAGTTGCGCGGTGCGGTGCGGTCCATCACGGGTGAGGACAGCGCGCCGTCGGCCGCCGAGGCGCCGCACGCACCGTCCACGGCGTCGGTGCCGTCCGTACCGCACGCCTCCGCGCCCTACGACTCCATGCCGCATGCCGCGGTGTCCCACTTCCCCGGCCCGGCCGCACCGACCGGGTCGGCCCCCTCCCCCGTCCTGGCCCCATCGCCCGTGGCGCCCGCATCGCCCGGCGTCGCCTCGCACACCTCCGTGCCGTCCGGCCACGCACCGGCGGCCCAGCAGGCGGTGCTCGGGGTGACCAGCGGGGTGGTGCTGGTGGGTCAGGAGGCGTGCCCGGCGCTGGTGGTGGAGCCGACCGCGCCGATCATCCGCCCCGGTTCGGCCGGGCACGGCGATGAATTCCTCCAGCTCCTCAGCGAGCAGGGGTTCGCCCCGGTGGTCGATCTGGGCCGGCCGCCCGCGCCCAACCCCGGCTGGTCGGTGCTGCTGGCCATGGGGCGGCTGCACGCGGTGCTGATGCCGGGACCCGGTGGCGGCCGCCCGGTGGCCTGGTGGCAGGCGCACAGCCCGATGCCGCTCAGCGAGGGCTGGCGGAGCGCCCTCGGCCGCTCCCAGCGGGTGCTGATCTACGCGGCGGCCGCGGGCACGATCGGCACCCAGCCGCGCGAGGACCAGCTGCGCGCGGCGCTGGACCGGGCCGCCGCGCGCGGCGCCCTGGTCGGCGCGTCGATGCCGCTCGCGGGCACATGACCGCCATGGCCCCCGCCGTCCCGGAGCTTCCTCCGGACCTCACCGACCCCTGGTGGGCAGCCCATTCGCCACCGATGCCGCATCCGACGGGCGGCCGGGTCGTTGGCACATACGTGCACGCATACGACCTCTCCTACCGTTCCCCCTCATACGGCTGCATTCCGGCCATGCGCCCCGCGCTGGAGGCAGCGCACGATCCCTGGCGCCACTCCGCCACGCCGATCTACGACGCGTTGTACGCGGAGTACCGCAGGCTGTTCCGGGCGCTGCCCGGTGACCGCTCGGACGAGGAGAACATGGAGTTCGTGGCGTTCGCCGCCATCGGCCAGCCCCGGGGCCTGATCAGCGGCGGCCAGGGCCGCCCGGACGGCCACAGCGGGTCCTGGCACACCGACGAGCTGTACTACCGCGGCTATGTCCCCGCCCTGCCGCCCGGCCGGGGCGAGGAGCGGGGCCACACGTACTGACGTGGTGTCGCCCCGCGCGTCCGGCGGGCCGGAACCGACCCGCCGCCGGCCCCCTCCGGACGGTGAGTCCGGGCCCGGCCGGCGTGAACCCTCCCGGCGCGGCCGCCGTTACCTCTTGCGGCCGCGCTTCTCGCGCACCCGCACCGAGATCTGGAGCGGTGTGCCCTCGAAGCCGAACTCCTCGCGCAGCCGCCGCTCGATGAAGCGGCGGTAGCCCGCCTCCAGGAAGCCCGAGGCGAAGAGCACGAACCTCGGCGGCCGGGTCCCGGCCTGCGTCCCGAAGAGGATCCGCGGCTGCTTCCCGCCGCGGATCGGATGCGGATGGGAGGCGACGATCTCGCCGAGGAAGGAGTTGAGCCGCCCGGTCGGCACCCGGGTCTCCCAGCCGGCCAGCGCCGTCTCGATCGCCGGGACCAGCTTCTCCATATGGCGGCCGGTGCGCGCCGAGACATTGACCCGCGGCGCCCACTGGATCTGCACCAGCTCCGTCTCGATCTCGCGCTCAAGGTAGTAGCGGCGCTCCTCGTCCAGGGTGTCCCACTTGTTGTAGGCGATGACGAGCGCGCGCCCGGCCTCGACGGCCATCGAGATGATCCGCTGGTCCTGGACGCTGATGGACTCACTGGCGTCGATCAGCACGACCGCGACCTCCGCCTTCTCCACGGCGGCCGCGGTGCGCAGCGAGGCGTAGTAGTCGGCGCCCTCCTGGAGGTGGACCCGGCGGCGGATACCGGCGGTGTCGACGAACTTCCAGGTGACGCCGCCGAGTTCGATCATCTCGTCGACCGGGTCGCGGGTGGTGCCGGCCAACTCGTTGACGACCACCCGCTCCTCGCCCGCGACCTTGTTGAGCAGCGAGGACTTGCCCACGTTCGGACGGCCGACCAGGGCGATCCGGCGCGGTCCGCCGACCGTCGCGCCGAAGGTCTGGGCCGGGGCCTCGGGCAGCGCCTCCAGGACCGCGTCGAGCATGTCGCCGGTGCCGCGGCCGTGCAGCGCGGAGACCGGGTACGGCTCGCCGAGGCCGAGCGACCACAGCATCGCGGCGTCGGCCTCGGCGCTGGGCCCGTCGACCTTGTTGGCGCACAGCACCACGGGCTTTCCGGCCCGGCGCAGCAGCTTGACCACGGCCTCGTCGGTGTCGGTGGCGCCCACCGTGGCGTCCACGACGAAGACCACCGCGTCAGCGGCCTCGATGGCGAACTCGGCCTGGGCCGCCACGGACGCGTCGAGCCCGAGCACATCCTGCTCCCAGCCGCCGGTGTCGACCACCTTGAAGCGGCGGCCGGACCATTCGGCCTCGTAGGTCACCCGGTCGCGGGTGACCCCCGGCCGGTCCTCCACGACCGCCTCCCGGCGGCCCAGGATCCGGTTCACCAGGGTGGACTTGCCGACGTTGGGACGGCCGACGACGGCCAGCACCGGCAGCGGGCCGTGCCCCGCCGCGGCCAGGTCGCCCTCGACGTCCGACAGGTCGAAGCCCTCTTGCGCGGCGAGCTCCATGAACTCCGCGTACTCGGCGTCGCCAAGCTCCCCGTGCTCGTCGCCGCCGCTGTGGATCTGGTCGTTCATGAAGATTTCCTCGTCGTCCCTCAGTACCGCGCGCCGCCCCTGGGGGCTCGCGGGTCTATGTCTGTTCCGGGCGGCCGGTGAGCCGCCTGGCGGTGCCCAGATGCGTGGCCAGCCGCTTCTGGATGCGCTCGGTGGCCTGGTCCAGGACCGCCCGCGTCCGCCTGCCGCTGCCGTCCCCCGCCTGGAAGGGGTCGCCGAACACCACATCGATCCTGCTGCGCAGCCGGGGCAGCGGCCTGGGCCGCCCGTCGCCGTGCGGGGTGGCGGTGCCGAGCACCGCGACCGGCACGATCGGCGCGCCGGAGCGCACCGCGAAGTACGCGAGCCCCGAGCGCAGCGAGGCGAAGTCGCCGTCGCCCCGGGTGCCCTCCGGGAAGATCCCCAGCACCCCGCCGCGCTCCAGCACCCCCAGGGCCTGGCCGATCGCGGTGCGGTCGGCGCTCGTACGGTCCACCTTCAGCTGCCCGATACCGCGCAGGAACGGGTCCAGCGGACCGATGAACGCCTCCTTCTTGACCAGGAAGTGCACCGGCCGCGGCGAGGTGCCGATCAGCATCGGGCCGTCCACGTTGTGGGAGTGGTTCCCGGCGAGGATGACGGGCCCGGCGGACGGGATCCGCCATGCGCCCAGCACCCGGGGCCGCCACAGCCCGTACATCAGGCCGATGCCGATCCGCCGCGCCACGACGGCCCCGGCCGCGCTGGGAAGTGTCGCGTCGGTGGCGCTCACGCTGCCGTCCGCTTCTCCTCGACGAGGGTGACCACACATTCGATGACCTGGTCGAGGGTGAGCTCGGAGGTGTCCACCTCGACCGCGTCGTCCGCCTTGGCCAGCGGCGAGGTCTCACGGCCGGAGTCCAGGGCGTCCCGCTTGGCCAGCGCGGCCTGGGTGGCGGCCAGGTCGGCGGCCTCCTTGCCCTTCAGCTCACCGCTGCGGCGGGCCGCCCGGACCTCCGGGGAGGCGGTCAGGAAGATCTTGACGTCGGCGTCCGGGAGGACCGTGGTGCCGATGTCCCGGCCCTCGACCACGATGCCGCGCGGCGCCTCGGCGGCGATGGTCCGCTGGAGCTCGGTGATCACGCTCCGCACCTCGGGCACCGCACTGACCGCGCTGACCCGCGAGGTGACCTCCTGGGTGCGGATCGGCGCGGAGACATCGGTGCCGTCCACGGTGATCGTCGGGGCGGCCGGGTCGGTGCCGGAGACGATGGTGGGCTTGCCCGCGACGTCGGCCACGGCGACGGCGTCCTCGACGTCGATGCCGTTGGTCACCATCCACCAGGTGATCGCCCGGTACTGGGCGCCGGTGTCCAGGTAGCCCAGGCCCAGCTTGGCGGCGACGGCCTTCGAGGTACTGGACTTGCCCGTGCCTGCGGGGCCGTCGATCGCGACAATCACTGCTGCCGGGGCGGTCCGGGCGGCGGTTTCCACGGTGACAGACACCTTTCGTGTGCACGGGGCTGAGCTGAACGGGCCATGTGGGCCCCGGACAAGGTTACTGGCTTCCCCCGGGCGGCTTCGCACCCCTGTGGACAGCCTCCGGGCCCGAGACGTCCGGCGGTCCGCTCCGCCGCTACTGCCGGATGGACCATCCCCGCTCCCGCAGGGCCTTGGTGAGCGCCGGGGCCGCCGAGGGCTGGACCACCAGCTGGATCAGACCGGCCTGCTGCCCGGTGGCGTGCTCGATCCGGACGTCCTCGATGTTGACCCCCGCCCGGCCCGCGTCGGCGAAGATCCGGGCCAGCTCGCCCGGCTGGTCGCCGATGAGCACCGCCACGGTCTCATAGACGGCCGAGGCGGCGCCGTGCTTGCCCGGCACCCGCTCGCGTCCGGCGTTGCCCCGGCGCAGCACGTCCTCGATGCCCGCCGCGCCGTCGCCGCGCTTGGCCTCGTCGGCGGACTGGAGCGCGCGCAGCGCCCGCACCGTCTCGTCGAGGTCGGCGGCGACGGCGGCGAGCACATCGGCGACCGGGCCGGGGTTGGCGGAGAGGATGTCGATCCACATGGCGGGGTCGGAGGCCGCGATCCGGGTGACGTCGCGGATGCCCTGCCCGCACAGCCGCACGGCCGTCTCATCGGCGTCCTGGAGCCGCGCGGCGACCATGCTGGACAGCAGGTGCGGGGTGTGCGAGACGAGCGCCACCGCCCGGTCGTGGGCCTCGTCCTCCATCACCACGGGCACGGCCCGGCACAGCGCGACGAGTTCGAGCGCCAGGTTGAGCACCTCGGTGTCGGTGCCGCCGGTGGGCGTGAGCACCCAGGGCCGTCCCTCGAAGAGGTCGGCGGTGGCGGCCAGCGGCCCGGAGCGCTCCCGGCCCGCCATCGGATGGGTGCCGATGTAGCGGGTCAGCTCGCAGCCGAGGGCCTCCAGCTCGCGGCGCGGACCGCCCTTGACGCTCGCCACGTCCAGGACGCCGCGCGCCAGGCCGCGGCGCAGCACATCGGCCACCGTCCCGGCCACGTACGCGGGCGGCACGGCGACGACGGCCAGGTCCACGGGCCCCTCGGGCTCGGCCTGTGTCCCGGCGCCGAGCGCCTCGGCGGTGCGGGCCTGGCTCGCGTCATGGTCGGCGAGGTGCACCTGGACGCCACGGCCGGCCAGGGCCAGCGCGGCGGAGGTGCCGATCAGGCCGGTGCCGATGACGAGGGCGGTTCTCATTGGGCGATGTCCTTGCGGAGGGAGGCGGCGGCGCCGAGGTAGACATGGGCGACGTCGGACTTGGGCAGGGCGGTCTCGACATGCGCCAGGATGCGGACGACACGGGGCATGGCCCCCTCGATGTCCAGCTCCTGGGCGCAGATCAGCGGTACGTCGGCGATGCCCAGCTTGCGGGCGGCGACCGCGGGGAAGTCGCTGTGCAGATCGGGGGTGGCCGTGAACCACACGCTGATCAGGTCGTCGGGGTCCAGGGCGTTGCGCTCCAGGATGGCGGTCAGCAGCGCGGAGACCTGCTCATGCATGTGCTCCGGCTCGTCCCGGTCCAGCTGGACGGCCCCACGAACCGCTCGTACCGTCACGTCTCGCTCCCCTGTGCGCGCTGTGCCTGTCGTGCCTCGGGCGCGGCCGTGTCGTTCGGCCGCGCTCCCGATCAGCGTAACGAGCGGGTCGGACAGGCTCCCGGCGCGACCGCTGGGCGAGACGCCCGGCGGTCGGCGGAGGACGCCGGGCCCCTGACAAACGCCGGGGTTCGCGGCCGGGGCCGTCAGCGGGCCCCGGGCCTCGGCGTCAGCGGCGACCGGGCCTCAGAGGTCGACCTCGCGCATCAGCATGCCGACCTCGGTGTTGGTCAGCCGGCGCAGCCAGCCGGACTTCTGGTCGCCGAGCGCGATCGGGCCGAAGGCCGTCCGCACCAGCTTGTCGACCGGGAAACCGGCCTCGGCGAGCATCCGCCGCACGATGTGCTTACGGCCCTCGTGCAGGCTCACCTCGACCAGGTAGTTCTTGCCGGTGTTCTGCACCACGCGGAAGTGGTCGGCGCGGGCGTAGCCGTCCTCCAGCTGGATACCGCTCTTGAGCTGCTTGCCCAGGTCGCGCGGGAGCGGGCCCTGGATGGCGGCGAGATAGGTCTTCTGCACGCCGTAGCGGGGGTGGGTGAGGCGGTGGGCCAGCTCACCGTGGTTGGTGAGCAGGATGATGCCCTCGGTCTCGGTGTCCAGTCGGCCGACGTGGAAGAGCCGGGTCTCGCGGTTGGTCACATAGTCGCCCAGGCACTGGCGGCCGTCGGGGTCCTCCATGGTGGAGACGACACCGGCGGGCTTGTTCAGCGCGAAGAAGAGGTACGACTGGGTGGCCACGGTCAGCCCGTCGACCTTGATCTCGTCCTTCTCCGGGTCGACGCGCATCCCCTGCTCGGTCACGATCTTGCCGTTGACCTCGACCCGGGCCTGGTCGATCAAGTCCTCACAGGCCCGGCGGGAACCCATACCGGCGCGGGCGAGCACCTTCTGGAGCCGCTCGCCCTCCTGCTCGCCGAAGGTCTTCGGCAGCTTGACCCGCGGCTTGTCGTGGCGGGCACGGTTGCGCTCCTCTATCTGCGCCTCGTACTCGCGCGGACGGGCCGGGCCCGGCTTGCGGCCACGGCCGCCACCGGCCTTGGGACCGCCCGCGTCGGGGCCGCCCGTCCTGGGACCGCCGCCCTGGGAGCCTCCCCTGGGACCGCCGCCCTGGGAGCCCGCCTTAGGACCTCCCTTGGGGCCCGCCTTGGGGCCGCCTCCCTTGGGGCCCGCCTTCGGACCCGCCTTGGGGCCGTCGCCCACGTCGTAGCGGCGCTCTTCGGGGCGGGGGCGGCCGGCGCGCTGCTGCTGCTCGTCGCGCCTGTTCCCCGCGCCCCGGTAGTTCTTGCCGCCGCTACCGCTGCCCCTGCTGTTCCTGCCGCTGCTTCGCATCAAGTTTCCGTCTGAGAGTGGCCGCTGCCGGCTCGGTGTTCTACGTCGTCATGCGCGTCATCGCCGTCGATGGCGTCCGGATCGAACGACGGCACGCCCTCCTGGGACTCGCCCTCGACCGCGTCCGCCTCGGGGAGGAACGGCGCGAGCTCCGGGAGCTCGTCCAGCCCCCGCAGGCCCATCCGCTCCAGGAAGTAGTTCGTCGTCCTGTACAGGATCGCACCTGTTTCGGGTTCCGTGCCCGCCTCCTCGACCAGGCCCCGCTGGAGGAGGGTCCGCATCACGCCATCGCAGTTGACGCCGCGGACGGCCGAGACACGGGAACGGCTGACCGGCTGACGGTACGCGACCACCGCCAGGGTTTCCAAAGCGGCCTGGGTGAGCCGGGCCTGCTGACCGTCCAGGACGAACCCCTCGACGGCGGCGGCGTAGGCCGGGCGCGTGTAGTAGCGCCAGCCGCCCGCGACCAGCCGCAGCTCGAAGCCGCGGCCCTGCGTCGCGTACTCGTCGGCCAGCTCGCGCAGCGCGTCCGCGACGGCGCGGCGCGGCCGCGCCAGCACCTTGGCCAGGTGCTCCTCGGTGGCGGGCTCGTCGACGACCATGAGGACGGCCTCCAGGGCGGGCTTGAGGTCCAGCTCGGCGACCTCGGAGAGCCCGGCGGGTGTCCGCTGCTCGGTCAACTCGGTACCTCCTCCTTCTCCTTCTGCGGCGCGGCCGTCTCCTTGGGAGCCGTGGTCTCCTGGTCGAACTCGTCGGTGACCAGCGGCTCCTGCCCCGCCTCGCCCGTCCAGCGGACCGTGAGCGACCCGAGCGCCTCCGGCTGGTCGAGGAGCACCGCGCGCTCGCGGTAGAGCTCCAGGAGCGCCAGGAAGCGCGCGACGACCGTAAGGACGTCGGCGGCGTCCTCGGTGAGCGTGGCGAAGGTGGCCTCCCCCAGCTCCCGCAGCCGCGCGACCACCACCTCGGCCTGCTCCCGGACGCTGACCAGCGGGGTGTGGATGTGGTCGACGTAGACCTGCGGCTTGGGCTTGGGCTGCATCGCCTTGACGGCCAGCTTGGCGAAGCCCTCGGGGCCGATGCTGATGACGACGTCGGGGAGCAGCTCGGCGTGGTGCGGCTCCAGGCCGACGGTACGGGGGTGGCGGGCCGCCTCGGCCACCAGCCGGTCGTTGAAGATGTCCGCGATCCGCTTGTACGCGCGGTACTGGAGCAGCCGGGCGAAGAGCAGGTCGCGGGCCTCCAGCAGCGCCAGGTCCGCCTCGTCCTCGACCTCTGCGGCGGGCAGCAGCCGGGCCGCCTTGAGGTCCAGCAGGGTCGCGGCGACGACGAGGAACTCGGTGGTCTGGTCCAGGTCCCAGTCCGGTCCCATGGCGCGGATATGGGCCATGAACTCGTCGGTGACCTTGGAGAGGGCGACCTCGGTGACGTCCAGCTTGTGCTTGGAGATCAGCTGGAGGAGGAGGTCGAAGGGCCCCTCGAAGTTGTCCAGCCGCACGGTGAACCGACGACCACCGTCATCGCCCTGGGGCTCGCCTCGGGCCTGCCCGCCCTGGTCGCCGCCGTCTCCCGCTTCCCCGGCCCCGGCGCCGTCGCCCGCCTCCTCGGTCCCATCGCCGGTCCCGTCGCCCGTCTCCTCGGTCCCGTCGCCCGCGTCCTTCCCGCCCCCTGCCGCCTCGCCGCCGTGGCCGCCCGCGGTGGGCGCCACATCGAGGTCGGCCCGTGCGTGCACCGGCTCCGGCTCGGCCCCCGTCGCCTCAGGCACCATCGGCTCGACCGCCGTCGGCTCAGGGACCATCTGCTCGGGCTCGGCGACCGCCTCGGGCACAGCGACCGGCTCAGGCTCGGCAACCGGCTCCGAAGGGGCCTCTGGCGCCGCTGGGGCATCGTCCCGCGGCTCTCCGGCCGCCGGGGTCGGGGCGGCGGGCTCGGGCGGCGGAGAGGGGCTCTGGGGGGCCGTCTGCGGGGCCGGGGCGTCCGGGGCGGGGGGCTGTGCGTCGTGGCGCTGCGGAGGGGGCGCAGTGGGACGGTCAGGGCCCGCGGTGGGGGGCGCCGTGCCGGGGCCCCGGCCGAGGCTGCGGCGAGGGGGTCGGGGCGGCGGGGCGGGAGCGTCGTTCGTCGGCATCGCGGTCCAGGGTGCTCAGGGCCGGGCGGGGCAGCCCGTACGACCGGGCAGGCTATCGCCCAGCCCGGTCAACGGCCGCGGAGGCGGCGCACCAGGATGCTCGCGTCGCCGCGCGACTCGAGGTCGGCGAGGACGACCGCGACCGCCTCGCGGACGATCCGGCCGCGGTCGACGGCGAGCCCGTGCTCGCCGCGGAGCACCAGTCGCGCGTGCTCCAGGTCCATCAGCTCCTCGGCGGAGACGTAGACCGTGATCTTCTCGTCATGGCGCTCGCGCCCGCTGGGCCGCCGGTTCGCCGCACGGGCGCGGCGGCGGGCCTGGCCGCTCTGCTCGGCCGCCGCGGCCGAACCGCTCTGGGCCTGGCGGCCCTTGGGCCGATCCCCGGCCGCGGGGCGCCGCTCGCCGACCGCGTCCTGGGGGGCCGCCGTCTCCCGTCCGGTGTGTTCGCCGGAGCCCGACTGTTCACCGTCCGCGCGCCGCTCCTGCCCGTCGCGTGGCTCGCCGCCCGCCTCGGGCTCGGCGGCGGGCGGGGGCACCCGTGGGCCCTCGCCGTTCGCCTGGCGGCGCCCGGAGGCGGGTGAGGAGGACTGGAGCGCCATCCCTCCCGTGGTGCGGAACAGTTCGTCGGCTCCCGGCAGACTCACTCGGCGTGACACCGGGCGAGCACCTCCCTGGCAAGCTGACGATAGGCGGCGGCACCGACGGAGTTGGACGCGTACGTGGTGATCGGCTCGCCCGCGACCGTGGTCTCGGGGAAGCGGACCGTACGGCCGATGACCGTGTGGTAGACGTGATCGTCGAACGCCTCGACCACGCGGGCGAGGACCTCACGGCTGTGCACGGTGCGTGAGTCGTACATCGTCGCGAGGATGCCGTCGAGCTCCAGGTCGGGGTTGAGCCGCTCCTGGACCTTCTCGATCGTCTCCGTGAGCAACGCCACACCGCGCAGTGCGAAGAACTCGCACTCCAGCGGCACGATCACCTTGTGCGCCGCGGTGAGCGCGTTGACGGTGAGCAGACCGAGCGAGGGCTGACAGTCGATGACGATGTAGTCGTAGTCGGCCATCAGCGGCTTGAGCGCGCGCTGAAGGGTCGACTCCCGGGCGACCTCGCTCACCAGCTGCACCTCGGCGGCCGACAAGTCGATATTGCTGGGCAGCAGGTCCATATTGGGCACGGCCGTCTTCAGCAGCACCTCGTCGGCGGACATGCCCCGCTCCATGAGCAGGTTGTAGACGGTGAGGTCGAGCTCCATCGGGTTGACCCCGAGGCCGACCGACAGGGCGCCCTGCGGGTCGAAGTCGACGAGCAGGACCCGGCGGCCGTATTCGGCCAGGGCCGCGCCCAGGTTGATGGTGGAGGTGGTCTTGCCGACCCCGCCCTTCTGGTTGCACATCGCGATGATCTTCGCAGGACCGTGATCGGTCAGCGGCCCCGGAATCGGGAAGTACGGCAACGGGCGCCCGGTGGGGCCGACGCGCTCGCGGCGCTGCCGGGCAGCGTCGGGCGCGAGCGTGGCCGCGTATTCGGGGTCTGGCTCGTACTCCGCGTCCGGGTCGTAGAAGTGCCCGTCGGGGAGGTCGTCGTAGTCGGCGAAGCGGGCGGGATCCGTGCCCCCCTGGTCGCCGGCCATGGCGTTCACGTGATGGCCGTCCATGCTGTGGCTCTGGTGGGCTGTCGTCGGGCTCTGGTGGGTAGCGAAGGTACGGACAGCGACGGAGCCGACAGCCTCGAGCCCCGAGGGACCCTGGCCCCGCGCAGCCGATCCTGGTTGACCACCCCCGGGAGAAAATGTCGACTCATTCACAAGTCGTCCTACCTCCTTGGTGACCAGGAAATTTCTCTATAGGTCAGCGTGACACCATGCCGACGGTTGGCGACTCTATGGCGTGTCACCGGTCCGCAGCAACACAATCCACCGGACACGGCACGATGTGTCGGCAATCGAACACCCCAATGTCAAGGGCGTGTGAACGGTGCCGCGGAGATTTCACCACCGCATAAAGCGTCTGAATAGTTGCATTTAGGGCGAGTTGGCCGAGCCATGGCCAGCCCTCGATACGGGACACAGCGGACACGCCTTCGGCCGGGCCTCGCCCATCGACAAGACCCGGCCGGATGCCCGTTGTTGACATGTGGTTGACGGTTCGGGTTGACGGAACGGCAACGGGAGTTCACCGGCCCCGGCGGCCGGAGCCGGTGCGCTCCGCGCGTCGCCCAGGGGCCGGTGAACTCCCGGTGTCCTTCAGCCGATCAGCGAGCTCAGTTCGACGGCCGGCAGTTCGTGCGCCTCGGCCACCGGGCCGTAGACGACCTGCCCCTCATGGGTGTTGAGCCCCTTGGCCAGCGCGGCGTCCCGGCGCAGCGCGTCCCGCCAGCCGCGGTTGGCCAGCTCCACGATGTACGGGAGCGTGGCGTTGGTGAGCGCGTAGGTGGAGGTGTTCGGCACCGCGCCGGGCATGTTGGCCACGCAGTAGAAGACCGAGTTGTGCACCTCGAAGGTCGGCTCGGCGTGGGTGGTGGGCCGGGAGTCCTCGAAGCAGCCGCCCTGGTCGATCGCGATGTCGACAAGGACACTTCCCGGCTTCATCCGGGACACCAGCTCGTTGGTGACCAGCTTGGGCGCCTTGGCGCCCGGGATGAGCACCGCGCCGATGACCAGGTCGGCGTCGAGGACGGCCTTCTCCAGTTCAAAGGCGTTGGAGGCGATGGTCCGCACGCGGTTGCCGAAGATCCGGTCGGCCTCGCGCAGCTTGTTGATGTCCTTGTCGAGCAGGGTGACGTGGAAGCCCATGCCGATGGCGATCTGGGCGGCGTTCCACCCGGAGACGCCACCGCCGATGACGACGGCCCGCGCGGCGGCCACACCCGGCACTCCACCGGGCAGCACACCGCGGCCGCCGGCCGAGCGCATCAGGTGGTACGCGCCGACCTGCGGCGCGATCCGGCCCGCGACCTCGGACATCGGCGCGAGCAGCGGCAGGGCGCGGTTGGCGGTCTCGACGGTCTCGTAGGCGATGGCGGTGGTGCCGGACTCCAGGAGCGCGTCGGTGCAGGCCCGGGAGGCGGCCAGATGCAGATAGGTGAAGAGCGTCTGGCCCTTGCGCAGCCGGTGGTACTCCTCCGCGATGGGCTCCTTGACCTTCAGCAGCAGGTCGGCGGCGGCCCACACCTCGTCGGCGGTGCCGAGAACGCGCGCACCGGCGGCGATGTACTCCTCGTCGGCGATGGACGAGCCGAGGCCCGCGCTCCGCTCGACGACGACCTCATGGCCGCCGCGGACCAGCTCATGCACACCGGCGGGGGTGATGGCCACCCGGAACTCGTTGTTCTTGACCTCGCGGGGGATACCGACCTTCACGTCGATCACGGTCCTTGAATGGGGGAAAAGGAACATATCGCCATAGCCGGCCACTGCTCGATACACCATCGACCATAGACAGGCAAACCGGAACGCGTCCGCATGCCGGAGACGACCGCAACAATCGCGGTACAGCCAGTCTAATGAAGGACCTCGCACTGTCTAGCCTTGCAATGCACCAATCTTTTGGAGCACCACTACTGATTTCGTAGGTCGACTGGGTTTCTATCGTCACTCTGAGATGACGAACCCGTGTCCTCCGCCCCATCCGCCTCGATCCTGCGGGCGGTGCGGCGCAGCGACCGGGCCACCGCGGGATCCCCGCCGAGCCGGTCCAGCGCGTCCGCCACATGCAGCGCCAGATCGGCGTGCAGCCGGGTGTCACCGCAGGTCCGGGCGGCCGCGGCGACCTCCGCCCAGGTGCGCAGCGCCTCCTTCGGCCGCCCCGCGCGCTCCTGGGCCTCCGCGGTGCCGCCGAGCGCCCGTGCGTACCCCGGCCGGTCCCCCGCGCGGCGGCAGGCGGCCGATGCGGCACGCCAGTCGCGCAGCGCCTCGCCCCACTTCCCTGCGTAGCCGTGGACGGTGCCGAGCCGTGCGTACAGCCGGGCGGCCGCGGGCAGATCGCGGCGGCTCAGCCGCAGCTCCAGGGCGCGTCCGTACCAGTCGGCCGCCCGGTGCCAGTCCTCCAGCTCCTCGTATGTGCCGCCGATCGACTCCAGCGCGCGGCCGGTCGTATACGGATCGCCCGAGGCGCGGGCCGCCTCCAGGGCGCTCTTGTAGCGGGCGAGGGCCTTGTCCACCCGGCCCGCCCCGCCGTCCAGATCGCCGAGGTTCAGCAGCGCGGCCGCCCGTTCCACCGGCAGGTCGCGGCGCCGGGCCACGTCCAGCACCAGCTGATGCAGCCCGTACAGCTCCACCGCGGCACCCGCGGCGCCCCGGTGGGCGGTCAGGGCGTGGGTCAGCGCGGCCACCAACCGCCGTGCCAGGGTGTCGAGTCGGCCGGTCTCCACGGCCAGCCGGGCGGCCTCGATCAGCGTGGGCAGCCGCTCCTCCAGCCAGCCGGCCGCCTCCGCCGACGACGAAAACCGCAGCGGCTTCGGCATCCCGGCCAGCTTCTTACGGCCCGGCGAACCGGCGGGGTCGGCGGCCAGCCGGCACGCGTGCAGCTGCCGTACGGTCCGCTCCAGCATCCGCGCCCGCGCCAGCTCCACCTCCGCCGGGCGCTCCTCGGCCGCCAGCCGCTCCCGCAGCAGCGGATAGAGGCAGCCGGGCACCTGGTAGCGCCCCGGCCCGCGCGGGCGCAGCATCCCGTACGCGGCGAAGCCCTCCAGCGCCGCCTCGCCGTCGGCCACCGAGCAACCGGCCAGCGCGGAGGCGATCTGGGCGTCGGCCGAGCCGCCGGGCGCCAGCACCAGCAGCCGCAGCATCCGGGCGACGGCGGACGGCAGCGCGGCGAAGGCCAGCCGGAAGGCGCGGGTCAGGGGGCGGGCGCCATGGTCGAGGTCGCCCTCGTCCGGCGGCAGTTCGCGCAGCCGGGCCAGGGCGTCGGCGACCGACGCCTGGGGGCAGGCGGCGAGCCAGCCGCCGACCAGGACGAGCGCGGCGGGCTGCCCCGCGCACTCCTCGACCAGGGACTGCGCGGCCACCGGGTCGCAGGTGATCCGGGTGGGGCCGGTGTACTGCGCCAGCAGCCCGACCGCCGCGCTCACATCCAGCCCGCCCACCGTGCACGGCCGCACATCCGGCACCCCGGTCAGCGGGCCGCGCGAGACGGCGACCACCAGACAGCCGGGCTCATCGGGCAGCAGCGCGTCCACCTGCTCGGCCCCGGCCACGTCATCGAGCAGCAGCAGCACCCGCTTGCCGTCGAGCGCCGCGCGCAGCGCCTCGCTCAGATCGTCCTCGTCCGCGCCGGGCGGGGCGGTCACACCGAGCCGTCCGAGCAGCTCGCGGGCGGTGCGCTCGGTGGGAACGGGGTCTCCGGCGGAGGTCGTCAGCCGGGCTCCGAGCACTCCGTCGGGATAGTCGTCGGCGAGCCGCCTGGCGAGCTCCTCGGCCAGCGCCGTACGGCCCCAGCCGGGGCGGCCCGCGATCAGCAGCACCCGGCTGCGGGCGGCCTTGCGGCCGGCGAGGGTGTCCAGGCCCGCGCGCTCGATATCGGCCCGCAGCGAGAGCAGCTCCCGCCGCCGCCCGGCGAACCCCCGCCCCACGGAGGCCGCCGCCGCGAACAGCACGGCCCGGGTCGCCCCGCTCCACACCCCGCCGTCCTGGGCGTCCGCGCGCCCGGCCGCGGCACTCGCGGAGCGCCGCTGCCGCGGCGGGGTGTCGGAGGAGGCCGTCAGATCGTCCTGGGGCGGACGGCCGGAAGCGGACGGAGCAGGCGCGGCGGACGACGGCTGCCGCTCTTGGGGGGCCGCCGGCTCCCCATCGGTGTCGACCGCCTGCTCAGCCACGGGCCCACTCCCGTCCACCTGCGCGTACGAGCCCCTTCGGCTCACTATGAGCGTAGTTCACTCCGCGTCAGGTACCCGGCACTCGCGGCCCACAGCACGGACCGAAAATCACTCCATCGGATCTTCACCGGACCCGGGCGGGCCCAGGCGCCGGTTCCACGGTCCAGGCGTCGGCGCGACGGGCCCGCGCGCCGTCTCCGCGGGCCTGTGCGCCGGTTCCGTCGGGCCTGTGCGCCGGTTCCGTCGGGCCTGTGCGCCGGTTCCGTTGC
Source organism: Streptomyces malaysiensis subsp. samsunensis (assembly GCF_024519315.1). Taxonomy (GTDB): domain Bacteria; phylum Actinomycetota; class Actinomycetes; order Streptomycetales; family Streptomycetaceae; genus Streptomyces; species Streptomyces malaysiensis. Next base: position 22,854 of record NZ_JANIIC010000037.1, on the reverse strand, counting down.
GTCTACGCGGCGGTTCGTTGCGTCTACGCGGCGAAGGGCCGGGCCGGCCAGGGGGCGTCGGCGGGGCGGAGGGCGTCGATGCCGTCACCGGCGAGCGCGGCGTGCAGCGCCAGCGCGCCGACCGCGAGGCAGTTGTTGTGCAGCTCGCCGACGAGGGCGCCGCGTACCAGCTCCTCCAGCGAGACCCGGGCGAGCTCCATGTCGGCCTCCTCCTCGGAGACCTCGAACCGCTCGCCCTCGGCCGCGGAGATCTCCCGGGCCAGGAAGATCCGCACGGCCTCGTCACAGCCGCCGGGCGAGGTGTAGACATCGACGAGCACGCGCCAGTCCTCGGCCTTGACGTGCGCCTCCTCATACAGCTCCCGCTGGGCGGCGTGCAGCGGGTTCTCACCGGGGATGTCCAGGAGACCGGCCGGGATCTCCCACAGCCGCTGGCGGACCGGGTGCCGGTACTGCCGCAGCACGATCACCCGGCCGTCCTCGTCCAGGGCGAGGACGGCGACGGAGCCGGGGTGGACCTGGTAGTCGCGCTTGACCCGGCTGCCGTCGGGCATCTCCACCTCGTCCGTGCGCACGCTCGTCTTGTTGCCGGTGAACGGCGTGGCGGTGGCGGTGACCTGCCATTCCTCGGGGGTGTCCTGGATGCGCATGCTTGTCTCAGCGTCCTTTCCACGTGCGGTGACGGGGCGGTGGGGCCGCACCGGCCGCCCGCCCCCGTCAACCGTAGCGGTCAGACGCCGGCACCCCGGGTGTGAGCTGCGGTCTGTCGCAGGACCGCCGCCTTCACCAGCCCCGCGAAGAGCGGGTGCGGACGGGTCGGGCGGGAGCGCAGCTCGGGGTGGGCCTGGGTGCCGACCAGATAGGGGTGGGCCTCCCGCGGGTACTCCACGTACTCCACGAGCTTGTTGTCGGGGGAGGTGCCGGAGAAGACGATCCCGGCCTTCTTCTCCAGCTCACCGCGGTAGGAGTTGTTGACCTCGTAGCGGTGGCGGTGGCGCTCCTCGACATACGGCTGGTTGTCGTAGACCTCGCGGACGATCGAGCCCTCGGCCAGCTTGGCCGGGTACATGCCCAGCCGCATGGTGCCGCCCATGTCGCCCTCGCCCGCGACGATGTCGAGCTGCTCGGCCATGGTGGAGATCACCGGGTCGGTGGTGGCGGGCTCGAACTCGGTGGAGTTGGCGCCCTCGATGCCCGCGAGGTTCCGCGCGGCCTCGATGACGATGCACTGGAGCCCGAGACAGAGGCCCAGCAGCGGGATCTTGTTCTCCCGGGCGTAGGTGATCGCGCCGACCTTGCCGATCACCCCGCGGTCGCCGAAGCCGCCGGGGATGCAGACCGCGTCCACGCCGTCGAGCTGCTCCCGGGCGCCCGCCGCCGTCTTGCAGTCGTCGGAGGTGACCCACTTGATCTTGACGCGGGCGCTGTTGGCGAAGCCGCCGGCGCGCAGCGCCTCGGTGACGGAGAGATAGGCGTCGGGCAGGTCGATGTACTTGCCGACGAGCGCCACGGTGACCTCGTGGTCGGGCTGGTGGACCCGCTCCAGCAGATCGTCCCACTCGGTCCAGTCCACGTCGCGGAAGGGCAGATCCAGCTTGCGGACGACATAGGCGTCCAGGCCCTCGGAGTGCAGCACCTTCGGGATGTCGTAGATCGACTTGGCGTCGATGGCGGCGACCACGGCCGCGTCGTCCACGTCGCACATCAGTGAGATCTTGCGCTTGATGGAGGTCGGGACCTCGCGGTCGGCTCGCAGCACGATCGCGTCCGGCTGGATGCCGATGCTGCGCAGCGCGGCCACCGAGTGCTGGGTGGGCTTGGTCTTCAGCTCGCCGGACGGGCCGATGTAGGGCAGCAGTGAGATGTGCACCACGAAGACGTTGTCCCGGCCGACCTCGTGCCGGACCTGGCGGACGGCCTCCAGGAAGGGCAGCGACTCGATGTCGCCGACGGTGCCGCCGACCTCGGTGATGACGACGTCCACGTCGTCGGTGGCCATGCGCCGGATGCGGTGCTTGATCTCGTTGGTGATGTGCGGGATGACCTGCACCGTGTCCCCGAGGTACTCACCGCGCCGCTCCTTGGCGATTACGGTGGAGTAGACCTGGCCGGTGGTCACGTTGGCCGAGCCGTCCAGGTCGACGTCGAGGAAGCGCTCGTAGTGGCCGATGTCCAGATCGGTCTCCGCGCCGTCGTTGGTGACGAACACCTCGCCGTGCTGAAAGGGGTTCATCGTGCCCGGATCGACATTCAGATACGGATCGAGCTTCTGCATGGTGACGCGCAGCCCGCGCGCCTTCAGCAGAGCCCCCAGACTGGAGGCGGTAAGGCCCTTGCCGAGTGAGGAAGCGACACCCCCGGTGACGAAGAGGTGCTTGGTCGTCATGGGTTTAGCGGCAATGGCCAAGAGGGGGCTCCCGTGGTCGCGTCGTGAGTGTGCGTACGGCAGCCGTTCCGGGGTCCGGGGGAGCCGTCGCTGAGGTTCGGGGGTTTTGTGCCCGCCGCTCCACGGGCTACCAGGGTATCAGCGCCCCGGAGCGGTCGCTGATGACCTGGTTCCCGCGTTCGGTCTGCGCAATCGCCCGAACACCATGCGTGACCTGGCCACCCGATCGGCCGCGAGATGCGAGCCACGATGTGGACGGGCTCAAGCGGATCACCGCTCGCCGTCGTATCCTCTTCGGACGCACGCATGCGAGCCACCCCGGCACGGCACCACCAGCACGCCCCCGGTACAAGAGCTCGTCAGAATTTTCCGAGACCGTAAGAAGCGCCCTCCGGGGCAATACGGCCGTTCGAATGGGGAATGCACGTGGCCGGGCGTATCGAGGATTACGCACTGATTGGTGATATGCAGACGGCCGCTCTCGTCTGTAGAGACGGGACGGTTGAGTGGCTGTGCCTGCCTCGCTTCGACTCCCATGCCGTCTTCGCCAGTCTGCTGGGGACCGAGGAACACGGCTTCTGGCGGCTGGGGCCCGCCTCCCCCACGGGGAGCGAACCGCCCGCCGCCGACCGCCGCCGCTACCGCGGCGACTCGCTGGTCCTGGAGTCGGAGTGGGACACTCCGCGTGGCACGGTCCGTGTGATCGACTTCATGCCGCCGCGTGACGGCGCCCCGCAGCTGGTGCGGATCGTCGAGGGGGTCAGCGGCCGGGTGCCCATGCGCTCGTCGCTGCGGATGCGGTTCTCCTACGGCTGGGTCGTGCCCTGGGTGCACAGGGTGGACACCCGGACCGTCGCCGTGGCGGGGCCGGACTCGGTGTGGCTGGACACCGAGGCCGACACCTACGGCAAGGACCTCACCACCTACTCCGACTTCACGGTGGGCCCCGGCGACCGGATCGCCTTCACCATCAGCTGGCAGCCCTCGCACAACGAGCCGCCCGCGCTGCCCGAGCCGGAGGTCGCGCTGGAGGCCACCGAGGCGTTCTGGCGGGAGTGGGTCGAGCAGTGCACGTACCACGGCCCCTACCGGGACGCGGTGGTCCGCTCGCTGATCACGCTCAAGGCGCTGACGTACGCCCCCACCGGCGGCATCGTCGCGGCGCCCACCACCTCCCTCCCGGAGGAGATCGGCGGCGTCCGGAACTGGGACTACCGCTTCACCTGGCTGCGGGACGCGGCGATCACCCTCTCCTCGCTGCTGCGCACCGGCTACCGCGAGGAGGCGCGCGCCTGGCGCGAATGGCTGCTGCGCGCGGTCGCGGGCGATCCGGAGAACCTCCAGATCATGTACGGCATCGCGGGCGAGCGGGAGTTGGCCGAGGCCGAGCTGACCTGGCTGCCCGGCTATGAGAACTCCCAGCCGGTCCGGGTCGGCAACGGCGCGGCGGGCCAGGTCCAGCTCGATGTGTACGGCGAGGTCACCGAGGCGCTGCACCTGGCCCATATGACGGGTCTGGCGCGCAACGACTACGCGAGCATCCTCCAGCTGAAGCTGATCGGCTACCTCGAGGACCACTGGGACGAGCCGGACGAGGGCATCTGGGAGGTGCGCGGCCCGCGCCGGCACTTCGTGCACTCCAAGGTGATGGCCTGGGTCGCGGTCGACCGCACCGTCAAGCTGATCGAATCCGGCGATGTGGACGGCCCGTTGGACCGCTGGCGGGAGCTGCGCGACGAGATCCACCGGGAGGTCTGCGAGAAGGGCTACGACGCCGAGCGCAATACCTTCACCCAGTCCTACGGCTCCAAGGAGCTGGACGCCTCCCTGCTGCTCATCCCGCAGATGGGCTTCCTGCCGCCGGACGACAAGCGCGTCATCGGCACCATCGAGGCGATCCAGCGGGAGCTGTCGACCGAGGACGGCTTCGTCATGCGCTACCCCACGGCGGGCGAGGACGCCGGGGTGGACGGTCTGGAGGGCGACGAAGGGGCCTTCCTGGCCTGCTCGTTCTGGCTCGCCGACGACCTGGCGATGATCGGCCGGGTGGACGAGGCCCGGAAGCTCTTCGAGAAGCTGCTCGCGCTCCGCAACGACCTCGGGCTGCTGTCCGAGGAGTGGGACTCGCGCAACCAGCGGTTGGTGGGCAACTTCCCGCAGGCGTTCAGCCATGTGCCGCTGATCGACACCGCGCTGCGGCTGACGGCGTCCGGCGCGTACGGAGGCTGATCCCCGGCCCGGGCCCTGAGGGCCCGGGCACCCCATGTCCGGGCTCGGCCCGCCGGGCGGCGTCCGCCGGGCGGGCCCAGGCCGGTCGAGGCGGGACATCGACCGGGCGGCTGAGCGGCCTCGCCGAAGTCCGGTGCGGTTCGGCTGCGCCCCGAAGGGGCGCGGGGCTGCGTCGATGTGCGGCTCCGCCGCGGCTGTGTCGATATGCGGCTCCGCCGCGGCTGTGTCGATATGCGGCTCCGCCGCGTGGGACCGGCCACGACGCAGCCGCGGACGAACGACCGCACCTCGCGGCACTTCCCGCGGAGCGCTTAGCGTGGCGGCATGGAACCGCAGGGAACGATCACCGTGGCGCGGGCCCTCGCCCTTCCCGCCCTGCGCCGCGGGCTCCCCGAGGTGGTGTCCGGGGAAGAGCTGCTGGACCGCCCGGTGCGCTGGGTGCACGCGGGCGAGGCGCCCAATATCGCCGCGCTGCTCAAGGGCGGTGAGCTGCTGCTGACCACCGGTCTGGGGGTCGGACCGCGCCCCGCCGAACAGCGTGCCTTCGTCCGCCGGCTCGCCGAGCGGGGCATCGCGGCACTGGTGGTGGAGCTGGGGCCGCGGTTCCGCACGCTGCCGGGGCCGGTCGTGGAGACGGCGCGCTCGTGCGGGCTGCCGCTGGTACAACTCCATCGCGAGGTGCCGTTCGTAGCGGTCACCGAGGAGATCCACACCGAGATCGTCAATGAGCACTACGCCCTGCTGCGCCAGGCCGAGGTGGTGCACCGGCAGGCCACCGAGGTGCTGCTGAGCGGCGGCGGGGTGCCGGAGATCCTGCGCCGCTTCGCCGCCTTCGCGGCCAATCCGGTCTTCCTGGAGACCCCCGACGGGCAGCTGCTGTACGCGGCGGGGCCGGGCGGTGCGTCCCCGGCGGGCGCGGCCGATCCGCTCCAGGTGTGGGAGGGGCTGCGGGCGCGGCGCGCGGCCGAGCGGCCCGAGCCTCCGGCGGGCAGTGTGATGGCCGACATCCCGGGCGGCGGGCCCGGCCCCGGTGCCGTACGGGCGCGGCTGACCGTGCTGCCGGTGGCCGGGCCGCTGGGTCCGGTGCACCGGATCGCGGCCGAGCGGACGGCGGATCTGCTGGCGGTGGTGCTGCTGCGGGCGCGCCAGGAGGAGGAGCTGGCGGCGCGCGGGCGCGGGGACTTCCTCACCGATCTCGCGGAGGGCCGGATCGAGGCGTCGGACGCCCCCGCGCAGGCCCGGGTGCTGGGCTTCCGGCCGGGCTCGGGCGGATCGCTGCTGCCGGTGGTGATGCGGCTGGTGGAGGATCCGCGGCCGCTGGCCGGGGGCCAGGAGAGCTGGGCGGCGCTGGCCCACGCCCTCCAGGAGGAGCTGGCGGGGGTCGGGGTGCCGGTGCTGCTCGGCGTACGGCTTCCGGAGGGGCGGGTTCCGCTGCTGGCGGGGCTGCGCGGCGCCACCGAGCGCGGCGCGGTGGCCGAACGGATCGCGGCGGCGCTGCGGGCCGCGGTGGAGCGGGCCTGGCCGGAGCGGGCCGGCGCCCGGCCGCCGGTGGTGGTGGTCGCCGGGCTCGCGGTCGGCTGGGACGCGGCCGGCGCCGAGCTGCGGCACGCGGCGGAGGCGGCGAACGCGGCGTGCGGTCCGGCCGACCGGGGCTGGTACGACGTACGGAGCCTGGATGTCGACCTGTTGCTGTGGCGACTGCGGGAGCACGGCGATCTGGCCGCCTTCGTCGACCGGGTGATCGGTCCGCTGCTCGCCCATGACCGCACCGCCCGTCCGCCGCTGGTGCCCACCCTCGAGACGTATCTGCGGCATGCGGGCCGCAAGGCGGAGACGGCCCGCTCGCTGCACCTCAACCGCCAGACGCTGTACGACCGGCTGGCCCGGATCTCCCGGCTGCTCGGCAGCGACCTGGAGGACCCCCGGACGGTCCTCGCCCTGGGGGTGGCCCTCCAGGCCCGCCGCCATGTGAGGTGACGCGTTCGCGGGGCGGCCCCGCCGCGCGTTCGCGGGGCCGCCCCGCCGCGCGTTCCGGGGGCCGCCCCGCCGTGCCCGGGCTCCCCCGCCCGGCGTCCCCCCGTACCGCCGGGCGGGGAGGGGCTCCCTCACCCGTCCGCGGCGCCGCCCCGCCGTGGCGCCGCGGACACCTCCCCGCCCGGCCGCTCCGTGCCGAACCGCGGCTCAGAACGGGGTCAGGGTGAGCGTGATCTCCTTCGGGGCGGTGTCCTGGATGTAGGACGCGAACTCGGCCACGTCGTCGAAGGCGAAGCCGTACGCCTTGCCGTCCACGGTCGCCGCGTGCATGGCCTTGGCGTAGTGGTTGGTGACGTCCTCGCCGTAGAAGGCGGCCGGGTCGGTGGTCGGCTGGGCGTCGGCGTTGTGCAGCGTGCTGCGGTTGAAGCCCGCGCCGAGGATCGCCGCGACCGGGCCGGTCGTCCCGTCGTTGGGCGCGGCCAGGGCGCCGTCGCAGAACAGCACGTCCTTGGTGGAGGGCTTGTCGAAGGAGACCGAGGCCGGTCCGGTGAAGGAGAACTTCCCGTCGCTCACCCGGCCGGTGAAGGTACCCGCGTTGGTGGTGACCTTGAGGTCCTTCGATCCGTAGGCGTCCCAGACCTGGTCGACGTAGGACGCGAAGTAGTCCTCCGCGAACAGACCCGAGGCCATGCCATGGCCCGGAGCGATCACCCGCAGATTGTCGCCGATGATCAGCTTCTTGAAGGCGTCGACTCCGGCGAGGTCGGAGAAGACCTTGTCACGGGCACCGTCCTTGAGGGTGCCGGTCGTCTGGTCCTCGGCGCCGGTGAGGTGGATCGACAGCGGGACGCTGAACATGTCCACCATGGTGGTGTTGCAGAACATCCCGGAGTCGTTGTACGTGAACTCCGCGCAGTCGTGCATGATGTCGAAGTTCGGGTCGCCGGACACCCATCCCGCGGGGTACTGGAGCGCGGCCTTGCCCGCCCCGTCCTCGACCACCTTGAGCTTGAGCTTCGAACCGAGCGCGACATAGATCCGGCCGGACATCTGAGGCAGGTTCAGCTTGGTGTCACCGCTTCCGGACAGCGGGATCGCGTAGTCGGTGAAGCCGTCCGAGCCGTTGTCGGAGAGCGCGACGGGGGCCGTGGTGCCGTCGGGGGTGACCCGGACCTGCTGGTCGCCCGCGTTGCCGACGATGTAGAGCCATACCGACCCGTTCTCGTACTTCCCTGTCTTGTTGACGATGGTCAGGGGCAGAGAGGCGGCCGCCTTCGCGCTCGGCGCGCCGCTGGCGCGGCCGCCTGCGAGGGCCAGACCGGTTCCCGCGGCGGCGGCGGAGGCAGCGATTCCACCCAGCAGCTTCCTGCGACTGATCATGATGATGGTGCTCCTCGGCGTAGTGGGGGTTGCCGGGAAAATGGCGTGGGGGGTGACGGGAGGCGCGCTGTTGAGAGCGCTCTCGCGTTCCTGCCCTGCACCCTGCCGATCAACGACCGGGCCCGTCAACCCCTTCACGCAGAAAGGTCTGAACCAACTCGTCATAGACGCTGAGCACATGGGCGACGGTGTCGTCCTCCGTCGGCCAGCCGGCCGTCCGCGCCCGCCCCGCCGCGGTGAGCTCCACCCGGCGCACCGGGTCGGCGAGCAGCCCGGTCACGGCGTCGGCCAGGGCCTCGGGGTCGCCGTACGGGACGAGTTCAGCCGCGTCCCCGACCAGCTCGGGCACCCCGCCCACCGCCGTCGCCACCAGCGGCACCCCCGCGTGCAGCGCCTCCTGGGCCAGCAGCGAGCGCGCCTCCCAGCGGCTGGAGAGCACCGCGACATCGGCCGCGGAGAGCAGCCCCGGGACATCGTCCCGCCGCCCGAGCAGCCGCACCGGCAGCCCCTCCGTGTCGATCCGGCGCTGGAGCACCGCACGGTCCGGCCCCTCCCCCGCCACCACCAGCAGCGGCCGCGGATCCAGCGCCCGCCAGCGCCGCGCCGCGTCCAGCAGCGGGCCATGTCCGGCCATCGCCTCCAGCCGTCCCACCGTGACCAGCAACGGGCGCTCCACCACGCCCAGTTCGGCCCGCGCCTTCTGACGGCGGCCGTCGCCGGTCTCCGGCACCCGGCGCGGGGCGGGCACCGCGACCGGGGCCAGCCGCGCGTCACGCGCACCGCGGGCGCGGGCCCGGTCCACCAGATCCGAGGAGACCCCCAGCACGATCGCGGCGGCCCGCGCCACCCGGCGCTCCATCAGCCGGACGAGACGGGCCCGCGCCCCCTCGGCGTCCAGGCGGGTGTGCCAGGTGACGATCAGCGGCACATTCCGGCCACGCAGCGCCTCCGCCGCCAGCAGCCCCGAGCGCAGCCCGTGGGCGTGCACCAGGGCCGCTCCGAGGGTGGCCTTGCGCAGCGACGCCATGCTCCCGGCGTCCGTCAGCGCGTCGAGCCCGGTGAACCGCGCTCCGGTCTGGGTGAAGCCGTAGCCCCGCTCGGCGCTCCAGGGCCCGCACACGGTCACCCGCAGTCCGCGCGCCACCAGCCCGGCCGCCAGCGACCGCACATGCACCCCGCTGCCCGAACTCCCACCACCCAGCACCTGGACGGCGTGCAGCGACGGCTGCCCGTGCGGCGGGACCGGGGTGCAGCTACTGCTCACGCGGGCGGAGCTCCTGAGATGGTGAACGGGTCGAGAAGGGGACGGCCCAAGGATGCCAGCACTCACCGAACCCTCGTCGCAACGCCCCCAGGCCATGTCTGCCCCGAGCCCGTCCGCACGTCCGCGGTATCACCCTTTCGGGTGAAGGGTCGGTGTTCCGCCCACCACGAAGGGCCAGCGTTCCGCCCGCCTCGACGCGGAGGGTTGGTCGGCGTCTCGCGCGCGCCGCGAAGCGAAGGGGGCATCCCACGCCCCGCGAAGGGTCGGCGTCCCGCGCGCACCGCCTTACGAAACACCAGCGCCCCACGCCCCGCGAAGGGTCAGCATCCCACACGCGCCGCGAAGCGAAGGGTCAACGTCTCGCACGCCGCGAAGGGGCGACGTCCCGCCCGCGCCACCTTACGAAACACCAGCGCCCCACGCCCCGCGAAGGGCCGACGTCCCGCCCGCGCCGCGAAGCGAAGGACCAGCGTCCGGCACACGCCGCGAACCGCCAGCACCCCGCACACGCCGCGAACCGCCAGCGTCCCAGGCACGCCTCAAAGCATCAGCGCCCGGTGCGCGGGCCCAAGCGAAGGGGCGGCGGCCATGCCCCGCGCCGAAAGGCCGGCGTCCCGCGCGCGCCGCGGGTCGTCAGCGTCCGGCGCGTGCCGCCTCCAGGAGCTCTTCGGCATGCGCCCGCGCGAGTTCGGAGTCCTCCTGGCCCGCGAGCATCCGCGACAGCTCCCGTACGCGGTCCTCGCCCTCCATGGCCTTCACCCCGCTGCGGGTCACCGACCCGTCGTTGGTCTTCTCGACCACCAGATGCCGGTCGGCGAAGGCCGCGACCTGCGGCAGATGGGTGACCACCACGACCTGCGCGGAGCGGGCGAGCCGGGCCAGTCGGCGGCCCACCTCGACCGCCGCCTTGCCGCCGACGCCCGCGTCCACCTCGTCGAAGAGATAAGTCGGCACCGGGTCGGAGCCCGCGAACACGACCTCGACCGCGAGCATCACCCGGGACAGCTCGCCTCCGGAGGCGCCCTTGGCGATCGGCCGGGGCGGGGCGCCCGGGTGAGGGGCGAGCAGCAGCTCGACCTCGTCGGCGCCGTGCGGCCCGAAGACGACCGGGCGGCCGCCCACCTCGATGCCGTCCTCCTCCGTCTCGGTCTGGCGGATCGCGAACGTGACCCGGGCGTGCGGCATCACCAGCGAGGCCAGCTCGGCGGTGACCGCCTCCGCGAAGCGCCCCGCCGCCTCCGTACGGGCGTCCGTGAGCGCCTGCGCCAGCTCGCCCAACTCGGTGCGGAGCGCGTCGCGCTCGGCGGTCAGCTCGCCGATGCGGTCGTCGTCGCCGTCGAGTTCGGCCAGCCGGGCGGCGCCCTGCTCGGCCCAGATCAGCACATCCGCGATCGTCTCGCCGTACTTACGGGTCAGCTGGGTCAGCGCGGCGCGGCGCTCCTCGACGCCCGCCAAGCGGATCGGGTCGGCGTCCAGGTTGTCGGCGTACCCGGCGAGGTCCCCGGCCACGTCGGACAGCAGGATGCCGACCTCGCCGATCCGGTCGGCCAGCCCGGCGAGCGCCGGGTCATGGGAGCGCACGGCCTCCACGGCGCGATGGGCGCCCGCGACCAGGGTGGCCGCGTCCACGCCCTCCGGGTCCTCCGGGTTCCCGGCGAGGGCGGTGTGCGCGACGGCGGCGGCGGACGCCAGGGCCTCGGCGTGCCCCAGCCGCTCGGCCTCGGCCGCCAGCTCCTCGTCCTCCCCGGGGCGGGGCTCGGCGGCCGCGACCTCCTCGAGGCCGAAACGCAGCAGATCCGCCTCCTGCGCCCGCTCACGAGCGCGCGTGGTCAGCTCCTCCAGCTCGGCCGAGACGGCGCGCAGCCGGCGGTACGCGCCCGCGTACTTCTCCAGGGGCCCGGCCACCGCGGCCCCCGCGTACCGGTCCAGCGCCTGCCGCTGCCGGGCGGGGCGCAGCAGGCCCTGCTGATCGGTCTGGCCGTGCACGGCCACCAGATCGTCGGCCAGCTCGCCCAGCAGCCCCACGGGCACCGAACGGCCGCCCACATGTGCGCGCGACCGCCCTTCGGCGGAGAGCGTACGGCTGATCAGCAGCACGCCGTCCTCGAGTTCGGCCCCCGCCTCCTCGGCCCTTACGGCCGCCGCCGAGCGGGCGTCGACCGTAAGGCGCCCTTCGACGACCGCCGCCTTGGCCCCGATCCGCACCAGGGCAGCGTCGGCCCGGCCGCCCAGCAGCAGCCCGAGGCTGGTGACGACCATGGTCTTGCCCGCGCCGGTCTCACCGGTCACCGCGGTGAAGCCGGGCGACAGCTCGACGACCGCGTCGTCGATGACGCCCAGCGCACGTATCCGCATCTCCTCCAGCACGTGAAAGACCATACGAGGTTTGGCCGGTGCGATGCGACGAAGGGGCGCCACTTATGGGGTCCGCCCGCACATCTGCCCGGGGTGGGTGGGGTGCGGGTGCCTCCGGCGGAGAGCCCCCTACCCGCCCCTTCCCGAAACGAAGGGGCTCCGCCCCCTCGCCCCCCGCCGGGGCGGAGCCCCGGGTTCGGGGAGGGGGCGGGTAGGGGAACAGCCCGCCGCAGGCGGCACAACCCGCCGGACACCCCTAGTGCGGCGCCCCCCGCCACCCCGCCACCGGAAGCGCAAACTTGGCGACCAACCGGTCCGTGAACGACGCGTGGTGAAGCCGAGCCAACCGCACCGGCACCGCCCCCCGCCGCACCTCCACCCGCGCCCCCGCCGGCAACTCCACCGTGCGCCGACCGTCGCACCACAGCACCCCGTGCGGCGTCTGCGGCTGCACCTCCACCGCGAGCACCGACTTGGGCGACGTCACCAGCGGCTTGGCGAAGAGCGCATGGGCGCTGATCGGCACCATCAGCAGCGCCTCCACCTCGGGCCACACCACCGGCCCGCCCGCCGAGAAGGCGTACGCCGTGGAGCCGGTCGGGGTCGCGCAGACCACGCCGTCGCCGCCGAAGCGGGAGACCGGGCGGTTGTCGACCTCCGTGACCACCTCGAGCAGCCGCTCACGCGCGGCCTTCTCGACCGACGCCTCGTTCAGCGCCCAGTCCGTGTGCACGATGTGCCCGTCGTTGCGGACCAGCACATCGATCGTCATCCGCTCCTCGACCTCGTACTGCCGGGTCACCACCCGGTCCACGACCTTGTCGAGGTCGTCCCGCTCCGCCTCGGCGAGGAAGCCGACCCGGCCGAGGTTCACCCCGAGCATCGGCACGCCCGAGACCCGGGCGAACTCCGCGCCGCGCAGCAGCGTCCCGTCCCCGCCGAGCACGACCAGCAGCTCACAGCCGTTCAGCACATCACGGTCCGCGTCGACACGCTGGACAGCGGGTGGCAGCGGCAGGTCCGCGGCCTCGGCAGCGAGCACCCGCACCCCGATTCCGCTGCGCAGCAGCCCCTGGACGACCAGCTCGGCGCTGCGGATGGCCGCGGGACGGCCGGTGTGCGCGAGGAGGAAGACGGTGCGGTCCGCCGTCGGCTCGGCCGCCCGCGTCGACGGCATACGCGCCGCGTCGGGTACTGCTTCCTTCTCCTGCGCTGCTTCTGAAGTGGTCAACTGGGCCCCTCCGCCACTGCACGGTCAACATCCGCCGGGTCCAGTGCCGGCGCCCCGGCGCGCATCCACAAAAAGTACTCGACATTGCCCGACGGCCCCGGGAGCGGGCTGGCCGTTACGCCCAGCACGCCCAGTCCGAGTTCCGCCGCCCGTCCGGCCACCGTACGCACCGCCTCGGCGCGCAGTTCGGCGCTGCGGACCACGCCCCCGCTGCCCAGCCGCTCCTTGCCGACCTCGAACTGCGGTTTGACCATCAGCACAAGATCGGCGCCGGGCGCCGAACACCGTACGAGGGCGGGCAGTACCAGCCCGAGCGGGATGAAGGAGAGATCACCGACCACCAGGTCCACCGGCTTCCCGCCAATCCGCTCAAGTGTCAGCTCGCGTACGTTCGTACGGTCGTGAACACTGACGCGTTCATCGCTCTGAAGCGACCAGGCGAGCTGGCCGTAGCCGACGTCCACGGCGAGCACCCGCGCGGCGCCCGCGCGCAGCAGGACGTCCGTGAAGCCCCCGGTCGACGCGCCCGCGTCCAGCGCCAGGCGCCCCGCGACCTTCAGCTCCGCGCCGGGGACCGGGCGGACCCCGGGGTCCTGCCCCGCGCCCGCGCCCTGCCGGTACTCCTCGCTGAAGGCGTGCAGCGCGCCCGCCAGCTTGTGGCCGCCGCGCGAGACATAGCCCGGATCGCTGTCGTCCTCGATCACCACGACGGCCGCGCTCTTCTCCACCTGGGTGGCCGGTTTGGTCGCCACCGCCCCGCCGACGGTGACCCGGCCCGCGGCGATCAGCTGGCTGGCATGCTCACGCGAACGTGCCAGCTCGCGGCGGACCAGCTCCGCGTCGAGTCGTGCGCGTCGTGGACGGGTCACTGCCACGGGCGGTTCAGCTCCTGAGGTTGTCTACGAGGTTGTTTACGAGGTTGTTTACGAGGTCGTTTACGCAGCGGACGGGGGGCGCGGACCGGGCGGCGGGGGCCCGGGGCGCCGGTCGAGTGCCGTCAGCGTGTCGCGCAGGCCCCGGTGGACATCCTCGTACACCTCCAGATGGCCGCTTGTCGCGAGGTGGTCGGCATCGGCCAGCCGGCCGAGCCGGGCGTCCACCTCGGGAACGCCGGTGGGCGTACGGTCCACGCCGAGCGGGGCCGGATCGGCGGGGCCGGGCGGCTCGGGCACGGGGGCGTCAACCGGCTCCGTGGCGAGCACCGGCTCCGGCACGGAAGCGGAAACCGGCTCCGGCGCGGCCTCCGGGGCCCGCTCGGCCGCCGGCTCGGGCTGTGGGCCGGGCCATCCGGCCGGCATCGGCTCGCTCATGGCCCCGACGCTACCGCGAATCCCTCGTTCTCCGACGTACGGGACCTGCGGTAACGTCGTCCGCGATGGCGACCTTGCAACAGTGCCGCAGCGCACTCGACAAACTCGCGGAGAACCTCGCCTCCGCGAACGGGGACCTTCGCAGCGCTACCGCGCTCGATCGCTCCGTCAGCTGCTGGATCACCGACCTGGACACCACCTTCATCGGCCGTCTCGTGGACAGCAGGATCGAGGATGTGACGCCCCTGTCGGGCGCGCCGACCGAGCGTGCGCAGATCCGACTGGCGATGACCGGTGACGACCTGGTGGCCCTGGTCGACGGTGAGCTGCACTTCGCCCGGGCGTGGGGCAGCGGACGGATCAAGCTCGAGGCCGGGCTGCGCGATCTGCTGCGGCTGCGGAAGCTGCTTTAAGGCGGGCGCCCCCAGCTTCAAGACGGGCACCCCAGCCGCACCGAGGACGCCCTTCAAGCCGCCTCCGAGCCACCGCCGCCCTCCGAGCCACCGCCATCCCTCACGACTCGCTCGCCGAGGCCGCCGCCAGAGGCGCCTCGACCCGTGCCGTACGGGACCGGCGGGCGGCCGGGATGACCAGCGGCGTCCCCGTCTCCGGGTCGTCGATCACCTGACAGGGCAGCCCGAAGACCCCCTCCACCAGCTCCGCCGTGACCACGTCCGCCGGCGCCCCCTCCGCGACGATCTCCCCGCCCCGCATCGCGATGAGATGGGTGGCGTAGCGGGCGGCGTGGTTCAGGTCGTGCAGAACCGCGACGAGGGTACGGCCCTGCTCCTCGTGGAGCTGGGCGCACAGGTCCAGCACATCGATCTGGTGTTGGATGTCCAGATATGTCGTGGGCTCGTCGAGGAGCAGCAGCGGGGTCTGCTGGGCGATGGCCATCGCGATCCACACCCGCTGGCGCTGACCGCCGGACAATTCGTCGACATAGCGATCGGCGAGCTCCGCCACCCCGGTCGCCGCCATCGATTCGCCGACGATCCGCTCATCCGTCTCCGACCACTGCCGCAGCAGCCCCTGGTGCGGATAGCGGCCGCGGGCGACCAGGTCGGCGACGGTGATCCCGTCCGGGGCAATCGAGGACTGGGGCAGCAGCCCGAGGGTGCGGGCGACCTTCTTGGCGGGCAGCGAGCCGATCGCCTGCCCGTCCAGCAGCACCGATCCGGCCACCGGCTTGAGCATCCGGGACAGGGCGCGCAGCAGGGTCGACTTACCGCAGGCGTTCGGCCCGACGATCACCGTGAAGGAGTGGTCGGGGATGGTGACGGACAGCTCCTCGGCGACCGTGCGCCGGTCGTAGGCGAGGGTCAGCCCCTCCGCCATGAGCCGCTGCCGCTGGTCCGGAGCGCCGCTCGGGCTGGAAGCCGCGGTCTGCCGGGTGTCCTTGTCCATGTCCTCTTCCGTCCGGGTCGTGTCCACAGTCGTCATATCCGCCCCGGCGTCATTCCGCCACCGGCGCCCGCGCCCCCCGTCGTCATATCCGCCCCGCCTTGCGCTCGGTCACCAGCAGCCACAGCAGATAGGCGCCGCCCAGCATCCCGGTGAGCACCCCCACCGGCAGCTGATCGGCCCCGAAGGCGCGCTGCGAGGCCCAGTCGGCGGTGACCAGCAGTGCGGCGCCCATCCAGGCCGCGGGGAGCAGGTTCGGACCCGGTGAGCGGGTGAGCCTGCGGGCCAGCTGCGGGGCGACCAGCGCCACGAAGGCGACGGGCCCGGCGGCGGCCGTGGCGGACGCGGTCAGCAGCACGGCCGCGCCCATCATCACCATCCGCGTCCGCTCCACCGGCACCCCGAGGGCGTAGGCGCTGTCGTCGCCCATCTCCAGCATCCGCAGCCCCGGGGCATGGCCGAGGACCACGGGCAGCAGCACCGCGCAGACGGACAGCAGCGGCCAGACCTGGTCCCAGTCGCGGCCGTTCAGCGAGCCGGTGAGCCACATCACCGCACGCGCCGCGTCCTCCTGATGGGCCTGGGTGAGCAGATAGCCGTTGACGGCGGTGAACGTCGCGGAGGTGCCGATGCCCACCAGGACCAGCCGATACCCATGGACGCCCTGCCGCCAGGCCAGTGCGTAGACGCCGATCCCGGTGAGCACCCCGCCGAGGACAGCCCCGGTGGCGACCACACTCGGATCGCCCTTGATGAGCACGATGGCCGTGAGCGCCCCGGCCGCCGCCCCCTGACCGAGGCCGATCACATCCGGACTGCCCAGCGGATTGCGGGAGATGGACTGGAAGATCGCCCCGCCCAGCCCCAGGGCCGCGCCGACCAGCAGCCCCACCAGCACCCGCGGCAGCCGCAGTTCGTTGACGATGAAGTCCTGGGCCACGGTGCCCTCGCCGAACAGCGTGCGCACCACATCGGCGGGGGCGATGGGGAAGTCACCTGTGCCGATCAGCACCACGCTCATCACCAGCGCCACGGCGATCAGCAGCAGCCCCACGACCGCGCCGCGGATGTCCAGGCGCAGCGAGAGACCTGCGGTGCGCACCGTGACCCCGCGCGTCCCGGGCTTTCTGATGCGCTTGCTCGCGTTCACAGTTGGGCCATCCTTCGGCGGCGTACGAGGAAGATGAAGAGGGGCCCGCCGACGAAGGTGGTGACGACGCCGACCTGGAGCTCCGCGGGCCGGGTGACCAGCCGGCCGATCACATCGGCGCCCAGCAGCAGAACGGGCGAGAGCACCGCGGCGTACGGCAGGATCCAGCGCATATCGGGCCCGGTCAGCGCGCGGACCAGATGCGGCACGATCAGCCCGACGAACGCGATCGGCCCACAGGCGGCGGTCGCGGCCCCGCACAGCAGGGTGACCGCGACCATCGAGAGCGCCCGGGTGCGGTTGAGGTTGCTGCCGAGCGCGCGGGCCGTGTCGTCGCCGAGCGCCACGGCGTTCAGCGAACGGCCGAGCGCCACCGCCAGCACGGCGCCGACCAGGAGGAACGGGGCCACCTGCCGGACCACGGTCATATTGGCTGAGGCGAGTGAACCGACCGTCCAGAAGCGCATCTTGTCCAGCGCCGCGGTGTCCAGCAGCTCCACCGCGTTGACGTATCCGTAGAGCGCCGCGTACACCGCCATCCCGGCGAGCGCGAGCCGCACCGGGGTGGCGCTCCGGCTGCCGCCGAGCGCGTACACCAGCACGGACACGACGGCGGTGCCGAGGAACGCGAACCACACATAGCCGGTGAGGGAGGTGATGCCGAGAAAGCTGATGGCCGAGACGACGGCGGCGGACGCGCCCGCGTTCAGCCCCAGCAGCCCGGGGTCGGCGAGCGGATTGCGGGTGAGGGCCTGGATGACCGCGCCCGCGAGGCCGAGGCCGACGCCGACGAGCACCCCGAGGATCGTGCGCGGCAGCCGTACGTCCCGGATCACCACATCGGTGTCGCTGCCGGTGTAGTGGAACAGCCCGTGCCACACCTGGTCCAGCGGAATCGGTTTGGCACCGATCGCGATGGACGCCGCGGCGATCGCCAGCAGCACGCCCAGGGAGGCGACCAACCCGGCCGCACGGCGCGCGGTGCGCCGCCGGGGCGGCGCGCTCGCTGTCTCGGGCCCGGCTTTCGCCGGACTGACCAGGGTCACGCGGAACTCCACCTCACAGCACGGCCGATCGGGACTCAGCTTAAGTTAGGTTACCCTAAGTCCCGACGGCCACATCCATGCGGGCTCCCTGGACCGCGAGTTCGGCGCACAGCCCGGCCGCTGTCGGCGCACAGCCCCCGACAGCGTCGGCGCACGGCCCGGCGGCGTAGGCGCACAGCCCTACCGCGCCGAGACCGCGCCGGCTCACAGCCCCAGCCGCGCCAGAGCCTTCCCCGCGTCCGCGCCGCTCACACCGTCCCCCGCCTCGGCCCACGCCGCCGCGCACAGCGCCCGCAGCCCGTCCAGCGGCTGATCGCCCTCGCCGTCCAGCACCAGCGCGCCGTTCTCGACCCGCGCGGTCCAGCCCCCGCACCGGAAGCCGCCCGCCGCCCCGCCCGCCGCCCCGTCCGGCTCCACCTCCGGCTGTGGGGTGAGCAGCCCCCGCAAGTCGCGGTCCACATACGACGGCCGGTGTCCGGGCTCGGCGGCCAACAGCTGTGCGGGCGTGGTCACCCCGGTCAGCACCAGCAGCGAGTCCACCCCGCCCGCGTACGCGCCCTCGATATCGGTGTCCAGCCGGTCCCCGACCACCAGCGGCCGCCGGGCGCCGGTCCGCAGAATCGTCTCCCGGTGCATCGGCGGCAGCGGCTTCCCCGCGGCCTGCGGGGACTTGCCCGTCGCGATGCGCACGACCTCCACCGCCGCGCCGTTGCCCGGGGCGATGCCCCGGCCGCTGGGAATCGTCAGATCCAGGTTGGAGGCGAACCACGGCACCCCGCGCGCCACCGCGTACCCCGCCTCCATCAGCCGCGCCCAGGGCAGGTCCGGCCCCCCGTACCCCTGCGCCACCGCCGCCGGGTCGTCGTCCGCCGAGTCCACCGGGGTCAGCCCGCGCTCGCGCAGCGCCACCCGCAGCCCCTCCCCGCCGATCACCAGCACCCGCGCACCCTGCGGCAACTGCTCGGAGATCAGCCGGGCGACCGCCTGCGCGGAGGTGATCACATCGTCGGCGCCTGCGGGCATCCCGAGCCGCGTCAGATGCTCGGCCACCGCCGCCGGCGTACGCAGCGCGTTGTTGGTCACATACGCCAGCCGCATCCCGTCGTCCCGCGCGGCCACCAGCGACTCCACGGCGTGGTCGATCGCCTCGCCGCCTGCGTACACCACCCCGTCGAGGTCCAGCAGGGCCGTGTCGTACGCCTCGTTCAGCGGCCGCCGACTGGGCTCGGGCCGGGTGCGGACAGGCTGGTTCATGGGGGCCACTCCTCGCGGATCTGTGCGCTTCTCCCCCGATCATCGCGTATCGCCGCCCGGGGCATAACATTCACTGATGAGCATTCCAGGGCCTGGCGGACAAGGTCTTCAGCTCACCCCCTTCCGGGGGCTGCGCTATGTCGCGGAGCGGGTCGGCAGTCTCGCCGCCGTCACCTCACCGCCCTACGACGTGGTCGTCAGACCCGACGGACTGCGCCAGCTCGAGACGGCGGACCCGTACAACATCGTCCGGCTGATCCTCCCGCAGGCCGACACCCCGGAGGCCCGCCACCGCCAGGCCGCCGAGACGCTGCGCCGCTGGCAGGCCGACGGAGTGCTCGCCCCGGACCCCGAACCCGCGCTCTACGTCTACGAACAGCGCGACGGGCCAACCCTCCAGCGCGGGCTGATCGGCGCACTGCGGCTGAGCCGCCGTGAGGAGGGCATCGTCCTCCCCCACGAGGAGGTCATGCCGCATATCGTCGAGGACCGAGCCGATCTGATGCGGGCCACCGCGGCCCATCTGGAACCCCTGCTGCTCGCCTACCGCGGCAACGGGAACGGGACCTCGGCGAACGAAGCCTCCGGGTACGGAACCGGTGGTGGCGGAACGGGCGGGAGCGGAATCGGCGGGGAAGGGATCGGCGGGGCCGCGCGGGTCATCGAACGCACCATCCGGGGCGAGCCGTTGCTCTCCACGACCACCGAGGACGGCGTCGACCACCATCTGTGGCGGGTCACCGACCCCACCGACCTGGTGGAGGTCGCCGCGGACCTCCGCCACCACCAGGCCCTCATCGCCGACGGCCACCACCGCTGGGCCACCTATCTTCGGCTGCGCGAGGAGCGGCGGGAGCCCGGCCCCTGGGACTACGGACTCGTCCTGCTCGTCGACACCGTCCGCTATCCGCTCCGGGTCCGGGCCATCCACCGGCTGCTCCGCCGGCTGTCACCGGACGACGCGCTCGCGGCGGCGCGGCGCGCCTTCCGGGTGCGGACGATCGACGGCCCGCTCCCCCGCGCCCTGGAGACTCTCGGCGAGGCGGCCCACGCCGAACCCGGCGCGCCAAACGCCTTTCTGCTGGCCGGGGACGGCCGCTTCCACCTCCTGGACCGGCCGGACCCCGAGCTGCTGGCCCGAACGATCCCCGAGGGACGGCCTGAGGCATGGCGGACGCTGGACGCGACCGTGCTCCACCACACCCTGCTGGACCAGCTGTGGGACGTCCCGGACACCCCCGAGCACATCGGCTACATCCACGACCCGACGGCCGCCGTCGAGCAGGCGGAGCGGCTGGGCGGTACGGCGGTGCTGATGCATCCGGTGCGCGAGGACGTCGTACACGAACTGGCGCGGCAGGGCATCGCGATGCCGCACAAGTCGACGTCCTTCGGGCCGAAACCGGCGACAGGGCTGGTGCTGCGGAGCCTGACGCTGGGCTGAGCCTTTCTCGGTCCGTCCGAGCCCTCCGACCCGTCTGCGCCTTTCAGCCGCGGACATGCGTGAGTCTTACGGCGGCGGACATGCGAAGGGGGCGGGATCCCGGTGTGGGATCCCGCCCCCTTGTGACATCAGCTGTCGTCGCCGGCCTTCTCGGGCCCGGCCTGGCCGTCCTCGGACGTCGCCTCCGCCACCGGCCTGGCCTCTTCGGCCGGTTCCTCGGCGCCCTCGTCCCCGGCCTTTTCCTCTACCGCGTCCTCCGCCGCCTCCGCCGCGTCCATGGGCTCGGCGGCCGTGGGCTCCTCGACCGGCCGAGGGGCCTCGTCGTCCGCCTCCTGCTCCAGGTCGAGGGCGTCCACGAACTCGACGCCGTCCAGCTCGGCGAGCCGGTCCGACGCGTCCGTGGTCCCGCCCTGATCCGCCTCGAGCGCCTTGGCGAACCACTCACGGGCCTCTTCCTCGCGGCCCACCGCCAGCAGCGCGTCGGCGTACGCGTAGCGCAGCCGGGCGGTCCAGGGCTGGATGGCATGCGAGGCCAACTCCGGGCTCTGCAAGGTGACCACGGCGGCGTCGGCCTGGCCCATGTCGCGCCGGGCACCCGCGGCCACCATCCGCATCTCGACCTGACCGGCCCGGTCCAGCTTCTGCACCTCCGGCTCACCGGCCATGGCCAGCGCCCGCTCGGGACGGCCCATGCCGCGCTCGCAGTCGGCCATCACCGGCCACAGATCGGAGTTCCCGGTCATCCGCCGCGCGGCGCGGAACTCCGCGAGCGCCTCGGCGTACTTGCCGACGCCGTACGAGGCGAAGCCCGCGGCCTCGCGCACGGCGGCCACCCGGGAGGCGAGCCGCAGGGCGACGCGCGAGTACTGGTACGCCCGCTCGGGGTCGTCGTCCAGCAGCTTGGCCACCATGACGAGGTTCTTGGCGACGTCCTCGGCAAGCGTCTTCGGCAGGCTCATCAGCTCCTGCCGCACACCCTTGTCGATCTCCTCGCCGGTGACGTCCTCGGGGATCGGCATCCGCTTGATCGGCTCACGGTCGCGGTCCCGCACACGGTCGTCGCGGCGTCCGTAGCCCCCCGCGCGGTCGTCACGGCGCTGGAAGCCACCGCCGCCGGCCCGCCGATCGTCACGGTCCCGACCCTGACCGTACGGCCGACGCGGCCCGCGGTCGTCGCGACCGCCCCGGAACCCACCGTCCCGGTCATCACGCCGCGGCCCACGGGGCCGCTCATCACGACGATCCTCACGGCGGTCGTCACGACGGAACCCGCCACGGTCATCGTCACGGCGGTACGAAGGCCGCTCATCACGACGGTCGTCACGACGGAATCCACCGCGGTCGTCATCACGGCGGTACGAGGGCCGCTCATCACGACGCTCATAGCCGCCACCCCGGCCGCCACGATCACGATCATCGCGGCGGAACCCACCACGGTCATCACGACGCTCATCACGACGGAACCCGCCACGGTCGTCATCACGGCGGTACGAGGGCCGCTCATCACGACGCTCATAGCCGCCACCCCGGCCGCCACGATCACGATCGTCACGGCGGAACCCACCACGGTCATCACGACGCTCATCACGACGGTCATCGCGCCGGTAGCCACCACGGTCGTCGTCCCGGCGGAAGCCCGGCCGATCGTCACGGTCCCGGCGGAAACCGCCCTGCCGGAAGCCACCGTCGCGGTCATCGCGACGTGGCCCACGCGGCCGCTCATCACGGCGGTCGTCGCGCCGATCGTCACGCCGGTCATCACGGCGCTCGTAACGTCCGGTCGGACGGCCGCCCCGGTCGTCGCGGCGCCCATAGCCGCCCGGACGGCCGCCTCGGTCCTCGTCCCGACGAGGCCCACGCGGGCGCTCGTCCCTGCGGTCGTCCCGACGGTCATCCCGGCGGTCATCGCGACGGAATCCGCCACGGTCGTCATCGCGGCGCGGCCCGCGCGGTCGGTCATCGTGGCGATCGTCACGCCGGAAACCACCGCGACCGCCGTCGCGGCGCGGTCCGGAGCCGCGGAACTCCCGCCGGTCGCCGGCGTCCCGGCGCCGCGGCTCGCGGCCCGACCGGTCGTCGGGAGAGTTGGTGGACATCGGCGTGACTCCTGTCTTCATGTACTACAGCCATTCTCCCGCACCAGACACACTGATGCGGGCCCAGCAAAAAAAGGACCCTTGGTCCCAGCATGCACGCTGGGGCCAAGGGTCCTTCAAAGATTGTTCGGCGGCGTCCTACTCTCCCACAGGGTCCCCCCTGCAGTACCATCGGCGCTGAAAGGCTTAGCTTCCGGGTTCGGAATGTAACCGGGCGTTTCCCTAACGCAATGACCACCGAAACCCTATCGGGTTCTAGCGAACAAGCACACTCTTCAATTAAGTCAAGTGGAACTGATTCACCGGTGCGACTGTTCGCAACCCGGGAACC
>NZ_JANIIC010000036.1 GCF_024519315.1 Streptomyces malaysiensis subsp. samsunensis | reverse complement strand
TTGCATGCTCTCTCTTCCCTCTTCCCAAAAGTTCCGTCCCGGCGAGGACGGTCAAGGTTGCTACCCCAGGGCCCGCTCAAGGAAATCCAGCACCACGCTCGCGTAGCCTTCAGGATCGGTCTCCAGCCCGAGCAGATGCTCGGCTCCCGGCAGAACGTGCGTCTCGGCCTGGGCATAGCGTTCGGCCAGCGCGTCCACCGAGGACGGCGGCACGATCGCATCGTGCTCGCCCGACATGAACAACAGGGGGATCTTGGCGAACTTGCCCGTCGCGGGCGGGGGCCACTGGGCCCGCAGCATGGCCGGACCCACCGCGCACAGCGTCCGTGCCACCACCGAACGGGCCGGTTCGCCCCTCAGCAGGTCGGGCAGCGGCAGCGCGTCCGCCTCCAGGAACTTGCGCAGCAGCGGCGGGACATCGTGCCCCGGCCCGCTGTCGCACACCAGCGCGTCGAGTTCGAACCCGTCGTGGGTCAGCGCCCACATCGACGAGAAGCACGAGAACGAGAAGCCGTAGAAGGCTATCCGCGCCGAGCCGTACCCTCGCTGGTCGCGCAGATGGGACACCACGGCGGTGACATCGCCCGCGAACCGGTCGCCGAGCCCGAACAGCGCCCGGTCGTCGCTGCTGGCCCCGTGGTTGCGGTGGTCGAACAGACAGACGGTGTACCCGGCGTCGTGCAGGAACTTCGCATGGCGGAGGCTGTGGTCCTTCGCCGTGGCCATGCTGTGCCCGAGCACCACCACCTTCTCCGGAGAGCCCGGGCACAGCCAGGTGTCGAGGTGCTTGCGCGCCGCGAAGGGGACCTTCAGCTCGGTGCAGGGCAGCCCGTGGTCCCGTGGGTGCTCCCGCTGCTCCCGGCGCCGCGGATGGAAGGCCAGATACGCCAGCGAGACCCCGTACAGCGGGGCGATCGGCAGGGCCGCGGCCGAGAGGACGCGGGCTCCCGGCGAGGGAGGCCGCGCCGACGTCTGGCGTGGCTCGGGCATCTGCGTCCTCCAGGAGGGGGAGTGTCCGTCGGCGGTCAGGGCGTTCTCGTCTCGGTCGGGACGGGCGGTCGGACGGGCGGGGGACAGGCGGTCGGCGCGGACGGGCGGTCGGAGCGGGCGGTCAGGCGGTCAGGCGGTCGGAGCGGGCGGTCGGGCGGTCGGGCGGTCGGGCGACATCGTGTGAACGAGCGGACGGGCGAAGAGTCAGCCGCAGCCCCCGGCATGGCCCGGATCGGCCGACCGGGCGACGACGAAGTCCGCGTCCGACAGCCCGGCGGCGTCCGCGCCCAACGGCCCGTCGGGCGGCGTGTCCCGGGAGCGCGGGCCGGAGCCGGCGCCCGGCCCGGAACGGGAGCGCACCGAGTCGACGAAGGCCGGCAGCCGGTCCACGCCCCAGAACTTGTCATAGCCGTGGGTGAAGAACGGCACGCCGAACGCCCCGGCGTCGCTGAGCGTGAGCAGGGCCTGGAGCCCCCGGCCACCGCGCAGCTCCTCGTCATCGGCCGCTGCTGCCGCCCGGTCGGCCGGAAGCCCCAGCTCCGCGGCGATGGCCGCGATGGTCGTACGGTCGCAGATGTCGCGGCCCTCCAGCCAGCGCGCACGGTAGACGCGCTCGATCCAGGCGGGGCCGAGCCCCGCGTCCAGCGCGCGGAAGTACGGCAGATGCGGCACCTCCCAGACCGGGCCGCGATCCACCGGCCAGCTGACCGCGAGCCCGCGGTCGGTCGTCAGCCTGCGCACATCCTGGAGGATATAGAGCTGCTTCTCCCGGGACATCGCCGTATACGGAAAGTGATGGCCGTGTTCGGCCATACGGCGCTCACCGTCCGCGTCCGGCTCCCACCAGGGGTGCCATTCCACCGCCTGTGCGACATCCGGATAGCGGTCCATCAGATCACGGTAGGCGATCCAGCTGTACGGGCTGCGGAAATTGAAATAGAAGCGCGGTGCTTTGCTGCGCTTGGCCGCCACGTCCGTACCCCCTCCCTCTTCCGTCTCCTGCGTGACGCTCTCTCAGCTCGCGGGCACCGCTCGACCGACGGTGCCCGCAGCGCCCGTCAGAGCACGATGCCGCCGTCGACCTGGAACACCGCGCCGGTCACATACTCCGCTCCGACCAGGTACGCGACCATGTCGGCGACCTCCTCGGGGCGGCCGAAGCGGCGCAGCGGAATGCTCTGCTCCGCCTCCTTGCGCACCCGCTCGGACAGCTCCGATGTCATATCGGTCTCGACGAAGCCGGGCGCCACCACATTGGCCCGGATGCCGTACCGTCCGACCTCCTTGGCGAGCGACTTGGTGAAACCGATGATCCCCGCTTTGGAGGCCGCGTAATTGCTCTGGGTCGCATTGCCGTGGACACCGGCGACCGACGAGATGTTGATGACGCATCCGGACTTGCGTTTCATCATTCCGAACACCACGGAACGGCACAGGTGATAGGTGCCGTCCAGGTTGACCTCCAGAACCCCCCGCCACTCCTCGTCCTTCATCAGCAGCAGCGGATTGTCCCGGGTGATCCCGGCGGAGGTGACCGCGACCTCGACCGGGCCCAGCGACTCCTCGGTGAAGGCGACCAGTTCGCGCACCGCGTCCGCGTCGCGGACATCCGTCTGTCTGCCGATCACCCGCCCGCCGCCGAGCCGGGCCGCCTCCTCCTCCAGCCGATGCGCGGCGTCGGGGCTGGAGCGATGGCAGAACGCCACGTCGAAACCGTCCCGGGCCAGCCGCAGCACGGTGGCCCGGCCTATGCCGCGGGACCCGCCGGAGACCAGCGCGACGCGCGGCGTCGGCTTCTCGTCACCGGATGCGCGGCCCGTGTCGTCGGATATTCGGTCGGACATACGGTGAGGTCCTTCTCCCGGAGGGTGGTGTGGTTCAGAGCGGGTCGGGCACAGGGGAGTCGGGCACGGGCGGAGCCGCAGGGGGGTCGGCCGGGGGCGGGCCGGTCACCGGCGGGGCGGTCAGTTCGGAGGCCGGGCGCATGGTCATCGTCAGCCGCCCGATGGTGAGGGCGGTCTCCTTGCCGACCAGGCTCTCGCCCTCGAAGACGAAGGTCTCGCCGACCCGGCGGGCCAGCCGCACATGGTGCTCCACCACATCGCCGGGCACCACCGGGCGGTGGAACTCTGCGTCGGTGATGCCGCCGAGCAGCATCGCCTTGCCCGCGCGCACATCGGGGTTGGGCCGGTCCCAGGTCACCAGCACCCCGGCCACATGGCACCAGGACTCGATGAGCACCGTCCACGGATAGTGGTAGTCCTCCGCGGACGCGGTGTCCGGCATCCCCTCGTACCAGGGCTCATTGCAGGTGACCGCCTTCAGCCCGCGGGCCCGCTCACCCGGCACCAGCTCGGTGACCCGGTCGACCAGCAGCATGGGGTAGCGGTGCGGCAGCAGCCGCTTGATCTCATCGACGGTGATCATCCGGCGTCCGCTCCTCGGGCGCGTACGTCTTGGTCTCTTCGCTCCTCCACCCCGGCCTCCGCGCCCGGGGCGTCCCGGTTCTCGAAGCGCAGCCTTATCTGCGCTGCGGGCCCGCGCCCGGTGGCCGCCGAGGCCCGGCAGCGCCAGGCCCCGTCCTTGCGCGACCAGACGTATTCGCTGGTCAGCTCGTCTCCGGGAGAGACCGGGCTGAGGAAGCGGGAGGACTCCACGGCCGCCAGGACCCAGCGCCCGCCCGGTTCGCGCTCGGGCAGCGTGGCGAGGGCGCCGCGCTGGACGTACTCCACCACACACACCCCGGGGAAGATGGCGAATCCTGGAAAGTGCCCGGCGAACACCTTCTCCGACGCGCCGACCACGGCCACGCACCGGGCGGGCCGCTCGCCGGGGACGCCCGGGTCCACGACCTCCACGGCCCCGTCGACCGGTCCGCACGCGGCCGTCGTCATCTCACTTCCCCATCTTCGAGGCGAGCAGGTCGTGCACCTTCCGGAGCGTGGTGATGTCCTTCATCTCCCGCTCCTCCAGCTTCACCGAGTACTTCTTCTCCAGGACGACCATGACCTCCAGGGCCATCAGCGAGTCCACGCCCAGCGTCTTGACGAAGTCGGCGTCGTCGGTGACGTCCTCCTCGTCCACATCGAGCACATCCGCGACAAAGGTGCGCAGCTCGTCCATGTCCAGGGCGGCGGTGGCGTCGGCCATGCGGGGGTCTCCTTCCGCTCTCAGGGGGGTGGGGCTCAGGGTTCGGGGGTGGTCAGCTTGGCGAGCGCGGCGGCCGACTCGACCGGGACGGTGAGCGCGCCGTCCGCGATCCGGCGGATCATGCCGGTCAGCTGGCGCCCGGGGCCCAGCTCCACGAACCGGTTGCAGCCCAGTTCACCGGCGAGCGTGCGGACGCTCTCCTCCCAGCGCACCGGGCTGGTGAGCTGGTTCAGTTCGAGGTCGCGCCAGCGCTCGCCGCTCGCGTACGGGCGGGCGTCCACGTTGGCGACGACCGGGAGGTGCTCGGGGGCGAAGCGCACGGCGGCCAGGGCCTCGCGCAGCTCATCGGCGGCCGCGGCCATCAGCGGGCTGTGGAAGGCGCCGCCCACGGCGAGCCGGATCACCTTGCCCTCGCTCTCCACGGCCAGTTCGGCGAGCCGGTCGACGGCCTCGGCGGTGCCGGAGAGCACGATGGCGCCGGGTGCGTTGACATTGGCCACCCAGACCTGGCCGCCGTCCTCCTGGACCCGGGCGACCAGCGCCTCCACGGTCTCGGGGCCGAGCCGCACCACGGCGGCCATGGTGCCGGGCGACCGCTCGGCGCACGCACGCATGGCGCGGCCGCGAGCGGCGACGAGGCGGGCGGTGTCGGCGAGCGGCACGGCCCCGGCGGCGTACAGCGCGGTGTACTCGCCCAGGCTGTGCCCGGCGCAGGCCACCACCTCGCCCAGCAGCCCGGCGGCCGCCGCCTCGCGGTGGGCGAGCACCTCGGTGGTGAAGACGGCGATCTGGGCGAGGTCGGTGCGGCGCAACGTCTCGTCGTCCGCCTTCAGCAGGAGTTCCTCGACGTCGACACCGGTGTGGTCCGAGATCTCGGCCACCAGCGCCCAGGACTCGGTGTCCCGCCACGCCTGGCCCATGCCCGACTTCTGGGCGCCCTGTCCGGGGAAGACCAGCGCCGTACGGGGCGCGCCGTCGTGGGCGGCTCCGCCCGTCGTCTCTCGGTCCGTCATCTCAACCAGCTCCTTCAGTTCAGGGGGCGGCCGGCCCGTCACCGGATCCGCAGCAGGGCCGCGCCGACCACGCCGTCCCGGTCCACGGTGGTGACCAGAGCGGTCGCGCCGGGGGAGATCTCCTTGCGCTCGGCCATCGCGAGCACGGCGGCGATCTGGAAGGCCGCAGCGGCGGCGCAGGTGTCGCCGATGGTGTCGGCGACCGTGATCCGCGGCGGCTCCTTGCCGTCGAGGGCGTCGGCGAGCGCGGCGCGTTCGGCCTCCCCCTCGGCCCCTGGGGCGCCGGAGTCGGCGACGGCGCTCAGCTCGCCGGGGGGCACACCGGTGCGGTGCAGCAGCCGGGCGATCGCCTCGGCGAGCACCGTACGGGCCGCCGTCGCGTCCGGGGCGCAGCCGAACTCCAGGCCCAGCACCTCGGCGAGCCCCTTACGGCCGTGCTCGCGCGCCGAGGCGTCGGGCTCCAGCAGCCATACGGCCGCGCCCTCCCCGAGCACGGCGGCGCTGTCGGCGCCGTCCCCGTCCGCGCGGGCGTGCCACTCCAGCCAGGCGCGGGCGGAGGAGAACTCCTCGACCGCCCCGCACAACACGGCCCTGGCCCGTCCGGCGCGCTGGAGCCGCATCGCGTACCGGAGGGCGAGCAGCCCGGTGGCGCGGCCGCCCGCGATGGTGGTGTTGGGGCCCCTGAGCCCGTGCCAGATGGCGGACTGGCCGGCCGCGCAGTTCATCACGGTGTTGGGGAACCGGGCCGGGTCCACGTAGAAGGGCTTCTCCCCCACCAGCGAGTCCCGGGTGAAGTCCATGATGCTCTGGGCGGAGCCGGTGCTGGTGCCGAGCGCGAGGCCGGTCTCCTCGTCCACTCCCGGCAGCCGCTCGGCCTCGGCGAACTCCCGCTCCCCGGTCAGCAGATGGCGGATCGCGGTGACGGCGAGCCCGGTGGCCCGGTCCATGGAGCGGGTGCCCTTGCGGCCGAGGATCTGCCGGATGTGGAAGTCGGGCACGAGGCTCGCCTCGCGGAACGGCACCGACCACTCCTCGGGGTCCAGCGGCCGGCCAGCCGTGCGGCCGGACCGCAGGGCCGCGGCGAAGTCGGACCCGCGCAGTCCCAGGGGCGATACGGCGGTCCAGGCCGAGATGACCGGGGCTGCCCCGCCGGGGGCGTTGACCATGGGTACGGGTGCTCCTTCGGTAGAGGCCAAGGGAATGTCGGTTGGGGCCATGGGGCCGTGGGAGGGGCGGGTCACAGGAACCACACCTGTTCGTAGGAGGGCCAGCGCGCCGCGAGGTCGTCGCCCTCGATGACGCGTACGCCGGGCAGCAGCCGCTCGGCGGCGGTGCGGCCGAGGGCGGCCAGGCCGTCCCGCTCGGCCAGCACGGTCACCCCGGCGGCCAGCAGCTTCGCCACGGAGGCGGGGGGATGGGGCAGGGTGTCCAGGGTGCGGTCGCCCAGGCGCAGCGAAGGCCGGGAGCCGGTGTCGAGGGCGTAGCCGACGGCGGGGCCGCGCAGCGCCACATCGCAGCCGCCGCTCTGCCGGTGCAGATCGGGCACGCAGTACAGCACGTCGGCGTACTGGGTCTCGATCGAGCCCCGGTACGCCTTCTCCACGATCAGCAGCCAGCGCGCCTGGTCGCCCATGGCTCAGCACACCCCCATGAGCAGGCTCTTGTCCGCCGCGTTCACATGCTCGGCGAAGACGAAGGGCGCTCGCGTACGGACCTGCGGTATCTGGTCGGCGGCGCCCCGCTCCTCGGCGCAGAAGCGGCACACGTACCAGTACAGCCGGTCGGGGTGATCCTCGATCAACTCGCGGACGACCCGGGCGGCGGACGGATACTCGCGGCCCAGGTCGGTGTAGTCGCGCGGTTTGGTATCGCCGAGGGCCGCGCCGGTCAGCCGGGTGGCGTCACCGCAGGTCCAGATCTGCACCCGGGCGCCCCGGGCGAGCAGCGCGCCGGCAAGCCGCAGCGCCGAGGTGACCAGGTCGCTCTGGTGGGGCGCGCCGAAGAGGTTGAGCAGCACATCGGTACGGGGAACGGGCCTGGGCATCAGTGCCACACCGCCCTGACCCGTGGCTCCAGCAGCTTGGCGGCCACGTCGTCCATCTCCACCAGCCGCGCCCGGGGCGTCAGATCGGCGGCGGGCAGGGCGCGCTGGGCGGCGGAGAAGGTGTCCACCCACAGCTCGCCGCCGTCGCTCAGGAACGTCTCGATTCCGGGGGCGGCACCGGGGACGGCGGCGGTCACGCCGTTCTCGACGAGGAACAGCACCACCTGATGGCCGTCCCTGGCCAGCCGCGCGGCGTCGCCGAGGAACCGCTCGCAGGCGGGTCCGGTCTGCGGCCCGCCGGTCTCGATCAGCAGATGGGCCGTCATGTCAGCAGCTCACCGCCGTCCACGCCGATCACATTGCCGGTGATCCAGGAGGAGTCGGTGCGCGAGAGCAGCGAGACCGCCTCGGCGACGTCCTCGGGCCGGGTCAGCCGCCGGTGCGGATTGAGGTCCCGGGCGTGGGCGGCGAGCCGGTCGCTGCCGGGGATGCGCTCCATGGACGGGGTCGGGGTGACCCCGGCGCGCAGCGCGTTGACGGCGATGCCGGAGGGGGCGAGCTCCAGGGCCAGCTGGCGCACATGGGACTCCAGGGCGGCCTTGGCGGCGGAGACCGCGCCGTAGTGGGGCATCACCCTGGCTCCCCCGGCGCTGGTCATCGCGTACACCTTGGCGCCCTGGCGCAGCAGCCCGGCGGTGAACAGGTCCTGGGTCCAGTAGACGAGGGAGTGCGCCATCACATCGAGCGTCATGTTCATCTGGCGGGAGGTCAGGCTGTCCTCGCCCGCCGCGCCGACGTACGGCAGCAGGGTGCCGAAGGCGAGCGAGTGCACCACGATCCGGATGCCCGCGCCGCCGGTCAGCTCCTCGAACCGGGGCAGCAGCTCCTCGCGGGTGCGGGCGGAGGCGGCGTTGGCGTTGAAGAAGTGGGCCTCGACGCCGTGGCCGCGCATCTCCTCCCGGGCGACGGCGGCCTTCTCCTGGCCGTCGGTGGTGTCGAAGTGGACGCCGAGGATGTGGACGCCCTCGCGGGCCAGTTCATGGGCGATGGCCAGGCCCATACCGCTGGACGCGCCCAGGACCAGGCACCAGGAACCTTCGAGTCGGGTGATCATCGCTCGCTCGCCCTCCGTCGTCCGCTCATCGGCTGCTCGCTTCCGCCCCGGGGGGCCCGCCGGGGGTGATGCCGGGCCCCCCGGGGGTGGCGCCGGGCCCGCCGGGGGTGGCACCCGGCCCGCCAGGGGCGGCACCCGGCCCACCAGGAGTGGCACCCAGCCCGCCAGGAGTGGCACCCAGCCCGCCAGGGGCGGCACCTGCTTCGGCCGGGGTGGCGTCCGCCCCCGCCGAAGTGACGTCAGGCCCGCCGGGAGTGGCGCCCAGCCCGGCCGGGGTGGCACTTGCCCCGGCCGAAGTGACGTCGGGGCCGCCCCGGGTGGCGTCCACCCCCGCCAGGGTGACGTCGGGGCCGCCGGGGGTGGCGCCCGGGCCGCCGGGAGTGGCGCCCGGGCCACCAGGGGCGGCGCCCGCCCCCGCCGGGGTGGCGTCCGCCCCCGCCGAAGTGACGTCAGGGCCGCCGGGAGTGGCACCCAGCCCGGCCGGGGTGGCGCCTGCCTCGGCCGAAGTGACGTCGGGGCCGCCCGGGGTGGCGTCCACCCTCGCCGGGGTGACCAGGCATACGGCGGCGTTCCCCTCGGCCGCCGCGGTGATGACGGCGTGGGCGCGCCCGGCCGGTGCGACGAGGGCGGCGGCCACGCGCGCCACCGGCTCCAGGGCGCCCGCGCCCGCCGGGACCCGTTCGGGCTTCCCGGCCGGTGGCCGCCCGCCCAGCGCTTTCTCGTCCAGCGCCTTCTCGTCCAGCGCCGCCGCCATGGCCTCGCCGACCGGCGAGTCGTCGAGGACGGCGGTGACGGCCAGGGGCTGGTCCGGCCGGTGGCCGAGGGCGTCCAGCGCGTCCCGCAGCAGCGCCGCGGCGCGCTCGGCCCCCTCGGCGGAGGCGGCCGCCTTCGGCGGCAGGAAGAACGAGCGGACGCCCACCCGGCCCAGCGCCGCCACCCCCCGGCTCCGGGCGGCGGGTTCGGGCTCCAGCACCAGCGCGACGGCCCCGGCCTCCGAGGTGCCGGCCCCCGGTTCGCCCTCGGGCAACGCCTCCTCGGTGGCCCCGGCCAGCAAACGCCGGGCCCGGCCGGTGAGGAGGGCGCGCTGACCGGTCTGGAGCGCCTCCAGGCCCGCGACCCGGGGGCTGGTGAAGGTGAGGTTGAAGCCCTTGAGGTCGTGTTCGGTGGCCAGGCGGCTGCCGAAGAGGTTGATGGAGAAGTAGGGCGCGGCGACCGGGGACAAATCACCCGCCCCGGAGGTGGTGACCGTACGGTCCATCGTGTGGTGCAGGGCGACGGCTGCGCTGTTGGTGCCCACCGCGGCGCCGCGTTCCTCGGGGCCTACCGCCTCCAGGGCCTCCGGGCCCGCCTGGGCCAGCGCGCGCTTGGCCGCGG
This sequence comes from Streptomyces malaysiensis subsp. samsunensis, assembly GCF_024519315.1. Lineage (GTDB taxonomy): Bacteria > Actinomycetota > Actinomycetes > Streptomycetales > Streptomycetaceae > Streptomyces > Streptomyces malaysiensis. The sequence continues at coordinate 101,431 of NZ_JANIIC010000036.1, read as the reverse complement.
CGAGGAAGTACTGGGAGGCGGCGGGCAGGTACTTGTAGCCGTGACGGCCGAGCGCCGTACGGAAGTCGAAACCGTCCGCGTCCACGGTGCCGATGCCCGTCACCACCAGCCCGACGGCCGGATCGCCACCCGCCGCCTCCCCGCTCGCCTCTCCGCCCACACGGCCCAGAGGCGCGCCTCTCGTCACCATCCCCGGCCCGGCGACCGCATGCGCGTCGCCCGCCGCCCCCTCGTTCGCCTCTCCGCCCACACGGCCCAGAGACGCGCCTCTCGTCACCATCCCCGGCCCGGCGACCGCATGCGCGTCGCCCGCCGCCCCCTCGTTCGCCTCTCCGCCCACACGGCGCAAAGGCGCGCCGTTCATCGCCACCCCCGGCCCGGCGGCCGCATGTGCGTCGTTCACGCGGCGGCCTCCCCGAAGACGAGCGAGATGTTGTTGCCCCCGAAGGCATAGGCGTTGACCAGCCCGTACGCGCCGGTCATGGGCGCGGAGCCGGACGGCAGCGGCACCCCGCACTCGGGGTCCCGCTCGCCGACCGGCACGTTCGGCGGCAGCGTCTTGTGGTGCAGCACCAGACTGGCGGCCAGCGCGGCGAAGGCGCCCGCCGCGCCGCCCGTGTGCCCGATGAGCGCCTTGACGCTGTAGAGGGGTGTCCGGGGCGTCAGCGCGCCGAGCACCCGGCTCTCCACCACGTCGTTGAGCTCGGTGCCGGTGCCGTGCGGGATCACGAACCCCAGCCCGCCGGAGCCGGACTCCGCCCCGGAGCCGGTACCCGAGCCGGTCCCGACCTCGGCCCCGGTCCCCGCTTCCCGCAGCGCCTCGCGCATCGCGCGCTCGATCTGCTCACCGGAGGGCTCGGGGGCGGTCGCGTGGTAGGCGTCGCAGCTCCAGCCGGCGCCCGCCAGACGGCCGTAGACGGTGCGCGCGCCGCGCGCGCGGGCGTGCGTGGCGGACTCCAGGACGAGCACGGCGGCACCCTCGCCGAAGACGGTGCCGCGCCGCTCGACGGCGAACGGGCGGCAGCGCTCGGGGTCGATGGCGCCCAGCCGGTTGAAACAGGCCAGGGCGACCCGGGAGTACGCCTCGGCGCCGCCCGCGATCACCACATCGGCCTCGCCGGAGCGGATCAGATCGGCGCCCACCGAGAGCGCGTAGCCGCCGGCGGCGCACGCGTTGCTGACACAGGTGTTGACGCCCTGCGCGCCCAGCCATCCGCCGACCACCGAGGCCAGGGGGAAGGCGGGCGCCCAGCGGCCGGACTCGGGGGCCTGGCCGGTCCACCAGCCCTCGTGCAGATCCGTGTCGCCCATACCGGTGCTGAGGGCGACGGCCACCCGGCGCGGATCGACCCCGGCGCCCAGGGCGCCCGGCCCGGCGTCCGGTCCCGTATCCGATCCCGTATCCGGCCCCGGCGGCGCGGCCAGCCCCGCGTCGGCGACCGCCTCCCGCACCGCCGCGAGCGCGAACTGGGAGGCGCGCCCCAGCGGCAGCCCGTCCCGCTCCGGCGGCCCGTCCGGAAGGTCGGCCTCCGGCACCAGGTACATCAGCGGATGGTCCATATGGGCGAGCGGGTCGGGGACCCGCGTCGGCCCGGTGTCCGCCGCGTGCATCCCGCGCCAGAAGGCGTCGACGCCCGCGCCCAGCGGGGACAGCGCGCCGAGGCCGGTGACCAGTACGTCGTCCATCAGGTGCCGCTCTGTTCTCCGCCGAGCGCGTCCAGCACCCGCCGGTCGAAGGGGACCAGCCGCCAGTCGCTGCGGTTCTCGATCACCGCGTAGCCATGGGTGATCCGGCCGGTGGCGGTGAGGGTGAGCGCGCCGTCGCGGACCACGAAGCAGTCCATCCGGGCGGTGTAGGTGAGGTCCTTGAAGATCTCCTCGACCGTGTAGACGGTGTAGAGGTCCTCCTCCATCACCGCCTCGTCGATGACGCGCACCGAGGACTGGGGAACGACCGGTATCCACTTGCGGTCGTCCAGCAGGGTCTTGATGGAGATGCCCCGGTCGAACACGAAGCGGTCCTTGGCCTCCTCCATCAGCCGCAGATAGCCGGACATCTGGAGCCGCTCGGTGAAGTGGCAGTACGGATAGGGGATGTTCCACTTCCAGGCGTAGGCGTTGCGGCCCTCGGTCAGCGAGGCGAGGACGGCGCTTTCGTCGCCGTCCGGCATCTGCACCCGGATCGGGGCGAGCTCGTCCGGGCCCGCCTCGGCGCCCAGCCGGTCCACCACGAAGTGCGCGAACTCGGCCGAGGGTTCACCGTGCTCCGGCAGATAGGAGTCGGCGCGCAGCGAGACCCGCACCTTGGCGGCCACGGCCTTGAGGACCGAGCCGTCGCGGTCCACGCGCAGGGTCACCCGGAAGCCGAGGGTGCGGTCGTCCTCGGCGGTGTCCGGCACCACCTCGGCCTCGGCCACGTCGTCCATGTGGAAGGCGTGCAGGATGCGGGTCTCCAGGGCGACGATGTCCAGCCCGAGACCGTGCTCCTCGTACAGCCGTCGCGCGGGCACCCCGGACTCCGCGAAGTGCACCAGCACGGCTTCCTCGACGAGGTAGTTGACGTGTTTGAAGCCGATCCAGGTGCAGATGTTCGAGCCCTCGTAGCGCGGGCGCAGCCGGACGGTGGTGACGTCCGTCAGCAGGGCTTTGGTCGACATCGGCGGGGCGGCGGCGGTCATCGGGAACACTCCATGGAGATAAGGGGGGCACGTGCGGGGTGCGGGTGGCTCCGGTCGGGCGTGGGGCGCAGCAACAGTCCGGCCACGGCGTCCGCGGTGTCGTCACCACTGGTGATCAGGGCCTGCCGGGACACGGGCACCGGGTCCCGCGCACCCCCGGGACCGGCACCGAAGGCCGTACCGTTCCCGGCTCCCGCGTCCGGCTCGACCGGCTCGACCGGCTCGACCGGCTCGGCGCCGCTCGTGGCCGCGGCGCGGGCCAGCCAGCCGACGGCCGCCACGCACTGGAGCACCCCGAGGGCCCCGGAGGCCCGGCCCACCGCGCCGGTGACGTCGTAGCGCGGCACGGCCCGCGGCACCGGTACGCCCCCGGCGGGCCCCTCGGTGTAACGCTCGGGGGTGAACCAGACGCCGGGGGCGGCGGCGTCGGGCAGCAGGGCCTCGACACAGCCGGTGAGCCCGGCCCGCCGCTCGTATTGGCCGAGGGCGGCGACTCCTCGCGCTCCCCGGGCCTCGGCCCAGCGGGCGCCCTCGACGACGAGCGCTGCCGCGCCGTCCAGCAGCTCACCGGCGGACCGGCCGAGCAGATCCTCGACGACGGCGTTGTGCGTCTCCGCGCCGACCACCACCACGCGCCGGACCCGGCCCGCCGCGACCAGCGCGGCGCCCCAGTGCACGGCGTCCAGGCCGGATGTCGGCCCGTTGCACAGCATCAGGTTGGGGCCGCGCAGACCGTGGCGGATGGCCACCCAGGAGGCGATCACATTGCTGGAGGCGTTCGGCAGGCTCATGGGGCTGAGGTCCACGGCCGAACGCTCGGCGATGGCGGTGGTGGTGAGGCAGGCGGTGTCGAGGTTGCCCAGGTTGGAGCTGGCGACCACGCCGATGGTGTCGCCCGGCACCGTCACCGTCTCCCTGTCGGAAGGGCTGTCGGAAGGGCCGCCGGCAGGGCTGTCGGACTCCCGGTCGGAGGGGAGCAGGTCGGCGTCCCGCAGCGCCTCCAGCGCGGCGCACAGCGCCAGCCGCGTCGCCCGGTCCTTGTAGCGGTGGCCCCGGCGGCCGATCCGGGCGGCGGTGTCGAACGGCTCCGGGTCGGGCCCGGTGACGGGGCAGGCGGTGCGGCGCAGCAGCGCGTCGGGGGTGCTCGCGCCGGGGACGGCCAGGCCGACGCCGGTGATGACGACTTCACCGGGGCCATGCGTCATCGGTCGGCCCTCTCCACGATGGCGACCGCGTTGACACCGCCGAAGCCGAACGCGTCGATCTGCGCGACCCGCAGATCCCCGCCCTCCCGCGCCTCCTCCCGGACGAACCGGAACGCCTCGGCCTCGGGCAGCGGTTCGGCCAGGCCCAGGGTGGGCGGCACCCGGCCGGAGGCCAGGGACTCCAGCGCGACGATCAGGCTGAGCAGACCGGAGCCGCCCGAGGTGTGGCCGGTCATGCACTTGATGGCGGTCATCAGGGGCCCGCTCACCTCGGTGCCGAAGACCTCGGCGATGGCGGCGGCCTCGGCGGCGTCGTTGAGCTGGGTGCCGGTGCCGTGCAGCAGCACCAGATCGATATCGCCCGGTTTGACGCCCGCCCGCCACTGCGCCTCGTGCACCGCCCGTGCGATGCCCTGGGGGTCGGGGGCGGTCACATGACGCGCGTCGCAGTTCATGCTGACGGCGCGCACCCGGCCGAGCGCGCCGGTGCCCGCGCCGGGCTCCTCCCGGCGCAGCACCACGGCGGCCGCGCCATCGCCCATCAGCACCCCGCGGCGGTCCCGGTCGAACGGGCGGACGCGGTCGGGGGGTTCGCTGTTGACCCGGTCCAGCAGCCCGTACATCGACTCGGTCACGGTGTCCACACCGGCTACCACGACCGTGTCCTCGGCCCCCGTGGTCAGCAGGTCGGCGGCGAGTGCGAGCGCGTAGAGCGAGGCCGAGCAGGCCCCGGAGAAGGTGTGGGTGCGGACCGCGCCGAAACGTTCGCGCAACGCGGTGCCGAAGTGCAGCCGGCCGATGTCGAAGGGCGCTCCGTCGCGCCAGGCGAGTTCGGCGGAGCGCAGCTCCCGCAGCCCGGTGCCGACGAGGACGGGCACCTCGCTCAGGTCCTCGCCGAGCCCCGCCTGGGCCGCGGCCTCGCCGACCGCGCGCAGCAGCCAGTCGGTGGCGCGGCCCGGGAGGTCGGCGCCGGGCGCGGGGCGGTCGTCGATCTCGTAGGCGTGGCGGGTCCGGTACCGCTCCTGGTCGAAGCCGCGCAGCTCACCGAGGCCGCTGATGCCGGCGCACAGGGCCCGGAAGACCTCGTCCACGCCCTCGCCCACGCTCGCCACGGCACCCGCCCCGGTGACCAGCTGACTCATGACCAGTCCGCTTGGCTCTTGCCGAAGATGACGACGGCGTTGTTCCCGCCGAAGGCCAGCCCGTTGTTCTGGACCACCTTCAGGTCCGCCGCCACGGCCTGGTTGGGCACACAGTCCAGACCGCATTCGGGGTCGGTCTCGTCATGGTTGATGGTCGGCGGGATGAAGCCCTCGGTGAGCGCGAGGGCGCAGGCGATCGAGGCCAGTGCCCCGGCGGCGCCCATGGAATGGCCGATCATCGACTTGATGGAGACCGTGCGCGGCGCGGTGTTCCCGAACACCTGGCGGATGGCGCGGGCCTCGGTGATGTCGTTGGCCTTGGTGCCGGTGCCGTGCGCCGAGATGAAGTCGACCTCTTCCGGCTTGACCCGGGCGTTGTCCAGCGCGAGCCGCATACAGCGGACCACGCTGTCCTGGTTGGGGGCCACGGGGTGGTCCGCGTCGCAGTTGAGTCCGTAGCCGAGGACCTCGGCGTAGATACGGGCGCCCCTGGCCAGCGCCGACTCCAGGCTCTCCAGCACCAGGATGCCCGCGCCCTCGCCGGTGAGGATGCCCTTGCGGTCCTTGTCGAAGGGCTGGCAGCGCTCGGGGGCGATGGTGCCGAGGCGGTAGAAGCCGGTGAAGGTCTTGCGGCACAGGGCGTCGGCCCCGCCGCACAGCGCGAGGTCCACGTCCCCGGCGCGGATGGCGTCGAAGCCGTAGCCGACCGCGTAGTTCCCGGCGGCGCACGCGGTGGGGAGGGTGACCGCCTCGGCGCGGGTGAGGCCGAACTCCTGGGCGATCGCGCTCGACAGCCGTCCGGCGGGCACCCGCCGGGCGACCGTGGGATCCATCCGCTCGGGCCCCAGGTCCACTTCCTCCTCGACCAGATGGTCGAGGTCCCTGGACTCGCCGTCGGTCGTGCCGACGGAGATCAGGGACGGTATGTCGCGCAGCGCGCTCCCCGACTCGGGGAATCCGGCGTCGACCACCGCCATACGGGCCGCCGCGACCGAGAACCGGCTCGCCCGGCCCAGGGTCCGCACATCGAGATTTCGAATCCACCGGTCCGGCTCGAAATCCTTGACCTCACACGCCGTAGATCGGTCGAAGCCCTCCGTGTCGAACGCGGTGATGGGCCCCGCCGCGCTCTTCCCGGCGCGCAGTCCGGCGAGGAATTCCGCCACGCCGACGCCGATGCCGGACACCGCCCCGAGGCCGGTGACAACGACCCTGCGACCCGGCTCACCACGCATTTCGCCCTGCCTTCCGAGGAGTCCGCCAGGTCCGGCGGTCACCAGCCCGCCGCGTCGGAGACAACCTCGTAAACGCCCCGGAGGTTTACCATCCGGGCAAGTTCGGACTGGTCTATGACGACATTGAAGGTCTTCTCCAAAGCCGCGAGTATTTCAATGGCACGCAGTGAATCCGCGTCATGCTCTTCTTTGAAGAGACTGGTCTCGGTGACCTCGTCGGGGTCGATCTCAAGAATATCGGTAACGATTTCCTTGATGGTTTCACGACGCTCTTCGACGATGGCGGTCATTACCGCGCACCTCCATTTTCGGGCATGGGCAAAGCGACGAAGCTCCCGCTGACGCTAGGCGCCGGTCCGGGAGGGGACAACCCCAGAGTCCACTAGCTGTCACGTGCCCGGTGAACACCAGCGTTCGACCAGTTCACGTGTCATAAAGCTGCACAGGGCACCCGGTTACCCCACGGTCAGAACATGGATTCGGCAGGAAGCTGCCAGGTCGTCAGTGGACAGAAGCGTTCCAATAACGTTCAAACCGCCAACAACCCGGCTGTCGCTCCTCCTGATGCGCGGCCCGCCCCTACTCGGGTTCGGACTCCATCAGCCCGGCGCGCACGGCGCGCACTCCGGCCTGGAAGCGCGATTCGACCTGGAGGTCACGCATGATGTCGGCCACATAGCGACGGTAGGTACGCACCGAAAGGCCGAGTTTGCGAGCCGCCGCGTCGTCCTTGTAGCCCTCCGCCATCAGCGTCAGCACCTCACGCAGCACCCGGCCGCGCGCACCGCCCTCGAACGACAGGGGCCGCATCGGGCGCTGGGCCGTGTCCCACATACCGCACAGCAGTTGGTGCAGCATATCGGCCACGGTGGAGTTCTGGATCATCGAGGCGCGGGAGCCGCCGGGCTCGCCCGGCGAGGCGTCGGGCGCGATGACCGCCGCGCCGTCCACGACCACCAGCTCCTGCCGCACCCCCTCGGTGACACGCACCTCCAGCCGCGCCACGGTCCCCACCGAGCGCTGCCAGGCCACGCCCCGGATGACCTCCGGCGGGCAGAGCATCCGGGTCCTGACCCCCTTGCCCGCCAGCTGGGCGAGGGTCTGCGCCACCAGCCGGGCGTGATCCTCGCCCGTCACCTCCGGCAGGCTCCAGATCACATCCCGCTCGGCGCGCAGCACCAGCCGCGCCACCCACCCGGCCACGGCCTCCCCGGCCACCGGCAGTTCGGCGGACGCCGAGGCCAGCGTGGAGCGGCGGTGGTGGTGCACGGCGGACTCCAGGAGGCGTAACGCCTGACCCAGAGTCTCCTCCAGGTTGTCCGACCCCATGTCCGGCTCCGTTCGGACCGCTTCCCCCGTACCCGCCTCCCCGTCAAATCCGTCAATAGGCACTCGCCCATTTGGTTGAATTCCGAAATGGCTCAAAGGACACCCCCGTTCCCTTTCCGGGAACAGTAACGAGCCCCCTGGCACACGGCAAGGAAGATCGTTCCTTATGGGACACTTCCCGCCGGGAAATACCCTCGCGTTCCGGCCACGACACCTCCCCGTGCCGGCAAGGGGCTGCGCCTCCGCTCGGCGGATTGGTAACTTCCTCCAGAGCCAGCAAGCCATCCCTTGCCATACGACGCGGACCCCCCACCTTGCCCTGGGTCCCGAAAGGCGCCGCCCCCATGGCTGCACAGAACACCGCGACCACCGATGCCACGCAGGTTGATCCCTCGCACTCCCCCACCGGTCGGCAATGGCTCGCGCTTTCGGTGCTCGTCCTGTCCCAACTCGCGGTGTGGCTCGACAACACCGTGCTCAATGTCGCCCTCAAGACCCTCGCGGACCCCACCGAAGGTCTCGGTGCCAGCCCCAACCAGCTCCAGTGGAGCATCAGCTCCTACACCCTGGTCTTCGCCGTGCTGCTGTTCACCGGCGGGGTGCTCGCCGACCGCTACGGCCACCGCCGTCTGCTCCTGACCGGCATGGTGCTCTTCGGCGTTACCTCCGCCTGGGCCGCCTACGCCGGCTCGGCCACCGAACTCATCGTGGCACGCGGTGCGATGGGCATCGGCAGTGCCCTGATCATGCCCGCCACCCTGGCCCTGATCGCGCAGGTCTTCGACGAGCGGCACCGGGCCACCGCCATCGCCATCTGGTCGGGCTCCAGTGGAATCGCGATCGCCACCGGGCCGATGCTCAGCGGACTGCTGCTCGACCACTTCTGGTGGGGATCGGTCTTCCTGGTCAATGTGCCGATCGTGGTGCTGTGCGTGGCCGGTTCGTTTCTCTTCCTGCCCGGTGTGGTGACCCGGGTGCGGCAGAAGTTCGACCCGCTGGGCGTGGTGCTCTCCACCGCCGGGCTCTTCGCCATCGTCTGGGGCGTCATCGAGGGCGGCCACCGCAACGACTGGACCGATCCCGCCATCGTGGGCTCGCTGGCCGGAGGTGTGGCGCTGGTCGTGGTCTTCGTCCTGGTCGAACTGCGCGTCGCCAACCCCAGCTTCGACGTCCGGCTCTTCCGCGACATCCGCTTCACCGGCGCCAGCGTCGCCGTCATGCTCACGTTCTTCGGACTCAACGGCTCGATGTACTACACCAGCTTCTATCTCCAGGGCGTCCACGGCCAGACCCCGCTGGAGTGCGGGCTGTCCATCGCCCCGGTCGCACTCGGTGTGCTGCTCGGCGCCCCGCTCTCGGCCAAGCTGGTACGGGCCTACGGGGTGCGCCCGGTCGTCACCGCGGCCATGCTGATCGCCACCACCGGATTCATCGCCTACGTCTTCCTCGACGAGACCAGCGGACTGCCGCTGTTCTGGGTCTTCCTCATCCTCCAGGGCCTGGGCATGGGCGCCGCCGTCGCCCCCACCACCGAGGCGATCATGGCCATCCTCCCCGCCGACCGGACCGGCGCGGGCTCCGCCGTCAACAACTCGCTGCGGCAGATCGGCGGGGTCCTCGGGGTCGCGGTCCTCGGCTCCGTCCTGGTCAGCGTCTACCGCGACCAGGTCACCCCGCGCCTCGGCGGGCTGCCGTCCGGTGCCGCCGACAGCGCCGCGGAGTCCCCCGAGGCCACCCGGCTGCTCGGCGCGAAGATGCGGCTGCCGCGGCTGTCGGACATCGCCGACGAGGGGTTCGTCCACGCCATGCATGTAGCCTCCGTGGTCGGCGCGGCCGCCGCCGCGGCCGGAGCCCTGATCATCTGGTGGGGCTTCCGCCGGACATCTTCCGGAGCACGATCCAGCATGTGATCTTTCTTCCTTGCCACCCCCGTCGCCCCGGCATAGCCTCCCGGCACAACATCCGTATTCCGGAAGGCAGTTCACATGCGTACAGCTGTCATCACGGCGGCAGGCCAGGTGGAGACCAGAGAGATACCTGACCCCGACATCGGTGACTCCGAGGTGCTGGTACGCATCGCGGCCTGCGGCATCTGCACCATGGAGGCCAATCTCTACGCCGGGCGGATGACGGTCTACCCCGCCGCCGCCGGACATGAGATCTCCGGCTGGGTCGAGCGGATCGGCGCCAAGGCCGCCGACCTCGAGGACATGCCCGCCGTGGGCTCCCTCGTCACACTCGACGGACTGCCGCGCTGCGGCGCCTGCCGCAGCTGCCGGCGCGGCCAGACCGCCATCTGTGTCGCGCTCCAGGGGCACAAGCGCGAGGACGGCGCGATCACCATGGGCGCGGGGCTCGCCGAATACATCGCCCTGCCCGCGTCACGGGTGTGGTCGGTCGGCGACACCGACCCCGCCGTCGCCGCCATGGGCGAACCGCTGGCCTGCGTGGTCCACTCGCTGCGCCGCGGCGGCTTCCGCGCCGGGGACCGGGTCACCGTCATCGGCGCCGGCTATATGGGCCATCTCCACCTCGCCGTCGCCGCCGAGCTCAAAGCCCGCAGTGTCGCGGTGGTCGAACGGGACGAGCAGCGGCTGGCCGCCATCGCGGCGGCGGGCGCCGACGCGGCCGTCACCCCCGAGGACGTCGGCCAACTCCCCCCGGCCGATGTGGTCTTCGTGACCATCGCCTCCAAGGAGGCCATCGCCGCGGCCCTCGCCGCGGTCGCCGACGGCGGCACCATCGTTCTCTACGGCGGCGGCCCCGGCGGCCCGCCCGCCGAGCTCCCCGGCTATGAGGTGCACCGCCGCCAGCTGACCGTCACCGGCTCCTTCAGCCATGAGCCGGACGACTGGCGCGCCGCCGCCGAACTGCTGCGCGGCGGGCGGCTGTCGGGGCGGCTGGAGACGCTGGTGACGGCGCGCTACACCCTGGACGAGGTCGAGAAGGCGCTCAAGCAGGCCGCCGAGACGCCCGTCTACCGCGTGGTCGTCACGCCGTAGCCGCCCGCGGCCCGGCCCGTACGGCGCTCCCCGCGCGAACGGCGTTCCCGTTCGAACGGCGCTCTCCGCGCCCGAATCGGCGAGTTCTCTCGCGCATCGGCCAGCCCCTCGCGCATCGGCCAGCCCCCTCGCATCGGCAAGAGACCAAGAGATCAAGAGATCAAGAGACAAGCGAAAGGATTCCCCTCCGTGTCCCTGCGCGTAGGCGTGCAACTCCACCCCCAGCACACCGGAATCGCCGAGCTGCGCACCGCGTGGCGGGAGGCCGACGCCCTCGGGGTCGACTCGCTGTGGACCTGGGACCACTTCCTGCCCCACACCGGCGACCCCGCCGGGCGCCACTACGAGTGCTGGTCGCTGCTGTCCGCGATGGCGGTCGAGACCCGGCGGGCCACCATCGGGCCCCTGGTGAGCTGCACGGCCTTCCGCAATCCGCATCTGCTGGCGGACATGGCCCGCACCGTCGACCAGCTCAGCGGCGGACGGCTGGTGCTGGGTCTTGGCGCGGGCTGGTTCGAGGCCGAGCACACCGAGTACGGACTGCCCTTCCCCGGCCCGGCCGGGCGCATGGACGCCTTCGCCGCGTCCGTCACCGCCGTCAAGGAGCGGCTGGCCAAGCTCAACCCCGGCCCCGCGGGCCCGCTTCCGCTGCTGATCGGCGGCGCCGGGCGGCGGCGCACCCTGGAGCTGGTGGCCCGCGAGGCCGACTGGTGGAACTGGTACGGCTGGGCCTCCGAGGACCCGGTCGCCGAGTTCCGCGAGCTGAGCGGCGTCCTGGACCAGTGGTGCGACCGGGTCGGCCGGGACCCGGGCCGGGTGGCCCGTACGGTGATGATCAACCCGGACCAGCTGCCGCTGGTCGAGGGGTTCGCCGAGGCCGGTGCGGTCCATGTGGTGCTCTCCCTCCCCGCCCCGTACGAGCTGCGGAGGGTCGAGGAGCTGCTCAAGGTGCGCGCCGCGCTCGGCTCGTGACGGCCCTCGGCGAGACGGCGCCCCGTACGCCCCTGGGGCGCCGCTTCGGCCTGCTCATGGGCGCCCTGCTGCTGTCCAGCCTGGGCAACGGGCTGTGCTTCCCGTTCACCTCGATCTACATCAGCCAGTTGCTGGGGCTCGGCGGCCGGGCGGCCGGCGGCTACTTCATCGCCATGGCCGCCGCCAGCTTCGCCGCCGCCCTGGCCGGCGGGCCGCTGGCGGACCGGGGCAGCCCGCACCGGGTGGGCGCGCTGGGCGGCGCCGCGCTCGCCGTCGGATACGCGCTGCTGGCGCCGGCCGACTCGGTGGCGCTGGTGCTCGCCTCGGGCATCTGCGTCGGGGCCGGTTTCGGGCTCTTCTACGCCTCGATCGTGGGCGTCGTGGACACGGCCGTCCCCGAGAGCGGCCGCCGGGCCGCCTTCGCCATCCGGCATATCGTCAACAACACCGGGATCGGGCTGGGTTCGGTCGTGGCGGGGCTCGCGCTGCACGGCGCGGACACCCCGGTGGGGGCGCTGCGCTGGCTGTACCTGGCCAACGGACTGGCGGCGCTGCCGCTGATCGCCGTGATCCTGGGCGTACGGCCGCGGACCCGGCCCGCGCCCACTACGGGGTGTCCGGCGGACCACGCGGCGGAGCCACATATCGGTGCTTCCCCCGCCGCAGGCGGCAAGATCCGTCGGACGCCACCTGAGCCGTCCGGGGCCGGGCCGACCTATCGCACCCTGCTGCGGGCCCGCCCGATGGCGCTGCTGATCCTGGCGCAGGCGCTCTTCGCGATCGTCGGCTTCACCCAGATCGAGGCGACCGTACCGCTGCTGATGCATGACCGTATGGCGGTCACGCTGGGCTGGGTCAGCACGGTGGTGGCGGCCAACTCCTTCGCCCTGATCGCCCTCCAGCCGCTGCTCCGCCGCCACCTGGAGCGGCTGCCGGAGACCGTCGGCCTGGCGGCCGGCCCGGTGCTGTGGGCCATCGCGTTCGGCTGCGGCCTGGGTGCGGCGCTCGCCGGGGAGACGGCCCCGGCCGCCGTACGGTACGGGCTGCTGCTGGCCTTCGCGGTGGTCTTCGCGGCGGGCGAGCTGATGTACTCCTCCGCCTTCTATCCGCTGCTGCTGCGCTGGTCGGGCGAGGAAGCGGTGGGCCGGGCGAGCGCCCTGGCCTCACTGGCCTGGAACCTGGGCACGGCCTCCGGGCCGCCGATCGGGCTGTTCGTCGTCGCCCACGCCTCGGCGGCGGGCAGCTGGCTGGCGCTCGCGCTGGGCGCGGCGGCCGCGTTCACCGTGACCGCCGCGCTGCACAGCCGGGCAGGCGCCTGATCAGCCACCCGGAACTCTGCGTACCGACCTACGACTTGGGCAGGAACGACGTGTCGTAGGCGTCCTCAGGTGTGACGGTCTTCTCCAGGAGCCCCTGGTCGTACATGAAGTCGGCCATCCGGGTCCAGGTCTGTGGGTCGATCGCACCCAGCTCGCCCTGGTCGTTCTTCATCAGCGACGCGGTGGCCTTGAGCACGGCGCGGGCGTTGTCGCGCTGCTTCTCACCGCGCAGCCCCGGTACATACTTCTCGCTGAGCTCGATGGCCTCGTCCTGGTGATCGATCGCATAACGCAATCCGCGCAACGAGGCGTCGACGAACTTCCTGATGTCGTCACCGCGCTTGTCGAGCGTCTTCTTCTTGGCGCCCAGACCCACACCGACCAGCTGATCCCCCGACGAGCCCGAGTTGAGGGTAATCGAGCGGACTTCCTTACCGGCCTCCTTGAAGGAGATGGCGTCATTGTTCAGATAGCCCATGACCCCCTCGACCTTGTTTCCGGTGAGGGCGGCCTGCTGGGTGAAGCCGATGTTCTGTACCTTGGCGTCCTTGGTGGAAAGGCCGCCCTCCTTGAGGAGCGCCAGCAAACCGAAATAGGTCTCGCCGAAGGGGCCGGGTGTGCCGATCTTCCGGCCCTTGAGGTCGGCGGGGGTCCGGATCTCGGAATCCTTGGGCACGATCAGCCCCACCGGGTATTTCTGGTAAAAGGTGGCGATGTCCACGACGGGCACATTCTTGGCGCGCGCCTGGAGCATCTCGTCGCCGCCCGCGTAGATCACATCTTCCTTGCCCGAGGAGAGGGCTCCGAAAAGATCTTCGGCCGCACCGTGATGACGTAGCGTCACCTTGAGTCCGGCGTCCTTGTAGTAACCCTTTTCAGCTGCCACATAGAACGGGGAGAACTGGATGTTGGGGGTGTAGGTCAGCCCCACCGTGATGCCTGCGCCGCCCTTGGCCCCCGCGTCCTTCGGCTCCTCGGCGCACGAGGTCAAGGTGGCCAGTGCCACCACCGAGGCGAGGGCCGCACCCGTGACCCGGTGTCTGCGGGCACACCTCATGGACGTCTGCACGAAACGCACGTACTTCTCCTCTTGGATGAAAGTTGGTCAGTCGCGCTGAACGAGCCGCTCGACCAGGCGAACCACTCCGTACAGGACGGCGGCGAGAAGGCCGAGCATGACGAGCGTGGAGAACAGTCCGATGGTGTCGGCCTCCTGGCGCTGCACCGACAGCAGCTGCCCCAGTCCGTCGCCGCCCATCACGAATTCGCCGACGACGGCGCCGGTGATGGAGAGCGTGAGGCCGTTGCGCACCCCCGCGAGGACGCTGGGCAGGGCGAGCGGCAGCTCGATGTACCAGAGCATCCCCCACCACCCGACCCCGTCCACCCGCGCGGCCCCCATCACATCGGGGTCCAGTGAACGCAGTCCCAGCACGGTGTTGACGATGATGGGGAAGAAGACCAGCAGCGCGCAGAGGACCGCGATGGGCAGCAGTCCGTACCCGATCCACAGGGCCAGCAGGGGCGCCAGCGCCACCGCGGGCATGGCCTGCGAGGCGGCCACATACGGCTGGAGCGCCGCGGCGGCGATCTCACTGCGGGCGATCAGATAACCCAGCGGCAGCGCCACTCCGATCCCGATGCCACTGCCCGCAAGCGCCTCCCACACCGTCTCCTCGGTGTAGTCGACAAGATCACCGTGGAACACGTCATCGAGGAAATGCCGCGCGAGGTCGAGCGGAGCCGGAAGATAGAACTCCGCAACGGCGCCGGTCCGGGTCACGATGTCCCAGACGACAAGCAGCGACAGCCCGAATACAAGCGGCGGCAGCACACCCCGGAACAGCGTTCTCCGCCGGTCGGCGAGGGCTCCGCCGGATGCCGCCGCGGTCATTTTCCGACCGTCTTCGCTCCGCGGTCTCTCACCATTTCCGGCGTCGTCACCGGTCTTTCGCGCATGTCCCGGTCGGGGTGAATGCGGCGCCTCCGTACTCGGCCCGCCGTCCGCGCCCGCCGTGGCGGTCGCGCCCCTTCCGTGCCCTTCGGTCATCCCCAAATCCCCTTGCATTACCGGCTGTTGCCAGATCTCGGCACGCCCGCAGGCAACCTATCGCCAGCACGCTCCGGATCACAATGTCGATGGGGAAAACGAAATTATCATGTGGACGTATTTCCAAGGATGCCGAGCTCAGTGGCGCGCACCCCCGCCTGGAAACGGGAGTTGGCCTCCAGCAGTTCCAGGATCCCGGTGACATAGCGGCGGTACGTACGCACCGAGATCGCCAGATCGCGGGCGGCGGCCTCGTCGGTGACCCCGTCGCGCAGCCGGGCCAGCACCCGGCGCACCATTTCGGTACGGGCGCGATTGCCGAAGTCCAGCGGGCGAGCGGCGGGCACCGCACCGCCCCAGATGGAGCGGAACATGCCGTACAGGGTGGCGACCACCACGGGGTCCTCGATGACCGAGGTCTGCCGTCCCTCCTCGGCCTCGGTGCACACCAGGGCGGCCCGGCCGTCGGCGATCACCGCCGTGGGCAGCGCCACCGCCGCGATCCGCACCTGCGCGGGGTGCGCGGCGCCGGACGCCCCGGCGGGCGAAACGGATGACGCGGGACCGGGGATGGGCCGTGGCACCGGCCCCGGCGACGCTCCGGCAGTGGCCCCGGATCCCGCCCCGGGCCCTGATCCGGATCCCGCCCCGGATCCCACTCCTACCGCTGATCCAGGAGCCGATCTTCCGCGCAGCACCCGCACCCCGACCGGCTCGCCAAGGTCCTCCAGCAGTGCGCCGAGCGCGGCATGCGCCGGCGCCATCCGGGCCGAGCACTCGGGGAAGACGGCGTCCACGCTCCGCCCCGCCTGGCCGATCACCTCCTCGGCGGCGGCGAGGAACGCGGCGTCCTCCACCCCCACCTCGGTGAACCGCGCATCCCGGGCCCGCCGGGCGCGGTGCTGGACCACCGTGGACTCAATGAGGTCCCGTACCTCCCGTAATGTCCCCTCCAGGGTGTCCACCGCGAGCGCGGCCTCCGGCCCCGGATCGCGTCCGCGGTCCATCATGTCGGCATTCCCGCACTTTCCGCCTCGTGACGTGGTCAAGGTCTCGAGCACCGTCAGTGACGGCTGGGCAGCAGCCCCAGTTCCACCGCCCGCACCCCCGCCTGGAACCGTGAGTTGGCCCCCAGCTCCCGCATGACCTCCGCCACGTACCGGCGATAGGTGCGCAGGGAGACCTGCATCGTGCGCGCCGCCACCTCATCGGTGTGGCCGGTGCGCAGGCACTCCAGGATCCGCCGCACGGAGTCCGGGCACAACCGCCCGCCCAGCCGTGGGTAGTCGGCGATCCCCACGGCGTTCCCCCAGGTCCCGGCGAACATCATCTCCAGGGCCCGCACCGTGGCGGGGTCTTCGACGAGCGACGCCTGTCCCGGACCCCGCCCCGGCTCCGACGGCCCCCGTCTGAGGTAGACCACCTCGCCGTCGATGAGCAGCGCCTCGGGTAACGCCGGCAGTCCGCCGTCGCTGATCCGGATCTCGCACCGCGGATCGGTGCGCGCCAGCGCCCGTACCGCGCTCGATTCCAGCACCCGCTCCTCGCACAACAGCCGTACGACCACGGCGCGCCGGGCCCCCCTGGCGGGGCGGGCGAGCGCGGCGCAGACGGCCCGCGTCTGCTCCTCGTTCCCCGGCAGCACCACGCTGACGGTCCGCTCGGCGCAGTCGACCAGCGTGTCGACGACCTCGGCGAGCGGCACCTTCCCCAGAGCCGTCCCCGCCCAGGAGTCCTGGGCCAGCTCCCTGCGGTGCCGGGTGACCGTCGACTCGATCAGATCACGGGCGGCCAGCAGCGCGTGCTCGACATAGTCGATGGCGCCTGACGAGGGAGTCTCCGTGCTCTCCGTGCTCATGGGAGAAGGCTCGGACACCCTCACAAGACCAACCATGACTTCCCCTGCCGGGCGACAGTGACCTGGTTATGCGAATACCGGCCTGATTCTCGTCAATTCCTCTGCCCCGAAATGCGCGGGCAGCATTGTGCGAAATCCATGACGACACTAATTCGCACACAGCGACCACGTCAACGCGGGGCGTGAGGTAAAGAGTTGACAAAGCCGCGTGCGGTAGCGCGCGCCATGCGGTGGCGCCACCGATGCGCCGGAGGCGCATGTCCACAAGTTACCGGTGAGTGTGCCGCCCGGACGAGGCGGGGCTACGGACCGCAGCGATCCGGCCGGGTTCGACGACGCGGAGTGGGGACCAGTGTCCGGTTGCTGCCAGCTCGCACCGGGTGCCCACGCCCCCGTCCGGCGGTGGCCGCCGGCTTCAGCCGAAGTTGATCGGCCCGTGGAAGTCCCGTCCCTGGATGACCGGCCCGGTGATACGGGCGTCGCCCGAGACGCTGTTGTGCACGGCCCCCGCCGCCCCGGCCGGTTCGCCGTGCTCACGCATCCAGGCGGCCAGGTCACGGCCGAACTCCGAGTCCCGCCGGGCCCGTTCGACCAGCAGATCGGCCAACTGACGCAGCCGGTCGCCGTCGTCGTACGGAATCGCGACCGGCTCCGGCTCACCGGCCGGTTCGCCCTCGCCCCGCCGCAGTACCCTGCGGACCAGCGCGCCGAAGGACTCCAGGGCCCGCCGCCCGGCCTCGCCACCGGCGCCCGACGCCGCCGCGTTGACCGCCGTGACCAACGCTCCCGCCGTCACCGGGTCCATGGCCCACCCCCTGCCCTCGACCGGAGCCCCACGCTACCGGCGCCGCCGCTCACGGTTCCACCGCTTCCGCGTGCAGGGTGAACCAGACCGTCTTGCCCGTCGGGGTGAGATCCGTGCCCCACGCATGGGCGGTCTTGCTCAGCAGGAACATCCCCCGGCCGCTCTCGGAGAGGAAGTCCGGCTCCTTGACGACGGGCAGCGCGGACTCGGTGTCGCCGACCGCCGCCTGGATCCCGTGCGGAAGGTTCTCCAGGGTGAGGACGCATTCGGGAGAGGCCGCGTGCTTATGGACGTTGGACAGCAGCTCGGTGACGCACATCCCCGCCGCGCTGATCAGCTCCTCACGCCCCCACAGCCGCAGCCGCGCCGCCACGGCACGGCGTATGTCCGCGAGGATCCGCGGATGGGCACGGAGGCGCAGTTCGTATCGCTGCGAGATGTTCTCAGCCATATGATCCGGGGCTCCTCCAAAGCACGGCGCGCTGCCGCGTCCCCTAGCGATCCTGGCCTATGGGACGTCCCACTCGCAATGTTTCGACCCAGTCGCACAAGACTGGCATATGCCGGGCTGGTAGGCGTAGTTGGCGATACGACAGACTGGCGACATGTCCTACCAGCCAGTGCCCACCGTTCGGCGCAGGCGCCTGGGGTCCACGCTGCGACAGTTGCGCATCGAAGCGGGGATGACACTGGACGCGGCGGCCGATGCGCTCAACGCGACCGCGAACGGATCGACCGACGCCCGCCGCTGGACCGCGCCGAAGCTCTCCCGGATCGAGAACGCCAACGCCACGATCCGCACCACCGAGGTCGAAACCCTGCTGAGGGCCTATGCCGTCACCGACCCGGGCACCCGTATCGCCTTGGAGGGACTGGCCAAGGACGCGGGCAAACGCGGCTGGTGGCAGACCTATCGCGGTGTCGTCGCGCCCGCCTACGCCGACTACATCTCGCTGGAGAGCGACGCGGAGAGCGTCCGTGACTACGCCCCGCTGGTCGTCCCCGGTCTGCTCCAGACGGCCGACTACGCCCGCGAGACCATCGCGGCGAACACCGTGGCCCGTACCGCCGCCGAGGTCGACGCCCTCGCCGAGGTGCGCCTGGCCCGCCAGGCCGTCCTCACCCGCACCTGCCATCCGCTGCGGCTGTGGGCCGTCATCCACGAGGCGGCGCTGCGCCGCCGGTTCACCGGCCGGCCCGGCGTCATGGCCGCTCAGCTGCGACGACTGCTGGACGTGGCCGACTGGCCCACGGTCACGCTTCAGGTGATGCCGATCGACACGGCGCCCAACCCCGGGGACGCGGGCGCGTTCACACTCGTGGCCTTCCCGGGCCCGATGCCGGATGTGGTCACGCAGGAGAACCTGCTCGGCCCCTCGTACGTCGAAGGAGTCGACGACGTCACCGTCTTCGCCGACGCCTTCGGCCATATCGTGGACTGCGCACTGTCCACGGATGCGACGAAGGCCCTCATCGCTGGTCTGGTATGAGAAAGAGGGCCCCACATATGAACACCTCTGCAATGACCACGCATCGCCACCTCCACTGGCGCAAGTCGTCCTACTCCGTGGGCGAGGGCCAGTGCGTCGAGGTCGCCGCCGCCGGCAGCCGCGTCCGGCTGCGGGAGAGCGACGACCCCGGCACCGTTCTGACCACCGTGCCGGCGGTCCTGGCCGCCTTCGTCCGGAGCGCGAAGGCGGGCGCGCTGAACGTCTGACCGTGACCCCTGAGGTGTGGTGCCGCCCTTGGACGGCACCACACCGGCGACGTCAGAACTGGACGTCGGAGCAGGCGTAGAAGGCGTTCGAGGTGTCCGCGACGGTCCACACGGCGAGGATCAGGTGTCTGCCGGTCTTACCGCTCGGGATGGCCCCCGAGTGGGAGAGCGTGGACGGCGGGCGCTGGCCGTTGTACGGCACGGTCAGGAAGGGTTGGGGATCCAGGCTCGCACGGGTGAGCTTCTGGCTGGGGTTCCAGCCGTTCTTGGTGATGTAGTACTTGAAGTCCGTGGTCGCGTGGGAGGCCGTGAACCGCCAGTTGAAGGTGTAGCTCTGCCCGGCGGTCAGCCTGGTCGTGGGCCAGCCGCCACCCCGCGGGTCGTCGAGCTGCGAGAACCGGCTGTTGCCGCCCGCGCAGATCGAACCGTCCGCGGGACCGCCCGCCGGGAAGCCCTTCGGGCCCTCGACGCTCTGGGGTTCCCACTGGATGTCGCCGCAGCCCGTCACCGTGCCGTTGGCGCACAGCTTCTGGCGGCTGATGGGCGAGTCGGTGTAGCCGTGGCTGGAGGCGCTGCCGCCGGTCGCGAGGACGGAGATCGCCGCGAGACCGATGCCGATGACGGCGGCGCTGATCTTCTTGCGCATGCTTCGCTCCTGAAGACGTGGGGAGTGCTTCGACGAGCCGTGCACGGCGGTCTAGACCAAGTTGAGAGTATCCAGGGGTAATAGTCATGTCCATACCAATGGCGCGGGGTTGAGACGGCCTGAGCACCCTCCGGGGTCGGGTAAGATTTGCACGTCAGCGGGCGCCGCTAGCTCAGTTGGTTAGAGCAGCTGACTCTTAATCAGCGGGTCCGGGGTTCGAGTCCCTGGCGGCGCACCAGTGCTTATGTCGCTGACCTGGGCGTCCTTGGTTTCCGAGGGCGCCCATCGGCGTTTGACGATCAAGGGCCGCGGCCGCCGGTGGCCGCGGATCACCCCCGTAAGATGCGCTTATGTCTCTGTCGCACGCACTGCTGGGCCTCCTCGCCATCGAGCCCGCGAGCGGCTACGAACTGAGCAAGGAGTTCGAGCGCGACCTCGGTCGGTACGCCTGGCAGGCCGGCCACACCAGCGTCTACCCCGAGCTGATTCGAATGGCGGAGCAAGGGCTCGTCGAGGTGACGCACGAGGGCGCCCGCCGAAGCCGGACCTACGCGGTGACGGACAAGGGCCGCGAGGAGCTGAGGGAGTGGCTGCTCTCGCCATGGGGGCAGGGCGTGGTGCGCAACGAGCAGGTCCTGCGGCTGTTCCTGCTCGAAGCGCTGGAGCCGAACGAGACCGTCACCGCACTGCGCGACGTCGTCGAACACGCCGAGGGACGCATGTCCGAACTCCGCGCGCTCCGCGAGAAGCGGGACGTCGAGCCCCCGGAGGGCCTCGACGTCCTCGGACAGCTCGCCTCGGAGTACGGCCTGCGCCAGTACCAGGCCCTGCGCGACTGGGCGCTATGGGCGATCGAGCACGTCAACAAGCGCCAGGGGTCCACGGGAGACGACAGCGGGTCGCCGCGCCAACGGTGACCCGCTGTCGCGCGAGCTCATCACCATGAGCCCCGCGGGCCGTCATCTCCAGCCGCCGAACCGGCGCGCCCGGCGCCGCTGTCCGCGGCCGCGCATGAGATCCAGCCGAACGCCCTGATACCCACCGGCGTACGGCGCCGCCCGGCGGACGCCTCCCGGTCGCGCTGGGGCCTCGTCGTCCAGCGGCGGGGGCGCGAACCGCTGGGACACCTGCTCCGGGAACGCCCTGCCGTCCCGCTCCGGGGTGAACTCCATACCGGAGGACATCACACGCGGGACGAGGACGAGCGCCCGCCCGAGCCGATTCGGATGGCGGCCGTGCCGGCTCAGGTCGGCCATGCCGATCACTGTGAGGACCACGGGCAGCAGCATCAGCCGTCGGCCGGTGAGCCCCTCGCCACGCAATTGGCGGGCGATGAGGGCCGCCACGGCCGCCTCGGCGGCCAAGACCTCGAAGAGGCTCATACACTTCAACCTACATGTCAACTTCGACATGTCAAAGCTATTGGTGCTCGGTTGGACCAGCTCAAAGACGAGGCAGTGATCAGTTTGACATGTCAGGTACGTAATATGCAGAGTCCCACGGGTCACGGGCGGAACGACGCCCGAGCGACCGGACCCGATGAATCAGGAGCCCCTGGCAGTGAGACCTCTGCACGGAATCGACGTCGAGCGGATACGAGCGTTCGCCGATGCGGTCTTCGCCATCGCCATCACGCTCCTCGCCCTGGAGATCACGGTCCCCGAGGACCTCCCCGCAGCCGAACTCGGGCACGCCCTGGAGGAGGAGGCGCTTCCGTCCGTCGCCGGGTATCTGCTCAGCTTTGTCGTGGTCGGGGCGCTGTGGATCTCCCATCACCGGCTGTTCCGCATGGCCAAGGTGGTGGACGGTCCACTGCTCTACCTGGACCTGACGCTGATGGCCCTCGTCGCCGCGCTGCCGTTTCCGACGAAGATCATCACGGAGTACCACAGCAACGCGATCGCGACCTCGCTGCACGCCGGCACGATCACCCTGGCCGCTCTGCTGATCACGGCGATGGCGATCCGCCTCC
Organism: Streptomyces malaysiensis subsp. samsunensis; assembly: GCF_024519315.1. Taxonomy (GTDB): domain Bacteria; phylum Actinomycetota; class Actinomycetes; order Streptomycetales; family Streptomycetaceae; genus Streptomyces; species Streptomyces malaysiensis. The sequence continues at coordinate 79,501 of NZ_JANIIC010000036.1, read as the reverse complement.
TCGGCCACCCCGGCCTGTGCGACAGCGACGTTCCGCGCCCGCTGATCGCCCAGTCGCTCCAGCAGGCGGTGGGTGTCGCGATCGTCTTCGGAAGCTCGGTGCCGGTGGCGATGGTCTCGCCCGACACGGCGGAGTACTGCTGGCTGCTGGCCGTTCCCGTGCGGTTCCGCCTCGCATGGCACCACACCAGAAGGCATAAGCACGCGGCGTGGACCGCTTCTTGACGGACCTTCCCCGCCGCCGGGGCGCCAGCCCCTCTACTGCATCTTCGAGAAATACAACAGGATGACGCGGTGAGCGAAGCACCTTCATCCCCTTCATCCATGGCGGCCGATTCGGCTGGCGGGCACGACTCGATCCTGCTGCTCTTCATCTGCCTGATCGGCGTCATCGTCATCTTCACCCTGATCGGCATGCTCGGCTCGGGCATCGCCAAGCGCACCGGCCGCCGGAAGACGCGGGACGAATGGCTCGGGGGGACCGCCCTGCTGTCCGTCTGCGCGGCCGTCGCCCTGTACATATGGGGCGCGCTCCATGTGATGTTCATGGAGAACGACAACATGCGCGAGGAGTGCGCCAAGGCGGGCGGGGCGGTCAAGGCGGCCCAGGTCGACCGCTATGAGGCGCACTATCTTCCCCTCCGCTTCACCTGCCATCTCGACGAGGGCGGGAGTTATGACGCCGCGGTCCCCGGATACGTCAACCCGGCGATGACCATCGCCTTCGTCCTGGCCATCGGCACGGGCGCGGTATCCGTCGTGGCCCGCGGGCGGCGCGTGGTCACCTGAGCGAAGTTGCGCGGAGAACCGGGGAGAACCGGGGAGAACCGGGGAGAACCGGGGAGAACCGGGGAGAACCGGGGAGCCCCCGGCGCGCGGGGGCGCCGGGGGCTCCCTTACGCGATCAGTCGCAGGAGGGACAGGGCGTGCAGGAGCTGACCCTGACGTCGTCGATGACCGGCCCGTAGGCGCTGCTGTTCGTGCTGGCGAACGCCAACGTCGTGGAGGTGCCACGCGCCACGAAGGTCACCTCCCGGGTCACATAGCCCATGTTCGTCCACGTCTTGCCTGTGACGTCGAAGCTGAAGTCCTGGAAGGTCTGCCCGTCCACCAGCACCTTTCCGGTCCGCACGGCCGGGCCGCCACCCGGGTTGCCCGCCAGGGAGTACGTCACGGAGTACTTCTTGCCCGGCACCGTGGTGAAGGTCTGCGCCACGGTGCCGGCGCCCCCACCATTGAGGTCCACGGACTGGTTCCCCTCGGCCGCCTGCCAGAAGCCGTCCCCGATCAGGTCCACGTTTCCGCCCGCGACCTTCCACGGTCCGATGGACACACCGGTCCCCAGGTTCACGAACGTGTTGGCCCCCACCGTGGGCGTCTCGAAGCTGCCGTCGTCGAAGCGGCTGACGGCGGCGGCCGTCGCGGTGCCGGCCCCCATACCGGCCAGCACGCCGGCGACGGCGAGCGATGCGACAAAGATGCGAATAGGCGACATGTTCCCCTCCAGTGCGACACATTCGGCAATGCACCGAATTGATGGCGCAGCAGAATCTTCCGCACCGGAGGGACACACGCCAGGGCCCGGCCCCCGGCGCACCGTGGCGCGCCCGGGGTCGGCCGCCGCTGGTGCGCCGGTCGATCACACCGAGCCACGCTTCGGGGGGCGGGAGGGGTTTGGGCTGCTCCGTTCTGTCGGGTGCGGCGCCGTCTCGCGCCTTCGGCGCAATTGAGCAGCGGGGCAGGGGGTGGGGGGCGTGGGTTGCGTCGCCGGGCGCCGGGCCGCCGGGGTACACGCCGGTAGCGGCTAAGGCCACTCACGGCAAAGGCCGTTGCCGGACTGCCGGACCCTGGCACCTGCCGCACTCGCCCCTGGGGTACCCCCTTCTCGAAACCGTTTGACAAATTAGTTGCTTCAGATCAAGCGTTTTCCGAAGGGGTACCCGGAGAGGCCGCTATGGGGCCCGGCGGCCCGCACTCCGGATCGGCTCCGGCCCCTGGGCACGGAAGCCGCCACGGCACCGACCCCCACGGACCCGGCGGCCGGCGGCGAGGCCCCGGCCCCCCACCCCCGGCCCCATGCTCAAAGCCACCTCGCCTCGGTGATCCGCACCCACACGCTCTTGCCAGGACCCCGGCTCACCCAGGACCCCGGCCCACCAGGACCCCGGCGCTCCCCGATACCCCAGCAACCCACGAGCGCCTCAACGCAACCCGCGAGCACCTCGACCAGAAGCAGGCCCCCGTAGCCCGGGCGGCCTTCACCCCACACATCTGACCTGCTCGCACCCCCGCCGCTAAGCTGTTCGGATCGGAGGTGGCGGTGGCGGCGCACTCACATTCGCATTCCCATTCACGGGGGATGACGAACGACATCCAGGAACGCATCAAGCGGCTGATCGTCGACCAGCGGCTTCCCTCGGGCGCCCCGCTGCCCACCGAGACCGAGCTGATGGAGCTGCTCGGCGTGAGCCGCAACTCCGTACGGGAGGCGCTCAAGGCGCTTCAGGCGATGGGGATCGTGGAGATCCGGCACGGCTTCGGGACGTATGTCGGGCCCATGTCGATGGCGCCGATGATCGAGGGGCTGATCTTCCGTACCGTCGCCGGGCACTACCGGGGCGAGGACAGCCTGCTGGAGCTGCTGGAGCTGCGCGAGGCCGTGGAGACGGGGCTGATCGCGCGGCTGGCCGGGCGGATCCCGGAGGCGGATCTCGCCGAACTGGACGCGGTCGTCCGGCGGATGGAGGCGGAGGCCGCGGAGGGCTCGGTGCGGGCCGAGACGGACCGGGCGTTTCACGCCGCGCTCTACGGAAGCCTGGACAACACCCTGCTGAGCGAGGTGCTGGAGGCGTTCTGGGACGCCTTCCACCGGGTGCGCACCGACCTCGTGGACGTGCCCACCGACCCGAAGGTCACCTGCAAGCAGCACCGGGAGATCCTGGAGTCGGTGCGCTCGGGGGACGCCCTGCGGGCCGAAGGGGCGATCCGCGACCACTTCGGGAACATCCGCATCCGGCTGCGCTCTGCGCACCGCGACTGAGCGGATCGGCGGAAGTCGGCCGCCGCACGAAAGGCGCCCTGAGGGGGCACGGGGCCGTGTCAATGTGCGGCTCCATGGACCGATTTCAAGCCGGGACTCAACACCCACCCCTTGCCCATGTTTGTTCGATAAACAGACCGTTCACACTTGCGATCACCAACAGGGCTGCGAGCCCTGTAGTGGATGCCCTTCACCTCAACTTCCCCTGACCAGAGGGCTATTGAGGCGCGTCTCGGCAGGATAGGAACGGAACGAGTTCGTTTACTACGCAAAGATCCGGAAGGTAGCCATTCTATGTCCGTAAGGTCGGCTCCCTCCACTATCGTTCCCCTGCGGCCGAAGGGGGGCCAGGCGGCCGACAGAACTTGACGGCACGCAGTCGCGGGGGGGGTGACTCATGACGTCGACGCCGACTGGCGCCCGACATCCGCCGTACGGCGGGTACGACTCGTCCACGACCACGCGCCTGCGCATCCCACGGCAGCACCAGACCGCGCCGGACCGCCACCGGCCCCGGCGGCGGCCGCTGCCGAAGTACGACTACGAGCACTACAGCAGGCTCGCCGGGCCGCTGACCCAGCCCGCACCCGGCGCGCCGTACCGGGTGCGCTACCGCGGTCTGCTCGCCCAGGAGCCGCACCGGATCCGCGCGGCGCTGCTGCTCGGCGCCGCGCCGCTGGTCTCGCTGGGGCTGCTGATCTGGCTGATGCAGCCCGCGCACTGGACCAGCCGGGAGGGCACCGGCCCGGTCCTCGCGGTCATGGACGTGGTGATGCTGGTCTCGATAGGGCTGATCGAGTTATTCCGGACGATGAACGTCGCGTCCAACGCACTGCCGGCGGCTGAACGTCTACCACTTCACCCGTAAGGGCGTCGAGAAGTGGAACCAGCCCAAGGGCCCGCACCGCGCCAGGACCAAACACGGCAACTACAACGCCTGGCTGGACGCGCACGGCGATGAGTGCGACTTCTTCGCCTCCGTCGACACCGACCATGTGCCGCTGCCCAACTATCTGGAGCGGCTGCTCGGCTACTTCCGCGATCCGGACATCGCCTTCGTCGTCGGCCCACAGGTCTACGGCAACTACGACGCGGCCGTCACCAAGGCCGCCGAGAGCCAGCAGTTCCTCTTCCACGCGCTGATCCAGCGGGCGGGGAACGCGTACCCCGGGCCCCGATGTTCGTGGGCACCAACAACGCGGTGCGGATCAGCGCCATCAAGGCGATCGGCGGGCTGTACGACTCGATCACCGAGGACATGGCCACCGGATTCGAACTGCACCGGCACCGCAATCCGGTCACCGGCCGCGCCTGGGGGTCGGTCTACACCCCCGATGTGCTGGCGGTCGGAGAGGGGCCGAACGCCTGGACGGACTTCTTCACCCAGCAGCTGCGCTGGTCACGCGGGACCTACGAGACGATCGTCAAACAACTCTGGAAGGCGCCGTTCTCGCTGCCGCCCGGCAGGCTCTTCAACTACTCCCTGCTGATGATCTTCTATCCGATGTCGGCGCTCAACTGGATCCTTGCCGCGCTGAGCTGCGCGCTGTTCCTGGGCTTCGGCGCCTCCGGTGTCGAGATCGACCCCGCCATCTGGATGATGCTCTACGGCAATGTCTCCGCACTCCAGATCGGCCTCTACGTCTGGAACCGGCGACACAACGTTTCTCCCCATGAGCCGGAGGGCTCCGGCGGAGTAGCCGGAATGGTCATGTCTGCGCTGGCCGCGCCCATTTACGCCCGCTCGCTGCTCGATACCGTGCTGCGCCGCAAGAGCCGCTTCGTGGTGACGCCGAAGGGCGACTCCGCGAGCCCCGACACCCTCTTCGGCACCTTCCAGATCCATCTTTTCTTCCTGGTGATCTTCGGCGGGTCGCTCGCCTCTTCCTTCTACTTCGGCCACAGTCATCCAGCGATGACCGTTTGGGCATCACTTGCCCTGGCTGTCGCAGCCGCCCCGATCATCGCCTGGCGGTGGACCGTCCGCCGGGAGAAACGGAACACGCAGCCCGCCCTTGGGGGACGATAAGAAGTGAAGTACCGACCGACTCGCCGCACCCGCCGCTTCGGGATCGGTGCGGCTGCTGTGATCGTGCTGGCCGGGATGAACGGCCCGGCCCTCTACCATTTCAGCTCGGACAAGTACCACGCCTACAAAATCAACCAACCGGAGTACAAGGCGGAGAACGGCCACTGGGATGTGGTCAATGTCCCCGACCAATACCGGATCAATACGATCCACGCGGCCCTGCTGCACACCGGAAAGGTGCTGCTGGTGGCCGGCTCCGGGAACAACGCCAAGAACTTCGCCGCCAAATCATTCCGCAGCGTTCTATGGGATCCGGAGAAGAACACCTTCACGAACATTCCGACCCCCAAGGACCTCTTCTGCTCCGGGCACAGCCAGCTCCCGGATGGAAAGCTGCTGGTCGCGGGCGGCACCCAGCGCTATGAGAAGCTCAAGGGCGATGTCGAGAAGGCGGGCGGACTGATGTTCGTCCACAACGAGAGCCCCGACAAGCCGAAAACCCTCCCCGCCGGGACCCGCTTCACGGGAAAGGAGAACGGCAAGACCTTCGAGTCGAAGGATCCGCTGCTCGTTCCGCGCGCCAAGAAGACCAAGAATCCCAAGACCGGGAAGGTCACCGTCACCGCGAGCACGGCGCGGGTCTATGTGGAGGCGCTGCGCAAGGGCAAGAAGTACCAGACCGGCACCGAGGACAATTACCGGATCCCCGGGCTGAAGGGCAAGGACCGGCAGAACTTCTACGGGATCGCGCAGAAGCTGTCGTTCGACAAGAAGGACTTCCAGGGCATCAAGCAGGCGTATGAATTCGCCCCGGAGGCCGAGCGGTACATCCCGGTCGATCCGATGAACGAGGCCCGCTGGTACCCGACCCTGACCCCCCTCAAGGACGGCAAGGTGCTCGCGGTCTCCGGACTGGACGAGATCGGCCAGGTGGTGCCGGGGAAGAACGAGATCTACGACCCCAAGACCAAGAAGTGGAAGTACCTGCCCAAGCAGCGCTTCTTCCCGACCTACCCCGCACTGTTCCTGACCGACAAGGGCCGGATCTTCTACACCGGCTCGAACGCCGGATACGGACCGGCCGACAAGGGCCGCACCCCCGGCATCTGGGATCCGAAGAGCAACCGGTTCGACGTGGTCCCGGGCATCAGCGCCCCGGACGCCCTGGAGACGTCGATGTCCGTACTGCTGCCGCCCGCACAGGACCAGCGGTTCATGGTGCTGGGCGGGGGCGGGGTCGGCGAGGACCCCACGTCCACGGCGAAGACCCGGATCGTCGATCTGCACGCCGATAAGCCACGGTTCAAAAACGGTCCCGATCTATATGCGAAGGCACGCTATCCGAGCAGTGTGATCCTCCCGGATGACACCGTTCTGACCACGAACGGCTCGGGCGACTACCGGGGCCGCGGCGCCAGCAATGTGCTCAAGGCCGAGCTCTACACCCCGAGGACCAACACCTCGCGCGGCGTGGCCGACCCGCTGGTGGGCCGCAACTACCACTCGGGGGCGCTGCTCCTGCCGGACGGCCGGGTGATGACCTTCGGCTCGGACTCGCTCTTCGCCGACAAGGCCAACACCACACCGGGTGAGTTCCAGCAGCAGATCGACCTCTACACCCCGCCGTATCTCTTCCGCGACTCCCGTCCGAAGCTGGCCGGCGGCGCGCCCAAGACCGTCAAGCTCGGCGCCAAGACCACCTACCGGACCGCGCACGCATCGGCCATCACCAAAATGCGGCTGATCCGGCCCGGCTCCTTCACCCATGTGACCAATGTCGAGCAGCGGTCGATCGCACTCGACTTCACACGGACCAAGGACGGGGTGACGGTGACCCTCCCGAAGGACGCGTCGCTGGTGCCGCCGGGGTGGTACATGCTCAACGCGGTGGACGACCAGGGCACTCCGTCGAAGGCGGTGTGGGTGAAGGTGCCCGCGGCCGCGAAGAAGTGAGCATCCGTCGACGGCAGCTGCTCGCGCAGTCGGCGGGTGGCCTCGATACCGTCGGTCCCGGGCATGTGCAGATCCATGAGCACGACGTCGGCCTCGTGCTCGACGGCGAGGGCGACGGCCTCGGCACCGTCCTGGGCAGCGGCGGCGACCCGGATCCCGTCGAGCGCGCCGAGAATGGTGACCAGGCCGTCGCGGATCACCCGCTGGTCGTCGGCGACGATCACGGTGATCGGCGCGTCGCTCATCGAAGCCTCCGTCGGTAGGGGATACGGGCGGTGACCGTCCAGCCGCCGTCCTCTGACGGCCCGGTGGAGCACTGGCCGTCGGCCTGGAGGACGCGTTCGCGCATGCCCGCGAGGCCGAAGCCGCCGCCGCTTGTGTGCAGTGGGCCGGGTGACCCGGGGTCCGGTGCGGCGTTGTGCACCGTCAAGGCCGCCTCCTCGGGGCCGTGGACGAGACGGACGGTCACGGGAGCCCCGGGGGCGTGTTTGGCGGCGTTGGTCAGCGCTTCCTGGGCCACGCGGTAGAGGGCGAGGGTGGCCTGCGCCTCGAGCCCCCGCACCTCCCCCGTGATCTTCAGGTCGGCCCGGTGCAGTGTGCAGAGCCGTTCGAGCTGGGCGGGCAGCGGCGTGTTGTCCTCGCGCAGAGCGCGCACCGCCTGGCGCGCTTCCTCCAGACCCGAGCCGACGAGCTCGGTGCCGCGTCCGATCTGTGTGAGGAGCGGATCGGGTACGTCGGCCTTGCGCGCGAGGGTGTCGATCACGGTCAGCTGGATCGAGAGGGCGCCGAGGGTGTGGGCGAGCACATCGTGCAGGTCCCGGGCGAGCCGGTTGCGCTCGGCGGCGAGCTCGGCCTCCTGCCCGGCGAGCGCGGCGCGCCGCGTCTGGTAGGCGACCTCGGCGCTGTGCGCGGCACGCTGGGTGATCTCGCGGCGGCTCGCCCCGGCCACCAGGCCGATCAGACCGGCGGTGCAGACCGCAAACAGCTGTCCGGGGAACTGGTGCTGGGCGAGCGCGGTGAGGGCGAAACCGGCCGGGCCGATCGCGGCGAGGGCGAGCGCGGTGGTTATGCCGAAGGCCACACCGGCGCTGCCGGCCGCGACACCGGTGAAGATCAGGCCCTTGGCGTCGGCCACCCCGACCACCGCGCCACCGGCCGCCGTCACGGCGATGGCGGCGAGTGCGGTCCGGCCGGTGGCGACGGTGGCCAGAGCCAGCCATCCCGCGCCGGCCGCCGCCAGCGCGATCAGCGCGGCGGCGCCCGGGTGCGCGGGCAGCGAGTCGACCGTGATCCACAGCGAGATGGCAAGGCCGATGAGCGACACCGCGGAGCGGGCGCGCGGGTCGGGGAGGAGAGCGCTCACCCCGATCCCGGGTTGCTCCGGGGCCGGTCCGAATCGGCTGATGAGAGTCATTGGAGCGGGATTATCGCAGGCCCGTGTTCCGGCCCAAGCGGCCGGCGAGCTTCTTGACGGCCGTGGCGATCACGCCGATGAGCGAGATGATGATCATGGTGTTGTCTCCGATCCGCGTGGGTTGGCGGTGGTGTGTGTCAGGCGTGGGCGGGAGCGATGCCGGCCTGGACCAGATGAGTGCGGGCGCGGGCCCACAGGCCGAGGCTGCGCGCCAGGTCCATGGCGATCGCCAGCAGGATGAACGCATTGGCCAAGGCGTCGGCGGACAACTGCTGGTCGACCAGGAAGCGGCCGAGGGCGGCGGGAAAGATGTGCTCGGAGCCGTAGGCGAAGCCGAGCCGGGCGAGGGTGACCGCGATCCAGACCGCCGCGTACCCGGCACCGGCGTGGCTGACCACGGCCGGTTTCGCGGGGGTGGTGGCGGTGCGGAAGTGGCGGCGGCGCCAGGCCGGGTCGTGGCCGACCGACATCAGCAGCGGGCACACCGAGAACGCCCCGAGCAGTGCCCCGGTCAGCGCGCCCGCGCCCTGGAGGATCAGGTCGTTGCCGCCGGTCGGCACGGTGGTGAAGAAGAACGGGACGATGGCGGCCACGGCGATGACCGGGCGTGCGACGCGGAACCACCCGATCTTGCGGCGGCCCAGGTCGGATTCGAGAACCACGGTCAGGATGACCAGCTGAAGGATCACAATGTTCGCTGTCACGGCCCTTACTCTCGCCGCGCGGCGCCCATGTGCCATCGGCTCCCGGGCCGGTGCCCGGGTGGAGATCCCGGCCAGCGGGTGGAGACCCGCCTCAACCCCCCAGAGCTGGGCGGGGCCCTACGCCAGGACTCTGGCTCTTGCTGTCCTTACGCTCCTTGCGGTCTTTACGATCGGCACGGCCGACGTTACGGGCGAGATCGAGCGCGTACCGGGGCCACCACCGGCCCGCGGTGGGACCGCCCTTGCAGGTGCCGTCCGACTCGCCCGGCCGCTTGATCCACAGATAGGCGTCGACCGCCTTGTCCCCGGTGGCGACGGTCGGCGTCTCACCCAGCGCCCGGCCCTTCGGATTGCACCACGCCTGCGGGTCGTTCTTCCCCGGGGCCGGACCATTGCCGTTACGGCTGGTGTCGATCACGAAGGGCTTGCCGCCGATCAGCGCGGACAGCCTCTTGCCGTACGCCCGGTTCTCCTGGGTGGTCTGGTAATTGGAGGTGTTCAGCGCGAAGCCGTCAGCTTTACGGATACCGGCCCGCTTCAGCGGCTCGACCATCCGCCGCGGGTCCTTGATCCAGCGGGGGTTTCCGGCGTCCAGATAGACCTTGGTGTGCGGCAGCCCCTTGAGCTTGTCCACAGCGCCGGTCAGTAAGTCGTACCGCTCCTCGAGGAACCGCTTGGGCGTACAGCCGTCCACCACATGCGGCAGCGCGTCCGGCTCCAGGATGACCGTCGTCCGACGGTCGCCGATCCCCCGGATCACCCTGTCCAGCCAGGTGCGATAGGCGTTGCCGTCGGCCGCGCCGCCCTTGGAGTACTGCCCGCAGTCGCGGTGCGGAATGTTGTAGAAGACCAGCAGCGAATCCCGGTTCATATGGTCCGCCGCCGCGGTGAACCCCCGCGCCTGCCCCTCCGGGTCGTCCACCCCGAGCCACTCCGCGACCGGCTGCTCCGCGATCTTCTGTATCAGCCTGGCCTCGCTGTCCGCCCCCTTCTTCCGATACGCCGCCACCTGCCGCGCCGCGCTGCCGTCCGGATTCACCCAGTAGGGAATCGTCGACTTGGGCCGCTGCTTCGGCTCCCCGGCGACGGAGGCATGGTCGCTGTCCCCCTTGGAGGTCCCGAAGCAACCGGAGAGCACCACGCAGGAGAGCAGCACCCCGGCAGCGGAGAACGCGCGGATGCGATTGCGATTGCGATTGCGATCGCGGGCGCGGGCGTGAGTACGGTCGCGACCACGGGCAACGTCACGCGAACGGCCGGTATAACTGCCGTACATCCACTCCCCCTTGGGTGCACGCTCCGGGAACAGGCGGTAATCCCCCGGCAGGACAAGACCGGTCGAATCAATCCTTACACACCGCCCCCAATCACCGTGCGCTCATCCACAACCCACCCAATTTTTCGCCCGTACGACACGGCGAGGCCCGCCCGGCAGTGGGGACCCCGCCCCGGGGCCGGGTCTGGGGCGGAGCCCCGAGCGGGGGTCGGTTGCGGAGCCCCGGGCTGGGTTCGGGGCACCGCGCCGGGTGGGGTCTGGGGGCGCAGCCGCGGGTGGGGTCTGAGGCACCGCCCCAGACGGGGGTGCAGGGGCGCAGCCCCAGGCGGGGGCGCAGCCTCAGTCCGGGTTCGGGGCGGAACCCCGAGCGGGGTCCGGCGGCGCAGCCCCAGGGGCTGGGGCACAGCCCCGAACCGGGTTCGAGACAGAACCCCGCCCAGGGTCTGAGGCCGAACCCCCGGTGAGTGCGCAGGGGGGCGAGGCCCCTGGCGGGGCCCGGGGCGCAGCCCCAGGTGAGGGCGCAGGATCGGGCCCCGGCAGGGTCTGGGGGCACAGCCGCAGGCAGGGTTCGGGGCGGAAGCCCGGGCGGAGTCTGGGGGCACAGCCCCGAGCCGGGTTCGGGGCGGAGCCTCAGGCGGGGGTCGAGGGGCGGAGCCCCTGACGGGGGTCGAGGGGCGGAGCCCCTGGTTTTGGGGAGGGGCGGGGTGGGGGCTTGGCCTGGCGTGGGCGTCCGCCCTCGTCGGCTATCGCGCGTTGCGGCTGCCGGCCGAGACGCTGTGGGGGGAGCCCGTGGTGCCGGTCAGGTATGCCGAGACGACGACGTTCGCCGAATACGTCCGGGTCGAGCGGTTGAACTTCCCGCCGCACGTGATCAGCCGCAGCTCCGCGCGGTCATGGGACCGCGACCCGTACACCCGCCGCGCGTCGAAGTGCTTCTCGGGCACCACCTCGACGTCCTCGACCGTGAACTCCGCCGTCGTACCGTCCCACCGCGCGACCCGTACCCGCTCCCCCCGCTTGAGGTCGCGCAGATCGTGGAAGACCGCCGGTTTGCTCTTGGTGTCCAGGTGGCCGACGAGCAGCGCGGCGCCCGGGGAGCCGGGCTCGGGGCCGGCGCGGTACCAGCCGACCGTGCCGGGGCTGCTGAACGGCGGGGGTTTCACCGCGCCGTCGCGGTCCAGGCCGCTGGCGACGATGGGCGCGCGGACCCCAGCCGCCTCGATGACGACCCGCTTGGGCCGGGCGGACGTCAGCGGCGCGTGCGCCGGGGGCAGCGGATGCGCGGGCGGCCGACCGACCGCGGCCACGTCCCCGGTCGTCGGCGCCGGACCGCCCGTGCCCTCCGTGGTGTCACGGCCCCACATCCACAGGCCGAGCAGCAGCGCCGCCCAGGCCACTCCCATGGCCAGCCGTCCGAGGCCGGAGAAGCGATTGCCGTCCACGTTTCCGTCCATCCCGGTGTCCATATCCATGGCGTCCATGGCGATCAGCCCGCAGCACGGGAGGGGTGTCGGCGGCGGTGGACCGCCAGGCCGCCGACGGCCACGGCCGTACCGCCCGAGAGCACCAGGCCGTACGCCGCCGCGCCGCCGATGTCATCGCGTGCCCGCTCCTCCTCGCGCGCGGTGCCGCCGCCGCCCGCGCGGACGGGGGCGACGGGCGAGGGCGGGCGTTCCACGGCGATGGAGACCCCGTCCATGCCGCCCTTACGGTCCTCATCCGTTTCGCCCTCGCGCGTTCCGCCCCGGCGCGCGAGGCTGTCCGCGCAGTCCAGGGTGACCCGGTGCGCCCCCTTGGCCGCCGTCGAGCGGATCGTCGCCTCGCTGAAGAGCGCGTCCCCCTCGGGCGTCAGCTCCGCGTCGTCCACGAACACCGGTGAGGATGCCGTGGCCGCCCTGTCGTCGGGGCAGCCGAAGGCCCAGACCTCGACCTCCGCGCCGGGCGCGAGGGCGTGCGGACTGATCCGGATCGTGGTGGTGACGGAGTGACGCTGGTCGGCTAGGGCCGGAGCGGCGGCCGTCACCGCCGCGACGGCGGCACACGCTCCGACACAGAGGGTGAGTGCGACAATGCGCATGGTGAGAACCTCCCGATACCAAGAGGCTCACGCGCCCGGCAGGGGCCCGCATCCGCTGCGGGCGCCTACTGCGCCATACGGGGCAGAGGGGTCACCGACGGCTCATCGACGACTCATTGGCGACTCATTGGCGACTCTTTGGCGGATCACCGGCAGGCCGGTCACCGGCGGGTCAGGCGATGCGCTCCACGAGGTTCGCGATGGATTCGACGACCGTGGACGGGCGGTACGGATACCGGTCCACCTCTCCCGCCTTGGTCACCCCGGTGAGCACCAGGAAGGTCTCCATACCGGCCTCGAGCCCAGCCCGCACATCCGTGTCCATCCGGTCGCCGATCATCGCGCTGGACTCGGAGTGGGCGCCGATCGCGTTCAGCCCGGACCGCATCATCAGCGGATTGGGCTTGCCGACGAAATAGGGCCGCTGGCCGGTGGCCTTGGTGATCAGCGCGGCCACGGAGCCGGTGGCGGGCAGCGCACCCTCCGCGGAGGGGCCGATCTCATCGGGGTTGGTGGCGATGAACCGCGCACCGTCGTTGATCAGCCGGATGGCCTTGGTGAGCGCCTCGAAGCTGTACGTACGGGTCTCGCCGAGCACCACATAGTCCGGCTCGACATCCGTAAGGACGTAGCCGATGTCGTGCAGCGCGGTGGTCAGCCCCGCCTCGCCGATGACATACGCGGTGCCGCCGGGCCGCTGCTCGTCCAGGAACTGGGCGCTGGCCAGCGCCGACGTCCAGATGTTGGCCACCGGGACGTCGAGCCCGATACGGGACAGCCGGGCATGGAGGTCGCGCGGGGTGTAGATGGAGTTGTTGGTGAGCACCAGGAAGGGCGTGTCGGATTCGCGCAGCCGCTTGATGAAGGCGTCGGCACCGGGCACCGGTATGCCCTCGTGCATCAGCACACCGTCCATGTCGGTGAGCCATGACTCGATCGGCTTGCGCTCTGCCACTGGTTGCTCTCCGCTCGAAATCGGCCTCTGCGACAACCTTCAGCGTAACCGCGGAAAGCGCCGGTGAGACCGCCCTGTGTCCGGGCGCACGATCCGTTCGCCGTCCGTTCGCGCTCCGTCCCAGCGCGACAGATCCGCACAGCTGTCCGATCCTGGGGGAGGGGCGGATTCCGCCCCTCCCTGGAACGAGCCGGACCGTAAGGAGGCCGCGATGGGCATGATGGACAAGCTCAAGGGCGCGATCAGCAAGAACCCGGACAAGGCTCGGCGGGGCGCTCGCAAGGGGGCCGAAACCGCGGACAAGAAGACGGGCGGCCAGCACTCGGAGCAGATCCAGTCCGGCTCGGACAAGGTCGACGACGAGCTGCGCCGCCGGGGCGAGGGGCCCCGGGGCCAGTAGCTCGAACAGTTCGAACAGTTCGGACAGCTCGGAAAACTCGGATACGGATACCCCGGACTCGAGGGCGTCGGGGCTTCAGGCCCCCGAGCGCCGGGACTTCACCACGAGGACGGTGCCGCAGGTCACGAGCGCGGCGCTGATGACGCCGAGCCCCGCGAACAGGGCGGTGTGACGGCCCGTCGCGGCGAGTTCGGGCATCCGCTCGCGCTCGTGCTCGCGGCCACCGCCCTCCTCGTGACGGCCGTCGCTCCCGGTACCGGTGCCGGGATCGGTGGCTTGAGGGTCGCGCCCGGCGTCGGTTCCGGTACCGGGATCGGTTTCGGTGCCCAGGTCGGATTCGGCACTGGGGTCGGTCCCGGTGCCGAGGTCCGTGTCGGTGCCGAGGTCGGTTCCGGTGCCCAGGTCGGATTCGGTGCCGAGGTCGGTTTCGGTGCCGAGGTCCGTGTCGGCGCTGGGGTCCTCGGTGTCCGTGCCTAGCCCGGTGTCCGTGCCGAGGTCGGCGTCCGTGCCTGCGTCGGTACCGAGGTCGGTGCCCGTGTCCAGGCCCTCGTCGGTACCGGTGTCGGTACCCGTCCCGGTTTCGGTACCGGCATCGACGTCAGCGCCCACGTCCGAGTCCAGGCCGGTGTCGGTACCCGTGTCGCTGCCGGTGTCCGTGTCCGCGCCGAGGTCGGCGTCCGTGTCCGTGTCGGCATCCGCGCCCAACTCGGTATCACTGCCGCTGTCGGTGCCGGTATCGGCATCAGCTCCGGTCCCCGTGTCCGTTTCGGCACTGGGATCGGTGTCGGCGTCGGCCTCCGCGTCGACGTCGGCGTCGGCGTCCGCCTCCGTGTCGGCATCAACGTCGCTGTCGGCGCGGGGCGGTACCGCAGGCGGACGGCTCTCCTTATGGCTTGCGCCGGGGCTTCTGGTGCCGTCGCTCGGCGAGGCGGAGGCGGAGGGCCGGGGCTTGTCGGGCGTACGCGTCGGAGTGGCCGTGGGGCTCTTGGAGCGGGTGGTCGGCGGCGGAGCGGGCTTTGTCTCCGCATCCCCTTCGGCAGCGGCTCCGGTATCACCGGCATCCGCCGTCTCCGTGCCCCTGCTCGTGCCCGTATCCGTATCCGTATCCGTCCCCGCAACGCGGCCGGTGCGGGTAGCCGCCCTCGTACGCGTTCCGGGATCCGCGCTCGTACCGACCCCGGTACTCGTACCGGCTCCCGTGGCCGTCGCCGCGCCGCCGACGCGGAACTGGTAGTCGTTCGACTGCCCCACCCAGTCGCCGTCGTCCGCGCGCCGCTGTACGGCGATGGCGTTGGCCGTCACCGGTCCCTCGGGCGCGTCCGCGGTGAACCGCGTCCGTACCTGGACGTCGACGGTCTTGTGCGCGGGCACGGTGAAACCCTTGAAGTGGTCGTCGAAGACCCCGATGTTCTCGTCCTCGTCCGTCGTCTCGAAGGAGACGGTCCGCCAGGTGGCGCCGCCCTCCGCGTACGGGTCGAGGAACTCGAATCCGATATGGCGGGGCCGCAGTTCATGGGCCTGGTCGACCAGGACCGCGATGGGGTGGATGGCGCGGCAGCCGGTGTCCGTGGCGTTGCGCAGTTCGAGGTGCCAGCCGCGCCAGCCGCCGCCCCGGGCATACTGGTCCGGTCCGTCGCGCAGATGGGCTTCGATCGGGAAGTCGGTGGCGTTCCGGTCCCCGCAGGTGGCGGGCTGGGGCCCGGCGGCGTACGCCGGAACCCCGTAGAGGGCCGGGGCGAACGCGAGCGCGGCCGCCGGAAGGACTGCTCGTAGGGACAGTGCGGTGGGCAAGCGCATGAGTGAACCTCTGCTGTGCTGCGGTTTTCCCCGAGCACTCCGCTACATTCCGCGTCCGCACGCCGACACACCGCACAAGGCCCGGATTGCCCCCGACTGGCCCTCACGATCCCCCTCGATCAGCCCAGTGCGAACAGCGGTGCGAGCACCAGCCGGGCGGCGCCCTCCACGACGGCCCGCCCGCCCCGCTCCACGACGTCCACGGGCACCGTGGGACGGCTGGCGCGGGCGGAGTCCTCGGCGATCAGCGCGGCCACCCCGCGTACGTAGGGCTCGGGATCGGCCAGCACCACCCGGCCGCCCAGGAGCACCCGGTCGATGTCGAGGAGCCGTACGAGGTTGGCGGCGCCGATGCCGAGCAGCCGCGCGGCGTCCTTACGGTCACCACGCGCGACGGCGGCGAGGCACAGCGCCTCCAGGCAGCCGTGGTTGCCGCAGCCACAGGGCGGCCCATCGAGCTGGATCACCTGATGCCCGA
Organism: Streptomyces malaysiensis subsp. samsunensis; assembly: GCF_024519315.1. Lineage (GTDB taxonomy): Bacteria > Actinomycetota > Actinomycetes > Streptomycetales > Streptomycetaceae > Streptomyces > Streptomyces malaysiensis. Next base: position 63,379 of record NZ_JANIIC010000036.1, on the reverse strand, counting down.
ACTCCCCCGCGTCGGTCCGCGCCCCCCGGTAGACGTCCCCGCCGAGCACCAGACCGGCACCCAGGCCGGTGCCCAGATGGAGGTACGCGGCCGACTCGGTGGTCCCGGCGGTCGCCAGGCCGAGCGCCGCGGCGTTGGTGTCCTTGTCGAGGACGACGGGCAGGGCGAGCCGCTCGGCGAGCGCGTCGCGCAGCGGGAAGCCGTCCCACTGGGGGAAGCCGGTGACGCGGTGCAGCACACCGGAGCCGTGATCGAGCGGTCCGGGCGCGGCGACGCCGACGCCGAGCAGCCCGCCGCCGCCCGCGGGCCCGACGGTTCCGGTGGTTCCGGCGGTACCTGTGGTTCCGGTGGCTCCGGTGGCTCCGGTGGCTCCGGTGGCTCCGGCGCTGTCCGGGTCTCCGGCACCGCCGCCCGCCCTGCTGCCGGTCCCGCCCGCGCCCGCGGCCGCGCCGCCCGCCGCAACCCCGGTCCCGGCCGTGTCCGCGCCACCGGTCCCGCCACCCGCCGCACCGCCGGTCCCGCCGCCGACCGACCCGGCGCTGCCCGCGTCCACCGCGCCACCGTTCCCGCCGCCCGCCAGGCCACCGGTCACACCGTCCGCCGCACCGCCGGCTTCGCCGGCCCCGCCGCCCGCCGCGCCCCCACTCTCCGTACCACCCGCCCCGGCATCCGCGAGGAGCGCCCTGACCTCGGCGGTGGCGGCCGCCATCGCCTCGTCCGCCGCCGCGCCGAAGTCGAAGGGTGCCGTACGGGCGGCGACCGGTGTGCCCGCGAGGTCGACCAGGACCGCCGTCAGCTCATCGCGGTCGAGGTGCAGCCCGATCGCATGGCGGGCGCCCGGGACCAGGCGGAGCGCGGTGGGCGGTTTACCACCGGTCGAGGCGCGCTGACCTGCCTCCGCCGCCAGCCCCTCCGCTCTCAGCCGCGCTGTGATCTTGCTGACGGCCTGGGGGGTGAGGCCGGTGCGCCCGGCCAGCTCCAGACGGCTGACTCCGTCCTCGCCCGCGTCACGCAGCAGACGCAGGACGAGTGCGGCGTTATGGCTGCGCAGGGCGGACAGATTGGCTCCGGGCCCGGCCGCCCCCGACATCGTGCTGTTCACCCATCCATTGTGGCCCCCGCTTGACACTTTCGCAACAGCGTTGCCAAAGTGGCCACATGGATGCCACGCATGACAGCAGCACCACCGTCCGAGTGGGACTGATCGGCTATGGCCTGGCCGGATCCGTCTTCCACGCCCCCTTGATCGCGGCCACCGAGGGGCTGACCCTCGACACCATCGTCACCTCCAGCCCGGAGCGGCAGCAGCAAGCCCGTGCCGAGTTCCCCGACGTCCGCCTCCTCGACTCCGCCTATGAGCTGTGGGGACGGGCGGATGAGCTGGATCTGATCGTCATCGCCTCCCCGAACCGCTCCCATGTCCCGCTCGCCCGTGCCGCCCTGGAGGCGGGGCTGCCGACCGTCGTGGACAAGCCGCTGGCCGCGACCGCGGCCGAGGCCGAGGAGCTGGCCGCGCTCGCCGAATCCCGCGGGCTGCTGCTGAGCGTCTTCCAGAACCGGCGCTGGGACAATGACTTCCGCACCCTCCGCAAGCTGCTCGCCGAGGGCGCGCTCGGCGAGGTGCAGCGCTTCGAGTCCCGCTTCGAGCGGTGGCGGCCGCAGCTCAAGGGCGGCTGGCGGGAGTCCGGCGACCCGGCCGAGATCGGCGGGCTGCTGTACGACCTGGGCAGCCATCTGGTCGACCAGGCGCTCACCCTCTTCGGCCCCGTCGAATCCGTCTACGCCGAGGCCGATGTGCGCCGCCCCGAGGCGCGGACCGACGACGACACCTTCATCGCCCTCACCCACACCGGCGGGGTCCGCTCCCATCTGTGGATGAGCGCGACCACCGCCCAGCTCGGTCCGCGCTTCCGGGTGCTGGGCAGCGAGTCGGGCTATGTGAAGTACGGCCTCGACCCGCAGGAGGCCGCCCTGCGCGACGGGCTGCGCCCCGGCGACCCGTCCGCCGAATGGGGTGCCGAGCCGGAGGGCGACTGGGGCCGGCTGGGCGCGGGAGAGTCCCCGCTGACCGGCGGCGGAACCCCGGTGCCGACCCTCCAGGGCGACTACCCCGCGTACTACGCGGGCATCGCCGCCGCCCTGCGCGACGGCACCCCGCCGCCGGTCACCGCCGCCGAGGCCGCGGCCGCGCTGCATGTGCTGGAGGCGGCCCGGCTGTCGGCCGCCGAGCGCCGTACCGTCCGGATCGAGGTCCCGGCATGAGCGAGGACACCGACTACACCGAGCTGATCGGCCGTCTGGAGGAGCAGGAGCGCCGGCTGCGCCTGCCCCGCTTCGGCAACGACGACGCCTGGCGCCTGGGCTGCCTCATCGCCGATCTGGCCCAGGAGCGCGCCGCCGCCGTCACCATCGGCATCCACCGGGCCGGTCAGCGCCTGTTCCACCGCGCTCTGCCGGGCACCTCCCCGGACAACGACGCCTGGCTGGAGCGCAAGTGCCGGGTCGTGGAGCGCTACGGGGCCAGCTCCTACCTCGTCGGCACCCGCTTCCACGCCAAGGGCACCAGTTTCGAGGAGTCCTCCCGGCTCGACCCCGACCGGTACGCCGCGCACGGCGGCGCCTTCCCCGTCCATGTGACGGGCACGGGCGTCATCGGGGCGGTCGCGGTCTCGGGGCTGCCGCAGGCCGAGGACCACGCCCTGGTGGTGGAGGCGCTGGAGCGCTATCTGCCGACGACGGCCTGACAGCGCACGTGCGAAGGGGCGGCCCCGGCGGGGCCGCCCCTCATCCACGCATCGCACCGGACATCAGGCGTCCTTGAACTCCTGGCGCTGGCGGCCCAGTCCATCGATCTCGAGCTCGACGACATCGCCGGCGCGGAGGTACGGCTTGGGCTCGGGGCGGCCCATGGCCACGCCCGCCGGGGTGCCGGTGTTGATGACATCGCCGGGGTAGAGGGTCATGAACTGGCTGAGGTAGCGGACCACCTCGGCCACGCCGAAGATCTGGTCCGCCGTGCTGCCGCTCTGCTCGAGCTCACCGTTGACTCAGAGGCGCAGGCCCAGGGCCTGCGGGTCGGGGACCTCGTCGGCGGTCACCAGCCAGGGGCCCAGGGGGTTGAACGTCTCGCAGTTCTTGCCCTTGTCCCACTGGCCGCCGCGCTCGATCTGGAAGGCGCGCTCGGAGACGTCGTGGGCGATCGCATAGCCCGCGACCGCGGCGAGGGCGTCCTCGTGGGAGTCGAGGTAGCGGGCGGTGCGGCCGATGACGATGGCGAGCTCGACCTCCCAGTCGGTCTTCACGCTGCCGCGCGGTACGAGAACCGTGTCATCGGGGCCGACGACCGTGTCCGGAGCCTTCATGAAGACGATGGGCTCTTCGGGGATGGCGGCACCGGTCTCGGTGGCGTGGCCGTGGTAGTTCAGCCCGATGCACACGATCTTGCCGATACGGCCGAGCGGCGGGCCGATCCGGACCCCGCCGTCCTCGATCGCGGGCAGCGCGTCGTCGCCCTCGGCGGCGGCCGCCTCGCGCACCCGAGCGAGAGCGGCCTCATCGGCGAGCAGGGCGCCGTCGATGTCCGGGACCAGGGCGGACAGATCGCGCAGGGTGCCGTCCTGATCGAGCAGCGCGGGGCGTTCGGCGCCCGACGGTCCGACTCGCAGCAGTTTCATCCCAAGACTCCCGAGATCACACGCCGGTGCGAGGCGCCTACCGGCTGATCGATCCTCTCTTCGGGGAGATCCAGCCCGCAAGACCTCGTTCACGGACTGGGACGTCGAAGAGAACGGCTTCATGAGCGCCGTCATAGGGCGCCGCCCCGGGCCGCCGCCTTGGCCCCCGCCTGGCCGCCGTCATCAGCGGTGCAGCAGCGCCCGTTCCACCGCCGTCCAGGTCGCGCTGGTCGCCAGGTAGAGCGCCGCGGCCAGCGGGACCACGGCGGCGGTGACGAGAGTGCCGAACGAGAGCAGCGGCAGCGCCCGGGCCACTCCGGGCGCCCCGGGGACGGTCGCCTTACGGGCACGGAGATACGTCCAGGTCGCCACGGCCGCAATCAGCGCGAAGAGCCCGAGGTAGACCAGGCCCGGCCCACCGCTGAGCACCCCGCCCCACCGGGCGCCGAGCGGAGTCCCGGCGAGCGTGTGGTCGAGGAGGTCCCCGGCACCGCTGCCGGTGGAGAACACGTGGTACATCACAAAGAAGAACGGAAGCTGGGCGAGGGTGGGCAGACAGCCCGCCAGCGGTGACGCGCCCTCCTTCGCCTGGAGTTCCGCCATGGCGCGCCGCATCCGCTCGGGGTCGCCCTGGTGCTTGCGGCTCAGCTCCGTGATCTTCGGCGCGAGCGTGGCCCGCGCCTTCTCGCCGCGCACCGCGGCACGGGCGAGGGGATGCAACGCGGCGCGGACGCACAGCGTGAACACAACGATGGCGGCCGCCGCCGCGGAGGCGCCGAAGAGCGGGTCCAGGCCGTCGGCCATGGTGGTCAACAGGGTGCCGAGAGAAGAGAAAAGGGAGGAGAAAAGGGACATGGGAGCCCTCCGCGGGTCTCGTCGTACCGGAGTCACCGGAGCTACCGGAGTTGCCGGAGCTACCCGAGTCACCGGAGTTGCCGGAGTCACCGGAGTTGCCGGAGTGAGAAAGACATCGGCGTGACGAGCCGCGTGGCGCGGCGGTACGAGGAAGGACGTACGAGGAGGTACGCCGTACGGCGATGACGACGTACGGCGGTACGGGTGCGCCCGGTGCGCCTACGCGGCCGTCGGCAGACGGCGGCCCGGCGCTCGTGGCCTCGGGCGTCCGGCGGCGTCGGGATCCCGCTGCGGCAGGAACGCCGTACGGCGCTCCCGGTCCCGTATCGCGGTGCGAATCCGCCCGGCCGGGACGGGTATTCGGCCGCGGGAGGCGAGGACAGCGCAGGTGAGCAGCGCGGTGGCGACGGCGGTGGTGGCCGCGACGGCGGCGGCGAGCGCGACGGCGCCGACCACCCCGCTGTGGGCCAGCAGAACCCCGGTCAGCAGGAACAGGCAGACACCCAACCGCATCCGCAGCGCTTCGACGCGATACGTCATCTGGGCCCCCTTCCGCTCCGGCCGGTCTCCCCTACTGGCGTCGCCAGTCTAATCGGCCCCACCGACAGACCGCGGCTCGGCGGCTTTCAGCCGGGCCCAGACCACCAGGCGGTAGCGGGAGGTGAATTCGGGGGTGCAGGTCGTCAGCGTGAGGTAGTAGCCCGGTTCGGTGTAGCGGTAGCGGGGGTGGGTCGAGCTGAAGGGCACCCGGGCGATCACCGTGCCGTCGGCTGGCGAGGTGCGCGGCAGGGTGCGCTCGACCGCGTAGGTGTAGCGGGCGTCGGCGGTCTCGATGCGCACCGTGTCACCCGGGCGCACCTCGTCCAGCTGCCGGAAGGGCTCGCCATGCGTATTGCGATGGCCCGCGAGCGCGACGTTGCCCGCCTGCCCCGGCTGGGCGGTGCGTGGATAGTGGCCCACATAGCCCTTGTTGAGCACCGCCGCCCGGCCGATGCCCTCGGCGATGGGCACCGTAAGGCCGATACGCGGGATCCTGAGCACGGCGTACGCCTGGTCCCGGCGCGGCCCTTGGCCCCCGCTCCCGGTCGCCCGGTCGCGTTCGTCCCCACCAGAGGAGTCGGCCGTACCCGATCGCGGCGCCCCCGGCGCGGGCGTCGCGGCCTCGGCGCCCTCGGCAGCCCGGTCATCCCATCGCCGCTCCAGCGCCGACACCTCGTGCCGGGCGTCCGCCCTCGCCTGCCGGTTGGTCCACCACAGCTGGTGGACGACGAAGAGCAGCACCACGACCCCGAGGGTGACGGCGAGTTCACCGGCCGTCCACAGCCCCCGGGCGAGCACGGCCCGCCCTCCACGACGTCGCACGCGCGCACCATAGGCCAGGCCGCGCGCACCTTCCAGAGACGGGGCGCGGCTATCCGCCCAGCGCCCGCGAGACCGTGTAGATCACCAGCCCGGCCAGGGCACCCACCACCGTGCCGTTGATCCGGATGAACTGAAGGTCCCGGCCGATATGGGCCTCGATCTTGCGCGAGGTGTGCTCCGCGTCCCAGCTCGCCACCGTCTCGGTGATCAGCGAGGTGATCTCGTCCCGATAGGTCGTCACCACATAGACGGCGGCGTCCTCCAGCCAGCCGTCGACCTTGTCCCGCAGCCGCTGGTCCGTCACCATCCGCATACCCAGGGACAGAATGGCCGCCCGCGCCCGCTGTCGCAGTTCGCTGCGCTCGTCCTCGGCCGCCGCGACGATCATCGAACGCACCGAGCCCCAGGCCGAGGCGATGAGGTCCTGGACGTCGCCGCGCCCCAACACCTCGCTCTTCACCCGCTCCACCCGCACCCGGGTGTCGGTGTCGGATTGCAGATCCCCGGCGAAGTCGGTGAGGAAGCGGTCCAGGGCGCCGCGCGCCGGATGGTCCGGCATATCGCGCATCTCGGTCACGAAGCGCAGCAGTTCCTTGTAGACGCGCTCGCCGACCTTGCGGTCCACGAACCGCGGTGTCCAGCCGGGGGCGCCGCCGGTCACCGCCAGCATCACCGAGTCGTTGTGCTCCACCAGCCAGTCGTGGGCGCGCAGACAGACCAGGTCCACGGCGCGGTGGTGGCCGCCGTCCGCAACGACCCGCTCCAGCAGCTTGCCCAGGCCCGGCGCGATCTCCTGGCTGTCGGCCCGGCGGGTGATCGCCTCGCCCACCACCGCCTGCACATCGGAGTCGCGCAGCACCGTAAGGGCGCCGCGCAGCGCGGTCGCCAGCTCGGCCGTCACACGGTCGACGTGCTCGGGTTCGGCGAGCCAGGCGCCGAGCCGACTGCCGATGCCGACCGCGCGCAGCCGCATCCGTACGACGTCGCCGGAGAGGAAGTTCTCCCCGACGAACTCCCCGAGGCTGACCCCGAGCTGGTCCTTCTTGGTGGGGATGATCGCCGTATGGGGGATCGGCAGTCCCATGGGCCGCCGGAAGAGCGCGGTGACCGCGAACCAGTCGGCCAGGGCGCCCACCATGCCCGCCTCCGCGGCCGCGGCGACATAGCCCGGCCAGCCGCCGATACCGGAGGAGCGCGCCCAGGTGGCGAGCACATAGACCAGCGCGACGCCGAGCAGCAGGCCGGTGGCGAACGTCTTCATGCGGCGCACCCCGCGCCGCCGTTCCACATCGAGGGGGCTGTCGGTGACGAAGGGCACAGCCGTGCCCCGGGACGGCGGGGCCGCCGTCTCACCAGTCGTTCTTCGCTCCATACGCTCCACCTGGTCGGCCCGTCCCCTCATGCATTGTCTCTTTCAGGTCTCAGTCGCCCATGGGTGGAACGAACGGTGAGTTCCCGTCGTCTGTCTGGGGGAGCGACCCAGCACATTGGGGGCAGGCCGACAGGCGGAGCCGGGTCCCACCATGGGATCATGAGAGACCGACCGGACCGTATCGGCGCTGTCGGATAAAACCCGCCGTTCCCGTCCACTTCCGGAGCCTCGGGGCTCCGTCTGCCCGAGGAGACAACCCGCACATGAGCGTGCCCCCAATGCCCAGACGCACGGGGTATGCCGTGCTCGCTGCGCTGGCGGCTGTGGTGATCCTCGTCTCCACCGCGATATTCATCGGTCTCGGGGGCGACGACGGCGGTACGGATCCCCGTGCACAGGGGGCCCGCGGCTCGGCCGCCCCCGCCTCGGCCGGGGCCTGGGTGGGCACCTGGTCCACCTCGGCGGCGGCCGCGGAGCCGAGGACGCTGCGCGGTCTGTCGGGCATGTCGGTACGGAACGTGGTGCACACCAGCATCGGCGGCACCAGCGCCCGCATCCAGCTCTCGAACTTCTTCAGCAGCCGTCCGCTGACGATCACGCATGCCTCGCTGGCGCTGGCCGCCGCGCCCAGCAACCCCACGGCGGCGGCCGGCACCATGCGCCGCCTCACGTTCAACAATCGCACCTGGGTGACCATCCCGCCCGGTAAGGCGGCCACCAGTGACCCGGTGCGGCTCGCCGTCCCGGACTCGGCCGATCTGCTGGTCACCACCTACACCCCGCAGGCGTCCGGCTCCGTCACCTACCATCCGCACGCCCGCCAGACGTCGTACCTGGCCCGTGGCGACCGTACGGAGGACACCGCGGGCGCCGCCTACACCCAGCAGAGCCCGTACTGGCGCTATCTGACCGGTGTGGACGTGTGGTCCAAGCAGGCCGAGGGCGCGGTCGCGGTGCTGGGCGACTCGATCACCGACGGCATCACCTCCACCGCCGGGGCCAACCACCGCTGGACCGACTTCCTCGCCGAGCGGCTGCGCAGCGAGCCCGGGGCGCCCCGCTTCGGCGTGCTCAACCAGGGCATCAGCGGCAACCGCGTACTGAGCGACGGCACCCAGTTCCCGCCCAACAACCCCAGCGGGCTCTCCCGCTTCGACCGCGATGTGCTGTCCCGTACGGGCGTCAAGGCCGTGGTCATCGAGCTGGGCGTCAACGACATACTCCGCATCCCCCACCAGACCGACCCCGACCGGATCGTATGGGGCCTGAAGCGGCTGACCGAGCAGGCCCACGCGCGGGGCCTGCGGGTCATCGGAGCCACCCTGACGCCCTTCTACGGGCACCGCGGCTACACCCCCCAGCTGGACGCCGTGCGCGAGCAGGTCAACGCGCAGATCCGGGCCGGGAGGGTCTTCGACGAGGTCGTGGACTTCGACAAGGCGCTGCGCGACCCGATCAGCCCGCTGCGGCTGCGCCCGATGTTCGACTCGGGCGACCATCTGCACCCGAGCGACAACGGCTACCGGGCGATGGCGCGGGCGCTGGACCTGGACCACCTGCGGGGCCGCACGGCGGCCGAGCTCTGAAAGGGCTCTGAATCGGGCTCACGCGGGCTCCGAGAGGGCCCCGTAAGGGCTCAGTAGTCGTCGCGGCGGCGGTCCTTCTCCAGGGAGAGCCGACGCTCGTCCCGCCGCTCGCGGCGCGCGTCCCGCAGCTCCCGGCGCTCGGCGCGCAACTGCTCCCGTCGCTCCGCCTTCACCTGCCGGCGCTCCTCCTTGAGCCGCTTGTGCTCCTCCTTACGGAGCTTGCGCTCGACGCCGACCCCGCCGAACAGCGCAAGGCCGGTGACGGTCACCCGGGGACCGGCGGGATCCCCGTCGGCGGACCCGGTGTGGTCGAAACCACCCATGAGACCGATGCCACCGACATGCGTCTCCAGGTCCGGCGGGACGATGATCTGCACCCCGCTCATGAGGGCGAAGCAGCGGATCACCACATCGCGGTCCTCGAACCGGGCCTCGCGCAGATCGATCTCACCGCCGCCCATCAGGGCGAAGGCGGTGAAGGCACGCGGGACGGTCCAGGTCCCCTTGCGCTGGAAGCCGCCCATGATCGCCACGGCCCACTTCGAGGTCGGGGGGCCGCCGATCCGCTCCCGCCAGCCCGTGTGGTCACCGGGGGACGGCGGGGCGGGAACGGCGCTGCCGGGCACCGGGAGGTCCCGTACCAGCGGCTCCAACTGGCCATGGGTGCGCGCCGCGTAGGCCGCGCCCAGCCGCTCCTCGAACTCCTCCATGTCCAGGCGGCCCTCGGCGACGGCTTCGCGGAGCACCTCGGCGATCCGCTCACGCTCGGCGTCGGAGGCCCGCATCCCGGCCGGGTCCGGGAGGTCGGGACTGGACCCCTGGGAAGAACCAGCGCTCGTCATACGGACAGACTAATGGCGGGCACCGCCCCTGGCCCCTCTCCCACACCGCGTCCCTGGCCGGTCTCGCACACACCGCGCCCCGCCCGGTCCGCGCCGCGCCCCCGCCCTGGCCGCGCCCCGCCCTACGCCCCGTGCAGCATCCTCGCGATGACGTCCTCGATCTCGGGCTCGCGCACCGAGAGGTCCACCAGCGGATAGCCGTCGGCGACCGCCGCGACGATCGGGGCCGCGCTGCTGGTGGCCGGGAAGGCCAGCCACTGCCGGGGCCCCTCGACCCGCACCGTCCGGGCGCCGGGGATCTCGATGGGCGGCAGCTCGCGCTCCAGGTCGACCACGAGCGTGCGTTCGCTCTCCCCCACCGCGTGCAGCCCGTCGAGCCCGCCGTCGTAGACCAGCCGGCCGTGGTCGATGACCATCACCCGCTTGCACAGCAGCTCGATATCGGTCAGATCATGGGTGGTGAGCAGCACGGTGGTGCCCTGCTCGGCGTTCACATCGCGCAGGAACTCCCGCACCTTGGCCTTGCTGACCACATCGAGCCCGATGGTCGGCTCGTCGAGGTAGAGCACCTCGGGGTCGTGCAGCAGGGCGGCCGCGATATCGCCGCGCATCCGCTGGCCGAGCGAGAGCTGACGTACCGGCACGTCCAACAGCGCACTGAGGTTGAGCAGTTCCACACACCGGTCCAGGTTCTGCCGGTAGCGGTCGTCGGGGATCCGGTACATCCGCCGCACCAGCGCGTACGAATCGCGCAGCGGCAGATCCCACCACAGGGTGGTCCGCTGCCCGAAGACCACCCCGATCCGGCGGGCGAGCCTCGTCCGCTCCTTGGAGGGGTCGATTCCGGCGACCCTCAGCCGCCCGCCGCTGGGCACCAGGATCCCGGTCAGCATCTTGATGGTGGTGGACTTCCCGGCGCCGTTCGGGCCGATGTAGCCCACCATCTCGCCGCGCGGCACCCGGAAGCTGATGCCGTCCACGGCGCGCACCTCGCGGCGCTCACGGCGCATCAGCCCGGCTTTGCGCCGCACCTGGAACACCTTCTCGACACCGTCGAGCTCGATCAGATCATCCACGCCAATGCTCCCCTCCACTCCCCGTTCAGCTCCCCGTGCTCTGATACGCCCGCAGCCCCGCCCGCCAGGCCAGCCCCGCCACCGCACAGCAGGCGCCCGCGACCAGCGGCGCCGCGAAGCCGATCCGGGCCGGGAGCCCCAGCGGATCGGGGCGGCCCAGGATGTGCAGCGCGGGCAGCCAGTTGACGAAGGCCAGCGGGATGACGAAGGTGACGCCCCGCAGCAGCTCCTTGCCGAAGACCGTCGGCGGGTACTCCAGCAGCGTGGTCCCGCCGAAGGTGAAGGCGTTCTGCACCTCGGAGGCGTCCTTGGCCCAGAACTGGAAGGCGCCGCCGAGCACGAACAGCGCCCCGAAGATGGCACCCCCGCTCAGCAGCATCACCGGCATCAGCAGCACCCGGTCCAGCGTCCAGTCGATGTCCAGCCGGGCCAGCGACCAGCCGAGCAGCAGCGCCCCCTGGGTGATCCGGCCCAGCCGGCGCAGCGCGAAGCGGTCGGCGGCCACCTGGGCGAGTATCGGCACCGGCCGCACCAGCAGGGTGTCCATCGTGCCGTCGCGCACCCGCTGGCCCAGCCGGCCCATGGTGCCCAGCGCGAGGTCGGCGAGGCCGAAGGCGACGCTGGTGGTGCCGTAGAGGAAGGCGACCTCGTCAAGGGTGAAGCCGCCCAGCTCCCCGATGTGGGTGAACATCAGCGCGATCGCGACAAAGTCCAGCCCGGTCGCGAGGAGGTTCCCCACCGTCATGATCAGGAACGAGGTGCGGTACGCCATGGTGGAGCGCACCCACATCCCGACGATCATGGCGTAGGCCCGGAGCCCAGAGGCCACGGCGGACTCAGCCACCTTGGACCACCACCTTCCGCGTCGCCGCCGACTGGAGCGCCCGCCCTGCCGCCAGCAGCGCCACCGCCCATCCCACCTGGAAGGCGAAGGCCCCCAGCAGCCCCGGCCCCCGGCGCTCCTCCAGGAAGACATCCGCGGGCACCTGGAGCATCGCCGCCCAGGGCAGCGCGCGGGCGATCTCGCCCAGCCGTCCGGGGAAGACGTTGAGCGGCAGGATCATCCCGGAGAAGAACAGGCACAGCAGCCCGCTCAGCATCGACAGCCCCGTCCCGTCCAGCAGCCAGAAGGAGGCGAGCGACACCAGATAGCGCACCGCGAAGCCGACGCACACCGCGAGCACCACCGACAGCAGGAACCACAGCCAGGTCAACGGCGAGGCGGGCAGGCGGAGTTCGAAGACCAGCGCCCCGATGGCCATCGGCACCACACCCCGCCCCAGCAGCTGGAACAGCGCCCGGCCGAGCTCGGTGGCCAGCCACCACAGCTGGAGGTCGACGGGGCGGTAGAGGTCCACGGCGATGTCACCGGACCGGATGCGGTCCTGAAGCTCCTCCTGGAAGCCCCCGCCCATCAGCGCGACGGCCGCCAGCAGCGCCTGGCCGAGCCAGACGAAGGTCAGCGCTTGGGCGAGGTCATAGCCGCCGAGGTGCGGCCGCTCGTCCCACAGGGCGGTGTAGGTGTAGGCGAGGATGAAGCCGAAAATGGTGTTGGTGAACACCCCGGCAACCGTGGCGACCCTATACGTCGCGTAGCGTTTGAAGCCGCTGACCGCGACGGCCGTGTACAGCCGCATCCGCCCGTGCCTCCCTCCCCGACCACACCGCCCGACCGGCGCCAAAATCCGGAGCCTAGTGGGGTGGCGGGAGGGACGGCCAGGCATTATTCACCGGATGGTGTGAGCGGAATCATCCATTCGACCGGTCACAGACCAGTCACAGGTGCGCGCCACGTCCTCGGCCCGGAACGGATGATGCGACAGTGTTTTATCGGGCGTACGACGCGAATCGCCCGACCGTGCACGATCCTGCCGCCGCACAACCCTCGACGGCGGCCGAGGAGTCTCAGGAGACATGAGCGACGAGCCCCAGTTGATCGATGGCGGCGCGGCCGGAACGGGTGACCGGCCCGGCATCGACGATGGCAACCACGACACGCCGCACCGTTCGGACGGCTTCCCCGAGGGCAAACCGGCCAAGGGCAGAAAGGGGCGTCCCCAGCGCACCGGATGGCGCCGTCTGCTGCCCACCTGGCGCATGGTCCTCGGGGGCTTCCTGCTGATCGTCCTGCTGGTCGCGGGCGGGCTCGTCACCGGCTATCTGCTCGTCGACATCCCCCCGGCCAACAAGGCCGCCATCGCCCAGAGCAATGTCTTCCTCTACTCCGACGGTTCCCAGCTGGCCCGCGAGGGCACCGTCAACCGGGAGAGCGTGCAGCTCAGCCAGGTGCCCAAGCGGATCCAGCGCGCGGTGCTCGCGGCCGAGGACCGGGACTTCTACTCGGAGTCGGCCATCGACCCCCAGGCGATGGTCCGGGCCGCCTGGAACACCGCCACCGGCAAGGGCAAGCAGTCCGGCTCCACCATCACCCAGCAGTATGTGAAGAACTACTACCTGGACCAGGAGCAGACGGTCACCCGCAAGGCCAAGGAGTTCTTCATCGCGATCAAGCTGGACCGGGAGGTGAGCAAGGACAAGATCCTCGAGGGCTACCTCAACACCAGCTACTTCGGGCGCAACGCCTACGGGATCCAGGCCGCCGCCCAGGCGTACTACGGCAAGGACATCGGCGAGCTGAGCACCGCCCAGGGCGCGTATCTGGCGACCCTGCTGAACGCCCCCAGCTCCTACGACATCGTCGCCCACCCCCAGAACAAGGGGCGGGCCATGGCCCGCTGGAACTACGTCCTGGACGGCATGGTCAAGAAGGGCTGGCTGAGCAGGGCCGACCGGAAGGAGATGACCTTCCCCGGGCCCTCCGAGGCCAAGGCCCCCTCGGGCATGTCCGGCCAGCGCGGCTATCTCATCGAGGCCGTCGAGGACTACTTCACCAGCAACGGGATCATCGACGAGCAGACCCTGGCGCGCGGCGGCTACCGCATCACCACCACGATCGACAAGAAGAAGCAGGACGCCTTCGTGGAGGCCGTGCGCGACCGGCTGATGAGCAAGCTCAGCCCGGACCGCAAGGTGGACCGCTACGTCCGCGCGGGCGGCGCCTCGATCGACCCCAAGACCGGGAAGGTGGTCGCCCTCTACGGCGGGATCGACTACACCAAGCAGTTCGTCAACAACGCGACCCGCCGTGACTACCAGGTGGGGTCCACCTTCAAGCCATTTGTCTTCACCTCGGCGGTGCGCTACGGGGCCACCACCCAGGACGGCCAGACGATCACCCCGGACACCCTCTACAACGGCGACAACAAGCGCGAGGTCATCGGCTCGGACGGGCCCACCGGCTACGCCCCGGCCAACGAGGACGACGTCGACTACGGCGACATCGACGTCACCACGGCCACCGACAACTCCGTGAACTCGGTGTACGCGCAGATGGCCGAGGACGTGGGCCCGTCCAAGGTCAGGCAGACCGCCCTCGACCTGGGCATCCCCAGGAACACCCCCGATCTGCACGCCTCCCCCTCCATCGCGCTCGGCCCCGCCACCGCGAGCGTGCTGGACATGACCGAGGCGTACGCGACCCTCGCCAACCACGGCGAGCACGGCCGGTACAGCCTGGTCGAGGAGGTCACCAAGGACGGTGCGCGGATCAAGCTCCCGGAGCGGGAGAGCCGCCAGGCCATCCCGCGCGGCGCCGCCGACACCACCACCTCGATACTCCAGAGCGTGGTCGACGGCGGCACCGGCACCGCCGCCCAGGCCGCCGAGCGCCCCGCCGCGGGCAAGACCGGCACCGCGGAGGAGGACAAGGCCGCCTGGTTCGCGGGCTACACCCCGGATCTGGCGACCGTGGTCGCGGTGATGGGCCAGGACTCCAATACGGGCGTGCAGAAGCCGCTGTACGGGGCGACGGGCCTGGAGCGGATCAACGGCGGCGGCTACCCCGCGGAGATCTGGGCGCAATACACGTCGGGGGCGCTGGAGGGCAAGGAACCGGCCGAGTTCGATCTTCGGCTGGAGGACGGTGCGGACAACCCCGACGGCTCCCAGACCGGCCCCCAGCCCCCGGGCTCGCAGCCGCCGGTGGTCACCACTCCCCCGACCGACGCCCCGCCGGACACCTCGGTCCCCACGGCGCCGACCGACACCCCGCCGACCCTGCCGACGGACGAGCCGACGATCCCCACCCCGCCGACGGACTTCCCCACCGGCGGGCCGACGACCGAGCCCGGTCCGGGCGGGCCCGGCGACCCGGGTGGGCCAGGGGATCCGGGCGGCCCAGGGGGCCCGGTGGGCGGCTGAGGGCCGCGCCCCTGAAGGGGCGCGGGGCAGGTGTCGATATGCGGCTTCGCCGCGCGGGCGCGACCGGCCACGACGGCGCCGCGGACGATCGAACGCATCCGGCGGATCTTTCCCCTCCCCGCCCCTTCCCGCTACCAGGGGGCTCCGCCCCTGGACCCCGGGGTCTGGGGCGGAGCCCCACCACGCGGCGGAGCCGCATCTCGATGTTGCGGGAAGGGACGAAGCCCCGGTCCGGAGTCCGGGGTCCGGGGCAGAGCCCCAGTTGAGGGAAGGGGCGGGGAGGGGAACAGCGCGCCGCGGGCGTCAAGACCCGGCAGGCACCCCTGGGCAGCCCTACAGATACAGCCCCGTGGAGTCCTCCGCGCCCTCCAGCCGCTCGGCGGCCACGGCGTGCAGATCGCGCTCCCGCATCAGGACGTAGGCGACCCCGCGGACCTCGACCTCGGCCCGGTCCTCCGGGTCGTAGAGCACCCGGTCACCGGGCTCCACGGTCCGTACGTTCTGCCCGACCGCGACCACCTCGGCCCAGGCCAGCCGCCTGCCGACCGCCGCGGTGGCGGGAATGACGATTCCGCCGGACGACCGGCGCTCGCCCTCCGGAATGTCGGTGCGGACCAGCACGCGGTCGTGCAGCATTCGGATGGGCAGCTTGTCATGGGTCGTGTTCGCACTCACGCCATGACCGTACCTGGCCGGACGGCGGGATGACGCCTCAGGGCGGGAGCCGGCCGCCCTCACCTCGCAGGCGTCCCTACCTCACCGGTGCCGCTTGGTGCACCGCGAGGAGCGGGACGCCTTGGCGGACCTGGAGGACCTCGCCGAGAGCGCGAGCAGCCCGACCAGCCCGGCCACGAGGAGCGCGGCCGGCACGATCCGCTCCAGGCGGGGCTCACCCTCCTCCGACACCAGCTGGCCCCGCACGCCCGTCACCACTCGGTTGACGGACACATAGGCCCGCCCGGCGGTACGGTCCACGGCGGACGCCGCCTTGGCCTTCGCATCCCCGATGATCGTCTTCGGGTGCACCCGCACCCCGATCTCGTCGAGCGTCACGGCGAGCTCCTGCCGCCTGCGGGCGATGTCCGCCTCGATCTGCGCAGGGGTCCTGGCATCCGACACCGCGCTGCCTCCGTCAGTCTCGATGATTCGTAGTGGACAGTCTGTCAGCTCGCCCCGCTCCCCGCCCCACGGCACCCCCGGACGAGAAGCTGGCTAATGTCGGGTGGGTACCGCCCGATGCCACGAGGAGCACCAGACCATGAGCGAGCGACTGAAGCCCGGCGACACCGCCCCCGCCTTCACCCTTCCCGACGCGGACGGCAAGCAGGTCTCGCTCGCCGAGCACGCCGGCCGCAGGGTGATCGTCTACTTCTACCCCGCGGCCCTCACCCCCGGCTGCACCAAGCAGGCGTGCGACTTCACCGACAACCTCGAATTCCTCTCCGGCCACGGCTACGACGTCATCGGCATCTCCCCCGACAAGCCGGAGAAGCTGGCCAAGTTCCGCGCCCAGGAGGACCTGAAGGTCACCCTCCTCGCCGACCCCTCCAAGGAGACCCTGGAGGCGTACGGCGCCTTCGGCGAGAAGAAGCTCTACGGCAAGACGGTCACGGGCGTGATCCGCTCCACCGTCATCGTCGATGAACAGGGCAAGGTCGAGCGCGCCCTGTACAACGTGAAGGCCACCGGCCACGTAGCCAAGATCATCAAAGACCTGGGGCTGTGACGGACCCGGGGCTCCGGCCCCGGCGCCCCGTCACCAGGCAGTACCATGACCGTGCCGAGCGGCCGTGATGGAATTGGCAGTCATGCTGGGTTTAGGTCCCAGTGGGGTAACTCCCGTGAGGGTTCGAGTCCCTCCGGCCGCACGCCACGCATACGCGAGCCCGGCCCGCCTCGTCGCGGGCCGGGCTCGCGGCGTCCTACGGGGGCGCTCACCCCAGGAGTTCGCGGACGATCGGGGCGATGGCGCGGAACGCCTTGCCGCGGTGGCTGATGGCGTTCTTCTCGTCGGGGGTCAGTTCGGCGCAGGTGCGGGTCTCGCCGTGGGGCTCGAGGATGGGGTCGTAGCCGAAACCGCCGCCGCCCACGGGCTCACGGCGCAGCGTGCCGGTGAGCCGGCCGGACACCACGCGCTCGGTGCCGTCGGGGAGGGCGAGGGCCGCGGCGCATTCGAAGTGGGCGCCGCGGTGTTCGCCGGGGACGTCGGCCAGCTGGGCGAGCAGCAGGTCGAGGTTGGCGCGGTCGTCGCCGTGCCGGCCCGACCAGCGGGCCGAGAAGATGCCGGGGGCGCCGCCGAGGACGTCCACGCAGAGGCCGGAGTCGTCGGCGATGGCGGGGTGGCCGGTGGCCCGTGCCAGGGCGTGGGCCTTGAGGAGGGCGTTCTCCGCGAAGGTCACGCCGGTCTCCTTGACGTCCGGGATCTCCGGATAGGCGTCGGCGCCGACGAGTTCGACATCGAGGCCGGTCTCGCCCAGGATCGAGCGCAGTTCGGTGATCTTGTAGACGTTGCGGGTCGCGAGGACCAGGCGGCGGGGGTGCGAGAGGTGTCCCTCGGTGCTGTGCTGCATAGCTCTCGATTATCGAGGGGAGGTCCGGGCTGTCGACGGCAGGTCAGGGGGTGCAGACTTTGGTCAGCTCGCCCGCCGCGTCCCTGACCGGGGTCAGATCGGGGCGGTCGCCGCTGTCGACGGACTTCTGGACGTTGTCCACGGCCTTCTGGACGTTGTCCACGGCCTTCTGGAGGTCGTCCACGGCCTTGTCGACGTCCGCGTTGTCGGTGCGGTCGTCCATCGTGTCGATGTCCTTGCCGAGGGCGTCCAGGACCTTGTCGGCCTCCTGCGGGTCGACCCCGGCACCGGTCAGGGCGTCCTGGAGGTTGTCCACGTCGTTGGATATGTCGACCGCGAGCTGGGCGCAGTCCAGGGCCTTCTCCACCGCGCCACAGCCGACGGTGACCGGCACGACGAGCGCGACGGCGGCGAGAGCGGTGACGGCGGTGGTGCGGCGGTGACGGTGGCGCGGTGCCATGGAATGGGTCCTTCCCCGGGAGCGGTGCTGGTACCTGACTAAACGCCAAACACCGCCCGACGGTTGCCCGGTGCCGCCGTCAGCTCTCCTCGGCCAGCGCCGCGCGCTGGATTCCGGACAGGGCGTCACAGCCCGCCACGGCGAGGTCCAGCAGCCCGTTCAGCTCCTCGCGGGCGAAGGGCTCGCCCTCCGCCGTGCCCTGCACCTCGACGAAGCGACCGTCACCGGTGCAGACCACGTTCATATCGGTCTCGGCGCGCACGTCCTCCTCGTAGCAGAGGTCGAGCAGGGGGACGCCGCCGACGATGCCGACGCTGACGGCGGAGACGGTGCCGGTCAGCGGCTGCCGGGTGGCCTTGATGAGCTTCTTCCCCCGGGCCCAGCCGATGGCGTCGGCCAGAGCCACATAGGCGCCGGTGATGGCGGCGGTGCGGGTGCCGCCGTCGGCCTGGAGGACATCGCAGTCCAGGACGACGGTGTTCTCGCCGAGCGCCTTGTAGTCGATGACGGCACGCAGCGAGCGGCCGATGAGCCGGGAGATCTCATGCGTACGGCCGCCGATCTTGCCGCGGACGGACTCGCGGTCGCCCCGGGTGTTGGTGGAGCGCGGCAGCATCGCGTACTCCGCGGTGACCCAGCCCTCGCCGCTGCCCTTGCGCCAGCGCGGCACGCCCTCGGTGAAGCTCGCGGTGCACAGGACCCGCGTATCGCCGAAGGAGACGAGGACCGAGCCCTCGGCATGCTTGCTCCAACCGCGCTCGATGGTCACGGGGCGGAGCTGGTCGGGGGTGCGGCCGTCGATACGAGACATGGGATGAGCCTATCGGCATCACGAGGACCCCCGGTCCGCGTCGGGCGCGGGCGCCGCCCCGGGGGACGGCGCTGGAGGCTCAGCAGGTCACATCAGGTCTTCGATCTCGGCGGCGACGGGGTCCGCGTCGGTGCCGATGACCACCTGGATCGCGCTGCCCATCTTCACCACGCCATGGGCGCCCGCGGCCTTCAGGAGCGCCTCGTCGACCAGGGAGACGTCCTTGACCTCGGTACGGAGCCGGGTGATGCAGCCCTCGACCTCGACGATGTTGTCGATGCCGCCGAGCCCCTCGACGATCTTCTCAGCCTTGCTGGCCATGTTCGCTCCCTGTCGTCCTGCTGTCCGCGTTACAACCAACCGAGAATGGTCTACACCATTATGCGGGATGGGGGGTCGGCCGTCACATGGAAGGATAGATTCCTTTATCGGACCCCTACGTGTAGCGGAGCCCTACGTGCTACAACAGGTCTACACCACATGTGGTTTAGACCATAGCGCGGGCCGCCCCCATCCCCTGAGAGCCCGCCTCACCAGGAGGAACTCGTGACGACGGCCAGCGCCGCCCCCGCGGCGGAGAAGAAGAAGGGCGCCAGCGTGATGGCCGCGCTCCAGCGCATCGGCCGCAGCCTGATGCTGCCGGTGGCGGTGCTGCCCGCCGCCGCCCTCCTGGTGCGCCTCGGAAACACCGACATGCTCGGGCGCCCGGAATTCCCCGCCTTCCTGACGAAGATCGCCTCATTCATGGCCGCCGGCGGTAACGCGATCCTGGACAACATGCCGCTGTTGTTCGCCGTGGGCATCGCGATCGGCTTCGCGAAGAAGTCGGACGGCTCGACCGCGCTCGCCGCGGTCGTCGGCTACTTGGTCTTCAAGAACGTGCTCGGCACCTTCACCGACAAGAGCCTGCCAAAGGTGGCGACGGCCGTCGACGGCAAGGTCGTCATGGTGGACGCCCCGGCCGACGCCAAGGTGCTCGGCGGTGTGGTGATGGGTCTCGCCGTCGCGCTGATCTACCAGCGCTTCTACCGCACCAAGCTGCCGGACTGGGCGGGCTTCTTCGGCGGCCGTCGACTGGTCCCGATCCTGGCGGCCCTCGCCGGTCTGATACTCGGCATCGTCTTCGGCTACATCTGGCCGGTCCTCGGTACCGGTCTGCACAACTTCGGTGAGTGGTTGGTGGGTTCGGGCTCCATAGGCGCCGGCATCTTCGGTGTCGCCAACCGTGCGCTGATCCCGATCGGCATGCACCACCTGCTGAACTCGTTCCCCTGGCTACAGGCGGGCGACTACCACGGCAAGAGCGGCGACATCGCGCGCTTCCTGGCCGGCGACCCGACCGCGGGCCAGTTCCTGACCGGCTTCTTCCCGGTCATGATGTTCGGCCTCCCGGCCGCCTGCCTCGCCATCGTGCACTGCGCCCGCCCGGAGCGCCGCAAGGTGATCGGCGGCATGATGCTCTCGCTCGCGCTGACGTCCTTCGTCACCGGCGTCACCGAGCCGATCGAGTTCACCTTCATGTTCATCGCGCCGGTCCTGTACGCGATCCACGCGGTCCTCACCGGTATCTCCATGGCTCTGACCTGGGCGCTGGGCATGCGGGACGGCTTCGGCTTCTCGGCCGGCGTGATCGACTGGGCTCTGAACCTGGGCATCGCAAGCAATCCATGGGGACTGATGCTGGTTGGCCTGTGCTTTGGCGCCGTCTACTACGCGATCTTCCGCTTCGCCATCACCAAGTTCAACCTGCCAACCCCGGGCCGCGAGTCGGACGAGGAGCTGAAAGAAATTCTGAAGGCCGAGACCAAGTAGGACTTTCCCGAAACTCGATCACGCCGAATTCCCCGGCCGCACTGCGGATCGGGGAATTCGGCGCGCCCGTTCCGTGAATCCCGCAGAAAGTCCTCTGTTTGCCAGATGCAATTTCCGACCCGGAAGATCCAGTGATCATAATCATGGATCCCCTCCTTGATCACGCCGAAATCTTCAACCTACAGTCGACCAGGTCAATGATGGCCTAGACCAACGACAAACTGGGGAAACTATGAGCCTGCAAGCTCTGCGTGAGCTGAAGTTCGCCGCACTCAGCGACGAGGAGGCGGCCGCCGCCTCTGGCGAGGGCAAGAAGCCGAGCCGTGCCCAGTGCGAGTGGATTTTCGCTCAGATCGGCAATCCTATGGGGTGCAGCTACGGCGACTACTACAAGCTCTGGAAGTCGCTGGGCTGCGACAAGCTGTAGTACGGATCCGCGCCCGCCCCGTCCGGCGGCGGGCGCGCTCTTCCCCCCGCCAGGAGTTCTTCGGTGAAGTGGCAGAGATACCACACCCATCAGTCGGGGGACACCGGCTGCGGCCCGGCGTCTCTGCGCGCCGTGCTCATGCGGCACGGGGCCGTGGTCGACGCGGCACTCCTGCGCGAGTCCACGGGGCTCGGTGAACGCGGCTCCAATCTGCTCCGGCTGCGCGAGGTCCTGCGGGGCTACGGCGTCGACAGCGAACTCCTCCGGCTGGACACCGACCAGCTGCGGCAGGACGTACAGCTGACGGGACCGACGATCATCCTGCTGGACGAGGACGGTGACCGGCACTTCGTTGTCGTCCACGAGGCCACCGACAGCGGCCACTTCATCGTCGGCGACCCACTGCTCCATCGTCCGATGCGCGTCGCGCCCGAGGTCCTCGCCGAGGTCTTCCACGGGGAGGCTCTGGTCACCGACAGGCCGATGGCGCGGCTGCCGCCGGGGGCGCGGATCCGCGCCTCCCGTGCGCAGGGTCTGGTGTGGCAGGCCGTCCGCGCCCATCGGGGGCGGCTCCTGCTGATCCTGGCGGCGACCGTCGTCGTGGCCCTGGTGGCCCTGCTGAACAGCCTGTTCGTCCAGATGGCCGTGGATCGCGTCATGCGGGACGGCTCGCGGCGGGCGCTGGCTGTCATGTCGGCCGAGTTCATCGGGATCGCCCTGGCGGCAGCGGGCGTCCAGTATCTGCGGGGCCGCGCCATCGTGGCCCTGAGCCAGTCGCTCCAACGGCAGTTGTCGGAACGCTACCTGCATAAACTCCTGCGGCTTCCGGCCGGTTACTTCAAAAGCCGCAGAGCCGGTGACCTGGTGAGCCGGATCGACGATGTGCAGGAAATTCAGGGGCTCGTCACCGCGGCCTCCGTCAGGGCGGCCATCGACATCTGTGTCGTCCTCTCGGTCGGCGGCTATCTGCTCGTGACCGGGCCCTCACTCTTCCTGTTCCTGATCCCGCCCGCCGCGGTCAACGTGCTCAGCTCCGTCCTCCTCTACCCGCACATCAGGAACGCCGCGGCGGAAGCTCTCCAGCGGGACGCCACACTCAAATCCGAGACACTCAACTCCCTGCGGGGCCACATGGAGTTGACCGGTTACGGCAGGGGCGACTACGCCTTCGGCCGCATGAGCAGGGCGTTGCGGCGCAGAATCGAGTCGGAGACGCGGCTCGGCCGTCTGGAGAACGTCAACTCCGTGATCAAGACGGCCAGTCAGACCGTCTTCACGGTGGTGGCGGCCTGGGCGGGGCTGAGCCGAATGATGTCCGGGGCGCTCACCGTCGGCCAGGTCTTCGGATTCCTGACCATGGCCGGCTACTTCCTCGGCGCCATGGACTCTGTCGCGTCCTTCCAGGTGACCGTTCAGCGCACCTCTGCCGCCCTGGGCCGGTACCGGGACGTGGTGATGCAGCGCGACGACGCCCGGCTCTCGCTGCCGGCGGAGCAGGCGGAGACGCCACGGGAGCCCGCCGACCTCTCGATCAGGTCCCTGCACTTCCGCCATCCCGGCGCCCGGCAGGACACGATCCGCGGACTCGACCTCGATGTCCCGTAGGGCGCAAGCATGCTCCTGCGCGGCGCGAACGGCTCGGGCAAGAGCACGCTCCTCACCCTGCTCGCGGGCGCGCACCCCGGATACGAGGGCAGCATCACCCTCGGTGGCGCCGAGATCAGCCATATCCCATCGGCCGAGTTGCCGCGGCACGTCCTGTACGTCCCGGAGACCCCGGTCCTGCTCACCGCCTCCCTGCGCGAGAACCTGACCCTGGGCGTACCGCACAGCACGGCCGACGTTCTGGATGCCTGCCGCGTCGCCTGTTTCCTGGACGTCGTCGACAGCCTTCCTGAAGGGCTGGACGAGCCGGTACGGGAGACCGGCGCGGGGTTCTCGCGCGGCCAGATCCAGCGTCTGGCGATCGCCCGCGCCGTCCTGCACGGCCCCCGGATCTACCTCTTCGACGAGACGTTCAGCGGCATCGACCGGAACACCCTCACCCGGATCTGGGACGCGCTCCAGACGGTCGAGGGGACCAAGATCATGGTCTCGCATGGGCACGTCGGGGACTGCGCGTTCGTCCTGGAGCACTCCCTCTCCCCCTCGTCCGACCTCTGCCAGGAAAGCCCTCTGCCGCGATGAAGTTCTCGCACCTGCTCGATCTCGTCCACGTGCCCGGAGGCATCCCCGCCTCCCGCCTGGCGTCCGACCTGGCCCTGGTCACCTCCGTGTCACTGGACCTCGCGGACACCCCGCTGTCCTCCGCCGACCCCGCGGACCTGGCAGCCGGCTACGCCTCGTACCGTCCCCGCCCGGTGACCGCCGTCGTGCTCACCTACAACGAGGAGGAGCGCATCGCCGGCTGTCTGAGCGCGCTCGCCGACGACGTCGACCACTGTCTACTGGTCGATTCCGGGTCCGTCGACGGCACCGCCGAGCAGGCGCTGCGCGCCCGAGGCGACGCGCGGATCCTGTCCGCGCCCTGGGCCGACGACTTCTCCCGGCAGCGCAATCTCGCCTTCGGCGAGGTCACCGACGGCTGGCTGTGCCATGTGGACGCCGACGAGGTCCTCGCGATGTCGCACGCGGGCCGGCTCCGCCGTGCACTATCGGTGCTCGACTACCTACTGCCCGACTCCAATTTCGTCGTCTCCCCCGTCATCGCCGACGTGGGCGGCCCGGTGTACACCAATACCCAGCGGGTGCTACGGGCGGACGGCCCGTTCCGATTCCGGGGACGGGTCCACGAGCACCCGTACGACCCCGACGGCCGCGCCCCGGCCCGGGTGCAGGTCGACGTCCGCTTCGACCACTCCGGGTATCTGCCGGAAGTGGTCGACCAGCGGGGCAAGCGCGAGCGGTACGTCAGGCTGGACCGGCTGGCGCGGACCGAGGAGCCGGACAATCCGAAGTGGGTGTATTACGAGGTCCGAGACGGGCTCGACCACCGGTCGGCGTCCGAGGAGGAGCTGCGCGCGGCGTTCGTGCTGCTGGCCGCGCATGCGGGCGAGACCCTGCCCGCCGGTCCGCCCGGCTACCGCTCCGAGCGGATCGTCGACTCCTGGAGTCTGCTGTGCGAGTTGGCCCTCGGGCTCGGCGAGTCCGACGCACTGCGGACGTACGCGGCCCTGCTCGGCGAGGCGGGACGGACCGTGGAGGCCACGTACTATCGCACGCTGCTGGAGTCGAGCCGGCTCCTCGGCCGGCTCTCGGCCCTCGTCGACGAGATCGGGTCGGTACAGGGCGCCGAGGAACCGGCCAATCGCCATCTCATGGCCCGTCTGTTCGAACTACAGTCGACGCTGGCCCTCGCCAGCGGCCGCTACGAGACGGTCCTGCCCGCGTACCAGAAGTCGGTCGAGCGAGGCGCCGGTCACAATGTGACCGAGGACTTCGGGATGCTCGCCCGGGTACTGGCACAGCTGCCGGACGGGGCCGCCTGACCCGGCATGGTGCCCGCCCGCCGGCTCCCATGACGGACCGTTCCAGGACGGTCCGTTCCGGGAGGGCTGGGGCTGGGCTCAGATCTCGTACGTGATCCCCGGGGCGGCCAGCTCCACCGGGCCGCCGAAAACCGCCTGTGCGTCGCGCTGGTTGATCTCGGGGTCCGTCCACGGCGGGATATGGGTGAGCACCAGGGTCCCCACCCCTGCGCGCAGCGCGTGCTCACCCGCCTGGCGGCCGTTGAGGTGCAGCTCCGGGATGTCCTCCTTGCCGTGCGTGAAGGCCGCCTCGCACAGGAAGAGGTCACCGCCCCGGGCCAGGTCCACCAGGGCCTCACAGGGGCCCGTGTCGCCCGAGTAGACCAGCGTGCGGCCGCCGCACTCGATCCGGAACCCGAACGCCTCCACCGGGTGGCAGACCCGCTCGGCGTGGATGGTGAAGGGGCCGATCTCGAAGCCGCCGGGCGTCAGGGTGCGGAAGTCGAAGACCTCGCGCATCGACTTCTCGTCGGGCACGTCGTCGTACGCCTGGACCAGCCGCCGCTCGGTGTCCTCGGGGCCGTAGACGGGGATCGCTTCGGCGCGGCCCCCGTCGTGCCGGTAGTAGCGCGCGACGAAGTATCCGCACATGTCGATGAAGTGATCGGGGTGGAGATGGGAGAGCAGCACGGCGTCGAGGTCGTAGAGACCGCAGTGGCGCTGCAACTCGCCAAGGGCGCCATTGCCCATGTCGAGGAGCAGCCGGAAGCCGTCGGCCTCTACGAGGTAGCTCGAGCAGGCCGATTCCGCGGACGGGAACGACCCTGAGCATCCGACGACGGTGAGCTTCATGAAGCAGGAACCTCCTTGAGGGGTCCCCATGCCGAGGGCCATGGGCAGGTGCGGGGGGTCATGCGGTGCCCACGAGCGTAAGGCGCAAAAGCCCAGGCAGCTCCTCCACAGGCCCGCGTTGTGGGCGGAATCACCAGGACGGAGCCGGGTGGCGCCCGGCCATGCCCCCCGCCGGCCGATCGGCCCGGGCTACGCCCAGAGCTGGCCGTGCAGCGTCTCGATCGCCTCCTCGGTGGTGGCCGCCGTGTAGACACCGGTGGAGAGGTACTTCCAGCCACCGTCGGCGACGATGAAGACCACATCGGCGCTCTGCCCGGCCTTGACCGCCTTACGGGCGACACCGAGGGCGGCGTGCAGCGCGGCCCCGGTGGAGACGCCCGCGAAGATGCCCTCCTGGGCGAGGAGTTCCCGGGTGCGGGCCACCGCGTCCTCGGAGCCGACGGAGAAGCGGGTGGTCAGGACGGACTCGTCATACAGCTCGGGGACGAAGCCCTCGTCGAGGTTACGGAGTCCGTAGACGACGTCGTCGTAGCGCGGCTCGGCGGCGACGATCTGGACGTCCGGCTTGTTCTCGCGCAGATAGCGGCCGACGCCCATCAGGGTGCCGGTGGTGCCCAGACCGGCGACGAAGTGGGTGATGGAGGGCAGGTCGGCCAGGATCTCCGGGCCGGTGGTGGCGTAGTGGGCGCCGGCGTTGTCCGGGTTTCCGTACTGGTACAGCATCACCCAGTCCGGGTGCTGCCCCGCCAGCTCCTTGGCCACCCGGACGGCGGTGTTGGAGCCGCCGGCGGCGGGCGAGGAGATGATCTCCGCGCCCCACATGGCGAGCAGCTGACGCCGCTCCTCGCTGGTGTTCTCCGGCATCACGCAGACGATGCGGTAGCCCTTGAGCTTGGCCGCCATCGCGAGCGAGATACCGGTGTTGCCGGAGGTGGGCTCGAGGATGGTGCAGCCGACGGTCAACCGGCCGTCCTTCTCGGCCTGTTCGATCATATGGAGCGCGGGGCGGTCCTTGATCGAACCGGTCGGGTTGCGGTCCTCCAGCTTGGCCCAGACCCGTACCTCGGAGGAGGGCGAGAGCCGCGGCAGCCGGACGAGCGGCGTATTGCCGACCGCGGCCAGAGGGCTGTCGTACAGCATCAGAGCCTGCCCGCCCGTCGCCCGGCCACCACCCCAGCAGGACGGGGCTCCGCCCCGAGAGCCCCACCTGCGACGGCGGGGAGAATCGTCACATTGTCGCCGTCCGAGAGCTTGGTGGAGATGCCGTCGAGGAAGCGGACGTCCTCGTCGTTCAGGTAGACGTTGACGAAACGGCGCAGCTCACCGCCGTCGACCAGGCGGTCCTGGATCCCGGAGTGCCGGGACTCGAGGTCGGCGAAGAGTTCGGCGAGCGTGGTCCCGCTGCCCTCGACCGCCTTCTGGCCGTCGGTGTAGGTGCGGAGGATGGTCGGGATGCGGACCTCGATGGCCATGTCTGAGCTCCTGTCGGAGGGCGGGATGGGCTCCCGGACCGAAGCGGCCGGGAGGACGTCGTCGAAGGGCGTCGGGCGTCTGGGGCGCGCGCTCAGGCGCCCACGGCGCGGCGCGGACACATCGCGCTGGCGAGCCGGCACAGGTCGACGTGGAGCCGCGCCACGAGCAGCATGCCCGGCGTCTTCTCGCTCACGTCATCGAAAACCATGGACTCATCGTATCGATTCCCGAACCGGGCTCCGGTAGGCAATCCCGGGATACGGACAGGTAGCGACCGCGATACGAGACCAGGCACTGGTTCAGCCGCCCGGGACGATCTCTACCTCTTCCTCGGTGACCTCACCGTCCACGATCCGGAAGGACCGGAACTGGAAGGGGCCCTCGTCATTGCCGCACTCCGCCGTGGAGATCAGGACGTAGTGGGCGCCGGGCTCATTGGCGTAGGAGATGTCGGTGCGGGAGGGGTACGCCTCGGTGGCGGTGTGCGAGTGGTAGATGACCACCGGTTCCTCGTCCCGGTCGTCCATCTCACGGTAGAGCTTGAGCAGGTCACCCGAGTCGAACTCGTAGAAGGTGGGGGAACGGGCCGCGTTCAGCATCGGGATGAACCGCGACGGGCGGCCGCTTCCGGCGGGGCCCGCGATCACACCGCATGCCTCGTCGGGGTGGTCGGCGCGGGCGTGCGCGACGATCTTGTCGTGGAGCGCCTGGGTGATGGTCAGCATGACAGAAGAATAGGAGGCGGGCTCCGGACAGTGGTCCGGAGCCCGCCTGCTGAGATGCTGCGCCCAAAAGGCGATACTGATGCGCCGCGGACTACTTGCGCGCGTACTCCGGCTCCACCGCGTCCGACTGGCCGAGCGGCTGCGCACCGCCGCGGGCCTTGAGGACGTACCAGCCGATCACCAGGCAGACGGCCCAACCGGCACCGATGTACAGGGAGACCCGGGCGTCCTTGTCGTAGGCGACCAAGCAGGTCACGAACAGCAGGAAGACCACCGCCACCCAGCTGAAGAACGAGCCGCCCGGGGCCGGGAAACTCGAGGCGGGCAGCCGGCCGGCGCGGAACGCGCGGCGGTACCGGATGTGGGCGAACAGGATCATCAGCCAGGTGAAGATACCGCAGGCCGTGGACACCGAGGTGACGTAGGTGAACGCCTTCTCGGGGACGACGTAGTTGAGGAGCACGCCGATACCCATGAAGAGGACGGAGAAGGCGATACCGAGGGCCGGGGACTTGCGGGCGTTGAGCCGGGCGAAGATCCCCGGCCCCTCACCGCTGGTCGCCAGGTCGCGCAGCATCCGGCCGGTGGAGTACATACCGGAGTTGCAGGCGGACAGGGCCGCGGTCAGGACGACGAAGTTGACGATACCGGCGGCGAGGGGGATGCCGATCTTGGAGAAGCCGTGCACGAAGGGGCTCTCGCCGGCCGAGAACTCGGTCCACTTGACGACCGCCAGCAGCACCGTCAGGGAGCCGACGTAGAAGATGATGATGCGCCACGGCAGGGTGTTGATCGCCTTGGGCAGGGTCCTCTCGGGGTCCTCGGACTCGCTCGCGGTGACGCCGACCAGTTCGACGGCGAGGTAGGCGAACATCACACCCTGGAGGGTCATCAGGCTGTCGCCGATGCCGTTGGGGAAGAACCCTCCGTGGGACCAGAGGTTCGAGGCGGCGGCGGTGTCACCGGCGTCGGAGAAACCGAGGGTGAGCACACCGAGGCCGATCACGATCATGCCGATGATCGCGGTGACCTTGACCATCGAGAACCAGAACTCGATCTCACCGAAGACCTTGACCGAGATCAGGTTGACCCCGAAGAGCACCACCAGGAAGACCAGGGCGCTGATCCACTGCGGGATCGAGGGGAACCAGAAGTTGATGTAGATGGCGGCGGCCGTGAGCTCGGCCATGCCGGTCACCACCCACAGCAGCCAGTAGGTCCAGCCGGTCACATAGCCGAAGAACGGGCCCAGGAACTCCCGGATGTACTCCGCGAAGGAGCCCGAGGACCGCCGGTAGAGGAGCAGCTCACCGAGCGCTCTCATGATGAAGAAGACGACCACACCCGCGAGGGCGTACATCAGGATGATGCTCGGGCCGGCCTTGGCGATATTCGCCCCGGCGCCCATGAACAGGCCGACGCCGATAGCGCCGCCGATAGCGATCATCTGGACCTGGCGACTGCCAAGGCCCCGCTCATAGTCCTCTTCAGGAGCCGCTGAGGTCATTTTGCTGCGCCTTTCTCCCTGTGGCGGCTGGTCTGGCGATCGTGAAGATTTACCACGGCCGCCCCACCGATCGAGCGGGCCACGTGTGGCACACGCCACAGGAAGAAGCGGACAAAAGTTACCGCGCTCAATAAAGTTCATGAGCGCGGTGATGCGATCGTTATCCGGAGTTGAGCATCCTCTAAACGAACACTCAGTAATTGCCGGAGGAGATCATTCCGGCATCAGCGTCTCGACGAGGGTCTCCTGGAGCCCCCCGAGCCAGAAGTACGCCATGACCATCGGCTTGCGCGGATCGGAGTCCGGCAGCCGCAGCAGCTCACCGCCGTCGTCCTCGTCGCTGACCTCCAGCCGGGTCCCGATGGCCAGCCGCAGGTCGTTGAGGGCGCCCAGCCACTGCCGGGACTTGTCCGGCGCCAGCTCCAGCACGGCCGGGCCGCCCGCGGACGGTCCGGGGGTCAGCGCGTCCAGGTCGCGCACCACCGTCAGGACGTCCTCGCGCTTGCGCGCCCGCAGGTCGTTCTCGGTGAAGCGGCGGAACTCCGCGGACGCCTCGCGCGCCGCCTTCTCCTCCCGCGGCCCCAGCTCCTGGTCCGGGGGGCTGTAGGCGTCCGGGAACAGCCGGGCGAGCGCCGGATCGGCGGGCGGCTTGCTGGGGCCGTCGGCGAAGAGCGCGTCCAGCGGGTCGCCGCCCCCGGCGGGCTGGTCACCCGGGCCGATCAGCTCGGCGAGCTGCATGGCCAGGCTGCGCAGGATGGAGATCTCGACCTCGTCCAGCGTGATGGCGGCGCCGCCGTCGGGCAGCGGTTCGAAACGTCCCGACATCAGCGCTCCTGCTGGAGGGTCGCCCACAGGCCGTATCCGTGCATCGCCTGTACGTCGCGCTCCATCTCCTCGCGGGTGCCGCTGGAGACGATCGCGCGACCCTTGTGGTGGACGTCGAGCATCAAACGGTGCGCCTTGTCCTTGGGGTAGCCGAAGTAGCTCTGGAAGACGTAGGTCACATAGCTCATGAGATTGACGGGGTCGTTATGGACCACCGTCACCCAGGGAACGTCGGGCTCGGGCACCGACATCGGTGCCTCACGGGATTCGGGACGTTCGATCTCCACGGGCGTGACACTCACACGTCCCATGCTGCCACCCGGTACGGGCCGTCGCATAAACCGGCACCACATCTCGTCACTCTGACGAGTACGGGAGGTAGCATCGTCAACCATGGACACTGCGGACTTGGGACTGCCGGTGGACGTGCCGTCGACCGCACTCTTCACCGACCGGTACGAACTCACCATGTTGCAGGCCGCGCTGCGGGCGGGCACCGCCGACCGCCGCTCGGTCTTCGAGGTCTTCACCAGGCGCCTCCCCGAGGGCCGCCGCTACGGTGTCGTCGCGGGCACCGGGCGGGTGCTGGACGCCGTCGAGAACTTCCGCTTCGACCGCGACGTGCTGGACTTCCTCGCCCAGCAGCGGATCGTGGACGAGCAGACCGTCGACTGGCTCGCCGACTACCGCTTCCGCGGCGACATCTGGGGCTACCCCGAGGGCGAGGTCTACTTCCCCGGCTCGCCGATCATGCGGGTGGAGGGCACCTTCGCCGAGGCGGTGCTGCTGGAGACCGTCATCCTCTCCATCCTCAACCACGACTCCGCGGTGGCCGCCGCCGCGTCCCGGATGTCCACCGCCGCCGGCGACCGGCCGCTCATCGAGATGGGCGCCCGCCGCACCCATGAGCTGGCCGCCGTCGCCGCCGCCCGCGCCGCCTACGTGGGCGGCTTCACCACCACCTCCGACCTCGCCGCCGGATTCCGCTACAACATCCCCACCGTGGGCACCAGCGCCCACGCCTTCACCCTGCTGCACGACAGCGAGCGGGACGCCTTCATCGCGCAGGTCCAGGCGCACGGCAGCGACACCACCCTGCTCGTGGACACCTATGACGTCGTCGAGGCGGTGCGCACCGCCGTGGAGGTGGCCGGGAAGGACCTGGGCGCCGTGAGGATCGACTCCGGCGATCTGCTGCTGCTCGCCCACCGGGTGCGCCAGCAGCTCGACGAGCTGGGCGCCAAGAACACCAGGATCGTGGTGACCAGCGATCTCGACGAGTACGCGATCGCCTCGCTGGCCGCGGCCCCCGTGGACGCCTACGGGGTCGGCACCCAGCTGGTCACCGGCAGCGGCCACCCCACCTGCTCGATGGTCTACAAGCTGGTGGCGCGGGCCGGTTCGGACGATCCGGGGGCGCCGCTGCTGCCGGTGGCCAAGAAGTCCATGGGCGCCAAGAGCTCGGTGGGCGGCTGCAAATGGGCCGCGCGGCGGGTGGACGAGCACGGTGTGGCCGAGGCCGAGGTGATCGGCACCGGGGAGGTCCCCGGGGAGCTGGCGGACCATCAGCTGCTGGTGGAGCTGGTGCGCGGCGGTGAGATCGTGGCCCGGGAGCCGCTGGACGCGGCACGGGACCGGCACAAGGCGGCCCGGGCCGGGCTGCCGCTCTCGGCCACCCAGCTCTCGCGCGGGGAGCCGGTCCTCCCCACCGAGTACCTGCGGGCCCGGGGCGGGTCATGAGCGGGAACGCGGGGCACGCCCACTGCCGCAATCGACGTGAAGTGTCTACCCTCGGTGACATGCACCGGGCACTGATCGTCGTCGACGTCCAGAACGACTTCTGCGAGGGCGGAAGCCTCGCGGTGACGGGGGGCGCGGACGTCGCCGCCACGATCACCGATCTGATCGGGGAGGCCACGCCCGGTTACCGCCATATCGTCGCCACCCGTGATCACCACATCGACCCGGGCGATCACTTCTCGGACAACCCGGACTACGAGCACAGCTGGCCGGTGCACTGTGTCGCGGGCACCGAGGGCGTCGGCTTCCACCCGAACTTCGCGCCCGCCGTCGCCTCCGGCGCGATCGAGGCGGTCTTCGACAAGGGCGCCTACCAGGCGGCGTACAGCGGTTTCGAGGGCAGCGACGAGCACGGCACCCCGCTCGCCGAGTGGCTGCGCCGACGCGAGGTGACCGAGGTGGACGTGGTGGGCATCGCCACCGACCACTGCGTGCGGGCCACCGCGCTGGACGCGCGCCGCGAGGGGTTCGCGGCGCGCGTCCTGCTGGACCTGACCGCGGGCGTCTCCCCCGGCACGACCGAGCGCGCCCTGGAGGAGCTGCGGGCGGCCGGGGTCGAGCTCAGCGGCAAGCCGGTGGTCTGAGGGCACCGGCCGGTCGTCGCCCGAGGCAACCTGGCCGCGGGTCCGGCGGCCCCGTCCGAGGGCGCTGGAGGCGCTCTGGGCGCCTCCCAGCCTCCCCCTGGACCCCCGGCCCTGACCCCGGCGCTACGAGGCCGGGGCCGGCGGTCTGAGAAGGGCGGCGATCGGATGCCAGAGCTCCCCTCCGTGGTCCGGCGCGGTGCGCCAGACCAGCCCCTCGGGATGGTGCAGCACCGCCGTCACCTCGTCGGGTGTCGGCGGCGCGCTGTTACCGCGCAGATAGACGGCGCGAAGCCCGAGATTGCGCAGCCTGGTCAGGGCGCGCTGGCGATTCGCGGCGTGTACGAGTACGCGGACGCCGCCGTCGCCCAGCGGGCGCGGCAGCGTCAGTGCGACCACCACGCTGCCGCCGGGCAGCTTGGTGAATCCTCCATCGGCCATTGCGGGTCATGTCCCCCGTGAGACGTCGTGTCAACAAGAAGGTCGTAGGGGCATCTAAACGCTAACGGCCGCCGCCCGCTAGGGGGCGACGGCCGCTACCGCTCTGACCTGCGAAGACGCAGACTGGTGTGGATCTAGGAGGCGGACGGTCCCACCTGGACGGTCATCGTCGAGCCGCCCGGGAGCTCCTTGAGGATCTTGATCCGGGTGTTGGTGTCAGCAACCTTCACACTGCCGGTCGGGTTGCTCTCGTCCCAGTACGTCCCCTTACGGTCGTCGAAGACCGAGATACCGGTCTTCGGCTTCACCTTGGCGGCCTTGCCGTCCTTGTGCAGCGTGAAGCCGTCCGAGGGGAGCCGGCTGAAGGGCGAGTCGTACGCCTGGATCCGGTTGCGCATCAGCGTGCCGTCCGCCCACTTCTCGACGCCGGGGTGCGCGTCGATCGGCAGGATCTGACCGCTGCCCGGGTGGACGCCGACGTTGTTATCCGGCTGCGAGGTGTCCCACTGCCAGATCAGCAGCCCGTTCTGGTACGGGAAGTGCTCGACCCAGTTGGGCCGGGTGGAGGGCCAGCCGAAGTTGTACGGACCGGTCTTCAGGGTGGTGTCGTACGACACGTACTGCCGGTTCTCGGCGATGTAGTACTGCGGGTAGTCCTTGCTGAAGGACTTGCCGATGCGCGAGAAGCCGTTCGCGGTCCAGCCGTTGTCATCGCCCTCGGCGCCGTCGCTGAAGACCGGGGCGCCGTCCGCGGTCAGGGTGATCGCGTCGGCCGCGAAGCCCTTCTGCGCCACACCGCCGTCGGTCTGGTAGCGGAAGCGCAGGTCGATCTTCTTGCCCGCGTAGGCGTCCAGCGGGAAGGAGAGCTTCTGGTACGCCCCCGAGGTGCCGGTCAGTGCGGGCTTGTCACCGGCGTCGCGCGGGATGGTCTTGCCGTCGGCGGTGCCGTCGACGGGCGTCCAGTTGGCGCCGCCGTCCGTGGAGACCTCGGTGTAGAGGTAGTCGTAGCTGTCCTCGATGTCCCACCAGCCCTGGAGGTCCAGGCTCGCCTTGGACTTGCCGGTGAGGTCCACGGACCGGGTAAGGGTGTTCTTCAGGTCGTCACCCATCCCGCTCCACCACTGCTTGGTGCCCTCGGCGGGGGCGACCACCTCGGTGGTGACAGGCTTGGCGGGCAACTCGACGACCAGCGCCTGCTTGTCCTTGGTGTTGTACTCGGCGACCCCGAGGGTGTGGGTGGACTTCTTACCGGCCTTGGCCGTGGCGTAGTTCAGCCACCCCAGCTGGAGCTTGTCCCAGGCGCCCATGTCGCCGGGCAGATCGCCGATGGCGTCCTTACCGGTGCCGAGCCAGGAACCCGAGGACATCAGCGACCAGTAGGCGACGGACGACTCGCCCTTGCCGGTGGTGTCGTACTCGTCCGGCAGGCCCAGGTCGTGGCCGTACTCATGGGCGAAGACGCCGAGGCCGCCGTTCTCCGGCTGCATGGTGTAGTCGCCGACCCAGACGCCCGTGTCGCCGATCTGCGCGCCGCCCGACTTGTTGTCGGCCGGGCCGGTCTTGCCCGCGTCGGTGCCGTACGCGTACCAGCGGTGCGCCCAGATCGCGTTCTCGCCCTGGACGCCGCCGCCCGCGGACTCGTCCTCACCGGCGTGGACGATCTGGAAGTGGTCGATGTAGCCGTCGGGCTCGTTGAAGTTGCCGTCGCCGTCGTAGTCGTAGCGGTCCCACTGGTCGTACTGGGACAGGTCCGCCTTGATCTGCGCGTCGGTGCGGCCGGCCGCCTTCTGGTCCTCGGCCCACTGGTTGACACCGTCGCGGATCAGGTCCCAGGCGTTGGCGCAGTTGGTGTCGCCGCAGTAGTTGGAGCCGTAGCGGGCCTCGTTCCAGTCGACCTTGACCCAGTCGGAGACCTCGCCGTCCACGGAGTAGCGGCCCGAGGACTGCTTCTCGTAGTACTTCTTCAGGGACTGCTTCTTCTTGTCCGAGGAGAAGTAGAGGTCCTGGAAGTGCTCGCGGTCGAAGTCCTTCTGCCAGTCCGTGCTGTTGTCGTTGGCGCGGTCCGGCTCGGCGATGGTGTTGTGCGCCGGGCCCGGGTCGCCGCCGTACTTCTTCACCGGCGGCTCGGGGCCGTCCCCGTCCGGGTCGTACATGGTGGTGTCGTCCACCTTGTCGCCGAACTCGACCAGGATGGTGAAGATCTTGTCGGTCTTCTCCCGGGCCAGCTCGACGTACTTGCCCTTGCCCAGCTTCACCACCTTGGACGCCCCGCGCGTGGTGGCCCGGGTGTCGCCGGAGATGACCTGACGCAGCGCCTCCTGGCGCTGCGCTTCCTGCCGCTTGCTGTACGGGCCCTCGAGATCGTGCTCGACATCCGTCTTCGCGGGCGCCGGGTCATGGCGCTCGACACGCGTAGACGGTGCGTCCGCCTGAGCCATTCCGGTTGAGAGTGCCGCCGCTCCGAGCGCGGCCACCACTGTGGCTATGGCGGCCGATCTGACCGTCCTCCGTTGGCTGTTCACTCGCTCAGTCCTCCCCTTTCCACGCCAGTGCCGGACATTTGACCGGAGTGGCAGGAGAAAAGACAGACCTTGACTTGGACTGATGAGACAAGTACGTTCTGCGATCCCGGCGTTCCGTTTAACGGACGGCAACGGGCGCGCCCCGCACGCCGGTTGGAACACCCGGTGATTCCGTGCGCCCCCTGTGCAACGGCGTCGTGGGTGAGGTCACGCTTACTTCCGTTCCCCCAGGGCATTCACCACCGTAGAGTCAGCGCTGACGGTGCACATCAGCCTGACTCATGCCCCCTGCATATCGCCCCCGAGGACGGATCCCGCCATGCCGCGTCCGACTCCTGCACAGCTCGTCTATGGTTCGGCCACCGTCGTTCTCTCGACCTTCGCCATGCTGCTGCTGTCCCAGACCCGATCGGGGCTCGGCGTGGGGGTGGTCACCGTGGTCGGGCTCGCGTCCGGGCTCCTCGTCGCACTCACCGTGCCGGTGGCTCGGGTGTCCCGCACCAGCCGCACCAGCCGCACCAGCCGCACCGTCCGCACCAGCCGCCCCATGACGGGGTCGGAGCGCGCCCACACCCGGGCGCACGCCGACTCGATCCACGGCTGACAGCGACCACCACGGCCGGTGGCACAGCGGCTCACCGCACAGCGGCTCACTGCACAGCGGCTCACTGCACGGCTGACACCACGACGGTCCGTGCGGCCTTGTCGTGCAGACAGCGCTGGAACGGCTTGTCCCACAGCAGCGATGCCGAGTTCACCAGCCAGAAGACCGTGCCGATCAGCAGCGGGATCAGCATCCCGGGCAGTACGTAGACCGCCGCGCGGACCCAGCCCTGACCGGCCGGCACATTCCCGTCGGACAGCATCGCCACCCGGATGCGCAGCGCCTTCTTGCCGAGCGTCTGTCCGCTGAGGGCCAGCATGACGCCCTCGTAGACGAAGTAGAGCGCCATGGTGATCACCAGTGCGGCGGTGACCTTCCCCATGTGCTGCTCGCCCGGGTGGTCCATCGTGTACTGGAGCGCGCCGGTCGATATGAGCGCCACCGTCCAGATCGCGCCGAGGATGACGATGTCGACGAGCCGGGCGGCGAAGCGCTGACCAGGGGTGGCCAGCGGGGGCATCCCTGGGGGGAACATCTGTGGGGGCGAGGGCAGCGGATCGGGGGCCATGCCCCGATTACATCAGCGCCCCCGGTGGACCGGAAGCTCAGGGTGGCTTCCCGGGGGCTGAGGGGGGGTGCTCAGGCTCAGGGAACGGTCGAGACCACGAGGGTCTTGGCCGCCTTGTCGTGCAGACACTGCCGGTAGGGCCGGTCCCAGGTGCACCACAACACATTGATCAGCCAGAAGAAGAAGCCGCAGCAGGGCACGATCTCCGGCAGGGCGTACACCGCGGCCCGCACCCAGCCCGCCTGACCGACCGGGGGCTGACCGTTCTCCAGCATGGCGACCCGGATCTTCATCGCCTTCTTGCCGACGGTCTGGCCGTCCCGGGTCAGCATCAGCCCCTCGTAGAGGAAGTAGACCAGGACATAGACCAGCGTGACGGTGGTCGAACGGGCGCTGCCGTCGATCGGGTCGTAGCCGCCCGCGACCGCGGTCACCACCAGCCCGACCGGGATGCCGATGAGCAGCGCGTCGATGATCCGGGCGATCAGACGGCGGCCGAGGTGCGCGAGCGGCGGCATCCCGGCGTACGGCTCGGCTCCGGCGGTGTGGTCCTCGTACGGGGAGCCGTTCGCCCGCGGATATTTCGCGAACGGGTCGCGGCTGTCCCCGTCCCGGGGCTCATCGGGCCCGGGGGGCGGCTGGTCGGTGCTCATGGCCCGAGTCGACCCCGGAGCCGGGGCTGTCGCATCCGGCGCGCCCCGTTCGGGCGACCGGGATCGTCCATCCGCCTCAGTCGAGGCGGATGTTCAGTCCGGGGAAGGACCGCACGGGCGGCCGGGGCAGAAGGGGCGGCTCAGGTGGCGGACGCGACGAAGGTACGGGCCGCCTTGTCGTGCCAGCACTGCCGCCAGGGGCGGTCGAACAGGCACCACAGCACGTTCAGCACGCCGATGACGAGCACCCCCAGCACCGAGTAGACCAGCCAGCGGCGCAGCGCGGCGCCGAACGACGGCTTGTCGTGCCCCTCGATGTCCAGGACCCGCACCCCGCACAGCCGCTTGCCCAGGGTGCGGCCCCACTTGGCGGTCGGCAGCGCCTCCAGGACGACGCCGAAGACGAGCAGCAGACCGAGGACGATGGCCAGATAGCCGCTGGTCGTGCCGTCCAGGAAGTAGACCGTGACGGTCTCGCCGCTCTGCTTGGCCGTCTCGACCTTCTCGTCGATGTGGTCGCTGGCCCTGCCCCACAGCGGGAACGCGACGGCGCCGACGATGCCGAGCAGCACGGCCGTGTCGACCAGCCGGGCGGCGAGGCGGCGGCCGAGCGGGGCGGGCCGCCCCTCGGCCTGGGCGGCCAGCAGGAAGGGGTTGTCGACGGGCGGCTTCCAGGGGATGACGCCTTCGGGCGCGTCCTGCGGCGGGCCGGGCTGCTGGGCGAACTGGTGCTGGGGCCCCTGCTGCGGCCAGGCCGGGCCGCCACCGCCCTGGGCGGGGATCCCGCCGAAGGGCTGCGGGGGCTGGTGCGGCTGCGGGGGCTGCTGGGCCTGGTGCGGCTGGGGAGGCTGGTGGGGCTGGTGCGGCTGAGGAGGCTGGTGGGGCTGGTGCGGGGGCTGGGCCGGGGGTGCCGCTCCGGCGCCCTTGCGCGAGCCGCCGCGGCCGATCGCCCGGATCGCCATCGTCCCGTCGTCGCGGCCGGGCGCCTGGTTCCGGCCCTGGCCCTGCCCCTGACCCGTCGTGGGCGCCGCTCCGCCGCCCTGCCCCACCGCGCGGATCGTCATCGTCCCGTCGCCCGCCGCGGGGGGCGTCTCCCCCTCGTCCGCCGGGGGCAGTTCCGGGGCCCGGCGCACCGGCGGCAGGGCCTGCGTCGAGCGGTCCGCCGTCCGTCCGCTCCCGCCCGCGCGCATCGTCAGCGTGCCGTCGTCGCGACCGCCGCCCTCATCCGGGCCCGCGCGCCGCGGATCGGGCACCCCGGGCCGCGGGCCGCCACCGGGCTGCCCGCCACCGGCCCGTGGGTCGCCGGGGGCATCCGTCTCCGAGCCCCAGGAGATCCGGCGGTCCCGCTCCCCGCCGAACCCGCCCTGCCGGGAGGCGTCCGCCTGCCAGGCCGACCCGGCCTCGGGGCGGGTGCCGTACAGCCGCTGCGGATCGTTCCAGTCCACGGACGCCGGGACGCCGCCGGGCGGCACCGGCTGGGCCCCGATACCACCGGCCGCCGCCTCGGGCGCCCCGCCCGCGCCCCGGACGTCCATCTCGGCGCTCCGGCGCAGCTCGGGCAGTGCGCTGCCGGTCTCCTCGGCGGCCGACGGCGCCGGGTCCTCGTCCAGGAACATCGGGCCCGTCTCGTCCGGCGGCGGGCTGATCACCTGGGTATGGGTGACACCGGGCGGCGGCGCGGGCATGGCCTCGCCCTCGGCCGGGGCAGGACGGCTGGTGCCGGGCACCCAGGCGGCGCCGTTCCAGTACCGGATGTAGCCGGGGATGGACGGATCAGGATAAAAGCCAGGGATGGAGCTGCCGTCCGCGGATCCTGAGGTAGGGGCGCTCATGATCTCCGATGTCCCGTATCTGCTCGGCCGTGCTGTACTGCGCTGCGCCTTTGCGGTGCCTCGCGGTGAGGGTGGGCGGTAAGCAGTTTGCCGTACAAGAGCCGCAGTGCAACCCGGAGCGCGCTGTCAAGGTCTATCAGACCGGTCCAACGCCTCAAGCCCACAGCTTCCCGCCACCACTCTCCCGTGCGAGCCCCACGAAGCCGTACGAGCGGCCACGGCCCACCTGGCCCCGCCCGGCCTAGGTTCAGCAGACCTACTTTGGCACGCTCAGGTGCCTTTTCCATTGCCAATACTGGAACCCATGGACCGCAATACCGAGCTCAGTGAGTTCCTGCGGAGCCGCAGGGCCCGTCTGGGCCCCGGGGACGCGGGCGTGCACGTGAGCAACGACAGCCCCCGTCGGGTCCCGGGGCTGCGCCGGGAGGAGCTGGCGCAGCTGGCCGGGGTGAGCACGGACTACTACACGCGTCTGGAGCAGGGCCGCCATCTCAATGTGTCGGAGGCGGTGCTGGACGCCGTGGCCCGTGCGCTCCAGCTGAACGACACCGAACGCGCGTACCTCTTCGAGCTGACCCGGCCGCGCCCCCGGCGCACAGTGCGCCGCCGGCCGCCCCGCGCCCAGCGGGTGCGGCCCGGGGTGCATGCGCTGCTGCGCACGCTGGACGGGGTCTCACCGGCCTTCGTCCTCGGGCGCAGGGGCGATGTCCTGGCCTCCAACCGGCTGGCCAGGGCGCTGATCATCGACTTCGAGGCGCTCCCGTACCACGAGCGGAACATGGCCCGCTTCATGTTCCTCGACGAGGCGGCCCGTTCGCTGTGGCCGGAGTGGGAGACGGTCGCGGCGGAGATGGTGGCCTCCCTCCGGCTGGAGGCCGGGCACCATCCCGAGGACCCCCGGCTGACCGAGCTCGTGGGCGAGCTCACCATCAAGAGCCCGGAGTTCCGCACATGGTGGGCGGACCACAACGTCCGTGAGAAGACCCACGGCGTCAAGCTCTACCACCATCCGGTGGTCGGGGACATGACGCTGGCCTACGAGAACGTGATCGTCCCCGGCGATCCCGACCAGGCCCTGTGCATCTACACGGTCGAGCCCGGCTCCCCCTCCGAGGCGGCCCTGCGGCTGCTGGCGAGCTGGACGGCGACTCCCTCGACCGATCCTTACGCGCCCCGTTCCGAAGGGGCCCCTTCCGACGGGTCCCGCTCCGACGGGTCCCGCTCCGAAGCGCGTCCTTCGCGGGGACCGTCCTCCGACGTTTCCCCCTGATCCCACCCATCACCCCTTCACCCCCACCTCCCGATTCGCGCGATTAGTGCCATTCGCCCGACCACCCCTACCCCCGCCTGCCCTCTCACCCAGCACATTCCTCGCGTTCTTCGCATTCCTTCCAGGGAGACATCTCTATGACCACCAGCGTCACCGCCTACGCAGCCCCCGCTCCGAAGGCCCCGCTGGAGAAGACCACCATCGAACGCCGAGCACTGCGCGAGCACGATGTACTGATCGAGATCGCCTACGCCGGTATCTGCCACTCCGACATCCACCAGGCCCGCGAGGAGTGGGGCACCGCCCTCTTCCCGATGGTGCCCGGCCATGAGATCGCCGGTGTGGTCGCCGAGGTCGGCCCCGGTGTGACCGCGTACGCCGTGGGCGACCGGGTCGGCGTGGGCTGCTTCGTCGACTCCTGCCGCGAGTGCGAGAACTGCCTCGCGGGCGAGGAGCAGTTCTGCCTCAAGGGCGAGGTGCAGACGTACAACGCCACGGCGTACGACGGCTCCCCCACCTATGGCGGCTACAGCACCCACATCGTGGTGGACGAGAACTACGTCCTGCGCATCCCCGAGGGGATTTCGCTGGACATCGCCGCCCCGCTGCTGTGCGCCGGGATCACCCTCTACTCCCCGCTGGCCCACTGGAACGCCGGGCCCGGTAAGAACGTGGCCATCATCGGCCTCGGTGGGCTGGGCCACATGGGCGTGAAGATCGCCCATGCGATGGGCGCCGAGGTGACCGTGCTGAGCCAGACGCTCCGTAAGAAGGACGACGGGCTGCGGCTGGGCGCCGACCACTTCTACGCCACCGGCGACGAGGCCACCTTCACCGAACTGGCCGGCACCTTCGACCTGATCGTCAACACCACCTCGGCCAACCTCCCGCTGGACGGCTATCTCTCGCTGCTCAAGCGGGACGGCACGCTGGTGCACGTGGGCGCGCCGGAGAACCTCAGCGCCTTCAACCAGTTCTCGCTGATCGGGGCCCGTAAGACAATGGCCGGCTCGAAGATCGGCGGTATCCGGCAGACGCAGGAGATGCTGGACTTCTGCGCCGAGCACGGGCTCGGCGCGGAGATCGAGCTGATCGACGGCGAGCAGATCAACGAAGCCTACGACCGCGTCGTGAGCAGCGATGTGCGGTACCGCTTCGTGATCGACATCGCTTCCCTGAAGGCGTGATCGACGCCGCCTCACCGGCGGCGTGACCAGGCCGAGGCCGTCCGGACCACCCCCGGGTCCGGGCGGCCTCAGAACAGCTTGCCGACTTTCTGTTCCTCCTCAAGCCGGCGGCCCTGCTGCGCCGCCTGTTCTCGCCCGTTAGCGATGGCCCGCACACGGCCGTTCATGGCCGCGTGCGGGGCATTGTGTTATTTCAAGCTGCCTTCAGATGGGCGACCTCGCGCGCCCGTTCGGCGAGGGTGCGCACAACCGGCAGCGACGCATACGGCTTGAGGCCGGTGCGCAGGTTCCGCAGGTGCTCATCCCCCCGCGCGGAGCTGACCATCTGGTGCTCGTCGAGAAACTCGTTCCAGGTGGCACAGGCTGCCTCGACGTGGCGCATGGCCATCTGCCGTTGAGCGATCACCCCAAGGCAGTGCACTCGCCCTTGACGTTCCTGGAAGCTGCGGGCGGCGTTGGAGCGGCGCAGGGCCTTGATGCTGCCCGGCCCATCCTTGAGTGACCACCTGACATGCGCCTCGTGGAAGTGGAAGGCGGCTTCGTCGTACCCACCTACGGCGTCCCGCCGGTTGTCGGCCTGAGCCAGCGCGGCCTCCGTTTCACGCAAACGCGTCAGGGCGGTGTTCCGGTCGCCGGTCATCGCCGCCGCGGCGGCCTGCTGCCCACACAGGAACGCCACCAGACGCGGCCCAGATGCGGGCGCGGCCTCCGCTGCTGCGTCCGCGAGTTCCAACGCCTTCCGCCCGTAGCCGAGGTGGGACGCCTGCAACGACATGCCTCGCAGGGTCCGGCAGTAGGTGACGTGGTCTTCTCCCCTCGCCGCGAGATCGAGCGCACGCAGGTAGTACCTCTGCCCGAGCCCTTGCTTCGTCTCGTACATCGCCATCCAGCCGGTGAGGTACACGAAGTCCGAGACAGCCGCGAGCATGGCCTTGCGCACCTTCTCCGAGGCGTCAGCGCGCAGATAGTGGCCGATGGTGTTCGTGATGAAGGCCGCTGCCATCGGCCGAGCGTGACCAGCGCCGATCTCGTCCAGGATCTCGGCGACCTTGTCCGTCATCCTGGTCACGGTCTCAACGTCGCTCATGCCGATGTGAAGAGGGCTCCTCACGCTGGTGTCCTTCACACGCTGGTCCGGTTCTCCGGCCAACTCGTCGTATGTGGGGACCACCAGCGTGGCCGCGTACATAGCCGCTGTCAGCACGCTACGGCGGGACGGGTCCATGTCTGCTCGGCTCAGCGCCATCACTCCCGAAACAACATCGCGCTCTTCGACCGGATCGTCCCCCCAGCCCACTTCGGCGGACGTTATCGGCCGCCCAGCGAGTCGGGAGAGCGCTTCGAGGATCGCGGGCCGTGCCTGCGGCTTCGGCGTACTACCGGCGAGCCACTGCGACACACTCGACTTGTCGTAATGCAGCGTGACCCGCAGTTCTTTTCCGACGGCGTTCGTGCGCCGCGCCAGCTGCGCGTTTCCGATCCCCTCCGTCTGCATCAGGCCCGCGAGAGCCCTATTCGGCGTGCGCTGTCGTCGTGCCATTCCAACCCCCGAGCTGTGTTCAACCAGTTCAACCGTGCCTCCACTCTGCTCCCTTACCTCCATGCGCGCACTGGAGTTGAGTGATTACCGGCCGTTCGGTGATCGAGATCGGGCGGCCGGTTGACGGTCGCACCGGTTTCTTCACCCCCAACCACCGAGAAGGATCGGCGCGGCTTTTCCCCCGCCCCCGGACCAAGGCGTGACGATGACAGCCGCAGCGGAACAGCCCAGCGGGATGACGTTGGAGGTGTACCGGCTCAGGCCGGACGGGAGCCGCACAACGGTGCGGAAAAAGTCAGTGGTCACCCCGGCAAAGGTGCCCGATTCCAAGGGAGCGTGGCCCACGTGCCAGTGCCCCCACCACCGAGGAAGGGCCGCCCGATGAACATCCACGCTGCCGTGCTGCACGTATG
The DNA here is from genome assembly GCF_024519315.1 of Streptomyces malaysiensis subsp. samsunensis. Lineage (GTDB taxonomy): Bacteria > Actinomycetota > Actinomycetes > Streptomycetales > Streptomycetaceae > Streptomyces > Streptomyces malaysiensis. Next base: position 20,012 of record NZ_JANIIC010000036.1, on the reverse strand, counting down.
CGTCGACCGGGGCCGAACTGCCTCGAAGCTGCCCGAAGAGCGGGCCGTCGCGGAGGGCAGCCGCGCGTTCGCGGATGAGCGCGGCCTGCGCCTGGTAGAGACGATCGCCGACCCCTTCGGGGAGCCGGACCACCGGCATCGCCGGGGCTGGCGACCGCGTTCGTGAGATGGCTGCGCGGGGCGAGATCACCGATGTCATCACCCGCTGGCCTAACGCCGTTCCCCCAAGTCTCAAGGACTCCCGGCAGAAGCGGTCACAACCTCCCCCAATCTCAGCTCACACAGATATGGAGTCCGGCATGGCGCGAGAGATCGTGCACAGCGTCACCATCACCGGCGACAGCATCCGCCCCGGCGATGTAATCAGCGTGGGCGGCATCCCTCACGCCGTCGCCGACGTACGCGAGATCGCCGGAAACCGCAAGAGGCTGCAATTCGTGGACGGCAACGCGTACTTTTTGCCGCGTTCCCTGACCATCGAGGTCACACGCATTTTCACACCACATCACGTCGCCACGCAGATACGACGATCGGCCACCGCGTCCCGTATCCCCAGCACTTCCGCACAGAACACCCCAAGGCCGCTCGACGTTGCCGGACGCATCCGCTGACGCCCCCATCCCGGGACGGCTCATGTCCGAGCCTGCATCACCTGCGATGGAAAGAAGCCCATCAAGATCATGCGGCGCGGAAAGGTCGTCGTCATTCGCTGCCGCGACTGCAAGGGGACGGGCTATCGGACGAGCTGACCGACACCTCACCCAACAAGGGGAGCCATGCACGAACTGATCGCCGCTCCATTCCTCAACGACCACTTACTCTTGCGCCCGGGAAACAGCAGCGGCGCAAAGATCAAGACGCATCACTACTTGGAACTACGCGAAGCAGTCACGCCGGCCGCATCTTCGTCAAGGGCCTGCGCTGCGATCACCCTCGCGTGTGGACACAGAAGCGCGAGGCCACCATCAATCGCTACGTCGCCCCCCTCGCGCCTCGCCTGCTGTGGGCTATCGACGATGGCGAGTGGAACCTGCTCGGATTCGAACACCTCGACGGCCGCCCCGCCGACTACAGCCCTGGTTCCAACGACCTGCCGGTCATCGCCGAGGCGATCACCACGCTGTCCAGAGTGCGCGCCCCCTCAGACGTCGAGCTGAAACGGATCGAGCAGCGCCTCGCTGACTACTTCGATCACCCCAACGACGCCGAGTTGCTACGCGGCAACACGCTGCTGCACACCGACTGGACCCCCGACAACGTCCTCATCATCCATAACGTCGCCCGCGTCGTCGACTGGGCGTGGCCGACTGCCGGCGCCGCATGGATCGACGCCGCCTGTTGGGTCGTCTGGCTGATCTCCGCCGGCCACACCCCCGCAGACGCCGAACAATGGGCCGCCGCAACTCCCGCATGGTCCACCGCGTCGGCCCGCGCGGTCGACGTCTTCGCGACTGCCCAAGACCGGCTATGGGCCGGCATCGCTGCGGACGCTCCCGACATCGTATGGAAGCAGTCCCTCGCCACAGCCGCGAACCAATGGGCCACCTACCGCCGACCCTGAAACGAGGGGAATGGCATGCCAGCCGACCCGCTCATCCACCCGCACCACACGCTCATCACTCCCCCGGGGGAGCACGTAGACATAGACATCGGCATGGTCCCTGTCATCAGTGAACTGTGGCGCCTCGGTTTCACGACTACCGCCTGTTGCCAAGACGTAGGCGAGGCGACCGCCGGTGTACGGGAACAGCGCGACGTCCCACTCGGCTACGGGGGCGACGCCTTCATCGACTACCACCGCGGATGGGCCCTGCTGAAACTCCCGACCGCCGACGCTCTGCGCATGGTGGCGTTGCTCGCCGAGACACCGCTGTTCGCCGACCACGTCCGCCACCCGTGGCGCCCTGGTTCCTGGCGCATGAACGTCCCCCTCGAACCGAGCGGCCTCGCTGACGCCGCACTGATCCACTTCCCAAGCCGGCAGCTCATCCAACTTGCCGAGGCTCTACGGAGTCACTGACCGCCCACGCCTTTCCCGCCCGCCGCGCTTCCACGGCTCCGCGGGCGGCCTCATGGCCCCCGCACCCCGCAGTCCACCCCCGAGCATGGGCAAATCCACAAGGGAACACCTAACGAATTCAAGGTTCGGAACGACTGCCAACGGGCAGTTCCTTGATCATCCCGCCTCGGGCCACTCCATCGCATAGGGCTTGCCCCGAGGCGGGGCCCTGCCAGGGCTGCCGTTAAAAGATCTTGCCGGGGTTGAGCAGGCCCAGCGGATCGAAGACCTGCTTGATACCGCGCTGCAACTCCACCCCCACCGGCCCCAGTTCACGCGCCAGCCACTCCCGTTTGAGGACGCCGACGCCGTGCTCACCGGTGATGGTGCCGCCCAGCTCCAGGCCCAGCGCCATGATGGCGTCGAAGGACTCACGGGCGCGCCGGGACTCATCGGGGTCGGCCGCGTCGAAGCACACCGTGGGATGGGTGTTGCCGTCCCCGGCGTGGGCGACGACGCCGATGGTCAGGTCGTACCGCTCGGCGATGGCGGCCGTGCCGTCGATCATCTCGGCCAGCCGGGAGCGGGGCACACAGACGTCGTCGATCATGGTGACGCCCTTGACCGCCTCCAGCGCCGGAAGCGTCATCCGGCGGGCCTGGAGCAGCATGTCGGACTCGGCGGCGCTCTCGGCCGGGACCACCTCCGTCGCCCCGGCCGCCGTGCACAGCTCGGCGACGGCGGCGAGGTCGGGGGCCGGGTCCGGGGTGTCGAACGCCGCCATCAGCAGCGCCTCGGTGGACTCCGGCAGGCCCATGTTCCCCATCGCGTTGACCGCGCGGACGCTCGTACGGTCCATCAGCTCCAGCAGCGAGGGCGCGTGGCCGCGCTCCATGATCCGGCAGATGGCGTCGCAGGCGGACGCCGTGGAGGGGAACTCGGCGGCGAGTACCAGCTGTTCGAGCGGGGCGGGCTTGAGGGCGAGCACCGCGCGGACGACGATGCCGAGGCTGCCCTCGGAGCCGACGAAGAGCCGGGTCAGGTCGTAGCCCGCGACCCCCTTGGCGGTGCGGCGGCCGGTCGTCAGCAGCCGGCCGTCGGCGAGGACGACATCGAGCCCGAGGACGTATTCGGCGGTGACGCCGTACTTCACACAGCACAGCCCGCCGGACGCGGTGCCGATGTTGCCCCCGATGGTGCACTGCTCCCAGCTGGAGGGGTCCGGCGGATAGTAGAGGCCCTTGTCCATGACCGCGCGGGACAGGGTCGCGTTGATCACGCCCGGCTCGACGACCGCGATCCGGTCCACCGGGTTGATCTCCAGAATGCGGTCCATCTTGACCAGGGACAGCACGATGCAGCCGTCGGACGCGTTGGCCGCGCCCGACAGACCGGTGCGCGCGCCCTGGGGCACGACCGGGACGCGCAGCGCGGTGGCGGTGCGGCAGACGTGCCGCACCTGCTCGACCGTGCGCGGGAGGACGACCACGGCGGGCGCGCCCGCCTCGCAGAAGCTGGCCATGTCGTTGGCGTAGGCCCCGGTCACATCGGGGTCGGTCAGCACCGCCTCCTCGGGGAGGCCCTCCCGCAGCAGCTCGATGAGGTCCGTCATATCTCCAGACTCGCACCCGGGAAGCGCCCGGGGAAGATCGCGGGAGCGTACGGATTACCTCGAGGAACCGCCGGGAGGGCCGTGGAGCGGCGGGCGTCGTGGGCGCTACTGCGCCTTGAAGTAGACGCTGACCTTACGGTCCCCGGCGGCGCCCGAGGCGAAGCCCATGCACAGCCGACGGGGGCTGGACAGCTGGACGGCCATGCCCTCGGGCTCGCGGTAGCCCAGCGAGTAGGCGGCCTCGGTACGGGCGCGCTGGACGAGCTCACCGGTGCGCAGATCGATGCACGAGACATAGGTGTTGCCGTGGCCGGAGGGCGGGTTGGCGCCGCCCTCGTCGGTGTAGGCGGTGCCGGTCATCTGGTACGCGTAGTCGCCGAGGACCGTGAAGCCCTGGAAGACCTCGCCGTCCTCGACGCCGGTCTGGGGTATGTCGTCGTACACGGCGGTGTAGTCGCCCGCGCTGACCCCGGAGAGGCTCATCAGCCGGTAGCGGGCCTCGCCGTCGAGGCGGTAGCGCAGCAGCAGCCGGCGGTTGAGCATGTCGACGGCGGGCTGGTTGCTGGTGGAGCCCGCCACCGGGCGGTGCTTGACCAGCGAGGACGAACCGGACGACAGCACGGTGCCGTCGGCGAACTTGAAGCGGCTGATCGCGCGCCCATAGCCGGAGTCGGGGTTGGCGTCCGTCTCGGTCCACAGATAGGCGGTGGAGCCGACCGGCTCACAGCCCATGGCGACACCGTGCCCGAATCCCTTGAGGTACATCGAGCCCAGCTTCGCGCCGGCGAGGGAGAGCTTGGTGACGCACAGATCGCCGTGGGCGGCGCGGTCGGCGCCGGAGACGGGGGCGGACTCCCCGCTGAGCTGGATACCGCCCTCCATCAGCTGGACGGTGTAGAGATGCCCGTTGATGTCGTCGAACGCGAAGGACTGCACCACGGTGGAGTTGTGCGGGGTCTTCTCGCGGATCAGCTGGGTGGAGGGCACCGACAGCTCGAACCGGCCCCCCGCCACGGTGGCGGCCCCGGCGCGGGCGGCGAAGGCGCCGAGCGCGCCGGCGGCGGCGACTCCCCCACCGAGGGTGAACCTACGCCTGGTCAAACGCCCCGCAGTGTACTTTTCCGTGTGCATTGATACTCAACAACTCCCGTGTGAACACGCCGTGTTGGAGTGAACAGATCGCCGTGAGTGTAGACCTTGGGAAAGCGCTCCCATTCAGGTGTTCGCTTTTTCTGGCATCAGCGGCGCAGGTGCACGGGAGTCGACGGGATTTGACCGGAATTGAGGGAGGGGATGGGCGGGGCCGTGCCGATACGGGGCGGGCGGCCGTGCCGACGCTGACAGGCCGCCGTGCCGACGCGGGCAGACGGGCGGGCCGTGGCCCGCCTGCCCGCGTGGCGGTCGCGTGGCGGTCAGAGGTTGCCGCGCTTGGCCTGTTCGCGCTCGATCGCCTCGAACAGCGCCTTGAAGTTGCCCTTGCCGAAGCCCATCGAGCCATGCCGCTCGATCAGCTCGAAGAAGACGGTCGGCCGGTCCTGGACCGGCTTGGTGAAGATCTGGAGCAGATAGCCGTCCTCGTCCCGGTCGGCGAGGATCTTCAGCTCACGGAGGGTCTCCAGCGGGACGCGGGTGTCGCCGACCCACTCCCCCAGGGTCTCGTAGTACGAGTCCGGGGTGTCCAGGAACCGCACCCCGGCCGCGCGCATCGCCCGCACCGTGGCGACGATGTCGTTGGTGGCGAGCGCGATGTGCTGGACGCCGGGGCCGCCGTAGAACTCCAGGTACTCGTCGATCTGGGACTTCTTCTTGCCGACCGCGGGCTCGTTGAGCGGGAACTTCACCTTGCGGGTGCCGTCCGCCACGACCTTCGACATCAGCGCGGAGTACTCGGTGGCGATGTCGTCGCCCACGAACTCCTTCATGTTGGTGAAGCCCATGACGTCGTTGTAGAAGCGGACCCACCGGTCCATCCGGCCGAGCTCCACATTGCCGACGCAGTGGTCGATCGCCTGGAAGTTCCTGCGCGCCACCGGTTCGACGATCGGCTCGGCCTCCTCGTAGCCGGGGAGGTACGGGCCGTCGTAGCCGGTGCGCTCGACGAGGGTGTGACGGGTGTCGCCGTAGGTGCGGATCGAGGCCACGACCACCGTGCCGTGCTCGTCCTTGAGCTCATGCGGCTCCTCGATCCCGGCGGCGCCGTGCTCGACGGCGTACGCGTACGCGGCGCGCGCGTCCGGCACCTCGACCGCCAGGTCGATCACGCCGTCGCCGTGCTCGGCGACATGCTCGGACAGGAAGCGGCCCCAGGCGCTCACCGGTTTGATGACGGAGGTGAACACGAAGCGGGCGCTGCCGGAGACCAGGACGTAACTGGCCGTCTCCCGGCTGCCGTTCTCCGGGCCGGAGTAGGCGACGAGCTTCATACCGAAGGCGGTGGCGTAGTAGTGCGCGGCCTGCTTGGCGTTTCCGACGGCGAAGACGACCGCGTCCATCCCCTTCACAGGGAACGGGTCGGCGTGCCGTGCGTCTCCCTGCTGCATCATCTCTGTCGTCTCAGTCATACTTCGCAGCGTCCCCCTATGACTCAAGGTGCGCAACACTTCGCGAAAACGCTGGTCAGTATGTATAGGTAGAGCCTGCCGCGACAGCGCATCCTGTACAGGGTGACTACCGTCACAGAGAACGCCTCAGGAGAACCCGGAGCCCAAGGGGGGACCGCATGGGAATCGACGCGCTCGACGCCCGGCTGATCGAGCTGCTCGCCGAGGAACCGCGGATAGGAGTGCTGGAGGCGTCGCGCCGCCTCGGTGTCGCCCGTGGTACGGCGCAGGCGCGGCTGGACCGGCTGCGGACGCAGGGGGTGATCCGGGGCTTCGGGCCCGATGTGGACCCGGCGGCGCTCGGCTATCCGGTCACCGCGTTCGCGACGCTGGAGATCAAACAGGGGCAGGGGCCTGACGTACGGGCCCATCTGGCGACCGTCCCGGAGGTGCTGGAGCTGCACACCACCACGGGCCACGGCGACATGCTCTGCCGCCTGGTGGCCCGCTCCAACGCCGACCTCCAGCGGGTGATCGACCTGGTGGTGGGGTTCGAGGGGATCGTCCGGGCCTCGACGGCGATCGTGATGGAGAACCCGGTTCCACTGCGGATCATCCCCCTGGTGCGGCAGGCGGCGCGGGACTGAGCATCGAGGTCCGGGGAACCCTTGAAGCGGATCCAAAGACTCCGTTGCAAAGAAGATGTTGCAACTGAGTCTTTGCATGCTTAGGCTGCCGCGCATGGCAGAGAACGAACAGCCTGTGTCCGACGAAGTCCGAGTACTCGACCCACGCTCCCTGCGCGGCCTCGCGCATCCGCTGCGAATGCGTCTGCTCGGTGCGTTGCGCGAGTACGGACCGGCCACCGCGTCCCAACTGGCCGACAGATTGGGCGAGTCCAGCGGCGCCACCAGCTACCATCTGCGACAGCTGGCCACCCATGGCTTCGTCAAGGACGACCCGGAGCGGGGCAAGGGGCGGGAGCGATGGTGGAAGGCGGCACAGCGGGGCGTGCAGGTGGGTACCGACCGGTTCCTGACCAGCCCCGACCCGGCCGTACGCGGAGCGATGAACACCCTGCTCCATGAGTGGGCCACCATCCACGGCCAGGACCTGTCCACCTGGTTCAGCACCATGCACGACTGGCCCTCGGCCTGGCGCAGCGCTTCGGACATGAGCGACTTCGCTATCCGCCTCACCCCTGAACTCGCCCGCGAAATGCGCGACAGGGTGCACGAAGTGATCGAGAGCTACCGCGAGAAGGAAGTGGACCGGGACACCGAGGGCTCCGCCCCGTACCGCGTCCATCTGCACGCCTTCCCGCGCGACGAGGACTGACCGATCCCTGGGGGGAACCACATATGTACGGCGACGACATCCATCTGTGGCTGCACCACATACGCGCCGAGGAACTCCACCGCGAGGCCCGCAAGGCGCCCCGCTCCCGCCCCGCCCGCGCCGGGGTGTTGCGCGCCCGGGTCGGCTGGACGCTGGTGGAGGTCGGGCTGCGGCTGGCCACCCCACGGCTGCCGCAATCCGGTCTGACCGCCCGGTTCGACCACTGACATGGACTCCGACGACAGAGGAGACAGATCGCGCCGGGGGAACAGCGGGGGCCGGAACAGCGGGGACCGAAGACCTCTCTTACTCGTCCTCGCCGCCAACACCGTCTCCATCGCGGGCAATTCCCTCACCCTGATCGCCGTCCCGTGGTTCGTCCTGGAAACCACGGGCAGCGCCGCCAAGGCCGGGCTGGTGTCCTTCTGCGCGACCCTGCCGGTGGTCGTCTCCGCCGTCATCGGCGGGCCGGTCATCGACCGGATCGGCCGCCGACGGGTGTCCATCGCCTCCGACTCGCTGTGCGGAGTGGCCGTCGCCGCGATTCCGGTGCTGCACTTCGCCGGTCTGCTGCGGTTCTGGCAGCTGTGCGCGCTGATGGCGTTCTCCGGGCTGCTCCACGCACCGGGCGAGACCGCCCGCCAGGTGCTCGTCCCCGCGCTGGCCGAACGGGCGGGCACCACCCTCAGCCGTGCGGCCAGCTTCTACGACGGGGCCTCGCGCGGGGCCCGGATGATGGGCGCGGCGCTCGGCGGGCTGCTGATCGCGCTGCTCGGCCCGCCCGCCGTGCTGCTGCTGGACGCGGCGACGTTCGCGGCATCCGCGCTGCTGATCATGGCGGGGCTGCGTGGGCTGCCCGCCGCCGCGCCACGGAAGCCCCTCGTACCGGTGTCCGCCCGCGCCTACCGCGCGGAGCTGGCCGAGGGGTACCGCTTCCTGCTGCGGCATCGGCTGCTGCTGGCCATTGTGCTGATGGTCATGGTCACCAACGGTCTCGACCAGGGCCTGTCCTCCGTGCTGCTGCCCGTCCACGCCGAGCGGCACCTGGGCGGTTCGGTGGAACTGGGGCTGCTCACCGCGCTGTTCGGCGGCGGTGCGCTGGTGGGGGCGCTGCTCTACGGGGCGGTGGGCGACCGCTTTCCGCGCCGGACCGTCTTCGCCGTGAGCTTCCTGGTGTGCGGGATGCCGCGCTTCCTCGTCGCCGCGTTCGTCCCCGGTGTGTCGCCGCTCGCCGTGACGATGGCGGCCAGCGGGGTCGCGGCGGGGATGCTCAACCCGATCCTGACCACGGTGACGTACGAGGCCGTACCCGATGAGCTGCGCAGCCGGGTCTCGGGAGCGCTCACCGCGGGGGTGTGGGTGGTGATGCCGCTCGGCGGGCTCGCGGCCGGCTGTCTGGTGGAGGGGGTGGGGCTGACCGCCGCCTTCCTGGTGACGGGCGGCGTCTACTTCCTGGCCACGCTCAGCCCGCTGGTCTTCCCGGCCTGGCGCGGGATGGACGTGGGGGCTGCGGCGGACGAAGGCGCGGCCGCGGACAAGGGGACGGCGACGGGCAGGGAGGCTGCGGTGAACAAGGAGGCCGCGGTATCGCTCAGCAGTGCGGGACGGCTCCGCCCGACCGCAGCGTCCGCAGAGCCGTCACGGCACCCTTGAGGGTGGTGACGGGGATCAGCCGCAGCCCCTTGGGCAGCTCGGCCGTGGCGTCGGCGCATTCGGCCTTCGGCACCAGGAAGACCGTGGCGCCGTCGCGCTTGGCGGCCTGCGTCTTCAGCGGGACCCCGCCCACGGCCCCGACCCTGCCCTTGGCGTCGATGGTGCCGGTGCCCGCGATCGTCCGGCCGCCGGTGAGATCGCCGCCGCGGCCGTCGCCGTCCAGCTTGTCGACGATGCCGAGGGAGAAGAGCAGCCCGGCGCTCGGACCGCCGACGTCGGCGAGGCGCAGGGTGACCTTGACCTCGCGCGGGGAGCGGTGGAGATAGCCGAGCGCGGCGGTGGTGGCCGAGGACTGGGACTTCTCCATCTCCTCGGCGTTGTGCCGCTCGATCTCCTTGGTGGTGCCGCCGACGTAGACCGAGTCGTGCGGCATCACCGCGCGGTCGGTGGCGAACCAGCCGCTGATCACGTCCTTCAGCCGGACGGTGGCGTCCGGGCCGGTCGCCAGGATCGTCGTCATCCGCAGTTGCCCGGTGGTCTTACGAGTGCCGGCCCCCGAGAGGCTGATCACCTGCTTGCCGCGGTTGGCACCCAGGACATTCACGGTCGAACCGGGCTGGGCCACGGTGAACGGCAGCGGCGCGAACACGGCCACCGCGAGCAGGGCGAGCACGGGCGCGGAGCAGAGCGCGAGGACGCGGGCGCGGGGGGAGACGGCAGGCATGGTGCGAATCTAGTTGACCGCCGGGACGCATGAGGCGCCGCCCCGGCCCCACGGGACCGCCGGACGGCGCCCGAAACCCGATCGCGGCGCCCGGCCGGCCACCGCGGGCGCGTGCGTGCGCCGGGCGCCAGACGCCCGCTTCTCGGGCGCCGGGCGGCGGCCCCGCCGACCCGCACGGGCGAGGCGGCTCCGGATCAGACCCAGCGGTCCGGAGAGACCTGGCAGAGGTCCGCGGAGACCGGCGCAGGTCGCACCCGGCACCGGAGCGCATGACGTCAGACGCAGGGGACCCGGCCACCGGCCCCCTGCCCCGTGGCCCCACCGACCCACGGGGCGGGGCAGGCCCAGCGGACCCACCACCGATCGCGCCCGAGGCAGGCCCGGCGAGGCAGGCCCGGCGTCGCCGTCGCCGCGCGGCGGGAGCCCGTACCCGCGCGGCGGCGCCGACCAGCGCCGGCGCGCGGGTCGTCAGGCGCGGGGTACCTCGTCGCCCGGCGCGCCGCCATGCCCTGGACACCGCCGTGCCCTGGGCCTCACGCACCAACGGCGCATGCTCAGCTCAGGGCGTCCGAGACCTCCCGGGCCGCGTCCACCACGCGTGGGCCGACCCGCTCGGGCACCGAGTCGCAGAGCATCACGACCCCGACGCTGCCCTCTATCCCCGTCACCCCGATGAGTGGGGCGGCCGCGCCGCTCGCGCCCGCCTCCAGTTCGCCGTGGGTGAGGGCGTACCCGGGGTCGTCGGGGCGGCCGGCGCGGGCGGCGAGGATCGCGCGCCCGGCGGCGCCCCGGTCGAGCGGATGCCGGAATCCGGCCCGGTAGGCGACGTGGTAGTCGGTCCAGGTCGGCTCGACGACCGCGACGGCGAGCGCCTCGGTGCCGTCGACCAGGGTGAGATGGGCGGTCGCGCCGACGTCCTCGGCGAGGGAGCGCAGCGCGGGCAGCGCGGCCTCCCGTACGAGCGGATGCACCTGGCGGCCCAGCTGGAGCACGCCGAGCCCGACGCGCGCCCGCCCGCCGATGTCCCGGCGGACGAGGGAGTGCTGCTCGAGGGTGGCCAGCAGCCGGTAGACCACGGTGCGGTTGACGCCGAGCTTGTTGGACAGCTCGGTCACGGTCAGCCCGTGGTCGGTGTCGGCGAGCAGTTTGAGGACGCGCAGTCCCCGGTCGAGCGTCTGAGAGGTCTCCGCGGTCACGACGCCCCCTCCTCGGTGATGAGTGGCGGCCCTTCGTGAGGTGCCCCGCCGGTCCCGACGACGGCGCGCGAAGAGGCCGCCGGTCGCGGTGGTCACGCACCGGCTGCGCTCCGCGGCGGCGCTGCCACGGGGCGTGTGCGTGCCCGAACGCTAGCGAGCCGGTCCGTTTTGCGGAAGGGTTTGTCCAGAATCCGAGCGGACCTGCCAAAGTGTGCGACATCTGCGCACCCCAGATCACCCCGGTTCGCCCGGATTTGCGAGGAGGGTCTGCGACCGGTTCATGAAATTTTTCGAAAGGGGGTTGCGCAGTACGAGCCGCCTGCGGCGGGCCGCTCCCCTCCCCGCCCCTTCCCGAAACCCGGGGCCCCGCCCCAGACCCTGGCACCACGCGGAGACGCCACAGGAAGGAGCGGGAAGAGGCCCGCGGGCGGGCTTTGCCCAGCCCCCCGGGCCCCAGAGGCGAAGCCCCTGGGATCGGGAAGGCGCGGCGAGGGGAGAAAGCCACCCGACGTGCCGCCCCAGCCACCAAGACCCACCACCCTGACGCGCCAACCCACCAAGGAGTATCCGAGGGCTCCACCCCCGGGCCCGGGGTCTGGGGCGAAGCCCCAGTTTCGGGAAGGGGCGGGGAGGGGAAAGACCCGCGCCTCAGCGCGCCCGCGTCACCGCATCCGCGTCGCCCACTCCTGGACCTTCTTGATCCGCTCGCGGATCTGCCCCGCCGTCGCCTCCGCGCTCGGCGGACCACCGCAGACCCGGCGCAGCTCGGTGTGGATCACGCCGTGCGGCTTACCGCTCTGGTGGACATACGCGCCGACCAGCGAGTTGAGCTGCTTGCGCAGCTCCAGCAGCTCCTTGTGGGTGACCACCGGCCGCCGCTCCGCCGGAAGCTCCAGCAGATCCGCCTCCGTGTCCGGCTTCTTGCGGCTGTGCGCGATCTGCTTGGCCTGCCGCTTCTGGAGCAGCATCTGCACCTGGTCGGGTTCGAGGAGCCCCGGGATGCCGAGGTAGTCCTGCTCCTCGTCGCTGCCCGGATGCGCCTGCATACCGAACTCGGCGCCGTCGTACAGCACCCGGTCGAAGACCGCGTCCGACTCCAGCGCCTCGAAGGGCAGTTGGTCCTGGTCGCCGGTGTCCTCGTCCTGCTGCTTCTCGGCCTCCTCGAGGAGCTTCTCCTCCTCCGCGTACGGGTTCTCCTCCTCGCCGTCCTTCTTCGGCTTGTCCAGGACGTGGTCGCGCTCGACCTCCATCTCGTTGGCGAAGCCGAGCAGCATCGGGATGGTGGGGAGGAAGACGGACGCGGTCTCGCCGCGCCGCCGCGACCGTACGAAACGGCCGACGGCCTGGGCGAAGAAGAGCGGGGTGGAGATGGTGGTCGCGTACACCCCGACCGCCAGCCGGGGCACGTCCACCCCTTCCGACACCATGCGGACGGCCACCATCCAGCGGTCGTCGGAGCCGCTGAAGTCCTCGATCCGCTGGGAGGCCGCCGCCTCGTCGGACAGCACGACCGTCGCCTTGGTGCCGGTGATCTCGCGGATCAGCTTGGCGTACGCACGGGCCGAGTCCTGGTCGGCGGCGATGACCAGCGCCCCCGCGTCCGGGATGCCCTTGCGGACCTCGGTCAGCCGCTGGTCCGCGGCGCGCAGCACATTCGGCATCCAGTCGCCGCGCGGATCGAGCGCGGTGCGCCACGCCTGGGAGACGGCGTCCTTGGTCATCGGCTCGCCGAGCCGCGCCGCGATCTCGTCGCCCGCCTTGGTGCGCCAGCGCATGTTGCCGCTGTAGGAGAGGAAGATGACGGGCCGCACCACACCGTCGGAGAGCGCGTTGCCATAGCCGTAGGTGTAGTCGGCGGAGGAGCGCCGGATGCCGTCGTTGCCCTCTTCGTAGGTGACGAAGGGGATGGGGTTGGTGTCGGACCGGAACGGGGTGCCGGTGAGCGCGAGCCGCCGCGTGGCCGGCTCGAACGCCTCCAGACACGCCTCGCCCCAGGAGCGGGAGTCGCCGGCGTGGTGGATCTCGTCGAGGATGACGAGCGTCTTGCGCTGCTCGATCCGGTTGCGGTGCAACATGGGCCGGACGCCGACGCCCGCGTAGGTCACGGCGACCCCGTGGTACTCGCGGCCCAGCGGGCCCGCGCTGTACTCCGGGTCCAGCTTGATGCCGACCCGCGCGGCGGCCTCCGCCCACTGCTTCTTCAAGTGCTCGGTCGGCGCGACGACCGTCACCTGCTGGACGACATGGTGGTGCAGCAGCCAGGAGGCGAGGGTCAGCGCGAAGGTGGTCTTACCGGCGCCGGGGGTCGCCACCGCGAGGAAGTCCCGCGGCTGCTCCTGGATGTACTTGTCCAACGCGCCCTGCTGCCAGGCGCGCAGCTTGCTCGCGGTACCCCAGGGAGCCCGGCCGGGAAAGGCGGGCGAGAGGTGATGGCTGGTGGAGGCGGCAGTAGTACTCACGGTCTCCGTCGGGCTGGCTCGGCGAGGTCGATCGGGAACCGCGTCAGCCTACCGGTGCCGTCCTTCACGCTTCGGGGTACGCGGGGATCCCACCCGAGGGTGGGATCAGACTCACATTCCGTTGGTGAACCGGGTCAGCCCCTCCGCGATCTTCGGCACGTCCAGCTCGCCCTGGCAGACGCTCAGCACGAAACGCTCGGCCTCGTCGACGTCGAAGTCCGCGTGCAGTGGATGCCCGTTGATGTGGAGGAAGACCCAGGTCGCGTACCAGGAGAGCCGCTTGTTGCCGTCCACCAAGGCGTGGTTTCGGGCCAGCGACTCCATCAGCGCCGCCGCCTTCTGCCACACGTCCGGGTAGGCGTCCTGGCCGAACACACTCGCCTGCGGACGGGCCAGAGCGGACTCCAGCAGCCCGTAGTCGCGCACCTCGTCGGCCCCGAGCCGCTCCGCGAGGTTCAGCAACTCGGGCAGGGTGAGGTAGTGCATCAGGCGAGCCTCCGGTTGAGCTCTTCGCTCGCCCGCAACACATGGGCGGCGGCCTCGTTGAACAGCCGGGAGTGCTCATTGATCGCAGCGATCACCGCGTCGTGGGCGAACGACTGCATACTCCGGCCCTCCGCCTCCGCGCGTTTGCGCAGTGCGTCGAGCTCTTCGTCCGTAAAGCGTAGATTCAGTGCCGCCATGACCCGATGGTACCGCGTGGTACCAAGCGGTGCTAACGGATTTCGGCCCGCAGTCGCGTCGTCACCCACGCCCCCACCAGCGCCACCGCCGCCATCGCCACGTAGACCGCCCCGAAGGCGGCCGGCTGGTGGGAGGCCGTGGGGCCGGTGGCGGCGATGTCGCCGCCACCGAAGGTGACGAAGAGGACGCCGCTGAGGCCGACCAGCGTGATGTTGCCGAGGGCGTCGGAGACCTGGAGGGAGGCGGAGTTGCTGCCCGCGTCCTCCGGCCGGGAGAGCTTCAGCAGCAGCACGCTCCCGCTGGAGATGGCCAGCCCCATCCCGTAACCGCCGATCACCCAGGCCACCGCCACGATCCAGGCCGGGACGGAGTCGGTGAGGGCCAGGAGCACCGTGGCGATGGACACGGCGATGAGCAGCATGCCGAGGCCCATCAGCCGTTCGCGGTGCGGCTCCAGACGGGGGCGGCTCTGGGTGTAGGAGCCCAGGGCCCAGGTGAGTCCGCCGCCGGTGAGGGAGAGCCCGGCGGCGGTCGCGGACAGGTCGCGCTGGGTCACCAGCATCAGCGGGACGAAGCTCTCCGCGCCCAGGAAGGACCCCGCCGCCACCCCGCGCAGCAGGATCACCGACGGCAGTCCGCGGGCGGCGCGGAAGGTGCCCTTGGGCAGCAGCCGCAGTACGCAGGGGACGAGCAGGGCGAGACCGGCGGCGGCCGGGACGAGGGAGAGCCGGCTGAGGTCCTGGCCCGCGTACTGGAGCAGCCCGGCGCCGACCGCGACGGCGAGCGCGAGCAGGATGCGGCGGCGGTTCATGCCCGCGGAGCGCTCGCTCGGCGGCAGGGCGCGCAGCGCGGGGAGCATCACCGCGAGCGGCGGCACCACCAGCACCGGGATGGCGAGGAAGACCCAGCGCCAGCCGGCCTGCTCGGTGACGGTCCCGGCGGCGAGCGGGCCGACGATGACGGGCAGCACCCAGGCGGCGGAGAAGGACGCCAGCACGGCGGGCTGAAGCCGCTGCGGATAGGCGCGGCCGACCACCACGTACAGCGCGACGATCACCAGCCCGCCGCCTATGCCCTGTATCGCGCGCCCGCCCACGAACATCCACATCCGCTGTGCCGAACCGGCCACCAGCAGCCCGGCGGCGAACGCCGCGATCCCGGTGAACAGCGGCGTCAGCGGCCCCTTGCGGTCGCACCACTCCCCCGACAGCGCCATCGCGAACAGGCTCGCGGTGAAGTAGGCGGAGAAGGCGTACGCGTAGAGCTCGACCCCGTCCAGCGCGCGGGCCGCGACCGGCATCGCGGTGTTGACCGCGCTCGCCTCGAAGGCGATGAGGGAGACGACGGTGACGATGCCGAGGGTGAGGGCGCGGTAGCGCTTCCCCCATACGGTGTCGCCGCCGCCTTCCAGACCCAGGTCTCCGCCGTCCGGCTCGGGACGGACGGCGGGGACGGCGGACGCCTGGGGCGGCGGGGCGCCGTCCGCGACGGCGGCGTCGGCGTCATGGGGGTCACGAGGGGTCATGGCGTCAGGGTAAGTGGCGTTCCCGGATGTCACACCTGTCGCGGGACGGAGCCGCGCTCGGCCGTTGGCCCTAAGCAGATCGGCGGAAGTCGACCGCGGTTCGAGGGGCGCCCCGAAGGGCGCCGGGCTCGGTCGATATGCGGCTGTGTCGATATGCGGCTCCGCCGCGTGGGCGCGGCCGCCACGACGGCGCCGCGGACGATCGACGGCGTCTCCTCCGGCCGTGGCTATACGCGGTGAGTCCGTCCATGGCCCTGCGCGGTGAGTCCTTGCGCAGCCCTACGTGGTGAGCAGGACGCCCCCGTACGAGGCCCCCGCGATCACCACCCACGCACACAGCCCCAGCGCGGCGACCCGGGCGCCGGTGCGGGTGAGCGAGGGGAGGTGGACGGCGCTGCCGAGGCCGAAGAGGGCGGCGGCGAGGAGGAGTTCCTGGGCGGTGGCGGCGGTGTCCAGCACGGCGGTGGACAGGACGTCCGTACTGCGCAGGGCGGTCATCGCGAGGAAGCCGAGGACGAACAGCGGCACCAGCGGCGGCCGCCGCTTCGCCTCCTGGCCCCCGGCCTCCTGGCCCCCGGCCTCCTGGCCGCCGATCTCCTGGCCCCCGCCGCCCTCGGTCCTCTTGACGCGCCCCCGCGCCCGTACGGATGTCGCGAGCACCGCGACCAACGGGGCGAGCAGGGCCACCCGTACCAGCTTGACCAGCACCGCGTCGCCCAGCGCCGCCGGCCCCGCGGTCTGCGCGGTCGCCACGACCTGGCCCACGTCGTGCACGCTGGCCCCCACCCACCGGCCGAACGCCGCGTCGCCGAGCCCCAAGGGGTGCTGGAGCAGCGGCAGGACGGCGATGGCGAGCGTGCCGCACAGCGTCACCAGCGCCACGGAGGTGGCCACATCGCGCTCATCGCTGTCCGACACCTCGCTCACCGCGCCGATCGCGGACGCCCCGCAGATCGAGTAGCCGGTCGCGATCAGCAGCGGCTGATCGCCGCGCAGCCCCATCCGGCGGCCGAGCCACCAGGTGCCGCAGAAGGTGGCGGCGACCACGCCCAGGACCATCGCCACGGTGGCCCAGCCGAGGCCCAGCACATCGTTCAGGCTGAGCTTGAGCCCGAGCAGCACGATGCCCAGGCGCATCAGCCGCTTCCCGGCGAGGGAGAGCCCGGCGCGGCAGACACCCCGGACGAGTCCGCGGGCCCCCGGCAGATGCGCGGCGACGATGCCCAGCACCACGGCCGCGGTCAGCAGGGGTATGGCGGGGAGCAGCCGGTGGACGCCCCAGGCGGCCGCGACCCCGGCCACGGCGAGCCCGAGCCCGTACGACGTGGCGGGCGGCCGCCATCCGGCGGCCTGCCGCGCCCGGCCGGGCGCGGCGGTCAGCGTCACTGGCCGTCCGCCGTCGGCAGCTCGTAGACCCGCCGGACGCTGCTGCCCAGGCGGGCGATGTCCGCCCCGTAGACATGGATCGAGATCGCCTTGGTCCCGCAGGCGTTCCACACCCTGTGGATATCTCCGGGCGGCGCGAAACCGCACACCGCGCCCCGCGGGTTGACCACGTCCTCGACCGCGATCAGCCGTGAGCCCGGACCGTCGGGGACGAGGCGGTAGCGCCGCTCGTGCTCCTCGCCCTCGTGGACGCCGGTGACACACCAGGACACATGGTCATGGATCGCCGTGCGCTGGCCGGACAGCCATACCAGCGCGACGATCGAGAAGCTGCCGTCGGGCTCGGCATGCAGGATGTGCTGGCGGTAGCGGTCGGGGTCGCCCTCGCGCTGTTCGGGGGTGAGCAGATCGGCCGCGCCGAGGTGGGGCGCGAGCCGCTCGCCCACCAGATAGGCGGTCACATCGGGTGCCAGGCCCCGTCCGACCACCTCGCGGACGTCGCCGACGAACGCGCCGAGGCGTGCCGTGAGAAGGCGGGAGGACGGATACGCGGTCGGGGTGGTCATGGTGGCAGCGTCCTGCCGCCCGCTCCATCACGTCCAACGACAGGTTGTTGAGCCGTCCCCAAGCTCCGCTTATGGATAGGTGGTCAGGGCATGGGAGGTCAAGGCACGAACGGTCAGCGCATAGGCGGTCCGGCCACGAACGGTCGGCGCACCGCCGCTCAGCATCCGACCCGGTTCGCGGCCACCGTCTTCAGCTCCTCCAGCACCCGCGCGGTGGCCGGTATCCCCAGATGTTCGCGCAGCACATACGCCGAGACCCGGCGGCGCGAGGCGGGGTCCAGGGCGCGCCCGGTGACCTTCTGATGGCACAGGAACGACAGCACCAGACCCGGCATCATCGCCACGCCGAGCCCCGCCGCGACCATGCTCTGCACCACCAGATTGTCGTCGGTGGTGAAGGCTATGTCGGGGGCGAAGCCCTGCTCGGCGCATTCGTGCAGGAAGTTGGCACGGCACCGCAGACATCCGGCGATCCAGCGCTCCTCGCTCAGCTCCGCCAGCTTGACCGCCCGCCGCCTGGCCAGCGGATGCCCGGTCGGCAGCAGCACCGTCAGCTGGTCCTCCAGCAGCGGGATCTCCACCAGCTCGGCGGGGGTCTCCTCGCGCAGCCCGGGATAGGTGAAGGCGAGGGTGATGTCGCACTCCCCGCGCACCACCCGCCCCAGCGACTCCGGCGGCTCGCCCTCCAGCAGCTCCACCCGCACCCCCGGATGGGCGGCGGCGAGCCGGGCCATGGCCTCGGGGATGAGGGTCGCGTTGGCGCTGGGGAAGGCGCAGACGCGCACCCGGCCCGAGCGCAGCCGGGTGATGGCGTTCATCTGCTGCTGGGCGGTGGAGATGCTGGTCAGAATGGTGTCGGCATGACGGGCGAGGGTCTCCCCCGCCTCGGTGAGCCGCATCCCCCGGCCGACCCGGATGAACAGCGGACTGCCGACGGCCCGTTCGAGCGCCTTCATCTGCTGGGTGATGGCCGGCTGGGTGTAGCCGAGTGCGCGGGCGGCCCCGGAGTAGGAGCCGGAGCGGACCACCTCGTGGAACGTCTTGATGTGCCGGGAATCGAACACGTTCGCATCATACGGAGAGACGGAGAGGGGGACGGAAACCATAAGCGCGATTTGGGGCCGTACAAGATCACCCCTACCGGCGCTTTTCCGTCACCCGGGCCGCCGTGCCACGTCGCGGCGCCACACCGGTGCCCGAGCTCACCGGGTCGAGCACGGTCAAGAGGGCGATGCCGGGGCAAGCTGACCCCATGCCGCACTACACCTCGTACGACGGAACCGAGCTGGCCTACCGCGTCCTGGAGGCCCGGGACGGCTCGGCCGGGCCACCGCTGATCTGCCTGGCGGGCGGACCGGGGCGGGACGCCGCGTATCTGGGCGACCTCGGCGGCCTGAACGCCCATCACACCCTCGTCATCCCCGACAGCCGCGGCACCGGGGACTCCCCACCGGCCGTCGACCCCAGCGGCTACGCCTTCCCCGGGCTCGCCGAGGACCTCGAGGCGCTCCGCCGCCATCTGGACCTCGCCCGCTTCCCGCTGCTCGCCCATGACGCGGCGGCCGCCACGGCCCAGGCGTACGCGGCCGCCCGCCCCGAGCCGCTCAGCCGGCTGATCCTGGTCTGCCCGGGCGCGCGGCTCCAGGGCGAACTCCCCGAGGACGCCCGGGAGATCTTCGAGTCCCGCGCCGACGAGCCGTGGTGGCAGGAGGCGTACACGGCCGTCCAGCTGCTGCCCGACACCACCGACCTCGCCGAGGTGCGCGGACTGCTGCTCCAGGCCGCCCCCATGGCGTACGGCCGCTGGGAGGAGCCCCAGCGGGCCCACGCCGAGAGCGAGGGCGAGCAGCTGGGGCCGGTGGCGCGGGCCGGCTTCTGGCAGGGCGTCGACGAGGCGGGACGGCGCGCGGTGCTGGCCCGGCTGCGCGAGGTGCCGTGCCCGGTGCTGGCGGTCACCGGCGACCGGGACGCGGTGACCGGGATGCGCGCCGGGGAGCTGGTCGCCGAGTCCTTCCCGGACGGCCAGGTGCGGCCGCTGCCCGGGGTGGGCCACTATCCGTGGGTCGACGAGCCGGATCTCTTCCGCCAGGTGATCGAGGACTTCCTGACCCAGCGCCCCACGGCGTGAACCAAGCCCCTGCCGCCGCGCCGTGAGCCGGGCCCCGCCCCACGGCGTAACCGGAAGCCCCGCCCCGCGCCGCGAACCGGGCCCGGCCCGTCCCGGGCGGACTCACCCGGCCGCCATGAACGCAGTGTGTCAGTCGTATGGCGCCCCCCGCCGCGCCGCTGTCCCCGCCCCGCCCCCCCCCGCCCGTCGCGAACACCGCACC
>NZ_JANIIC010000035.1 GCF_024519315.1 Streptomyces malaysiensis subsp. samsunensis | reverse complement strand
GCCCCCCCGGGGGGGCCGCCCCCCCCCCCCCCCCGGCCCCCCCCCCCCCCCCGCCCCTCCCCCCCGCACCGAAGAACCGAGGAAGACCCCACGCCATGACTGCCACCGCTCATCGCCGCGAACACGATCTGCTCGGCGACCGCGACGTCCCCGCCGACGCCTACTGGGGCATCCACACCCTGCGCGCCGGCGAGAACTTCCCCATCACCGGCACCTCCATCTCCGCCTATCCGCACCTGATCGGCGGCCTGGCCGCGGTCAAGGAGGCCGCCGCCCGCGCCAACGAGGACCTCGGGCTGCTCGGCTCGCCGAAGGCCGACGCCATCGCCGCCGCCTGCCAGGAGATACGCCGGGGCGCCCTGCACGACCAGTTCATCGTCGATGTGATCCAGGGCGGCGCCGGGACCTCGACCAATATGAACGCCAACGAGGTGATCGCCAACCGGGCGCTGGAACTCCTCGGCCATGAGAAGGGCGACTACGCCCACCTCCACCCCAACGAGGACGTCAACCTCAGCCAGTCCACCAACGACGCCTACCCGACCGCCGTCAAGGTCTCCACGATCATCGCCGTCCGCGGGCTCCACGCGGCCATGGAGACGCTGCGCCAGGCGTTCGCCGCCAAGGCCGAGGAGTTCCGCGACGTCCTCAAGATGGGGCGCACCCAGCTCCAGGACGCGGTGCCCATGACGCTGGGCCAGGAGTTCTCGGCGTACGCCGTGATGCTGGAGGAGGACCAGAGCCGGCTGCTGGAGGCGGCCGAGCTGGTGCATGAGATCAACCTCGGCGCGACCGCCATCGGCACCGGCCTCAACGCCCCCCAGGGCTATGCCGAGGCCGCCCGCCGCCACCTCGCGGCCATCACCGGCCTGCCGCTGGTCACCGCCGCCAACCTGGTCGAGGCCACGCAGGACTGCGGCGCCTTCGTCCATCTCTCCGGCGTCCTCAAGCGCATCGCCGTCAAGCTCTCCAAGAGCTGCAACGACCTGCGGCTGCTCTCCTCCGGCCCGCGGGCCGGGCTCAACGAGATCAACCTGCCCCCGGTGCAGGCCGGTTCGAGCATCATGCCCGGCAAGGTCAACCCGGTGATCCCCGAGGTGGTCAACCAGGTCGCCTTCGAGGTGATCGGCAACGACGTCGCCATCACGATGGCCGCCGAGGCCGGACAGCTCCAGCTCAACGCCTTCGAGCCGATCATCCTGCACTCCCTCTCGGAGAGCGTCACCCATCTGCGCGCCGCCTGCCTGGTGCTGGCCGAGCGGTGCGTCGCGGGTATCACCGCCAACACCGAGCGGCTGCGCACCTCCGTGGAGAACTCCATCGGCCTGGTCACCGCGCTCAACCCGCACATCGGCTACAGCGCGGCCACCAGCATCGCCAAGGAGGCGCTCGCCACCGGCCGCGGCGTGGCCGAACTCGTCCTGGAAAAGGGCCTGCTGCCCGCCGACCGCCTGGCCCGGGTGCTGCGCCCGGAGGAAGTCGCGGGCCGCAGCTGACGCGCACCTTTTCGGGACCCGATGCGCTTCCGGAGGCTTGGGTCTTCCGGCCGGGGTGCCTCCCGGCGGTGGCCGGGGGAGACTGGAGCGCCCCGGCGGGGGTGCCTCCCGGCGGTGGCCGGGGGAGAACCGAGCCTCAGAACGTATGCCGCCCGCGCAGGTGGGAGACGGCCGGGGCCGAGCTGAAGGGGAGCAGGTCGGCGGGGCGGTCCGGGGCGGCCACGTCGATGCGGACGCTGTCGGCTATCCGATAGGGGCGGTGCGCCAGCACCGCCCCTACGCGTCCGCGCAGCCGGGACATCGCGGCCCGCACGGTCACCGTCCGCGTCGGGTCCCCGAACAGGTCCTGGGCCAGCTGCGCCGCCGTGCGCCCCTCGGGGTGCGCGGCGAGCACCAGCAGCACCTCGGCCTGGCGGGCGCTGAGTTGATGCGTCCAGGTGCCCGAGGGGCCCGAGAAGGTCAGGGCCCAGCGGTGCGGATGGCGTACGTCCAGCAGCAGATCGCCCCAGCCGGCCGGACCGCCCCCCTCGGCGGTCTCGCCGTCCAGCACCCGCAGCAGATGGCCGCCGGGCAGCGGCTCCACCGCGCACGCGCCGAGCGCCGGCAGCCAGACCGGCCCGTCGTACGGCGCCTTCGGCAGCAACAGCCGCCGCTCACGCGGGGTCACCCCGGTGACCCCGGCGATCCAGCCGTGCTGATCGACCACGACGGCCTTGCCGTGGATCCGCGCCAGGAGCGGGGCGGCGATCGCGCGCAGGCCCTCCAGCTCCCGGCTGTGGGCGAGGCGCAGTTCGCCCTCGGCCCACCGGGCGGTCGCGGTGACCAGGGAGAGCACCGTCGGATGGGCGGTCCCGGCGGGGCCGCTGACGTCGACGACGCCCAGCAGCCGTCCGTCCCGTCCGTCATGGACGGGGGCGGCGGCACAGCTCCAGGTGTGGAAGGCGCTCACGAAGTGCTCCGCCGAGTGCACCCGCACGGGCGACTTCACCGCGAGCGCGGTGCCGATTCCGCTGGTCCCGGCGATGTCCTCGGCCCAGTGCGAACCCTCCACCAACGCGATGCCATCGGCCTGCCGGCGCACGCCCCGATGGCCGTCGATCCACAGGATCCGGCCCTCGGCATCGGCGATGATCATGATGTGGCCGGCCGCCTCGGCCGTCTCCAGCAGTCCGTTGCGCAGCGTGGGCAGCACCTCGGCCAGCCGGGTCTGCCGCCGCCGCAGCTCCAGTTCGTCCAGGCCCAACGGGCGCGGGGCGCGGCCGTGATCCGGGTCGAGGCCCAGGCGCAGCATCCGGTCCCAGGACGCGCCGATCACCGGGCGGGTGGGCAGCGGAAGCCGTCCCCGGCTCAGCGTCGCCTCGCGGATCACCGCCATGAGACGGGCCGATTCCGCGGGACTCAGCGCGGCCAGGGGACCGGCGTCACGTGGGTGCTGGGTATGCATGGAGGGCAGCCTTCAGCCTTTGCGGGAGCACGGCTTCGTTGCTCCGCAATTGTAGTGAAGGCGTCTGGCGGCAGCTGCCACCTTGGAGTTGGGCGGCGGCGGTTGCTGTCGCGAAGCCGTCCGACGGCGGGCGGCCTCAGCCGTCATTCCCTCGCCCCGGGTACGGCGCAGGGCCTGCGCACGGCCGTCGGGAGCCGGTTGTCGTTCGCTGCTGGTACTGTCCCGGATCACAGCGAAACGAACAGAAGTTCTGCAAGGGGTGGGGTATATGGCCATGGTCGTATATGGGGGACATGGCAAGGGTGCCCGTGCGGCGGGTGCTGTTCTCGCCGCCGTGCTGCTCTGCGGTGGTGCGGTCGGCTGCGGGTCGTCCGGGGCGGACGGGAAGCCGACGGGCAAGGCGGGGGAGAAGTCCTCGGAGCAGGTGCGGATGGCCCCGGCGGCGGCCGTGCGCGCGGCCGCCAGGAAGGGCGAGAAGCTCACCTCGTTCCGCTACCGGATGAGCGGACGCACCCCCGAGGACGGGCGGATCGAGGGCGAGGCCGCGATGAGCACCAAGCCGGTCGCGGTCCGGATGACGATGCGCGCGGTCGGCCAGGGCACCGACGCGGCGGTGGAGATCCGGCTGCTCGACGGGGTGATGTACCTCGACGGGGGCAAGGAGGCCGCCGCCGAGCTGAAGGGAAAGAGCTGGCTGAAGCTGGACCTCTCGGCGCTGGGCGAGAAGGTGACCGGTGCGCTGGGCGGCGGTTCGCTCTCCCGCCAGGCCGAGAAGAACCCGGCCGACGACTCGGCCTTCCTCTCCGGCGCCCACGATGTGAAGCGGGTCGGCGAGGAGACCATCGACGGGGTGCGGACCACGCACTACCGGGGCACCATCACCCTCGACCAGATGCGTGCGAGCTTGAAGGACGAGGACGCGGCGAGCCGCGAGCGCCGCGAGAAGAGCCTCAAGGCGTACGAGGAGATGGGGGTCGACCGGCTGTCCATGGACATGTGGATCGACGGGGACGGCCACACCAAGCGGTTCCGCATGCGCGGCGACGGGGACAAGGGCCCGCTCGACATGACCATCACCTTCTCCGGACTCAATGAGCCGGTCACGGTGAAGGCGCCGCCGGCGAACCAGACCATGGACCTCTCCGAGATGGCACGGGGGGTCGAGGGCTGATCCGGCGCGGCGCCTTCACCGCGGGTGGCGCGGCGGGCTCAGCCGCCCGGTGTGCCCGCCCCGGCGGCGAGCGCCGAGTCGTCCTCGACGCGTGCGCCCGGCAGCTGGTGCCGGGCGGCGATGAGGGCGGCGTCCACATCCCTGGTACCGGTGGAGACGCACAGGGTGTAGGCGAGGTCGTCCATCCGCTGTCGTACCTCGGTGCCGCCCGATTCGGCGTGCAGCATCCGCAGCGTCTCGTACTGCTCGATGAGGTTCTGAAGTACGACCGGGTGGGCCATCAGCACGGCAGTGGTCCTTTCTCAGCCGACGGGGTGACGCCAGCCGTGTACCCGAATGGCCCGGGGCCATGTACGTCCTTCCGTTGGTCGTACGTCACATGGGGATCAGGTGCGGCGGTGCGGCGGGGCGCTCGGCCGGGCGCCGAGGAAACGCCGGCCACGTCCGTCTACGCCGGGTCCTCGGGCGAGATCAGTGCCGAGGTGGTCCGGGAGTGCAGCGAGTCCAAGGCGGTGAGCTGGTTCCCGGCCCGCTCCAGCAGCTCGGAGAGGCGGCCCGTCTGGAGCCGGGTGTCATGGACGGCCACGGCGAGCAGTGAGCGCCACAGCAGCGCCTTGCCCTCCACACCCATCCGGAGCGCCTCCAGCCCCACCAGTGTGTTCACCCCGGTGCGCTGCCGCCGGCCGCGCGATGGCAGCCGTACGGCGCGCTCGGCCGTCAGCGCCGCACGGAGCTTGGTGTGGCGGACGGGGATGCCGAGCGAGACCATGCACCACAGCAGTGACCTGCGGTCCTGGACGAACTCCGTGGTGAGCCTCGCCAGCTCGCCGCCGTAGACCGAGTGCCGGTGCTTCCGGGCCATCCGGCGGGCCACCCCGACCCCTGCCGCGGCGGCGGCCAGGTGGTCGTTGAGGTAGATGCCGAGCCACGGCTGTGCGTGGATGCCGCCGGAGCGGGTCGCGGCCGGTGCAGCCATAGTCGTCCTCCCGACGCCGGGCCCCGAGCAGCGCTGTCACGACCCCGGCGAGTACCCCTCGGGAGGACTCTCAAGAGACTGGTGAGGAATCTCAGGGGACGACGGCCGGGGAGCCGCGCCCAGGGCGCGTTGGTGCAGGTCTTCGAGGGCGTCCAGCACGACCGTGCGCTCATGCCACTCCAGCCACAGCCCCGCCCGGGTGGCCAGGTCGAGCAGGGCCGCGGTCTCCGCTTCGGTCAGGCCGTGCCTGACCTCGGGCCTCCATGGCCCGGCCCAGGACGCTCCTCACCACCGTGCCGCGGTTGACCTCACCGGGCCGCACATCCGGCAGGAACGGCAGCGCGGGGGCCGCCTCGGGGGCGCGCTCCCGTCCGCCGTGATCTCCCGGACCTGTGAGAGGTCCACGATCACGGCGGCGCCGGGTCTCTCCCGGCCCACCCGCCGCGCGCCCATGAACAGGGGATGGTCCGGCCGGTCGAGGCCGCCGTCGGTCCGCAGCAGCCACATCGTGCCCCCGGACGTCCCGCCCGCCGCCGGATGCCGCCGCTCGCCCGGCCCATCCCTCCGTATGCCCAGGCCCTCGTCCATGCCCGGCGCGTCGCTCTCGCGCATCTCAGCCTCGTTCCGCGGTCCGTCGGCAAGAGGGTCCGGGCCGGGGAGCGCCCCGGCCCGGACCAGGGCCCCACCTTGTCAGACGGACGGAACGGGTCAACGCGGCCGTGGCGCGCGCATGACGTGCAGCGGTGCGCGGTGCAGCGGCATCGTGCGCCACCGCGCGGTGAAGACACGCTCCGCGAGGGAACAGGTGACCACCAGATGGTGCGGGGTCTCCAGGAACGCCACGTCCACGGTCAGGGTGTCCGGGTCCGTCCAGCCCCCGCTCACCGCCGTGGGAACGGGTGCCTCGGGCCCGGTGTGGACCCGCCACCCCGCCGCGTCGAACCCCAGGTCCAGCCGGGCCCCCTCCTCGGTCAGTGAGACGCTCCACCCGCCGGAGCCGTCCTCGGCCACGGTGACCCCCGTCAGGGTCGGCTGATCCGGGCAGGCGCCGCCTTCGGGGGCGAACTCCGCGCCCGACCACGCGCCGGGGTCCGACAGCGGCGCGGCCTTCGCCGCGAGGGGCGGCAGAGCGAGCCGGGACAGCCGCCGCTCCAGCGCGGCGTCCTCGTCCTCGCGGCCGGTGAGCGGCGCGTCGCCGAACGCGGGCAGCAGATGCTCCCACACCGCGTCCAGGATCGCCTGCATCCGCTCCGTGTCCGCCGTCGTGGCGATCACCACATCGTGTTCGGGCAGCACCACGCAGAACTGGCCGTACGCCCCGTCGCCCCGATAGCCGTGGCGGGAGATCCAGAACTGGAAGCCGTACCCCCGCCGCCAGTCCGGCCCCGCGCCGTTGACCATGGCCTCCTCGGTCGGCATCCGCAGCCGCGTCGCCTCGTCCACCCAGGAGGCGGGAAGCAGCCGCTCGCCCTCCCATTCGCCGCCCCGCAGATACAGCAGCCCCAGCCGGGCGATCGCGTCGGTGGTGGCGAACAGCCCGCTGAAGCCGAGGTCGCGCCCGGCCGGCACCTGGAGCCAGGCGGTCTCGCCGATGCCCAGCGGATCGAAGACGCGCGGCCGCAGATACTCCGTCAGCGACTGCCCGGTCACCCGCTGGACGATCGCGCCGAGCGTGTACGTGGCGGGCTGGTTGTACGCGAAGACGGTGCCGGGCTCGCGATCCGGCGGCAGCAGCAGGAAACCGCGCACCGGCTCCGCCGGGTCCAGGCCGAACGCCCGGTCCACGGTCTCCTCGATATGTCCGCTGGCCATGGACGCGACATGGCGTACGAGCATGGCGCGGCTGCCCGGGTCGGTGATCTCCGCCTCGAACTCGGGGAAGTACGAGATCACCGGATCGTCGAGGTTCAGCAGCCCCTCGGCGGCGGCCAGCCCCGCCGCGGTGGAGGTGAAGCTCTTGCTGAGGGAGTACAGCAGATGCGGCCGCTCGGCCGTGTACGGCGCCCACCAGCCGGAGGCGATGAGCCGGCCGTGGCGCAGGATCATCAGACTGTGCGGCTCGAGGTCCGGCGCGCCCTCGACGGCGTCGAGAAAGGCGTGGACGCCCCGCGCGTCCACGCCCTCGGCGGCGGGGGTGCTGGTGGGCAGCGGATGAGCACTCATCAGACGGGTCCTTGGAGGTCAGAGGTGGGCTGCGCCAACCCTCCCCGGCCGGGCGGCGGGTGTCCAGAGAGTTTCGGGCCGCGGCGGTCGCGGGCCGGGAGCCGCCGTCAGCCGCGTCCGGTGTCGATGACGCAGAAGCGGTTTCCGTCGGGGTCGGCGAGGACGATGAAATCGGCGTCCGGCGGATAGAGCTCCCAGCGGACCCGCCGGGCGCCGAGGGACACCAGCCGCTCGACCTCGGCGGCCTGGTCGTCCGCGTCCCCCGCGTAGAGATCCAGATGGACCCGCGGGCGCCCCTGGACGGGGGTGTCGCTGCGGCCGAGCGACAGCCGGGGTCCGGAGCGCCCGTCCGCCGGCACCAGCACCACCCAGTCGTCCTCGATCTCCCCGCGCGGGACGTATCCCAGCGCCCGGGTCCAGAACGCCGCCGCGCGCCGGACGTCCGAGACGCCCAGCACCACGGAACCGATGGTCAGCATGTGCCCAGTCAAACAGAGGGCCCGGCCGTTCCGGGGCCGATGGCCTGTTGTACCGGGCCGATGGCCGGTTGAGAGGATCGGCGGCGACGGATCGGTGGTGATCCGCGAACGCATCAGACGCCGGAAGGAACGAACACCTCGTGACCGACTCCGTGACCGACCGCGTGACCAACTCCGTGACCAACTCCGTGACCAAGTCCGTGCCCGACTCCGCCGCCGAGGGCGACGCCGTGCTGACGCGCACCGAGGGCCGCGCCGGGCGTCTCACCCTCAACCGCCCCCGCGCCCTCAACGCCCTCACCCACCCCATGGTGACCCGGATCGCCGAGGCCCTCACCGCCTGGGAGCGGGACCCGGCCGTCCGGACCGTGGTGATCGACGGGGCGGGGGAGCGCGGGCTGTGCGCGGGCGGCGACATCCGCATGATCCATCGGGATGTGACCTCGGGCGGCGGCGCGGCCTCGAGGGCGTTCTGGCGCGACGAGTACACGCTCAACGCCCGGATCGCCCGCTACCCCAAGCCGTATGTGGCCCTGATGGACGGCATCGTCATGGGCGGGGGCGTCGGGATCTCGGCCCACGGCGGGGTGCGGATCGTCACCGAGCGCTCCCGGGTGGCCATGCCCGAGACCACGATCGGCTTCGTACCGGACGTCGGCGGCACCCATCTGCTGTCCCGCGCACCGGGCGAACTGGGCACCCATCTGGCGCTCACGGGAGCGGCGGTGGGCGCCGCCGACGCGCTGCGCTGCGGCCTGGCCGACCATGTCGTCCCCTCCGGGCTGCTGCCCGCGCTGACCCGGGACCTGGCCGCGGAGCCGGTGGCGGACGTCCTTCCCCGGTACGCCGTGGAGGCCCCGGCCGGAACCCTGGACGGCCAGCGGGAGTGGATCGACCACTGCTATGCGGCGGACACCGTCGAGGAGATCGTGGACCGGCTGACGGCCGTCGGGGAACCGGCCGCCAAGGAGACCGCCCAGACCCTGCTCGCCAAGTCCCCCACGGCGCTGAAGGCCACACTGGCCGCTGTCCGCCGGGCCCGGGCGCTCGGCTCGCTGGAGCGGGTCATGGAGCAGGAGTACCGCGTCTCCTGCGCGGCCCTGTCCCGCCCGGACTTCGTCGAGGGCATCCGCGCCCAGGTGATCGACAAGGACCGCCGCCCCCGCTGGGCCCCGGCCACTCTCGCCGAGGTCACGGACGCGGAGGTGGCCCGCTTCTTCGCACCGCCTGCCGACGGGGACCTCTGCCTCACCGAGGCCGAGTAGCCGGAACGGCCCGTCGATCCGTCGGCGTCGGCGGTTGAAATAGTGTGCCAAGCGGCGCACCTCGGCGGAGTGGCCCGGAGCGGTGGGGGATCACCAGCTGCTCTTGGTCACCCCGGGGAGTTCGCCCGCGTGCGCCATCTCGCGCAGCCGGATACGGGAGAGGCCGAAGGCGCGCAGATGGCCGCGCGGGCGGCCGTCGATGGAGTCGCGGTTGCGTACCCGGGTGGCGCTGGCGTCGCGGGGCTGGCGGCGCAGTTCCCGCTGGGCGTCGAGCCGTTCCTCCGCCGAGGTGCGGGGGTCGGCGATGACCGCCTTCAGCTCGGCGCGGCGCTTGGCGTGGCGGGCCACGATCACCCGTCGCTTCTCGTTCTTGACGATCTTGCTCTTCTTGGCCATCAGACCTTCCCTCCCCGGGCGCGGATACGGGCCACGGCGGCCTCGATGCCGATCGCGTCGATGGTCTTGATGGCCTTGGTGCTGAGGGTGAGCCGGATATGGCGGCCCTCGCTCGGCAGCCAGTAGCGCTTGCGCTGCACGTTGGGGTCGAACCGGCGCTTGGTGCGGCGGTGGGAGTGGGAGATGTGGTGCCCGAAGCCGGGCTGCCGGCCGGTGAGCTGGCAGTGGGCGGACATGGTTCCTCCGTTCGGCGGTGGTGTGGATGTGGCGGCAGCGTAGCAGCTTGATGAAAATGAAAACCACTTCCGTGTATACTCTGGCTCATGGCACGCAATGAACTACGCCCGATCGTCAAACTGAGGTCCACCGCGGGCACCGGCTACACCTATGTGACCCGCAAGAGCCGGCGGAACGACCCCGACCGGCTGACCCTGCGCAAGTACGACCCGGTCGTCGGCCGCCATGTCGACTTCCGTGAGGAGCGCTGACCGTCATGAAGCCCGGCATTCACCCCGCGTACCGGCCCGTCGTCTTCCGTGACCGGGCCGGCGACTTCGCCTTCCTCACCCGCTCCACCGCCACCAGCGACCAGACCGTGGAGTGGCAGGACGGCAACACCTATCCGGTCATCGACGTCGAGATCTCCTCGGCGAGCCACCCCTTCTACACCGGCAACCAGCGTGTCGTGGACACCGCCGGTCGCGTCGAGCGGTTCGAGCGGCGCTACGGGCGCGGCCGGAGGGGCCGGTGAGCGCGGACGAGCACCGACTGGCCGTCGCGGTCGTGGGCGGGCTGCACGCCGATGCCCGCCACGCCGCCGTCGAGGAGATCCTGCGCACGGTGCCCGGCTCCGTGGCGCTGCACCACGATCTGTCCGCCGCCACCGACCGCGCCGTGCGCCGCACCGTGCGCGACGCGTCCGGGCCGCTCGGTGG
This sequence comes from Streptomyces malaysiensis subsp. samsunensis, assembly GCF_024519315.1. Lineage (GTDB taxonomy): Bacteria > Actinomycetota > Actinomycetes > Streptomycetales > Streptomycetaceae > Streptomyces > Streptomyces malaysiensis. Next base: position 100,869 of record NZ_JANIIC010000035.1, on the reverse strand, counting down.
TGGCGAGGCGCCGCTGGTGAACGACTGCGCGTGCTGTGCGCTGCGCGAGGACCTGGTCCCCGAACTGCTGCGCCTGGCCACGGGCGGCGGCCACCGGCTCGCCGTCGTCGAGCTGTGGGACTCGGTCGAGCCCCAGGCCATGGCCGCCGTCATCGCGGCCGAGGGTGCGCCGCTGGAGCTGACCGGAGTGGCCACCGCGGTCGACCCGGCCCTGATCGTGCCGTATCTGGCCAATGGCGACGACGTCGCCGAGGCCGGTCTCGCCGCCGCCCCGGCCGATCAGCGCACCATCGCGGACACCTTCGCCCGGCAGCTGGAGTATCCCACCCTGATCGCCGTCGCCGAGGACGGGATGTCCGGGGAGCCCGCGGACTGCGGCGATCACGCCCTGCTCACCCAACTCACCCCGGGGGCAAGGAAGCTGCGGCTCGGCGAGGGAGGGCTGGGGCCCGCGCTTCTCGAGGGCTTCGACATCGAGGCGGCCGCCGCCCGTCAGCATCCGGCGTGTGCGCTGCTGCCGCAGGAGGGCGATGACCACGGGGTGGCCACCCTCGTCTGGCGGCGCGGGCGGCCCTTCCACCCGGGGCGGCTCTATGCCGCACTGGAGGATCTGACCTGTGCTGCGGCCCGCAGCCGGGGCCGCTTCTGGCTCGCGGACCGGGGTGACACCCTGCTGTCCTGGGACGCGGCGGGCGGGGCCCTGTGCGTGGAGTCGGCCGGGCCGTGGCTGGCCGCGCTGCCGGACGCCGCCTGGGAGATGGTGCCGCCCGAGCGGCGGGTCGCCGCCGCGCTCGACTGGCACCCCGGCCACGGCGACCGCTGCCAGCACCTCACCTTCACCTCGCCCGGCCTCGACCGCGACGGACTGCTGGCCCTGCTCGACTCATGTCTGCTGACCGACGCGGAGTACGCGGCCGGGCCGGACGCCTGGCGCCGGCTGCCGCACGCCTTCGACGAACTGCTCGACCCGGTGTTCTGACCCGTCCTGCCCCGTCCTGACCGGAGCGCGGACGGACGCCGCACGCATCGCACAGACAAGGACCCGATGATGGCCCGACGCATCGACCCCACCCGCCGGGACGGCCGGCGCAACCGGGTGAACCCGCTGGACAAGGCAGGTATCACCTACATCGACTACAAGGACACCGAACTGCTGCGGAAGTTCATCTCCGATCGCGGCAAGATACGCAGCCGCCGGGTCACCCGGGTGACCGCGCAGCAGCAGCGCCAACTGGCCCGCGCGATCAAGAACGCGCGTGAGATGGCGCTGCTGCCCTATGGGGCGCGCTAGGCGCTCCGCCGGAAGTGGGCTGGGATATCGCCGACCGTCGCGGATTCAACAGGTGCATGGGTGCGCGTGTATGCACATAATGGTTTCATGGAGTCCCGTCATCATGAACGCTGGTCCCACCGGCGGCACCAGCTCGCGCATCTGCTGAAACCGCACTCCCATGAGTCGGCGCAGAAGGTCGACCCCGCGCTGGAGTCATCGGCCGAGGGCATGCGTGCCCTGTGGCTCTCCCTCGGCGTCCTGGGCGCCACCGCGGTCCTCCAGGCCGCGGTCGTGCTGCTGTCCGGCTCGGTGGCGCTGCTGGGCGACACCGTCCACAACGCCGCCGACGCCCTGACCGCGCTGCCGCTCGCCGTGGCGTTCGTCCTGGGGCGCCGCGCGGCGACCCGGCGGTTCACCTACGGCTACGGCCGGGCCGAGGACCTGGCCGGGATCGTCATCGTCCTGACCATCGCCGCCTCGGCGGCCCTGGCCGCCTACGAGTCCGTGGACCGGTTGCTGCACCCGCGCGACATCGCCCATCCGGGCGTCGTCGCGCTCGCGGCGGTGCTCGGCTTCATCGGCAACGAATGGGTGGCCCGCCTGCGGATCCGGGTCGGGCGGCGGATCGGCTCGGCTGCCCTGGTCGCCGACGGACTGCACGCCCGCACCGACGGCTTCACCTCCCTGGCCGTGCTGGTGGGCGCGGGCGGCGTGGCGCTCGGCTGGCGGGCCGCCGACCCGCTGGTGGGCCTGGCCATCACCGTCGCGATCCTGCTCGTCCTCAAGGACGCGGCCCGCGAGGTGTTCCGGCGGCTGATGGACTCCGTCGACCCGGCGGTGGTCGACACGGGCGAGGCCGCACTGCGCGCGGTCCCCGGAGTGCTGCGGGTGACCGAGCTCCGGATGCGCTGGCTCGGCCACGGGCTGCGCGCCGAGGTCACGGTGGAGGTGGACGGTGGCCTGGATCTGCGCGCGGCGCACGATGTGGCGGTCAGGGCGGAACACGCCCTCCGCCACGCGGTGCCCCGGCTGACCGCCGCCCTGGTGCACACCGATCCGGCCCCTGGGCCGGGCGCCGAGGATCCGCATCGCCTGCTGGCGCACCACGCCGGATCCCCACCGGGGTGATGGGCTCCTTCCGCATCAGCTTGCGGGCGTCCCGCCAGGGCTGGAACACCCGGCCCCGGCCCGGCCCTCCAGGCGGGCCCGTACCTGCCGCATCCACCCCGTCACCAGGGGCGCCCCGGAGGAGAGCCGCAGCGCGGAGGGAAGGGGGGCGCGGGGTGAGGCGGTCCGGCGGCGTGCAGGGGAGCGGGGGAGACGGGGTGCACCGTCCCCTTTGGTGCGGTCAGTCGTGCGACGGGGCCCCGGTGACCATGTGGTCCGCGTGGTTGACGGCCTCGACGACCAGTCGGCGCAGATGGCCGTCGTGAAGTGAGTACACCGAGCGGCGGCCCTCCTTGCGCATCTGGACCAGCCCGGCCAGCCGGAGCTTGGCCAGATGCTGGCTCACCGCGGGGCGGGCCGCCCCGCTGGCCTCGGTCAGGGTGTTGACATCGGCTTCGCCCCGGGCGAGGGACCACACCAGATGCAGCCGGGTCGGATCGGAGAGCAGTGAGAAGACATTGGCGGCCGTGGAGAACTGCGCCGCGCCACTGGGGTGCGTATGCGATCGGGTCGCAGTTGAGGAGGGTTCGCTGACCGGCATGCCCCCATCGTAGAGCGGCGGGCCGGGGCGGGTCCCGTCCCGGCCCGTCCCGCGTCCGGGTCGCTGTCCGGTGGATTTCACGGGCCGCCCGCGACGTGTGGCCCGGCGGCCCGGCCGCCACCGCAAGGTGACTGCCGGATGCCGCGGCCACCAGCCGCCGATGTCACGGGTGTGAGGAACCGCCGGACATGGTTTCGCTTCCGGCGGCCCGGCGGCCGGTCCGCCCCGCGCCCGGCCACGCGGAGGTGTGCAGCAGCCGCAGACCGTTGAGGCCCACCAGGACGGTGGACCCCTCGTGGCCCGCCACGCCGAGCGGCAGCGGCAGATGGCCGAAGAGATCCCACACCACCAGCGCTCCGATGCATGCGCACGCGATGACCAGGTTCTGCGCCACCAGGCGGCGGGCGCGCCGGGACAGGGCCACGAGCGAGGGCACGGCGGCCAGTTCATCGCGGACCACCACGGCGTCGGCGGTCTCCAGCGTCAGCGCGGAGCCCGCGCGGCCCATGGCGACACCGGTGTGCGCGGCGGCCAGCGCCGGGGCGTCGTTGACCCCGTCGCCGACCATCAGGACCCGCTCCCCGGTGTCCTCCCAGCCCCGTACGGTGGCCACCTTGTCCTGCGGCAGCAGCCCGGCCCGTATGTCGGTGATGCCGACCTCCTCGCCCAGCCGGGCGGCGGCACGCTTGTTGTCGCCGGTCAGCAACACCGGTGGGGTGCCGGTGAGTTGCCCCAGCGCGGCGACGGCCTCGGCGGCCCCGGCGCGCAGCGGGGCGGCGATGGCGAGCACGGCGGCGGGGCGGCCGTCGACGAGGACGGCGACCGCGGTGGCACCGCCGTCCTCCACCTCGGCCACGGCGGCACGGACCGGGCCGTCCTGGTCGACGGCTGTACGGGCGTCGTCGTCGGTGGTGGCTGTACGGGCCGGGTCGTCGGTGGTGGCCGTATGGGCCGCGTCGTCGGCGGTGGCTCTACGGGACGACTCGTTCGCGACATCCGTACGCCCCGGATCGCCCCCGCCCGTCGGCGGCGCCGGTTCGCCGGGGCGCTTCAGCGGTGGCGTCGCGCCGTCCAGCAGCGCCAGGGGGCTGCCCACCTGGACGGTCCGGCCCGCGACCACCGCCCGTACGCCCCGGCCCGGCGCCGAGCCGAAGTCGGCCGCGGGCTCCAGACGCAGACCGCGCTCTTCCGCGGCGGCGACCACCGCACGGGCCAGCGGGTGCTCGCTGGGCCGCTCGGCCGCTGCGGCCCAGGCCAGGGCCTCGTGTTCGGTGAGGCCACTGCCCGGGAGCACCCGGATCCCGCGGACGCGCGCCGATGCCTCGGTGAGGGTTCCGGTCTTGTCCAGCGCCACCCGGGTGATGCCGCCCAGCCGCTCCATGGCCGCGGCTGACTTGACCAGCACGCCGTTGCGTCCGCAGGTGGCGATGGCGGACAGCAGCGGTGGCATGGTGGCGAGCACGACCGCACACGGCGATGCCACGATCATGAAGGTCATGGCCCGCAGCAGGGTTTCGGTGAGCTCCGCGCCGAGGGCGAGGGGGATCGCGAACAGCGCGAGCGTGGCGGCCACCATGCCGATGGCGTAGCGCTGCTCGATCCTCTCGATGAACAGCTGGCCGGGTGCCTTGCGCTCGCTCGCCTCCTCGACCATGGACACGATCCGGGCGATGACCGACTCGGAGGCGTCCCGGTCCACGGTGACGCGCAGCGCGCCCGTCCCGTTGAGCGTGCCCGCGAACACCTCGTCCCCGGGTCCCTTGTCCACCGGGAGCGGTTCGCCGGTGATCCCGGCCTGCTGGACGTCGCTGGTCCCCTCGCGGACGGTGCCGTCGGCGGGCAGCCGCTCACCGGGCCGTACGAACACGGTGTCGCCGACGCGCAGCGCGCTGACGTCCACCCGCTCCTCGGCGCCGCCGGGGGTGAGCCGCGTGGCGGTGTCGGGCGCCAGGTCCAGCAGCCCGCGTACGGAGTCGGCGGTGCGCCGGGTGGCGAACGCCTCCAGTGCGCCCGAGACCGCGAAGATGACGATGAGCAGGGCGCCGTCGAGGAACTGCCCGATCGCCGCGGCCCCGAGCGCGGCGACGACCATCAGCAGATCGACGTCGAGGGTGCGTTCCCGCAGGGCGCGCAGGCCCGCCAGGCCCGGCTCCCAGCCCCCGGCGGCGTAGCAGATGGCGTAGAGCGGGGCCCACAGCCACGCCGGGGCGCCGGTCAGGTCGAGCGCGAGGGCGGGCAGGAACGCGGCGGTGGCCAGCGCGGCCCACCGCACCTCGGGCAGCTCGCGGACGCGGGTCCGGCGCGGCCGTACGGGCGGTGGGGCGTCGGCGGGGGACCGCTCCTCGATGACTTCGGCGGACACCGGGGCACACCTCTTCCTCGACTGGTGGGGCGATGGTCTGACCCCGCCACCATACGGGAACATATGAAGATCTCTTCAAGTGTTGCTGTGGATACGATGGCGGCATGGGACACGGAGCCGACAGTCAGACCACCCCGGCAGCGCATCTGGACGCGGACTCCGCCGCCACCATCGCCGCCACCCTCCAGGCCCTGGCCACACCGTCGCGGCTGATGATCCTCACCCGTCTGCGCCAGGCCCCCTGCGCGGTCACCGAACTGGCCGACGCGGTCGGCATGGAACAGTCCGCGGTCTCCCACCAACTCCGGCTGCTGCGCGCGCTCGGGCTGGTCACCGGTTCACGCCGGGGCCGCCGGATCGTCTACAGCCTCTACGACAACCACGTCGCCCAACTCCTGGACGAGGCCGTGTACCACATCGAGCATCTGCGGCTCGGCGCCCGCGATCTGCCGGCCAAAACCGACCTCGACCAAGCCGACCTGGACAAGACCGACTCGGACAAGACCGAGTTGGACAATGCCGAGCTCGACACGGATCGGGGCTGAGCGGTGAGCGGCACGGTGAACACCCCGGCCGGGCCGGGGGAGTTGCGGCGGCGCCTGGGGGTGTTCGACGCGGTCGTGGTCGGCCTGGGGTCGATGATCGGCGCGGGCATCTTCGGGGCGCTGGCGCCCGCGGCGCGGGAGGCGGGGTCGGGGCTGCTGTTCGGCCTGGTGGCCGCCGGAGTGGTGGCGTACTGCAACGCCACCTCCTCCGCGCGGCTGTCCGCCCGCTATCCGCAGTCGGGCGGCACCTATGTCTACGGCCGCGAGCGGCTGGGCGACTTCTGGGGGTATCTGGCCGGCTGGGGGTTCGTGGTCGGCAAGACCGCCTCCTGCGCGGCGATGGCCCTGACCGTCGGCTCCTATGTCTGGCCCGCGCAGGCGCCCGCGGTGGCGGTGGCGGCCGTGGTGGCGCTGACGGCCGTCAACTACGTGGGGGTGCACAAGGCCGCCTGGCTGACCCGGGCGATCGTGGCCGTCGTGCTCGCGGTCCTGGCCGCCGTGGTCGTCGCCCTCCTCACCTCCGGGGAGGCGGACGCCGCCCGGCTGGAGATCGGCCACGACGCCACCCTCGGCGGGGTGCTGCGCGCGGGCGGCCTGCTGTTCTTCGCCTTCGCCGGATACGCCCGTATCGCCACCCTCGGTGAGGAGGTCCGCGACCCGGCGCGCACCATTCCCCGCGCCATCCCCCTCGCGCTCGGCATCACCCTGGCCGTCTACGCGGTCGTCGCGATCGCCGCGCTGACCGTGCTGGGCAGCGGCGGACTGGCCGCGGCGAGCGCCCCGCTGGCCGACGCCGTGCGCGCCGCCGGGCTCTCCTGGCTGGCGCCGGTGGTGCGGGTGGGCGCCGCGGTGGCCGCGCTGGGATCGCTGCTCGCGCTGATCCTGGGCGTCTCCAGGACCACCCTGGCCATGGCCCGCGACCGGCACCTCCCGCCCGTGCTGGCCGCCGTGCACCCCCGGTTCGCGGTGCCGCACCGCGCCGAGCTGACCGTGGGCGCGGTGGTGGCGGTGCTGGCGGCGACGGCGGATCTGCGCGGTGCGATCGGGTTCTCCTCGTTCGGGGTGCTGGCCTACTACGCCGTCGCCAACGCCTCCGCCTGGACCCTCACCCCGGCCGAGGGCCGCCCACCGCGGATCATCCCGGCGCTCGGCCTGGTCGGCTGCCTGGTGCTGGCCTTCGCCCTGCCCGTCTCCTCGGTGGTCTGGGGCGCGGCGGTACTGGCCGTGGGCGCGGCGGCCTACGGTGTGCGGCGCGCGACGGCCTCGTAGCGCCGTACGGCGACCGGCCGGGAGGCGCCCCTCGGCGATGAAGGGGGCCCGGGGCGTGGCGATCGCGGCGGCTCGTCGATCGGATCCACCCCACCGGCGGGCCGTCACCGAAGCGCGTGCCCGCCGCTCATCCCGGCGGGGCCGCCAGGGTCTTCTCGTCCGCCGTCGCTCGCTGCCTGTCCACCCGCTGGGCGGCCTCCTCGACCCACGGTGGCAGCGGGCGGCGCAGCCATAGCGCGGCCGGGAGGCGGGTGAGCAGGCCACGGAGTGCGGTGCGGGCCGCCGGGTCGTGGCCGGCCCGGGTGAGGAGCGCGGCGGTGCGGCGGGCCGCGAGGGGGAGGGGGCGGCGCAGCCAGCAGCTGATCAGTTCGTTGTGGCGCATCGCGGCGGTGCGGTCCTCGTGCGGTGAGGGGGACGGATGGTGGAGGGCGACCACCTCGGGGCAGTACGAGACGCCCCAGCCCATCGCGGCGAGGTCGTAGGCGAGCAGGGTCTCCTCGTCGCCGAGGAAGATCAGTGGATGGAAGCCGCCTGCCTCCAGGAAGGCGCCGCGGCGCACCACGGCGGCACGGGTGAGGAAGCCGTAGACCTCCGCTCCTGGAAGGTCCTCGGCCCGGCCGACGGGGGAGGCGGCCAGCGTGGCGCCCCGCGGATCGGGCCGCTCCTCGGGGCCGATCCGCACCTGGCCCGCCAGCAGCCCCAGCCGCGGATGGCCGTTGAGCAGGGTGGCGGCCCGTGCCAGGGACCCTGGCGCCCACCAGGAGTCGTCGTCGCTGAACGCCACGTAGGGGGTGCCGATGGCGCGTACCCCGTCGTTGCGGGCGAGCGCCCCGTGGCCGTCCCCGTGGGCCAGGACCCGCGCCTGGGGGAAGCGCTCGGCGACCATGGCCCTGGTGTGGTCCGTCGAGCCGTGGTCCACGACCACGACCGGTGGCCGCTCCGGCAGCGCGGTGAGGTGCTCCAGGGCTGTGGCGAGGCGTTCGGCGTGGTCACGGGTGGCGATGACGACGCCGACGGCGGGGCCTGGCGCGTTCATGGGCACCGGGTACCCGGCGCCTTGTCCGCTATGCGGTGCGCCCCAGGCACACTTGGGGACGCGCCGCGCCGCCGCGCGGCGTGATCTATGTCATGTTCGACACAGTCGTTCCGCGGGTACGGTGCTGACACTGATCGCGTACGAGGAGCGGCGTCGTTTGTCCCTGGACCTGTCATCCGTCATCGCTGCGACCACGCAGTGGCTGATCAGGGCATATCCGGCGGCCGACGGGGCGATGAACGCGGCGCTCGCCGAGGCGCAGGCCCGGCAGGCCGTCACCGTGGCCGCCTGGTTGCGCTATACGGACCCCACCGACGCTTCCCTGGTGGCGCTGATCGGTCCGGGCGGCTCCTTCCGGCTGGACTGGCTCGTGGACGCGGAGCCGTACGAGATCCGCGGCCCCGACGGCGTCTGGCGCACCTGTGTGGACGAGGTCGTGGCGAGCTGGGCGGCGGCCCTGCTCACCTGCTCCACCCTGGCGTCCGAGGGGGTGGCGGCGCTTGCCGAGTGCGAGCACGGCCCCGGGTCTCCCGGTGAGTTCCGGCGGCTGACGGCGCCGGACACGCACGACCGGCGTGCGGCGCCGTTCCTGCGCCATCCGGACCTGATGTCATGCGTGGCGGAGCTGCACCGTCCGCAGCTGCTGGAACGTCTGGGGCGGCTGCACAGCGACGACCAGACGCCCACCAGCGCGGCCTCCTGAGCGGTCAGCGTTCACGCCCTGAGCATCGGCGTTCACGGCCTCTCGGCGGCCCTCACGGCGTCGGGAGCACCCCTTGCGCGTTCACGGTGACGCGTTCGCCGCGGGGGCAGTGGACCACCGTGGACGGGAAGTCCGGGCGCCGGGTCTCCTCCAGGAACGCCGAGAGCGGGGAGCTGAAGGCGGCGTAGTCGTCGTAGTGCACCGGCAGGACCCGCTCTGGCCGTACGGCCCTGACCAGATCGGCCCCCTGGGGAGCGTCCATGGTCACGATGAGCCCGCCCGGAAGCCGGGTGCCGCCGAGGTGGACCACCGCCAGATGCACATCCGGGTAGCGCCGGGCGATCTCATGGACGCCCGGGAACATCAGCGTGTCGCCGGTGATGTAGACCCGCAGCCGGGGCGGCTGCCCCGGCTCGCCGAAGTCCAGCAGACTCCCCATCACCGGTGGCAGCAACCGCTGCCAGCGGCCGGGGGCGTGTATCCCGGGCAGTGCGGTGACCCGGACCTGGCCGCTGCCGTTCACCAGCACGTGATCGTGCCAGGTGGGCAGCCCGGTGGCCCGGCTGAACCCATGGATGGCCTGGAGCCGGCGGGAGGCGTGCGGGGTGGTGATGATGGGCAGTGAGCGGTCCAGCCGCCGGCGCGCCACCCGGTCCCAGTGGTCGCCGTGCAGATGCGAGAGCACCACGGCGTCCAGGCCGGACGGTATGTCCGAGGCGGCCAGTGCGGGCTCGGTCAGCCGCCGGGACATCAGCCCCTTGCCGAGGTAGGCGTACTGGCCCCGGTGCAGGAAGTTCGGGTCGGTGAGCAGCGTGAGCGTGCCGTAGCGGATGAGGAGCGTGGCGTTGCCGATGAAGAGGAGTTCGGCGGCGCCGTCCGGCGGAGTGGTCATGGCCCGACCACCGCCTCCCGCGGCTCCGGCCGGCCGGGGGCGAACATCGTGGCGGTCGCGGTGTCGTGCAGCGACTCCAGCGCCGCGCGCTGCCGCCACGCCCGGTTGAGCAGTTCGGTGAGCCGATCGGAGTCCAGCCGGATGTCCTGGCCGGCCGCGGCCAGCAGCGCATGCCACAGCAGTGCCTTGCCCTCCACACCGATCCGCAGCGACTCCAGCTCGACTACCGAGCTGAGCCCGGAACGGCGCCGCAGACGGCCGTTGGGCTTCAGCCGCCCGGCCTTCTCGCCCAGCCAGCCCCCGTAGACCTTGTAACGGCGTACGGGCACCTCGAGGTCGGCCATGACGGCCAGCAGCGCCTTACGGTCCTCCAGGATCTGTACGGCGAGGTCCTCCAGCTCGCCGCCGAGGGGCGACTGCCGGTGCTCGCGGGCCGCCCGGCGGGCCAGTTCCCATCCGGCCGTCGCTCCGGCCAGATGGTCATTGAGATAGATGCCGAGCATGCGGGGGGATGTCGATGTCCTGGGCTCGCTCATGATCGTCCTTTGGGATCGACAAGGCCGTGTCAGGCCACGAGCAAGGCCGTATCAGGCCCTGTGCAAGGCCGTACCGGGCCACGCGCCCCATGGAGTGCCCAGCACCGGCCGCCTCAACCAGAGCCTCGCGCCCCCGCTGCCCCGCGCGGGCCGCCCGTGTCGCGCGGCCTCAGCCCTCCGGAACCACCCGCCGCCGGTAGTGCGGGCACTTGGTGAGGTCCTCGTGCAACGGCGAGTTCGTGCCCAACCCGCGTCACGGCGCGAAGGCCGCAGCCCAGCTGGAGGTCTGGGCGGCTGTCGGCGGTCATCGTCGCTCGTCCTCCTCGACGGCTGGTCCGGTCCCCGGGTGGCGCAGCGGCGCCGAGGGGTACGGGACCACGGCCGTTGGGCCGCTGCCGCATCGGGGGACGGCCGGGACGCGGGGACGAGCAGGGGGCCGGATTCCCCGGCCCGGGGACGCCCCGGGCCGGGGGAGGCGGGTTCAGTCCTCGTCCTCCTCGTCCTCGAAGGCGTCGCCGATCTCGTCGACGACCTCCGCGGCGACCATTCCGCCGACGACGCCGACCGCGACACCCGCCGCGACGCCTCCGACGATCGCCGCGGTGCTCGGGCCGGAGCGCCGCGCGCCGTCGTGGTGCCCGTCGTGGTGGTGGTCCGCGTGCCCGTAGCCGTGGCCGTCGTGTCCGCCGTGGCCGTAGGAGCCGTACGAGCCGTAGGCGGCGCGCCGCTCGACGAGTTGTGCGATCCAGGCGTCGACCTCGGTGTTCCAGTCGCGGTGCTCGACGCCCTCATGGCCGACGGTGAAGAGCGTGAGGGCGTCCTCCCCCGAGGTGAACAACCCGCCGCGCTTGTCGGCCTCCAGGACGACGTCCATGCCGCCCGCGTTGGCCAGGAAGGTCACCTCGAGCTCGTTGATGGCATGGGCGTACTGGGGAGCCGGGGAGAGCTCGATCTCCTGGTAGAACGGCAGCCGCTGCCCGGTGCCGCCCACATGGCCCAGCTCCAGATCGGCGGACCGGAAGCCGAAGCCGAGCTGCCCCAGCGCCTCCAGGATGGCCTCCTGGACCGGCAGCGGGCTCACGGTCAGCTGGTCGAGGTCGCCCTTGTCCTTCGCGCCCGCGACCTCCAGCCCGGTGCGCACGCCGAGGATGATGCCCAGCGGCTGCCCGTAAAGCTCGGTGACCGGCGTCTCCCAGGGGAGGTGGGCCGTGAACGGGAGGCTGCGGTGCTCGCCCTCGGCGAGCCGGAAACCGCCGCCGACGGTGAAGCGGTCGAAGAGGACGACGCCCTCCCGCTCCTCGTCGCCGCGCTCGTCCTCCACCCGGGCCACGAGCTCCAGCGTGATCTGCTCGATCTCGAAGTCCGCCTTGCCACCCTGGAGATGGACCTGGCCGGTCAACGGCCCGCCGGGGAGTACCGGGCCGGGGTCCAGCACCGTGTCCACGGTGGGTCCGCCGACACCGAGCGAGCCGAGCAGTCGTTTGAACACCATCGTGGCGTTCACTCCTTCAAATATGCGTACTGTCGCGTATGCGTGGGGGTTGCGGGCGCGTGCGGCGGCGGACGGGGGTCGCGCGACAGCGGGCCATGTGCCGCGGAACGTTCGCGGCCGGTGGCACGTTCACCGTGGGTCCTCCCTCCGTAGTTCTACACGCATGTAGAAGCATAGGGTGCGCGCCGCCTTGAATTGGCCCATCCGGGCGCGTCGGCGGGGGAAGTCCGAAAATGATCACTCATCGGGCCGGGCGGAGCGCCCTTCAGGCGCGGTGTCCTCGCGCAAGGTGCCGGCCACGGTGTCCGCGAAGGCCCGGGCCAGCGGCGGGAGCGCGTCCCAGCGGCGCGCGGCCCAGCCGACCGGCAGCGGGGGCAGCGCCGGGATCGGGACGAGCCGCAGCGGCCCCTCGTCCCCGGGCACCGGCAGCCCCGGCAGGGCGGGCACCACGGCGCGCCCCAGGCCGAGTTCGGCCAGCAGCAGGGCCGTGTCCCAGTCGGCGACGCTCGTATCGGAGCCGGCCCGTATGCCCAGCTCGGCCAGGGCCGCGTGGAGGCGCCCGCCCGAGGTGGAGTTCGGCGGCAGCCGTACGAGCGGGATGTCGGCGAGGTCGGACACCTCCACCCGGGGCCGGGCCGCGAGCGGATCCCCGGCCCGCATGGCGAGCACCCACGGCAGCTCGGCCACGGGCCGCTGTTCGACACCGCGCACCGGGCCGCCGAGGGAGATCCAGGCCAGGTCCAGATTGCCGGCGATGAGGGCGCCGAGGCAGCCGCGGCTGGAGCTCTCGGTCTGGAACTCCAGGTTCACCTTCGGATAGCGCCGGCGGAAGGAGACGATCGCCTCGGCCATGAAGTGCCGCACCGTGGTGCTGCCGGTGGTGATCCGCACCGAACCGCTCTCCCCGTGCACCAGGTCGCCCAGGCGGCGCAGCGCCAGTTCGAGCCCGGCGATGCCGTCGGCGGCGGCCTCGCACAGAATGAGCCCCGCCGGGGTGGGCGCGACGCCGCGCGGCTGGCGCTCCAGCAGGCTGACACCGGTCTCGCGTTCCAGCCGCTTCACCCGCTGGCTCACCGCCGACTGTGTGCAGGCCAGTTCCCGGGCCACGGCGCTGAGGCTTCCGGCGCGGCACACGGCCACGAACACCCGCAGATCATCCAGAGTCATAACCTCCAAGCTAGAGCTTGGAGTTGGCGAGCAATTGCCAGGATTGACTGGGATGGCCGCAGGTCGGGACGATCGTCGCAGGGCTCAGGCGGCAACCCGTGCGGCGTCCGCACATGGATCCGGACCGGGTGGGGGTGGGGCACGGGTGCCGACCTGCCAAGCACCGAAAGGACACGACCTGTGCCTGCCGCTCCCCCTCCTGCCGCCGCCGACCGGGCCGTCACGTTCCTGCGCCACCTCGGCGCCGCGCGCATCGCCCACCCCGGCGGTACGCTCCTCGCCCACCTCCAGCGCGTACGGGCCCGGCTCGCCGCGTGGGGAGCCCGCCCGGAACTCCAACTCGCCGGGCTGTGCCACGCGTTCTACGGAACCGACGGCTTCCCGGTCACCCTGCTGCCCCTCGGCCGCCGGGGTGAACTCGTGGCGGTGATCGGCGCGGAGGCCGAAGCCATCGTGTACCTCTACGCGAGCTGCGACCGGAAGGCCACCTGCCCGGCGCTCGCCGACCCCGGCGCGGCCTTCCACGATCGCTTCACCGGCCGTACGCACAGTCCGGAACCCCGGCTGCTCCGGGACTTCGCCGAGCTGTCGGCCGCCAACGAGCTCGACCTCGCCCGCCGCGACCCCGTACTCCGGGAACGGCGCGGCCCCGAACTCCTCGCCCTGTTCACCCGCTTCCGCCCGCTGCTCAGCCGCCCGGCCTGGCTGGACGGACGCGCGGTCCTCACGCCCTCGCCACTGGCACCCGACTGAGGCCCGCGGGGCAGGTGGCGCGCGGGCGCGGGTGTGCGGGCACCGTGGAGTGGCCGGTGAACGCGGCCCGCGAACCGCCGCTCCGGGCCCGGCCGGGATCCGGGCGCACTGCGCGCCACCGGCGTGGGTGACGGCCGGGCGGGCCGAGTTGGATCCGCGGATGGTGTTCGGGACGTCGGCCACGGACACCGGGCTGGACGCGTGGGCCCCGGTCCGGAGCCGATTGAGTTCCCTGTCCGTGGCATCCGTACATGACCATGTCCCATCCCTAAGGAGCACATCACCATGGCCACTCCGCTCACCGCCGACCGTCTGCTCAAGGCACTTCGCGACGAGGGGCTGGAAGTCCGTGAGTACCGCGACTGGCGCGCTCACAACCGCAACTCCAAGGGCCCCTGGGGCCCGGTCAACGGGGTGATGATCCATCACACCGTCACCAAGGGCACCGACTCCTCCGTGGAGCTGTGCTACGAGGGACACTCCTCGCTGCCGGGGCCGCTGTGCCACGGTGTCATCGACAAGGCCGGCGTGGTCCACATGGTCGGCCACGGCCGCGCCAACCACGCGGGTCTCGGCGACAGCGACGTGCTCCGAGCGGTCGTCGACGAAGCCGCGCTGCCCCCCGACAACGAGGCGGACACCGATGGCAACCGCCACTTCTACGGCTTCGAGTGCGTCAACCTCGGCGATGGCGAGGACCCCTGGCCGGAGGCGCAGAAACTGGCCATCGAGAAGGTGTCCGCGGCCATCTGCCGTGCCCATGGCTGGACCCAGCGCTCGGTGATCGGCCATCTGGAGTGGCAGCCGGGCAAGGTCGACCCGCGTGGCTTCACGATGGACTCCATGCGCGGCCGTATCGGCAAGCGGCTCGGCGCCGAACCGGCCGGCCCGGCCCCCAAGTCGCCGCGCGTGCCGAACGTCTAGGCGCCACACCGGTTTCCCCTGCCCCGGGGGCGGGGCGAGGAGCGGGTCAGCCGTCCTCGCCCCCGCCGCCGGGGCAGCCCGCGTCCAGCAGCGGGTCGATACCCGCCCGCAGGAAGCGCAGCAGTGTGTCGTCCGGCGTGGCGGCCAGCGCCGGTGAGCGTATGGCCAGGCGGAGCAGGGTGATGCCCATCAGCCACGCCGCCAGCAACTCGGCCCGCAGCTCGGCGTCCTCGCCCTCCAGGCGCCGGGCGAACCCTTGTGAGAACACCTCGGTGACCTCCTCGCGGAGCCGCCCGACGGTCTCCTCCCGGCTGGAGGAGCGGAGCTTGGTCAGCAGTGGATGCGGGGCCTCCTCCTCGGTGGGCCCGTTGGAGACCACATCGCAGATCCACGCCGACACCTCGTCCAGTGGCAGATGGCGCAGTGGCTCGAACAGGCCGGTGCCGGCCGACACCGCGTCGAACAGCGCCTCCTTTGAGCCGAAATAGCGGTAGACCAGGGCGGCGTCCACCCCCGCGTCCTTGGCGATATCGCGCACACTGCTGCGGTCGTAGCCGTACCTGGCGAAACGCAGCGCGGCGGCCCCCAGCAGCGCGCTGCGCGTGCCCTCCGCGTCGTATCTGCGGGGGCGCGGGGGGAGGCCGTCGCACCGCCGTGTGTCGCTTGCCCGGTTCACCCTGTCGTACCTCCGCCTGGACGTGCCGTACATGCTGCCGGTTCAGCCTCGCATGTCCAGAAGTCACCCACCGTTGTCATCACTTGTTGACCAAGATTGGGGTCGGGGCGTTATGTTTTGTCAACGCGTGGTGACATTGGTCGCCGCCCAGCGCGGTCCCGGCCCAACGACGGTGTCCGGCCGCTGGTTTCCCGACCGGGCGGCCCCGTGCCGTCCTCGCCACGTGCCCGCATCTGACCCCCAGCAGAAGTGGTGATCCCCTGTGCAGATACGACGCGTCGCCGTCGTGGGAACCGGCTACGTCGGACTGACCACCGGCGCCTGTCTGGCCACCCTCGGCAATCGAGTGGTGTGCGCGGACACCGACCGCCACAAGGTCGAACGGCTCCGGCGCGGAGAGGTCGACATCCTCGAGCCCCGCCTGCCCGAACTCGTCCGGGAGGGACTGGACTCGGGGCGGCTGGAGTTCGTCCAGGACACCCGGGCCGCGGTCGCCGACGCCGACGTGGTGTTCCTGTGCCTGCCGACCCCGATGGGCGTCGGCGGCGCCGCCGACCTGGCCGCCGTCGAGGCCGTGGCGGACCAGATCCGCGACCGGCTGCCGCACGGCAGCGTGGTGGTCAACAAGTCCACCGTGCCCGTCGGCACCGCCGAGCGTGTGGCCGCGCTGCTGGACCGCCCCGACGTGGCCGTGGTGAGCAACCCGGAGTTCCTCCGGGAGGGTTACGCGGTGCGCGACTTCCTCCACCCCGACCGCATCGTGGTCGGCGCCGCCGACCCGGACGCGGCGCGCCGGGTGGCCGATCTGTACGCCGGGCTGGACGCCCCGCTGGTGCTCACCGACGCCGCCGGCGCCGAACTCGCCAAGTACGCGGCCAACTTCTTCCTGGCCATGAAGCTCTCCTTCGCCAACAACCTCGCCACCCTGTGCGAGCACTTCGGCGCCGATGTGGACGATGTGCTCACCGGCATCGGCCACGACCCCCGCATCGGCTCGGCCTTCCTCAAGCCCGGACCCGGCTGGGGCGGCTCCTGCCTGCCCAAGGACACCCACGCCCTGCTGACCATCTGCCAGGAGTCGGGCGTGGACTTCCCACTGCTCGGCGCCACCATCGAGACCAACGTCGAACACCAGCGGCGGCTGGTCGAGCGGGTGGTGGCCGGATGCACACCCGGCGACGGCTCGCTGCGCGGCGTACGGCTGGCCGTGCTGGGCCTGGCCTTCAAGGCGGGCACCTCCGATCTGCGCGACTCACCGGCCCTGGCCATCGCCCGGCTGCTCAAGGAGCGGGGTGCCGAACTCCACGCCTACGACCCCGCCCTCCGTGAGACCCGCCCCGACCTCAGCGATCTGCTCACCCTCACCGACACCCCCGAAGAGGCCCTGCGGGGAGCGCGCGCCTGTCTCGTCCTCACCGAGTGGCCGGAGTTCCGCGACCTCGACTGGGAGCGCGCCGCCGGACTGCTCGGATCCCCGGCCGTCTACGACTTCCGCAACCTCCTGGACCCGGACCGGCTGCGCCGCGCCGGGCTGAGCTGCGAGGGCATCGGCCGCACACTGGCGATGGCGCGCTGACCGCCCCGCCCCTTCCTCGCCGTACGAGACCCTTCCCACAGAAAGGCCCCTGCGTTGCGGGTCATGTTCACCACGCTCGGCAGCCCCTCCCACGGCCGGGCCCAGCTTCCGCTGGCCCGGTCCCTCGCGGCCGCCGGCCATGAGGTGCTGGTGGTCACCACCCCGGCCCTCACCTCCGTCTTCGAACGGGAGGAGGTGCGGGTGACGAGCGGTATGGGCGACTTCAGCCCGTCCTCCTTCCTCGGTCCCGTACTGGCCGAGGAGGCCGCACAGGCCGGTTCGCCGGACCTGGCGGACGAGCAGCCACCGGCGCGTATGCTGCGCCTCATGGCCAAGGCCGTGTCCGGCCCGATGGCCACATGGCTGCTGGACACCGTGCTCCCCGTGGCACACGACTTCCGCCCCGACCTCATCCTGCGCGACGGGATGGACCTCGGCTCCTGTGTCATCGCCGAAACGCTCGGCATACCCCAGCTGTCCACCCCCTCCGGGGCCGCCAACAGCTTCGACCCGGCCGCGATGCTCCCGGGCCTCAACGCCCTGCGGAAGCGGCAGGGGCTGGCCATCCTCGAGGACCCGCTGTCGCTCGTCCCGCACGGGCGCATCGACTACGTACCACCCGCGTTCTCCTTCGCCCGCCATCTCCCGGCCTCCTGGTCCTACCGGCAGACGGTGGACGTGGACCGGGGCGCCGCGCTGCCCCGCTGGATCGCCGAACTGCCCACCGACCGGCCGCTGATGCTCGCCGCCATCGGCACCGCGATCCCCATGCTCCGCGACAGCGCACACGAGGCCGACACCCCCGCGCCACCCATGCCGATGCAGGATCCGGCGGATACGCTGCGCGCCATGATCCAGGCCGTGTCGCGGCTGGAGGAGTGCACCGTCGTCCTCGCCACCTCCGGCATTCCCGTGGACACCGACGGGGTGCCACCGCATGTGCGCATCACCGATCGGGTGCCACAGCCGCTGCTGCTGGAATCCGTGGACCTCTTCCTCACCCACGGTGGCTTCAACAGCATCCGCGAATCGCTGCGCACGGCGACGCCCATGGCGGTGCTGCCCCAGTTCGGCGATCAGCCCGGCAACGCACAGCGGGTCCAGGAGCTCGGCCTCGGCCGCCACATCACCGACCCCACGCCGGACGGCATCGCCGCCGTCTGCCGTGACGTGCTGGCCGACGACGGCTGCCGCGCCCGGGCCCGTCGGGCGCGGCTTGAGATGCTGGCGCTGCCGGAGATCGACAGCGCCGTCCCCGACCTGGAGAAGATCGCCGGGTGACGCCCGACTCCCGGAGCCCGGGCGCGAGTGCCCGGGCTCCGGGAGCCCGCCCATTCCCGGCCCCGGCTCCGGGCCCCCGCTTCCCCGGTCCGAGCCCCCGCTTTTTCCCGGTCCCCAACGCGCGGCAGAGAAGGTTCGCAGCTACGTATGTCGTCCTCATCCACCAGCACCGAGCCCGCCGAGCCCCAGACCCCCGCCCGGCTGACCCACCGTCAGGTCGTCACCGTGCTGTCCGGGCTGGTGCTCGGCATGTTCCTCGCCGCGCTGGACCAGACCGTGGTCTCCTCGGCGCTGCGCACCATCGCCGACGATCTGCACGGCCTCACCGCCCAGGCGTGGGTCACCACCGCCTATCTCGTCACCGGCACCATCGCCACGCCGCTGTACGGGAAGCTCTCCGACATCTACGGCCGCCGGCCGGTGTATCTGGCCGCGATCGTGCTGTTCACCTTCGGATCGCTGCTGTGCGGATTCGCCACCTCCATCCACCAGCTCGCGGCCTTCCGGGCGGTCCAGGGCCTCGGCGGTGGCGGGCTGATGTCCCTCGCCATGACGATCATCGCCGATATCACCTCGCCCCGGGAGCGCGGCCGCTACCAGGGCTACATCACGGCGGTGTTCGCCGGCTCCAGTGTTGTCGGCCCCCTGGTGGGCGGGGTGTTCGCCGAGCGCGCCACTTTGCTGGGGATCGCCGGGTGGCGCTGGATCTTCCTGGTCAATGTGCCGCTTGCGGCCCTCGCCGTGGTGGTGATCCTGCGGGTGCTGCACGTACCCCACCGGCCCGTACGGCACCGCCTGGACTACGGCGGGGCGCTGACGCTGGCGATCGGGATCGTGCCCCTGCTCATCGTGGCCGAACAGGGCCGGAGCTGGGGCTGGGGCTCTCCCCGGGCGCTGGTGCTGTACGCGGTGGGGGTGGTCGGGCTGGTCGCCTTCGTACTGCTGGAGCGGCGGATGGCGGATGCCGCGCTGCTGCCGGTCAGGCTGTTCCGCATCCGCGCGTTCCGGCTGGGCACCGTGCTGCACTTCACCGTGGGCATCGCCATGTTCGGCGCCATGACCACGCTGCCGCTCTACCTCCAGCTGGCCAAGGGCATGAGCCCGATGGGGGCGGGCCTGGCCACGCTGCCCACCATGGCGGCGAATGTGACGGTGACCCTGGTGGTGGGCCGGCTGATGTCGCGGACCGGCCGGTTCAAGGTCCATCTGGTGGCGGGCGTCGGCTCCCTCACCGTCGCCATGCTGGTGTTCGCCACCCTGAGGGACGACAGCCCGCTGTGGTACGTGGCCATCGGCATGGTGTTCATGGGGGCGGGCCTCGGCGCGGCGATGCAGACGATCACCACGCTCGCCCAGTCCGAGGTGCCGGGGCGGGACATGGGCGCGGCCACCGCGTCGGTGAACTTCTTCCGTTCCAACGGCGGCACGGTGGGCGCCGCCGTCTTCCTGTCCATCCTCTTCTCCCTGGCCGGTACGCGGATCGGCGAGCGCCTGGCCGTGGCCTCCCAGGACGCCTCGTTCCGCCGGCTCGCCGGGGAACCGGCGAACGCGGAGGCGCTGAAGGGCGTGGTGCGGCCCGACGGCGGGGTCAATCTGGAGGACTCGGCCTTTCTCCGCCACCTCGATCCGGGCGTGGCGCAGCCGTTCCTGGAGGGCTACGTCAGCGCCCTGCGTGTGGTCTTCCTCACCGGGGCGGCGGTGGCCCTGATCGCCTTCGTGATCGCCGCCTGGCGGGTGCCGAACACCCAGCTCTCCGCCGACTGACCCGGTCGGCGGAGAGCGGGCGGACTCCGAGGCGGCGGCGGAAGCGCCACCGTACGGCCCCGGGTGGAACCGGGGTCTACCAGGGCGCCGGAGTGCCGTCCCAGGAGAAGAACCCGCCGGTGGGCCCGGTGTCCGGGAGGAGGGCGAGCCTGACCGCGCCCGCCGCCGCCTCGGCCGGATCCCCGTCGCTCCCGGCGGCGCGGGCGTTCAGATCGGTCCTGCGCAGCCCGGGGGCCAGCGCGTTGACCTTGAAACCTTCCGAGGCCAGGGCCTGTGCGGTGTAGAGGGTCAGGGCGTTCAGGGCCGTCTTTGAGGAGCGGTAGGCCGCGCCCGATCCGGCGGAGACGGCGAACTGATGCTCCGGATCGGCGCTCCAGGTCAGCGAGCCGGTGCCGCTGGAGACATTGACGATCCTGGGCGCGGGCGAGCGGCGCAGGGCCGGGAGAAAGGCGTTGGTGACGGCGAGGACACCGAAGACGTTGGTCTCATAGGTCCGGCGGAAGCCGTCGAGATCCGCGTCGGGCGCCGTGCCGCTGTCCACCATGATCCCCGCGTTGTTGACCAGGATGTCCAGCCGATCCAGCCGCGCGGCGGCCGTGGCGATGCTGTCGGGGTCGGTGACATCGAGCTCCATGGGCCGGGCGGTGCCACCGATCTCCTCGACGGCCCGCCGCCCCCGCTCGGCGTCGCGCGAGCCCACGTACACGGTGATTCCCTCGGCGGCGAGTGCGCGTGCGATTTCCTTGCCGATGCCCTTGTTGGCACCGGTGACCAGTGCTGTGCGATCGTTCATGACATCAAGGGTTCCCCGGCCACGCTCACCCTGCCAGGGACAACCTGTCCCAGGCAGGTCCCGGGCGGATACTGAGCGGGCGCCGGGCAGATACCGGGCAGGTACCGGGCAGGTACCGGGCAGTCGAAGGAGGCAGCATGGCGAGGCAGGAGCTGGCCCGCTTCCTGCGGGACCGCCGCGAGCGGCTGCGCCCCCAGGACATCGGTCTGCCCGCCGACCCCCACCGCCGCACTCCCGGGCTGCGGCGGGAGGAGGTGGCGGAGCTCGCCCATATGTCGGTCGACTACTACACCCGTCTGGAGCAGGCCCGCGGCCCCCGGCCCTCGCCGCGCATCCTGGACGGGCTGGTGGGGGCGCTGCGGCTCGCGCCCGCCGAGCGCAGCCATCTGTTCCGGCTCGCGGGGGCGAGCGCGCCCCCGGGCGTACGGGCGGTGCGGCGGGTCCGCCCGCACATCGCCCAGATGCTGCTGCGGCTGCCCGACACCGCGGCGATCGTCACCGACGCCGGTTACGACGTGGTCGCCTGGAACCCGCTGGCGCAGGCCCTGCTCGGCGACGACCTCGGCCGGCACGGCAACCTCGCCCGCCGCCGCTTCCTGGGCCAGGGCCGCGCGTACGAGAGCTCGAGCGCCGAGGAGTTCGGGCATATCGTGGTCGCGCGGCTGCGCCGGGCCGCCGACCGCTACCCCCGTGACCCGGCGCTGGCCGCGCTGCTGCGCGAACTCGGCGCGGGCAGCGAGGAGTTCCGGCAGATCTGGGACGAGCGCCCGGTCCACGCGCCCGGCCACCGGACCAAGACCATCGACCACCCCACGGCCGGGACGCTCCGGCTGAACTGCGACGTCCTGCTCGTACCCGAGGACGACCAGGAGGTGGTCCTGATCACGGCCGACCCCGGATCGCCCGCCGCCCGTACGATCCGCCGGCTCGCGGGCGCGGTGGCGTCGTAACCGGTGGCGCAGGCGCCTTTCGCGCCGTTCTCGCCGTCAGTTCCGTGAGTTGCCGAACAGCAGACGGTAGACGACAAGGAGAACGAAGGAGCCGCCGATCGCCGCGCCCCAGGTGCCGAGGTCGAAGAACTGCTTCTGCACCGGGCGGTCGAAGAACTGGGCGGAAATCCAGCCGCCCACGAACGCCCCGGCGACGCCGATGACCGTGGTGCCTATCAGCCCGCCGGGGTCACGCCCGGGGAGAAGGACCTTGGCGATGACTCCGGCCAGCAGGCCGAGGATGATCCAGCTCACGATGCCCACGTTGTCGTCCCCTTCGTCTTGCTTGTTGTGCGGTTGTGCGGTCGTGCCGGGGTGAGTGAGCCCGGTCGTTGATCGTGTTCAATCGGTCGCGCGTTTGTACGGGCGTCAACGAAGACGCGGGCCGCCCGGCGGTGGTTCCGAGTGACTTGATCTTCAGATGCCCGGGGGAACCGTGCGCCATGCCCGGACCGGATGTGCGGGTTGTGCGGGCCGTGACGGGCCCGGTCAGCCGTAGGACAGGTTGGAGCAGGGGTCGTCGTCGGCGGAGCGGGCGTCCTTGTCCAGCTTCGAGGGCGATGTGGAGGGGGCGGAGGCGCCGGGGGAGGGCTCGGTGAGGTACGTCTGCCCCAGGGTGAGGCTGATGCCCGGGGTGGTGGTGGGCCGCAGTCCGGCGCCGGGGAAGAGCTGGGCCACGGTCCGGGCCCGGTCCCGCTCGCCGGGGCCGTAGCCGACCACGGTGGTGGCGTGGTCCTGGGTCTCGGCGTTCGTGGTGCCGGTCACGGTGAAGCCATGTGAGCTGAGCGTGTCGGCGGCGCGTGCGGCGAGCCCCGGGGTGGTGGTGCCGTTGTAGACGGTGACGCTGATGCCCGCGCCCGACACGGTGGGCGTGGCGCTGGGGGTGGCGGGCGCCTCGTCCTTCTTCCCGCCGGCTCTCTTCCCGTCGATGGTGCGGTCGGCTCTGATGTCGGTCCAGAGCTGATCGGCGTCGGGCTGGACCACGGCGACCCGTTCGCCCTGGTAGCGCCAGGGGATGGTGATGAACTTGGTGTTGTGCAGGTCGATGCTCTTCAGCGACATGGCGAAGGACATCAGCTTCTTGGCGGAGCCCAGCCCCGGGTCCACGGTCATGGACTTGGTGGCCGCGTCCGCCAGCGGATACAGCGTGGTCGGGTCGAATCCCCGGCCCTTCACCTTCTTGAACAGGCCGGAGATGAACGCCTGCTGCCGCTGTATGCGCCCGATGTCGGAGCCGTCGCCGATGCCATGGCGGATGCGGACGTAGTCCAGCGCCTTCTGCCCGGACACCGTCTGCACCCCCTTGCTGAAGATGCGCTTGCCGCGGGTGGCCCGGCTGGGGCTCAGATCGCGTTCGTAGACGTCCTGCGGCACACACACCTGGACCCCGCCGACCGCCGAGGTCATCTGGGAGAACCCCTCGAAGTCGATGACGACGGTATGGTCCATGCGCAGCCCGGTCAGCCGCTCGACGGTGTTCTGGGTGCAGGCCGGATTGCCCTGTGCGGTCTCGCCCACGGAGAACGCCGAGTTGAACATGGCGTTCCGCCGTGTCCTGGTCCATGAGCCGTCGGGCAGACGGCACGGCGGGATGTCGACCAGGGTGTCGCGGGGGATCGACACCCCGACCGCGTGCTTGCCGTCGCTGTAGACATGCAGCAGCAGGGCGGTGTCCGAACGGCCCACATCACCGCTGCCGCCGCCCAGCCTGCTGTTGTCGCCCGACCGTGAGTCCGAGCCGATGACCAGCACGTTCTGGCCGGCGGCGTTTCCTTCGGGCCGGTTGTCCGAGAGGCCGTCCGTCCCGAAGGTGGTGATGTTCCCGTTCAGCTTGAAGTAGATCCAGCCGACTCCGCCGCCGAGCAGCACCAGGAACGACACCACGATCAGCAGGGCGATCCGCAGCGGGCGGCGCCCACTGCGCCGCCGCCCCGGTCCGTCCGGCCCCGTGGCAGAGCTCCCCGTCGTCTCCCCGTCACTGCCTGTCATGCGCGTCCTTCGTCCGGCGGCTGTTCGGAAGAGAAGACGATTGATGCTGGCCCGAGGTTCTACAGATGTGCAAGAGCACGTTTCACGGCGTGTGCTACGCCACGTGCCCGCGGTGGCGGGAGTGCCGGGGGTGCGGGGTGGTCAGCGGGCGAGGGAGACGGCGAACGGCCGGAGTCCATGGCGGCGCAGCACATGCGGTACCAGCAGGACGAGGGCTTCGGTGGCGCGGGCGGTGGTGATGTCGCCGAGGTCCTCGATCCACTCGGGTTTCCAGCCGAGGTCGGCGAGGAGGTCCGCGATGGTGGCCTTGGCGTCCGCGTCGTCGCCGGAGAGGTAGCCGGTGGGCGGGGTGGACAGCCCGGCCGGGGCGGTCATCACCGGGAAGAGCATGGTGTTGAGCGTCTTGACCACCCGTGCCGACCAGGGCCGCGCCCAGGTTCGTCTTGGCCGACACCCGCAGTGGCGCGCCGTTCAGCCGGGCACCCTGACCGGCCACGGCGGTGTACCAGTCGCCGGTCGGCGGAAGGTGGACGACGGTGAGGACCGGGTGGTTGTCCCGGACGAGGGTGGCGGTCACGGCCCAGTCGGACATGCCGTGCACATGGTTGATGTTGCCCTCGGCCGGGTCGACGATCCACCACTCGCCCGGCGGCAGCGCACCGCCTTCCAACTCGTCCTCGGCCCAGCGCGCGCCGGGCCTGGCGGCCATCAGCGGCGCCTTCAGGACGTCGAGCACCGCGTCGTCGTTGGCGTGGATCTCCGCGACGATCTCGTCGAGGGCCACACCGCGGGGGTGTGGGGTGTGGCGCTCACGCAGCAGGTCGCCGGCGGTGCGGACGGCTGCGGTGACCCGGGTGAGCAAGGCGGTGTCGAGACCGGTGCCGGGGGTGGTGGTGCCGTTGGCAGTGGACATGAGGTGCTCCCGCACATGGTGAAAGAGGGGGAGGCTTGGTGCGCGCTTCGCCGTCTGCGCCTCGACGGTAGGCAACCTCATGGATGAACGGCAATTGCACATGTGGCACTGCTGGTGTTACCCGCGTGCAAGGGAACGTGGCGGGCCGACGAGCCCGTCCGTGCCACGGTGTTCGCCTGTGCCACGGTGTTCGCCGCCGGTCCGGGCGGATCGCCACAGCCGCCGCCACGGCATCGGCGATGAACACCGACCTATGGGCGGCCGCGCGGCGCCGCTGCCCTCTTCGGCCCGCGACGGGCCCTCACAGCGAGGAGATCACCCGCTTGCGGTCCTCCATGGCCCGGCGCCCGAGCCGGGAGGCGGGGGCGAGCCGGTCGTACTCGTGGATGGCCCCGCTGTGGACGTGCAGTTCGGCGGGGATGTCGGCATCGGCGAGCCGCTGCGCGTAGCCGACGGCCTCGGCGCGGAAGATGTCCAGCTCGCCCACCTCGACATAGGCGGGTGCCAGGCCCTCGACGGTGGCGACGCGCGCGGGCGCCGCCACCTCCGGAACGTCGTCGGTGCCGAACGCCGTACCCAGCAGGGCGTGCCAGCCGGTCCAGTTGTCGTCCCAGGTCCAGGCGACATAGGGGGTCAGCCGTGGATCCGGGGTGAGATTGCGGTCGTCCAGCATGGGATGGAGAAGCGCTTGGTGAGCGAGGGGAACTCCCCGGTCACGGGCGAGGATCGCCACTCCGGCGGCGAGCCCGCCCCCGGCGCTGTCGCCCATGACGGCGATTCGGCGGGGGTCGACCTTCAGCGCGGCCGCCTGGCCGCCCAACCAGCTCAGCGCGGCGAACACGTCCTCGACGGGGCCGGTGCCGGTGGTCGCGTCGGGGGCCAGGCGATAGTCCACGGACAGGAACGGCACCCCGGTGGCCTGGACGTACCCCGCCACCACGGCGTCATAGAGGTCGACGCTGCCGGCGACCATCCCTCCGCCATGGGCGTAGACGACCGCGGAACCCGGCGCGGAGTCGGCCCTCTCGTACCAGCGGACGAGGATCTCCGCCCCGCCTTCGGACCGCACCTTGTGCGAGGACGCCTTCACCAGGGGATAGCCGGAGGGATATGCCGGGAGCAGCGAGGCCATCCACCGCATCGAGGCCACGCCCCTGGCCCGCAGGGTCCGCCAGTCGTCGCGCTCGGGCGGGGGAGCGGGGTCGCCCTGCTCGGCGAGGGCCTGGAGCACCGCGGCGAGTTCAGGGTCGAGGGTGAAGGCCATGGTCGACTCCGTTCGAGGACGGCGGGGCCGCTGCCCCAACTGTCCTCACAGAGTGCTGTGTTGCGCTCGAGGGCCGGTACAGAAGTACGGCGACGGCACAGCGGCCCGACGGCGGTGCGGGGGCGCCTCAGGGGCGGGCGACCTTTCGCTTCGGTGCGCCCGCCCCTGCCCTCGGCTCTCCCGACCAGCGCCTTCCCCGTGTCCGCTCCCGTACGCCTGGGAAGCTCCGCCAGGAGCTCTCGGCGGACGGGCCCGAGCACCGGTGCCCCGGCCGGAACGAGTCCGGCCGGGGCACCGGCGCTGTCGCCTGTCGGGGCTTGTGGATCAGTCCCGCTGAGCGTCCTTGGGAAGCTGGCGCCACTTCACCTCGGTGGTGGTGTCGTACGTCCAGTCGAGCATCTTCTTCGCGTCCGGGTAACGGTCCGCGTCGTTGAGGACGACTCCCACGACCGTCTTGTCACCGCGCTTGGCGGCGAACACCAGACAGGGACCGGCAGGGGTGGTGGTCCCGGTCTTGACGCCGATCGCGCCCTCGTACGAACCCAGCAACTGGTTGGTGTTGTCCCAGGTGTAGTACCGGGTCCGGCCGTTGGCCGCCGGCGCCTCCTGCTTGATGGACACCGACTTGACAACCGTGTCGAACGTCGCGTTCTCCATGGCGCGCCCGGTCAGCCGCGCCAGGTCATGGGGCGTCGAGTAGTTGTCGGCGTCGGCCGAGACACCGTCGAAGGAGTCGTACTTGGTGTTGGTCAGCCCCAAGTCCTGTGCCTTCTCGTTCATCTTGGAGACGAACGACTTGGTGCGCTCGGCGGTGGTGTCACCGGTGCCGAAGGTGTCGGCCAGCGCCATCGCCGCGTCGCAGCCCGACGGCAGCATCAACCCGTACAGCAACTGGTTGACGGTGAGTTTGTCGCCGGTCTGGAGGTCCGCCGTGCTGGCACCCGACTTGGTCACATAGTCGCGGTACTCCTGCTTGATGGTGACCTGCTGGTTGAGGTCCAGACCTCGGGTCTCGAGCACCACGAGGGCAGTCATGATCTTTGTGGTGCTCGCCATCGGACGCTTGGTGTCGGCGTCCTTGGCCATCAGTTCCTTGTCGGAACCGGTGTCGAGCAGGTACGCGCCCTGGGCGCTGACCTCCGGTGGTGGTTCGGCCGAAGCCTGGGCCATCGCCACCGGGACCGCGATCGCCACGGCCACCGTGGACGCGACCGCCGCGACTCTCCAGCGGCGGGTCACGGTTCCACGACGTTTATGCATTCGCCCTCCGTTTCGCTTGTCGAGGCTTGTTTCGAGCGAGCGCATCGTCTCACCAGGCGAAAAACGATCACGCTCCGGGGTGCCGGTCGACGTGATCTTCTCAAGGCAACAACTAGCGCCCGGACCAGGGCCGTTGGCTCGTTCACGGGGTCCGGGCGGCCGTGTGCGGCCCGGTGTGCGCGCCCGTCGCTCCGCGAACTCGGCGTGTGAACCGGACATGCGGCGCCTCACCACCACACCGTTGCAGTGGATGTGCGGGCTCAGGGGACGGCAAGGGCTCGCAGGCATCATCCCCCCGCCACGGCCGGCAGCGCATGCAGGCTCGTGTCCGCTCGGCAACGCCGGTGAGGCCGAGGTGATCGGCGCCGCTCAGTGGGAGCGGGCGCCGGCGCAGCGTACGCAGGTGTCCGCCGCCGGGCGCACGTCCAGCCGTTCCGCCGGGATCCGCTCACCGCACACCGCACACCGTCCGTAGTCGTCGCGGTCCAGCCGCTCCAGCGCCTCGTCCAGGGCGGTCAGATGATCGCGTGCCTGGGCCAGCAAAGAGGCCACATGGGCTCGCTCGAAGGCGGTGCTCGACCCCTCCGGGTCGTGTTCGTCGTCGACCGCCACCAGGGCGTTCGCCGCGACGATCCCGTCGAATTCACGGTTCAGGGCCGCGATCCGCGCGCTGGTTCCGGCGCGCTCGGCCACCAGCCGTTCGCGGATGGTCTCACGCTCGGCCGGAGTGAAAGCGGCATCACCGGATGAATCGCTCATGACCGTCATAACCTCGGGACTCCCGGTCCGCATTCCGGGTTCCCGCCGGAGGTCTTGACGTCCGTCAGGCGCGATGCAATGGATGGGAGCGCTCCCAAATCCGCCGTACGCAAGCCACCGCGCGCTCACTCCTTGGAGTCATGATGAGACGGAAGAGATCCCTGGCCGCCTTACTGGCCTTGTTGGTCAGCCTTTTCGGGATCGCGGGTCTCGGCCGGACCGCCCATGCCGACCCGGCCCGGCCGTCGGCCACTCTGGCGACGGGGCTGCACATCGGCGACGGCCGTCTGCTGGAGGGCAACGGCAACGACTTCGTCATGCGCGGTGTCAACCACGCCCACGCCTGGTACCCGGGCGAGACGCGGTCGCTGGCCGATATCAAGGCCCTGGGCGCCAACACCGTCCGGGTCGTCCTCTCCGACGGCCACCGCTGGAGCAAGAACAGCCCCGAGGACGTGGCCGCCATCATCGCCCAGTGCAAGGCCAACCGGCTCATCTGCGTACTGGAGGTGCACGACACCACCGGCTACGGCGAGGATGCCGCGGCCGGTTCGCTCGACCAGGCGGCCGACTACTGGATCGGCCTCAAGAGCGTGCTCACCGGCCAGGAGAACTACGTCCTCATCAACATCGGCAATGAGCCCTGGGGCAACACCGACCCGGCCGGCTGGACCGCCCCCACTGTCGCCGCCGTGCAGAAGCTGCGCAACGCCGGATTCCAGCACACCATCATGGTGGACGCCCCCAACTGGGGGCAGGACTGGCAGAACGTCATGCGCACCAACGCGCGGACCGTCTACGACGCCGACTCCACCGGCAACCTGATCTTCTCGATCCACATGTACAGCGTCTATGACACGGCACAGGAGATCACCGACTATCTCAACGCCTTCGTCGACGCCGAACTGCCCATCCTCATCGGCGAGTTCGGCGGACCCCCCGACCAATACGGCGACCCGGACGAGAACACCATGATGGCCACCGCCCAGCAGTTGAAGCTCGGCTATCTGGCCTGGTCCTGGAGCGGCAACACCGACCCGATCCTGGACCTGGCCACCGACTTCGACCCGGGCAGGCTCACCGACTGGGGCAAGCGCGTCTTCAACGGGCCCAATGGCATCGCCGAGACCTCCCGCGAGGCCACCGTCTACGGCGGCGGCTCCGGCGGCGACACCCGGGCGCCCAGCACCCCCGGCGCCCCCACCGCGTCGGCCGTGACGGCCACCTCCGCCACCCTCGGCTGGCCCGCCGTCACCGACAATGTGGGTGTCACCGCCTATGACGTGGTCCGTGTCGGCGGCGGCGCCGAGACGAGGGTCGCCACCTCGACCGGCACCACGGCAACGCTCACCGGCCTCACCGCCGCCACCTCCTACACCTTCGCGGTCTATGCCCGGGACGCGGCCGGCAACCGCTCGGCGCGCTCGGCCACGGTCGACGTCACCACCAAGAACGGCGGTGGCCCCGACGCCGGCTGCTCGGTCGGCTATCGCGTGGCCGATGAATGGGGCAATGGCTTCCAGGGCGAGATCGCCGTCCGCAACACCGGCACCGCCGCCATCACCGACTGGACTCTGGCGTTCAGCTTCGCCAATGGCCAGGTCATCACCAATATGTGGGGCGGTACGCCCCGGCAGACCGGCGCCGCGGTGACCGTCACCCCCGCCTCGTACACCGCCACCATCCCCGCCCGCGGCTCGGTCACCCTGGGCTTCACCGCGGACAGGGGCGCCACCAATTCGGTGCCGACCGCCTTCACCCTCAACGGGGGCGCCTGCGCCACCGGCTAGGCTGGGGAATCCGCGGCAGTGGTGAAATGTTAAACTACATCGCACCCCGTGCTCGGCGCCGGCCGGACTCCCCCGTGTCGGCCGGCGCCGATCCCCCTTCCGCCCCTCCCGGGGCGACGAGGCGCAGTGGCGCCCCCGGCCGCGGGCCCTGTCAGTGCAGCGTCGCCACGGCGTCCTTGGTGAACGGAATGAGTTCGCTCATCCGGCCGTTCAGGACCTTGTCGGCCCACTCGGGGTCGGCGAGCAGGGCGCGCCCCACCGCGACGAGATCGAACTCGTCCCGCTCCAGACGGTCCAGGAGCCGGTCGATGGTCTCCACGGCCGCGTTCGCGCCGGAGAGGGAGCCGGGTTGGAAGACGCTGTCCAGGCCGACCGAGCCGACGGTGATGACCGGCTTGCCGGTGACCTTCTTCGCCCATCCGGCGATGTTCAGGTCCGATCCCGTGTCCGGGAACTCCGGCTGCCAGTAGCGCCGCCCGGAGGCGTGGAACGCGTCGACCCCGGCCTCCGCCAGCGGGGTGAGCACGGCTTCCAGCTCCTTGGGGTTCTCGGCGAGCCGGGTGTCGTAGTGGTCGGCCTTCCACTGGGAGAACCGCAGGACGACGGGGAAGTCCGGCGCCACCCGCTCGCGGATGGCGGCCACGAGGTCGGCGGCGAATGTGGTCCGGGAGGCCGGATCGCCACCGTAGGCGTCGGTGCGCCGGTTGGTGCGCTCCCAGAGGAACTGGTCGATGAGATAGCCGTGCGCGCCATGCAGCTCCACACCGTCGAAACCGATCCGCTCGGCCGCCCCCGCGGCCTCGGCGAAGGCGCCGATGACGGCGTCGATGTCGGCGAGGGTCATGGTCTCGCCCGCGCCGGGCGTGCCGTCCAGCGCGACCCCGGACGGGCTCACGGACGGGGCGTCGGGGAACGGCGGCGCCCCCGCGGGCCGCTGTATGCCCACGTGCCAGAGCTGGGGCATGATCGCGCCACCGTGGGTGTGCACGGCGTCGACGACCTTTCGCCACCCGGCCAGTTGCTCCTCGCCGTGGAACCGGGGGACGCCGTCGATATAGCCGGCGGACCGGTGGTCGACGGTGGTGCCCTCGGTGATGATCAGGCCGGTCCCCGCCGCGGCCCGGCGTGCGTAGTAGGCGGCGACGTCCTCACCGGGAATGCCGTCGGGGGAGTGCCCACGGGTCATGGGGGCCATGGCGATCCGGTTCGGCAGCTTGGCCGAACCCAGTGCGAACGGGCGGGACAGTGCCGTGGTCAGGCGGGTGTTCACCGTGTCGCTCTCCTGCCGTGTCACTCCGGGGTGGCTTACCCGGAGCTCGAAAGTGTGAGTCTGAAAGATACAATTTTCACGCCGTAAACTGCAACTGTATTGATTGCTTTTCAGGGGAAGGGCGGAACGGCACCGTCGAGTAGGCTGTGCCCCGATCCGCGGGCGGAGGTGGCGAATGTGTTGGACATCCGGTTCTCCCGTGCGCTCCAGCTGATGCTGTTCCTCGCCGTGGCCGCCGAGAACGGCTCCGCGCCGCTGAGCTCCGCCGAACTGGCCCACCGGCTGCACGCCAACCCGAGCCTGGTCCGGAAGCTCCTCGTCCCGCTGACGGACGAGGGGCTGGCGGTCTGCGTCAAGGGCCGTACGGGTGGGGCGAGGCTGGGGCGGCCGGCCGACCGGATCACCCTGGCCGAGATCTACCGCTGTGCCGTCGGCGACAAGCCCCTGTGGGCTCCCTCACCGGGGGTGGAGCCCGTGTGCGCGGTGACCGCGCACGCCGGTGAGTACTTCGCCGCGCTCACCGTCGAGGCCGAGGAGGCGGTGCTCGGGTCGCTGGGCGACCGCACGCTCGCGGACGGCGTACGCGAACTGCGCCGCCTCGACACCGGATGCGCTCGGCACTGATCCAGCCCCCGCGGGGCCCCGGGTTCACATCGCCGGAACGCCCTCGCCACCTTCCGGCTCGGACATGGCCGCGTGGCGCAGGTGCTCGGCGAGTGCCGCGGTGGCGGTGGACGGAGCCTGAGCCTTCACACCCCAGGCCAGCAGATGGCGGCGGTGCGACCAGGGATCCCGGAGCTCGCACACATCGAGCGGCTGGGAGGGGGCGAGGACACGGCGTGGCACGACGGCGAGTCCCACGCCGGCGGCCGCGAGGGACACCAGCGTGTTGAGGTGGGCGACGGTGGTGCGATAGCGCACCGCCGGGGCGTGCGGGCCGAGGTTCTTCTCGATCCAGCGCCGCAGCGATGAGCCGGAGTCGAGCCCCACGAGCGGATGCTCGGCCACCTCGCGGTAGGCCACCGCGGTGCGCCCCGCGAGGATCCCGCCGGGCTGGCCGATCACCACCAGGGAGTCATCGCCGAGCGGTTCCATGGTGAGACCGCAGTCGCGGGCCTCGTTGTCGAGCACGACGCCCAGGTCCGCCTCGCCGTCGGCGAGCATCCGCACGGTTCGTGGGGTGCGGCTCTCGGACGCCGCGACGTCGACGTCCGGGTGTGCGCGGAGGAACGAGACCAGGGCCCGTGGCACGAGCCGATGCATCGCGGAGCCGCCGCCCAACAGGGTCAGCGGGGCGGTCGGGGGCCGGGCGTAGCTCGCCACGGCGCTCTCCAGGCGTGCCGTCTGGGCGAGAACGTCCCGTGCGTGGCGGGCCAGCGCCGTGCCCGCCGGGGTGGGACGCACTCCCCGCCGTTCGCGGATCAGCAGGGCCACGCCCGCGTGGTGTTCCAGCGAGCGCACCCTCGCGCTGGCCGACGGCAGGCTCAGATGCATCCGGCGGGCGCCCGCCGTGATCGAGCCCTCCGCCACGATGTGACGGAAGAGCCGCAGATCATCCAGGTCATAACGCACTCTGATGAGCCTATGGCACAGCCTTGTGCCGGCTACGTGGATCACGCATTGTGAGCCCGCGGGCGATGGCGCGATGCTCTGCGGGTGTCCGAGATATTGCTTGTCCTGCTGGCGGGTGTGGCCGCCGGGGCGTTGAACGCGGTCGGGGGCGGGGGCACGTTCGTGGCGCTCCCCGCCCTGGTCGCGGCCGGTCTGTCCCCCGTGACGGCCAACGCGTCCTCGACCGTGGCCCTCGTGCCCGGGACCGTGGCGAGCGCGTGGGTGTACCGGCGCGACCTCACCCCGGTCGGCGACACGTCCACACGGTCGCTGACAGCGGTCAGTGTGATCGGTGGCCTGCTCGGCGCCGGTCTGCTGCTGGTGCTGCCCGCGGTGTCCTTCGACGCCGCGCTGCCCTGGCTGCTCGCCTTCGCCACGGTGGTCCTGGCCTTCGGGCGCCGGGTGTCCCGTGCGGTGAGCGACGCGAGGGGCCATGCGGTGGGGATGAGTCCCCGGGCCGTGCTGCTCGGCCAGCTGCTCCTCGCCGTGTACGGCGGATACTTCGGCGGTGCCGTAGGCATCATGATGCTGGCCGTGTGGAGCATCGGGCTCGGCCTGGACACCTCGGCCGGCAACCCGATGCGGGTCGCCCAGATCGCGGCCATCTATCTCAGCGCGACCGGGCTGTTCCTCTTCGCCTCGGACGCGCTGAGCGCACCGCTTCTGCTCACCACCATGCTGGTCGGCGCGGTGGCCGGTGGTGTGGCCGGGGCGCATGTCGCCCGTCGGCTCCCCGCGTGGCTGCTGCGGAGCGTCATTCTGGCCACCGCGGTGACGATGACCGTCCTGTACTTCCTCCGCGGCTGACCCCTCGGCCACGCGGGGCAGACGTGCTACGACAGCGTGTCGGCCACCACGGACGCGGCTTCCGCGATCAGCTTCTCGTCGTAGTCGGCGTCCTTGTCGCCGCGGTACGACATGATCGACATGACGATGGGAGCGGCGTCGGGAGGCCACACCACGGCGATGTCGTTGCGGGCGCCGTAGTAGCTGCCGCTTCCGGTCTTGTCGCCGACCACCCAGCCCTTGGGCACCCCGGCCCTGATGAGCTCGTCCCCGGTGGTGTTGGTCCGCAGCCACTTCGTGAGCTGCGCGCGCTCTCCCTTGCCGAGGGCGTCACCGAGGACGAACGCGCGCAGGTCCTTGGCCATCGCCCGCGGGGTGGTCGTGTCGGCTGTGGAGCCGGGCACCCATCGGCTCAACTCCGGCTCGTAGTGCTCCATTTGGATGACGCCGTCGCCCATCTTCTCGAGGATGGCGTCCAGACCCCCCGGCCCGCCGAGCTCGTCGAAGAGCAGATTGGCCGCGGTGTTGTCGCTGTAGCGCACGGCGGCGTCGCACAGCGCGCCCAGGCTCATCCCGGTGTCCACGTGTTTCTCGGTCACGGGGGAGTTGTCGACCAGGTCGTCCTTGGAGTACTTGATCACCCGGTCCAGTCCGCTCAGCGAGTACTTCCGCAGTACGGCACCGGCGGCCAGCGCCTTGAACGTGGAGGCGTAGGCGAACCGTTCGCCATCGCGATACGCCACCTCATGGCCGGTGCCGGTGTCGATGGCGTAGACCCCCAGCCGCGCGTCGTGGGCGCGCTCCAGCTTCTTGAACTCACCGGTGAACGCCTTCGTGTCCGCGCCAGGACTCCTCGTACTCGCCCTCTCCGCGGATGTGGACGACGAGGCCGAGGCATTCGAGGCCCCCGATGTGTCCGAGGACTCGTCCTGGCCGCAGGCCGTCAGCGGGGCGAGCAGCGCGAGCGCGGCGAGCGCGCCGACAGCGGTGTGCCGGGCACGGGTGAATCGCATGGTCAGAACCTCCGGTTGGCCCCATCACGCGGAGCGCACAGGGGATGAGACGACCCGGCCCCCGCGGGGCGTGGTCGTGGGCGTCGGAGCCACCCTCGCCTTCGGACGGCTATGCGGTCCAATACGCTCATGCGCTTCTTCATGCGGATCTGGCATAGGGTGCGGATGTGGATCTGGTGGGAGTGTGCCGGGCGTTCGTCAGTGTGAGCGAGCGCGGAAGTTTCACCGTCGGGGCGGCCGCTGCCCGGATGTCCCAGTCGGTGGCCAGCCGTCGGGTGGCCGCGCTGGAGGAGCGCTTCGGGGAGCAGCTCTTCGAGCGCACCTCACGGCGGGCCGTACTCACCCCGTTCGGGCGGGAGATGCTTCCGGTGGCCAGACAGCTCGTACAGGCGGCCGATGTGCTGCTGGACGAGGCGGAGGCCGCCAAGCGCAAGCCGTGGCGGCTCGCGGTGCCCGGTATCTGCTCCACGTCCGGGCTCGCCCACCTGGTCGCCGAGGCGCGTGGGCACGGAGTCACCCTCGATCTCCGCGTGGCGGCGCCCGCCCGGCGCCTGGAGCTCATCCATGCGCAGCAGGTGCGGGCCGCCCTGCTCGCGGTGCCCGCGGACGAGGCCACGTGGTCCGTGCCGCTCGGGCTCGCCGGAGTCCAGGACCCCGGTGTGCGGCGGGTCTATCTCGAGACACTGCGGGTCGGCCGGGCCTCGCCGGCCCCGGCCCGCCGTATCTGGATCCAGCCGGAGGACGATGTGCCGCATATCCGCGACCCGCTGACCCGGCTGCGCGACGCGGTCGGCCTGCGGCCCGCACAGCTCGTGGCCGCCACCGATCTGACCACCGCGGCCGCCGAAGTCCTCTGCACCCGGGACCTGTTGCTGTGCTCTCCCGCCCAGGCGGATGAACTCGCCCTGACGTGGCGGCCCATCGGTGAGATCACACTCAGCCGCGGATTCGCGCTCACCGCCGCCGCGGACGGCAATCCGCAGCACATCGAAGGGCGCCTGGGCGGCGCCATCGCCCGCTGCCTCGGCGCGGGCACCGGGACGGACACCGCGGAAGGGGGCGTGGCGTGAGCACCGAGGCACTGCTGCGCGATCTGCGCGGGCAGCTGCGCGACGGCGGTCTGCACGGCTGTCTGCTCGTACGGGATCTCCACACGGGGGACGAGCTGGGGATCGACCCGGACACCCAGCTGCCCTCCGCCTCCCTGGTCAAGGTCCCGCTCGCACTGGCGACGGTGGAGCGCATCCGGCGCGGTGAACTCGACGGCGCGACGATGCTCGATGTGCCGCCCGGACGGATCACCACACCGGGCCCCACCGGACTGAGCCGGTTCCGCCACCCCGCCCGGATCGCGATCGACGATCTGCTCTATCTGAGCACCTGTGTGAGCGACGGAACGTCGGCCGACGCGCTGTTCGACCTCACCCCACCCGCCCGGGTCGCCGAGATCCTCCACGAGCTCGGGCTGCGTGGCATCACCGTCCGGCACGGCATGCGCGAACTGTCCGAAACCCCCGTGGAACGCTTCGACGCCGCACAGGCGCATCTGGCCCACGCCCTCGCCATCGACGCCGGTACCGGCGGCCGCGGCCACCGGGTGCCGCAGCTGGACACCACCCGTGCCAACACCGGCAGCGCACGCGCCTATGTGGAGCTGCTCCAGGCCCTGTGGACACCATCGGCCATCCACCCCGAAGTGGCGCTGCGGGTGCGCGATCTGATGGCCCATAACGTGCTGCGGCACCGGCTCGCCCCGGACTTCAGCTCCGACGCCACCACTTGGTCCTCCAAGACCGGCACCCTTCTCAACCTCCGCCATGAGATCGGCATCGTCGAGCACTCCGACGGTCAGGCGTTCGCCATCGCCGTGCTCACCGAGTCACTGGTGCCCGCCAACTCCCAGCCCGGCGCCGAAGCCCTCATGGCACAGGTGGCCCGCACCCTGCGTGACCACCTCCGGCAGCTCTGAGCGCTCCGCTGGAAGCGCACGGAGCTGCCGTTGATCGTCCGCGGCGCCGTGGTCAGAGGGTGCGGCCGAAGAGGTCGAGCAGGGCCTCCCAGTGGCGTTCCGCGGCCTCGGCGTTGTAGGCGACGGTGTCCGCCTGGGTGTAGCCGTGCTGGGCGCCCGCGTAGACCTCGGCGTGGTGGCGGACACCGGCCTCGGTGAGGGCCTTGTCCAGGCGCTCGATCTGCTCGGGCGGAAGGGAGCGATCCTGGTCCGCGTGGCCGAAGTACAGCTCGGCGGTGATCCGCCCGGCCACCGTGTGCGGGCTGTCCGGCGCCTCCGTGGCCAGATTGCCACCGTGGAATCCGCCCGCCGCGGCGACGCGGTCGGGGTAGGTTCCGGCGGTGCGCAACGCCAGCCCGGCACCCATGCAGTAGCCGGTGAGCCCCACGGGCCCGTCGGTGGCCTGCGGGCAGGAGGCCAGCCAGTCGAGATAGGCACCGGCGTCGCTCATCGCGCGCTCGGGAGTGAGCTCCCGCACGATCGGCATGATGTGCTCGAAGAGCTGCGGACGCGCCGCGGGGTCGATGAAGTCGGGCAGCTCCACCACGGGAGCGCGCCCGTGTCGGTAGAAGATGTTGGGCACCAGCACGGTGTAACCGGCCGCGGCCAGACGGTCGGCCATCCCCCGCAGATGGGGCCGGAGGCCGAACGCGTCCATGTACAGCAGAACGGCCGGGTGGCGGTCGGTGTCGTCGGGATGGACCAGGTAGGCATCGGCGATGCCGTCCTGGGTGGGGATGTCCACGGCTGTTCCGCGCACTGCGGTCATGTGGGGGTTTCCTTTCCTCCGTGCGTACCGGACTTCCGCGCGTACCGGACGGCGTACGAGCGCCGCCGGGCAAGATCTTCGGCCCATCG
Organism: Streptomyces malaysiensis subsp. samsunensis; assembly: GCF_024519315.1. Lineage (GTDB taxonomy): Bacteria > Actinomycetota > Actinomycetes > Streptomycetales > Streptomycetaceae > Streptomyces > Streptomyces malaysiensis. Next base: position 63,609 of record NZ_JANIIC010000035.1, on the reverse strand, counting down.
TGCCACTCGCTGTCGGCGCGTCCCGGGCGCGGGCGGTGGACCTCGCCGTGGCGACGGGCATGGGGCGGCACGGCGCTCGCCCTGGCCGCCCGCGAGTACTAGAGGCACCCCTCGGGCAGGGCGGCCCCACTGGCGCGGAGGTGTCCGATCGCCGCGGCGATCGAATAGCAGTCGAAGAGCGCCGAATGCTCACTGCCCGCCATGGGTTTGGGCAGGCCGAGCGCTTCCCATAGCCGGCCGGAATTGGCCGAAGCCGTTATCGGCGCGATGGTATTCAGCCATGGACGGATATTCAGGAAGGCGGCGGTGAGGAAACTGTTCTTGATCTCCTCGCCGCGAACTCGGGCCCATCCCACGTTCTCCCCGAGGACGACCATGTCGTTGCCGTAGGAGAGCACGGACTGCCCCTGGCAGAACGCCAGGAAGTCGCTGATGGCCTCGGCGGGGGCGACTCCCTCGCGGTCCACGGTTTCCTGGTCGATGCCCGTGAGGCTGGTGAAGAACGGGGACAGCCGCGGATTGACCACCGGCCTGACCAGGGCTTCGTATTCCTCGACAACGGAGTAGTCGGCAGCGGAACGGCCGGTGCTGATGCGTAACGCGCCGATCTGGACGATTTCGCGGAGCCGCCCCGGCCCCGCCCAATCCTGCTCGAGCGCTCCCGACCATGAAGTGAACTCAAGGTCGAACACGATAAAACTCGACAATCCCGACAAGCGGTCTCTCCTCGTTTTGGTGTGGGGCGAACGAACCGTAAGGGCCGCCGCGCAGGAGACTACTCCTGTCCGAATGCCTCTCCCGGGCCGGGATCCCGGTGGGCCGCCGGGCAATGCCCAAATCGAGGACGGCGGCGGGATTGCCGTCCAACGGCGTTCGAACGCAGGGTGAAAAGGCGGCACGGAAACATTTCCCCCGGGGCGGTGCCCCCGCGTGTCCCTGCGCCGGATGGCCAAGTCGTGCACGGCCATTGACGGCGACGGCCGCCAGTCCTACCGTCAGGTTCGATTTCACGGTCAACGTACGAAATATCGAACCGCTCACTCATCGTGGTCGATGACATGCACCTGGCATGCCGCACGCATCCAGGCACGAGGAGGACACCACCATGAAAATTCCGTTAGCTCTCACGAGGATGCGAAAGGCGCTGCTGTCGGTGGGTGCGACAGCGACCCTCGTCGTCGGGCTCCTGGCCGGCGGCACGGGCACCTCCCAGGCCGCGGCGTCCCTGCCGTGCGACATCCATGCCTCGGCCGGTACGCCCTGCGTGGCCGCGCACAGCACCACCCGGGCCCTCTACGCCTCCTTCAACGGCCCGCTCTACCAGCTGAAACGCGCCTCCGACAGCGCCGTGACCGACGTGGGCACGCTCGCGGCGGGCGGTTACGCCGACGCCGCCCGGCAGGACTCCTTCTGCGCCGGAACGACCTGCGTCATCAACGTCATCTACGACCAGTCACCGCGCCACAACCACATGCCCATCGAACCGGCCGGCACCGCGGGCCCCGCCAACTCCGGTGTGCCCGCGGACGCGTTGCCGGTGACCGCGGGTTGCCCTGTCGTTCGAGTCGCGCAACTATCCCGGCGACTTCGCGGCACTACGACTACCAGCTGCTCCGGCAGCCGATGGACGGCACCGCCGTCTTCCGGGCCGACGCCACCTTCTGCCCCCAGACCGGCAAGAACGGCCAGGGCACCTCGTTCGCCTCCTACAACTACCCCGACCGGCTCATCCGCCACTACGAGAACAAGGTCTACATCGCGTCCAACGGAGGATCCAACGCCTTCGACAGCGCCACGTCATGGGCCGACGACGTGAGCTGGCGCGTCTCCACGCCCTGGACGCCGTAGGGCGCCGCAGGACGCCTCGGCCGAGCCCGGCGAGGGTGCGGAGAGTCCGGAGGGGAGCCTCAGTCGCGCAGACTCATACCGCCGCAGACCGACCACACCTGGCCGTTGACCCACTCGGCGTCGTCCGAGAGCAGAAAGGCCACGGTGCCCGCCACATCCGCGGGCTCGCCCAGCCGCGGACTGCGGGCGACCTTCAGCGCCAGGGTCTGGAGCCGCTGGTCGTCCCGCTGCTTCTGGGTGTCGCCCATGACCAGCCCGGGTGCCACGGCGTTGCAGCGGATGCCCTCCTTGCCCCAGCGGGAGGCGATATGGCGGGTCAGCGCGTTGATACCGGCCTTGGAGGCGGCGTACGCGGGACGCCGGGGCTCCCCTCCCCAGGCCGCGCCGGAGGAGGTGTTGACGATCACGCCGCCACCCTGGGCCAGCAGCCGCGGGATGACCTCCCGGCAGGTGAGGGCGTAGCCGAGCAGATTCACCTCATGGGTGCGCCGCCACACCGCCGGGTCCATCTCCAGCAGATCGGTGTCCCGGCCCAGGTGGTCGTCCGAGAGGTCGGCGCCGACGTTGTAGAGCCCGTCGACCCCGCCGAGCTCGGCGGCGGCGCGGTCGACCAGTGTGCGGATCGATCCCTCGTCCGCGAGGTCGAACGCGACGGCGACCGCGGTGCCGCCGGCCTCGGCGATGCGCCGGGCGGTGGCCTTCGCGCCCATGAGGTCGATGTCGCCGATGACGACCGAGGCGCCCTCCTCGGCGAGCCGCTCGGCCGTGGCGGCGCCGATCCCGGTGGCGCCGCCCGCGATGACGATCCTCTTGCCCTGAAGTCCCCTCATGCCCGTCTCCCGCTCGCAGAGGTCCGGAACCGAAGAATCACCATGAATCACCATTCCATATATGGAACTTGGTGTCATGGTAGTAATCGGGTCTCATGGCTGCAATCATGGCTCAGCCCCGGTGTGCGGGTCGGACGAGGCGTTCGCCGTCCTCGCCGGGTGACTCTCCGCTCGTTGCGACGCGCGTCGCTGGGCATACTGGTCGAAGTGGCATCGTTCGCCGGCCGCCCAGAGGAGGTTTTCCGCCCCCTGGTTGCTTTCCTCCCGAGATGGAATTCTCCCCGTTCGCTCACTCGTGAAGGAGGCAGACGATGACGACATGGACGAGCGACGAGCTCAACCGGATCGCGACGACGGACGAGCTGGAAATGGCGCCGCTGCGCGGCGATGGCACACCGCGTACGGCGGTGCCGATCTGGGTCGTCCGTGAGGGCGACGACCTCTACGTACGCTCCTACCGGGGCATCGACGGATCCTGGTGGCGCACCGCCCGGGGAAGCCACGAGGGCCATATCCGCTCCGGCGGGGTGGACAAGGACGTCACCTTCATCGAGGAGGGCGACCCCGGCCTCAACGACCGGCTCGACAACGCCTACCGCTCCAAGTACAGCCGCTACAGCGGCACCTACGTCGAGCCCATGGTCGCGGACACCGCGCGTGCCACGACACTGAGGCTCGTGCCGAGATGACCATGACGCGTCCGAGCACCCGGAGAAGCCATGACCACCCTCGCCATCATCGGAGCCGGCCCCGGTCTCGGCGCCGCTGTCGCGCGGCGCTTCGGCCGTGAGGGCTATGACACCGCCCTCATCGCCCGCGACCAGGGCCGGCTCGACGCCTTGGCCGCCGGCCTCGCCGACGAGGGCGTGACCGCGCGCGGCTTCGCCGCCGACGTACGCGATCCGAAGACCCTCACCGGGGCCCTGGACGCCGCGGCCACGGCCCTGGGGCCGATCGAGGTCCTGCAATACAGCCCGGTGCCGCAGCGGGAGTTCATGCTGCCGGTCCTGGACACCACCGCCGACGATCTCGCGGGCCCGGTGGAGTTCTCGGTGTACGGCCCGGTCACGGCCGTACAGCAGGTGCTCCCCGGGATGCGTGGCCTGGGCCGTGGCACGGTGCTCTTCGTCAACGGGGGCACCGCCGTGGTGCCGCACCCCGAGCGCGCGGGCACCTCCATCGCCTTCGCCGCCGAGAGCGCGTACGGCCAGCTGCTGCACGACACCCTCGCCGCCGAGGGCATCCATGTGGCGCAGCTGGTCATCCCGGGCGCGATCGTCCCCGGGCACGACAGGAAGGACCCGGCCGTGCTCGCGGACACGCTGTGGACCCTGCACCAGGATCGGAACGGCTTCCGCCACTTCGCCGCCGACCTGGACTCCTGACCCGGTCCGGAGGAGGTGTCCGATGAGCTGTGCGGGGCGGCCCGGTGGCCGCCCCGCACTCGTCTCAGGAGAAGGTGTCGGGCCCGACGCTGTCGGGGTCCGGCCCGCCGCGTGCTCCGGTGTCGAGCGCGTCGATGGCGGCCACCTCGTGGGGGGTCAGGGAGAAGTCGAAGACGCCGATGTTCTCCGCGATGCGATGGGGTTTGACGGACTTCGGGATCGCGCACAGGTCGTGCTCGATCTGCCAGCGCAGGATGATCTGGGCCGGGGTCTTGCCGTATCGCTCGGCGAGTCCGGTGATGGCGGGTTCCTGGAGCGGGTCCTTGGCCTTGTCCGGGCGCTCGCCCCCGTAGCGGGTCACACCGCCGATGGGCGACCAGGACTGGGTGACGATCCCGTGGCGGACATCGAAGGCACGCAGCTCGGGCTGGCTGAAGTACGGGTGCAGTTCGACCTGGTTCACCGCGGGCACGACGTCGGTCCGCGCCATGAGGTCGGTCAGGCGTTCGGGAGTGTGGTTGCATACGCCGATGGCGCGCACCCGGCCGTCGGCCAGCAGCTTCTCGGCCGCCTTGTACGAGGCCACCGTGGTGTCGTACGCGGACGGCAGCGGCCAGTGCAGCAGATACAGGTCGAGGTGGTCGAGGCCCAGCTTGGTGAGGCTGGTGTCGAAGGCGCGGAGGGCGGAGTCGTAGCCGTAGTCGGTCAGCCACAGCTTGGTGATGACGAAGATGTCCTCGCGGCCGATACCCGAGCGGGCGATGCCCTCACCGACCTCCTTCTCGTTGCCGTAGGCGGCCGCGGTGTCGATCAGGCGATAGCCGTTCTCGATCGCGGTCGTCACCGCGGGGACGGTCTCGTCGCGCGGGCTCTGGTAGACACCGAGGCCCAGAGCGGGCATCCGCACGCCGTTGTTCAGGGTCAGAAGCGGGGCTGGTCCATTCATACGGGATCCTTGTGTGAGTCGCGGACCGGCGGGCCCGCCACCGATGCCGTGCCCAGCACCGGCGGAGCCCGCTCGTACTGCGACAGGGGTTCCCGATGACGGGCCGTGCGCTCGCTCCGCACGCCGAACGTCACCACGTTGGCGCGATCAGGGGGCCGTGACCGGCCCCGCAGGCCCCTTCGGCAGCGGACCACACGTGGCAGGGGATCACGGTGACGCGCGGTTCTCGCTGCTCGTCATGGACTGGGTGCCGATGACCGAGAGAAGTTCCAGCTGGGCCGCGCCTTCGCTGCCGGGCGGGGCGCTGAACCACAGCAGGCGCTGGCGGCCGTCCTCGCTGAACAGCGAGTGGCAGTCCAGTTCGATGACGCCCAGCGCGGGGTGGACGATGCGCTTGTGGTCGGTCCGCCGGAGGGCGACGTCATGGGTGTCCCAGAGGGTGGCGAACTCCTCGTTACGGCGCCGGAGCGCGGCCACCATCCGGCGTACCTCGGTGTCGTCGCCGCGCCGGGCGGCGACGGCCTGGAGGTCGGCGACGAAGACCCGGGAGTGGTGGGGGTGGTCCTCGGGCGGGTAGAGCGCACGGGCGTCCGGATCGGTGAACCAGCGGTAGACGAAGCTCGCCGCGGGGCCACCGACCGCCGGGGGACGGCCGACCAGCGCGGCGGCCGGCTCGTTCTGCACCAGGGTCTGGTGCAGATCGGTGATGACCTGGGCGGGGGTGGTGCCCAGCCGGTCCAGCAGGCCGAGCAGGGCGGGCTGGACCTGCGCGGTCGGGCCGTGTGTGGCCGGGGGAACGGGGCGGTCGGCGAGGTGGAACAGATGGTCGCGCTCATCGCCGGTCAGCCGCAGCGCCCGCGCCAGGGCGGTCAGCACCTGGGCCGAGGGCTGGGCGCCGCGTCCGCGCTCCAGCTCGGTGTAGTAGTCCGCGGACAGCCCGGCCAGCTGGGAGACCTCCTCGCGCCGCAAACCGGGCACGCGGCGTCGTGGACCGGTGGGCAGGCCGACGTCGGCCGGGCGGATGCGGTCGCGGCGGGACTTCAGGAACGCGGCGAGGGCGGAGTGGTTCACACCCTCCATGGTCGCGTGTGCCGGTGGGCCGAGCCAGGGGCTGACAACCCCAGGGTGGGGACAGCCCTGGCCGGCCCGGGGACTCCGGCCCAGGCTGGTGCCACCGACGGGGCCCGGCGGCGAACAGCGCCGAGGTCCCGGGCCACGCCACATCTCGTGGCATCCGTCGGCCGCACCAGTCCCACCAGTCCCTGGAGTCTCCATGTCAGCTCAGGAAACCGCGCCCCACCACCCCATCGACCGGCCCCGCGTCGCCATCGTCACCGGAGGCTCGCGTGGCATCGGCCACGAGGCGGTGAAGCGGCTGGCCGCCGACGGATACGCCGTCGTGGCCGGATACGCGGGCAACCGTGACCCGGCCGAGGCCGTCGCCAAGGACATCACGGCCGCCGGTGGCCGGGCCGTCGCGGTCCGGGCCGACGTCGCCGACGAGGGGCAGGTGGCCGCGCTCTTCGACACCGCGGAGTCCGAGTACGGCGGGGTCGACGTCGTCGTCCACGCGGCCGGCCGGCTGCACCTGGCCCCCATCGCCGAGCTGGACCTGGCGGAGCTGGACGCGCTGCACCGCACCAACATCCGCGGTACGTTCGTCGTCGCCCAGCAGGCCGCCCGCAGGATCCGCGGCGGCGGGGCGCTCATCACCTTCTCCACGTCCGTCGTGGGCCTGGCCCTCCCCGCCTACGGCGCCTACAGCGCCGGCAAGGGAGCGGTCGAGGCGCTCACCATGATCCTGGCGCGTGAGCTGCGCGGCCGGGACATCACCGTCAACGCCGTCGCCCCCGGCCCCACCGCCACCGATCTGTTCCTCGACGGCAAGGACGAGGAGACCGTCGCCCGGCTGGCGGCCCAGCCTCCGCTGGAGCGCCTCGGCACCCCCGCCGATATCGCCGAGGTCGTGGCCTTCCTCGCCTCCCCGGCCGGCCACTGGGTCAACGGCCAGGTCGTCCGCGCCAACGGCGGCATCGTCTGACCGTCGCCACTACACCCGACGAGAGAGAACGACACCATGCCCTTCGCGAACTTCAAGGTCCCTGCCGGATCGCTCGACGAGAAGCAGAAGCAGGAGATCGTCACCCGTGCCACCGAGCTGTACGTCGACATCTACGGTGAGCGCGCCCGTGCCACCACCCTGGTCCTGGTCGAGGAGGTGACCGACGGCGGCTGGGGCATCGGCGGCCAGGTCCTGACCCTCGCCATGCTCCAGCAGCCGCCGGGCCACTGAGCCGGCGGTTACTCGGGCCGGAGTGCCGCCAGCTGCTGCTCGAAGGGGACGACCGTCTCCTCGGCGGGCCGTACGGCACTCCCGCCCGGGCGCTGCCGCATGAGCTCGGCCAGCTCGCCCGCCGCGCGCACGATGCGCGTGGGCAGGGTGTCGGTGAGGGGATCGCCGCTGCCGCCCCAGTCCTCGGACGCCGCGTACACCGCGGTGGGCACGACGACCGTACGCAGATACGCGAAGAGCGGGCGCAGCGCGTGTTCCAGGACCAGTGAGTGGCGTGCGGTGCCCCCGGTGGCCCCGGCCAGCACGGGCTTGCCGGTCAGCGCGTCATTGTCGATGACGTCGAAGAACGACTTGAACAGCCCGCTGTAGGAGGCCGAGAAGACGGGGGTGACGGCGATCAGCCCATCGGCGGCGGTGACGGTCTCGATGGCCTCCGCCAGGGGAGGTGCCGGGAAACCGGACACCAGGTGGTTGGCGATGTCGACGGCCAGGTCCCGCAACTCGACGACCTGGACCTCCACCTCCCGGTTCTCGTCGGCCAGCTGCCGGCGGGTGGCGTCGGCGAGCCGGTCGGCGAGCAGCCGGGTGGCGGAGGGGGTGCTCAGTCCGGCCGAGACGACCGCGAGCCGCAGCGGACGTCCGGGGTTCATGGCGTCACCTCCTGGAGGTCGGTGTCCGTACCCGCCGCCTCGGCGTCGCGCCGGGCGACGAGCGAGGCATGGGTCGGGGCGTCGGGAACGGTGGCGGGGCGGTCCTCGGCGAACTCGGCGCGCAGGACCCGGACGACCTCGCCGAGCTGGTCGAGCTGGTCCAGGACGGTCTTCAGCGGCAGCCCGGCATGGTCCATGAGGAACAGCTGGCGCTGGTAGTCGCCGAAGGAGTCCCGGAAGGTGAGGGTCTTCTCGATCACTTCCTGCGGGCTGCCCACGGTCAGCGGGGTGTCACGGGTGAAGTCCTCCAGGGACGGGCCGTGGCCGTAGACCGGGGCGTTGTCGAAGTACGGGCGGAACTCACGGACCGCGTCCTGGGAGTTGGGACGGATGAACACCTGGCCACCGAGGCCGACGATCGCCTGCTCGGGCGTGCCGTGGCCGTAGTGGGCGTAGCGCCGCCGGTAGAGGTCGATCAGCCGCTGGTAGTGGTCCTTGGGCCAGAAGATGTTGTTGGCGAAGAAGCCGTCGCCGTAGTAGGCGGCCTGTTCGGCGATCTCCGGCGAGCGGATCGAGCCGTGCCAGACGAACGGCGGCACGCCGTCCAGCGGCCGCGGAGTGGAGGTGAAGCCCTGGAGCGGGGTGCGGAACTTCCCCGCCCAGTCCACCACGTCCTCGCGCCACAGCCGGTGCAGCAGTGCGTAGTTCTCGATGGCGAGCGGAATGCCCTGGCGGATGTCCTGCCCGAACCACGGATACACCGGACCGGTGTTTCCGCGCCCCATCATCACATCGACCCGTCCGCCGGACAGGTGCTGGAGCATGGCGAAGTCCTCGGCGATCTTCACCGGGTCGTTCGTCGTGATCAGCGTGGTGGAGGTCGAGAGGATCAGGCGCTCGGTGCGCGCCGCGACGTAGCCGAGCATGGTGGTGGGGGAGGACGGCACGAACGGCGGGTTGTGGTGTTCGCCGGTCGCGAAGACGTCGAGGCCCACCTCCTCGGCCTTGAGCGCGATCGTGACCATGGCCTTGATCCGCTCATGCTCGCTCGGCGTCGTGCCCGTGGTGGGGTCCTCCGTCACATCCCCGACTGTGAAGATCCCGAACTGCACCGGACTCATCCTCCTGAAGTAGTTGACTGTTGAACTACATAACCAGGGTACCTCCCGTGTCTATTCCGACCCCTCGTGTGCTAACCCGCGGTGACCGAGGTGGGGCTGAAGGTGACCGGCAGGGAGTCCAGGCAGCGGTACCAGAAGGAGTCCACCCACGACAGCTCCTCGGGCTCGACCGCCAGCGTCAGGTCAGGTACGCGGTCCAGCAGCACCTCGATCGCCGTTTCCGCGATGATCCTGGCCGTCTCGGGACCGCCCACCGGGCAGCCGTACTCGCCACCGCTGAACGCGACGTGCGAGTGGTTCCCGGCGTGGCCGACGGGGGTGTCCGGCCACAGCAGCGGATCGGCGTTGGCGGCGGCGAGGCCGAGGACGACGAGGTCGCCGGCGCGGATACGCCGGCCGCCGAGGCTGGTGTCGCGGGTGGCGTAGCGCCCGATGAGGTTCTGGAGCGGGGAGTCCGCCCACAGCACCTCGTTCATGGCCTCGCCGATGCTGCGGCGGTTGCCCGAGAGCGTCATGGCGAACCGCTCGTCGGTGAGCATCAGCCGCAGGGTGTTGCCGATCCAGTACGAGGTGAGCGGCAGCGCCGCCGCCATCAGCACCATCACGTCCGCGGTCTGCTGCTCCTCGGTGAGCTCCGGGGTGTTCAGGACGAACTGCGAGGTGAGATCGGGGCCCGGCGCCTCGCGCTTGGCCTTCACCAGCTCCGCCACGTACGCGGCGACCCGCTGCTGCCCGGCGATGGCCTCCTCGTCGGAGAGGAACGAGACTGTCAGCCCCTGCGCCAGGGCCCCCAGCCCGGCCTCGTCCTCGGACAGGCCGAACAGCTCGGCCGTGGCGAGGGCGGGCACCGAGTAGATGTAGTCGTACACCAGGTCGGCCCTGCCGTTCGGGGTGAACTTGTCGATCAGCTGGTCGGCGAAGCGCTCACAGTGGCCGCGCAGCACGAAGGGGTCGACGGTGGCGAGGGCCTCGCTGGCGGCCGTGGAGCGCCGCCGGTGCTCATCCCCCTCCGTGAAGGTCATCATCGGGCTGTACGCCACCCACGGCATCAGCGGCCAGTCCGGCGGCACGCCGTCCCATCCGTTCCAGCGGCGCGGGTCCCGGCCGAAGGTGTCGGTGTCGGACAGCACATGGCGTGTCTCGCGGTAGCCGAGGACGAACCAGGCGTCGATATCGCCTTCGAGCAGGACGGGGGCCACCTGTCCGCTGTCACGCCGTATCCGCTGGTAGGTCTGGGCCGGGTGGCGCCGGAACTCCGGCCCGTACAGCCGTGCGGCGTGTGCGGGGCAGCCCGGGGGCGGCGTGTCCGGCGCATGGTCCGGGGCCTGCGGGTCCTGGTCGTCCTGGGGGTTCGTCACTGTGTTGACTTCCTCGGAGCGGCGGGTCTGCTGGGCTGCCGGGAGGCTAACGAAGTGATCGCCTCTGGCCAACTTCCCTGCCGTGAATGAATCCCACGGCGAGGGGGTCCGGTGCGCCGGATCGGTCGTGGGCGCGGTGGGACGGTGAGCGGTCCATCGTGCTCCAGCATCCGCTGCGGCGGGCGGTGCCCATCACGTTGTGCGGGACTGCTGTGAATGCGTAAATGCTCTTCCAGGAATTCGCGCGGAGAAATGTGATTGCGGGTTCCGGACACCGTGGGGGGGCGGGTGGCCGCCGCCACGTGGACGGTGCCGGTCGTTGACGCGCGTTGACACCTCGGAATTCCTCACCGTCGCACAGGCCGCGGATCACGCGGTGTCCACGGAGAAGAGTGCCGCGTCCCGCGTGTCCGCCGAGAATTACTGGACGCCGCAGCGCATGCGCGGAGCCGTCGAGGCCGACACGCCCGCCGACGCCAAGGCGTCCCGTAAGGCGGCCATCGACGCGGCGGCCAAGCCCGCGCGGCTCGCGAGACCCCAGAAGGCCACCACATCGAAGAAGGCGCCCGGTATCCGGATCGCCACCTCGATCGTGCAGGGCAAGGTCTTCTTCCACAACCCGACCAACGGTGGCGACTACGCCTGCTCCGCCGCGGCGGTCAACAACCCCACGAAGAACATGGTGTTCACCGCCGGCCACTGCGTCCACGGTGGCGCCGGCGGCACCTGGGCGACCAACTGGGTGTTCGTACCCGCCTACTACAACGGCTCGCGGCCGTACGGCACCTGGTCCGCCAAGACGCTGACCTCGTTCAACGGCTGGATCAACAGCAGCGATCTGAACTACGACATCGGCGTGGTCAACGTCTGGGACAACGGCTCCAGCAAGCTGGTCGACACCGTCGGCGGCATGGGGCTCGGCTACACCTACGGGTACGTCAACACCGTGACCGTCTGGGGCTATCCGGCCGCCTTCGGCTACGACGGTGAGGTGCCCTACGTCTGCCAGAACATCGGCACATGGCAGGACGGCTCGCGGGTGCAGAACGGGTGCACCATGGTCGAGGGCGCCAGCGGCGGCCCCTGGCTGCGGGACTACAACGAGACCACGGGCCTGGGGACCGAGATCGCGGTCACCAGCACCCGGACCGATCGGCCCGCCTATATCGACAGCCCCTACTTCGACAACAAGATCCAAACGATTTACAACAACACCGCCAACGGCCGAGCACCACACCGCATTCGGCCGGGGCCCCGAACCAGGGGCCCCGGCCTCCAGCATCGGGAGAGAACGTCATGCGTCCGCTCACCGCAGCCCTCCTCACCACGGCGGCGATCGTGGGAACCGGCGTCGTCGCGGCCCTCGCCGCCACCGCCCGGGGCGAGGACACCGGAGATCCACCCGCCCCCGACACCCCGCGGACCCACCGCGCGGAGCCGCCGGACCCCTCGTACTGGAACCGGAGCGGGTGCGCGACGCACGGCCCGCGCCCATGCCCACCGACCCGGACGCGACCGGCGGGCGGCGATCGTCGCCGTAGGTGCGTAGGGTGGCGCGGGTGCGAATAGCTGTGTCCTCCGGCCGGCGCGCCGGTTATCGACGTTGGCCGGTGTGGGCCGCGCGATCCGCGCTTGCGCTGTTGTTCCTCCTCTCCGTCTACCAGGACATCGAGGAACGGATCGTCTTCGACCCGGCCTCGGACACCCCCGCGTTCACCGGGGATTGGGCGCCGGTGTGTTCCGGAGCCCTGGCCGGGGCGATGGCCGTGCTGGCCGTCGTACGCGATCCCCGATGGGTTCCGCGGGCCGCGCTGGTGGCCGGTGCGGGCACCTTCGCGGCCACCGTGGCCTACCACCTGCTGCCGGTGAACATGGTGACCAGCGAGACCAGCAGCGGCGAACTCATGGGCCAGCTGGTCCTCCTCGCCGTGGCGGCGCGCCGCTGCGCGCCCCGGCCGGCCCTGGTGGCCGTGTCGGTGCTGAGCGTCAGCGTGTTCTCCGTACCGGTGCGGAGGGATGCGGATCCCGGCGATGCCGCCGAGAATCTGCTGCTCCTGCTGGCACTGGCCTTCGTCTGCGGCCTGGTGCTGCGGCTGTACGACGCCCAGCAGGATCGCATGGGCCAGCTGGTGCGCCAGGAGGAACGGCTCGCGCTGGCCCGGGACCTGCATGACACCGTGGCCCACCAGGTGACCGCGATCGTGGTGCAGCTCCAGGCCGTGCGCCATGTCGCCGGGCGGGGCACCCCCGACCCACAGGCGCTGAACGAGATGCTCGAGGCCGTCGAGCACGCGGGTGGCGAGGCGCTGACGTCGATGCGGCGCCTGGTGGGTTCGATGCGCGGCGACGAGACGCCGCGGCATCCGGAGAACCTCGGCGAGGTCCTCACCCGCATCGTCGAGGAGTCACGGGCGACGGGGCTGCCGGTCCGGCTGGACCTCGGGCGGGACCTGCCGGAGGACATCCCCGCGGAGATCACCGGAGGGCTGGGCCGCGTGCTCCAGGAGGCCCTGACCAACGCCCACCGCTATGCGCGCGGAGTGCGGTCGGTGGACGTGTCCGCGCGGGTGGCGGCAGACCATGCCGAACTGGTCGTCGAGGACGACGGACACAGCTCCCAGTCCGGACACCGCGGCAGCCTCGGCCGGCTCGGCGGCGGCTTCGGCATCATCGGCATGCGGGAGCGGATCGAGCTGCTCGGCGGCGCCTTCGAGGCGGGGCACCGCGCCGAAGGCGGATGGCGGGTCCACGCCTCCGTACCGCTGCGTCCCGACGAGGCCGCACGGAGTACGCGTGCGCGCGGGCGCCACGCCGTACGATCCGGGCTGGGGCTACGGGAGGGCAGAACGGCATGACCATACGCATCCTGGTGGCGGACGATCAGCATCTGGTGCGGGCCGGGTTCCGCATGGTGCTGTCGGCCGAGTCCGACATGGAGGTGGTGGCCGAGGCCGCCGACGGGGCCTCGGCGCTCTCGCTGGCCCGCGAGACACGGCCGGACGTGTGCCTGGTGGACATCCGGATGCCCCCGCCCGACGGTCTGGAGGTCACCCGCCGGCTGGCCGGCGGCGGTCTGCCCGGAGCACCGAAAGTGGTCGTGGTCACCACCTTCGACCTCGACGAATATGTGTACACGGCGCTGTCGAACGGAGCGTCGGGCTTCCTCCTGAAGGATGCCGGTCCCGCGCTGCTGACCGAGGCCGTCCGGGCGGCCGTCCGCGGGGACGCCATGGTGGCCCCGCAGATCACCCTCCGTCTGCTCCAGCACTTCACCAAGGCCCGGCGACGCGGCACACATGAGCCGGCCGAGCCGCTGACGGACCGTGAGGAGGAGGTCATCCAGGGCATCGCCCGCGGGCTGACCAACCCGGAGATCGCCGCCGAGCTGTACATCGCGCCCAGCACGGTCAAGACGCATCTGGGGTCGGCCCAGGCGAAGCTGGGCCTGCGCAACAGGGTCGAGGTCGCGGCCTGGGCCTTCCGTACGGGGCGTGCCGAATAGCGGTCCCGCGGCGATCTCCCCCGATCGGGGGAGGCGGATCCGGATGTTCGGGGGATCCGCCCGCCGGTGGCCGGGCGGGAGGCTCGGAGGCGTCGCCATCAGCGGCGACGCCCTCTGCCACGAGGGGTATTCACCGAGCGCCCACCGAGGACCGGCATGCACCCACACCAGCCCCTTTCCGCCCCGGACAGCTACGCGGCCCACGCCACCGATCTGACGAAGGTGTACGGCACGGGGGACACCCGTGTCGTGGCGCTCGACGCGGTCACCGTCGGCTTCGTCAGGGGGCAGTTCACCGCGATCATGGGGCCGTCCGGGTCGGGGAAGTCCACACTGATGCACTGCATGGCCGGTCTGGACTCGCCGTCCTTCGGATCGATCCGCCTCGGTGACACGGAGACCGGCTCCCTGAATGACCGTCAGCTCACCCGGCTGCGCCGCGACCGCATCGGCTTCGTCTTCCAGGCGTTCAACCTGCTGCCCACCCTGAACGCCCTGGAGAACATCACCCTCCCCATGGACATCGCCGGTCGCGAACCGGAGCGGGCCTGGCTGGAGAGCATCATCCAGACCGTCGGCCTGGCCGACCGGCTCGGCCACCGGCCCGCCCAGCTCTCCGGCGGCCAGCAGCAGCGCGTCGCCGTCGCCCGCGCGCTGGCCGGCCGGCCCGACATCGTCTTCGCCGACGAGCCCACCGGCAACCTCGACTCCCGCAGCGGCGCCGAGATCCTCGACTTCCTGCGCGGCTCGGTGAGCGCGCTGGGCCAGACCGTCGTCATGGTCACCCACGACCCCGTCGCCGCCTCCTACGCGGACCGCGTCGTCTTCCTCGCCGACGGCCGCATCGTCGACGAACTCCACGCGCCCACCGCCGAGGCCGTCCTGGAGCGCATGGGCCGCCTGACGCCCGCGCACCAGGTCTGACGCCCGCACCCACCCAGGCACCTCACGCCCGGCACCCTTCCGGAAGGCCGTCCCGTGTTCCGTACCGCCCTGCGCAACGTCCTCGCGCACAAGGCCCGCCTGCTGATGACCATGCTCGCCGTACTGCTCGGTGTGGCCTTCGTCGTGGGCACCCTCGTCTTCACCGACACCGTCGGCAACGCCTACAAGGAGCGCTTCCTCACCACTCTGCGCAGTATCTCGGTCCAGGCCACACCGCCGTTCGACGAGAAGGCCGGTGAGCCCGGCACCGTGGGGGAGGACACGCTGCGGAGCCTGCGACGGCTGCCCGGCGTGGCGTCCGTCACCGGCTCCGTCGAGGGGTTCGCCGCCGTGGCCGCGAAGGACGGCCACCCCCTCGGCGGGGACCACTCGACCGCGGCCGGCAACTACTTCCCCCAGGCCGACGGCAAGGACGACCGCCACCCCCTGACCGCCGGACGCGCCCCCACCGGGCCCGACGAGGTGCTGCTGGACACCAGCACCGCCGACCGGGGCGGCTACGAGGTCGGCGACACCGTCCGGCTGGCCGTCGACGGACCGGTGCTGCGCAAGAAACTCGTCGGCATCGTCCGCACCGACGACACCTACGGCTCCGGCGGCACCCTGGTCCTCTTCGACGACACGACCGCGCAGAAGCTGCTCCTGAAGCCCGGCCAGTACGACGGGATCACCCTCGAGGCCGACCGCGGCACCTCCGAGGAGCGGCTCGCGGCCGAGGCACGCGAACTGCTGCCCAAGGACTCCGAGATCAGCACGGGCGCGCAGTTGCGCGAACGGGAGCGGGCGGACGCCGCCGAGGGGACGAGGGGGCTCAGCCAGGTGCTGCTCGTCTTCGCGGCCATCGCCCTGTTCGTCGGTGTCTTCGTCATCGGCAACACCTTCACCATGCTCGTCACCCAGCGTTCGCAGGAGATGGCCCTGATGCGGGCCGTCGGCGCCGAACGCCGCCAGGTGACCCGCTCCGTGCTCGTCGAGGCCGCCCTGCTGGGGCTGTGCGCCGGGGCCGTGGGATTCCTCCTCGGCATCGGCGTGGCCATGGGCATCCGGCAGCTGTTCGCGTCCACCGGATCCGGCCTCCCCGACGGGCCGCTGAGCGTCTCCCCGAGCACCGTACTGATCGCGTTCCTGGTGGGCGTCGTCGTCACCATGCTCGCCGCCTATCTGCCCGCCCGCCGCGCCGCCGCCGTGCCCCCCGTGGCCGCCATGTCCGCGGTCCACACACCTCCGCCGGCCCGCGGCCTCCGCAGGCGCAACGCGATCGGCGCCACCACGATCGTGCTCGGTGTGCTCGGCGTGCTCTACACGGCGTCCAGCGGCGAGCAGGGCAGGACCACCGTCCTCCTCCCCGCCACCCTGCTGCTCATCGGCATCATCGTGGTGACACCCGCGCTCTCCGGCCCGGCCATCGCGCTCGCCTCACCCCTGCTGCGCCGATTCGGCGTCCCCGGCACACTGGCCCCGCGCAACGCCCGCCGCAACCCCCGGCGCACCGCCTCCACGGCCTCGGCCCTGATGATCGGGCTGTCCCTGGTCACCGGCCTCACGGTGGTCGCGGTGTCCGCCACGACGGCGCTGCACCAGCGGGCCGAGAACACCGTCAGGGCCGACTTCGAGATCACGTCGAAGAACGGCGGCGGCCTGCCCGCGTCGGTCCACCGCACCCTGGCGAAGTCCGCGGACGTGACCTCCTCCAGCCCGCGGCGCCAGAGCGCCGTGCGGATCGGCGGCGACGAAGTCACCCTGACCGGTGTGGACCCCCGCACCATCGGCGACCTCCTCGACCCCGGCTTCGTCTCCGGGTCGCTCGCGGCACTGGGCGCGGGCGGGGGCAAGGACCTGCTGATCGACACATCCACCGCCGACATCTACGGATGGACCATGGGGCAGCGTGTCCCGGTGGTCTACGACGACGGCGGCCGGGCCACCCTGCGGATCGGCGGCATCTACCGTGACGACGAATTCCTCCCGCCCACCATGATGCCGCTGGCCACTCTCCAGCCCCATCTGAAGGAGATCGAGGACGCCTCGGTCCTGGTGCGCACCAAGGCCGGTGACGGCGAGACGGCACGGCACTCCCTCGAGCGCGCCCTCGACCAGAACCCGCTGATCCGGGTGCGGAACACCGACGACTTGGCCGAGGCGGCCGGTGGCGAGGCCATCACACTGCTCGTCAATGTCCTCTACGGGCTGCTGGCCATGGCGGTGGTGATCGCCGTCCTGGGAGTCGTCAACACCCTCGCGATGTCCGTGTTCGAGCGCACCCGTGAGATCGGGATGCTGCGCGCGGTGGGGCTCCAGCCCGAGCAGACCAAGCGGATGATCCGTCTGGAGTCCGTCCTCATCTCGCTGTTCGGGGCGGTTCTGGGCATCGGCGCGGGCATCTTCCTCGGCTGGGCCGCGGGCCGGCTCGCCTCCGACAGCATCCAGGGGTACGAGATGGTCATCCCCTGGGGCCGCATCGCCGTGGCCCTCGCGGGCGCCGTGCTGGTCGGGGTGGTCGCCGGACTCTGGCCCGCTCGCCGGGCGGCCCGGCTGAACATCCTCACGTCCCTCAAGGCGGACTGAGACGTGTCACGGGTGGCGGGGCGGGGGCGGTGACACATGAGGCGGACCGGGTCCTGCCGTCGTCCGGCGGCATCGTCCGGGCTGCTCCCGGCGCCCGCCCCCGCTCCCGCCACCCCCGCACGAGGCAGGACGGTCATCGCTACGCTGCCGCCAGCAGGACGCGTGCGGCCTCTTTGGCCCGGCGCGCGGGTTCGGCGCTGCCGGTGATCGCCGCGGTGGTGATGGCGCCTTCGGCGAGGAGGGCCAAGTGGTCGGCCAGCGGGGCCGGTTTGCCCGCGGCCGCCGTCAGATCGGTGAGGTACCCGAAGAACGCCTCCTTGTGGGCGCGTGCCGTCTCGGCGACGGCCGGAGAGGTGGCGCCGAGCTCCCCGAAGGAGTTGCTGAACGCGCAGCCGCGGTAGTCCGGCTCGCCGAACCACTCGTAGAGCCAGTCGAAGACCGCCAGGATGCTCTCCTCGGGTGTGGTCCGGGCATCGGCGTACGCGGCCAGCTTCTGGCGCCAGCGGACGTCGCGCCGCCGCAGATACGCCTGTATCAGCTCCCCCTTGGAGGGGAAGAGCTGGTAGAGCCTTTTGAGGGAGACGCCTGACGCGGAGCGGATCTCGTCCATGCCCACCGCTTGGAGCCCCCGTCCGTAGAACAGGCGCTCGGCCGCGTCGAGGATCCGGAGCTCCGCGGTTTCGGTACTGATCATTTCGCCGATCTCCTGGTGCCGGACGGTCGGATGGTGCCGGTCGGTCAGAGGCCGAGGTCGCTCAGCCCGGGGTGGTCATCGGGGCGGCGCCCGAGCGGCCAGTGGTACAGGCGCTCCGACTCCTTGATGGGGAGGTCGTTGATGCAGGCGTAGCGCAGGCGCATCAGGCCGTTGTCGTCGAACTCCCAGTTCTCGTTGCCGTAGGAGCGGAACCAGTTGCCGGAGTCGTCGTGGCTTTCGTAGGCGAAGCGCACGGCGATGCGGTTGCCGTCGAAGGCCCACAGCTCCTTGATGAGCCGGTAGTCCAGCTCCCTCGCCCATTTGCGGGTGAGGAAGGCGACGATCTCGTCGCGTCCGGTGGCGAACTCCGCGCGGTTCCGCCAGCGCGAGTCGACGGTGTAGGCCAGGGCGACCTTCTCCGGGTCACGGGAGTTCCAGCCGTCTTCGGCCAGCCGGACCTTCTGGATCGCGGTCTCGCGGGTGAACGGCGGGAAGGGAGGGCGGGGAGCGTCGGCCACGTCGTCTCCTTGGGCATGGGGGAGGGGCGGAGAGAACGGGCATTCTCCTCGTCGGGTACGACGGTAGGAGAACGGCGGTTCTCGTGCAAGTGCGGCA
Organism: Streptomyces malaysiensis subsp. samsunensis; assembly: GCF_024519315.1. Taxonomy (GTDB): domain Bacteria; phylum Actinomycetota; class Actinomycetes; order Streptomycetales; family Streptomycetaceae; genus Streptomyces; species Streptomyces malaysiensis. The sequence continues at coordinate 44,857 of NZ_JANIIC010000035.1, read as the reverse complement.
CGGCCGCCTTCCGGGTGACAGGGGGCGGCGAGCTCGCTTTCTCCTGGCGATGGGTACCGTGCGGACGGAAAGCACCGTGCTCGACGACAAGGCAGGGGACCGCACGTGTTGATCGACGATCTGCGGCAGGAGCTGCCGGACGGCCGGCTGGTCGAGGACCCCGGTGTCGCCGCCGGTTTCGTCCACGACGAGGCGGAGTGGGCGCCGTACGGCACCCCCCGCGTCGTGGTGCGGCCACGGACGGCGCGGGAGGTGCGCTCGGTGGTGCGTGCCTGTGTACGGCACGGCGTGCCGCTGGTCACCCGGGGCGCCGGCACCGGCCTCTCCGGTGGCGCCAACGCCGTCGAGGGCTGTGTGGTGCTCTCCACCGAGGCCATGGACACCATCCACGAGATCGACCCCGTGGAGCGCCTGGCGGTCGTCGGCCCCGGTGTGGTCAACGACGATCTGCGGGCCGCCTGCGCCGAACGGGGGCTCTGGTACCCACCGGACCCCGCGAGCGCGCCCTGGTCCACCATCGGCGGCAATGTGGCCACCAACGCGGGCGGGCTGTGCTGTGTGAAGTACGGCGTCACCCGCGACTATGTGCTCGGCCTGGAAGCGGTGACCGGCACCGGTGAGCTCGTGCGGCTCGGCCGCAGAACCGCCAAGGGCGTCGCCGGGTACGACCTGGCGGGGCTGATAGTCGGCTCCGAGGGCACCCTCGGCGTGATCACCGAGATCACGGTGCGGCTGCGGCCACGGCGTGAGGCGGAGCGCACGGTCGCCGGATACTTCTCCTCGGTCGTGGCGGCGGGACGCGCGGTCGCCGCGATCGGGGCCGCGGGGCTCACCCCGTCCGCGCTGGAGCTGATCGACCGGCACTGCCTGGCGGCGGTCGACAAGTGGAAGAACATGGGCCTGTCCGTCGACGCGGACGTGGTGCTCCTCGGGCGTACGGACGCCCCGGGCCCGGCCGGTGCGCAGGAGGCCGAGCGCATGCTCGCCTGTTTCGAGGAGGCCGGGGCGACCTGGGCCGCGCGCTCCACGGACCAGGAGGAGGCCGACGCGCTGTTCGCGGCCAGGCGGCTGGCCTATCCCGCGCTGGAGCGGCTGGGCCCGGTGCTCACCGAGGACGTCTGTGTGCCCAAGGCGGCCGTACCGGAGATGCTGGCGCGGATCGAGCGCGCCGCCGCCCGCCATGACACGCTCATCGCCAACATCGCCCACGCCGGTGACGGCAACCTCCATCCGCTGCTCATCACCCAGCCCGGCGACACGGCGGCCCGGGAGCGGGCCCAGGCCGCGTTCCACGACATCATCGCGGACGCCATCGACCTCGGCGGCACGGTCACCGGTGAACACGGTGTGGGGCTGCTGAAGCGGGACGGTCTGGAGCGGGAGCTCACACCGGCCGTCCTGGACATGCACCGCGCCGTCAAGGCGGCCCTCGACCCGCACGGGATCCTCAACCCGGGCAAGGTCATCGCCCGCGGCTGACCGGGACCTGCGGCTGCTCACATCTCGGACCCCGCGTTCGGAGCACCGTGAGCGGGCGGCGACCGTACGGCCGCCGCCCGGCTCGGTACCGCCCCCCGGAGCGGGATGTCGCTCAGGAGGTGTCCGCCGCCCGGAGCGACTCGGGGCGAGGGGCGGCGGGGTCCCGCTCGTGGCGTATCTCTTTCGTGGCGCCGCGCGGTGCGATCCGGGCGCGCAGGGACACCACCGTCAGCAGGGCGAGGGCCGTGCCCATGAGCGGCACCGTGAAGGCGGCGCTCGCGCCGAAGCCGTCCGCCAGCTGTCCGCCCGCCGTCACCGCCGCGGCCTGCCCCAGCGCGACCGAGCCGGTCAGCCAGGTGAACGCCTCCGTCCGGGACGTGGCCGGGACCAGGGCCTCCACCAGGGTGTAGCCGGTGATCAGCGCCGGTGCGACGCACAGCCCCGCGAGCAGTCCAAGACCGCCCAGCGGCAGTGGTGTGGGCACCGCCCACAGCGTCGAGCAGACCAGAGTCAGCGCGGTGTAGGACGTCAGCAGCCGCCGCCGCGGGGAGGTGCGCCAGGCGATGGCGCCGCAGGCCACGCCCGCGAGCATGTTGCCCGCCGCGAAGACGCCGTAGAGCACACCGTTCAGGCCGGGCTGACCGTGCTCCTGGGTGAAGGCGGTCAGCGCCACCTGCATACCGCCGAAGACCGAGCCGATGCCCAGGAAGGCCACGGCCAGGACACGCACACCCGGCACCGACAGGGCCGAGACGTGCCGCTCCCGCGTGTCCGCCCGCGTGGAGCCCGGCCGCGGCGCGGTACGGCGCTGGGCCGCGAAGAGCAGTCCGCCCGCGAGGGTCAGCGCGGCCTCCGCGATCAGGCCGGAGGCCGGGTGCACTCCGGTGCTCAGGCCGGTCGCGAGCACGGGGCCGATGACAAACGTGAGCTCGTCCGTCACGGACTCGAACGCGGCCGCGGTCGCCGGCAGCGGATGGCGCCCCGAACGTGGGCCGGGTCCGCCCGTGGCGCCGTCCCCGAGTACGGCCGCCCAGCGGGCCCGCACCATGGGTCCGACCTGCGGGACGGAGGCGCCCGTCGGCACCGCGGCGGCGATCAGCGCCCACAGTGGCGCGTGTACCAGCGCGAGCGCGGTCAGCAGGGCCGCGGCCGCCGCGTGGATCAGCACCCCCGGCACCAGAACCGCGCTCTGCCCGTGGCGGTCGGCCAGCTTGCCGCTCCGCGGCGCGAACAGCGCCATGGAGACGCCGGTGACGGCCGCGACCACACCGGCGACACCGTACGACCCGGTGGTGTGGCGCAGCAGCAGCACGATGCTGATCGTCAGCATCGCGAACGGCTGCCGGGCGGCGAAACCGGGCAGCAGGAAGCTCCACGCGCCCGGTGTGCGCAGCAGTTGCCCGTAGCCCGCGCGCGGTGCGGGAGGGGGCTCTACGGGAGAAGGGGTGGTCCTGGAGACCGCGGATGCCACGGCCGACGCCTTTCCGCCGCCTGGTAGCGCACCCGGGCCGGCATGGCGGAGTGCGCCGAGAGCTGTCCTCTCGCGCTGGACCGGGGTAGATACCGGGTCCGCGCCGAGCAGGGGCAGAAGACCGCGGCCGCCGAGCGGTCGCGCCAGCTCTGCGTCAGGCAGAGTGGTTCGTTGCTTGCGGCGTCATCGTACAGGCGAGCCGCCACCTCACCGGTGGCGGCGGGTCCCGTACGCGGTCAGCTGCCGGGCAGGGGGCGGACGGTGAGGATCTGCTGGGCGTGGCCGACCGGACCGCGCAGATCGTGCAGCACGGTGCTGGTGATGCCCTGGCCGGTGTCGCCGAAGGTGACCGTGGTGTCCAGCCCGGCCCAGCGGCCCTCCGGCCGGCGGTGGAGGTGGATGGTCAGATCGACGTTGGGGAACATCCAGGCGGTGGGCGACTGCCGTACGGCGATGCCGTTGGCGGTGTCGATCAGCGTGATGTAGGAGGCCAGCGGGGTGCTGGTCTGCCCGGCCACGAGGTCGAGCGGGGTGGAGACCCATACGGTGGCGCGGCCCGGCCGGGGCGGTGCGAGCGGACGGGAGTCCAGGGAGGCGATGTACCCGCCGGGCCACAGCGAGGCCATCGCCCAGGGGGCGAGCCGCTCGGGAGGGGTGAGCCGGTCCCCGGTGCCACCGGCGACGGCGGCGGTGTCCACGGCGGCGAGGAGCCAGGCTCGGGCCCGGACCACCGGGCGGTCGGCGATGAGCACGACGGCTTCGAGGAGTTCGATGGTGCGGCCGGGCCGGATGGTCTCCACCCGGATCTCGCACTCGTCGAGGGCGAGGCGCCCGAGGATGTCGAAGCTGATCCGGCTGAGGAGCAGTCCGGTGTCCGGACGGGTGGCGAGATGGCGGTCGATGGCGTGGACGATGAGACCGCCGAGCGGGCTGAAGTGCTGCTCATCGGTGCTCCAGGCGCCACTGACGTGAGAGGTGGGCTTGTAGCGGTGTTCGTCGATCGGCTCGTAGTAGCTGTCGGTCGTCAACGGGTGCTTCTCCTCGGCGGGAACATCGCGGTGATCAAAGGGCGTTGACCAGGATGACGTATCCGGCGGTGCGCACGCCGCCCGCACCTTGGTCGCGCCAGGCGTGTGGGCGGGCACCGGCGGGCACGCTGGCGGGGCCCCGGAGGCACTTACTCAAGATTCTTGTGTATCTGCTCTTGATCAAGGGTTGCGTCACCCCCTAGGTTGAAAGTAACAACGGGTGGCATGAACCTGTTCAGCCGCAGTACCCCCCGCCGTGCGGTCCCCAACGCCGCGCCGGCGGTCCCCCCTACCCGGGCGACGTCCGTCGGTGCCGTCGCTCTGCCGGATCCCGATCTCGCGGCTCTCACCGGAGAGTGGATCGTCGACCCGGCGCACAGTCGGATCGGTTTCTCTGTCCGGCACGCCATGGTGACCACGGTGCGTGGCGCCTTCGCGGAGTTCCAGAGCCGCCTCTACTTCGACGGCCGTGATCCGCGCCGCTCCCGGGCCGAGGTCCTGATGTCCACCGCGAGTGTCCAGACCGGTGTCGAGCAGCGCGACGACCACCTGATGGGCCGGGATTTCCTGGACGCCAGAACCTACCCGCACATCCGGTTCGCCAGTACCGCCGTGGAGGTCGTGGGCACGGACGTCTACCGGATGACCGGGGACCTCACGATCAGAGACATCACCCGCCCCGTGATCCTGGACCTCACCTATATCGGGCAGGTCACGGACCCCTTCGGCTACCAGCGGGCGGGCTTCGACGGTACGACCACCATCAACCGCTCCGAATGGGGCCTGACCTACAACGCCAGACTGGCGGAGGGCGGCGCCCTGGTGAGTGAGAAGGTCCGCCTCCAGTTCGACATCGCGGCCATCCGCACCGCCCCCGCGTTCTGACGGAGCCCTTGGCTCGCAGGGAGCCGCGGGGTTCGAAAAGGGCGCCCCCTCGTCCGTGGGGAGGGTGCTGAGGGGGCGGGCGGCGGTGACGGGGGACCGGCGCCGTCACGCGGGCGTCGCGGGCGCGGTGGTGAGGTCGAGGTTGTCCTCGACCCATATGCGCAGATTCCGCAGCGGGATGGACGCGCTGTGGCCCAGGGGAGTGAGTTCGTACTCCACATGGAGCGGGACGGCCGGGTAAACGGTGCGCTCGACGAGTCCGGCGTCCTCGAGGCGGCGCAGCGTCTGGGTGAGCACCTTCGGGCTGACGCCCTGAAGGCGGCGCTGGAGCGCGCCGAACCGCAGCGGGCCGTCCTCCAGGGCCCCGATGGCGAGCGCCGCCCATTTGTTCGCCAGCAGATCCAGCATGGCGCGGCACGGGCACTGGGCCTCGTACACATCATGATGGTCGTGCTGGCCGGTGTGACATCGCGTGCTCATGGAGCGACCTCCGAATGCTGGTACTACCCAAAAGGTAGCAGTGTCCCTTGTGGGTAACCAGAGCCCGGCGGATAGCGTGCGAACGCGTCCGGAGAGCGGGCGCGAGAGAACGGATGAGCTCAGGAGGCACACGTGGCCAGGTCCATGATGCGTGCGGTGGTGCAGGATGCGCTCGGCGGCCCGGAGGTGCTGCGCGTCGCGGAGGTCCCGCGCCCGGAGCCGCTGCCCACCGAGGTGCTGGTGCGGGTGCGCGCCGCCGGTATCAACCCGGTCGACTGGAAGACCCGCCAGGGCGGCGGCATGGCCGGTGTGCTCGGCGATCCGCCGTTCACCCTGGGCTGGGATGTCTCCGGCGTGGTCGAGGAGGTCGGGTTCGGGGTGACCACCCTGGCCCCCGGCGACGAGGTGTACGGCATGCCGTGGTTCCCCCGCCAGGCCGGTGGCTACGCCGAGTTCGTCACGGCCCCCTCTCGTCAGTTCGCCCGCAAGCCCGGCACATTGAGCCATGAGGAGGCGGCCGCCGTGCCGCTGGCGGCGCTGACGGCCTGGCAGATCATCGTGGACACCGCCCGGGTGACGGCGGGTCAGCGGGTTCTGGTGCACGCCGCCGCCGGCGGTGTCGGGCACTTCGCCGTCCAGTTCGCACGGCACCTGGGGGCGCGGGTGGTGGGGACCGCCCGGGGGAGCCGGCACGAATGGCTCGGCCGGCTCGGAGCGGCGGAGCTGGTCGACTACACCGAGCGGCGCTTCGAGGACGTGGTCGAGGACATCGATGTGGTGATCGACCTTCTGGGCGAGGACCACGACGCCACCAGCACCCGTTCCCTGAAGGTGCTGAAGAAGGGGGGACTGCTGGTGGCCGTCCCCGGTGGCGTCGCCCCCGAGGTGCGGCAGGCCGCGGACGCCGCCGGGATGCGTACCAGTGGCTTCCTCGTCGAGCCGGACGGCGCCGACCTCACCGCGATCGCCGGGCTGATCGACAAGGGGGAGGCCGTGGTCGAGGTCGAGGAGGTCTTCCCGCTGGAGGAGGCCGCCCGCGCCCACCGCAAGGGCGAGGACGGCCACACCCGCGGCAAGCTGGTCCTCCGCGTCGGCGCCTGATCCGCTCCGCGCGGACGGCGTACGCCCTCGTCGGTCCACCGCTGACCGCACCCCGACGGATGCGGCCCTCCGCCGGTGACGCGCCACGGCCCGTCCTGCCCGAAATGCATGGTTCAGGGCGGGGCGGGGCCGTGGTCACCCTGAGGCGATCCGGGTAGAGCCATGGTGAACGGCGGTCACGCATGTGAATGCGGGGCTAGGTGTGCGCAGACCTTACGATCGCCCGTTCGCCCAGGTCAATGGCTCCGGAAGCAATAATTCCATGCGGAATCACATGAGTTGCGGCGGGCGCCCCCTCCTCGTCGGGGCGGCACCTTGGTATCGTTCACCCATCTACCACCCGTTCAACCATATGAATGGACGTCGATGTCTGACGGAGCAGCCCCGCGCATCACGGATGTCACCATCACCCCCGTCGCCTTCCACGACCCGGCCCTGCTCAACTCCGTCGGCGTCCATGAGCCCTTCGCGCTCCGCTCGATCGTGCAGGTCCACACCGACGCGGGTCTGACCGGGCTCGGCGAGACCTACGCGGACGAACTCCACCTGGAGCGCCTCACGGCCGTCGGACACGAGATCGTCGGGCTGGACGCCTTCGCCACCGAGGAACTCCACCAGCGCGTCCAGCGGGTCATCGACCGCGTGGGCGGCGCGGGCGGCTCCGGGCTCACCGGCATGATCACCACCAGCAGCACCGTCGACCGCGTCGCCTCCCCGTTCGAGGTGGCGCTCCTGGACATCCAGGGCAAGGCCATCGGACGCCCGGTCTGCGACCTCCTCGGCGGCGCCGTGCGGTCCGCGGTCCCGTTCAGCGCGTACCTCTTCTACAAGTGGGCCGGCCACCCCGGCCGGGAACCGGACTCCTGGGGCGAGGCCCTCGACCCCGACGCCATCGTGGCGCAGGCCCGGCGGATGGTGGACGACTACGGCTTCACCGCGATCAAGCTGAAGGGCGGCGTCAGGCCCCCGGAGGAGGAGATCGAGGCGATACGGGCGCTGCGCCGTGCCTTCCCCGACCATCCGCTGCGCCTGGACCCCAATGCCGTCTGGACGACGCGGACATCGGTGAAGGTCGGGCGCGCGCTCGACGGTGTGCTGGAGTACCTGGAGGACCCCACCCCCGGGATCGAGGGCATGGCCGCGGTCGCCCGCGAGGTCCCCATGCCGCTGGCCACCAACATGTGTGTGGTGGCCTTCGACGGGCTGGCCCCCGCGGTGGCCGCCGACGCCGTCCAGGTCGTCCTCTCCGACCACCACTACTGGGGCGGGCTGCGCCGCTCCAAGCTGCTCTCCGGCATCTGCGACACCTTCGGCATGGGCCTGTCCATGCACTCGAACTCGCATCTGGGGATCAGCCTGGCCGCGATGGTCCACCTGGCCGCGGCCACCCCGAATCTCAGCTACGCCTGTGACACCCACTGGCCGTGGAAGACCGAGGACGTGATCGTGGACGGCGTGCTGACCTTCACGGACGGCGCGGTGCCCGTGCCGGGCGCCCCCGGCCTCGGTGTGGAGCTGGACCCCGACGCCCTGGCGCGCCTGCATGAGCAGTACGTGCGCTGCGGACAGCGCAACCGCGATGACACCGGGTACATGCGGCGCTTCGACCCGTCCTTCCAGCCGGATCTCGCCCGCTGGTAGCCCCGCCGCCACCGCCCCTCACCTCGCGCGATACCTCGATCGAAGGAGGCCGGCCTCGGTCACCTGGTGTACCCGGATTTCGGCTAAGCGTACGAAGCCGCAGGCCAGGACGGGTTCATAGCCTCTGGGGGACGGAAAAGACGCCGAACCCCGGAAGTGCTGAGTCTTGTCTCCTCCTGCTCCTCGTGTACGGACCGCCCCTGACCGGACCGACCGCCGCCGCCGGAGCATGGTGTGCGCGGCGGTCGCCGCCGGGCTGACCCTCGGCGCCCTGACCGCACCCGCCGCGGGTGCCGTGGGCCACCACGCACGGCATGGCGCCGAGACGGCCCTGCCCCAGGCCGCTCCCAAGCCCGACACCGGCTCGCCGGTGCGGGTGAACCAGGTCGGCTATCTGACCGACGGACCCAAGAGGGGCACGGTCGTCACCAGCGCCACCAAGCCCCTGACCTGGACGCTCCGGGCCGCCGACGGCACCGAGCAGGCGAGCGGGACCACCACCCCCGCCGGCGTCGACCCGAGCTCCCGGCAGAACGTTCAGACCTTCGACTTCAGCAAGGTCACGAACGAGGGCAAGGGGTACACCGTCACCGTCGACGGCAAGAAGAGCGAGCCGTTCACCATCGGTGACCACCTCTACAGCTCACTGCGGAGCGACGCGCTGGCGTACTTCTACCGCAACCGCAGCGGCATCAAGATCGACGCGGATCTCGTGGGGCCGAAGTACGCCCGTCCCGCGGGCCATGACAAGGCAGCCCCGCACCGGGGCGACACCGACGTCCCGTGCCAGGACGGTGTGTGCGACTACCGCCGCGATGTCTCCGGTGGCTGGTACGACGCCGGTGACCAGGGCAAGTACGTCGTCAACGGCGGTATCTCCGTGGCCCAGCTGATGTCCGCGTACGAGCGCACCCGCACCACCAAGGGCGCCGACGGCGCGTCGCTGGGCGACGGCCGGCTCCGGGTGCCCGAGCGCGGCAACGGCGTCCCGGACATCCTGGACGAGGCCCGCTGGGAGATGGAGTTCCTGCTGCGCATGCAGGTGCCCAAGGGCAAGCCGCTCGCCGGTATGGCCTTCCATAAGGTGCACGACAAGGAGTGGACCGGCTTCCCGACCCGGCCGGATCAGGACCAGCAACAGCGTGAGCTGCACAAGCCGTCCACCGCGGCCACGCTCAACCTGGCGGCCGCCGCCGCGCAGAGCGCCCGCCTGTTCAAGTCCTACGACCCGGAGTTCGCCGCCCGCTCGCTGCACGCGGCCCGGACCGCGTGGGCCGCGGCCAAGGCACATCCGAAGATCCTCGCGAGCGACAGCGACTCCACGGGCGGCGGCGCCTACGGCGACCAGTCCGTCGGTGACGAGTTCTACTGGGCCGCGGCCGAGCTGTTCATCACCACCGGCGACCACACCTACGCCAAGGCGGTGCTCGACTCGCCGCTGCACCGCGACGTCGGCGCGCTTTTCCCGCGCGGCGGCGGCATGTCCTGGGCCTCGACCGCGGGGCTGGGAGCGCTGGACCTGGCCACCGTCCCCAACAAGCTCACCGCGCGGCAGCGCGCCGAGGTGCGCTCGATGGTGACGAAGGCCGCCGACCACTACGCCGCGGACTCCGCGAAGTCGGCCTACGGCGTTCCGTACGCGCCGAAGGACGGCAAGTACGAGTGGGGCTCCAACAGTCAGGTGCTGAACAACATGATCGTGCTCGCCACCGCGCACGACCTGACGGACAAGCCCCGCTACCGCGACGCGGTGCTCCGCGGCATGGACTACCTGCTGGGCGCGAATCCGCTCAACCAGTCCTACGTCACCGGCTACGGCGAACGGAACTCGCACAACCAGCACCACCGCTTCTGGGCCCACCAGCTCGACCACAAGCTGCCGCATCCGGCACCCGGTTCGCTGGCGGGCGGCCCGAACTCCGGGCTCCAGGACCCGGTCGCCAAGGAGAAGCTGAACGGCTGCGCCCCGGCGATGTGCTACATCGACGACATCATGGCGTTCTCCACCAACGAGATCACCATCAACTGGAACGCGCCGCTGGCCTGGATCGCCACCTACGTCGACGGCCTGGGCGGCGGCACGGCGGGGCGGTCCGCGGGCTGACCCCGCCCGGCCGCTGGCCGGTCCGCACGGCGGCGCGGCGCCCCCGCACGGGGGTGCCGCGCCGCTTGGCGTCGGGGGCGGTCGACGGGTGGCGTCGAACGGGTACGGCCAGGGCGCCCCGGAGCGGGGCACCCTGGCCGTTGTCGCGGGTGGGGGGCGGAGCGTCAGTCGGCGCCGAACTCCATCGCGGCCCGGTCGAGCAGCGTGTCCTCCCCCGACGCCTGGCCGCCCGAGGCGATCGCCTCGGAGGCGCCCTGCGGCATCGCGCCGATCAGCCCGGTGGAGGCCGCCTGCGCGGCGCCGATCAGCGCCGGATGCGAACTGCCGACCATGCCGAGACCGGCGTACTGCTCCAGCTTGGCGCGCGAGTCGGCGATGTCGAGGTTGCGCATGGTCAGCTGGCCGATCCGGTCCACCGGCCCGAAGGCGGAGTCCTCGGTCCGCTCCATCGAGAGCCTGTCCGGGTGGTAGCTGAACGCCGGTCCGGAGGTGTCCAGGATGGAGTAGTCCTCACCGCGCCGCAGCCGCAGGGTCACCTCGCCGGTGATCGCCGCGCCCACCCAGCGCTGGAGCGACTCGCGCACCATCAGCGCCTGCGGGTCCAGCCAGCGGCCCTCGTACATCAGCCGGCCGAGCCGCCGCCCCTCGTTGTGGTAGGTGGCGAGGGTGTCCTCGTTGTGGATCGCGTTGACCAACCGCTCGTACGCCGCGTGCAGCAGCGCCATGCCCGGCGCCTCGTAGATGCCCCGGCTCTTGGCCTCGATGACGCGGTTCTCGATCTGGTCGGACATGCCCATGCCGTGGCGGCCGCCGATGGCATTGGCCTCCAGCACCAGATCGACGGCGGAGGCGAACTCCTTGCCGTTGATCGTCACCGGCCGGCCCTGCTCGAAGCCGATCGTGACGTCCTCGGCCGCTATCTCGACCGTCGGGTCCCAGAACCGCACGCCCATGATCGGCTCGACGATCTCGATGCCCGTGTCGAGGTGCTCGAGCGACTTGGCCTCATGGGTCGCGCCCCAGATGTTGGCGTCGGTGGAGTACGCCTTCTCCGTGCTGTCCCGGTAGGGCAGGTCGTGGGCGAGCAGCCACTCCGACATCTCCTTGCGGCCGCCGAGCTCGCTGACGAAGTCGGCGTCCAGCCAGGGCTTGTAGATCCGCAGGGAGGGGTTGGCCAGCAGGCCGTAGCGGTAGAACCGCTCGATGTCATTGCCCTTGAAGGTGGAGCCGTCGCCCCAGATCTGCACATTGTCCTCGAGCATGGCGCGCACCAGCAGGGTGCCGGTGACCGCCCGCCCGAGCGGGGTGGTGTTGAAGTAGCTGCGGCCGCCGGAGCGGATGTGGAACGCCCCGCAGGACAGGGCCGCGAGCCCCTCCTCCACCAGGGCCGCCCGGCAGTCCACCAGGCGGGCGACCTCCGCGCCGTACGTCGTGGCGCGCCCGGGGACCGAGGCGATGTCGGGCTCGTCGTACTGGCCGATGTCGGCGGTGTAGGTGCAGGGCACAGCGCCCTTGTCGCGCATCCACGCGACCGCTACCGAGGTGTCGAGGCCGCCGGAGAAGGCGATCCCGACGCGTTCGCCGACAGGGAGGGAGGTGAGAACTTTGGACACAGCAGGAGTATGCAGTCTTCCGCATGATCATGCAAGGCTTGCTGGTGGTGGCCTTGACGGGCCCCTCGTGCGGTCCGCACCCGTCCGGGTCCTCGTCCGATCCACACCGGCTCCGGACCACACCCCGTCCCGCGCTTCGCCGGGCCGGGGACCCGAGGTGTCCGCGTGGTCCGGGACGACGGCGAAGCGCGGGGGTGGGGATCATGAGGAGGTCAGATACGCCTCCACCTCACTGGCCTGGGCCGCCGGCCAGCCCGTGTTGCCGGTGACATTCAGCCTCAGATAGCGCACATTGGCGCTGCCGGGCAGGGTGACGGTGACCTTGTTGCCGCTCGCCGGGTCGAAGCGGTAGCCCTGCGAGCCCACCACCGTCGAGTACGACGAGCCGTCCGTGCTGCCCAGTACGGACAGGGTCTGGGTACGGGCGCCCCAGGCCGCGGCGGGCGGCAGCTTCAGCACCAGCCGGCGCACGGCCTGGCTGGAGCCCAGGTCCACGGTCAGGGCCTGCGGAAAGGCGTTGTTGGCCGACTCCCAGTAGGTGTTGGCGTCACCGTCGACCGCCTTGCCGGGGGTGTAGACGTCCTGTGAGCCGGTCGCGGTGGCCGGACGGCCCTTGGCGAGGTTGCGGCCCGGGTCGGGCTCCGGGTTGCCCTGGCCGGGCTGGGGCCAGGCGGAACAGTCCGACCAGGTGCTGCTCCAGCCGGAGTTGCCGCCGCCTTCGCTGAGGCTGAAGGTGCCCGAGCCGGCCGGGAAGGGGCAGTTGTAGATGCCCGCGACGCCGACGCTGGAGGCGGTGACATTGCTGAACTTCGCGGCCCCCTGCGCCTCGGCCTGGACCACGACGGTTCCGGGGTTGGTCACGGTCGCGCCGGTCACATTGACGTTCTTGACCGCGTAGCCCCTGCCGCCGCCGGAGACGAACTCGAAGGCGCTGTACGGGCTGTCCGTGATGGTCGTGTTGGTGATGTTGACGGTGGCCTCGATGGCGCTGTCGTAGGAGTCGACGCGCAGGGCGCCCATCGGATGGCTCCAGTTGGGGTTCATGGCCCCCGCGCGGACGAGCGTGTTGCCGTCGACCGTGATCGTGCCGGCCAGCGGATGGAACGGGTCAAGGAACTTCTGGTTGGAGATGGCGATACCGCTGCCGAGGGCGTTGGTGTCGGAGATCAGGTTGTTCTTGACCGTGATGTCCGTACCGCCGTAGATCGCGATGCCATTGGCGAGGTTCGGCTGCGAGATGGTGTTGCTCTCGAAGCTGCTGTTGGTGTCCGGGGAGTTCAGCGACCACATGGCGAGCGAGTCGTCGCCCTGGTTGCGCAGGAAGTTGTCGCGGACCCGTACGCCCTTGGCGGAACCGTTGAGGTTGAGGCCGTCGGCGGTGGTGTCGAGGATGCGGTTGTTCTCGATCACGAGGTTGTCGTTGTTGCCGGTCAGCCAGAGACCGACCTTCAGATGCTGGATCCACATGCCCGACACGCTGGAGCCCGGGCCGAGCGAGCCGTTGACGAAGTTGTCGGGGTTGGAGTCGACACGCTCGGTGACCTCGCCGATGACCGCGAAGTCCTTGATGTGGACGTTGCCGGAGGAGCCGGTCTGGTCGATGAACCGTGAGGTGTGCACGACGGAGTGCCAGCCGCCGGCGCCCTGGAGGGTGACGTTCTGGACACCGCTCAGGGAGGAGGTCAGCTTGTAGTCACCCGGCGGGATCCAGACCACTCCGCCCTGGGCGGCGGAGATGGCGTCCCGGAACGCCTGGGTGGAGTCGCCCTGCCCGCTGGGGTCGGCGCCCTTGGAGGTGACGGAGACCGATCCGGACGGCTGGGTGGCAGCCGCCGTCACCTGCTCGAAATCGGCCACATCGACGGTGACCTGGGTGTTCGCCGCCTCAAAGGCGATCTTGTCACCGGCCTGGACGTTCTGGCCGAGCAGCAGCCGGGCGTTGTCGTAGAGGTGGTGGGTCTTCGACCCCATGATCCAGCCGGTGTCCACATACGAGTACTTGGACGTGACCGCGAGGGTCTTGGCCAGCTTGGTGCCGTTGACATAGACGTTGAGCGTGCCCGACTGGCCGTCGGGCACGCTGTAGGCGACGTTCACCGCGTTGGCGGCGCGCGGTGCGGTGAACTCGACGCGCTGGCCCGAGGCGAGGCGGACGGCCTGGCGACCGGACGCCTCGGAGGCGAGTGTGCCCTGGGTGAAGTCGGGGCCGATCTTCGTACCCGTGGTGGTGGCCGACTCGGCCTCCACCGAGGTGAACGGGAGGGAGGCGCCCGCCGCCGCGTGGGCGGCCGTGGGGGTCAGGGTCACGAGCGTGCCGGCGGCCAGGGCGACGGCCACGCCGATCGCGGACAAGCGCCTGGCCGATGCCGATGCCGATGCCGATGCCGTGCTGTTGCTGTGCATGTGCTGATCCCTTCGTGGTGGGGGTGGTGGGATAGCGCGGTGCGGTGGGGGTGGTGCGGTGCGGTGGTGGCTCAGATGAGCAGCCAGGCCGCCGTGTCCTGGGGAAGGCGGCCGTGGTCGTCCAGGGGGCCGCTGCTGAGCAGGAGCCGGGAGTCGCCGTGCAGCTCGGCGGGGGTCTCCGCGAGGTTGACCATGCAGACCAGGCCCTCGGTACGGGCGAAGGCCAGAACACCGTCGGCCGAGGGGAGCCAGGTCAGCGCCCCGTCGCCGAAACCGGGGGTGGTGCGGCGGATGCGAATGGCCTCGCGGTAGAGGCTGAGCATCGAACCCGGGTCCTCCGCCTGGAGACCGGCCGCGTACGCCGGCCAGTGCGCGGGCTGCGGCAGCCACGGCTCCTCCCGCGAGCCGAATCCGGCGTACGGCGCCTCCGCCACCCACGGCAGCGGCACCCGGCAGCCGTCGCGGCCCGGGTCGGTGCCGCCGGAGCGGAAGTGCATCGGGTCCTCGATGCGGTCGCGCGGGATATCGGCCTCGGGCAGGCCCAGCTCCTCCCCCTGGTAGACGTAGACGGCGCCGGGCAGGGCCAGCGACAGCAGCGCGGCGGCCCGTGCCCGCCGGGTGCCCAGGGCGAGGTCGGTGGGGGTGCCGAAGACCTTGGTGGCGAAGTCGAACCCGGTGTCCTCGCGCCCGTAGCGGGTCACGGTGCGGGTCACATCGTGGTTGCACAGCACCCAGGTGGCGGGCGCGCCCACGGGGGCGTGTTCGGCGAGCGTCTCGTCGATCGACGTCCGCAGCCGCCGGGCGTCCCAGGGGCAGGCCAGAAAGGAGAAGTTGAAGGCGGTGTGCAGCTCGTCGGGGCGCAGATAGCGGGCGAAGCGCTCGCTGTCGGGCAGCCACACCTCGCCCACGAAGACGCCGCCGTACTCATCGGCCACTCCGCGCCAGGAGCGGTAGACGTCATGGAGCTCATCGCGGTCGACGTACGGATGCGGATCGCGGCCCTCGACGAAGTCGGGCAGCCGGGGGTCCTTGGCCAGCAGGGCGGCCGAGTCGATGCGGACGCCCGCGACACCCCGCTCGAACCAGAAGCGCAGGATGTCCTCGTGCTCCTGGCGCACCGCCGGATGGGCCCAGTTGAGGTCCGGCTGTTCGGGGGCGAACAGATGCAGATACCAGTCGCCGTCGGGCAGCCGGGTCCACGCCGGGCCGCCGAACTCCGACTTCCAGTCGTTGGGGGGCAGCTCACCGTGGTCGCCGCGGCCCGCGCGGAAGTGGAAGAGCTCGCGCTCGGGGCCGCCGGTGAGCGCGGCACGCCACCACGGGTGCTGATCGGAGACATGGTTCGGCACGATGTCGACGATCGTGCGGATGCCCAGCTCCCGGGCCTCGGCGATGACCTTCTCCGCCTCGGCCAGGGTGCCGAAGGCCGGGTCGATGGCACGGTAGTCGGCGACGTCATAGCCGCCGTCCTTCATGGGCGACTGGTACCAGGGGCTGAACCACAGTGCGTCGACGCCGAGTTCGGCGAGGTACGGCAGCCTGGCGCGGACGCCCGCGAGGTCGCCGGTGCCATCGCCGTCCCCGTCGGCGAAGCTGCGCACATACACCTGGTAGATGACGGCGGAGCGCCACCAGTCGTGGGGTGTCCGGGCAGGGGTGCGCTGGGCCACGGTGGGTGCCTTTCTGTCGAGGGGAGCGGTGTCAGCCCTTCGTGCTGCCCGCGCTGATCCCGGCGATGATGTGCCGCTGGAAGAGGAGGAACAGCGCGACCATCGGGATGCTGGCGATGACCATCGCGGCGATGAGCACGGTCAGCTGGATGTTCTGCGACAGCTGGACGAGTGCCACGCTGATCGGCTGCTTGCCGGTGTCGGAGAAGACCATCAGCGGCCACAGGAAGTCCTGCCACACCGCGACCAGCGCGAAGATCGACACAACGCCGAGCACCGGACGCGACATGGGCAGCACGATCGACCACAGGGTGCGCAGCTTCCCGGCGCCGTCGATCTCGGCGGCCTCCAGGACATCGCGCGGGATCTGGTCGAAGAACCGCTTGAGGAGATAGAGGTTGAAGGCGTTGGCGACGGCCGGCAGCCAGATCGAGAGCGGGTCGTTGAGCAGACTGGTGTGGATCAGCGGCAGGTCGGCGACGGTCAGGTACTTCGGCACGACCAGCGCCTGGGCCGGGACCATCAGCGTGGCCAGGATGCCGCCGAGGATCACCTTGCCGAAGGCGGGCCTCAGCTTGGACAGGGCGTAGGCGGCGGCCGTGCAGAAGACCAGCTGGAACAGCCAGGCGCCGGCCGCCTGGACCACCGTGTTCCACAGATGCTGCGGAAGCTGCATCAGGTCCCAGGCGTCGGTGTAGCCGCTGAAGCGCCACTGCTCGGGGACGAGGGTGGGCGGGGTCTTCGCCACCTCGTCCGGCGACTTCATCGCACCGGTCACCATCCAGTAGACCGGGAAGAGGAAGGCGATCACGAACAGCACCAGCACCGCGGTGAAGACCGTCCAGTAGACGGCCCTGCCGCGGGGGCGGGCCAGGGCGGCGGGGGAGACGAGGGTCCGGGTGCTCATACGTCGTCCTCCCCGGAGCGGGTCAGCCACAGATAGAGGGCGGAGAAGGCACCGAGCAGCACGAGCAGCATGACGCTCAGCGCACAGGCGCCACCGAAGTCGTTGTAGAGGAAGGCGTACTTGTAGATCAGGTACAGGACGGTGACCGTGGCGTTCTCCGGGCCACCGCCGGTGATCACGAAGGGCTCGGTGAAGACCTGCATGGTCGCGATGATCTGCAACAGCATCAGCATGAGGATCACGAACCGCGTCTGGGGGATCGTGACATGCCGGATGCGCTGGAGCAGTCCTGCGCCGTCCAGTTCGGCCGCCTCGTACAGCTCACCGGGGATGGACTGGAGGGCCGCCAGATAGATCAGGACGGTGCCGCCCATATTGGCCCAGGTGGCGACGATGACGAGGGAGATCAGGGCGGTGTCGGCGCCGTTGGACCAGTTCGAGGTGGGCAGATGGGCAAAGCGCAGCGCCTCGTTGGCCAGCCCGGCACCGGGGTCGTAGAACCACTTCCACAGCAGGGCGCTGACCACCGGCGGGATCATCACCGGCAGATAGACCACGACCCTGAAGAACGCCTTGGCGTGCCGGAGTTCATTGAGCACGAGCGCGAGCAGGAACGGGATCGCGAAGCCGATGAGCAGCGCCAGCAGGGTGAAGGTGAGGGTGTTCCGCCAGGCCGCGGTGAACTCCGGATCGTCCAGCACCCGGGTGAAGTTGGCGGTGCCGACCCATTCGGGGGAGGAGCCGGGGGTGTACTTCTGGAAGGCGATCACCACCGCGCGGATCGCCGGATACCAGGAGAACAGCGCGAAGCAGAGCAGGCCGCCGAGGAGGAAGCCATAGGCGCGGGCCTGGTCGGCGAGGCGGCGCCGCCCCCGACCCCCCGCCGGGGGCGGCGCCTGTACCGGGGGCACGGCGATCGCCTCGGCGGGCGGCCGCGCAGTGGTTTCGGTCATCGGGTCAGCCCCGGGCCAGGATGTTGTCGATCTTGTCGGAGGCTTCCTCGAGGAGCTTGTCGATATCGGCGTCCTTCTTGGTCAGGACGGCGGAGACGGCTCCGTCGAGCACGGAGTAGATCTGCTGGGCATGCGGCGGCTCGATCTTCATCCGCAGCTTCTGGTTGCCGTCCAGGAAGGTCTGGTAGTTGTCCACCGGGACATTGGCGTTGGCCTTCTTGATCTGCTGGTCCTTGGCGTCGGCGGCGCCGGTGAACAGCCGCGGCTCGGGCAGGCCCACCGGGGCGTCCTTCTTCTTGGCGCGGACGTAGTCGCCGAGGAAACCCTTGCCCGGGGTGAGGAACATGTGGTCGAGCCACTTGAGGCCGGCTCGGATCTGGGCGGGCGTGTCGTTCTTGTGGAACATATAGCCGTCGCCGCCGATGAGCGTGCCCTTGCCACCGGGCATGGGGGCGATGGCGAGGTCCTTGTAGTTGCCGCCCTTCTCCTTCACCAGGATCGGGAGGTTGTCGGGCGCGGCGAGGTACATGCCCAGCTTGCCCGAACCCATCATCTGCTGGGCGTCGTTGATGACAAGGAGCTGCTTGCTGCCCATCGAGTTGTCCGTCCAGCGCATGTCGTGCAGGTTCCGCAGGACGGCGCGCGCCTCGGGGGTGTCGATGGTGGCCTTCTTGCCGTCGGGGCTGACCACGTCGCCGCCCTGTGAGTACAGCTCGGCCGTGAAGTGCCAGCCGCCCTGGTTCTGCGCGCTGTAGTCCGCGTAGCCGACCGTGCCGCCGCCCAGCGCGGCGATCCTCTTGGCGTCGGCGCGGACCTCCTCCCAGGTCAGCGGCGGCTTGTCGGGGTCGAGTCCGGCCTTCTCGAAGAGCTTGCGGTTGTAGATCAGGCCCATCGAGTAGCCGGTGCGCGGGATGCCGTAGACCTTGCCGTCGGCCGTGTAGATGTCGCGCAGCTGCTTCTGGAGGGTGGAGTAGCTCTTCAGCTCCTTGATGTACGGAGTGAGATCGGCGGCCTGGTTGATGTCGACGACGTGCCCGGCGTCGGTGAAGTACGTGTAGAAGACGTTCTCCATCTGGCCCCCGGCCAGCTTGGCGTCGAAGGTCTTCGGGTCCTGGCAGGGGAACGCGTCATGCGCGACGACGTCGATGTCCGGGTTCTGCTTCTCGAAGGAGGCGATGTCCTCCTCGAAGAACTCGCGGTCGACCTTGGCGCTCTTGGGCGGCATGCAGTTGACCGTGATACGCGTCTTGCCGCCCGATGAGCCGTCGTTCGACCCGCCGCACGCGGTGAGGACGAGGGAACAGGCGCTGAGCGCGATGAGAGAACGGCGGAACCCGGTGCTTCTCATGGGTGGACCCCTCTGTACAGGAGCAGGGAAGCCCCACGGCCGCGAGCGGGGCGCACACAACCGTGAGTGCGCCGCACACTCAAGCACCGTCGACATGAGGTCGCAAGATGTCGCGTAGATTCTGTAATTATTCAACTGCGCTGTGAATCCCGTGGATTGAGCTCGTCGGCTGCCTTTCGGCCGGCGCGTCGACCGCCCGTCGGCCGCCTCCCGACGGGCCCGCTCTCACCCCCGTGTCCCACCCCGGGGCGCCTGGGCCGTGGAGCCGCGCACCACCAGCTCCGGTTCGAACAGCAGCTCCTCGGCCGGTACGGCCGCCCCGCCGATCTGCGCGTTCAGCAGCTCGACCGCCGCCCGGCCCATGGCCTCGATGGGCTGCCGGACGGTGGTCAGCGGCGGCTCGGTGCAGTTCATGAACGCGGAGTCGTCGTAGCCGACCACGGACACCCGCGACGGCACGCCGAACCCCTTGCGGCGGGCCGCCCGGATCGCCCCCAGAGCCAGCGGGTCGCTGGCGCAGATGATCCCCGTGACGCCCCGGTCGATCAGCCGGGAGGCCGCGGCGTGACCGCCCTCGATCGAGAAGATCGCCCGAGCCACGAACTCGTCCGGGAGATCGCCGGCGACCGCCCGCGCGGCGGCCAGCTTGCGTGCCGACGGCATATGGTCACCGGGCCCGAGCACCAGCCCGATCCGCTCATGGCCCAGCGAGGCCAGATGCCGCCACGCCTGCTCCAGGGCCACGGCGTCGTCACAGGAGACGCCGGGGAAGCCGAGATGCTCGATGGCCGCGTTGACCAGCACCACCGGAATGTTGCGCTCGGCGAGCAGCCGGTAGTGCTCATGCGGCGCGTCGGCCTGCGCGTACAGCCCGCCCGCGAACACCACCCCGGAGACCTGCTGTTGCAGCAGCAGCGCCACGTAATCGGCCTCGGATACCCCGCCCTTGGTCTGGGTGCACAGCACCGGAGTCAGCCCCAGCTGTGCCAGCGCCCCGCCGATGACCTCGGCGAAGGCCGGGAATATGGGGTTCTGCAACTCGGGCAGGACCAGCCCCACCAGCCGGGCCCGGTTGCCCCGCAGCTGTGTGGGCCGCTCGTAGCCGAGGACGTCCAGCGCGGACAGCACCGCCTGCCGGGTGGCTTCGGAGACCCCGGGCTTGCCGTTGAGCACCCGGCTGACCGTGGCCTCGCTGACACCGACCTTCTTCGCCACTTCAGCAAGTCGTCGCGTCATGCACGCAAGCGTAGCGCAAGTACTGCAAGTGGCTTGCGTAAGAGGGGTGTAGAACGTGTGACTACGGCGGTTGCCCCCGGCCCCATGCCGGGTGGGCGTGCTGTTCGCGGGCCAGGATACTCAACGGGTCGGTATGGGACGTGAGTTGTCATCGGCCCGGGTGATCGCCACCGCCGCCTTGAGATCCGCCCAGAACTCGGGCCGGATGCCGACGCGGTGGCCCAGCCGGTAGACGGTGGTCCTGGCCCGGCCGCGCACCCGCAGATGTACTTCGGTCGGTCCCGGATGGGCCTGGAGGATCTCTTTGAGCTGCTGCACGGAGCGCGGGGTCACCCGCGCTTCGAGCATCTCCAGGCACAGCGGGGCATGGCGGGCGCTCAGGTCGGGCACCGCCAGTTCCATCGCCACCAGCCGTGGCACGTCCTCGCGTCTGTCGAGGCGGCCCTTGACGAACACCACCGTGTCCTCGACGAGTTGGCCCGACACCAGCTGGTAGGTGGCGGGGAAGACCATGCACTCGATGGATCCGGCGAGATCCTCCACGGTGGCGATGGCCCAGGCGTTGCCCTGTTTGGTCATCTTGCGCTGGAGGCCGGAGATGATGCCGCCGACCGTGACGACCGCGCCGTCCGGGAAGTCGCCGCCGGTGAGCTGTGCTACGGCGGCGTCCGCCGTGTCGGCCAGCAGCTGCTCCAGACCGAGGAGCGGGTGGTCGGACACGTACAGTCCCAGCATCTCCCGCTCCTGGGCGAGCAGATACGGCTTGTCCCACTCCTCGGAGGAGAACTCGACATCGAGGCCGAAGCCCGGCCCGTCGCCACCCCCGCCGTCACCGCCCATGCCGCCGAAGAGGTCGAACTGCCCCTCGGCCTCCTTGCGCTTGACCGCGACCACATTGTCGATCAGCGTTTCGTAGTGCGCCGTGAGCCCCTTGCGGGTGTGGCCCATCGGGTCGAACGCGCCCGCCTTGATCAGCGATTCGGTGGTGCGCTTGTTGCACGCGGTGATCTCGATCTTGTCCAGGTAGTCGGGAAACGAGGTGAACTTCCCCCTGGCCTTGCGGGCGTGGACGACCGCCTCGACGACATGGGCCCCTACGTTGCGGACGGCTTCCAGACCGAAGAGGATCACATCGTCGCCCTGGGCGGCGAAGTGGTGCACCGACTCGTTCACATCCGGCGGCAGCACCTTGATGCCCATGCGGCGGCACTCGTTGAGGTAGACGGCGGACTTGTCCTTGTCGTCCTTGACGGAGGTGAGCAGCGCCGCCATGTACTCCGCCGGATGGTTGGCCTTGAGATAGGCGGTCCAGTACGAGACGAGCGCGTAGGCGGCGGCGTGCGCCTTGTTGTAGGCGTAGCCCGCGAAGGGCACCAGCACATCCCAGACCGCCTGGACGGCCTCGTCGGAGTAGCCGCGCTCCCGGCAGCCGTCGCGGAACGGGATGAACTCCTTGTCCAGGACCTCCTGCTTCTTCTTGCCCATGGCCCGGCGCAGCAGGTCGGCCTGGCCGAGTGAATAGCCCGCGAGCGCCTGGGCGGCCTTCTGGACCTGCTCCTGGTAGACGACCAGGCCGTAGGTGATGTCGAGGACGTCCCTGAGCGGCTCCTCCAGCTCCGGGTGGATCGGGGTGATCTCCTGCTGGCCGTTCTTCCGCAGGGCGTAGTTGATATGCGAGTTCATGCCCATCGGGCCGGGCCGGTACAGCGCGGTGACCGCGGTGATGTCCTCGAACTGGTTGGGTTTCATCAGCCGGAGGAGCGAGCGCATCGCGCTGCCGTCGAACTGGAACACACCGAGGGTGTGGCCACCGCTGAGCATCTCGAAGGTCTTGCGGTCGTCCAGCGGCAGATCCAGCAGCTTGAGGTCGATGCCCTTGTCGGCGCGCACCATCGTGACGGCGTCGTCCATGATGGTGAGGTTGCGCAGGCCCAGGAAGTCCATCTTCAGCAGGCCGAGCGACTCACAGGTGGGGTAGTCCCACTGTGTGATCGTGACCCCGTCGGTGTGCCGAACCCAGACCGGGACATGGTCCACGATCGGCTCGCTCGACATGATCACACCGGCGGCGTGCACACCCATCTGCCGCACCAGGCCCTCGACACCCTTGGCGGTGTCGATGACCTTCCGCGCATCCGGCTCGTTCTCGTACATCGCCCGCACCTCGCCCGCCTCGCTGTAGCGGGGGTGCTTCTCATCGGTGATACCGGACAGCGGAATGCCCTTGCCACCGACGTCGGCGGGCATGGCCTTGGTGATGCGGTCGCCCATCGCGTACGGATAGCCGAGCACCCGGGCCGAGTCCTTGATGGCGTTCTTGGCCTTGATGGTGCCGTAGGTGCCGATCATGGCGACCTTGTCGGAGCCGTACTTCTCCGTCACATAGCGGATCACCTCGACCCGCCGACGCTCGTCGAAGTCGATGTCCACGTCCGGCATGGACACGCGCTCGGGGTTGAGGAACCGCTCGAAGATCAGCCCGTGGTCCACCGGGTCCAGGTCGGTGATGCCCATGGCGTACGAGACGATCGAACCGGCCGCCGAACCACGGCCCGGCCCGACGGCGATGCCCTGCTGCTTGGCCCACATGATGAAGTCGGCGACCACGAGGAAGTAGCCCGGGAACCCCATCTGGATGATGACGTCCATCTCGTACTCGGCCAGCTTCTGCCGGTCCTCCGGTACGCCACCCGGATAGCGCCGGGCCATTCCGCGCCGGACCTCCTCGCGGAACCAGGTGACCTCGGTATGGCTCTTGGGGACGTCGAAGCGCGGCATCAGGTCGCGCTTGTCGAACATACCGGCGGTGTCGATCTGCTCGGCCACCAGGAGCGTGTTGCGGCAGCCCTCCTGCCAGGCGTCCGAGGAGTCGATGGCGTACATCTCCTCGGCGGACTTCAGGTAGTAGCCGGTGCCGTCGAAGCGGAAGCGGTCCAGATCCGAGAGGTTCTTCCCGGTCTGGATGCACAGCAGCGCATCGTGTGCGGTGGCCTCGTCCGCGTAGGTGTAGTGCGAGTCGTTCGTCACCAGCGGCGGGATGCCCAGCTTCCTGCCGATGTCCAGCAGCCCGTCGCGGACCCGGCGCTCGATCTCGATGCCATGGTCCATCAGCTCCAGGAAGTACCGGTCCTTGCCGAAGATGTCCTGGTACTCGGAGGCGGCCTTCAGCGCCTCGTCGAACTGGCCCAGCCGCAGCCGGGTCTGTAGCTCACCGGATGGGCAGCCGGTCGAGGCGATCAGCCCCTCGGCGTGCTCGGCGATGACCTCCTTGTCCATCCGTGGCCACTTCTGGAGCCAGCCCTGGGCATACGCGTCCGACGACAGCCGGAACAGATGGTGCAGCCCGGTGTTGTCCGCCGCCCAGATCGTCTTGTGGGTGTAGCCGCCCGAACCGGAGACATCGTCGCGCTTCTGATGGGGCTGCCCCCACTGGATCTTGCGCTTGGTGCGCCGTGACTCCGGTGCGACATACGCCTCGATCCCGATGATCGGTGTCACACCCGAGGCCGTGGCCTGCTGGAAGAAGTCATACGCGCCATGGAGGTTGCCGTGGTCGGTCATGGCGATGTGCGACATGCCCATCTCCCGGCAGGCGCCGAAGAGATCCTTCAGCCGGGCCGCGCCGTCCAGGAGCGAGTACTGCGTGTGCACATGCAGATGGGTGAAAGGCTGTGCCACTCCTTCCCCCGGATCAGGAGTCGGACTCGAGGGCCTGGGCGATCCGCCGCAGGCCGGTGGCCACCTCCCGCGCCGAGGGGGCGCGCTCGGGATCGACCAGCCACTGCTGGGTCAGACCGGCGACAAGGGCCATGTGCACCGACCCCACCGCACGGGCCACTTCGCCGTCCTCCGCGCCCTCGATACCGTGCAGATCGGCCGCCAGCGTGGTTCGGGCCCGTTCGAACGCCTCGGCGAGCTGCTGCCGGACCTCTGCGGAGCGTTCGGCCTGGGCGAGCGCCTCCGCGCTGGCCACCAGCAGCGGCCGATCCGTGGTCTCGGACTCGACGACCCGGGCCCACATCGACTCCACTCGCGCCCCCGCCCCGGAGCCCGCCGCGGGCTCCGCCGAGCCGGACCGCACCTTCTCGCTCCACTCGTCGAGCGTTTCCAGGAGCGCCGCGTTGAGCAGCCGCTCCTTCGAACCGTAGTGGTAATTGATCGTGCCGAGCGGTGCGTTGGCGGCGGCGGCGATGTCACGCGAGGTCGTACGGGCGAATCCCCGCTCCTCCAGGCATCGCTTCGCCCCGGCCATCAACTGTTCCCGATGTCCCATGCCGATCACCCTACCCCAGGTTTGAACGCGCGTTCAGGACATTCGTTCAGTACGTACGTTCAGAACGCTGGTTCAGGCCGTAGGCCGGGTCGTGGTTTCGCGGGTCAGGGGGTCAGCTGTGGCTCGCGGCCGGTTCCTGCTCGGGGAGGGGCGCCTGCTCATGCCGGGGGAGCAGCAGTGGGGTCGCCAGGCTGAGGAGGCCGGCTATGGCGACCGCGATCCGGGGCCCGGTGACACCGGCCAGCAGACCCCATAGGGCGGTCAGGGCCGCGACGGTGGCCTTGCTGCTGACCGACCACGCGGAGAGGGTGCGGGCGACCCGGTCCGCCGGGGTCCGTTCGAGCCGATAGGTGGCGTACACCGGGTTGAACACGCCCATACAGCAGATCAGCCCCAGCTCGACCGCCATGACGAGCACCAGCCCCGCCACGCCGGGGCGTACGAAGGCCAGCCCCGGCAACCAGCACGCCCGCAGCGCCCCCGCCGTCAGCATGACCCGGTGCCGCCCGAACCGCGCCACGAGCCGGGGGGAGAGCCGTGAGCCGGTCAGCCCGCCGATACAGGGCAGTGCGAAGGCCAGGGCGTACTGCCAGGGCGCGAACCCCAGGTCGCCCAGCATGAGGACGGCGAGCAGCGGCGCCGTCGCCATGATCAACCCGCTCACCAGGACCGTGTTGAAGAACAGCGGGCGCAGCGCCGGATGCGTCAGGATGTACCGCCAGCCCTCCAGCAGATCACCGGCCCGGAGCCGTGAAGGCGTGCCGGTGCGCGCGGGCCGTGGCTCCTCACCGCCGATCGCACGGATCCCCGCCGCGGAGAGCAGAAAGCTGACCGCGTTGGCCGCCACGGTCATCACCGGGCCGAAGAGCCCGACCGCGGCCCCGCCGATGGGCGGTCCCACCATGGTGGCGGTCCAGGCCGTGGACTCGAACCGCCCGTTCGCCACCAGCAGGTCGTCCCCTGGCACCAGCGCCTTCAGACACGCCCCGCTGGCCGCGGTGAAGGCGATGTCGGCCGCGGAGACGACGACGGAGACCACCGCGAGCTGGGCGAAGGTCAGCCGGTCGAGCAGAAACAGAACGGGGACGGTCATCAGGGCCGCGAACCGGACCACGTCCATCGCGATCATCACCGGCCGCTTACGGCGGAACTCCATCCACGGCCCGAGCGGCACCGCCACCATCGCCCCCACCGCGAGCCCCGCGGCCGCCAGCAGCGACACCTCGGTCGACCCGGCGTGCAGAACAACGATCGCGATGATCGGGAACGCGTCGAACGCGAGCCAGGTGCCGAACGCGCTGACCGCGTAGGCCGCCCATAGCCATCCGAACTGCCGCCCCAGCGACCGTCTCGCCCCCATGTGCAGCGCACTCCTCGCCGTCTCGCCCGATGAACCTCACGTGGAACGGGCGATATCCAAGCGAGCGGGTGGCGGGCGGTTCAAACAACGTCCACGACATGCCACAACCAAACGTTGTACGGCTAAGGTGGCCGACGTGGATCTCAAGGCCGTGCGCACCTTCGTCGCCGTCGCGGACGCGGGACAGTTCCAGGAGGCGGCCGCCGATCTGTCCATCACCCAGCAGGCCGTCTCCAAGCGCATCGCCACGCTGGAGAAGGAGCTCGGTGTGCGGCTGTTCACCCGCACCGCGCGCGGGGCCCGGCTCACCATCGACGGACAGGCGTTCCTGCCCCACGCCCGCGAGCTCCTACGGGCCGAGGAGCGGGCCGCCGCCTCCGTACGGCCCGGCCGTCGTGCGCTGCGTGTCGATGTGATCGGGCGGCGGCTCGCACCGGCCGATCTGCTGCGGGGCTTCCACCGCGCACACCCCGAGGTCGAACTCGATGTGGTGACCCTCTTCGACGCCGACGCGGCCATCGTGGCAGTGCGCACCGGCACGATCGACGCGTCGTTCCGGGCGGTCACCGTGCCCGCGCGGCGGCTCCCCGGCGGCGTCGAGGCCACCCGTGTGCACGACGAACCCGTCCAGCTCCTGACCGGACCGTCCCATGAACTCGCCGCAGCCCGCGCGGTCACCCCGGGCGAACTCACCGGGCACCGGATCTGGATGCCGGGCCTCGTCGCCGGTACCGAATGGGCCGCCTACTACGACGACCTCGCCGCCAGGTTCGGGCTCACCATCGACGCGATCGGCCCCTACTTCGGGCTCGAACCACTCCTCGACACGATCGCCGACTCCTCGACGCTGGCGACCTTCGTCGGCGAATGGACCCACCTGGTCTGGCCCGCCGACTACGGTCTGCGCCGCATCGCGGTGCACCACCCGACCCCGGTCTATCCGCACTCGCTGATCTGGCACCGCGACAACCCGCACCCCGCCCTCACCGCGCTCCGCGACCACCTCGTCTCCGCGCGGCCCGACCACCATGACGGCGACGCCTGGACACCGGAGTGGGCGTGGTGAGCGTCCGGGGCTTCTCGCGTTCTGTCACGTGACCGTCGTGTCGAGCGGTCATCGTGCCGTGTGGTCGTCGTGCCGTGTGGTCGTTCGTGCTGTGCGATCGTTCTACCCTGCGGCGCGTGTTCGTACGACCCGCCGTGCTGTGCGACCCGCGGACCTCAGGCGCCGAACCGGCCGCCGGTCAGCCGTGCCAGCGGGCTGCGACGCCGGGCGGCGCGCCTCCGCAGGACGATCGCCGCGGTGGCGCCCGCAGCCGCGGCACCCGCACCGGCGACGGCTGTCAGGACCTTCCGCGCCTTGATGGCCGTCCAGGCCGAACCGGCCGCCGCGGCCGCCTTCTTGGGCGCCTCGGCCGCCACCGTACGACCGGTGGCCACGGCCTTCTCGGCGGCCACCTGGGCCTTGTCGGCCGCGACATGGGCGGTGTGCGCCGCCGTCGTCGCCGCGCCCGACGCCGCGGTCTTCGCCGTGGTGCCTGCCTCACCAGCGGTGTCCTTGGCCTTTCCCGCGGTCTCCTTGGCCTTGGTGGCGGTGGCCTTCGCGTTCGTGTTCGAGCTCCGGGCAATGGTGTGTGCGTTCTTCTTCTCGCTCATGTCCACCGCGTTACCACTCGGCCCGACAGCAAACCCGCGCGCCGATGCACCCACGGGGCCGCACCGACTCGTCCCCGGGGTCGTGCCCTTTGCTTTGGCATGACCGCCGGGGGTGGCGCACCGACCGGTGCGCCACCCCTTGGCTCATTCGGCGCCGCCCGAGCCGCGCCGCTGCTGGAACAGCACAAAACCCCCGGCCAGGGCCACCAGACAGACTCCGGCGATGACTGCCACGGCGGGCCACGGGGACCCGTCATCCGACGACGCGGCCTTCGAGGGCTCCTTGCCGTCCGGGCTCGGCGCCGGGCTCTCCGGCCGTGGGGTGGCCGAGGGTGAGGCGCTCGGGGTGCCACCGGCGGCCGCGGGCCCGAGCTCCAGCAGCGGGGCGGGGTTCTCCGGCTCGGCCGACGCCTCCTCCGCCTCCGACTCGAACGTCAGCGTGACGTTCTTCGCCAGTGCGTGGGAGTCGGTGGCGCTCACTTCGGTGTGGGCCAGGGCGGGGACGGCCGTGGCGAGGACGAGCGCCGATGTGGCGAAGGCCAGGGCGCCGATCCGCTGCCGGCGCCGGCGGGACAGCGGACGACGATGTGCGTTCACGTATCTCTCCTCGTCAAGGGTCGGACACCCGAGCCCTCCGCGCCGGCCACCAGGTGCGGTTCACCAGGTGTGCCGCACTCCCCGGTACGTACGGTCCGGACACGGTGTTCACCGCGCCCGGACCGGACAACCCGCTTGTCACACGCGGGCGTTGGGCTTACGACGAGGACCGCGTCCAGACCGTCCCGCGCGCCTCGTACTCCAGCATGGTCTCCACCCCGATCGCGGCGTCCGCTCCGAGCTCACGCTTGACCAGCCACAGGCCCAGCTCCAGGCCCGAGGAGATGCCACCGGCCGTGACCAGATCCCCGTCGTCGACGACGCGGGCGTCCTTGACGATGCCACCCTGCTCCTTCAGATCCGCCTTCGCACCGTGATGTGTGGTGCAGGGACGGCCCTTGGTCAGACCGGCGGCGGACAGCAGCAGCGCCCCCGTGCAGAGCGAACTGATCGTCAGCCCCTCGCGCGGTGCCGCGGCGAGCGCCTTCGGCAGGACACCATCGGCTATCTCCGCCCAGATACCGGGGCCGTTGCGGCGGCCGTACCCGCCGCCTGGCACCACGATCAGATCCGCCTCCTCCGGGGCCCAGCGGTGCGTCACCTGGATGCCCGTGCCGTACGACGCACGGATCTGCCGGGGCTGCCCCGTGGTGACGTAACGGACCTCCACCCCGCGCGGGTCGTGCATGGCGGCGGCGGAGAAGACCTCAAAGGGAGCGATGCAGTCCAGCTCTTCGACCCCGTCGAACATCACGATATGGACGCGCAGCGGCCCGGTCCGCCGGGGCGCGGCCGTCGCCGTCCCCGTGTTCACGGCGGTGGCTGTCAGTGTCCCGGCGGCGATGGTCGCCGCGCCGGCCGCGGTCGTCCGGCTGAGAAAGCGCCTGCGTTCCAACGGTGTGCCTCCTGTCCCTCGCGGTCCTACTGGTTGGGTAGTCGGACCGGGGGGAGGAAGGAGTTCCGGCGACTTCGTGGCCCGTGAAAGAGGGACCGAGGGTGTCATGCTGCAATGAGAACGGTGCCCCCGTGCGGCCGTGTGCCCGGTGGTCAGCCGGCGGGCATGTCGAGGGCCGTTCCGTACAGCCGGGACACCCGGATCCTGATCACGACCCGCCGGTCCGCCACCAACTGCTCCAGGAAGGCCGCCTCCTCGTGTGGCTCGGCGAAACCGGGCGTCATGGACAGCAGTTCCCGCCCGACCGCGTCCCCGGGGACGGCCGTCACCTCCGACACCTCCGCCTCGCCCTCGGCGACGGCGAACGACCAGCCATCCGGCGCGCCCACATGCACGGCGGCATGGGGGTCGCGGCGCAGCTGACGCACCTTGAGCCGGTCGGCGGTGGAGGAGATGCGCAGCACCCGCTCCTCGGGGCTCCAGCGGTGGATCACGGTCGACAGATGGGGATGGCCACCGCGCTTGACGGTGGCGAGCACACCGAAGCGCTGGTCCCGCAGTGTCCGGGACAGCTCGTCCTCGGTGAGCACCCGGGGCGCGGGTCCGGCACCGGGCTTCGTTTCGGCGCCGTTCGCCGGGCTCTTGTTCTCGGTCGTCGTCATGAGGGTGAACCTTTCGCTGGTGGTGGCGGAGGGGTCAGGCGGTGGTGACCGGTGTGGTGGGCGGATTGGCGTTCCGCGGCATGGCGGGGGCTTCCGCGCCGGTCCTCGCAGCACGGTGAACGCCACGGCGAAGGCCGTCACGATGAGCCCCGCTCCGACGGCGAACGCCAGGTGGTAGCCGCCGGTCAGCGCCTCGGCCCGGCCCTTGCCCCGGGCGAGCAGAGTGTCCGTGCGGGCGGCCGCCAGGGTGGACAGCACCGCGACGCCCAGCGCCATCCCGATCTGCTGGGTGGTGTTGAACAGCCCGGAGGCGAGCCCGGCCTCGTCCTCCTTCGCACCGGACATCCCCAGGCTGGTCAGCGCGGGGAGGGCCAGTCCGAAACCGGCGGCGAGCAGCATGACCGGAAGGAGGTCGGGGAGGTACCGGGCGTGTACGGGGACGCGACCGAGCAGCCCGAGGACTCCGACCAGGAGCGCCAGCCCGGTCAGCAGCACCGCGCGCTCACCGAAGCGGGCGCTGAGCCGCGCGGAGACGCCGAGTGACACCGCGCCGATGGCGAGGGCGGCCGGGAGCATGGCCAGGCCGGTCTTGGTGGCGCCGTATCCCAGCACATTGCGCAGATAGAGGGCCACGAGGATCTGGAACGAGAAGAGCGCGGCCACCATCAGGACCTGGACCAGATTGGCCCCCGCGACCCGGCGCGACCGCAGGATCCGCAGGGGCATCAGCGGGGTGCGCGCGGTGGCCTGGCGGATCAGGAACAGGGCGAGCAGGAGGATGGAGACGGCGCCGAGACCGAGCGTACGCCCCGCTGTCCAGCCGTACTCCGCCACCTTGACGATGGTGTAGATACCCAGCATCAGCCCGGCCGTGACGAGCAGGGCGCCGATCACATCGGCGCCGGCGGCGAGGCCGGACCCGCGGTCGGTGGGCAGGACGCGCAGGGCGACGGCGAGTGTCGCCAGTCCGATCGGCAGGTTGATCAGGAAGATCCAGTGCCAGCTGAGCGCGTCGGTGAGCAGCCCCCCGAGCACCTGGCCGATCGACGCTCCTGCGGCGCCGGTGAAGCTGAACACGGCGATGGCCTTGGAGCGTTCGGCGGGTTCGGTGAAGAGCGTGACGAGGATGCCCAGGCTGACCGCGGACGCCAGTGCGCTGCCGACACCCTGGAGGAACCGG
The DNA here is from genome assembly GCF_024519315.1 of Streptomyces malaysiensis subsp. samsunensis. Taxonomy (GTDB): domain Bacteria; phylum Actinomycetota; class Actinomycetes; order Streptomycetales; family Streptomycetaceae; genus Streptomyces; species Streptomyces malaysiensis. Next base: position 13,915 of record NZ_JANIIC010000035.1, on the reverse strand, counting down.
GCGGCTATCAGCACCGCGGGGGAGGTGGCCACGGCGGCCAGGAGCGAGGCCGCGGTGAACACCGCGGTGCCCACCAGGAACACCCGCTTGCGGCCGAGGAGATCGCCGATACGGCCCGCGAGCAGCAGCAGACCGCCGAACGCGATCAGATAGGCGTTGACGACCCAGCTGAGCCCGGCGGGGGAGAACCGCAGATCGCTCTGGATGGCGGGCATGGCCACGGTCACGATGCTGCCGTCGAGGACGACCATCAGCATGCCGGTGGCGATGACCCCGAGGGCCAGCCGGTGTGAAGGGGGGACGTGGGGAGAGGTCGGGCCGGAAGCGGTGGCGGACATGCGGTCACTCCTGTCGGTAGACGCGACAGGAGTGACCGTAGCAGATGGTTTTGTTGCGGACTATTTGTTTCGGCTCTACTTCTCGCGCTGTCGTGCCCGCCGGGCCGGGCGGGGGCTCTCGGCGGGCGTGGCCAGATGCCCTTCGGACAGCCGGGTCAACGCCCTTAGCAGGGTGGCGCGTTGGGTAGCGGGGAGCGACGCCAGCGCCTCCCGGTGGACGCGGTCCACGATCCGCTGGCTCTGCTCGGCGACCCGCGCGCCCTCCTCGGTGACCGCGATGATCCGGGCCCGGCGATCCATGGTCGAGGCGCGCCGCTCCGCGAGGCCCGCCTTCTCCAGGGCGTCCACGGTCACCACCATCGTGGTCTTGTCCATGTCGCCGATCTCGGCGAGCTGCGCCTGGGTGCGCTCCTCCTCCAGGGCGTGCACCAGCACGCAGTGCATCCGCGCCGTCAGCCCGATCTCGGCGAGTGCGGCCGACATCTGGGTGCGCAGGACATGGCTGGTGTGGTCGAGGAGGAAGGACAGGTCCGGTTCGGTCTGGGTGGGCGCCATCGCGGTCATGTGCCCAGGGTAACAATTCGATCCGTACTGGATTATCCGGAACAGTACGGAGCGGCCCCTACGTGGGTGGGGTCAGCCGTTGCGGTAGAGCGCGGTGAGCAGTTCGACCGCGGATTGGGTGGCGGGGTGCGGGTCGTCCCGCCACCAGGCGAGACGTACCGCGATCGGCTCGGCGTCGCGGACCGGCCGATAGGCGATACCGGGCCTGGGGTACTGGTTGGCGGTGAGGCAAGCGTCCGGGACACGGCCGCCTGGGAGACACCGAGTGCGATGGCGGCGTCGGTGAAGGTGCCCTCGTCGACGATCGCCACGAGGCAGCGCAGTTGCCGCAGCTCCACATCCATACGTCCAGCGTATAGATAGGTCAACGAACGCATTTTGTGCATGCGTGGACCGGGCCCACGATCGACGCATGCGACCCGCTTCCGCGTCCCCGCAGACCCCCGCCGACTCCGCCCCGGGCCCGGACCTGGACCCAGGTCTGGCCCCGAACCCGGGCCCGGACGCTGATCAGCGGCCCACCGCGCGGCGGTTCGCCGGTGTGGCCACGATGGTCGCGAGCGGTCTGTCCAACCAGACCGGCGCCGCGAGCGGGTCCCATGCCTTCCCCGTCCTCGGTCCGCTCGGGGTCGTCGCCGTCCGCCAGTACGTCGCCGCGATCGTCCTGCTGGCCGTCGGCAGGCCCCGGCTGCGGGCCTTCACCTGGTGGCAGTGGCGGCCGGTGGCGGGGCTCGCCGTGGTGTTCGGCACCATGAACCTGTCCCTGTACAGCGCCATCGACCGCATCGGCCTCGGGCTGGCGGTGACTCTCGAATTCCTCGGTCCGCTGTGCATAGCGCTGGCCGCCGCACGGCGTCGGGTGGACGCCTGCTGTGCGCTGGTCGCGGCGGCCGCCGCGGTGACCCTGATGCGTCCGCGGCCGTCGGCCGACTACCTGGGCATGGGGCTGGCGCTGCTGGCCGCCGTGTGCTGGGCGTCGTACATCATGCTCAACCGCACCGTGGGCCGACGGGTGCCCGGCGCTCAGGGGTCGGCGGCGGCCGCGGGGCTCTCCGCCCTGATGTTCCTGCCGGTCGGGATCGCCATCGCCGTCCGGCAGCCGCCGACCGTGAGCGCCGCGGTGTACGCCGTCACCGCGGGCGTCCTCTCCTCGGCCGTGCCGTACCTCGCGGACCTGTTCACCCTGCGCCGGGTGCCCGCCCAGGCGTTCGGGCTCTTCATGAGCGTCAACCCCGTCCTGGCCGCGCTGGTCGGCTGGGCCGGCCTGGGGCAGGACCTGGGGTGGACGGAGTGGATCAGCGTGGGCGCCATCGTCGCGGCCAACGCACTGAGCATCCTCACCCGGCGCGGCTGACGGACCGGCGTCCGGCTGGACAGGGCATACGGCGCCGACGGGCATCCGCGGGGGTGAGGCGGCCCAGCGCTACAGACGGCCCGGCGTCACGGACGGCTCGGCGTGGCGGGTGGCTTGGCGTGGCGGGTGGCTCGGGGGGGGGGGGGGGCGCGCCCCCCCCCCCCCCCCCCCCCCCCCCCCGCCCCCGCCGGAGCGACGAAGCCGAATCTCCCCGCAGGCCATGGCCTGCTCTTCGGCCACCCCGGCCCACCCGACCACCCGCACATCCGGTGCCCGCGCACCCCGCCGGGCACCGGCATCCCCACCTGGGCGACAGAAAGGCAACCACCGCAGTGATGTCCGACCGGTGTGCACCGCTCCAGCACCTGCCCGTGATGACGTTCGAGCAGATGCTGGACAGGGTCCGTTACGACGGCGTCTACCCCACCCGGGAACGGGCCGAGGAAGTCGTCCGCCTGGTCCTTTCGGGACTCGGACGCCAGCTGACGGGCGAGGAACGCGTCGAACTGGCCGCCCGCCTGCCCCGGGAAGCCGCACGCATCCTCACGGAACAGATCCCCGGCACCCGGCCCCTGACCGGCTGGGCCTTCGTCAAGGACCTCGCCACCCGCGGCGGCACCCCCCTGGCCACCACCCGCTGGGACACCGGCTCCGTCCTCGCCACCGTCGCCGCCCTCGCCGGCCCCGAACTGCTCACCCGCATACTGCGCCAACTCCCCAGCGGCTACGCGCTGCTGTTCGGCCGCGCCGAACTCACCCAAGCCGCCTGAGCGGAGCGCGTGCCGGTCCGTATGACCAGCGCCCCGACTGGCTCCCGGTAAACCGTCGGCGCCCATAAGCGGTGCTCGGGGATACGTGAACTCAGACGCGTCAGAAGCGGAGGCGATCGAGTGCGCCGCCAGGCTTGCCCCCGTCCAAGACCTCTCCCCGCCGCTCTGATATCTCAAGGGCATCAACCGCCGGGCGGGGCCGCGCACGGCGAGTCCCCCGCCCGGCGCGCCCCGGCGCTGGCCGGACACCGGGCCGCGCTGGTCCACGCCGTCTCAGCGGCCACCGCCGCACTGCTGACGCGGAGTACGGGCACGGCGCGGTGACCCGGCCCGAACTGCCCCCTCAGGTGCAAGCGTCGCGGCCCCCGTCAACAGGGCTGAGGCCGGACCCTGATTGGAGGGTGAGGGACGCCTGACGGCACGTCAATCTCCCTAGATCACACGAGGGTTCGGCGGGCAGCTGCGATCGGGAAGCATAAATGTGGTACAGGTGATCTCATGCCTCCCACGTTCGATGCGGCGAAAACCCTCGCCGCGCTCCGCTCATCGGCTCGTATCTCGCTCGACTTGCTGCTGGTCCTCGCGATGACCACAGTGTCCCTGTGGCTCCTGGGCCGCATGTGGTCGATCGTCTGGCCGCTCGTCATCGGCCTCCTTCTCACCACGCTGACCTGGCCCCTGGCCCATTTCCTGCGTCGGAACGGGTGGCCTCCCGCCCTGGCCGCCTCAACCGTGACCGTATTGTTCCTCCTGGTGGCCACCGGCGTCGTGGCGCTGATCGCGGTCCCGGTGGCGTCCCAGTCCGGCGAGCTGACCGACGGCGTCGTGGCAGGCATCCACAAGGTGCGCGAATGGGCCGCCGGGCCACCGCTGAACATCGGAGATGACGAGATCACCCAGGCGTCCGACGCCGCGATCGCCCGTCTGCAAAGCAGCGCGGGCAGCATGGTCGCCACTGTCGTCACGGCGGTGAACACCGTGGTCAACGGCCTGGTCACTGCCGTCCTGGCGCTCTTCCTGATGTTCTTCTTCCTCAAAGACGGCCCGCGCTTTCTGCCGTGGCTCACTCGCCAGCTGCCCGGCCGGCTCGCCATCGACGTCCCGATCGTGGTCGCGCGCGGCTGGAACACGCTGGGCGTTTTCGTGCGTTCCCAGGCGCTGGTCGGCCTGCTCGACGCCGTCTTCATCGGCCTCGGCCTGTGGATTCTGGGGGTGCCGCTGGTACTCCCGCTGGCGGTGCTGACCTTCGTCTCCGCGTTCGTGCCGATCGTGGGTGCCCTGTTCGCCGGTTTGGTCGCGGTGCTCATCGCGCTGGTGTCCAACGGCCCGACGGACGCGCTGATCGTGCTGGCGATCATCGTCGTGGTGCAGCAGGTCGAGGGCAATGTGCTCCAGCCCATGATCCAAAGCCGCGGGCTCGGACTGCACGCGGCAGTGGTCCTGCTGGTGGTGACGTTGGGCGGAAGCCTGGCCGGGATCGTGGGCAGTCTGCTCGCCGTACCGGTCGCCGCGCTGGTCGCGGTGGTCTGGAACTACCTGCGCGAACAGCTCAGCGAACCGCCGCAGGAGCCGGCGACCGACGAGCAGCACACCGGCGCGGCCGCCACGCCGTAAGGGGCTCACCGGTCACGGCGCGGCCACCCTGAGGTGGTCGGATACCCGCGCCGCCGCATGGCGCCTGCCATCGACCGCCGAGGAAGTGGCCGACCGGAGTCCTGGGCGACGCTCTCGGGCGGGGTCCGGACTCCACAGGGCGGGCCACCCGGCTCCACAGGACCGAGCCGGGCCACCGCCTCGTACCCCGGCGCCAGGGTCCGTCGTCGAAGACGGGCCCTGGCCTCGGCCACCGAGCTACCGCGAACGGAAAGGACGGGGCCGTGCAGCCCACACTCAGTCTCTGGCGCCGACAGCTCGGAGAGGTGCCCGAGTCGGTCTGGCAGCACACCGGGCTCCGAGTGCTGATCCTGGCGGACAACGGCCTCACCGCCCTCTCGCCGAAGATCGGACAGCTGGACAGCCTGACCACTTTGGACCTCGGCCACAACGAACTCACCTCGCTTCCCGACTCGCTGGGCGACCTGGTCCAACTCAGCGGTTGTCTCTACCTGCACGACAACAACGTGTCCCGGCTCCCGGACACACTGGGAAACCTGACGCGGCTGCGCTACCTCAACGTCGGCGAGAACCCTCTCACCGCCCTGCCCGAAACCGTCGGCCGGATGGCGGAACTGATCGAGCTCCGGGCCCAGCACAGTCGGCTGACCGGATTGCCCGACACCATCGGCCGCCTCCACAAGCTGCGCGAACTCTGGCTGCGCGGGAACGCGCTCAGAACCCTGCCGTCGACGGTGACCGGCCTGCGTGAACTACGACACCTGGACCTGCGTGAGAACGCGTTCACCGAAGTGCCCACGTCGCTGGCCGACCTTCCCCGGCTCCGGCAACTCGACCTCCGTAGCAACCGCATCGTCCGGATTCCGGACTGGGTCGCACGGATGCCCGCCCTGGAGAAGCTGGACCTTCGTTGGAACACCTGCACCCCCTCCCACCGTTTGCTCACCGAGTTGGAGGAACGCGGGTGCGTCGTCCTGCTATGAATCGCCGGCCGACGCAGCGGCCCAGGCGCCGCATCACGCCGGATGTGCGGAAGCCCGCCGTGTTGGCCGGCAGGATCCTCGTCGCTCACGAAGCGGGGAGGACCTGCTCGGCCCAGATGGTCTTGCCGGCGCGGGCGTGGCGGGTGCCCCAGCGCTGGGTGAGCTGGGCGACCAGCAGCAGACCCCGTCCGCCCTCGTCGAAGACACGAGCCCGGCGCAGGTGCGGGGAGGTGCTGCTGGCGTCCGAGACCTCGCAGATCAGAGGGCGGGTGGGGGTGCCTTCCTGCCCCGCCACGGGCTGCGGGAGGATCAGGCGCAGCTGAATGGGGGATTGGCCGTAGCGGATGGCGTTGGTGACCAGTTCGCTGACCACCAGCACGGTGACGAAACTGAGCTCTTCCAGTCCCCAGTCGGTCAACTTCTCGGAGACGCTCTGCCGGGTCGTGGCGACGGTGGCGGGATCACGCGGCAGATCCCAAGTGGCGACCTGGTCGGCGCTCAGAGCGCGGGTGCGCGCCAGGAGCAGTGCGACGTCATCGTCCGGGCGGGTGGGAGGCAGCGCTTCGAGTACGGCGTCGCAGGCGGCTTCCAGGGTGGGGGTTGGCCGGTCGAGGGCCTGGCGCAGAGCGTCGAAGCCTTCGTCGATGTCGCGGCCGCGGCTTTCGATCAGGCCGTCCGTGTACAGGGCGAGGAGGCTGCCTTCGGGCAGGTCGACCTCGACGGCCTCGAAAGGCAGGCCGCCCAGACCGAGGGGTGGGCCGGCGGGGAGGTTGAGGATGGTGGTGCTGCCGTCCGGGGTGCGCAGGGTCGGCAGTGGATGGCCCGCGCGGGCGAGGGTGCAGCGGCGGGACACGGGATCGTAGACCGCGTACAGGCAGGTGGCGCCGACATCTCCGGCGGCGTCTGCCTCGACGTCGTCGGACAGGCGGATGACGATGTCGTCGAGATGGGTGAGCAGCTCGTCGGGTGGGAGGTCGAGGTCGGCGAGGCTGCGCACCGCGGTGCGCAGCCTGGCCATGGTGACGGATGCCTGGAGGCCGTGGCCGACGACATCACCGACGACCAGCGCGACGCGGGCGCCGGACAGCGGGATGACGTCGAACCAGTCGCCGCCCACACCGGCCTGGGCTTCGGCCGGGAGGTAGCGTGAGGCGATTTCGAGCGCGGCCTGGTCGGGGAGTTTCCGCGGCAGCAGGCTGCGTTGCAGGGTCTCGGAGGTGGTGCGCTCGCGGAGGTAGCGGCGGGCGTTGTCCAGGCAGACGGCGGTCCGCGTGACCAGGTCCTCGGTGACGGCCAGATCACCGCGTGCGAAGGGCGTGCGGGACCCGCACCTGAGGAAGACGACCACTCCCAGGGTGGCGCCCAGGGCGCGGACGGGTACCACGATCATGGAGTGCACCCCGCACGCAAGGGCCCGCGCCTCCTGATCGGGGTCGCGGATGAGCCATCGAAGGACATCGGGGTCGGTGACCTGGTGCAGCTCGGCCTGGCCGGTGGCCAGACACCGGGTGATGAGCCGGGGAGTCGGCCGGCGGCCGAGCTCGCCCGCGGCTCGGGCTCCCCGGGAGCCCGAGTACGCCGAGCGGTATGCCGCCCGGCGCAGCGGGGCGGGCTCGGCGGGGTCGGACCCGGGCAGGTCGCCTTGGAAGACGGGACCCAGCAGATCGACGCTGACGACATCGGCGAAGCGGTCCACGGTGACCTCGGTGAACTCCCGGGCGGTGCCGGCCACGTCCAGGCTGGCGCCGATATGGCTCCTGGCCTCGCTCAGCAGCGCCAGCCGCTCCCGGGACTCGTACTGCTCGGAGTAGTCGTAAGCGGACACACTGGCGCCGTGAATTCGACCGGCCTCGTCTTTCAGCGGAACGACATCCACGATCCAGGCATGCGCCTTTGTCTCGCTCGCCAGCCTGACGAAGAACTCGTAGGACTCCACATGCCCGGTCTCCAGTACCCGGAAGATCCGCTGCTGGAGTTCCTCGTACTCGGCGCCCTGGACGATCTCGGCGTACTCGCCGCCCTGGACGATCTCGGTGAGGAGCTGGCCGCGAGTCGCCTCCTCGGAGAGTCGTGTCGCCTGCCGCATCGAGGTGTTCATGAACAGCAGTCGTCCGTCCCGGTCGTAAATCGTCGTCGCCACGGGATGCTGCTCGAACGCCCACCGCTTGATCGACTCACCGTCTGAATGGCTGCTCACCGGCCACGCCCTCCTCCGGGACGGCCTGGACCAGGAGCCCTGTCCCCCGTTGCGCGCCCGCCGGCGGGGCTGGTAGCGCCGACGCGTCCAAGGTCTCTCCGTCACGGTGCCGGGGTGCCGTGACGTCGGACGTGAACGGGCTGGCCAGAGGCGTACCGGTGACGTGCTCGGGCGCATGTCCCCACAGGGCCTGTGCGCCCGGGCTCCGCTGTGTCACCAGCCCGGCGAGATCAGTCACGAGGACAGGGGCTGCCGGATCCGAGAAGACACTCTCCGCTCCCGCGGGAAACCACCGGCCGGGCGGAGACATGCCGGAGTCCGCCATGCATCAATGTTAAGCGATGTCCCGTAATGATCAGCCTCAGCGCCTCTGCGGGGGGGAACCCCAGGCACCGTCCTGAGGGCAGTGCGTCGGGACGTCGGGGGGAAAGCCGGATTGGCCGGTCCGCTCTCCGCTGGTGGGATGGTCGCCGACCACCGGCTCCGGGGGCGAAACAGCCGCGGGCCACCTGTGCGGTCTCTGAGCGCACAGCCAACCCGAACGGGAAGGGGATCATCATCATGCAGGTGTCGGGAAGGCGTCGGCGAGGCCCGCTCGTCCTGACCAGCCTGGCCGCGGTCCTCCTCGCCGCGTCGACCGGGCTCACGGCGGCGGCGAAGCCGCGGCCGGCCGATCCGCTCCAACAGCAGGTGGACGCGATCCACGACACCGGGGCCGTCGGTGTGCTCGCCGAGGTCACGTCACCGGACACATATGACAGCGCGCGTGCCGGGACGGCCGAGAGGGGCACCAGGCGGCCGATGCCACAGGGCGGCAGGTTCCGGATCGGCAGCGCCACCAAGACCTTCTCCGCCACGGTCGTGCTGCAACTCGTCGGCGAGGGGCGCATGTCCCTGGAGGACACCGTCGAGCGGTGGCTGCCGGGAGTGGTCCGGGGCAACGGCAACGACGGCAGCCGGGTCACCGTGCGGCAGCTGCTGCAACATACGAGCGGCATCCCTGACGTCCTGCCGGAGATACCCGCGTTGAACAGCGCGGACGGCTATCGAGCCGAGCGGTTCCGCACCTACACCCCCGAGGAATTGGTGGGGCTGGCGATGCGGCACCCTCCCCACTTCTCCCCCGGCGCCGGCTGGTCGTACTCCAACACCAACTACGTTCTCGCCGCGATGATCATCCATGAGGTCACCGGCCGGAGCTGGGCCCAGGAGGTGAACGACCGGATCATCCGCCCGCTGGGCCTGAGGGGTACCAGTACGCCCGGCGCCTTCCCGTCCATTCCGGGCCCGCACGCCCGTGGCTACGCCGCGTTCGGCGCCAACACCAGCATGGACGTCACGTCGCTCAATCCGAGTATGGCCGTCGGCTCCGGCTCGATCATCAGCACCACGCACGACCTGAACCGCTTCTACACCGCGCTGCTGCGCGGCCGTCTGCTGGCTCCGGCGCAGCTCGACGAGATGACGACCACCAAGCCCGCGCCCGAGCTGGGCGTGAGGTATGGACTCGGTCTGGGCGAGATCCCGTTGTCCTGTGGCGGCAGCTACTTCGGCCACCCGGGCGAACTGCTCGGCTATCACACCTGGGGTGGCGTCACCCGAGACGGGACCCGGACCGCCGTGGTGTACGTGACCAGTGACGGCGGCCAGGACACCCAGCGGGCCATGAACACACTCGTGGACCGGGAACTGTGCCGGACCCGCTCCTAGGGCGTGTATCGGGATGACGTTTCCGGAGCGGTTGTCGTGTGGCTCCGCCACGGTGCGGCCATGGCGAACTTCGCGCTGGTCGCGGGTGCGCGGCTCGGCGCCACGCTGACCAGACCCGCCGTGCGCCCGCCTCGCCGAGGGGAGGAGTTCAGCCCAGCAGCTCCTCCGAACGATCCCACAGTCGGCGGGCCAGCTCGGCGTCGGCGGCCTGGCGGTTGGTGCGACGGGCGGGCTTGCGCTTCTCGTAGTAGACGCCGGATTCCCAGTCGGCGCCCGGGCGGCCCTCGGCCAGCCATGTCAACTGCTCGGCGCCCTTCTCGGGGGAGATCAGCATGGCACGGGTGAACCAGTTGGTGGCGATGAACCGCATCAGCCGGCTCTCGGACCGGGTGCCGAAGCTGGACGCCACGTTCCCGGGGTGGAAGGCGGCGGCGGAGAGCCCTTGGGCGTGGTAGCGCTGGTGCAGTTCCTTGGTGAACAGGATGTTTTCCAGCTTGGCGGCGCCGTAGGCCCGGATCGGGCTGAAGTTCCGGTCGAGGTTGAGGTCGTCGGTGTCCAGCTTGCCGGCCATGCGCGCGCCGACGCTGGAGGTCTGGAGCACCGAAGCCCCGGAGGCGAGCAGCTTGTCCATCAGCAGCCGGGTGAGCAGGAAGGGCGCCAGATGGTTGACCTGGAAGGTCTTCTCGAACCCGTCCGGGGTCTTGGCGGGATCGCCGAAGACGCCGCCCGCGTTGTTGGCGAGCACGTCGATGCGCGGATACGCGGCGTCCAACCGCGCCGCGAGGGCGCGGACTTCGTCCAGCCGGGTGAAGTCGGCGACGTAGCTGTCGGCGCCGATCTCGTCGGCGACGGCCCGCGTCTTGTGGGAAGAGCGGCCGACGACCACGACCCGGTGGCCGCTGCGGTGCAGTTGGCGCGCCGCCGCGGCACCGATGCCGTCGCTCGCGCCGGTGATGACGATGGTTTTGCCGGGGGTCATGAGGGATCTCCGATGGTTCGCGAATCCTGACTGGCGTCAGCCCACGCCATGCTTGTCAGTGTCTGACAGATATGGCGGTTCGCGTTAGACCGAGCGCATCATGAGCGAGAAGCAGCAGGCCGGCCTTCGCGCGCGCACCCGTCGCGCGGTCCGGCGGGAGATCGCCCAAGCCGCGGAGGCTCTGTTCGTGGAGCGCGGCTTCGAGGCCACGACGATCGACGACATCGCGGCCGCCGTGGGCATGTCCCAGCGCAGCGTCCACCGATACTTCGCCAGCAAGGAGGAGATCGTCCTCGGCAAGTTCGACCTCGTCGTGGACGACATGCTCGCCGCGCTGCGCGACCGCCCGGCCGCCGAACCGATCTGGACGTCGCTGCACCGCACCTTCGATGTGATGGTCGCCCTGGCCGAGGCGCCCGGCCACGCCGAGTTGGTGGAGCCGATCCACCGGATCGTCTTCCGGACCCCCGCACTGCTCGCCGCATACCTTCAGCGGCTCCAGCGGATGCAGGATGCCGTGGTATCGGAATTGCGCGCCCGCGCCGAGGCGGCGGGCACGCCCTACGCCGACGACGACCCCACACCCCGCGCCGTCACCGCGGCGGCCTTCGGCTGCCTCATCGCCGCCCAGCACTCCTGGCTGGCCTCGACCCCCAAGGGCTCCTTGGCCTCCGCCCTCGGCCGCGCCATGGCCACCGTTGGCCCTCGAGAGCCGGAGGCCCACCACTCCTGATGCCGGTTCCGGGGCGGCTCGCCGCGGCCGGATGACGTAGCCGTCGCCGTCCCCGGACTCCCATCACAGGCTGCCACGGGGCCCGGTGGGTCAGACCAGGCCCAGCGTGTTCATGGCGGAGGCCACGGTCAGGAAGCCTGCGACGTTGGCGCCGGTGATGTAGTCCCCGGGCTTGCCGTGGTCGGCCGCTGTGACCAGGCAGGTGTGGTGGATGCTGCGCATGATGCGGGCCAGGGTCTGCTCGGTGTGCTCGAAGGACCACTTGGTGCGTGCGGCGTTCTGCTGCATCTCCAAGCCCGAGGTGGCCACGCCGCCGGCGTTCGCCGCCTTGCCGGGGCCAAAAGCGATCCTCGCTTCCTGGAACACCTTGATCGCCTCCGGTGTGCAGGGCATGTTGGCACCCTCGGCGAGTGCGATGAGGTTGTTCTTGGCCAGGGACACGGCATCGGCCTCGCCGAGTTCGTTCTGCGTCGCGGAGGGCAGAGCGATATCGCAGGGAATGTCCCACGGCCTCCTGTCCGGTGCGAAACGCGCGCTGGAGACCAGTTCAACGTAGTGGTCCAGCTTGCGCCGCTGAACCTGCTTGACCTCGTGCAGGATGTCGGCGCGGATGCCGGTGGGGTCGTAGAGCGTGCCGGTGGAGTCGGAGCAGGCGACCACCTTGGCCCCGAGCTGGTGCAGCTTGACCAGGGCGTACTGTGCGACGTTGCCGGAGCCGGAGACGACCGCGGTCTTGCCCTCCAGCGTGTGGCCGCGCTCGGCGAGCATGGCCTCCAGGAAGTAGACGGCGCCGTAGCCGGTGGCTTCGGGGCGTGCCTGGCTGCCGCCGATGTTCAGGTCCTTGCCCGTGAGCGCTCCGGCGTCGAAGCGGTTGGTGATCCTCTTGTACTGGCCGAAGAGGTAGCCGATCTCTCGTCCGCCCACACCGATGTCGCCGGCCGGGACATCGGTGTGGGGGCCGATGTGGCGGTGCAGCTCGGTCATGTACGCCTGACAGAAGCGCATGATCTCGCCGTCGGAGCGCCCGCTGGGATCGAAGTCGGATCCTCCCTTGCCGCCCCCGATCCCCAGGCCCGTAAGCGCGTTCTTGAAAATCTGTTCGAATGCCAGGAACTTCACGGTGCCGAGGGTGACGCTGCGGTGGAAGCGCAGCCCTCCCTTGTAGGGCCCGAGAGCTGAGCTGAAGCCGACACGGAAACCGCGGTTGACGTGGGCGTTCCCCTTGTCATCGGTCCAGGTCACGCGGAAGATGACCTGGCGTTCGGGCTCGCACAGCCGCTGGAGGAGGGCATTGTCGCCGAGTTCCGGACGCTGCTGAAGGACGGGTTGGATGGAGTGCAGAACCTCCGCGACGGCCTGGTGGAATTCGGGTTCGGCGGGATTGCGGTGAACGATGTCTTTGTAGAGCGCGGCGGTTGTGGAATCGAGGGGCATTGACGTGGTTCCTTCCCGGGCCCGGGGAGAGGTGCCAGCGCGCTAGGGCTGGACAGGCGGGTGGTAGGGCAGCGTGGTGGACAGCAGGGTGAGCAGGCCGAGCACGATCGGCAGCAGGGCGACGAGGTAGAGGAAGGTGTAGCCGACGATGTCGCGGGCCTTGAGGCCGAGGACACCCAGCAGCGGGAGCATCCAGAACGGGTTGATGAGGTTGGGAAGTGCTTCGGCCGCGTTGTAGACCTGGACGGTCCAGCCGAGGTTGACGTTGAGGTCGTTGGCGGCCTGCATGACATAGGGCGCCTCGATGATCCACTTCCCGCCGCCGGAGGGGATGAGGAAACCCAGGATGACGGAGTAGGCGCCCATCATCAGTGGGAAGAGGGTCGAGGATCCGACGCCGGTGAAGGCCGAGGCCAGGTAGTGGGAGAGGCTGTCGCCCCCGCCGTTGGTGGCCTGGGTCATGATGGCGGCGATACCGGCGTAGAAGGGGAACTGGATGAGCACGCCGGCCGTGGCCGGAACCGCCTTGTTCACCGCCGCGAGGAACCGGCGCGGGCGCCAGTGCAGCAGCATGCCGAGCGTCAGGAAGAGCAGGTTGTAGGTGTTGAGTGCGGAGATCGCGACGATGGGGTCCTTGTCGGCGAACTCCTGCACCGCCCACCCGGCGACGAGGGCCACGACGACGAAGGTGAGCAGGGGGCTGTACTCCAGCCACTCCCCCGGCCGGGTGCGGGGCTCGTCGTCCTCGACCGGGTCGCTGGGGTCGATGCCGAGGTCGGCCGCGGTGCGCACGCTGTCGCCACGGGGAGCGGTGAGGTAGGCGATGGACACACAGACGACGATCACGACAGCCGCGAGGGTGAGGGACTGCCAGGTGAAGATGGTTTCCCGGAAGGGTATGACGCCGGTGATCGACAGCAGGGAGGGCGACAGGCTCTCCGCGTTGGCCTGGAGCTGAGCGGCCGAGGAGCTGAGACCGAGGGCCCAGCTACCGCCCAGGCCGAGGTACGCGGCCGCTGAGGCGGCCCGGTAGTCGACGCGCAGATTGTCGCGCTCGGCCAGGCGCCTGACCAGCAGGGCGCTGAAGATGAGGCTGAATCCCCAGTTCAGCAGGGCGGAGGTGAGGCTGATGGTGGCGACCATGGCCACGGCACCCCGCTCTGTGGCGGGGATCTTGGGCAGGCGGGTTGTGTACCCCTGGATGGGGCGGGGGGGGGCCACGGACAAAACGGCCGTTGC
>NZ_JANIIC010000034.1 GCF_024519315.1 Streptomyces malaysiensis subsp. samsunensis | reverse complement strand
CTGGCCCGGGCAGTTGCTGCTGATTCGGGGGGGGTGGGGGGGGGGGGGGACGTTGACGCGGGGGGCGAAGAGGGTGTGGGGGGGGGGGGGGGGGGTCCCCCCCCCCCCGCCCCTTCCCGAAACCGGGGGCTCCGCCCCCGGCCCCCCGCCGGGGCGCCGCCCCGGACCCCGCTCCTCAAGCGCCGGGGAGGCCGGCCGGCCGCCGCAGGGGCCTGACCCGGCCGACGTGGGGTGACACCGGCCGCGCGAGGCGGCCGACCCCGGGCTCCACCGAGTGGGACGGCGGCAGCCCCAACCCCACCTGCTGGCCCAGAGCCCACGTGAACGGTCGGCCCCACCAAGGCCACCAGGTCAGGACCCACATGACGGCCGCCAAGCCCGGACCGCCAGCCCAAGACCCACACGACAGCGGCCCCAACCAGACCGCCGGCCCACGACCCACGTGACGACCCAACCCCGCCCGGACCGCTGCCCCAGAACCCACATGACGGCCGCCAAGCCGGACCGTCGACCCACCACCCACATCACGGCAACCCCGCCCCGCCCGCTGAGCAGATCCGCGGAAGTCCGCCCCGGTTCGAAGGGCGGGCGCACTGACGGGGCGCGGGGGCTGCGTCCTTGTGCGGTTCCGCCGGGTGGGTGCGGTCGGCCGCGATGGCGCCGCGGGCGGTCGACGGATCGGCCACGACGGCGCCGCGAACCACCATCGGCCGAGCGGAGCGTCAGCCCAGGGCCGACTTCACCGCGTCCGCCAGGCGGCCGGCGACCGAGCGGGCCTGCTCGATGTCGGCGGCCTCGACCATGACCCGGACCAGCGGCTCGGTGCCCGAGGGGCGGAGCAGGACGCGGCCGGTCTCGCCCAGCTCGCGCTCCGCCTCGGCGACGGCCGCGGCCAGGTCGGCGCTGGAGGCGACGCGGGACTTGTCCACGTCGGGGACGTTGATCAGCACCTGCGGCATGCGCTCCATGACGGCCGCGAGGTCGGCCAGGGTGCGGCCGGTCGCGGCCACGCGGGCGGCCAGCAGCAGACCGGTGAGCGTGCCGTCACCGGTGGTGGCGTGGTCGAGGACGATCACATGCCCGGACTGCTCGCCGCCCAGTGCGTAGCCGCGGGTCTTCATCTCCTCCAGGACGTAGCGGTCCCCGACCGCCGTCTGGACCAGGTCGACGCCCTCCCGCCGCATGGCCAGCTTGAAGCCGAGGTTGGACATCACGGTGCCGACCACGGTGCCCTTGCGCAGTTCGCCCGCCTCGCGCATGGCCAGGGCCAGGACGGCGAGGATCTGGTCGCCGTCGACCTCGCGGCCGGTCGCGTCCACCGCGAGACAGCGGTCGGCGTCCCCGTCGTGGGCGACGCCGAGGTCCGCCCGGTGCTCCACGACGGCGGCCTGGAGCCGGGCGAGGTGGGTGGAGCCGTAGCCGTCGTTGATGTTGACCCCGTCCGGGTCGGTGCCGATCGTCACGACCTCGGCCCCGGCCCGCGCGAACGCCTCCGGGGAGACCCGGGCGGCGGCGCCGTGCGCCCCGTCGATGACGATCTTGAGGCCGTCGAGCCGGTTGGGGAGGGCACCGACCAGGTGGGACACATAGGTGTCGAAGCCCTCGTCGTACTCCCGGACCCGGCCCACCCCGGTGCCGGTCGGCCGGTCCCAGGGCTCACCGGAGGCGTGGGCGCGGTACGTGGTCTCGATGCGGTCCTCGAGCTCGTCGGCCAGCTTGTGGCCGCCGCGGGCGAAGAACTTGATCCCGTTGTCGGGCATCGGGTTGTGGCTCGCGGAGAGCATCACCCCGAGGTCCGCGTCCAGCGCCCCGGTCAGATGCGCGACGGCCGGCGTGGGCAGCACGCCGACCCGGAGCACATCCACCCCGGCGCTGGCCAGCCCCGCCACCACGGCCGCTTCCAGGAACTCCCCGGACGCTCGCGGATCCCGCCCGACCACCGCCACCGGTCGATGGCCCTCGAAGGTTCCCGCCTCGGCGAGCACATGCGCCGCCGCTACCGACAGGCCAAGCGCCATCTCAGCCGTCAGATCGGCGTTCGCGACGCCGCGCACACCATCCGTACCGAAGAGTCGTCCCACTGGTGTCCTCCGAAGTTACGAGCTGGGGGGCTGAAGTTTGCTTGTAGATATACGCCCCCCCGGTGGCGATAGCCGAACGCCCCGGAGGCACAGGTGGTGCCGCCGGGGCGTTCGGGTGAAGCAGCGGTGCCGCGATGGGCGTCAGCGCTTGCTGTACTGCGGCGCCTTGCGGGCCTTCTTCAGACCGGCCTTCTTACGCTCGGTGGCGCGGTCGTCACGGGTCAGGAAGCCGGCCTTCTTGAGGGGGCCGCGGTTGTTGTCCACGTCCGCCTCGTTCAGCGCGCGGGCGATGCCCAGGCGCAGCGCCCCGGCCTGACCGGAGACGCCGCCACCCGAGATGCGGGCGATGACGTCGTAGCGGTCGTCCAGCTCGAGCACCTTGAAGGGCTCGTTGACTTCCTGCTGGTGAACCTTGTTGGGGAAGTACTCCTCGAGCGTACGCCCATTGATCTTCCACTGCCCGCTGCCCGGCACGATGCGGACGCGCGCCACGGCGTTCTTGCGGCGCCCGGTGCCGGCGGCCGGCTGCGGGTCACCGAAGCGGGAGGCGAGCGACTCGGAGGTGTACTCCGACTCGACCGTCTCGACGCTCTCGGTGGTGTACTCCTCGACGTCGAGGGGAACCTCGGCGGGGGTCTCGACAGGGGTCTCGGCGGTGGTCTCGGCCACGATGCTCCTCAGATTCTCTTCGTCGTAAGGGGTGGCCGGACTACTGCGCGACCTGGGTGATCTCGAACGGGACCGGCTGCTGAGCGGCGTGCGGGTGCTGGTCGCCCGAGTACACCTTCAGCTTCGAGAGCATCTGACGGCCCAGGGTGTTCTTGGGAAGCATGCCCTTGATGGCCTTCTCGACGGCCTTCTCCGGGCTCTTCGCCAGCAGCTCGTCGTAGCGGATGGAGCGCAGGCCACCCGGGTAGCCGGAGTGGCGGTACGCCATCTTCTGGGTCCGCTTGTTACCGGAGAGGTGCACCTTGTCGGCGTTGATGATGATGACGAAGTCACCAGCGTCGACATGAGGTGCGTACACCGGCTTGTGCTTGCCCCGCAAAAGGGTGGCGGCCTGAGAGGCCAGACGGCCCAGAACCACGTCGGTGGCGTCGATGACGTGCCACTGACGCTGGACGTCGCCGGGCTTGGGGCTGTACGTACGCACGGTCGTAGCCTTCGCTTCTTCAGTGAGTGGAGTCTCCCCGGGTCCGCGAGGACCGGGAGGACAGGTCCGGACAAGGCCACCCGGACGATCACGACAGCCCTGGCCGCACATCGGTGACGCATCCGAGTGCCTGCCGCTGGTCATCGGCCCGGTGGACCGGCGTAACGGCCTCTCACGTGAGAACGAGCAAGCCAATACGCATAACGAACTGGCAGAGTACCGGCCCGCCCCCACGCGGGTCAAAACGCCCCCGCGCTCACGGATGGGTCCGTCGACCGCGTCCGAGCGCGGTCCGGGTCAAAACGCCCGCGCCCCGCGGACGGGGTTCCCGACGCCGACCGGTCGCGGGCCGTGCCCGGTGCGCGGCGTCCCGCCGGTGGGTCCAAAGCGTCACCCGGCCGGTCTAAGATGCGCGCCATGAGCTATGGGCAAGGGGGGCCTTACGGGCCCGGGGGGCCTCAGCCGCCCCAGCCGTCGACACCGGACTGGGCGGCGCTCGCCGACCAGTCCGCCGCGCGCAACCGCCGCCGCAAGCTGCTCTTCATCGGCGGCGGGGCGCTGGCCACCGCCGCCGTCGCCGCGATCGTCGCCACCGCCGTGATCAGCAGCGGCCACAAGGACAACGGCGGCGGCGACTCGTCCGGCGGGCTGCCCACACCCCAGGACCTCCCCAGCGAGTCGGCGGCGCCCGAGCCCACGTTCTCCGATGTGGCGCCGCCCGCGCCGCCGAAGCCGCTGGACATCATCTCCAGCGCCCAGCGGGACAAGGCGCCGCTGAGCCCGGCCACACTCTTCCCCGAGAAGAGCGCCGCGAAGGACGACCGCTCGTACGCCAAGGCGGCGACCGCCTCGACGACCAGCTGTGCCGCCGCCACCCAGGGGGCGCTCGGCTCGGTCCTGGTGAACAACGGGTGCCGCAAGCTGCTCCGGGCCACGTTCTCCCGGGACGGCGTCGCGGTGACGGTCGGCGTCGCCGTCTTCGACGGCAAGGCGGCGGCCGAGAAGGCCAAGGACCAGTACAAGCCCAATATCGCCTCGCTCGCGGGCGGGGACATCCCGGCCTTCTGCCGCCGTACGGCCTGCCAGAGCTCGGCGAACGCGATCGGGCGGTACGCCTACTTCACGATCTCCGGCTATGCGTCGGGCAAGGCCGTCACGGCGTCGGACACCGCCGCCCTCCAGGCCGGCCGCGATGTGGCCGACTACACCTTCCGCCGCATCCTGGCCCGCGGCAGCGCCCAGGCGTCGGCGGAGGCGGCCGCCACCAACGGAGGCTGAGCCGCCGGGCGGGGCCGCCGGGCAGAGGCCGCCGGGCAGAGGCCGCCAGGGCCTCCCCGCCCGTTCCGCTATGATGCGGCTCCCGCGTTCCGCTACGAGGCGGCGCCCCGCGTCGCCTTCTCCACCTTCGCCACCTGCGCGGACACCAGCTCGGCCGGGATCTCGGACTTCGTGGGGTCCGCGATGTTCACCCCGAAGAAGACCGTCACCTGCGCCCCGGTCCGCACGACCGTGAACTTGATGACGGCCTTCTCCTTGCCCGCGTCATGCAGGCTGAAGGCCACCGCCTCGTCCCCGGCCTTGGGCGCGTCCAGCGATGTCACCTTCTTGACGTCCGCCTTCTCGCCCGAGCCGTCCTCGGCCGGGAATCCACCCTGGCAGGCGGTCACGGCCTCGCGCAGGTCCTTCACCGTCCGCTCGGCGTCGCCCGGTCCGTAGGAGGAGATCCGGATCAGGCCGGTGCCGCCGACCCGCGCCTTGGTGAGGTCGGTGGCGTAGGCGCGGTGGACGCTGGCCTTGGGCGCCGGGTCGTACCGGGTGCCCATCAGCGCGGCCAGCGGCTGGCATTGGGCCTTCCGGGACTTGGCGGAACCGCCCTCGGCGACCTCCTTGTCCGTCATCTTCTGGACCTCGAGCCCCTTGACCTCACCGTTGGTCAGGGCGGCCTTCGCCAGGGCGGATTCGGACAGCGGCTTCCCGGCCGGGGCGGTGCTCGCGGCGGCCTTGTCGCCCTGCTCGGCGCCGCCGGACTGCTTGGCGCCATCGGCCTTGCCGTCGCCGGAGTCGCTGCCGCATCCGGTCATCAGCCCCAGCGCCGCCACCACCGCGACGGCCGCGCCCACGGCCCGTTTCGCACCGGACTCGTTCATTCCTCTGTCCACCCCTGGTCGATATCGGGCCCGTACGGCCACCGCACGGACACCCCGCAGACTCCCAGAACACCGGGAGGGTTGTAATCCCTTTCCCAAATGTGGTGGATCCCATATCACCACACGCATAAGCAACCTTCGGGGCCCTGACCAGTCTTACCGACCGATCGGTCCTTACTGACTCCATACCGGCATCACACCGGCCCCATATCGGCCCAATGCAGCATGGTTCGGAGCCAGAACACAGCACGGCTTCGGAGGGGAGGGCACGTCGCGGCAGTTCAGCGCCGCCGCGCGTACATCACCGTGAAGATTTCTTTCCTGCTCCACAACGCCTATGGCATCGGCGGCACCATCCGGTCGACCTTCAATGTGGCCGGGGCGCTCGCCGCTCACCACACCGTGGAGATCGTCTCCCTGATCCGCACCATCGACGCCCCGAACCTCCCCCTCCACCCCGCCGTGCGGCTCAGACCCCTGATCGACCTGCGCCCCCGCGAGGACTCCGGGCCCGCCGGGCGCGGGGCCACCGACCTCGGTCATCCGCTGCTGACGCGGCCCAGCACCCATATCCCCGCCGCCGAGGCCAGGGGTACCACCAACTTCAACGCCCTCACCGATGAGCGCGTGGCCGACCACCTGGACCACACCGACGCCGATGTCGTCATCGCCACCCGCCCCGGCCTGGTCATCTATCTCGCCGCGCTCGGCCGCACCGGCCGCTTTCTGCGGATCGGCCAGGAGCACCGCCTCCACGGCACCCACCGCGCCGAGATCCGCGCCGCCTGCGACGCCGCCATCCCCCACCTCGACGCGTACACCTCCGTCTCCGAGGCCGACGCGGCGACCCACCGGGCCCATCTCCCCGGTGTCACCACCCGGCTGACCGCCCTGCCCAATGGCGTGCCCGCCACCGGGATCGAGCCCTCCGACGGCCGCGCCAAACTGGTCGTGGCCGCGGGCCGGCTGATCCCCGTCAAGCGCTACGACCTGCTGGTGGCCGCCTGGGAGACGGTCGCCGCCAAACACCCCGACTGGCGGTTGCGCATCTACGGCCGCGGCCCCCAACTCCCCGCGCTGCGCCGCCAGATCGACGAGCTCGGGCTGTCCGGGCACATCACGCTCATGGGCGCCCACTCCCCCATCGAGACCGAGTGGGCCAAGGGCGCGATCGCCGCCGTCACCTCCCGTGAGGAGTCCTTCGGCATGACGATCGTGGAGGCGATGCACTGCGGGCTGCCGGTGGTCGCCACCGACTGCCCGCACGGGCCGGGCGAGATCATCACCGATGGCCGGGACGGTCTGCTGGTGCCGGTCGGCGACTCCGACGCGATCGCCAAGGGGCTGCTGACCCTGATCGAGGACGACGAACTGCGCCGCTCGATGGGCGAGGCGGCCCGTATCTCGGCGCGGCGGTACGCACCCGAGCGCGTGGCCGCCGCCTACGAGCGACTCATCGAGGAGCTGCACACCGCCCGCTCCACCGCGGCCCCGGCCCACCGGCGCCGTACGGCAGCGCCGTCGTGGGGCAAGGTGGCCGGGACGCCGCTGGCCTCCACCCTCAAGGGCGCGGTCAAGCAGCTGATCCGCAGGCCGCTGCGGCCCGTCGCGTCCTGCCGGGTCACCGCCGAGGGCAATCTGTCGGTACTGCTGGAACCCACCGACCTGCACGGCGAGCTCGAACTGACCGTCACCCGCCGGAGGAGCGACGAGACCCCCTTCCGCGTTCCGCTGCTGCCCCCGGCCGACGCCGGGCCGTCCGCGCCCTGGACGGCCACGCTCGACCGGGCCACGCTCGACCTCGCCGAGGGCCGCTGGGATCTGCATGTGGTCCGCCCCTCCGACGGCGTCCGCCGCCGGGTGGGGTGCCGCTTCGCCGAGGGGCGCGGGCTGCTGGGCCTGGAGCCGCTGCCCGGCTCCCCGTTCACCTGGTGGATCCCCTACCCCACCGTCGACGGCTATCTCGCGTTGCGCGCCTGGCGGCGCCCGGCCCACGCCGAGGCCCGGGTGATCCGCATGGACGCCGAAGGGCTCGCGGTCGAAGGCACCCTGCACGGGGCGCGCTTCGGACCCGACGCGGCCCCGGCCGCGGTGGCCACCCCGTCCCGGGGCCCGGCCCGCCCGTTCCTCACCGGGGTCACGGCGCTCGACGGCGGCCGGTTCCGCTTCACCGTGCCGTACGAGCGGATCGAGCAAGCCCGTGACGGCGATCGGGGCGCCGCCGTCTGGACCCTGACGCTCCATAAGTCCACCGGGAGCGAGACCCCCATCCGGATCGGCCGGATCGTCGGCGACATCGTGGACCGCGACAAAACGGACCTCTTCCCGGTCACCCACGGTGTCCGGCCCCAGCTCACCCGCACCAATGACCTCTCCATCACCTCCCTCCCCACGGGGAATTGAGGGACTTGGGTCATAGGTGCGGTGTTTGCCGCGGAGATCACCGGTAACACTCGGTGATAACAGCCTCGAGCGAGGGAAATCTCTGCGGAAGGCATGACGATGTCAACAGTCACGCTCATCATCCTGGTGGCGGCCCTGGCCGCCATGGCCGGCCTGGTGATCGCCCCCTCGGTGCGGCAGGGCCGCAAGGGCGATCTGCCGGTCCGGAGCCTGCCCTCGGAAGCCAGGGAGCAGTACGCGGCACGGTGGGCGGGCCTCCAGGAGCGGTTCGTCGACTCCCCCGGATGGGCGCTGCGCGAAGCCGACCGGCTGCTCGGCGCGTTGGCCGTCGACCGCGGCTATCCGGCCGAGTCCGACGAGAAGCGGATGGACGCGCTGTCCGTCCGTCACCCCCGGGAGATCGAGGGCTACCGCCGGCTGCACGCCATGGCGGCGCGGATGAACCACGGTGAGGGAGCCGAGGCCGCCACCGAGCGGATGCGGGAGGCGCTGGTCGCGGCGCGGCCCCTGTTCGAGCAACTGGTCCGCGCACAGCCGCATGACGAGCGCCCGCTCCCACCCCCGGTCCCCCGTCAGCGGGACCTCGAGCGGGGCCGCATCCCGCGGCAGCGCCTCGGCCCGGCCGCCGATCACTGACCGGTGAGCCGCACCGCCAGCGCGAGGGTGTCATCCGGATGCAGGATCACCGTGTGCATCTCCTCCGCGATGGCGCCGGGGACCTCCTCGATCGGGCTCTGAAGGTGCTTGTGCGCCGCCTCGACCAGGCGCTTCTCACCCTCGATCGGGTCCCGGCGGCTCTCGGTGAGACCGTCGGTGTAGAGCAGGAGGAGGTCCCCGGGGGCCAGCCGCTCGGTCAGCGGCGTCTCGCTCCCGGGCAGCGGAAAGCCGATCCCGCGCCCCCGGGCCTCCAGATACCGGGCCGCCCCGTCGCGGCGCAGCAGCAGCGCGGGCGGATGGCTCCCGTTGGCCAGCCAGAGCTCACCGGTGGCCGGATCGATGCGGGCGAGCTGCACGGTGGCCATCACGGACCGGTCGAAGGGGCGCAGGATCTCGTCGGTGCGGGCCACGATCGACTGGAGGCGATGGCCCTCCAGGGCCAGGGTGCGCACCGCGTGGGTGACGTTGAGCGCGCTGCGCGTACTGGTCACCCCATGGCCCAGCGCGTCCACGATGGTGATGTGGACGGTGCCGTCGGGCAGCACGAACCAGTCGTACAGATCCCCGCCGGTGGGCGCGTCGGTGCCGGCCGGCGCGTAGTGCACGGCGAGTTCGAGCCCGTCGGCCTCGATGGGCGGCGGGCGCAGCGCGTCCTCCAGCTCGCGCAGGGTCTGGCCGTGCGCGGTGCGCAACTGCTTGTCCCGCTCGTCGAGCTGGACGTAGAGCGCGAGCACCCCGCTGTTGGTCTCCGCGAGTTCGTCGTTGAGGCGGCGGTGCTCGGCGGTGAGCGCGTCGGCGGCGGCCACGACGGCGCGCAGCTCCTCCGCGGCGAGGGCCTCGTCGCCGGGCGCCTCTTCAGTGGCGTCCACCGCGGTCACGACCGCGGTGGACGCGGGTGGAGCCGCCGGGAGGCGCCAGACCACCTCCTCCCCGGTCACCGCGTCGGGGGCCACCGGGAGGTCCGCCGCCGATGGGTCCGTATCGCCCGGCGTGCGCAGCACCACCGTGAGCAGCCCCTCGTCCGGGTCGTACGCCCACTCCAGGACGGTCTCCCGCCCGGCGCGCAGCGCCGCCCCGGCGGCCTCGGCCGCGGACAGCACGAGGCGCGCCCGGACCGCCGGGTCCAGGGCGTGCTCCCGTGCCAGCGCCCGAACGGCCCGGCTGAGCCCGGCCGTCGTGGCGCAGGTGAGGTTCCTCGTCGTCATGGAAGCCTTAAAAGGGACCTGGCCGCGAGGACCGTGGCGTCGTCGCGGACGCGGCGATGGCCATGGGCGAGTGCGGCGGACAGCAGGGGCGGCGGAAGGCGGAGCACGGAAGGGGGCGGGTCGAGTGCCCAGCGGGCGTCGATCCCGTCGCTGTGCAGCACCGCCGTGGCGCCCTGGGGCAGCGGGAAGCCGTGGACGCGCGGGGTGGGCATGCCCCAGCCGACGATCCCGGGCTGCCCGGTCAGCCGGTGCTGGACGCCGTCGGGGGTCAGGGCGAGGGCGCGGATGTTGCCGATGCCGCAGTAGTCGGCGTGATCGGGGCGCAGCCGCAGCAGTCCCACGGCGGCCCCCCGGGTGTGCCGCAGGGCCCGGTTCATCCGGTTGAGCACCTCCGGCAGCGGCCGGTCGGGGTCGGCGTGGAAGGTCCGCAGCGCCGCCTGGGCCGCCTCGGCGGCGGGCCGGCCGTGGCCGAGGCCGTCGAGGACGGCAGCGGTGCGGGCGGCGTCCGTGTCGACGATCGCGCGGGCGTCGCCACAGCTCTCCTCCCCTTCGGCGGGCAGACATACGGCGCCCGCCGCCTGCCACTCCGGCCGCTGCTCGCCCGGCGCGGTGAGGCGGGCGCAGGCCCAGGTGCCCGCGTCGGCGCCGCCCGTGCTGCGGATGGTGAAGTGGGTCGCCATCCGTTTGACGGCGCCGAGCCCGACGCCCAGCGTTCCGGCGGTGGTGTAGCCGTCCGCCAGACAGCGCTCGGGGTCGCGCATCCCGGGGCCCCGGTCGGCGGCGAGGATCTCCACCCCCTGGCCCAGCGGCAGCGGCTGGACGTAGAGCGTGCCGTCGCTGGCGTACTTGTCCAGGTTGGTCGCCAGCTCCGAGGCGATCACCGCCGCCTGATCGGGCAGCGCCCCCGGCAGCTCGCACTCCCGGGCCACCTCACGCGCCGTCTCGGCGGCCAGGTGCACGGCGCTGTGGTGGTCGACGCGCACCTGTGCGGTGGGCGCCGTGAACGTATGGATCACCAGGCCAGCCAGCGGGTGACGACCACCACCGTGCCCTCGCCCGGACCGGTGCGCACGGTGAACTCGTCCATCAGCCGCCGCGCGCCGCCCAGTCCATGGCCCAGCCCCGCGCCGGTGGTGAAGCCATCGGTGAGCGCCGCGTCGAGATCCACGATGCCCGGCCCCTCGTCCTTGACGATCAGCCGCAGCCCCCGCCGCCCACGGGGATCGCGCGGATACTCCAGGGTCACCGTGCCACCGCCCCCGTGGACGAAGGCGTTACGGGCGAGCTCGCTGGCGGCCGTGACCACACGGGTCTGGTCCACCAGGCCGAAGCCCACCTCGACGGTGGCCGCGCGCACCGCGTGGCGGACCGACAGCAGGTCCTCCTCCGTGCGCACCGGATAGGTGGCCGGCGCGGGCGGGCGCCGATCCTCCGTCAGCGCGGGCCTCTTGGCCCCGCGGGAGGCGAGGATGGATTCACCGGGCAGTGCCACGTCGGGCCCCTTCCAGGGGCTGCGGGGCCTGACGCCACCCCAGCGCGGCCAAGCCCTGCTCCGGATTGAGTGCGGTCTCCACACCGACGAGCTCGATCCCCAGCTCGACCAGGGTGATCGCCACCGGCGGTCGCATCCCGGCCACGATCACCCGGGCCCCCAGCAGCCGGGCCACCGTGGTCAGCTCCATCAGCGTCCAGGCCACGAAGGAGTCGATGACCTCCAGCCGGGAGATGTCGATGAGCACCCCACGGGCGCCCTCGGCCGAGATCCGCTCGGTCAGCTCCTCGGTGAAGGCGATGGCGGCCCGGTCGTCGAGCTCATTGAGCAGGCCGGTGACCAGGACATCTCCCAGTCGCAGAATGGGAACACCGGGCGAGCGATGACCGGTCACCGACCGTCTCCTTCGTCACCGTCGGGACCGGGCCCGTCGATCAGCTTGATCGCGGCGGCCAGCGCGTCGGCCAGCGTCCCCCGCGTGAGGATGGTGGACAGATCGATGCCGAGCTGGGCGATGGTCTGGGCGATCGAGGGGCGCACCCCGCTGATCACACAGTCCGCGCCCATCAGCCGCACCGCGTTGACGGTCTGCATCAGATGCTGGGCGACGGCGGTGTCCACCGTCGGCACACCCGTGATGTCGACGATCGCGACCAGCGCCTCATGGTCCTGGATGGCCTGGAGCAGATTCTCCATCACCACCTGGGTCCTGGCGGTGTCCAGCGTGCCGATCAGCGGCACGGCCAGCACCTGCCGCCACAGCCGCACCACCGGTGTCGACTGCTCCATCAGCTGCTGGCTCTGCCGGCGGATGATCTCCTCCCGGCCCTCCACATACGTCTCGAAGGACAGCGCCCCCGCCACATCGAGCAGCCGGTTCATGAAGACGGCCGAGGCGAACAGCTCCTCGGCGTCCCGGGTGTCCCGCTGCACCGCCTTGAGCAGCGCCTCCTTGAGCGCGAGCACCGCGAGCGAGGTCGCCGTGGGCGTGGCCCCGGCCCGAGCCCGGCGCATGGAAAGCCCGACCACGGCCTCGTGCAGCCCCGGGGTCGAGGTCACCACACGGTCCACCGGCACCCCGCTCTGAAGGCCCGGGACCAGCGCCTCGAACAACGCGTCGGCCTCCTCGCGGAGTTCGGCCTCGCCGATGTCGGTGTCGAGCAGGGCCTGCTCCATTTGCAGCTCGACCCACCGATCGGCGATCTCCTCGCCGCGTTCCTGGAGCGCCCTGGTCAAGCGCTCTCGGACAGCGGCCTCGCTGGTACTCACGCGGATCCCTTCGCGGTCGGCGACCGTTGTCGGTTGGCAAATTTTATCGATCTTCCGGGGGCCCCGGAAGCCGCATCATGCCGATCGCCGTGCCGCCTTGACTCCTGTCGCCCAGTCGTTACCGCACACGATGCGCGTGGCGGGTACCCCGCGATCGGCGGCCCCACACCCGCCCGGTTCAGCAGCAGCCGGAAATCGCCGTCGCGCCCGGCAGGGAGCGCTTGTTGCGGGACTCCCGGTTACGGGCGGCGAGTTGGCCGTCGGCCGGATAGCCGACCTCCTCCAGGGTCAGGCCATGGGGCCGGACCACATGGACGGCCGAGTCGCGCACTCCCGCGGCGAGCACCTTGGCCGGCCAGTCCGGGGGGCGGTGTCCGTCGCCCACGAAGAGCAGGGCGCCCACCAGCGAGCGCACCATGTTGTGGCAGAAGGCGTCCGCCCGCACCGTCGCCGTGATGACACCGTCCGCCCCGCGCGCCCACTCCAGCCGCTGGAGGGTGCGGATGGTGGTGGCTCCGTCGCGCTTCTTGCAGTACGCGGCGAAGTCGTGCTCGCCCAGGAGCCGTTCGGAGGCCGCGTTCATGGCGGCCACGTCCAGCGGCCAGTCGTGCCACAGCACATGGCCGCGCAGCAGCGGATCGACCCCGCCGGGGTGGTCGGTGACCCGGTAGGCGTAGCGCCGCCAGATCGCGGAGAAGCGGGCGTTGAACCCGGGCGGGGCCTCGGCGACCTTCCAGACCCGTACGTCATGGGGCAGCCGTCCGGCCAGCCGCCGCAGCAGCTTGTCCCGGTGCTCGGCCCACAGCTCCTCGGGCAGATCCACATGTGCCACCTGGCCCCGGGCGTGGACCCCGGAGTCGGTGCGGCCCGCGACGGTCAGCTCGAAGGTCTCCGAAGAGCGCGTCACCGTCCGCAGCGCGCCCTCCAGTTCGCCCTGTACGGTGCGCCGCTCGCGCTGCTTGGCCCAGCCCGAGAACTCCTGGCCGTCGTAGGCCAGATCCAGCCGGACCCGCACGAAACCGGGCGCCGCCTCGTCACTCACCCAACCGTTCCTCTCCATGCGGAACGGGCCCGCTCCCAGGATCTGGGGGCGGGCCCGTCCGTGTGAACGAAAGCCGTCAAGGCGCCTCAGGCGTCCTTCGACTCCTCGGCCGGAGCCTCGGCCTCGGCCGGAGCCTCGGCGGCCTCGGCAGCCGGGGTCTCCTTCTTGAGGTCCGCGACGGCCTGGTCACCGGCGGCGTCCTTGGCGGTGCGCTTGGTGGCCGCCTCCGCCTCGCCGACGGCCTCCTGCTGCACCGTCAACGCCTCGACCAGCTCGATGACCGCCATCGGGGCGTTGTCGCCACGACGGTTACCGATCTTGGTGATGCGGGTGTAACCACCCGGGCGGTTCTCGTAGCGTGGCCCGATCTCGGTGAAGAGAGTGTGCACAACGCTCTTGTCGCGGATGGTCTGGAGCACCAGACGGCGGTTGTGAAGGTCGCCCTTCTTCGCCTTGGTGACCAGCTTCTCCGCGACCGGGCGCAGGCGGCGGGCCTTCGCCTCGGTGGTGGTGATCCGGCCGTGCTCGAACAGCGCGGTGGCGAGGTTCGCCAGCAGAAGCCGCTCGTGCGCAGCGCTGCCGCCCAGACGGGCACCCTTGGTGGGCCTCGGCATGTCTATCTCCTAGATGTCTGCACCGGCCGTATCAGGTACCGGTGTCAGTGAACAAAATCCAGCCCGTCCGGCGATTGAGGACAAGACCTCAGCCACAGCGGACCAGCAGGTTCTAGTACTGCTCGGTCTCCACGAAACCGGCGTCCGCGTCGTCGTCCGCGCCGAACGCGTCCGCCGCGGCGGTCGGGTCGAATCCGGGCGGGCTGTCCTTGAGCGCCAGGCCCATCCCGGCCAGCTTCGCCTTGACCTCGTCGATCGACTTGGCGCCGAAGTTCCGGATGTCGAGCAGGTCCGCCTCGGAGCGCGCCACGAGCTCACCCACCGAGTGGATGCCCTCGCGCTTGAGGCAGTTGTACGAACGGACGGTGAGCTCGAGCTCCTCGATCGGCAGCGCCAGATCGGCGGCGAGGGCGGCGTCCGTCGGGGACGGGCCCATGTCGATGCCCTCGGCGTCCACATTGAGCTCGCGGGCCAGGCCGAACAGCTCGACCAGGGTCTTACCGGCCGACGCCATGGCGTCGCGCGGCCGCATGGCCTGCTTGGTCTCGACGTCGACGATCAGCTTGTCGAAGTCGGTGCGCTGCTCGACACGGGTCGCCTCGACCTTGTAGGTGACCTTGAGCACCGGCGAGTAGATCGAGTCGACCGGGATCCGGCCGATCTCCTGGCCGACCTGCTTGTTCTGCACGGCGGAGACATAGCCGCGACCGCGCTCGACGGTCAGCTCCATCTCCAGCTTGCCCTTGCCGTTCAGCGTGGCCAGGACCAGGTCCGGGTTGTGCACCTCGACACCGGCCGGCGGGGCGATGTCGGCGGCGGTGACCAGACCCGGGCCCTGCTTGCGCAGGTACATCACAACCGGCTCGTCGTGCTCGCTCGAAACGACCAGCTGCTTGATGTTGAGGATCAGGTCGGTGACGTCCTCCTTGACGCCCGGCACGGTGGTGAACTCGTGCAGGACCCCATCGATCCGGATGCTGGTGACAGCCGCACCGGGGATCGAGGAGAGGAGCGTACGACGCAGGGAGTTTCCGAGGGTGTAGCCGAAGCCCGGCTCCAGCGGCTCGATCACGAACCGGGAGCGGAACTCGTCGACGACCTCTTCGGTCAACGAGGGACGCTGAGCGATCAGCATGGGTTTTGCCTCCAGTCTCCGGCGCCCGCTATTTGACGCCGAACCCTTCAATGGTACGGGCGGTACGTGCCAAACGGCTCCGTACCGCCCGAACCTCACATCAGCCGGCTGCGCCGGCGAGCCTCGCTACTACTTGGAGTAGAGCTCGACGATCAGCTGCTCCTGCACCTGGGTGTCGATCACCTGGCGCTCGGGCATGGAGTGCACGAGGATCCGCAGCTGCGACGGAATGGCCTCCAGCCACGCCGGCACCGTGCGCTCGCCCGCCTCGGCCTGAGCCACCTGGAAGGGGGTCAGGGTCCGGGACTTCGGACGTACCTCGATGATGTCGTTCACGGTGACGCGGGCCGACGGGATGTCGGTCTTGCGGCCGTTCACATTGATGTGGCCGTGGCGGACCAGCTGACGGGCGTGGTCGCGGGACTTGGCGAAGCCGGCCCGGTAGACCACGTTGTCGAGGCGGGTCTCGAGGATGCGAAGAAGGTTCTCACCGGTCTTGCCGGTCTTCTTGTTCGCCTCCGCGTAGTAACCACGGAACTGCTTCTCAAGGACACCGTAGATGCGGGTGGCCTTCTGCTTCTCACGGAGCTGAAGGAGGTACTCGCTGTCCTTGGTGCGCCCGCGACCGTGCTCACCCGGGGGGTAAGGACGGATCTCGATCGGGCACTTCGCGCTCTCGCACTTGCTCCCCTTGAGGAAGAGCTTCTGCTTCTCCCGACGGCAACGCTTGCAGTCGGCCCCGGTGTAACGCGCCATTGTTTGTGTTGTCTCCTACTTCAGCCGGTCAGACGCGCCGGCGCTTGGGCGGGCGGCATCCGTTGTGCGGAGTCGGAGTGACGTCCTGGATCGACCCCACCTCCAGGCCGGTGGCCTGGAGCGAGCGGATCGCGGTCTCACGGCCGGAGCCCGGACCCTTGACGAACACGTCGACCTTGCGCATGCCGTGCTCCTGCGCGCGGCGGGCGGCCGACTCGGCGGCCATCTGCGCGGCGAACGGAGTGGACTTGCGCGAGCCCTTGAAGCCGACGTGGCCGGCCGAGGCCCAAGAGATCACGTTACCGGTCGGGTCGGTGATCGAGACGATGGTGTTGTTGAACGTGCTCTTGATGTGAGCGTGCCCGTGGGCGACGTTCTTCTTTTCCTTGCGGCGCACCTTCTTGGCGCCGGCCGTCCTGCTCTTCGGAGGCATTCCTGAATTCTCCCGTGGAGGTGGTCGGTCCTACAGCTCGGACCGCTTGTCAGCGTCCGGTGCGGACTACTTCTTGCCCGGCTTCTTCTTACCGGCGATGGCGCGACGCGGGCCCTTGCGGGTGCGGGCGTTGGTGCTGGTGCGCTGGCCGTGGACCGGAAGGCCGCGGCGGTGGCGCAGCCCCTGGTAGCAACCGATCTCGACCTTGCGACGGATGTCGGCCTGGATCTCGCGACGGAGGTCACCCTCGGTCTTGATGTTGTTGTCCACGTACTCGCGGATCTTGACCAGGTCCTCTTCGCCCAGGTCGCGAACGCGGGTGTCCGGGTTCACGCCGGTGTTGGCGAGCGTCTGCTGGGCAAGGGTGCGACCGATGCCGAAGACGTAGGTGAGGGCGACCTCGACGCGCTTGTCGCGCGGGAGATCAACGCCTGCGAGGCGTGCCATGAATCTGGCTCCAGATGGTTGTCGGAGGTCTTCCGCAGCACCACTCCCGGCCGGGCGGGCCGGGTCCCCGGCCTCCGACCGGGGGTGTCGCTCCCGAAACACCGTAGAAACGTCGTAACGGCGCCAGGGGAACGGGTGACTGCGTATGTACGTTCAGTTATGCGTCGCGCGAAGATTGCTGCGAATGGTGCAGGTCTGCGGCCGGCGTACGTCAGCCCTGGCGCTGCTTGTGGCGCAGGTTGTCGCAGATGACCATGACCCGGCCGTGGCGGCGGATCACCTTGCACTTGTCGCAGATCTTCTTGACGCTCGGCTTGACCTTCATGGGTGTGAGGTTCTCCGGGTCGTGAGATCTACTTGTAGCGGTAGACGATCCGTCCGCGCGTGAGGTCGTACGGAGACAGCTCCACGACGACCCGGTCATCGGGCAGGATGCGGATGTAGTGCATACGCATCTTGCCGCTGATGTGCGCGAGGACCTTGTGACCGTTCTGGAGCTCCACCTTGAACATCGCGTTCGGCAGAGACTCGATCACGGTGCCCTCGATTTCGATGGCGCCTTGCTTCTTGGCCATGTCCTGCTTTCGGGATCGGCTACCTTGATCGGCTCGCGACATGCGGGAGGGCATGCGAGAGCCGACGTGTCAGTCTACGTCAGGGCATCCCG
The DNA here is from genome assembly GCF_024519315.1 of Streptomyces malaysiensis subsp. samsunensis. Taxonomy (GTDB): domain Bacteria; phylum Actinomycetota; class Actinomycetes; order Streptomycetales; family Streptomycetaceae; genus Streptomyces; species Streptomyces malaysiensis. The sequence continues at coordinate 94,069 of NZ_JANIIC010000034.1, read as the reverse complement.
AAACACGAATCCGAGGCATCATGCCCCGATTTTGAGATCTTTATGCCCTCGGGGGCGTCAGCCCAGCGGGTCCGGCGCGGTCTCCACGCCCAGCTCGGCCAGCTTGGCCTTGCCGCCGTCCACGGCGGTCAGCACCAGCGGGCCCGCCTCGGTCAGCGCGACCGAGTGCTCCCAGTGGCTGGACCAGGTCCCGTCGTCGGTCTTGACCGTCCAGTCGTCGGACAGTACGTGCGTCTTCACGGTGCCCAGGCTCACCATGGGCTCGATCGCGATACAGAAGCCGGTGACCAGCCGGGGGCCCTTGCCGCGCTTCTTGGAGACGTAGTTCAGCAGATGCGGGTCCATATGCATCTGGCTGCCGATGCCATGGCCGCCGTAGTCCTCGATGATCCCGTACTTGCCGGAGGCCGGGCGGGGCTGACGGCGGATGTAGCCCTCGATCGCCTTGGAGATGTCGACGAGCCGGTTACCCTTGCGGACCGCCGCGATCCCGGCCCACATCGACTCCTCGGTGACCCGGCTGAGCTCGTGCAGCTCCGGAGCGTGGCCGGTGCCCACGAAGACCGTGAAGGCGGCGTCGCCGTGCCAGCCGTCCACGATCGCGCCCGCGTCGACGGAGATGATGTCGCCGTCCTTCAGGACGGTCTCCCGGTCCGGGATGCCATGCACCACGACATCGTTCACGGAGGTGCAGATCGTGGCGGGGAAGCCGCCGTAGCCCAGGAAGTTCGACTTGGCGCCGTGGTCGGCGAGGACCTTACGGGCGACGTCGTCCAGGTCCTTGGTGCTGGCGCCGGGGACGGCCGCCGCCCGCGTCGCCTCATGGATGGCGGCGACGACCAGTCCCGCCTCACGCATCTTCGCGATCTGCTCGGGGGTCTTGATCTCCACCATCACTCAACCTTCCGCGGTCCATACACGTATCTGCTCAACAGTACGGCCGCGATGCCCAGGAGGGCATCGCGGCCGGTCAGCTGTGGGTCCCTAGGCCGCCTTGGCGGCCAGCGCGTCCATCGCCCGCTGGGTGACCTCGGCCACCTTGCCGAGCGCCGAGATCGTCACCACCAGGCCCTTGGCCTTGTAGTAGTCGATGATCGGCTCGGTCTCCCGGTGGTAGACCTCGAGGCGCTTGCGGACCGTTTCCTCACTGTCGTCCTCGCGTTGGTACAGCTCGCCGCCGCAGGTGTCGCACACGCCCGGGGCCTTCGACGGCTTGTACTCCACGTGGAAGGTGTGCGAGCTGTCGTTGCGACAGGTGCGACGGCCCGCGATGCGCTTGATCACCTCGGACTCGGGGACCTCCAGGTCCAGCACCGCGTCCAGCGAGACACCGCGCTCCGCCAGATAGGCGTCCAGTGCCTCGGCCTGGATCTGGTTCCGGGGGAACCCGTCCAGCAGAAAGCCCTGCTCCGCGTCCGGCTGGTCCAGCCGGTCCTCCGCCATGCCGATCGTGACCTCGTCCGGCACCAGCTGCCCGGCCCGCATGTACTCCTGCGCCTGCTTGCCGAGGGAAGTGCCTTGGCTGATGTTCGCGCGGAACAGGTCGCCTGTGGAGATATGCGGGATGGACAGCTTCTCGGCGAGGTACGCGGCCTGCGTACCCTTGCCGGCTCCCGGAGGTCCGACGAGGACGATTCGCATCAGCGGAGGAACCCTTCGTAGTGTCGCTGCTGAAGCTGGCTCTCGATCTGCTTCACAGTCTCCAGGCCGACACCCACGATGATCAGGATGCTCGTGCCGCCGAACGGGAAGTTCTGATTGGCGTTGAGCGTCACCAGCGCCACCGTGGGCACCAGGGCGATCAGGCCCAGATAGAGCGCACCGGGCCACGTGATGCGGTTCAGCACGTAGCTCAGATACTCCGCAGTGGGACGACCAGCCCGGATACCCGGGATGAACCCACCATACTTCTTCATGTTGTCGGCAACTTCTTCGGGGTTGAAGCTGATGGCGACATAGAAGAATGCGAAGAAGACGATCAGCAGGAAGTACGTGGCGATGTAGACCGGGTGGTCGCCCTTGACGAAGTTCTGCGAGATCCAGGTCGCCCAGCCGGCCTTCGAATTGGAGAACTGGACGATCAGCGCCGGAATGTACAGCAGCGATGAGGCGAAGATCACGGGAATCACACCCGCCTGGTTCACCTTCATCGGGATGTAGGTGGACGTACCGCCGTACGAACGACGGCCGATCATGCGTTTGGCGTATTGCACGGGGATCCGGCGCTGGGCCTGCTCGACGAAGACCACCAGGCCGACCATGGCCAGACCACAGAGGATCACCAGGCCGAACTCCAGCCAGCCGTCCATGATCTTGCCCTGCTGCTTGATGCTCCACATCGCGCTCGGGAAACCGGCGGCGATCGAGACGAACATCAGGATGGACATGCCGTTGCCGATGCCGCGGTCGGTGACCAGCTCACCGAGCCACATGATCAGCGCGGTACCGGCGGTCATCGTGATGACCATCACAGCGGTGGTGAAGATCGAGTCGTCCCGGACGATCTGACCGCCGACCGGGCAGCTCTGGAAGAGCGAGCCACTGCGGGCGGTGGCGACGAGTCCGGTGCCCTGGAGGATCGCCAGCGCGATGGTCAGGTAGCGGGTGTACTGCGTGATCTTCGCCTGACCGGATTGGCCCTCTTTCTTGAGGGCCTCGAGACGCGGGATCACCACGGTCAGCAGCTGAAGGATGATACTCGCCGTGATGTACGGCATGATCCCTAGCGCGAAGATGGTGATCTGGAGCAGTGCGCCACCACTGAACATGTTGACCAAGCCGAACAGCCCCTGCTGGCCCTTGGCGAGGTCCATGCACGTCTGGACGTTCTTGTAGTCGATGCCCGGGATCGGGATGTGTTGCCCGAGCCGGAACAGCACGATGATGCCCAGAGTGAACAGCAGCTTCTTGCGCAGGTCGGGCGTCTTGAACGCCCGGGCGAACGCGGTGAGCACGGTGCCTCCTGCGCCCCCCGCGTGCTTGCGCGAGAGGTGACGGTCTTGAGGATCGACGAATACTTATCAGCCAGCACCCGCGCGAGACGTACCGCGCGGAAGGTAACAACGCACGCCACCTTACCGGCGACCTGGCCCCGCTTGGAACGACCAACCGGGGATGCCCCGTATCTGGGGCACCCCCGGTCAGATCCGCACGTTGCTCAGACGAGCTCGGTGACGGTGCCACCAGCAGCGGTGATCTTCTCCTTGGCGGAGCCGGAGACGGCGTCGACCGTCACCTGGAGCGCCACGGAGACCTCACCGTTGCCCAGCACCTTGACGAGCTGGTTCTTGCGAACCGCACCCTTGGCGACCAGATCGGCCACCGTGACCTCGCCACCCTCGGGGTAGAGCGCGGTCAGCTTGTCCAGGTTCACGACCTGGTACTCGGTGCGGAACGGGTTCTTGAAGCCCTTGAGCTTCGGGAGCCGCATGTGGAGGGGCATCTGCCCACCCTCGAAGCGCTCCGGAACCTGGTAGCGGGCCTTCGTGCCCTTGGTGCCACGACCAGCGGTCTTACCCTTGGACGCCTCACCACGACCGACACGGGTCTTGGCGGTCTTGGCGCCCGGGGCGGGCCGGAGGTTGTGGACCTTCAGCGGGTTGCTCTCCGCCATGTCAGTCGACCTCCTCGACCGTCACGAGGTGCCGCACGGTCTGCGCCATGCCGCGGAACTCGGGGCGGTCCTCCTTGACGACCACGTCGCCGAGCTTCTTCAGCCCGAGCGAACGCAGCGTGTCACGGTGGTTCTGCTTGCTGCCGATGTAGGACTTCGTCTGCGTGATCTTCAGGCGGGCCATGCTCACACACCCACCCCGGCACGCGCCCGCAGCAGAGCGGCGGGGGCGACGTCCTCCAGCGGCAGACCACGACGCGCGGCGATCTCCTCGGGGCGCTGAAGCCCCTGGAGAGCGGCCACCGTGGCGTGCACGATGTTGATGGGGTTCGACGAGCCCAGCGACTTGCTCAGCACGTCGTGGATGCCCGCGCACTCCAGCACCGCGCGCACCGGGCCACCGGCGATCACACCGGTACCGGGGGACGCCGGCTTCAGCAGCACGACACCCGCGGCCTCCTCACCCTGGATCGGGTGCGGGATGGTGCCGGCGATCCGGGGGACCTTGAAGAAGTGCTTCTTGGCCTCCTCCACGCCCTTGGCGATCGCGGCCGGCACCTCCTTGGCCTTGCCGTAACCGACACCCACGGTGCCGTCACCGTCGCCCACCACGACCAGCGCGGTGAAGCTGAAGCGACGACCACCCTTCACAACCTTGGCGACGCGGTTGATCGCGACAACACGCTCGACGTAAGCGGTCTTCTCGGCGGCAGCGCCACCGTCCCGCCGGTCCTTCCGGTCCCGCCGCTCGCCGCCACCGGCGCCGCCACCGCGGCGCTGGGGTCCAGCCATTGGATTTACCTCTCTCGTTTCCGCTTTGCGTTGGAACCGGGGCTCAGAACTTCAGCCCGGCCTCGCGGGCGGCGTCCGCCAGAGCGGCGATCCGCCCGGCGTACTGGTTGCCACCGCGGTCGAACACGACGGCCTCGATGCCCGCGGCCTTCGCCCGCTCGGCCACCAGGGCGCCGACCTGCTGCGCCTGGGCGCTCTTGTCGCCCTCAGCCGCCCGGATGGAGCTGTCCAGCGTCGACGCCGAGGCCAGGGTGTGGCCCGCGATGTCGTCGATGACCTGCGCCACCATGTGACGGTTGGACCGCGTCACCACGAGGCGGGGACGGGCCGGCGTACCGGAGACCCGCTTGCGGACGCGGATGTGACGCCGCTTGACGGCAGCGGCCTTGCGGGCGTTGCCCTTGGCGATCTTCACACCGTATGCCATGGCTTACTTACCAGCCTTTCCGACCTTGCGGCGGATGACCTCGCCCGCGTACTTCACGCCCTTGGCCTTGTACGGGTCGGGCTTGCGCAGCTTGCGGATGTTCGCGGCGACCTCGCCGACCTTCTGCTTGTCGATGCCCTCGACGCTCAGCTTGGTCGGGGACTCCACCTTGAAGGTGATGCCCTCGGGGGCCTCGACCAGGATCGGGTGGCTGTAGCCCAGGGAGAACTCCAGGTTGGAGCCCTTGGCCTGGACGCGGTAACCCACACCGCTGATCTCGAGCGCCTTGCTGTAGCCCTGGGTCACGCCAGTGATCATGTTCGCCACCAGCGTGCGGGACAGGCCGTGCAGGGCCTTGTTCTGACGCTCGTCGTTGGGGCGGCTGACAACGAGCACGTTGTCCTCACCCTGGGCGACCTCGATCGGCGCGGCGACGGTGTGCGAGAGAGAGCCCTTGGGACCCTTCACGGCGACCGTGCGGCCATCGATGGTGACGTCCACACCAGCGGGAACCTGGATGGGCAGCTTGCCAATGCGCGACATGTGCTTCCTCCGTTCCCTGGTTACCAGACGTAGGCGAGGACTTCCCCACCCACGCCCTTCTTGCCGGCCTGCTTGTCGGTGAGGAGCCCGTGCGACGTGGAGATGATCGCCACGCCCAGGCCGCCGAGCACCTTCGGCAGGTTGGTGGACTTTGCGTAGACCCGCAGACCCGGCTTCGAAATCCGCTTGATGCCGGCGATCGAGCGCTCGCGGTTCGGGCCGAACTTCAGCTCGAGGGTGAGGTTCTTGCCGACCTCGGCGTCCTCGACCTTCCAGCCGGTGATGTAGCCCTCCTGCTGGAGGATCTCCGCGATATGCGACTTGATCTTGCTGTGGGGCATCACGACGGAGTCGTGGTACGCCGAGTTCGCGTTTCGCAGACGCGTCAGCATGTCTGCGATCGGATCGGTCATGGTCATGATGGCCTTCGGCCTCTCTCGCCGGGGTTTCCTGTATGCGCCATCCCTCTCACCCACTCACTGGCGGGCACGGGTGCGGCGCGGGGACCTACGGCGTAGTAAGGATTCTGGGCGGCGAGCGCCCAACCGTTCCACTCTACGGGAGCGGACGGATGGGCCTCGCCATCCATTTGCTTACCGAGAGCCCGGTATCCGTCCGTTTGGACGGATTACCAGGAGCTCTTGGTCACGCCCGGCAGCTCGCCACGGTGAGCCATCTCACGAAGGCACACGCGGCACAGGCCGAACTTGCGGTACACGGAGTGCGGACGTCCGCAGCGCTGGCAGCGCGTGTACCCACGCACGCCGAACTTGGGCTTGCGGGCGGCCTTGGCAATGAGAGCCTTCTTCGCCACGGCTCACGCCTCCTTGAACGGGAAGCCGAGGTGACGCAGCAGGGCGCGGCCCTCTTCGTCGTTGGTCGCCGTGGTCACCACGGTGATGTCCATACCCCGGACGCGGTCGATCTTGTCCTGGTCGATCTCGTGGAACATGACCTGCTCCGTGAGACCGAAGGTGTAGTTGCCCCGGCCGTCGAACTGCTTCGGCGACAGACCGCGGAAGTCGCGGATGCGCGGCAGCGCGAGCGACACCAGGCGGTCCAGGAACTCCCACATGCGGTCACCGCGGAGGGTGACGTGGGCGCCGATCGGCTGGCCCTCACGCAGCTTGAACTGCGCGATGGACTTACGGGCCTTGGTGACGGCGGGCTTCTGGCCGGTGATCGTGGCGAGGTCGCGGATGGCGCCCTCGATCAGCTTGGAGTCGCGGGCGGCGTCGCCCACACCCATGTTGACCACGACCTTGGTCAGACCCGGGATCTGCATGACGTTCTCGTAGGAGAACTGCTCCTGCAGCTTGCCCTGGATCTCTTCGCGGTAGCGCGCCTTGAGGCGCGGTGCAGTGGTGGTGGCAGTCATCAGATGTCCTCACCGGTCCGCTTGGCAACGCGGATCTTGTTGCCCTCGTCGTCGAAGCGGTATCCGACGCGGGTGACGACCTTCTTGCCGTCCTTCTCCACCACGAGCTGCACATTGCTCACGTGGATCGGGGCCTCGGTCGTCACGATGCCGCCGGTCTTCGAACCACGAGCGGTCTGTCCGGCCTTGGTGTGCTTCTTGACCCGGTTGACACCCTCGACCAGGACGCGGTCCTCGCGCGGGAAGGCCGCGATGACCTTGCCCTGCTTGCCCTTGTCCTTACCGGTGATGACCTGGACCAGGTCGCCCTTCTTGATCTTCATCGGTTACAGCACCTCCGGCGCGAGGGAGATGATCTTCATGAACTTCTTCTCGCGCAGCTCACGGCCCACCGGGCCGAAGATACGGGTGCCGCGGGGGTCGCCATCGTTCTTGAGGATGACGGCCGCGTTCTCGTCGAAGCGGATGTACGAACCGTCCGGGCGGCGGCGCTCCTTGACGGTGCGCACGATGACCGCCTTGACGACGTCACCCTTCTTCACGTTGCCACCGGGGATCGCGTCCTTGACGGTGGCGACGATGACGTCACCAATGCCCGCGTAGCGGCGACCGGAGCCACCGAGAACACGGATGCAAAGGATCTCCTTCGCGCCCGTGTTGTCGGCGACACGCAGTCGCGACTCCTGCTGGATCACGTCTATCTCCTGATCGTCTGCCGGTTCCCGGCGGGGGCCTGATGGATCAGGCCCCCGCCGAGCCTGGCGGAACTGCCTGCGGGGGAATCCCCGCAGGAATTACTTGGCCTTCTCGAGGATCTCGACGACGCGCCAGCGCTTGGTCGCGGACAGCGGCCGGGTCTCCATCAGGAGGACGCGGTCGCCGACACCCGCGGCGTTCTGCTCGTCGTGCGCCTTGAGCTTGTTGGTACGGCGGATGACCTTGCCGTACAGCGCGTGCTTGACGCGGTCCTCGACGGCGACGACGACGGTCTTGTCCATCTTGTCGCTGACGACCAGACCCTCACGGGTCTTGCGGAAGCCGCGGTTCTGCGTTGCGTTCTCAGTCACATTCGTCTCGCTCATCAGGCGCTCTCCACCGTCTCGATGCCGAGCTCGCGCTCCCGCATCAGGGTGTAGATCCGGGCGATGTCCTTGCGGACGGCCTTCAGCCGGCCGTGGTTCTCGAGCTGTCCGGTGGCCGCCTGGAAGCGGAGGTTGAACAGCTCTTCCTTGGCCTCACGGAGCTTGCCAACGAGGTCCTCGTTGTTCAGCTCACGCAGCTCGGACGCCTTGGTACCGGCCGCCATCACGACTCACCTGCCTCGCGCCGAACGATCCGGCACTTCATCGGGAGCTTGTGAGCAGCGCGGGTGAGCGCCTCACGCGCAGTCTTCTCGTTCGGGTAGGACAGCTCGAACATCACCCGACCGGGCTTGACGTTCGCGATCCACCACTCCGGCGAACCCTTACCGGAACCCATACGGGTCTCGGCAGGCTTCTTCGTCAGCGGACGGTCCGGGTAGATGTTGATCCAGACCTTGCCGCCACGCTTGATGTGGCGGGTCATCGCGATACGAGCGGCCTCGATCTGACGGTTGGTGACGTACGCCGGGGTGACGGCCTGGATGCCGTACTCGCCGAACGCCAGCTCCGTACCGCCCTTGGCCATACCGGACCGCTTGGGGTGGTGCTGCTTGCGGTGCTTGACCCTGCGAGGGATCAGCATGTCGGTCAGGCCTCCGTTCCGGTGCTCTCAGCAGCCGGAGCGGCGGTGGCCTCGGCCTTGGGGGCCTCGGCGGGAGCGCTCTGCTGCTGCTGCGGCTTACGGCCACGGCCACCGCGCTCGCCACCACGGCGCTGCGGGCGGTCGCTGCCACCGCGCGACGGGCGGTTGCCGGCGCGGGCGGCGGCGTTCTCGGCGCGGACCTCGGCGATGTTCTTCACATCGCCCTTGTAGATCCACACCTTGACGCCGATGCGGCCGAAGGTCGTACGGGCCTCGAAGAAGCCGTAGTCGACGTTGGCCCGGAGCGTGTGCAGGGGCACACGGCCCTCGCGGTAGAACTCCGAGCGGGACATCTCGGCGCCGCCGAGACGGCCACCGCACTGGATCTTGATGCCCTTGGCGCCGGCCTTCATCGAGCTCTGCATCGACTTGCGCATCGCACGACGGAAGGAGACGCGGGAGGAGAGCTGCTCGGCGACGGCCTGGGCCACCAGCTGAGCATCGATCTCGGGGTTCTTGACCTCGAGGATGTTCAGCTGCACCTGCTTGCCGGTCAGCTTCTCCAGCTCGCCGCGGATACGGTCGGCCTCCGCGCCGCGGCGGCCGATGACGATGCCCGGCCGGGCGGTGTGGATGTCGACGCGGACGCGGTCACGGGTGCGCTCGATCTCCACCTTGGAGATACCGGCGCGCTCCATGCCCTTCGTCATCATCCGGCGGATGGCGACGTCTTCCTTGACGTAGTCCTTGTACAGCTTGTCGGCGTACCAGCGCGACTTGAAGTCGGTGGTGATGCCGAGCCGGAACCCGTGCGGGTTTACCTTCTGGCCCATTACCGGGTTCCTTCCTTGCTGCTGACGACCACGGTGATGTGGCTGGTCCGCTTGCGGATCCGGTAGGCACGCCCCTGGGCACGCGGACGGAACCGCTTCAGGGTCGGGCCCTCGTCGACGTACGCCTCGGAGATGAAGAGGCTGTCGGCGTCGGTGTGGTCGTAGTTGTGCGCGGCGTTGGCGATGGCGCTGTCCAGCACCTTGCCGACCGGCACGCTCGCGGCCTGCGGGGCGAAACGCAGGACCGCCTGAGCCTCCGTGGCGCTCATGCCACGGATGAGGTCCACCACGCGGCGGGCCTTCATGGGCGTGACGCGGATGTACCGCGCCTGGGCCCTGGCTTCCATGGTTGTCCCTTCGGTGTCAGTCATAGTCTTCGCACTCCGCTGATCAGCGACGACGCGACTTGCGGTCGTCCTTCTCATGGCCGCGGAAGGTGCGGGTCGGCGCGAACTCGCCGAGCTTGTGGCCGACCATCGACTCGGTGACGAACACCGGGACGTGCTTGCGGCCGTCGTGCACCGCGATCGTGTGGCCGAGCATGGCCGGGACGATCATCGAGCGGCGGGACCAGGTCTTGATGACGTTCTTGGTGCCTGCTTCGTTCTGCGTGTCCACCTTCTTGATCAGGTGGTCGTCGACGAAGGGCCCCTTCTTGAGACTGCGCGGCATCTGAACCCGCTCCTAGCGCTTCTTGTTCGTCTTGCGGCGGCGGACGATGTACTTGTTGCTGGCCTTCTTCGGCGAGCGCGTACGGCCCTCCTTCTGACCCCACGGCGAGACCGGGTGGCGACCACCGGAGGTCTTGCCCTCACCACCACCGTGCGGGTGGTCGACGGGGTTCATGACCACACCACGAACGGTCGGGCGGACGCCCTTCCAGCGCATGCGGCCGGCCTTGCCCCAGTTGATGTTCGACTGCTCGGCGTTGCCGACCTCGCCGACGGTGGCGCGGCAGCGGACGTCGACCAGGCGGATCTCACCGGACGGCATGCGCAGGTGGGCCATGGAGCCCTCCTTCGCCAGCAGCTGCACGGAGGCACCCGCGGAGCGGGCGAACTTCGCGCCGCCGCCGGGCCGCAGCTCGATGGCGTGGAGCGTGGTACCAACCGGGATGTTGCGCAGCGAGAGGTTGTTACCGGGCTTGATGTCGGCGCCGGGGCCGTTCTCGATCCGGTCGTTCTGCTTCAGGCCACGCGGGGCGAGGATGTAGCGCTTCTCGCCGTCGGCGTAGTGCAGCAGCGCGATGCGCGCGGTGCGGTTGGGGTCGTATTCGATGTGCGCGACCTTCGCCGGGACGCCGTCCTTGTCGTGACGGCGGAAGTCGATCACGCGGTACGCACGCTTGTGACCGCCACCCTGGTGGCGGACCGTGATGCGGCCGGCGTTGTTACGACCACCCTTGCTGTGCAGCGGGCGGACCAGCGACTTCTCCGGCGTGGACCGCGTGATCTCGACGAAGTCGGCGACGCTGGAGCCACGACGGCCCGGGGTCGTCGGCTTGTACTTGCGGATACCCATTTCTCAGTCCTCGGAAGATTCCGGACTTCTGGACGATTCCGGCCCCCGTCAGGAGGTCGGGCCGCCGAAGATGTCGATACGGTCGCCCTCGGCGAGGGTCACGATGGCGCGCTTGGTGTCCTTGCGCTTGCCGAAACCGGTGCGGGTGCGCTTGCGCTTGCCCTGCCGGTTGATCGTGTTGACCCCGGTGACCTTGACCGAGAAGACCGCCTCGACGGCCTGCTTGATCTGGGTCTTGTTCGCGCGCGGGTCGACGATGAACGTGTACTTGTTCTCGTCCAGCAGCGCGTAGCTCTTCTCCGAGACCACCGGCTTGACGAGCACGTCGCGGTGGTCGGTGAAGGTCTTGCTGGTGACAGCGGTCGCCTCAGTCATCAGGCGGCGCTCCCTTCGGTCTTCTCAGCGGCCTTGGGACCAGCCACGAAGGACTCGAAGGCGGCCTTGGTGAAGACCACGTCGTCGGAGACGAGCACGTCGTACGTGTTCAGCTGGCCCGGCTCCAGGATGTGCACCTGGGGCAGGTTGCGGGCGGACAGCCACGCGGCCTCGTCGGTCCGCTCGGCGACCAGGAGCACGTTCTTGCGCTCGCTGATCTTGCCCAGCAGGGCCTTCGCGGCCTTGGTGGAGATCTCGCCGTCGACCACGCCGGTCACGACGTGGATCCGCTCGTGACGCGCCCGGTCGGAGAGGGCACCGCGCAGCGCGGCGGCCTTCATCTTCTTCGGGGTGCGCTGGCTGTAGTCGCGCGGCACGGGGCCGTGCACGACGCCACCGCCGGCGAACTGCGGCGCGCGGGTCGAACCCTGGCGCGCGCGGCCGGTGCCCTTCTGGCGGTACGGCTTCTTGCCACCGCCCCGGACCTCACCGCGGGTCTTGGTCTTGTGCGTGCCCTGGCGGGCGGCTGCCAGCTGGGCGACGACGACCTGGTGGATCAGCGGAACGCTGACCTGCGCGTCGAAGATCTCAGCGGGGAGCTCGACGGACCCGGCCTTGTCGCCCGCCGGCGAAAGGATGTCAACGGTACTGGTAGTCATGGCTTTTACCTCAGGCCCCCTTGGCCGCGGTGCGGACCAGGACGAGGCCGCCGTTCGGACCAGGAACCGCTCCCTTGATCAGGAGCAGACCCTTCTCCGCGTCAACGGCGTGGACGGTCAGGTTCTGGGTGGTGACCCGCTCATTGCCCATACGGCCGGCCATGCGCAGGCCCTTGAACACGCGGCCCGGGGTGGCGCAGCCACCGATGGAGCCCGGCGAGCGGTGCTTGCGCTGGGTGCCGTGGCCGGCGCCGAGGCCGGCGAAGCCGTGGCGCTTCATGACACCGGCGGTGCCCTTGCCCTTGCTGGTGCCGGTCACGTCGACCTTGACACCGGACTCGAACACCTCGGCCGTGACCTCCTGGCCGAGCGTGTACTCACCGGCGTCGGTGGTACGCAGCTCCACCAGGTGGCGGCGCGGGGTCACATCGGCCTTGGCGAAGTGGCCCTTGAGGGGCTTGTTCACCTTGCGCGGGTCGATCTCGCCGAAGGCGATCTGGACGGCGCTGTAGCCGTCCGCGTCAGCGGTACGGACCTGGGTAACGACGCAGGGACCGGCCTTGACGACGGTGACCGGGACGACGCGGTTGTTCTCGTCCCACACCTGCGTCATACCGAGCTTCTCGCCCAGGACGCCCTTGATCTGCTTAGCCATCTCGCGCGTCACCTCAGAGCTTGATCTCGATGTCGACGCCGGCCGGCAGGTCGAGACGCATGAGCGAGTCAACCGTCTTCGGCGTGGGGTCGAGGATGTCGATGAGGCGCTTGTGCGTACGCATCTCGAAGTGCTCGCGCGAGTCCTTGTACTTGTGCGGCGACTTGATGACGCAGTACACGTTCTTCTCTGTGGGCAGCGGCACCGGGCCCGCGACCGACGCACCAGTCCGGGTCACCGTCTCGACGATCTTCTTCGCCGAGGAGTCGATGACCTCGTGGTCGTAAGCCTTGAGCCGGATGCGGATCTTCTGTCCCGCCATGGCTACTTCGTAGTCCTGTCTCTCGTAACGCTCTGGGACCCGGTGGCGTTCGCGTCCCGCTCCACCCCACTCCCGACCCACGCGGTCGGGCGTGTCGCAGTCCTTCCCATAAATCTCCGCGATTGGAGATCCCTGGTGAAGGGGGTTTGCTGGGGGAGAAAGTCACCCACCGGGCGCCTGGCCGGGGCCCCGCTGACACTTCCCGGAAGATTCCCGTACTTCCGCCCCTGATCAGGGGCGACGAGTACTGTGGGACTCGCTTCCGGTCCTCCCGGCGGGAGGCGCGCAGCATCGGCACTCAACCGAGCAACCTGGTTAGTGTGCCATAGCGGGCGGCGCCGACGCCAATCAGGGGGCCAGGAAGGATACCCCCTGCGGGTGAGCGCTCAAACCCACGCCGACCTCCTCCGGGCTCGGTCCGCATCCTGGTACGAGGAACCGCGCCCACGGTAGGTTCGGCGCGCCGAGAAGAGGGGGATCGGGATGGCCGGTGTACCGCTGCGGGTGGAGATCTTACGGGCGGGCGAGGAGCACGTGGAGCAGATCGCCCGGCTCGCCGAGTCACGGAGCCTGAACCGGCCGGACGGCACCCCGGGGTCGGTGGAGGGCGGCTTCCTGGTCTCTGCGTACAGCGAGGCCGACTACCGCGCCCGGCTGGAGACCGCCGAGCACTTCTATGTGGCGGTCAAGGGCGGTCAGGTGCTGGCGTTCCTGCTGGCCTACAGCTCCGACCGGGTCGAGCCGGACGAATGGCTGAACCGCCGGATCAAGACCACCCTCGGAAACTTCCTGGTGATCAAGCAGATCTGTGTGGCCCAGGACGCGGCGCGGGGCGGTATCGCCTCGATGCTCTACTACCACGTCCTCGACCAGTGGGACGAGAGCCCCGTGATCGCCGCCGTGGTCAACGATCCCCCCAACGACGCGTCCGCGCGCTTCCACCACAAGCTCGGCTTCCAGGAGCTGACCCGGCTGACCCCGCCGGACGGGCTGCCCCGGGTGGTGTGGGTGTGGCGCAAACCGCGGGAGGCGATGCTCCACGCGCAGTACGGGATCGCGGTGGACCTCTACAAGCACGAGGACAACCTCAACTGGCAGAAGCTGAACAACTTCTTCTACATCACCGCGGGCCTCGCGGCCGCCACCGCCTTCTGCCTCGGCAAGGAGGGCGCGGGCGGCAGCCTCGGCAAGGGGCTCGCGACGATCATCGCGGTCATCGGCATCGGAGTGTCGCTGGGCTTCTCGCTGATGCTGCGCTTCGGACGTCAGTACCTCCTGGCGCGCAAGGAGGCGGTGATCGACCTCGAGGAGTACATGGCCTGGCACGGCGGCGAGCGGATCGTGAACCGCCACACCGATGACCCGCGCTCCGCCTATCTGAAGGTGTCCCCCACCGGTGCGATCATGATGCTGCTGCCGGTGCTGGTCGCGGCCTGCTGGCTCGCGGTGCTCGGGGTGCTGATCGCCGACTGAGACGGCCGGGGGCCGTGGCGCCCGGCGATGTGTCCGTTCTGTGACCGATACCTCCCGGTCGGCGGACAACCTGTCAAGATCACCAACCGTCCCTTCACTCGGAGCAGCCGGATACCACGCGCTGCCGAAGTGACAGGGTCACCGAATTGAACAGTCGATGGACACTGCGGAGCACGGGAACCACCCGCAGGCAGACGCTCACCGCGCTGGCGGCGCTCAGCGCCGCGGGAACCGCCGGTGTCGCCGGGATCGCCGGCATCGCCGGATGCAGCGCCGGCCGTCCGGGCACCGCCGCCTCCGTACCCACCGGGCCCGCGCAGGCGAGCGCGCCCGGGGCGGCCGAGCCCTTCACCTCGGCGGTGGGCGACAAGGAGGCGCTGCTGCTCCAGGTCATGGCGCACCCCGACGACGACCTGTACTTCATGAACCCGGACGCCGAGCAGGTGCTGCGCTCCGGCGTCCCGGTGGTCTGCGTGTACGTCACGGCAGGTGAGGCCCGGGGAATCAACCACCAGGCCGGAACGCCGATCCCGCCCGCCGACAAGGCCGCCTACTCCGCCTCCCGCCACCAGGGGCTGCGGCAGGCGTACGCGCAGATGCTGGGGCTGAACCAGTTCGCGCCCTGGCAGCGGTCGGTGCTGCGGCTGCCCGGCGGGGTCACGGCGGAGACCAACACCCTCGCGAACGGCGGCCGCGGGGTCCGGCTGATCTTCCTCAACATCGCGATGCTGTCGGACGGCGGCGTACGGCTCCCCGCGCTGTGGAACGCCCCCGGCGCCGTGACGCACACCCTGCCGGCCACCGGCTCCCCCGTGGCGCGCCCCAGTTCGTACGGCCATCAGACGCTGGTCGACATGCTCGCCGAGATCATGGACCGCTATCGGCCCACGCTGATCCACACACTGGATCCGGACCCCGACTTCCAGGTGCACGACGCCCTGCACCCCCGGGACAACGATCAGCCGGGCTGCTCGGACCACCGCGACCACACCCCGGTCGCGCTGTTCACCTGGAAGGCGATCGCCCAGTGGGTGGCCGCGTCCACCCAGCGGGACAAGCACGCCCCGCGCTTCACCACCACCGCGTTCCGCGGCTACTACAACCAGCGCTGGCCGCACAATCTGCCGCCCGCCCTGCTCGCCCAGAAGGCGCGGGCGATCAAGTCCTACGGCGGCACGCCGGACTGGGACTGCGGAAACGCGGCCGGCTGCGGCGACTACAGCCAGGGCGGTGTGCGCCCGCTGCGGAACCGCAAGGGCTGGATCCGCTCCACCCACTACCGCTACCCCACCGCCCTGCCCACCCCCACCGTCGACGCCCAGGGCCGACTCGTGGCGTACGGCGTGCTCGGCACCCAGGCCGTGCGGTGGCGCGAGACGGCGCCCGGCAGCGGGCGGTTCGGGGCGCCGCTGGGGCTCGGCGGCGGACCGCTCGCCCCCGCGCTCGCCGCGGTGCGGGACAGCGCGGGGCGGCAGACGCTCTTCGCCCTGCGGTTCGCGGCGCTGGGCGGGCGGGGCGCGGCCGGACTCCGCGAGATCGTGGCGCTGGAACAGCGCCGCCCGGACGGCCCGTTCCGCCCCTGGACCGGGCTCGGCACCCCCGAGACCGACACCGAGCACGGCCGCCGGGTCGGCTGCCCGGCGGCGGTGGCCACGCCGGACGGCCGGGTCCACCTGTTCGTACGGACCGCGGACAAGGGCCTCGCCACCCGCGTACGGGACGCGACCGGCCGCTGGAGTCCCTGGCAGCGGCTCGGCGGCGGCGAGATCCAGGACGGGCTGACCGCGCTGCTGGACGCCGAGGGGCGCGTCCATGTCCTCGCCCCCGGCCGCGACACCGTCCACCACTGGGCCCAGGAGTGGGACGGCGGCCCGGTCACCCCGCGCCCGCCGTCCGGTCTGCCGCGCCCCGGCGGGGATCAGCTGGGCGCCGCGGTGGCGCCCGACGGCACGCTCACGCTGGTCTACCGCGCCCCCGCGGCCACCGTGCCCGCCGTCCACAGCGAAACCTCGCTCACCGTACGGCACTTCGAGGGCTACGGCGCGATCGCCGCCCACACCGTGACCGAACCGTCCGGGCGGCGCGAGACGCGGACATTACTGCTGGTCGGCCGGGACCTGAGCGGCGAGGTCCAGGTCCAGTACGGCACCGGCCCGGACGCCAGACCGCTGCGCTCCCCCAGTCACCTGATCCCGGTCGGCACCCCGGCGCTGCTGGCGGAGGGCGGCCGTCAGGGCGTCCGCGTGGTGGGCATGGCCCCGGACGCCATCCCCTGGATCTGGCATCCACGGCCCACCTCACGCGCATAGGAAAGAGCCCCACTCGCCAAAGGCGAGCGGGGCTCTTTGCTCCGGGGAGCGTCAGGTCACTTGACGATCTTGGTGACCTGGCCGGCGCCGACGGTCCGGCCACCCTCACGGATGGCGAACTTCAGGCCCTCCTCCATGGCGACCGGCTGGATCAGCTGGACGGACATCTCGGTGTTGTCGCCCGGCATGACCATCTCGGTGCCCTCGGGGAGGGTCACAACGCCCGTCACGTCCGTGGTACGGAAGTAGAACTGCGGACGGTAGTTGTTGAAGAACGGCGTGTGACGGCCACCCTCGTCCTTGGACAGGATGTACGCCTGAGCCTCGAACTCGGTGTGCGGGGTGACCGAACCCGGCTTGATGATGACCTGGCCGCGCTCGACGTCCTCGCGCTTGATGCCGCGGAGCAGCAGACCGACGTTCTCACCGGCCTGGCCCTCGTCGAGCAGCTTGCGGAACATCTCGATACCGGTGACGGTGGTCGAGGTCTTCTCCTGCTTGATGCCGATGATGTCGACGTTCTCGTTGACCTTCAGCACACCGCGCTCGATACGGCCGGTGACGACCGTACCGCGGCCGGTGATGGTGAAGACGTCCTCGATCGGCATCAGGAACGGCTTGTCGACGTCGCGCTCCGGCTGCGGGATCGACTCGTCGACGGCCTTCATCAGGTCGAGGACGGACTTGCCCCACTCGGCGTCGCCCTCGAGCGCCTTCAGCGCCGAGACCTTGACGACCGGGACGTCGTCGCCCGGGAACTCGTACTCGGAGAGCAGCTCACGGACCTCGAGCTCGACGAGCTCCAGGATCTCCTCGTCGTCCACCATGTCGGCCTTGTTCAGGGCGACAACGATGTACGGCACGCCGACCTGGCGAGCGAGAAGCACGTGCTCCTTGGTCTGCGGCATCGGGCCGTCGGTGGCGGCGACCACGAGGATGGCGCCGTCCATCTGCGCGGCACCGGTGATCATGTTCTTGATGTAGTCCGCGTGACCGGGGCAGTCGACGTGCGCGTAGTGACGCGACTCGGTCTGGTACTCGACGTGCGCGATGGAGATGGTGATACCGCGCTGGCGCTCCTCAGGAGCCTTGTCGATCTGGTCGAAGGCCGAGGCCTCGTTCAGGTCCGGGTACGCGTCGTGCAGCACCTTGGTGATCGCAGCGGTAAGCGTGGTCTTACCGTGGTCGATGTGACCGATGGTGCCGATGTTGACGTGCGGCTTAGTCCGCTCGAACTTCGCCTTCGCCACTGGGGTCCTCCTGTGGAGTGGTTCTGTACGCATCCACGCTTTGCGGATGGGTTCAGGTGGTCTTACCGAACCGGCCAGGACCCCGAGGGGGATGCCCTTCGCCGTATTCGTCTGGGGGGCCGGCTCCCGGGACCCGCCGTGAAACGCGGTGAACGCGCTCCACGACGGAATGCCCCGATGCCTTGTGCTTCCAGCCTAAAGGGTGAGGAATGCGGATGAACCCGCCTTACTCGCCCTTGGCCTTCGCGATGATCTCCTCGGCGACGTTCCGCGGAACCTCGGCGTAGGAGTCGAACTGCATGGAGTAGCTGGCGCGGCCGGACGTCTTGCTGCGCAGGTCGCCCACGTAGCCGAACATCTCCGACAGCGGAACCAGGCCGGTGACCAGCTTGGCGCCGCTCCGGTCCTCCATGGACTGGATCTGCCCGCGACGGGAGTTGATGTCGCCGATCACATCACCCATGTAGTCCTCGGGTGTGGTGACCTCGACCTTCATCATCGGCTCGAGCAGGGCCGGGCTGGCCTTGCGGGCGGCCTCCTTGAAGGCCATCGAACCGGCGATCTTGAACGCCATCTCGGACGAGTCGACCTCGTGGTAGCCACCGTCGAGCAGGGTGACCTTCACACCGGTCAGCGGGTAGCCCGCGAGCACACCGAACTCCATGGCCTCCTGGCAGCCCGCGTCCACGGACGGGATGTACTCCCGCGGGATACGGCCACCGGTGACCTTGTTCTCGAACTCGTAGCCATCGCCCTCGAGCGGCTCCAGCGCGATCTGCACCTTGGCGAACTGGCCGGAACCACCAGTCTGCTTCTTGTGCGTGTAGTCGTACCGCTCGACCGGCTTGCGCAGCGTCTCGCGGTAGGCCACCTGCGGCTTGCCGACGTTGGCCTCGACCTTGAACTCACGGCGCATGCGGTCGACCAGCACGTCGAGGTGGAGCTCGCCCATGCCGGAGATGATCGTCTGGCCGGTCTCCTCATCGGTCTTGACGCGGAAGGACGGGTCCTCCTCGGCAAGCCGCTGGATCGCGACGGCCAGCTTCTCCTGGTCGCCCTTGGACTTGGGCTCGATGGCCACCTCGATGACCGGGGCCGGGAAGTCCATCGACTCCAGGATCACCGGGTTCGACGCGTCGGAGAGGGTCTCACCGGTGGTGGTCTGCTTCAGACCCATGACGGCGACGATGTCGCCGGCACCCACCGAGTCGATCTCCTCACGCTTGTTCGCGTGCATCCGGTAGATCTTGCCGATGCGCTCCTTCTTGCCCTTCACGGAGTTCAGCACCTGGGTGCCGGCGTCCATGCGGCCGGAGTACACACGGATGAAGGTGAGCTTGCCCAGGTGCGGGTCGCTCGCGATCTTGAACGCCAGGGCCGACAGCGGCTCGTCCTCGGACGGCTTGCGCTTGACGACCTCGTCGGGGTCCTTGACCGAGTGGCCCTCGATCGCCTCGATGTCGAGCGGCGAGGGCAGGTACCGCACAACCGCGTCGAGCAGGGGCTGAACGCCCTTGTTCTTGAAGGCGGTGCCGCAGAACACGGGGGTGATGGTGATGCCGCCACCCTTGCCGGAGGCGATGGTGATACGGCGGATCGCCGCGTACAGCTGCTCCTCGGAGGGCTCCTCGCCCTCCAGGTACAGCTCCATCATCTCTTCGTCGTTCTCGGCGACGGCCTCGAGCAGCTTGCCGCGCCACTCGTCGGCGGCTTCCTTGTGGGTCTCCGGGATGTCGACGGTGTCGTACATCTCGCCCTTGGTCGCCTCGGCGGACCAGACCAGCGCCTGCATCCGGACGAGGTCGACCACGCCCTTGAAGTCGGCCTCGGTGCCGATCGGCAGCTGCATGACCAGCGGCTGGGCACCCAGCCGGTCCGTGATCATGTCGACGCAGCGGTGGAACTCGGCACCCGTACGGTCGAGCTTGTTCACGAAGCAGATGCGCGGAACGCCGTAGCGGTCCGCCTGACGCCACACCGTCTCGGACTGCGGCTCCACACCGGCGACGCCATCGAACACGGTCACGGCACCGTCGAGTACGCGCAGTGAACGCTCCACCTCGACGGTGAAGTCGACGTGGCCCGGGGTGTCGATGATGTTGATGGTGTGATCGACGTTCTCAAGCGGCCAGTGACAAGTCGTCGCGGCCGACGTGATCGTGATGCCGCGCTCCTGCTCCTGCTCCATCCAGTCCATGGTGGCAGCGCCGTCGTGAACTTCACCGATCTTGTAGCTCACGCCGGTGTAGAACAGGATCCGCTCGGTGGTGGTCGTCTTGCCCGCGTCGATGTGGGCCATGATCCCAATGTTGCGGACCTTGGCCAGGTCAAGTGAAGTGGTGGCCATATGGCTCAGTCTTCTCTCGGTTCTCGATGGGGTAGCGACTACCAGCGGTAGTGCGCGAAGGCCTTGTTGGACTCGGCCATCTTGTGGGTGTCCTCACGCCGCTTGACGGAGGCACCCAGACCATTGCTGGCGTCCAGCAGCTCGTTCATGAGCCGCTCGGTCATGGTCTTCTCACGACGCGCGCGCGAGTAGCCCACCAGCCAGCGCAGGGCGAGGGTGGAGGAGCGGCCGGGACGGACCTCGACCGGCACCTGGTAGGTGGCGCCACCGACACGACGGGAGCGGACCTCGAGGGTCGGCTTCACGTTCTCCAGCGCGCGCTTGAGGGTGATGACCGGGTCGTTGCCGGTCTTGTCCCGCAGACCTTCCATGGCGCCGTAGACGATGCGCTCGGCGGTGGAGCGCTTGCCGTTCAGCAGCACCTTGTTGATGAGGGAGGTCACCAGAGGAGAGTTGTAGACCGGGTCGATGATGACCGGGCGCTTCGGGGCAGGGCCCTTACGAGGCATTCTTACTTCTCCTTCTTGGCGCCGTAGCGGCTGCGAGCCTGCTTGCGGTTCTTGACGCCCTGCGTGTCGAGGGAGCCGCGGATGATCTTGTAACGAACACCCGGCAGGTCCTTCACACGACCGCCACGCACGAGCACGATGGAGTGCTCCTGGAGGTTGTGCCCCTCACCCGGGACGTAGGCGGTGACCTCGATCCCACTGCTCAGCCGGACACGCGCGACCTTGCGGAGCGCCGAGTTCGGCTTCTTCGGCGTCGTGGTGAACACGCGGGTGCATGTACCACGGCGCTGCGGCGACCCCGCGAGGGCGGGGGTCTTGTTCTTCTCGACCTTGTCCTGGCGGCCCTTGCGGACCAGCTGCTGGATCGTAGGCACCGTTTCTCCGGTTTCTGTGTGCCAGTCTCGGTAAAGCTAACCTGGGGTTTCTCCGACCCACGCGGTCGGGTGTGTCGCGCATCGCAGCCCTCTGCGAAAGTCAGAGAGTGCAGATTGTTGGTGTCGACACCTCGGCCCCTCGCATGCTGGGGCACCTCCCCGCCGTAGGCCGGGGGCGCACACGCAAGGACCCGGGCACACCCCAGGCACAAGGTCTGAGCGTACCTACCTCACCGACTTCGGTCAAAACAAATGCAGAGGGCCCCGACACGCCGGATTTATCCGCCGCGCGATCGCCCTCGGATCGAGTGAACCAAGGCGGGTCACTCCCTGTATAGGGAGTGAATTCGGTACGTTGATCTATTCATGACACTTTGGGGGGAGCCGGATCATGACACGCAGCGGGAGCACGGCCCGGACGGGAATTCCCGAGGACAGTGGGCTCGACGACCGCGTGCCCTTCTTAGCACGGCTGGAGCGCGAAGAGCGCTCCGCACTGCTCGCCCTGGGCAGGGTACTCGACTTCACGCCCCGGGCGTCGATCATCCACCAGAACGAGCCCTCGTCCCACATCCTGCTGATCCTGCACGGCTGGACCAAGGTCACCGCCTCCGCCGCCAACGGCTACGAGGCGCTGCTCGCCCTGCGCGGCCCCGGCGACATCATCGGCGAGTCATCCGCCCTCACCGGCCGTCCGCGCTCGGCGACGGTCACCGCCCTGGAGCGCGTCGAGGCCGTGGCGGTCGAGCACGAGCGCTTCCGGCTCTTCCTTGAGCACTCCCCGGAAGCCTCGCTGACCTTGCTCACCCTGACCAGCGACCGGATGCGCGCCGCCGACCGCCGCCGCCTCGACTTCGCCTCGCTGACCGTGCGCGAGCGCTTCGCGGTCCTGCTCCTCGACCTCGCCAGGTCGCATGGCCGACGTACCGACAAGGGCATCGAGCTGGCCGTACCGCTCAGCAAGCAGGAGCTCGCGGGGTCCATCGGGGCCTCCCGCGAAATGGTGCAGCGGCTCCTCAAGGAACTGCGGGAGCGCCAGGTCGTGATGACCGGGCGCAAGGCCCTGGTGATCCTCCGGCCGGACATCCTGCGGAAGGTCGCCCGCTCGGACTGAGCCGCGCTCGGGCCGACTCGCTCGGGCCGACTCGCTCGGGCTGGCCCACTCCGGCTGGCCCACTCCGGCTGGCCCACTCCGGCTGGCCCACTCCGGCTGGCTCGCTCCGGCTGGCTCGCTCGGGCCCGTCCGCTGCTCAGAGCCTCTCGCGGACGCGTTGTGTGTACGCGGTCACAGTCCGACTGCGTCATCCGCCCTCACCCCCACCTCGCCGACCGCGCGACGCTGCCGTCGGACCAGGCGACCGAGTGGAGGCGATCATGACCCATCCCGTCAACCGAACGATCCTGCTCTTCGACATCGAGCGGTACAGCGACCGCGATGACGTGGAGCAGGCATATCTGCGGCGCATGCTCTACGACATCGCCGACCGCACCCTGGCGGCGGCCGGTGTCGAGGAGACCAAGCGGCTCCGGGCCGACCGCGGCGACTCCGTCATGGAGCTCATCGACGCGGACGCCTCGCCCATCGCGCTGCTGCGGTCCCTGCTCACCGAGGCCCCGGCACAGCTGCGCACCGTCAACCGGATGGCGTCCAGCAGCGCCCAGATCCGGCTGAGGTCGGTGCTGGCCACCGGGTTCGTGGCCATCGACGGCCAGGGCGGCTGGGTCGGCTCCGACCTCAACCACGCCTGCCGGCTGCTGGACGCGAAGCTGCTGCGCGCCGCGCTGCGCGAGCGGACGGACGACTTCGCGCTCTGTGTCTCCGAATCCATCCACCAGGGCATCGTCCGGCACGGGCACCCCGGGATCGCCCCGGAGGAGTTCCACCCGGTCACCCTGGAGAGCAAGAACGGCCCGCTGGGCGCATGGCTGCACGGGCCGCTGCCGAAGACGGCCCCGCCGGACGCCGCCCCTGCTGCCGATCCGGCCCCGGGCCAGGACGCGGCGGCGCCCGCCGCTCAGGCACCGGCCGCGGGCCCGGCGTCCCAGGGGCCCGGCGCCACCTTCCACTTCTCCGGAGGCACCCCCTCCTTCGGCGGCAGCCTCGTCGCGGGCGACCAGCACGGCGTATCCGGCGGCACGGTCCACGGCGATGTGCACCTCGGCGGCACGGACCAGGGCGGTACGCGATGAGCGCGGCCGAGGCCCCGGCACCGGAGCGCACCGGGGAACCGGCCGCGTCCGAACCCGTCGCGCCACCGGACCTCTCGGCGGTGGCGGCCGAGCCCGAGGAGCGGCCCCAGGAGGCCCGTGCCGCCCGCCGCGAACTGTACGACCACGCCCCGGAGTTCATGTTCAAGGCGTCGGCGTCCTTCGGCGGTTCGCTGGTCGGCGGCAGCCAGCACGGGGTGTCCGGCGGCCGGGTCGACGGCGATGTGTTCATGGGCGGCAAGACCGAGAGCCACCACTACTACGGCTCGGCGGGGCCCGCGCACGCCTCCGGTGAGATCCCCGCCGAGGAGGTCGAGGGACTCGCCGCGGTCTTCGAGGAGAGCGGCCCCTTCGCCACGGCCCTGGACCGCCTCCGCGGCGAGCGGATCGTCGTCCTGACCGGTGCCCACTCCACCGGCCGCCGCGCCGCCGCGCTGATGCTGCTGCACCGCCTGGGCATCACCACCGTTCGCGCGCTCGACGCCGAGACGCCGCCCGCCGCCCTCCGCGACCAGCTGGGCGACGCCCCCGGCCATGTGCTGTGCGACCTGGCCCTGAGCCGGGGCAAGCCGTTGAAGTACAACCATCTGCTGGCCGTCCAGGACGAGCTCCGCAAGCGGAACGGCCACATGGTGATCACCCTTGAATCCACCGCCGCCCTCACCGGCATCACCCCCGTCC
Organism: Streptomyces malaysiensis subsp. samsunensis; assembly: GCF_024519315.1. Classification (GTDB taxonomy): domain Bacteria; phylum Actinomycetota; class Actinomycetes; order Streptomycetales; family Streptomycetaceae; genus Streptomyces; species Streptomyces malaysiensis. Next base: position 70,075 of record NZ_JANIIC010000034.1, on the reverse strand, counting down.
CCTGGGAGCCGCCCTCCGCCGCGGCCGTGCTGCGCGCCCATCTCCGCCATCACGTGGGCGAAGGGTCCGCCGTCGAGCGGCTGCTGGGCCTCAGCCCGGTGCGCGACTTCCTCGCCCACGCCCATCAGCTGTGGGAGGTGCGCGGCTTCGCCGAGGAGGTCGCCGCGTACGACAGGGGGTCCGGCAGCCTGGAGGAGCTGGCCGCCTTCAGCCGCGCCAGTGTGGAGGAGCAGGTCCGGCAGTGGTTCGGGAACGAGCAGCTGTCCCTGCGCGACAAGTCCTTCCTGATATCGCTCGCGGTCTTCGACCAGGCCCCGTACCCGCTGGCCGCCGAACTCGCCGACCAGCTCTATGTGCTGCTCCAGGAGACCGAGGACCCCGCGCGGACGCCGGAGATCCCGGTCTTCGGCCCGGCCATCGCCGACCGGCTGCGACTCGCCCGCGCCTGCGGCTACGAGGAGTACGAGAGCACCGAATGGGGCCAGGTGCCCCAGTTCGTGGCCCGGTTCCAGGACGACCGCATCGCCCGCACCCTGCTGGAGGAGGTGTGGACCGGCCATCCGTCCGCGCGTCCGGCGCTGATCCGCTGGATCCAGCGGCTGGCCCGGGACGGCCGCCCCGTGGTGCGCACCCGGGCCGCCGCCACCGCCGCGATGCTCACCGCCGCCGACCTGCCGTCGGCCATGGCCCTGCTCATCGACGGCTGGGCCACCGCCCGTGGCTACGCGCCCCGGCTGATCGCGGCCAACACCCTGACCCTCAGCCATCTGCTGGGCGCGCCCGCGGTCCCCCGCATCCTCAGCCAGTGGTGTCTGGACGACCATCCCGCCCGCCGCTGGACGGCGGTGCGAGCCTATGCGCTGCTCGTACCGCTGCGCCCGGAGCAGACCGGACAGGCCCTGGAGACGATCGCCGCCCGTATCCGCCTCGGCGGGAGCGACGAACGCGAACGGAACCATTTCATCCAGTCCACGGCGCTGCTGCTGTCCGCGGGCGACCGCAGGGCCACGCTCACCGAGCTGGGCGGCTTCCTGGAGGACGCCCCGCCGGTGCGCGCCCTCGTTCTCTCCGCCTTCCTGACCGCGTGCGAGGCCCAGGAGGACGGGCTGCTGGCGTGGTTCGCCGAGGACGAGGACCGGACCCCGTCCGGCATCGGCGCGCTCGCCGGACCGTGGCGCGCCGCGCTCGCCGACCCCGAGCACACCAAGGCCGCGCTCAACGCGCTGCGCTCATGGGTGTACGAGGCCGATCGGCACCCGTCCGCCGAGGAAGCCCTCACCGCGCTGCTCCCGGCCCTGGCCGTCACCGCGCAGGACGCCGCCCGCCTCAGCCATCTGCTGCGCACCCTGCCCGGCGAACACGGCGGGCCGCCGCCCGAGGCCGCGGCCCGGCTGCTGTCCGCCCTCCCGTCCCGTTGACCCGCCCTGATTCACCCGAGGAGTTGACCTCATGGCGGACTTCCGCCGTCAGCCCGAATGGCAGCAACAAGCCGACCGACACACCCATCTGATCGACCCCGTGCTGGCCGTCCGTCCGATGGCGCGGTTCGAATACATGGCCCGCCGGCCGGTGGTCGCGATCGATCACGCGCTCGTCTTCGTCACGGCCAGGGGCGCGTACGACACCTATCTGCCACCGCAGCGGCCGAGCCGCTCCGACGCCGCGAGCCGCCGCTACACCGCCGTGTACGAGGTGGACATGGGCACCCACCCCGTCGCGCTCGACCTCGAACTCCCCAGTGACGACGACGCGTTCTCCTTCGGGGTCACCGCCGAGCTCACCTGGCGGGTCGCCGATCCCGCGCGCTTCGTGGCCAGCGGCGAACGCGATGTGCCGACCCGGCTGAACCGGGAGTTCCAGCACCTCGCCCGCCCGGTCAGCCGCGGCTTCGCCATCGAGGACAGCGCCTGGGCCGAACAGGCCGTACAGCGCGCCGTCGACAGCGGTGCCTTCGCGACGAACGTCGGCCTGGACACCACCTGTGTGGTGCGGCTCCGGCCGGACGAAGCGGCGATCGCCCACCGCAAGCAGCTGCGCGAGATCCGCTACGCGGGCGAGGTCCTGGACCCGCAGCATGAGCTGGAGCTGCGGCGGCAGCACCAGCAGCACCAACTGGAGGTCCTGCGGACCCAGCAGGAGCAGGAGCTGAACGCGGCGAAGATCAACTTCTACCAGTACCACCTCCAGCACGGCGGCGTCGCCGCCTGGGCGCTCCATCTGGCGCAGCATCCGGAGGACTCCCGGCTGGTGATGGAGAGCATGCGGTCGGACCAGCTCGCGCTGATCAAGAGCCAGCTGGGGGTGGCCACCGAACTCCTCAAGGGAGAGGGCGTCGAGGACTACCAGAAGGAGGAGCCCCGGCGGCTCGCGCTCCAGGTGGTCAACGACATCCTCAACCAGCGGCTCCCCGGGGTGGCCGAGCCCCCGGCGTACGGTCCGCCGCCGGGGGAAGAGGGCGCCGCGCTGCCGCCTCCGGGCCCGCCGGTGCCGCCGGTGCCGCCCATGCCTCCGGCCCCGGCTACGCCCCCGGAGAAGTCGCCGCCCCCGGCCCCGGCCGCGCCACCGGAGGCGCCCCCGGCCCCGGCCGAACCGGCCGAACCGGCCGACGGGGCGGAGTACCCCCGATGACCTCCGGCGACGGCGCTCCCGGGCCCACGGACGTCGAGGCCGCCGAGCGGCTGCTGGGCGATCTGCGGGCCGAGATCGCCCGCGCCGACGGCAAGGCGGCCGTGCTGGTCGCGGTGCTCGGCATGACGGCCGGGATCATCACCGGTCTGCTCGCCAACAGCGCCTGGGCACCCGGCGATCTCTCCGCCGTCGGCTCCCTCGCCTGGTGGACCGGGATACTCGCCCTCGCACTGGCCCTGTTCGCCCTGCTCATGACCGTATTGCCGCGCTATGGCGGCACCGCCTGGGCGCCGGGGCGGCCGCTCGCCTACTTCAGCGACATCCAGCGCGCCGCCCGGCTCGGCCGTCTGGCGACCGCACTCGACGACACCGCCCGCGCCCCGGTCTCGGGGCTGCTGGCCGCACTGACCGAGACCAGCCGTATCGCCACGGTCAAGCACCAGTGGATCCGCACCGGACTGATCGCCTTCTGCTGCGGCGCCGTGCTGCTCCCCGGGGCGGTCCTGGCGGGCTGACGCTCACTTCTTCCTGAGGAAACGCGATGACCGAACCATCAGAGCCGCGGTACCCGCAGACACCGCAGTACCCGCACACCCCTCCGCCCGCCTACCCACAGGCACCCCGGTACCCGGACCCGCCCCCGCCCGCCTACCCGCACACACCGACGCCGCCGCCCACGTACCCAGCGCCCCCGTACCCCGCGCCCCCGTACCCACAAGCACAGCCACAACCGGCGCACCCGCCCCAGCCGCCCCAGCCGCCCCAGCCGCCACCCGCACCCGCGCACCCTCATGAGATGCGGTTCACGCAGCGCCGCAGCCACATATCCGAGTACCAGCGCGGTGCCGACGCCACCGCGATCGGCGGCCTGCTGCTCCATGTGCCGAACTTCCTCGGCAGCCTGCTGGTGGTCGGGCTGGTCTCGCTGTTCTTCGGCGCCCCCGGTCTGCTGCTGGTGCTCGCCTGGCTGGCCGGCGGCGCGCTGGTCGTCCACCGCCCCACCGAGCGCGCCCTCGCCCGGTACGTCCTCAAGCTGCGTCCGCCCACCCATCAGGAGCTGGCCAGGCTCGCCCCGGTGTGGCGGGAGGTGCTCACCCGGGCGGGTATCGAGCAGCACACCTACGAGCTGTGGGTCGAGGACAGCGATGAGCTGAACGCCGTGGCGGCGGCCGGGCACATCGTCGGTGTCACCCGCTTCGCGCTGGAGCAGCTGCCCTCCGGGCAGCTCGCCGCCGTGCTGGCGCATGAGCTGGGCCACCATGTCGGCGGGCACAGCTGGTCGGGCCTGCTCGGCTACTGGTACGCGCTTCCCGGCCGTATCGCCTGGCGGGTCATGCAGCTCATGGCGTACGTCATCTTCCGGGTGTCCAGCGCCTTCTCCTGCCTCGGCGGCCTCGTCGTCCTGGCCTTCTTCGGATTCCTGGCCTTCATGACGGTCAGCGCGCTGTACGGGCTGCCGCTGCTGCTGCCCCTCATCCCGTATCTGATGGCCGCCGTGAGCCGGCGGGCGGAGCTGCACGCCGACCGGCAGGCCGCGGCGCTGGACTTCGCGCCGATGCTGGCCGAGGTGCTGTGGCGGATGCATACGGCGCAGGAGCAGGGCAAGGCGGCCGCGGCGGCCGCGGGCCGGCCGCTGCCCAGGCAGAGCCCGCTCGCCCGGCTGCTCTCCTCCCACCCCGACCACCACACCCGGCTGCACCATCTGGCCCCCTACCTCCAGCCGCGCCCGCACCCCCAACCCCCCGGCTGAGCCGCCCGGAAAGGCCGGGGCCGGAAACGCCGCAGGGCGGCCACCCCGCCGAGGGGGTGACCGCCCTGCGAGCGGATCGGGACTTACTGGTTGTACGGACCGTAGTCGTAGTCCTCCAGCGGAACCGCCTGGCCGGAGCCCGTGCCGAAGGGCGAGTAGTCGATGTCGTCGTAACCGACGGCCGAGTACATCGCGGCCTTCGCCTCCTCGGTCGGCTCGACCCGGATGTTGCGGTAGCGGGACAGGCCCGTACCGGCCGGGATGAGCTTACCGATGATCACGTTCTCCTTGAGGCCGATCAGGGAGTCCGACTTGGCGTTGATCGCCGCGTCGGTGAGCACCCGGGTCGTCTCCTGGAAGGACGCCGCCGACAGCCAGGACTCGGTCGCCAGCGATGCCTTGGTGATACCCATCAGCTGCGGACGGCCGGAGGCCGGGTGGCCGCCTTCCTGGACCACACGACGGTTCTCACCCTCGAAGCGCGAGCGCTCCACGAGCTCGCCCGGCAGCAGCTCGGCGTCGCCGGACTCGATGATCGTCACCCGGCGCAGCATCTGCCGGATGATGATCTCGATGTGCTTGTCGTGGATCGACACACCCTGCGAGTTGTAGACCTTCTGCACCTCGCCCACCAGGTGCACCTGGACGGCGCGCTGGCCGAGGATGCGCAGCACGTCGTGCGGGTTGACGGCACCCACGGTCAGCGGCTCGCCGACCTCGACGTGGTCGCCCTCGCCCACCAGCAGACGGGCTCGCTTGGAGACGCCGTAGGACGTCTCGTCGGAGCCGTCGTCCGGGGTGACGACGAGCTTCTTGGTCTTCTCGGTCTCCTCGATCCGGACGCGGCCGGCCGCCTCCGAGATCGGGGCGACACCCTTGGGCGTACGGGCCTCGAAGAGCTCGACGACACGCGGCAGACCCTGGGTGATGTCGTCACCGGCCACACCACCGGTGTGGAAGGTACGCATCGTCAGCTGGGTGCCGGGCTCACCGATGGACTGGGCGGCGATGATGCCGACCGCCTCGCCGATGTCCACCAGCTTGCCGGTCGCCAGCGAGCGGCCGTAGCACATGGCGCAGGTGCCGACGGCGGACTCGCAGGTGAGCACCGAACGGGTCTTGACCGTCTCCACGCCGTGGCGGACCAGCTCGTCGATGAGCACATCGCCCAGGTCGGTACCGGCCGGGGCCAGGACCTTCCCGTCCACGACGATGTCCTCGGCGAGGCAGCGCGCGTACACGCTGGTCTCGACGTCCTCCGTCTTGCGCAGCACACCGTCCGCGCCCCTGGACGCGATCGCGAGCTTCAGGCCGCGGTCGGTGCCGCAGTCCTCCTCGCGAATGATCACGTCCTGGGAGACGTCCACCAGACGACGGGTCAGGTAACCCGAGTCGGCGGTACGCAGGGCGGTGTCGGCGAGACCCTTACGGGCACCGTGGGTGGAGATGAAGTACTCCAGCACGGAGAGACCCTCACGGAACGACGCCTTGATGGGCCGCGGGATGGTCTCGTTCTTCGCGTTGGACACCAGACCACGCATACCGGCGATCTGACGCATCTGCATCATGTTTCCGCGCGCGCCCGAGTTGACCATCATGAAGATCGGGTTGGTCTTCGGGAAGTTCGCGTTCATCGCCTCGGCGACCTCGTTGGTCGCCTTGGTCCAGATCGCGATCAGCTCCTGGGTGCGCTCGTCCTTGGTGATCAGACCGCGCTCGTACTGCTTCTGGACCTTCTCGTCCTGCGCCTCGTAGCCCGTGATGATGGCCTTCTTGGCCTCGGGCACGACCACGTCGGAGATGGCGACGGTGACACCGGAGCGGGTGGCCCAGTGGAAACCGGCCGCCTTCAGGTTGTCCAGCGTCGCCGCGACGATGACCTTGGGGTAGCGCTCGGCGAGGTCGTTGACGATCTCGGAGAGCTGCTTCTTGCCCACCGAGTAGTCGACGAACGGGTAGTCCTCGGGCAGCAGCTCGTTGAAGAGCGCGCGGCCCAGCGTGGTGCGCAGCCGGAAGCTGTCACCGGGCTGCCAGACACCGCCGCCGACGCCGTCGTCCCCCTCCTCGGCCACCGGCGGGGTCCAGCCACGGGGCGGAACCGTACCGATCGGGAAGCGGATGTCGATCTTCGCCTGGAGCGAGAGCTCCCGGGCGTCGAACGCCATGATCGCCTCGGCGGTGGAGCCGAAGGAACGGCCCTCGCCGACGACCTCGCGCTCCTCCTCGTCGGTGGTGAGGAAGAACAGGCCCAGCACCATGTCCTGGGTCGGCATGGTCACCGGACGGCCGTCGGCCGGCTTGAGGATGTTGTTCGAGGACAGCATCAGGATGCGGGCCTCGGCCTGCGCCTCCGCGGACAGCGGCAGGTGCACGGCCATCTGGTCACCGTCGAAGTCCGCGTTGAACGCGGTGCAGACGAGCGGGTGAATCTGAATGGCCTTGCCCTCGACCAGCTGCGGCTCGAACGCCTGGATACCGAGGCGGTGCAGGGTCGGCGCACGGTTCAGCAGCACCGGGTGCTCGGCGATGACCTCTTCGAGCACGTCGTACACGACCGTGCGGCCGCGCTCGACCATGCGCTTGGCCGACTTGATGTTCTGCGCGTGGTTCAGGTCCACCAGGCGCTTCATCACGAACGGCTTGAAGAGCTCCAGCGCCATGGCCTTGGGCAGACCGCACTGGTGCAGCTTGAGCTGCGGGCCGACGACGATGACCGAACGGGCCGAGTAGTCGACTCGCTTACCGAGCAGGTTCTGACGGAACCGGCCCTGCTTGCCCTTCAGCATGTCGCTGAGGGACTTCAGCGGACGGTTACCGGGACCGGTGACCGGGCGGCCGCGGCGGCCGTTGTCGAACAGCGCGTCGACGGCCTCCTGGAGCATCCGCTTCTCGTTGTTCACGATGATCTCGGGGGCACCGAGGTCGAGCAGACGCTTGAGGCGGTTGTTCCGGTTGATCACACGGCGGTACAGGTCGTTCAGGTCGGAGGTCGCGAAGCGGCCACCGTCCAGCTGCACCATCGGACGCAGGTCCGGCGGGATCACCGGGATGCAGTCCAGCACCATGCCGTTGGGGCTGTTGCGGGTCTGGAGGAAGGCGGAGACGACCTTGAGGCGCTTGAGCGCACGGGTCTTCTTCTGGCCCTTGCCGGTCCGGATGATCTCGCGGAGCTTCTCGGCCTCCTCGTCGAGGTCGAAGGACTCCAGGCGCTTCTGGAGCGCGGCCGCGCCCATGCCGCCCATGAAGTACGTGCCGAAGCGGTCACGCAGCTCGCGGTAGAGCAGCTCGTCGCCCTCCAGGTCCTGGACCTTGAGGTTCTTGAAGCGGTTCCACACCTCGTCGAGACGGTCGATCTCGCGCTGGGCACGGTCGCGCAGCTGCTTCATCTCGCGCTCGGCGCCCTCGCGCACCTTACGGCGCACATCGGCCTTGGCGCCCTCGGCCTCGAGCTCGGCGAGGTCCGCCTCCAGCTTCTTGGCGCGGGCCTCCAGATCGGCGTCGCGGCGCTGCTCGATCTGCTGACGCTCGACGGAGACATGGGCCTCCAGTGAGGGCAGATCGCGCGTACGGCGCTCCTCGTCCACCCACGTGATCATGTAGGCGGCGAAGTAGATGACCTTCTCGAGGTCCTTCGGGGCGAGGTCGAGCAGGTAGCCCAGACGGCTGGGCACGCCCTTGAAGTACCAGATGTGGGTGACGGGAGCGGCCAGCTCGATGTGGCCCATCCGCTCACGGCGCACCTTGGCGCGGGTGACCTCGACACCGCAGCGCTCACAGATGATGCCCTTGAAACGGACGCGCTTGTACTTCCCGCAGTAGCACTCCCAGTCCCGGGTCGGACCGAAGATCTTCTCGCAGAAGAGTCCGTCCTTTTCGGGCTTGAGGGTGCGGTAGTTGATGGTTTCCGGCTTCTTGACCTCACCGTGGGACCACTGACGGATGTCATCAGCGGTGGCGAGGCCGATCCGCAGCTCGTCGAAGAAGTTGACGTCGAGCACTTGTCGTCAATCCCTCTTTCAGGGTCGTGTCTTCGGGTCTGACTGGGGGTCCGGGGAGAGGCCGGGGCGTCGCGTGGGGGGCGCCCCGACCAGACCCGTCAGACCTCTTCGACGCTGCTCGGCTCCCGCCGGGACAGGTCGATACCGAGCTCCTCCGCAGCGCGGAAGACGTCCTCGTCGGTGTCGCGCATCTCGATGGACATGCCGTCGGACGACAGCACCTCCACGTTGAGGCACAGGGACTGCATCTCCTTGATGAGCACCTTGAAGGACTCGGGGATGCCGGGCTCGGGAATGTTCTCGCCCTTGACGATGGCCTCGTAGACCTTCACTCGGCCGGTCACGTCGTCGGACTTGATGGTCAGCAGCTCCTGGAGGGCGTACGCGGCGCCATAAGCCTCCAGCGCCCACACCTCCATCTCGCCGAAGCGCTGGCCACCGAACTGAGCCTTACCACCCAGCGGCTGCTGGGTGATCATCGAGTACGGACCGGTGGACCGGGCGTGCAGCTTGTCGTCCACCAGGTGGTGCAGCTTGAGGATGTACATGTAGCCGATCGAGATCGGGTCCGGGAACGGCTCGCCGGAGCGGCCGTCGAACAGCCGGGCCTTGCCCGAGGGCAGCACCATGCGCTCGCCGTCCCGGTTCGGCACGGTGTGCTCGAACAGGCCGGCCAGCTCGTCCTCGCGGGCGCCGTCGAAGACCGGGGTCGCGACGTTGGTACCGGGCTGGACCTCGTCCGCGCCGATCGTCCGCAGCCGGTTCATCCAGTCCTCGTCGCCCTCGACCTTCCAGCCCTGGGAGGCCAGCCAGCCGAGGTGGATCTCCAGCACCTGCCCCGGGTTCATCCGGGACGGGACACCCAGCGGGTTGAGGATGATGTCGACCGGGGTGCCGTCCTCCAGGAACGGCATGTCCTCGACGGGGAGGATCTTGGAGATGACGCCCTTGTTGCCGTGGCGGCCGGCCAGCTTGTCACCGTCGGTGATCTTGCGCTTCTGCGCCACGTAGACGCGGACCAGCTGGTTCACGCCGGGCGGCAGCTCGTCGCCCTCCTCGCGGTCGAAGACGCGCACGCCGATGACCTTGCCGATCTCGCCGTGCGGCACCTTCAGCGAGGTGTCACGGACCTCACGGGCCTTCTCACCGAAGATCGCGCGCAGCAGGCGCTCCTCCGGGGTCAGCTCGGTCTCGCCCTTCGGGGTGACCTTGCCGACCAGGATGTCTCCGGCCACGACCTCGGCGCCGATGCGGATGATGCCGCGCTCGTCGAGGTCGGCCAGGACCTCCTCGGAGACGTTCGGGATGTCCCGGGTGATCTCCTCGGGGCCCAGCTTGGTGTCCCGGGCGTCGACCTCGTGCTCCTCGATGTGGATCGAGGAGAGGACGTCGTCCTGCACCAGACGCTGGCTGAGGATGATCGCGTCCTCGTAGTTGTGGCCCTCCCACGGCATGAACGCCACCAGGAGGTTCTTGCCGAGCGCCATCTCGCCGTCCTCGGTGGACGGCCCGTCGGCGAGCACCTGGCCGGCGATCACCCGGGCGCCCTCGTCCACGACGACCTTCTGGTTGAAGGAGGTGCCCTGGTTGGAGCGGGAGAACTTGGCCACCCGGTAGGTGGTGTAGGTGCCGTCGTCGTTGGCCACCGTCACGTAGTCGGCGGAGACCTCCTGGACGACACCGTCCTTCTCGGCCTTGATGACATCGCCGGCGTCGACCGCGCAGCGGTACTCCATACCGGTGCCGACCAGCGGGGACTCCGCCTTGATCAGCGGCACGGCCTGGCGCATCATGTTCGAGCCCATGAGGGCGCGGTTGGCGTCGTCGTGCTCCAGGAACGGGATCATCGCGGTCGCGACCGACACCATCTGGCGCGGCGAGACGTCCATGTAGTCCACGTCGTCGCCGGGGATGTAGTCGACCTCACCGCCACGGCGGCGGACCAGGACGCGGTTCTCGGCGAAGTGCAGGTCGTTCGTCAGCGGGGCATTGGCCTGCGCGATGACGAAGCGGTCCTCCTCGTCGGCCGTGAGGTAGTGGACCTCGTCGGTGACGACACCGTCGACGACCTTGCGGTACGGGGTCTCGATGAAACCGAACGCGTTGACCCGGCCGTACGAGGCGAGCGAGCCGATCAGACCGATGTTCGGGCCTTCGGGCGTCTCGATCGGACACATGCGGCCGTAGTGCGACGGGTGCACGTCACGGACCTCGAAGCCCGCCCGCTCACGGGAGAGACCACCGGGGCCGAGCGCGTTCAGCCGGCGCTTGTGGGTCAGACCGGACAGCGGGTTCGTCTGGTCCATGAACTGCGACAGCTGGCTGGTGCCGAAGAACTCCTTGATGGAGGCGACGACCGGCCGGATGTTGATCAGGGTCTGCGGCGTGATCGCCTCGACGTCCTGAGTGGTCATGCGCTCGCGGACGACGCGCTCCATACGGGCCAGACCCGTGCGGACCTGGTTCTGGATCAGCTCGCCGACGTTACGGATACGGCGGTTGCCGAAGTGGTCGATGTCGTCGGTCTCGACGACCACGGACTGGCCGTTGTCCCCGACGGTCTCGGTCTCACCGGCGTGCAGCTTCACCAGGTACTTGATCGAGGCGATGACGTCCTCGACCGTCAGGACGCCCGCGTCCAGCGGAGCGGCCGAACCCAGCTTCTTGTTGACCTTGTAACGGCCGACCTTGGCGAGGTCGTAGCGCTTGGGGTTGAAATAGAGGTTCTCCAGCAGCGTCTGCGCGGCCTCACGCGTGGGGGGCTCGCCCGGACGCAGCTTGCGGTAGATGTCGAGCAGCGCGTCGTCCTGACCCTGGGTGTGGTCCTTCTCCAGGGTGGCGCGCATGGACTCGTACTCGCCGAACTCCTCCAGGATCTGCTCGGTGGTCCAGCCGAGCGCCTTCAGGAGGACGGTGACGGACTGCTTGCGCTTGCGGTCGATGCGCACACCGACCATGTCGCGCTTGTCGATCTCCATCTCCAGCCAGGCACCCCGGGAGGGGATGACCTTGACCGAGAAGATGTCCTTGTCGGAGGTCTTGTCGATGGAGGAGTCGAAGTAGACACCCGGCGAGCGGACCAGCTGCGAGACGACGACACGCTCGGTGCCGTTGATGCAGAAGGTGCCCTTGTCGGTCATGAGCGGGAAGTCGCCCATGAAGACCGTCTGAGACTTGATCTCACCGGTCTCGTTGTTGGTGAACTCGGCCGTGACGAAGAGCGGAGCGGCGTACGTGAAGTCGCGCTCCTTGCACTCGTCGATCGAGTTCTTCGGCGGCTCGAAACGGTGATCACGGAAGGTCAGGGACATCGACCCGGAGAAGTCCTCGATCGGGGAGATCTCCTCGAAGATCTCCTCCAGACCGGACTTGGTGGGGACGTCCTGACCGCTGTCCAGCGCAGCCTCGACGCGAGCCTTCCACGCGGCATTGCCGAGCAGCCAATCGAAGCTCTCGGTCTGAAGCGCGAGGAGGTTCGGAACCTCGAGAGGCTCGTTGATCTTCGCAAAGGAGATGCGCAGCGGGGCGGTGCTGGCGCCATTGTTCGTATTGGCAGTCGAGGCGTTGCGCGAGGCGGCCAAGAGGGGGTCCTTCCGAGGGCTCGGACTCACTACGCGCGTACCGGTCCCACCGAGAGCCCATGGATGAAATCCCTGGTCAGGGCGTTTCCATCGGTAGTGCTCGAAGGTAGGTATGCCCCTGGTGACGGGCAGGGAGCAGCTAACAGGCAGCGCAAAGGGTCAGTGTAGCCACTTGGCACACTGATGTCCAGCGCCGAGTTTCTGAGACCGGCAGTGCCAATCTCTCCCTCCGGTGAGGGGGCGCGCCCCTCGTTGTCTTCATCCGCCCTGTCGGCAGCCTGCGCGCTCGATGCGCATATCGATACTGCCCGCTTCGCCGACGATCCATGCCTCGGAATTTCGGATCGATGTGACGTCGCGTCCTGAGAATTGCGCGCTGCGTGCCGTTCGTCAAGGCCCCCCACTCCGGCGAGATCGTCACAGGGCGTGGCGACGGGCAACGAAGATCACCCTACCTCCACAAGCCCATAAGGCAATGTAGCCGTCACGGGAACGCCGAAGGGCGACCACCCGAACGGGTGATCGCCCCTGGCGTGAATCGGATCACGCCGCCGGACGTCCTATCGGCGTGTGGCGGCGGGCCGAGAGGTCAGCGACCTCGACGGGTCACTTGACCTCGACGGAGGCGCCGGCGCCCTTGAGGGACTCGGCGGCCTTGTCGGCCTGCTCCTTGTTGACCTTCTCGAGGACCGGCTTCGGGGTGCCGTCGACGAGGTCCTTGGCCTCCTTCAGACCCAGGGAGGTCAGCTCACGCACGACCTTGATGACCTGGATCTTCTTGTCGCCGGCGCCGGTGAGGATGACGTCGAACTCGTCCTTCTCCTCCTCGGCCGGGGCAGCGGCACCGGGGACACCCGGGGCGGCGGCGACCACGGCGGCCGGGGCCGCGGCGGTGACGTCGAACTTCTCCTCGAACGCCTTCACGAACTCGGAGAGCTCGATGAGGGTCATCTCTTCGAACTGCGCGAGCAGGTCGTCCTGGCTGAGCTTCGCCATGGTGGCGGTCCTTCCACTAATTCGGCAGGTGGTGCCGGATGTACATGTCGGCGGGCTTCCGGGCCCGCTGCGACCGGGGCCTGATTACTCGGCGGCCTCGGCCTCGGCGGGAGCCGGGGTGTCGGCACCGCCCTGCTCGGCCTGCTTCTGCCGGAGCGCCTCGGCGGTCCGGACGAACTTCGACAGCGGGGCCTGGAAGAGCGCGGCAGCCTGGGACTGCTTGCCCTTCATCGCACCCGCCAGCTTGGCGAGCAGCACCTCACGGGACTCGAGGTCCGCGAGCTTCTTGATCTCGTCGGCGGACAGCGCCTTACCATCAAGGACACCGCCCTTGATGACGAGAGCGGGGTTGTCCTTGGCGAAGTCACGGAGACCCTTCGCCGCCTCGACCGGGTCACCGGTCACGAAGGCGACGGCCGACGAACCCGAGAACAGGTCGTCGAGCTGGTTGATCCCGGCCTCGTTGGCCGCGATCTTGGTCAGCGTGTTCTTCACCACACGGTACTGAGCGTTCTCACCGAGCGAACGGCGCAGCTCCTTCAGCTGCGCGACGGTGAGACCGGTGTACGCGGTCACAACGGCCGCGTTGGAGGTGCGGAACTTCTCCCGCATCTCGTCGACGGCTGCGACCTTGTCAGGACTCGCCATGAGCCTCGGCCTCCTTCCGGGTGATGAGGACCGCTTCGGTCTGAAGGAAGGAGACTGAGACAATGCGAAAACGCCCCGGCGCAGGCGCTCGGGGCGTAACTCGACCGATCGGACCCACGGCCCGTTCGGGAGTGCAACCTCAATCACCTACGCAGGTCGCCCGCAGCTAGCGGATCCTTCAGCCACCGGATCCCTTGCGGGACACGGCGACAACCAGCGGTCTTTGGCTTCTTCAGGAGGTTACGCGAACGGGCCGCGGCCAGGCAAATCGGCTCTACTGCTGGAGCATGTCCTGGAAGTCCACGGTGTCCGAGGAGGTGGGCTCGGTGACCGTCACGGTGGTGCCGTAGTCCGAGTAGTAGACCGTGGAGTCGTAGGCGCCGTTGTTGCTGGTGGCCTGCTCACGCTTCTTGACCAGCAGGTTCTCGCCGTCGACCCACAGGTCGATGGTCTCGGTGTCCATGCCGGAGGACTCCAGCTGCTTCTGGAGGGCGTCCAGGTCGGACTGGCTCAGCTCCTTGGACTGCATCTTGGCGATCTCGGAGACCTTGACCGTGCCCGTGTAGTGCGTGGCCTTGACGCCCTTCACGTCCTCGGAACCCACGCTCTTGACCTTGCCCGTGGCGAGCAGCAGCTCCACCGAGCGCGACGGGTTGTTGTTCTGCATCTGGTCCTTCAGGAACGCGCCCGAGGGACCCGCCTTCTGGGCCAGCACGTCGTAGTCGTACTTCACCCAGTGCTTACCGCCGCCGGCCTGCGCGGCGAACTCGTCGCCCATGTTCAGGAACATCGCGTCCGGGGTGTACCGCGCGTCCATCGGCTTGCCCGCGATGGGCGACGAGGCGACGGCGCCACCGTTCTGGGTGATGGACATGTTGGCCCGGATACCGTCGGCCCAGTCCATCGAACCGGACATCTGCGAGTTCTGCTCGCCCATCTTGGTGGTGCCCTCGACCTTGGCCGAGTTCTTCTTGTCCGTCTGCTGCGAGGCCAGCTTGAGCGCCGCCAGCGGGCTCATCGCGGACTGGCCCGACTTCTCCCCCGCCTTGTCGCCGGCCTTGTCATCGCCGGACTTCTCGCTACCGCACGCGGTGAGGCCGACCATCAGAACGACGCTTCCGGCGGCTATCGCCCATCGCACACCGACATGAGTACCGCGCACGGCTCCCCCTAGTTTTTATTTCTCTTTTACGTCTGTGCTGAGTGACTCTAGCGGAGGTGTCCGACAACGGAAGAAGCCGGGCCCCCGCACCTTCGACGCGGTGCGGGGGCCCGGCGGTTGCACACCGTGGTGCGCCGGTTCAGAAGCCGCCTCAGACGGCCTCTTCCTCGGCCAGCAGGTTGCGGGTGCGGTTGGCGTCCAGCGGGATGCCGGGGCCCATCGTGGTGGTCAGGGTCGCCTTCTTGATGTAGCGGCCCTTCGCGGCGGACGGCTTGAGACGGTTGACCTCCTCGAGCGCCGCGGCGTAGTTCTCCACCAGCTTGGTCTCGTCGAACGAGAGCTTGCCGATGATGAAGTGCAGGTTGGCGTGCTTGTCGACGCGGAACTCGATCTTGCCGCCCTTGATCTCCGTGACGGCCTTGGCGACGTCCGGGGTGACCGTGCCGGTCTTCGGGTTCGGCATCAGACCACGCGGACCGAGCACCCGGCCGAGACGGCCGACCTTGCCCATGAGATCCGGGGTGGCGACAACGGCGTCGAAGTCCAGACGGCCCTTGGACACCTCGTCGATGAGCTCGTCGGAGCCGACGATGTCGGCGCCGGCGGCCTCCGCGGCCGCAGCACGGTCACCGGTCGCGAAGACCAGGACCCGGGCGGTCTTACCGGTGCCGTGCGGCAGGTTCACGGTGCCGCGGACCATCTGGTCGGCCTTGCGCGGGTCGACGCCCAGGCGCATGGCGACCTCGACGGTCGCGTCGAACTTGGTCGCGGAGGTGTCCTTCGCCAGCCGGACGGCCTCGAGCGGGGCGTACGCGCGCTCCCGGTCGATCTTGGCGTCCGCAGCGCGGAGAGTCTTGCTGCGCTTGCTCACTCTTGCTCCTGATGTCTGTGGAGTTCGTGGTCCGGGCCAGCGCTTGGCCCTGCCACAGATGGCCGCGAGGGCCGTCGGCCCTCGCTGTGGAGGTGTCAGCCCTCGACCGTGATGCCCATGGAGCGGGCGGTGCCGGCGATGATCTTCTCGGCGGCGTCCAGGTCGTTGGCGTTCAGGTCGGGCATCTTGGTGGTGGCGATCTCACGCACCTGGTCGCGGGTGATCTTGGCGACCTTGGTCTTGTGCGGCTCGCCGGAGCCCTTCTCCACGCCCGCGGCCTTGAGGATCAGCTTGGCGGCCGGCGGGGTCTTGGTCACGAAGGTGAAGGAGCGGTCCTCGTAGACCGTGATCTCCACTGGCACGACCATGCCGCGCTGCGACTCGGTCGCGGCGTTGTATGCCTTGCAGAACTCCATGATGTTGACGCCGTGCTGACCCAGCGCGGGGCCGACCGGCGGGGCCGGGTTCGCGGCGCCGGCCTGGATCTGGAGCTTGATCAGCCCCGTGACCTTCTTCTTCTTGGGAGGCATGCTCTCTCCGGGTCCTAGTGAGAGGTTGTTCGCCTCCGAACCGGATCATCCGGATGGAGGCATACCGCACAACGATAACGGGTATAGCTGTGCGCCTTAAAACCGAGCAGGTCAGACCGGCCGCGAAAGCCCGTCTGACCTGTTCGGAAGTTCTCGTGATGAGACTTAGTTCTTCTGGATCTGGTCGAAGCTCAGCTCGACCGGGGTCTCCCGGCCGAAGATCTCCACCAGGCCCTTGACCTTCTTGGAGTCGGCGTTGATCTCGTTGATCGTCGCCTGGAGGGTCGCGAACGGGCCGTCGGTGACGGTGACCGAGTCGCCGACCTCGAAGTCCAGCACCTGGACCTCGACCTTGCGGCTCGGCGCCGGCATGCCGCTCTCCTCGGCGGCGGCCTTGGCGGCCTTCTCCTCGGCCTCGGGGGCGAGCATCTTGACGATCTCGTCCAGGGTCAGCGGGTACGGGTCGTAGGCGTTGCCCACGAAGCCGGTGACACCCGGGGTGTTACGGACCACACCCCACGATTCGTTCGTCAGGTCCATGCGGACGAGCACATAGCCGGGCAGCTTGTTCTGCCGGACGTTCTTGCGCTCGCCGTTCTTGATCTGGACGATCTCTTCCTCGGGGACCTCGGCCTGGTAGATGAAGTCCTCGACGTTCAGCGAGACGGCACGCTGCTCCAGGTTGGCCTTCACGCGCTTCTCGTAGCCCGCGTAGGTGTGGATCACATACCACTCACCGGGCAGCCCACGCAGCTCCTCGCGGAGCGCCTCGACCGGGTCGACCTCGGTCGCGTCGACCGCCTCGCCCAGCCCTTCCGGCTCGGCCTTCTCGTCCTCGAGGGCCTTCTCGTCCTCGACACGCAGCGCGTCCTCCTCGGCGGGCACACCCGCCGCGGCGTCGGCTGCTTCAGCCTGGTCGGAGTCCGCCGCCTCGACGATGTCGAGCTCGTCCTCACGGGACTCGACGGGCTCGGCGGCGTCGTTCAGGTTCGGGTCAGACACTGTGGCTGCTTCTTCCTGGCTTCAAAGGGGTGGAACGTGCGAAAGAGGCGACGCCGGGAAAGCGGTCGCCCTTCGCGAGGGTCTCAGCCAAAGACGTACTTGATGGCGTTGTTGAACCCATAGTCAATCACGGTCACGATGCCGATCATGATGACGACGAAGACGATCACCACGCTGGTGTACGTCGACAGCTGACCGCGCGTGGGCCAGACGACCTTCCGCAGCTCAGCGATGATCTGGCGGTAGAAAAGCGCGAGTCGGCCGAAGGGCCCCTTCTTCGCGCGCTTACCGCCACGGCGGCTCTTGGTCGCCACTTCATCCTCGGGACGACCGCTTTCAGGCGTCGCGGTGGAGCCAAGGGCTTCCGTCACTCGTCCTCACCTGAATCCGGGTCGTGGCCGTGCCGCGTCCGGCCCGGCCGCACAGCGGTGCTTGTCCTTGCGTACGCATGCACGCACCCTCATCACAGTGCGTGTAGCAGGGCCGGAGGGACTTGAACCCCCAACCGCTGGTTTTGGAGACCAGTGCTCTACCAATTGAGCTACGACCCTTTGCGGCACTCCCAACCTACCGCATACATCCGGCTGCACGGAGTGTGCGGTCGGATCCGGCTGTTGATCGGCCAACGACGGATGAGTGTACGTGCTTGACGGCCGGGCGTCGAACGAGAAGCGCGCGAAGTCTCCGCAAACCCGTGTGCCACCCATTTCGCCCGTCTGCGACGATGCATCTATGACCGCTGCTACTCCCCCAGTACAGTCCCCGACCGACCGGCGGGTATCGGCCCGGATCGGCTCGATCTCCGAGTCCGCGACCCTCGCCGTCGACGCCAAGGCCAAGGCCCTCAAGGCCGCGGGCCGTCCGGTGATCGGCTTCGGCGCCGGTGAGCCCGACTTCCCCACGCCCGACTACGTGGTCGACGCCGCGGCGGCGGCCTGCCGCGACCCGAAGTACCACCGCTACACCCCGGCCGGCGGGCTGCCCGAGCTCAAGGCCGCGATCGCCGCGAAGACGCTGCGCGACAGCGGGTACGAGGTCGAGGCGGCCCAGATCCTGGTGACCAACGGCGGTAAGCAGGCGATCTACGAGGCGTTCGCCGCGATCCTGGACCCGGGCGACGAGGTCATCGTCCCCGCGCCGTACTGGACGACCTACCCGGAGTCGATCCGGCTGGCCGGCGGTGTCCCGGTGGAGGTCGTCGCCGACGAGACGACCGGCTACCGCGTCTCCGTCGAGCAGCTGGAGGCGGCCCGCACCAAGAACACCAAGGTGCTGCTCTTCGTCTCCCCCTCCAACCCCACCGGCGCGGTCTACAGCCGTGAGCAGATCGAGGAGATCGGCCGCTGGGCCGCCGAGCACGGGCTGTGGGTGCTGACCGACGAGATCTACGAGCACCTGGTCTACGGCGACGCCGCCGCGCGCGCCAGCGCTGATGGACGCAGCCAGTCGCTGCCGGTCGTGGTGCCCGAGCTGCGGGACAAGTGCATCGTGGTCAACGGGGTCGCGAAGACGTACGCGATGACCGGCTGGCGGGTGGGCTGGGTCATCGGCCCCAAGGACGTCATCAAGGCCGCGACCAACCTCCAGTCGCACGCCACCTCGAATGTGAGCAATGTCGCTCAGGTCGCCGCGCTGACCGCCGTCGCGGGCGACCTCGACGCCGTGGCCACGATGCGCGAGGCGTTCGACCGCCGCCGCCGCACCATCGTGCGGATGCTGAACGAGATCGACGGCGTCGAGTGCCCGGAGCCGGAGGGCGCCTTCTACGCCTACCCCTCGGTCAAGGGGCTGCTCGGCAAGGAGATCCGCGGCAAGCGGCCGCGGACCACCGTCGAGCTGGCGGAGCTGATCCTGGAGGAGGCCGAGGTCGCGGTGGTCCCGGGCGAGGCGTTCGGCACCCCGGGCTATCTGCGGCTGTCCTACGCGCTGGGCGACGAGGACCTCGTCGAGGGCGTCTCCCGGCTCCAGAAGCTGCTGGGCGAGGCGAGCGCGTAAGGCGCCGCGTCCGCACGTACGTCCGCTCGTACGCCTGGACGCGGGTCCGCGAGCACATGGGAACGGGCCGGAATCCGCGGGGACGGATCCGGCCCGTTTCGCATGTGTGCGCCTCCCCGTTCGGGGAAAGCGGTACCGACCGATCCGGTCGTGCGGCAGTATCTGCTGATGGCACGCGATGTACACCTGCTCCCCAAAGCGCATCTGCATCTTCACTTCACCGGCTCCATGCGCCCCGCAACCCTCCTCGAACTCGCCGACAAGTACGGCGTCCACCTCCCCGAGGCACTGAGCGGCGGCGAGCCGCCGAAGCTGCGCGCGACCGATGAGCGCGGCTGGTTCCGCTTCCAGCGGCTGTACGACATCGCACGCTCCTGCCTCCGCGAGCCCGACGACATCCGGCGGCTGGTGCGCGAGGCGGCCCAGGAGGATGTGCGGGACGGGGCCCAGTGGCTGGAGATCCAGGTGGACCCCACCTCGTACGCCCCGCGTCTGGGCGGGCTGACCCCGGCGATCGAGGTCATCCTGGACGCGGTCGAGAGCGCCTCCGCGGACACCGGGCTGGGGATCAGGGTGCTGATCGCCGCCAACCGCATGAAGCATCCGCTGGAGGCGCGCACCCTCGCCCGGCTCGCGGTGCGCTACGCGGACCGCGGCGTCGTCGGCTTCGGCCTCTCCAACGACGAACGGCGCGGATTCGCCCGTGACTTCGACCGGGCCTTCGCCATCGCCCGGGACGGCGGGCTGCTGGCGGCGCCGCACGGCGGCGAGCTCTCGGGCCCCGGCAGCGTGCGGGACTGCCTGGACGACCTCGGCGCGATCCGGGTCGGCCACGGGGTGCGCGCGGCGGAGGACCCGCGGCTGCTGACCCGGCTCGCCGAGCGCCAGGTGACCTGCGAGGTGTGCCCGTCGTCCAACGTGGCGCTCGGGGTCTACGAGAAGCCCGAGGACGTGCCGCTGCGCACGCTGTACGACGCGGGGGTGCCGATGGCGCTCGGAGCGGACGACCCGCTGCTGTTCGGCTCACGGCTGGCGGCGCAGTACGAGCTGGCGCGCGAGCACCATGGCTTCACGGACGCCGAACTGGCCGAGCTGGCCCGTCAGTCGGTACGCGGTTCGGCCGCGCCGGAGGAGGTGCGGCAGCGGATGCTGGCGGATATCGACGACTGGCTGGCGGGCTGACCTACTCACGTGAGTAGGTTGGATCAGAGGCTCACGCCGACCGTCACCGGCTCGTTGATCAGCCGGATCCCGAACGCCTCCTCGACCCCGGCCACCACCTCGCGGGCCAGCGCCAGCAGATCCTCGGTCGTGGCCTCGCCCCGGTTGGTGAGGGCGAGCGTGTGCTTGGTGGAGATCCGGGCCGGGCCGGTGCCGTAGCCCTTGGTGAAGCCCGCCTTGTCGATCAGCCAGGCCGCGGAGGTCTTGGTCAGACCGTCGCCCGCCGGGAAGGCGGGCGGCGCGGTGTCCGGGCCGAGGCGTTCGGCTACGCGGGCCAGGAAGGCGGCGTAGGCGTCCTCGGTGAGCACCGGGTTGGTGAAGAACGACCCCGCGGACCAGGTGTCGTGGTCCCCGGGGGCGAGCACCATGCCCTTGCCCGCGCGCAGCCCCAGGACGGTCTCGCGGGCCACGGCGGCCGGCACCCGGTCCCCCACCTCGACACCGAGCACCCGTGCGGTCTCGGCGTAGCGGACGGGTGCGGAGAGCCCGCCGGCGTCCTCGAGGCCGAAGCGGACCCGGAGCACCACATGGCGGTCGGGGTCGGCCTTGAAGCGGCTGTGGCGGTAGGAGAAGGCGCAGTCGGCGTTGGGGATCGTGACGACCTCGTCGGCGCGGCGGTCGTAGGCGATCACCTCGGTGATCGTGGTGGAGACCTCCTGGCCGTAGGCGCCGACGTTCTGTATCGGCGTCGCTCCCGCGGAACCGGGGATTCCGGCGAGGCATTCGATGCCCGCGAGCCCCGCCCGGACCGTACGGGCCACGGCGTCCGACCAGTTCTCGCCCGCGGCGAGCTCCAGACGGGTGCCGTCGAGGGTGAAGCCGCTGGTCGCGATGTGCAGCGCGGTGCCGTCGAAGCCCTTGTCGGCGATGACCAGATTGCTGCCGCCGCCGATCACCAGCAGCGGGGTCCCGGCCGCGTCGGCCTCACGGACCGCGGCGATGACCTCGTCGTCCGTGGTGGCCGTGATCAGCCGGTTGGCCGGTCCGCCGAGGCGGAAGGTGGTGAGGGGCGCGAGGGGGGCGTCGTGGAGTTCCTGCACGCGCTCAAGGGTACGGGGGCGCCCCCTGGGGCCTCGAAGTGGCCGCCCCCGGTGTGGGGATCCGGGGGCCGACGGGCATGCGGCCCGTAAGGCGCTCGGACGGGCTTCACACGCTCTGGCGTGCTCTCCTCCGCCCGGGGGGACACTCGGGCGCGGTCGAGGGCTCAGACGAGCCGTACCACGGCGCGGGCCCGGCCCAGCACCTTCTGGCCGGCGCTGGTCGCCGTGATGTCGAGGCGCACCGTACGGGCCTCGTCGTCCAGCTTGGCGGCGACCTTGGCGCCGATCTCGACGACCGCGCCCTTGTCGTCGTTGGGGACCACGACCGGCCTGGTGAAGCGGACGCCGTACTCGACGAGGGCGCCGGGGTCGCCAGCCCACTCGGTCACCACCCGGGCCGCCTCGGCCATGGTGTAGGCGCCATGGGCGATGACGTCGGGGAGGCCGACCTCCTTGGCGAACTTCTCGTTCCAGTGGATCGGGTTGAAGTCGCCCGACGCGCCCGCGTACCGCACGAGGTCGGCGCGGTTCACCCGGAACTCGCGCACCGGCACCTCGGTGCCGACCTCCACGGAGTCGTACGAGATCTTGGCCGTCATCTGCTCTCCTCCACCTCTGCGTCGGCGGCGCGGGCCACCAGCGTCGTGAACGACGTCGCTACATGATCACCCGCCTCGTCGTGGACCTCACCGCGGACGGACAGGATGTCGTTGCCCGCCAGCGACTTGATCGAGTCGATGATCGAGGTGACCCTCAGGCGGTCCCCCGCGCGGACCGGGCGGGTGTACTCGAACCGCTGATCGCCATGGACCACCCGGCTGTAGTCCAGTCCCAACTGCGGGTCCTCGACAACCTGCTTCCCGGCCGCCTTGAAGGTGATCGTGAAGATGAACGTCGGCGGGGCGATCACATCGGGGTAGCCGAGGGCCTTGGCCGCCTCGGGGTCGGTGTAGACCGGATTGGTGTCGCCGAGGGACTCGGCGAATTCCCGGATCTTCTCCCGGCCGACCTCGTACGGGGCGGTGGGCGGATAGGTCCGCCCTACGAAGGACTGGTCGAGCGCCATCGGCGCACACCTCCTGCGATTGAATTACCAACGAAACGAGGCCGCCCCCCGCGAGTGGGGGCGGCCTCGAATGAGAGCTTATTGCTATCGCGTCTCACGGTGCGCGGTGTGCGCGTTGCAACGCGGGCAGTGCTTCTTGATCTCAAGACGATCCGGGTCGTTGCGCCGGTTCTTCTTGGTGATGTAGTTCCGCTCCTTGCACTCCACGCAGGCCAGCGTGATCTTCGGGCGGACGTCGGTGGCAGCCACGTGAGTGCTCCTTGACGAACGGGCTAGGGGATTAACGCAGAAAGAGTAGCCGATCGAAGGACCGACCCCGCAATCGGCTACTGTCAGTAGCGGTGACCGGACTTGAACCGGTGACACAGCGATTATGAGCCGCTTGCTCTACCGACTGAGCTACACCGCTGCGATGCGAGTGACTCCCCGTTCAACCAGCGTAGCGGAACGGGAAGCCGCACACATCAGAGCCCCAATACGGAATCGAACCGTAGACCTTCTCCTTACCATGGAGACGCTCTGCCGACTGAGCTATTGGGGCGAGCGATGAAGACATTACACGGTCGGCCGCCGAAGGTGAAATCCGTATCGGCCCCTCGTCACCCTGGGCTCAGGCACCACACCGGTACGACTATTCGGCTCCTCCGCGAAGCCGCCCCCACCGCGTCCTAGGCTTCGGATCGCACCCGCGTGATCTTGGCTGCGCACGCATCCGACGCGTGCCCGGCGCGTCATCCGTCGAGTCACCCGTCGCGTGGTCGGAGCGTGCTCGGCGCGTTACCCGTGGCGCCATGGCGTCACCGACACCGCCCTCGTCACGCATCCGTCGCGCGCCCCCGTGCGCCCGCGTACGCCCCGCGAATCCCAGGAGTGCGATGCCCGAGAGCCAGCAGCAGCCGCAGCCTCAGCAGCCGCCCAGGAACGGCGGCGCGGCCCCCGGCGAGCCCAGCGCGCTGGTGCTCGGCGGCGTCCGGCTCGCCGACGGGCGCACCGTGGACGTCCGGCTCAGCGGCGGGCGGATCGAGGCCGTGGGCACGGCGGGCAGCCTCGTCCCCGGCACCCGGCTGGACCTCGGCGGCTATCTGCTGCTGCCCGCCCCCGCCGAACCCCACGCCCACTGCGACACCGCCCTCACGGCCGACACGGCGGGCCCGGTCCCGTACGCCCCCGGCGACGTCCAGCGCCGCACCGTCGAGGCCGCCCTGCTCCAGCTCGGCCACGGCGCGACCGCGCTGCGCACCCATGTCCGCATCGGCGGGGTGCACGGACTGCGCTCCCTGGAGGCGGTCCTGGAGGCCGGGCGGGCCCTGCGCGAGCTCACCGAACTGAGCGCGGTGGCGGTGCCCCGGGTGCTGACCGGCACCGCCGGGGCGGACGGTCTGGCGGTGCTGCGGGACGCGGTGGGGACGGGCGCGTCGGTCATCGGCGGCTGCCCCGACCTCGACCCGGATCCGACCGGCCACGCCGAGGCCGTCCTCGACCTCGCCGCCCGCCACGGCTGCGCCGTCGATCTGCATACGGAGGGTGACGATCCGGCCCGCCTCGCCCGGCTCGCGGCGATGGCCGGGGGGCTGCGGCCGGGCGTCACCATCGGCCCCTGCGGCGGGCTGTCCCGGCTGCCCGCGGACATGGTGGGGAGGGTCGCCGAGCGGCTGGCGGCGGCCGGGGTGACCGTCGTCTGCCTCCCCCAGGGCGACTGCTCCGGGCTGGAGCACCAGGGCGTTCGGGGAGCGCGCACCTGCGCCTGCGCGCCGGTGCGGCTGCTGCGCGCCGCGGGCGTCCGGGTGGCCGCGGGCAGCGGGGCGCTGCGGGACGCGGTCAACCCGGTGGGCCGCGGCGATCCCCTGGAGGCCGCCTTTCTGCTGGCCTCCCGGGGCGGGCTGCCGCCGGAGGAGGCGTACGAGGCGGTGGCCGGGCGGGCCCGGTCCGCGATGGGGCTCCCCGAGGTGCGGGTGGAGGCCGGATTCCCGGCGGAGCTGCTCGCGGTGCGCGGGGACGGCCTCGCGGGGGCGCTCTCGCTCGCGTACAGCAGGGTCGTGGTGCACCGGGGCCGGGTGGTGGCCCGTACCAGCGCGGTGCGGGAGTACTGCGACTCGGCGGCCGCGGTGGCGCTGGATCTGCCCCGGCAGACGCGGCCGCAGAGCGGCGGCGAGCAACAGTAGGCCCCCACGGCGTACGGTCGGGATCATGCGCATTGTCATCGCTGGTGGACATGGACAGATCGCGCTGCGGCTGGAGCGGCTGCTCACCGCGCGCGGAGACGAAGTGGCCGGCATCATCCGCAAACCGGAGCAGGCGGGCGCCCTGCTGGTGTCGGACACCGAACCGGTCGTCCGCGACCTCGAGACGGCCTCGCTGGAGGACGTGGTCAAGCATCTGGAAGGCGCGGACGCGGCCGTCTTCGCGGCCGGTGCGGGCCCCGGCAGCGGTGTCGCCCGTAAGGACACCGTCGACCGCCGGTCCGCGGTGCTCTTCGCGGACGCCGCCGAGCGGGCCGGGGTCCGGCGGTTCCTGATCATCTCCGCGATGGGCGCCGCCCATGAGCCGCCACCGGACACCGAACCGGTCTTCGCCGCCTATCTGCGCGCCAAGGCCGCGGCGGACGACGACATCCGCGCCCGGGCGGGCCTCGACTGGACCGTGCTGCGTCCGGGCCGGCTGACGAACGAGCCGGGCACCGGCCGGGTGAAGCTGGCCGAGCGCACGGGCCGTGCCGAGATCACCCGCGACGATGTGGCCGCGGTCCTGGTCGCTCTCCTGGACGAGCCCCGTACGGCGGGCCACACGCTGGAGCTGATCAACGGCGACACGCCGGCGGCGGAGGCGGTGGCGGCTGTCGCCGAACAGGGGTGAGGACACGGGTCGGGCGATCGGTTCCGGCTGCCGAGTCCTGCGGCCCGGCCGCGATTCCGGCGGCTGACCCCGGCGGTTGATCGAGGCGGTCGCTTCCGGCCGTGGGTCCCGGCGGTCGGTCCGGGGCTCCGTTCCGGAGGCCGACCTCGGTGGCCGGTTCCGCCGTTCGACTTCGGCGGTCGGCTCGGCTCCGGCCCGACCGCTCAGAAGTCCACCCGGGCCGGGGCGTCGGCCCGGGCCACGGACTCCTGGGCGTACTGCCGCTCGTACGCCGTCCGGATCCGTTCGATCCGCGGGTCCCGCGTCCCCGCCTCCGAGGCCGGATAGAGCAGGATCACCTCGTACGAGCGCTCCCGCTCGATCGTCCCGTTCCGGTCCCGCCACTGGCCCCGGCCGTCGTGGATCGTCAGACCGCCGGGGAAGCGCGGGGTGATCTGCCGGTTCACGAAGGCCAGGAACCGCTTCTCGGTGACGGGCAGCCCGCCGTCGGAACGCTCGGTGCCGAAGTAGAGCCGGGTCTCGACGTACGGCTCGCCCCGGCCCACGGCGCCTGAGGCCGCCGCGGCGGGCGGGTCGTCCAGCGCGGCGTACGTGGCGACGGGGGCGGCCGTGGCGAGGGCGAAGGCCGCCCCGACGGCGGCCTTACGGAGGCGTGGCTTCGTGGTCGGCGGAGTCGGCACGCGTGGCTTCGCAGTCGGCATCGTCCGATCGTCCCGACGCCGCGGACTCCCGGGGAAGAGCGCCTTACGGGCACATCCGTATGAGGCGCGGGCGCCAGGCACGGCGAACGCGCCCGGGCACACTTCAGCGCGCCCCGGGCGTACACGTGCGGGAACGGGACTTTCTCTTGTTGGTTGAAGCGATCCGCCCTACTCTGCCGCCACCGAATCTGACGAACCGTCAGATCAACGGAATGGACAGGATCACCACGAGGAGACCGGGGAGATGGCGAGATGACCGGCGAGACGAACGGCACGACCGAGCTGCCCCTGGTCATCAGCGTCGATGACCATGTGATCGAGCCCGCGCACCTCTTCGAGACCTGGCTCCCGGCCAAGTACCGGGACCGCGGCCCCAAGCCCCTCACGGCCGGAATCGGCGAACTGGCCTACATCGGCGGCAAGTACAAGTTCACCACCGACCCGGAGGGCCAGCAGACCGACTGGTGGCAGTACGAGGGCGACCTCTTCCCCTACAAGCGGATCATCGCCGCCGTCGGCTTCTCCCGCGACGAGATGACCCTCGACGGCATCACCCGCGAGCAGATGCGCCGCGGCTGCTGGGACCCCAAGGCCCGCCTGGCCGACATGGACCTCAACCATGTCGAGGCGTCACTGTGCTTCCCGACCTTCCCCCGCTTCTGCGGCCAGACCTTCGCCGAGGCGCGGGACAAGGAGGTCGGGCTCGCCTGCGTCCGCGCGTACAACGACTGGATGGTCGAGGAGTGGTGCGGCGACAGCGGCGGCCGCCTGATCCCGCTCTGCCTGATCCCCCTGTGGGACATCGACCTCGCCGTCCAGGAGGTGCGCCGCAACGCGGCCCGTGGCGTCCGCGCGGTGACCTTCAGCGAGATCCCCACCTACCTCGGGCTCCCCAGCATCCACAGCGGCTACTGGGACCCCTTCTTCGCCGAATGCGAGGCCACGGGGACGGTCGTGTGCATGCACATCGGCTCCTCGTCCCAGATGCCCGCCGCCTCCCCCGACGCCCCACCGGCCGTCCAGGCCGCCCTGAGCTTCAACAACGCCATGGCCTCGATGATGGACTTCCTCTTCAGCGGCATCCTGGTCTCCTTCCCGCGCCTGAAGCTGGCCTACGCCGAGGGCCAGATGGGCTGGATCCCCTACGCCCTGGAGCGCGCCGACGACGTATGGGAGGAGCACCGTGCCTGGGGCGGCGTCCGCGACCTCATCCCCGAGCCGCCGTCCACGTACTACTACCGGCAGATCTACTGCTGCTTCTTCCGCGACAGGCACGGCGTCGCCTCGCTGGACACGATCGGCGTGGACAACGCCACCTTCGAGACCGACTACCCCCACGTCGACTCCACCTGGCCGCACACCCGCCGCATCGCCGCCGAGCATGTGGCCGGGCTTCCGCCCGAGACCACGTACAAGATCCTCCGCGGCAACGCGATCCGCATGCTGGAGCTGGACCTCGACCGGCGCGGCTAAGCCGTGCGCGGCGGCTCCGGCGGCTCACTCGTGCGCGGCTGGTCCGAGCCGCAGTAGCGGCATTTGCGCGCGGCCTCGGGGATGTCCTCGGCGAGGCACTCCGGGCAGGTCTTCACCGGGCCGGGCTCGCCGAACGCCTCCACACCCCGGCGGGCCTGGGTGAACTTGTAGGGCATGACGATCAAGAAGTAGATGACGGCCATGAAGATGATGAAGTAGATCAGGGCGGAGATGAACGACCCGATGTTGAGGTAGGTCGTGTTGTTCCCCTGGTCTCCGAGCTGCCAGCCGAGTCCGGCCGACTTGCCGCCCTGGAGCCGGGCGACGACCGGGTTGATCACGGAGTCGGTGAACGCCTTGATCAGCGTCGAGAACGCCAGCGCTGTGACCAGGCCGACGGCGACAACGATGACATCACCGCGCATGAGGAAGTTCTTGAAGCCCCTGAGCACGATCCGCCCTCTCTGTCCTTATATGGGGGAATCACCACCCTAGGAGCGGCCCTACGGAGCCCACGGCGCGCCACACGGGCGGCCGCCCGTACGGCGGCAGGCCCCCGCGCATACGCGAGTGGAGGACCGACGGCCCACGGACCGTGAGCCACGGCGCGCACCCGGTTTCCCAAACGACTTAAGCCACGCAATGAAATAAGCCGGGTCGCGAGGATTGACGTCCTTCGCCCGGCCTTGAATCATTCAGTCACCGAGCACCGTGACCACACCGGTGCTCCGGTGCGACCTGGCCGTGAACACACCGGCCACCGGGCTCGCTCCGCACCCTTCACGGCCGTGACCGCACCGGCCGACCCTGTCCTCAGAGGAAGGCATCGACGCTCATGAGACCTGTCAGGACCCTGACAAGACCCCGCTCTGCGCTCCACCCTGGTGGGCGCCCTCACAGCGGTCGCGGTGGCCGTCGGCCCCTGGCTGACTTCGCCGGCGGGCGCCCAGGTGGCCCACACCGGCTCGGCCTCGGCGGGCGAGACCGTCAACATCTACCTGACCACCACCTCCGGCTCGGACGGCCGTACCGTCGTCAAGGGCCTGGAGCGGCAGACGCCCATCACGTTCACAACGGGCGGCGGGGGCAATGTCACGGTCGACGAGTCCCGGACGTACCAGGAGTTCTCGGGCGCGGGCGCATCGTTCACGGACACCGCGGCATGGCTGTTCAACAGCAGCGGCGCGCTCAGCCAGGGCACCCGCGACGAGGTGATGCGCAAGCTCTTCTCCCCCACCGACGGCATCGGTGTGAGCTTTCTGCGAAACCCGATGGGCGGCTCCGACCTCGCCCGCTTCGGCTACACCTTCGACGATGTACCGGCCGGACAGACCGACCCCGGCCTCACCAGATTCTCGATCGACCACGACCTGGCCGACGTCCTGCCACTGACCCAGCGGGCCAGGCAGCTCAACCCGGCGCTGAAGGTCATGGCCTCACCGTGGACCGCCCCCGCCTGGATGAAGGACAACGACCAGCTCAACCAGGGCTGGCTGGAGGCCCAGTACTACGGCACCTACGCGAACTACTTCGTGAAGTACCTCCAGGAGTACAAGAACCGCGGGGTGCCGATCGACTACGTGACCGTGCAGAACGAGCCCACCTGCTGCGCCGGCTACCCGTCGATGCAGTGGAACGGCTCCGGACTCGACTACTTCACCAAGAGCGAGCTGCTGCCCAAGCTGGCGAACGCGGGCCTGAGCACCAAGGTGCTCGCCCTCGACTGGAACTGGGACCAGTGGTCGGGCTACGGCGCGCCCGTCGTGGACGACGCCGCCATCCGCAACCACCCCAACTTCGGCGGCATCGCCTGGCACGGCTACGGCGGCGACGTCCGCCAGCAGACGACCGTCCACAACCAGTACCCCGACGTGGACGCCTTCGACACCGAGCACTCCGGCGGCACCTGGATCGCCAACCAGCAGAAAGAGGACATGCACAACCTGATCGACTACACCCGCAACTGGGGCAGGAGCTGGATCAAGTGGAGCCTCGCGGTCGATCAGAACAACAAGGGCCCCCACAACGGCGGCTGCTCCACCTGCACCGGCCTGGTCACCGTGCACAACGGCGACAGCCAGAGCGGCAGGGTCGACTACACCGTCGAGTACTACACGATGGGCCACCTCACGAAGTTCGTGAAGCCGGGCGCCCGCCGCATCGACTCCAGCGCCGGCTCGACCGTCCCCAACGTGGCCTGGAAGAACCCTGACGGCTCCAAGGCGCTGATCGCCTACAACGACACCGGCGGCCAGCAGACGCTGAAGGTCAACTGGGGCGGCCAGTCCTTCACCTACCAGCTCCCCGCCGGGGCCTCCGCCACCTTCACCTGGACCGGCAACCAGGCGTAGGCGCGGCGCCGGTACGCGGCCCCGCTCGCACGCCGATGGCCCCTGACCGCGCGCCCGAGGCTCAGGGGCCATTCCCTCGGCGTGGCGACGCCAGGATCCGGGCCCGGGCGCCCCGTCCGATGACGGTGTCGCGGAGCGAGGCCGCCAGTACGGCGCCCACCATGGGTGCCGGCAGATAGACCCAGAGGAAGTCGAGGCGGCCCTCGACGATCGCCGGTCCGAACTGGCGGGCCGGGTTGACCGAACCGCCCGTCGTGGTCCCCAGCAGCGCGATCGCCGCTCCGATCAGGAATCCGACGAGCCAGGGGACCAGCGGCACCAGCCTGGGCACCGCGAGGAAGATCCCGACGAGGAGGACGATGACGCCCATGGACACGGCCTCCGCCGCGAACAGCGCCCCGGCCGGCCGGCCCCGGCCGGGCCGCAGCGCGGCATCGGCCACCGGCGGTCTGCCCGCGGCCGGCCCCCATACGGCACGGCCCGCGAGTGCGCCGAGCAGGGATCCGGCCAGCTGGGCCGCGATATAGGGCACGACTGCCGTACCGGGGAGCAGCCCGAAGCGCCACATGGCGATCGAGATGGCCGGGTTGATATGTCCGCCCGATGCCTTCCCGCCGGGGCTGACGATGAGCCCGGCGAGGAGGAGGCCCACGCATCCGCCGATGACGAGCAGCTGCATATGTATCTGCTGGACCACGGCCGACACGGGCGACGGCCCCGCCACCCAGCGCACGATCGTGACGACGCCGAAGAGCAGCACGAACGTCAGGAGGAACTCCAGGGCACTGTTCCGGCCCACCGTCCGCCAGGTGACCGGCCCGGCCGGGACGAGGTCGGCCGGCGCGTCATGGGGTCCGGCGGCGTGATCCATGGTGGCGGCCCCGCGCGAGGGGTGGCTGTGCCGAAGCCGGTCCCGAGGCACCGGTTCAGACACACCGGTTCAACCGGTCGACGGCACCGTTCAGGGAGACCGGGCGGACCGGGTTCAGGGGCACCGTTTCAGAGGCACCGGGGGCACCGGTTCAGGGGCAGATGACCACCTTGCCCCGTACCCGGTTCTCCACCGCGCGGTAGGCGTCCACGCTGTCCTCCAGGCTGTAGCGGCCGGCGATGGACTGGGGCCGGAAGTCACCGGAGTCGAAGAACGGGGCGAGCCGCTGGAGCCGTGCGCCCGATTCGACGAGGTCGTAACGCGTGCTGTTGCATCCGTAGACCCGGGTCTCGTTGCGGTACAGCTCGACCAGGTCGATCTCCACGGTCGGCGGGCCCACGGAGCTGATCACCACGAGCCGGCCCCGGTGGGCCAGCGAGGCCAGCGCCGTCGGTGTGGTGACGCCACCGACCGCGTCGTACACCACGTCCGCGCCCTTGCCCGCGGTGACCCGCTTGATCTCCGAGGCGGCCTCCTGAGGGCTTCCGCCGAGCGCGACGAACTCCCTGATGATCGCCGCGGCCGGGGTCCCCTCGGCGGGGCGGACCCGGTCCACGCCGATCACCCAGGCGCCGAGGGTATGGGCGACCTGCGCGACGGCGGCGCCCACCCCGCCGGAGACGCCGAAGACCGCGATGGCCTCGTCTTTGCCCAGTTCGGCGGCCTCGACGGCACCGAGCCAGGCGGTGATGAAGCTGACCCCCACGGTCGAGGCTTCGTCGAAGCCCAGCCGCTCGGGCTTACGGGCCAGCGCGGCCGCCGGAATGTTGATCATCTGTGCGTGTGAGCCATCGCGGGTGAACCCGACGTCCCCGCCGGTGCCCCAGACCTCGACACCGACCCAGTCGGGCGGCCCGTCGACGACCACGCCGGCGAAGTCGCGCCCGGGGATGCGGGGAAGGGTCGTCTCCTCGAACCCGCCGGCGATGTTCACCAGGTCCGAGCGGCTCACCGAGGCCGCCTTGACTTCGATGACGGCTTCACCGTCGCCCGCGGCGGGGTCGGGCACCTCGGCCAGGCCCAGGACCTGGAGATCGCCGAAGCGGTCAAAACGCAGAGCACGCATGATGGCACCTCTCTCAGTCGGATTGGTGATCGACTCGCCATTGCGGCAGGTCCCCCTCCACCGATCATCACGCGCAACCGCGGCGCCCGCAGAACAAGGCTCGACCCGGGCCCAGCCATAAACGAAAACGGCCCCCGACCGCGTTTCCGCAGTTCAGGGGCCGTTTCTTTGGCGTGGCGGCGCCAGGATTCGAACCTGGGTAGGCTAAGCCGACGGATTTACAGTCCGCTCCCATTGGCCACTCGGGCACACCGCCTGGGATATGGCCAGGTGCTCCGCTTTCGCGTCGCTGTTCCCTGGCAACGACGTAAACAATACCTGATGCCCAGGGGTGCTTCGCCACCCGGTTGATCGCCGCTGGATCATGGCCGAGATCGCTAGGCTGGCCGGAGCGGTCCGCTGGACCGTGCCACTGACGGATCTACGTACGAGGAGCCAACTCACGATGGCCGACTCCAGTTTCGACATCGTCTCGAAGGTCGAGCGGCAGGAGGTCGACAACGCTCTGAACCAGGCGAGCCGCGAGATCTCCCAGCGCTATGACTTCAAGAACGTCGGCGCCTCGATCGCATGGTCGGGCGAGCGGATCGAGATGCGGGCCAACTCCGAGGAGCGGGTCAAGGCGATCCTCGACGTCTTCCAGTCCAAGCTGGTCAAGCGCGGGATCTCGCTGAAGGCCCTGGACGCGGGCGAGCCGCAGGCGTCGGGCAAGGAGTACAAGATCTTCGCCTCGCTCCAGGAGGGGATCTCGCAGGAGAACGCGAAGAAGGTCGCCAAGATCATCCGCGATGAGGGGCCCAAGGGCGTCAAGGCGCAGGTGCAGGGCGAGGAGCTGCGGGTGACGTCCAAGAGCCGGGACGATCTCCAGGCCGTGATCGCCCTGATCAAGGGCAAGGACCTCGACTTCGCGGTGCAGTTCGTCAACTACCGGTAGGCGGACCGCCGAGTACGGCACGCCGGGGCCCCGGCCCCGGCGTTCGTGTGTGCGGCGGTGTCGGGTCACGACGAGCCGTCGCCGCCGTTGGCAGCAGCGACCAGCCGGTCGCCCCGGCTCTCCGCGATCCGCAGGGCGTCGCGGAGCGTTTCCGTCAGCCGGTTCGCCAGGTAGCGGAGCTCTCCCGGGCCCGCCTTACGGTCGTCGAGCAGCGCGCGGGCGTGGTCGAGCAGTGCCGTTCCCATATGCAGATGCAATGCCTCGACCTCGTCCGCCCTCCGGCTCAGGTAGCTGTCGCCCCCGTCCGTTGCCAGGTAGCACGGTTTGCCGTCCGGAGTGGTCCAGGGCAGCAGGCGTAGTGGTGGTGCGATATCGCGGGCGATGCGGTCCGGCATGGTGGTCTGCTTCCGTCGTGAGTGCGTGACTCCATCGAAAAGGCTCCGTTGACCTCATGGAGGGGCCGCCCAGGGGGCCTGGGAGGGGCCAGACTGGGACGGGAGGGGGGCCAGGATGAGCAATGACCGGCGCATGTGGTTCGGCACCTATCTCGCACGCCTTCGGCGAGCCACGGGGCGGAGCCAACGGCAGTTGGCGGAGCGGCTGTGTGCGCTGTCCGGGCTGGACTCCGTGACGCGGCACGAGATCTCGCGGTGGGAGCGGGGGGCACGGGTGCCCGATGCGTGGCTCGCCACTCTGGCGCAGGCGCTCGGTGTGCCGACGGGCGGGCTGGAGGCGGCCGCCGCCTACGCCCGGGGCGAGACGGACACCGCACCCGGCGGGCCGTCGCCCTCCCTGGCCGAGCTGCTGCCCCCGGGCGACCCGCTGGCACCGCTCAGGGGGCGGTCCGGACGGCGTGTCGGGGCGGAGACGGTGGGCCACCTCGCGGCGCGCGTGCACGGGCTGCGCCTGGCCGACGATGTGCTGGCGGGCGGAGACCTCATCGGCCCCGCCTTCCGCGAACTGGGCGCGGCCATACGGCTGTACCGGGAGACCAGCCACACCGAGGACGTCGGCAGCGCGCTCCTGGCGCAGATCGGCGAGCTGGCGCAGATCGCCGGGTGGATCGCGAGCGACGCCGGTCGCCACGAGCAGGCGGAGCGCGCCTACACCACCGGGATCTCGGCCGCGCGGCAGGCGGGCGACGGGCCGCTCGTGGCCCATCTCGCGGGCAGCCTCGGCTACCAGTTGAGCAACACCGGGCGGGAGCGTGAGGGCCTGGGTCTCGCTCTCGCGGCCGTCGAGGAGGCGGGCGCGGGGGCACCCGCCAAGGCCAGGGCGCTGTTCCTCGACCGCGTCGCCTGGGCCCACACCCGCGCCGGGGAGGCGCCGCCCGCCGTCCGAGCGCTCGGTGCGGCGCACGACGCCCTGTCGGCGGACGACGGCGCCGAGGCGCCCCAGTGGGCCTACTGGGTGAGCCGCGCGGAGCTGGAGGTGATGGACGCCCGGGTGTTCACCGAGCTGGCACGCCCGCTGCATGCCGTTCCGCTCCTCACCGATGTGCTCGCCCGGTACGACGCCACCCACGCGCGGGAGGTCGCTCTGTACCGCTCATGGCTGGCCGTCGCCCTCGCCGACGCCAACGAGCCGGAACAGGCCGCCGCCGAGGCGCGGCTCGTTCTCACGGCGTCCGCCGACGTGGCGAGTGAGCGGACCACCGAGCGCTCCCGCGTCGTACTGCGCCGACTGCGCGGCTTCGAGGACGTACCCGAGGTACGCGACCTGCTGAATGAGCACGGACGGCTGCTCGCCGGGTGATCGGGGTGATCAGGGGCGTCAGCGCTGGCCGAAGGGCTGGTCCGTGGGGACGATCTCGTGGCCCAGGGGGGCCAGGGAGATGGGGATGAGCTTGAAGTTGGCCAGGCCCAGGGGGATGCCGATGATCGTGATGCACAGGGCGATCCCGGTGAGGACATGGCCGAGCGCCAGCCACCAGCCCGCGAGGATGAGCCAGAGGACATTGCCCACGCAGGAGGCGGCCCCGGCGTCGCGGCGGAGGACGACGGTGCGGCCGAAGGGCCACAGGGCGAAGGCGGCGATGCGCCAGGAGGCGATCGCGAGGGGGATGCCGATGATCGTGATGAAGAGGAGGGCCCCGGCGAAGAGGTAGAGGATCGCCATCCAGAAGCCGGAGAAGATCAGCCAGATCAGGTTCAGCAGCGTTTTCACGGTTGGGGTCCTGCCATCTGCTCGAGTCGGGCGATGCGCTCCCGCATGGGCGGGTGGGTCGAGAAGAGCTTGGCGAGACCGACGCCACCGCCGAACGGGTGGGCGATCATCATATGGCTGGCGGTCTCCAGACGGGGCTCGGGCGGCAGCGGAAGCTGCTTCGTGCCGACCTCCAGTTTGCGCAGGGCGCTGGCGAGGGCCAGGGGGTCGCCGGTGAGCTGGGCTCCGGAGGCGTCCGCCTCGTATTCGCGGGATCGGCTCACGGCGAGCTGGATGATGGAGGCCGCGAGCGGGCCGAGGATCATGATCAGCAGCATGCCGAGGAAGCCGGGGCCCTCGTCGTCGTCGGACCGGCCCATGGGGATCAGCCAGGCGAAGTTCACCAGGAACATGACGACGCTGGCGAGCGCGCCCGCGACCGAGGAGATCAGGATGTCGCGGTTGTAGACATGGCTGAGCTCATGGCCGATGACCCCGCGCAGCTCGCGCTCGTCCAGCAGCCGCAGAATGCCGTCGGTGCAGCAGACCGCCGCGTTACGGGGGTTGCGGCCGGTCGCGAAGGCGTTGGGGGCGTCGGTCGGGGAGATGTAGAGGCGGGGCATCGGCTGGCGCGCGGCCGTGGAGAGCTCGCGCACGATCCGGTACAGCCCCGGTGCCTCGAACTCGCTGACGGGGCGGGCGCGCATGGCGCGCAGGGCGAGCTTGTCACTGTTCCAGTAGGCGTACGCGTTGGTCCCGAGGGCGACGATGACCGCGATGATCAGCCCGGTGCGGCCGAAGA
The DNA here is from genome assembly GCF_024519315.1 of Streptomyces malaysiensis subsp. samsunensis. Classification (GTDB taxonomy): domain Bacteria; phylum Actinomycetota; class Actinomycetes; order Streptomycetales; family Streptomycetaceae; genus Streptomyces; species Streptomyces malaysiensis. Next base: position 34,331 of record NZ_JANIIC010000034.1, on the reverse strand, counting down.
GGCTGCCGATGAGGATGATGAGCGCGGACAGACCACCGAGAAGTACGGCGGTCTTGAGCCCGTTGTGCCGGCGGTGCACTGTGTGCCCTCCCGTTGTGCCGCAGGGGAACGCTTTGCCTGGTGTCTCCACCTTCCAGTGGACCCTCCTGAAAAAGTCAACGCCAGGCGAAGGGCACCAGTTCCCTTGTGCACACGGGTGCGGGGGCGCGGCGGCCGCCGGAAGGGGGCGGCTAGAGCAGGGTGCCCGAGGCGAACCGCAGAACGAGCTGTGGGGCGCCGGAGAGCGCGATGCCGATGACCGCGGTGAGGCCGATGGCGGCCGTAAGGGGGACGGCGCGGGGGCGGGCGACGGCCGCCCCGGCGGCGGGCACGGGCTCCGCCGTCCCGCCGGGTACGGACTCCGCCGCGGCGGAGTGCTCGGGCGCGCGGAAGAGCACCGCCGTCCACTGGAGGTAGTAGTAGAGCGCCATCACCACGTTGAGCGCCATCACCACCGCGAGCCAGCCCAGCCCCGCGTCCACGGCCGCCGAGAAGACGGTCACCTTGGCGAAGAGCCCGATGATGCCCGGGGGCAGCCCGGCCAGGCACAGCAGGAAGAAGCCGAGCGCCAGGGCGGCGGCCGGGCGGGCCGCGTACAGGCCGCGGTAGTCGGTGAGCCGGTTGGCCGGGCTGGTACGGGCCACCAGGGCGGCCACCGCGAAGGCACCGAGATTCACGGCCGCGTACGTCAGGGCGTACGCGACGGTGGAGCCGATGGCGCGGGAGGCGTCCTTCGCGGAGTCGGCGTAGCCGGCCGCGGCGATGGGGACCAGCAGATAGCCCGCCTGGGCGACGGAGGACCAGGCGAGCAGCCGTACGGCGCTGAAGGCGCGCTCCGGGCGCTGGCGCAGCGCCGCGGCGTTCCCCGCGGTCATGGTGAGGGCGGCGAGGACGGCGACGGCCGGGCCCCACACATCCGCGTACGCGGGGAAGGCGAGGACGGTCACCAGGATGAGGCCGGAGAACCCGACCGCCTTGCCGACGACGGACAGATACGCCGCGACGGGCACCGGCGCGCCGACGTAGGTGTCGGGCACCCAGAAGTGGAAGGGCACGGCGGCGGTCTTGAACGCGAAGCCCACCAGGGTCAGCACGACACCCGCCTGGGCGAGGGTGTCGAGCCGCGGGTCGACATGGGTGAGGGCGCCGGCGATCCGGGACAGATGGAGGCTGCCGGTGGCCGCGTAGACGAAGCTGACGCCGAGCAGCATCACGGCGGTCGCGGTGACCGAGGAGAGGAAGAACTTCAGCGCGGCCTCGGAGGAGAGGCGGTCGCCGCGGCGCAGCCCGACGAGGGCGAAGGCCGGGAGCGAGGCCACTTCGAGGGCGATGACCAGGGTGGCAAGATCGCGGGCCGCGGGCAGCAGGGCGGCCCCGGCCGCGGAGGACAGCAGCAGGAACCAGAATTCGCCCGCGGGGAGTTTGAGGTCGTCGAGGGCGCTGAAGGACAACAGCGCGGTGAGCAGCGCCCCGCCGAGCACCAGGAACTGGATGACGAGGGCGAAGGTGTCAGCCGTGTAGCTGCACGCGTGGGCGCCGGTGGTCAGGCAGAAGGTGGAGCGGTCGCCGTCCAGCAGCGGCAGCAGGGAGAGCGAGGCCAGGGCCAGTCCCGCTATCGCTCCCCAGCCCAGCAGGCGCTTTCCGCGCTCGGACAGGAAAAGGTCCGCGACGAGGACGGCGAGGCCGGTCAGGGCCGCGATGGTGGGCGGTGCGACGGCGAGCCAGTCGACGGACTGGACGAGGCTCGTGGCGAGGCTCGAGGAGTTGGCAGTCATCGGTTGCCTCCCGCGAGGAGCTGCTGCACGGCCGGGTCGGTGAGGCCGAGGAGGGCCGCGGGCCACAGTCCGGCGAGGACGGTGAGGGCCACCAGGGGGCTCCAGGCTGCGAATTCATGGCCGTGGACGTCGGCCAGGGCGGGCCGCCCGGCCCCGGTCCCGGTGCCGGGCTCGATCGGCTGGTCGCCCATGCAGACGCGCCGTACGACGACGAGCATGTAGGCGGCGGTGAGCAGGGTGCCGACGCCGGCGAGCGCCATATAGGTGAGGAACGCCGGGCGGCTGAGCCCGTCGGCGGGGTCGAAGGCGCCGAACATGGCGAGCATCTCGCCCCAGAACCCGGCGAGTCCGGGCAGCCCCAGGGAGGCCACGGCGCCGAAGGCGAGCAGTCCGCCCAGGCGCGGCGCCCGGCCGTAGAGGGCGGCGCCGCTGGTGCCCGCGAGCTGGTCGAGGTCGGTGGTGCCGGAGCGGTCCTTGAGGGCGCCGACGAGGAAGAAGAGCAGCCCGGTGATCAGGCCGTGGGCGATGTTGGCGAAGAGCGCGCCGTTCACCCCGGTGGGGGTGAGGGTCGCGATGCCGAGCAGGACGAAGCCCATATGGCCGACGGAGGAGTAGGCGATCAGGCGCTTGAGGTCGCCCTTGGCGCCGGTGGATTCAGAGAGCGCGAAGCCTCCGTTGAGGGTGGTGGTGGGAGACGGGAGGGCCAGGGCGAGGCAGGCGAGGGATCCGTAGATGATGCCGACCACGGCGAACGCGGCGAGGTAGGGCGCGTAGGTGTGGGCCGCCTCGGGGGTCATCGGCAGCACGATGCGGACCAGCCCGTAGGTGCCCATCTTGAGCAGCACGCCCGCCAGCAGCACCGAGCCGACGGTGGGAGCGGCGGTGTGGGCGTCGGGCAGCCAGCTGTGCAGCGGCCACATGGGGGCCTTGACGGCGAGTCCGACGATGATGGCGAGGGCCGCGATCAGCTGGGTGGTGTGGCTGAGCCCGGAGCCTTTGTCGGTGGCGAGTGCCACCATGTCGAAGGTGCCGCCCTCGAGCCCGACGAGGAGGAGGCCGAGCAGCATGACGACGGAGCCGAGCAGGGTGTAGAGGATGAACCGCCAGGCGGCACGCTCCCGTTCGGCGCCTCCCCACCGGTTGATGAGGAAGTACATCGGGATGAGGACCATCTCGAACGCCAGGAAGAACAGCATCAGGTCCAGCACCGCGAAGCTGGCCAGGGTGCCGGACTCCAGGAGCAGCAGCAGCGCGACGAAGGCTTTGGGGGACGGCCCGGAGGGCCGGTTGAAGTAGGTGTAGAGCGCGCAGAGGAAGGTCAGCAGCGCGGTCAGCACCAGCAGCGGCAGCGAGACGCCGTCCACGCCGAGGTGGACGCGGATGTCCAGGGCGGGGATCCAGCCGATGTCCGTCTGGGCCTGCATCCTGGCCGGGTGGTCGTGGTCGAATCCGGCGGCCAGGGCGATGGCGGCGGCGAGCACCACTCCGGTGACGGTCACACCGTGGCGCAGCACGGCCTGGTCGGGCCCGCGGCCGCGCAGCCCGGGCGGGGCCGGGAGCAGGGCGGCGGCGCTGCCGAGCAGGGGGAGCACGACCGCGGCGGCGAGGAGGAGTTGCTGGACGGTGTGGTTCACGGGTCAGGCTCCCGCTGCGACGAGGACGGCGGCCACGGCCAGGACGAGGGAGCCCGCGAGCAGCGCGCCGAGGTAGGTCTGCACATTGCCGGTCTGGGCGCGGCGGACGGCCGCGCCGAGCAGCCGGGGCGCACCGCCCGCGCCGCGTACGTACGTCTCGACGACCTCGCGGTCGAGGAAGCGGACGAGCCGGGCGGCGGCCCGCACGGGCCGGACGAACAGGGCGCTGTAGACGGCGTCGAGGTGGAAGCCGACGGCCGCGTGGCGGTGCAGCGGGCCCAGGAGCAGCCGCCCGGGGTCGGCGGGGTCCCTGGCGCCCGCGATGGAGCCGTAGGCCGCCTCGTGGGTGGCGATGGCCTCGGCCTCGGAGACGGCGTCGGCGGCCTCGGGGTGGGCGGCCACCGCGCCGAGCGGCACACGGGCGGCCCGCGCCGCGCTGTGCCGCCAGGCGGCGTACATGACGAGGGCGCCGATGAGGGCCGCCCCGGTGCCGAGGACGGATGTGGTGAGGGTCGGGGTGAGGGACTCGCCGTCGAACCAGTCGGGCAGCCTGCCGTAGGCGAGGCCGAGGGCGGCCGTGGGGATGAACAGCGCCCACAGGACGGCGTTCATGGCCACCGGCTGCTTGCCGTGGTCGGGGGCGGGCTCGCCCCGGCCGCGGAAGGCGAGCAGCCACAGCCGGGCCGCGTATCCGGCGGTGAGCAGCGCGGTGAGGAGCCCGGCGAGGAGCACGGTCCAGCCGACGCCCGCCGGGACGCCTGAGGTGTGGCCGGTCGCGGCGTGCTCGGCCGCGCCGAGGACGGCCTCCTTGGAGAAGAAGCCCGCGAAGGGCGGGATGGCGGCGAGCGCGAGGAGCGCGACCGTCATCGTCCAGAAGGCGTCGGGGATGCGCCGGGTGAGGCCGCTCATCCGGGACATCGCGGCGAGGGAGTTGCTGCCGGCGGCATGGATCACCACACCGGCGCCGAGGAAGAGCAGCGCCTTGAAGGCGCCGTGGGTGATGAGGTGGAAGACGGCGGCGCCACGGTCGTCGACGGCCAGCGCGCCCGTCATATAGCCGAGTTGGCCGACGGTCGAATAGGCGAGGACGCGTTTGATGTCGTCCTGGGCGAGCGCGGCGAGCGCCGAGCCGACCATCGTCACGGCCGCCATGACGGCCAGTACGGCGAGCGCGGCGGAGGAGGAGGCGAAGACGGGCAGCAGCCGGGCCACGACGAAGACACCCGCGGCGACCATGGTGGCCGCGTGGATCAGCGCGGAGACCGGGGTGGGGCCCGCCATCGCGTCCGGCAGCCAGGTGTGCAGCGGGAACTGCGCGGACTTGCCCGCGACCCCGGCCAGCAGCAGCAGCGCGATCAGGGTGGGGTGGTCCAGCGGCACCCCGGCGGTCTCGGAGGTCAGCCGGGTGTGGATCTCGCTGATCCGGAACGTTCCGGTGTCGCCCGCGAGCGCGAAGATGCCGATCAGGAACGGGACGTCGCCGAGCTTGGTGACCAGGAACGCCTTGAGGGACGCGGAGCGCGCGGCGGCGGTCTCCCAGTAGTGGCCCACCAGGAAGTACGAGCAGATGCCCATGATCTCCCAGCCGACGAGCAGCACGATCAGGTCGTCGGAGTAGACGACGAGGAGCATCGCGGCGGTGAAGAGGGAGACCAGGGCGGCGTAGGAGGGGTAGCGGGGGTCGTCCCGCAGATAGCCGGTCGAGTAGATCTGCACACAGCTCGCGACGACGGCGACGAGGACCGCGACCAGAGCGGCGAAGCCGTCGATGTGCAGGGCCAGGTCGACGGGGATCGAGCCGGTGTCGGCGAGCCGGGTCGCGGCGGTGAGCGGGGCCGTGCCGCCGCCCGCTCCCCCGCCCTGGCGTACGGCGACGAGCACGGCGAGCGCGGCCGCGGCGAGGGTGGGCAGCACCGCGACGGGGCGGACGAAACCGGGGGCGCGGCGGCCCACCAGGAGCCCGGCGGCGGCGCCGAGGAAGGGCAGGAGGGGGACGAGAACGGCGGCGGTCGTGGTCGTCACGCGGTCTGCCTCCGGACGCGTCGTGCCTGGTCGGCGTCGTTGTCAGTGGGGGCTGCCATGCTGTCGTCCATCGGGTCCTGGCCGGCTGACGGGGGGTCGGCCAGGTCCCGGAGCTTGTCGACGTCGGCGGTGCCGCGGTTGCGGTGGACGAGGAGGACGATGGCGAGGCCGATGCCGATCTCGGCGGCGGCGATGGTGATGGTGAAGAGGGTCAGCGCCTGGCCCGTGTGCAGGGTGTCGCGGAGCCAGACGTCGAAGGCGACGAGATTGAGGTTGACGGCGTTGAGCATCAGCTCGACCGACATCAGCACCAGGATCGCGTTGCGGCGGGCGAGGACGCCGTACAGCCCGGTGCAGAAGAGGAGGACGGCGAGCACGGCGGGGTAGGCGAGATGCATCAGCGCTGCTCCTTGCCGAGGCCGGCGCCCGGGCCACTGTCGTGGCCGCTCTTGCGGGACAGGACGATCGCGCCGACGAGCGCGGCGAGGAGGAGGACGGACAGCGCCTCGAACGGCAGCACCCAGTGGCGGAAGAGGCTCTCACCGGAGACGGCGGTGGAGCCCTGGACGCCCTTGTCCAGCTCGATCCAGGTGGTCCGGAAGGCGTCCACGACCACCCACACCAGGACGCCCGCGGCGGCCACGGCCACGGCGAGCGCCACCGGGCGGTTGCCCGAATCGGCGTCCGGGGAGCGGCCGATGGGCGCCTTGGTGAGCATCAGCCCGAAGAGGAGGAGGACGACGACGGAACCGACGTAGATCAGCACCTGCACCCAGGCGATGAACTCCGCCGTGAGCAGGAGGTACTCCACGGCGAGGCCGCCGAGCGCCACCACCAGCCAGAGGGCGGCGTGCACCAGTTGCTTGGTGGTGACGGTGAGGACGGCCGCGCCGAAGGTCGCGATGCCCACGAGCAGGAAGGCGATCTCGACGCCGGTCGGCGACAGGAACCCGTGGCCGGTGGCGGCCAAGTGGACCGCAGGGCTCACGAGGCGGCTCCGTTCCCGTTCGCGGTTCCGCTCTCGGTTCCGCTCTCGGTTTCGTTCTCGGTTTCGTTCTCGGTTTCGTTCTCGGTTTCGTTCTCGGTTTCGTTCGCGGTTCCGCTCGCGTCGGTCCCGCCGGATCCGCGCTCGGCCTCGGCCTGTGCGGCCTCGGCGGCTTGCGCGGCAGCGGCGGCGGCCTCGGCGGCGAGCTTGTCGGCGGCCTTACGGGCGGCGGCGATCTCCTTGGGCTCCTCCGCGCGCGGGTCGAGCGCGGGCGGCGCGGGCACCGTCCACATCCACTCGCGGAGCTTGTCCCGCTCATGGGTGAGATCGCGGATGTCCTCCTCCGCGTACTCGAACTCCGGCGACCAGAACAGCGCGTCGAAAGGACACACCTCGATGCAGATACCGCAGTACATGCACAGCGCGAAGTCGATCGCGAACCGGTCCAGCACATTGCGGCTGCGCTCGCGCCCGCCCGGGGCGGCCGGGGGGACGGTCTCCTTGTGCGAGTCGATATAGATGCACCAGTCCGGGCATTCGCGGGCGCACAGCATGCAGACCGTGCAGTTCTCCTCGAACAGCCCGATCACACCGCGGGTGCGGGGCGGCAGCTCGGGCTGCGCGTCCGGATACTGCGCGGTGTGCGACTTCCGGGTCATCGTGCGGAGGGTGACGGCCAGGCCCTTGGCCAGACCGGATCCGGGGATGCCCATCAGGAGATCACCACCTTGACGACGCCGGTGAGGGCGATCTGGGCCAGTGAGAGCGGAATGAGGCAGGTCCAGGCGAACCGCTGGAGCTGGTCCTCGCGCAGCCGCGGATAGCTGACCCGCAGCCAGATCACGACGAAGGCGAGGACGGCCGTCTTCAGCAGGGTCCACAGCCAGCCGAGGCCGTCGGCGAACGGACCGTGCCAGCCGCCGAGGAAGAGGACGGCGGTCAGCCCGCACAGGATGACGATGCCCGCGTACTCGGCGAGCAGGAAGAGCGCGAACCGCAGCCCGGTGTACTCGGTGTACGCACCGAAGATGATCTCGGAGTCGGCGATCGGCGCGTCGAACGGCGGGCGCTGGAGCTCGGCGAGACCGGCGGTGAAGAACACCACCCCGCCGACGATCTGCCACGGCACCCACCACCACTCGAACGCGTCGAGGATGCCCGGCAGCGAGACCGTGCCCGCCGCCATCGCCACGGAGGCGGCGGTGAGCAGCATCGGCAGCTCGTACGCCATGAGCTGGGCGGCTGTACGCAACCCCCCGAGCAGGGAGAACTTATTCGCCGAGGCCCAGCCCGCCATCAGCGAACCCAGCACCCCGACGCCCATCACGGCGAGCACGAAGAAGATGCCCGCGTCCAGGACCTGGCCGACGGCGCCCTCGGCGGGGCCGATCGGGATCGCGACGAGGACGAGGAGGTACGGCAGCAGCGCGACGGCGGGCGCGAGCTGGAAGATCCGCCGATCGGCTCCGGCCGGTACGACGTCTTCCTTCTGCGCGAACTTCACCCCGTCCGCGACCAGTTGGGCCCATCCGTGGAAGCCGCCCGCGTACATCGGCCCGAGGCGGCCCTGCATATGGGCCATGACCTTGTGCTCGGTCTGCCCCACGAGCAGGGGCAGCACGAGAAAGGCGAGCAGGAGGGCGAGCAGTCGCAGCGCGACGTCGAGGACGTCGTTCACGCGGTGCCTCCTGGCTGGTCGTCGGAGTCGTCGTCGGAGTCGTCGTCGGGGTTGTCGTCAGGGGTGGTGTCCGGGGTGGCCGGGGTGCCGGGTGCGTCGGGCTCGGGAGCGGGTTCGGGTTTCGCACCGTGTGTGTCTCCGGCTGCCCCGGTCTCCGCTTCCGGTTCCGGTGCCCGCGGCTCACGCGGGGACTCGGCGTCCTCGTCCCGCGCGGGGCGCGCGTGGTGCCAGGGGGCGTCGGACGAGCGGCGCTGCGGCGCGGGACGCCGGGGGCGGTCCGGGGCCTCGGCCGCCGACGGCTCGGCGGCGGACGACGGCTCAGCGGCGGACGGCTCGGCGGAGGCGGCCCGCTCACCGGCGGCCGCGTCCGTGGCCGGGGCTTCGGACGCCGCCTCCGCACCCGCCGAACGCTGACTCGCCGAACCCTCGCCCGCGCTGCGGGAGCGCCGTGCCGGGCGGTCGGCCGCCGGGGCGGGGGACTCCCCCGCCGCATCCGCCGCACCCGCCGCACCTGCCGCACCTGCCGCACCTGCCGGACGCTGGCTCGCCGAACCTTGGCTCGCGCTGCGCGCACGCCGCGCCGAGCGGTCGGCCGCCGGAGCCTCCGCTGCCTGCGCGCCCGCGGCCTCCGGGCGCTGGCTCGCCGAGCCCGCCGTCGCGCTGCGGGTGCGGCGGGCGGGGCGTTCGCCCGCGGCGGCGCCCGCCGCGCGGGCGCCCCGGGCCGGACGGGCAGGGGCAGCGGGCAGCTGACCCTTGAGGGGCCCCCATTCGTTGGGGTCGGGGACGCCGGGCGGCAGCATCTGCCGGCGCTTGGGGCCGTGGCCGGTGCCCGACTCCCCCGGCTCCTTCGCGCCCGGCCATGCCTTGACGACCCGGGCCGCCAGCACGAAGTCCTTGCGCAGCGGATGCCCCTCGAAGCCGTCGGGGAGCAGCAGCGGCGCGAGATGGGGGTGGCCCGCGAAACCGATGCCGAACATCTCGTGGGTCTCGCGCTCATGCCAGGCCGCCCCGGCGTAGACGCCGGTCGCGGTCGGCAGCGCGGCCACGTCGTGCGGCACGGTGGTACGCACCAGCAGACCCCGCACCGCGAGACCGGCCCCGGTTCCGGCCGCGCCCCCGGCCCCCGGGGTGCCGAGGGCGACGACGCGCGCGGCCACCCGGAAGCCGGTGCCCGGCTCGTCGACCGCGCTCAGCCAGTCGAAGTAGGTGCAGCCGAGGGTGTCGCGGGCCGTCTCCAGCGACGCGATCCAGGAGTCCGCGGGAACGTCGACGGTCAGCAGTCCGTACGCCTCCTCCGCCGTGGCGCCCTCGCCGAACAGCTCGGCGGCGGAACGCGGCAGCCAGCCCACGGGCGGCGCGGCCTCCACCGCGGCCTCCGCCTCCGCGACCCCAGCGGCCCCCGCGACCTCCGCCGCCCCGTTCGGCTCCACCGTCTCGTTCGGCTCGTTCGCCTCGTTCCGCTCGGTCATGGCGTGTCTTCCCGCTCCGGAGGCGTGACCAGCCCGCTGCGCAGCGCGGCCGCGGACGGACGGCCCGAGGCCGCGGAGGCGGCCTCCCCGGAACCGCCCCCGGAATTCCCGTACCGCTCACCCAGCGACTCGCGCGCGATCTTCTCCTGGAGCTTGAGGATGCCCTGGAGCAGCGCCTCGGGCCGGGGCGGGCAGCCGGGCACGTAGACGTCGACGGGGATGATCTGGTCGACGCCCTTGGTCACGGCGTAGGAATCCCAGTAGGGGCCGCCGCAGTTCGAGCAGGCCCCGAAGGAGATCACGTACTTCGGCTCCGGCATCTGTTCGTACAGCCGCTTCACCGCGGGCGCCATCTTGTCCGTGACCGTGCCGGAGACGACCATCAGGTCGGCCTGGCGCGGTCCCGGCGCGAAGGGGATCACGCCGAGCCGGATGAAGTCGTGCCGGGCCATCGACGCCGCGATGAATTCGATGGCGCAGCAGGCGAGGCCGAAGTTGAAGACCCACAGGCTGTAGCGGCGGCCCCAGTTCAGGACCACCTTCATCGGCTCGGGGGCCAGCCGGGCCAGCGTGCCGAGACGGCGCGGCTCCGGCAGGTCCACGGGCGCGGGCGCGGGGACCGGCGCGGAGGCCGGTATCGATACCGGTGTCGATGTCGGTGTCGGCGTCGGCGTCGGCGTCGGGTTCGGTGTCACGTCCACTCCAGGACGCCCTTCTTCCATGCGTACAGCAGACCTACGGCGAGGAACCCGAGGAAGATGAACATCTCCACCAGCGTGGTGGCTCCAAAGCCGGGCGCCGCGAAGACCGTCGCCCACGGGAACAAGAAGATCGAGTCAACGGCGAAAATCACATAGAGAAAAGCGTAGACGTAATAGCGGACCTGGGTGTGGGCCCAGCCCTCGCCCACGGGGTCCACTCCGCACTCGTAGGTCAGCAGTTTCTCCGGCGTGGGCACGACAGGCCGCAGCAGCCGCCCGGCCCCGAAGGCCACGGCGACGAAGATCACGCCGATCGCCGCCAGCAGTCCGACCACCGCATAGCCGTGGAAGTAGTCGGCCGCGAGCTGGACGCTGGTGGTGCGTACGGTCGTCGCCTCCGGCACGTCCGCCCCTCGCTCCCTGGTCCTCTGGTTCCTTGTCCGCTCCTCGTCGACCCCGCGTGTTCGACGATCCGTACGGACGGGAAGTCTAGGGCCTGCCGCCGCCGGGCAGGGCGGCCCGTCCGCGATGCGGGGGGCTATCCCCATGGCGGAGCCCCCCGCGGGCCCGGCAGTCTTGCTGCCATGACCTCCAGTTCCCCCGTCGGCGGCCCCGACGGCGACGGCCGTGGCCGCGACGGCGAGCGGCTGCCGCGCCCGCCCGCGTTCGCCTTTCCCGCGCAGACCTGGCGGGAGATCGCACATCTCCTGGCCAATCTGCTGGTGGGCATCGTCTGCTTCGTCTTCACCCTGGTCTGGCTGGCCTTGGGCCTGGGGCTGGCGGTCACGGTGGTGGGGCTGCCGCTGCTGGCCGTGGGGCTGCGGTGCAGCAGGGCCCTCGGCCGGTTCGAGCGCTACCGCGCCAGGGGGCTGCTCTCGATGCGGATCGATGAGCCCAGCCCGCTGCCGCACCAGCCGGGCAGCGGCTTCCTCGGCCGGCTGTGGACGAACCTGCGGGACCCGGTCGGCTGGCGCGCCACGCTGTACGCGCTGATCCGGCTGCCGTGGTCGGTGGTCACCTTCGCCGCCACCCTGACCTCGCTGTTCGTGGCCTGGCCGGTGCTGCCGTGGATCGCCCGAGGGCTTACGCATGTGGACCGGGCGATGGTGCGCGGGCTGCTGTTCCCCTCCGATGAGCTGGAGCGGCGGATCGCCGAGCTGGAGTCGGACCGGGGCACGGTGGTGGACACCGCCGCCGCGGATCTGCGCCGGATCGAACGCGACCTCCACGACGGCGCACAAGCCCGGCTGGTCGCCCTCGCCATGGGGCTCGGTCTGGCGAAGGAGAAGCTGGAGGAGGACCCGGAAGCCGCCGCCAAGATGGTCGACGAGGCCCACGGCGAAGTGAAACTCGCCCTCCAGGAACTACGCGACCTCGCCCGCGGCATCCACCCCGCCATCCTCACCGACCGCGGCCTCGGCCCCGCCCTCTCGGCGCTCTCGGCCCGCTGCACGGTCCCCGTGAAGGTGACGGTCGAGCTGCCCGAACGCCCGGCGCCGGCCATCGAGGGCATCGCCTACTTCACCGTCTCCGAACTGCTCCAGAACATCAGCAAGCACAGCGGCGCCCGCACCGCCGAGATCGAGCTGTGGCGCTCCGACAACCGGCTGCTGATCCAGGTACGGGACGACGGGCGCGGCGGCGCGGCCACCGACAGGGGCTCGGGGCTCTCGGGTCTGGCGGAGCGGCTGGGCTCGGTCGACGGGCTGTTCGCGGTGGATTCGCCGCCGGGTGGGCCGACCACCGTGACCGCCGAGCTGCCCTGGCGCCACCGGACCGGGTCGGCGGCGGGCGCCGCGGTGGCCCGTTCCCGGCGAAGCGGCTGACGCCGGGCAGCAGGCCGCCCCACCTCGAAAGGGCGCCGGGAAGCACACCGGGCCGCGCCCCGAAAGGGCGCCGGGAAGCACACCGCCCCCACCCCGAAACGACGCCGGACAGCACACCGGGCGCCCCGAAACGACGCCGGGAAGCACCTCGCCCCACCCCGAAAGGTAGGGCTAACCCCCCGGTGAAGAGGCCCACCCACCCGATGGCCCGGCGGGCCCCGCTCCGGGACTCTTGGGTGAACGCAGCCGACGCGACCCGACGCGACCCACCCCGCCGACCCGCATCGCGCACCCCACCAGGCCCCGGAGGACGGACAAGACGATGGCCACCGCATACCGCCCCTACGAACCGGGGACCGAGCCCCGTGGCCATCTGGTGCCCGCGGCGCTGAAGGCGCCGTTCCAGGGCCGCGTCTGGCGGGAGTTCCTCTATGTCCTGATCAGCCTGCCGATGGCCATCGTCACCTTTGTCTACACGATCACGATGATCGCGCTGGGCGCCGGGCTGCTGATCACCTTCCTCGGCGTCCCGGTGCTCGGCGCGGCCCTCGCGGGCTGCCGCGCGCTCGGCGTCGTGGAGCGGGCCCGCGCCCGTGCGCTGCTGGGGCTGGAGGTGGCCGAGCCCGAGCCGGTCCTCGGCCGGAGGGGCGGCCGCGGGGGCAGGCGCGGACCGGTCGCCTGGGTGGGTGCGCTGCTCAGGAGCGGCACCTCCTGGCGGCATGTGATCTACGCGCTGATCCATCTGCCGTGGGCGGTCTTCTCCTTCGGCTTCGCGGTGAGCTTCACCGCCTACGGCTGGGGCTCCACGACGTATCCGCTGTGGCGCTGGGTCTTCCCCCGGTATATGGACGAGCCGGGTCTCCAGGTCTTCGGGGACGACCACGGGCACAACTTCTATCTGGACACCCCGTTCGAGATCACCGTGACCTGCGCCGCCGGTGTGCTGGTCCTGCTGCTGACCCCGTGGGTGATGCGGGCGCTGACCTCGGTCGACCGGATCATGGTGTCCGGGCTGCTCGGCCCGTCCCGGCTGGCGAGCCGGGTCTGGGAGCTGGAGTCGGACCGGGGCACGGTGGTGGACACCGCCGCCGCGGATCTGCGCCGGATCGAACGCGACCTCCACGACGGCGCACAAGCACGACTGGTCGCCCTCGCCATGGATCTGGGCCTGGCGAAGGAGAAGCTGGAGGAGGACCCGGAAGCCGCCGCCAAGATGGTCGACGAGGCCCACGGCGAAGTGAAACTCGCCCTCCAGGAACTACGCGACCTCGCCCGCGGCATCCACCCCGCCATCCTCACCGACCGCGGCCTCGGCCCCGCCCTCTCCGCCCTCGCCGCCCGCTGCACGGTCCCGGTGACCGTGACGGTGGACCTTCCGCAACGGCCCGCGCCCGCGATCGAGGGCATCGCCTACTTCACCGTCTCCGAACTGCTCCAGAACATCAGCAAGCACAGCGGTGCCCACACCGCCGAGGTGGATCTGTGGCGCTCCGACGACCGGCTGCTGATCCAGATCACGGACGACGGGCGGGGCGGGGCCGAGACGGCGGCCGGTTCGGGTCTCGCCGGGCTGGCCGAGCGGATCGACGCGGTGGACGGGATCCTCGTCGTCCACTCCCCGGCGGGCGGCCCGACCACCGTGACCGCCGAGCTCCCCTGGCGCTGAGGGCGCACACCCCCGCCCCGCCCGTACACGGCCGGTTCCGTGCGACGCGAGCGGCCGAACCCTGGGATGCTGGTCCCCACGAACCGAATGGAACGGGGGCCGAACATCGTGGCGGACAGAGTACGGGTGGTCATCGCCGAGGATTCGGTGCTGCTGCGGGAGGGGCTGACCCGGCTGCTGACCGACCGGGGCCATGAGGTGGTCGCGGGCGTCGGGGACGCGGAAGCGCTGATCAAGTCGGTGCGGGAGCTGGCCGACGAGTGCGCACCGCCGGATGTGGTGGTGGCCGATGTGCGGATGCCGCCCACCCACACCGACGAGGGGGTGCGGGCGGCCGTCCGGCTCCGCCGCGACCATCCGGGCCTGGGGGTGCTGGTCCTGTCCCAGTATGTGGAGGAGCAGTACGCCACCGAGCTGCTGGCCGGGAACAGCCGGGGCGTCGGCTATCTGCTCAAGGACCGGGTGGCCGAGGTGCGCGAGTTCGTGGACGCGGTGGTGCGGGTCGCCCAGGGCGGTACGGCGCTCGACCCGGAGGTCGTCGCCCAGCTGCTGGGCCGCAGCCGCAAGCAGGATGTGCTGGCCGGGCTCACCCCGAGGGAGCGCGAGGTCCTGGGGCTGATGGCCGAGGGCCGGACCAATTCGGCCATCGCCCGGCAGCTCGTGGTGAGCGACGGAGCGGTCGAGAAGCATGTGAGCAACATCTTCTTGAAGCTGGGCCTGTCGCCGAGTGACGGGGATCACCGTCGGGTGCTCGCCGTTCTGACCTATCTCAATTCCTGAAAGCAGACTCCCGCGGGCCAAAGCGAGGCCAAAGGCTGAACGAGGTACCAGGGAAATAGCTGCAAGGGGGGAGGGGCGCGTCATGTCAAACCAGGACATATATGGTTCTTCTTTCGGCGTCCACCATGTGATCCGGCCAAGGAAGGCCACCCTTACCGACGTACGATGGTCGTGGGACAACCGGTCGGCACCGACTGTCCATGAGCGCCGCCTCAAGGGAGGTCCGAAGCAGTGACCAGCCAGGTCAGTAGCCCGGCCGAGCAGGCCGAACCAGCCGATCAGCAGGGCGGGCAGTCGCCCGTCGGGGGGCAGCGAACAGGGGACGGCGGTAAAGAGATCCGCCGTCTGGACCGGGTGATCATCCGGTTCGCGGGTGACTCGGGTGACGGTATGCAGCTCACGGGTGACCGGTTCACCTCGGAGACGGCGTCGTTCGGAAACGACCTGTCCACCCTGCCGAACTTCCCGGCGGAGATCCGGGCCCCCGCCGGTACCCTGCCCGGAGTGTCGAGCTTCCAGCTCCACTTCGCCGATCACGACATCCTCACGCCCGGTGACGCGCCGAACGTGCTGGTCGCGATGAACCCGGCCGCGCTGAAGGCCAACCTCCCCGATGTGCCGCGCGGGGCGGAAATCATCGTCAACACCGACGAGTTCACCAAGCGCCCCATGGCCAAGGTCGGCTATGACCAAAGCCCTCTGGAGGACGGCTCGCTGGACGGCTATCACGTCCACCCGGTGCCGCTCACCACGCTCACCGTCGAGGCACTGAAGGAGTTCGGCCTGTCCCGCAAGGAGGCCGAGCGCAGCAAGAACATGTTCGCGCTCGGGCTGCTGTCGTGGATGTACCACCGGCCGACCGAGGGCACCGAGAAGTTCCTGCGGCAGAAGTTCGCCAAGAAGCCGCAGATCGCCGAGGCCAATGTGACGGCCTTCCGGGCGGGCTGGAACTTCGGTGAGACCACCGAGGACTTCGCCGTCTCCTACGAGGTCGCCCCGGCCACCACCGCGTTCCCCACCGGCACCTACCGGAACATCTCCGGGAACCTGGCGCTGTCCTACGGGCTGATCGCGGCCTCCCGCCAGGCGGATCTGCCGCTGTTCCTGGGGTCGTATCCGATCACCCCGGCATCCGACATCCTGCACGAGCTGTCCAAGCACAAGAACTTCGGTGTGCGCAGCTTCCAGGCCGAGGACGAGATCGCCGGGATCGGCGCCGCGCTGGGCGCGGCCTTCGGCGGCTCCCTCGCGGTGACCACCACCTCCGGCCCCGGTGTGGCGCTGAAGTCGGAGACCATCGGGCTCGCGGTCTCCCTCGAGCTGCCGCTGCTGGTGATCGACATTCAGCGCGGCGGTCCCTCCACCGGGCTGCCGACCAAGACCGAGCAGGCGGATCTGCTCCAGGCCATGTACGGGCGCAACGGCGAGGCCCCGGTGCCGATCGTGGCGCCCAAGACCCCCGCCGACTGCTTCGACGCCGCGCTGGAGGCCGCCCGGATCGCGCTGACCTACCGGACCCCGGTGTTCCTGCTGTCGGACGGCTATCTGGCCAACGGCTCGGAGCCCTGGCGGGTGCCGGACGTCGACGAGCTGCCCGACCTGCGGGTCCGGTTCGCCACCGGCCCCAACCATGTGCTGGCCGACGGCACCGAGGTCTTCTGGCCGTACAAGCGCGACCCCAAGACCCTGGCCCGCCCCTGGGCCGTGCCCGGAACGCCGGGCCTCGAGCACCGGATCGGCGGCATCGAGAAGCAGGACGGCACCGGCAACATCTCCTACGACCCGGCCAACCACGACCACATGGTCCGCATCCGCCAGGCCAAGGTGGACGGCATCGCCGTGCCGGACATCGAGGTGGACGACCCGACCGGCGACGCCCGCACCCTGGTCCTGGGGTGGGGATCGACCTACGGCCCGATCACCGCGGCCGTGCGCCGCGTCCGCACCGCGGGCGACCGGATCGCCCAGGCCCATCTGCGCCATCTCAACCCCTTCCCCGCCAACCTCGGCAAGGTGCTGGAGGGTTACGAGAAGGTCGTGGTGCCGGAGATGAACCTCGGGCAGCTGGCCACGCTGCTGCGCGCCCGCTATCTGGTCGACGCCCGCTCCTTCACCCAGGTCCGCGGACTGCCGTTCAAGGCCGAACAGCTCGCCACCGCCCTCAAGGAGGCCATCGATGACTGACACCATCGCCGAGGGGGCGGCATCGGCGCCCAGCGCGCTCTCCCTGGTGCCCAAGACCGCCGTCAAGCAGACGATGAAGGACTTCAAGTCCGACCAGGAGGTCCGCTGGTGCCCCGGCTGCGGTGACTACGCGATCCTCGCCGCCGTCCAGGGCTTCATGCCCGAACTGGGCCTGGCGAAGGAGAACATCGTCTTCGTCTCCGGCATCGGCTGCTCCTCACGCTTCCCGTACTACATGAACACCTACGGGATGCACTCCATCCACGGCCGCGCCCCCGCCATCGCCACCGGGCTGGCCGCCTCCCGCCGCGATCTGTCGGTGTGGGTCGTCACCGGTGACGGCGACGCGCTGTCCATCGGCGGCAACCACCTGATCCACGCGCTGCGCCGCAATGTGAACCTGAAGATCCTGCTCTTCAACAACCGCATCTACGGCCTGACCAAGGGTCAGTACAGCCCCACCTCCGAGGTCGGCAAGATCACCAAGTCGACCCCGATGGGCTCCCTGGACTCGCCGTTCAACCCGCTCTCCCTCGCGCTCGGCGCCGAGGCGGGCTTCGTGGCCCGCACCGTCGACTCCGACCGCAAGCACCTCACCGAGGTGCTGCGGCAGGCGGCGGCCCACCCCGGCACCGCGCTGGTGGAGATCTACCAGAACTGCAACATCTTCAACGACGGCGCCTTCGAGGCCCTGAAGGACAAGCAGCAGGCCCAGGAGGCCGTGATCCGGCTGGAGCACGGACAGCCGATCCGCTTCGGCCTCGACCAGTCCAAGGGCGTCATCCGCAACCAGCACACCGGCGACCTCGAAGTGATCACCGTCACACCCGAGAACGAGCACCAGGTACTGGTGCACGACGCCCACGCCACCTCACCCACCACGGCGTTCGCGCTGACCCGACTGGCCGACCCCGACACCCTCCACCACACCCCCATCGGCGTACTGCGCAACGTGGAGCGCCCGGTCTACGACACCCAGATGTCCGACCAGCTCGACAACGCCGTGGAGCTGAAGGGCAAGGGCGACCTCGGCGCACTCCTCGCCGGCGGCGACACCTGGACCGTCGTCGGCTGATCGCCCCCAGGGCCCGCCCCGGGTCCATTCGTACATACGGGCACAGGCGGGTGCCCGGCCGGAGCGTCTGAGCGCGCCCCGGCCGGGCACCCGCTCTGCTATCCGCATGTCCGACACCGCCGCGCCGATCCAGCCGCCCGACCGCCCCGGCTACCGTCTCAAGCGGCTGCTGCTCGGCCCGCCCCTGGTCACCGAGCGGATCCGGCGCGAGAAGCTGGGCAACCCGGCCGCGCTGGGCGTGCTGGCCTCCGACTGCATCTCGTCGACGGCGTACGGCAGCGAGGAGATGCTGCGGGTGCTGGTGCCGGTCATCGGGGTCGCGGCGTTCACCCTGATCCTCCCGGTGACCGGGGCGATTCTGCTGGTGCTGCTGCTGGTGACGCTCTGCTACAGCGATGTGGTGATGATCTACACCCGGGCGGGCGGCTCCTATGTGGTGGCGCGGGAGAACTTCGGCCCGGACATCGCCCAGATCGCGTCCGTGGCACTGCTGGTGGACTACATCGTCACCGTGGCGGTCCAGGTCTCCGCGGGCACCAACGCGATCATCTCGTTCGCCCATCTCGTCGGCGGCACCTGGACCGGTATCGACCATCTCCAACTGCCCATCAGCGCCCTGGTGATCCTCATCCTCGCCTACGGCAATCTGCGCGGACTGCGCGAGGCCGGGCGGGTCTTCATGGTGCCCGCCTACCTCTTCATCTTCGCCGTCGGGCTGATGCTGGTGGTGGGCGTGGTCCGCGGGCTCACCGGGCGGCTGCCGCACGCCGATGTGCACGCCGCGGGCGCGGTGCCGCTCGGCACCGCGGGCAGCGGCTGGCTCTACGGCGCCTCACTCTTCATCGTGCTGCGCTCGTTCGCCAACGGCGGCTCCTCGCTGACCGGCCTGGAGGCGATCTCCAACAGCGTCTCGGTCTTCCGCGACCCCAAGGGCCACAACGCCCGCCGCACGCTGATCACGATGAGCTGCATCCTGGGCACGCTGGTCCTCGGGGTCTCCGCGCTCGCCCACTTCACCCACGCCATCCCCTACCGGGACGGCACCCCGACCGTACTGGCGCAGGAGGCCCATCTGGTCTTCGGCGGCGGGGTCGTGGGCGCGCTGGGGCTGGCGTTCGTCCAGCTGGCGACCGCGCTCATCCTCTATACGGGCGCCAACACGCCCTTCACCGGCTTCCCCTTCCTGGCCAGCTTCGTGGCCGAGGACCGCTTTCTGCCCCGGCAGCTCACCCGGCGCGGCCACCGGCTCTCCTTCTCCAACGGGATCATCTCGCTGGCCGTGGTGGCGCTGGCGCTGCTGGTGGTCACCGAGGCCAATGTGGACCGGCTGGTGGCGCTGTACGCGATCGGCGTGTTCACCGCGTTCACCATGGCCGGGGCCGGGCTGACCGCCTATCACCTGCGGCGCCGGGAGCCGGGCCGGATCTGGAAGGTCGCGGTCAACCTCACCACCGCGATCGTCTCCGCCACCGTGGTGCTGATCTTCGGGATCACCAAGTTCACCGAGGGCGCCTGGCTGGTCGTGGTGGTCTTCCCGCTCGGGGTCTGGGCGCTGATCCGGATCAATCGCGAGTACCGCGCGGAGGCGGCCGCCCTGGAGGCGGTGCCACGCCCCGGGGACGATGTGCCGCGCTGGCGGCGCCATGTCGTCTTCGTGATGGCGGACAGCATCGACCTCGCGACGGTCAAGGCGCTGCGGTACGCGCATGAGCTGCGGCCCGACGAGGTCCGCGCGGTGCACTTCATGGTGGACGAGACCCATGCCCGCCGGCTGATGGCCCGGTGGGAGGCCACGGCGGGGGTGACGGTGCCGCTGGAGGTCGTGGAGTGCCCGGACCGGCGGCTGCGCCATGCGGTGATGGAGCTGGCGGCCCGTACCACCGAGGACGGGCACACCGCGCTGACCCTGCTGGTGCCGCGCCGCACCTACGCCTCGCCGCTGGGCAAGCTGCTGCACCGGGGCACCGCGGAGTCGCTGGCGAAGGCGCTGGAGCGGCTGCCGGGTGTGGCGGTGACGATCCTGCCGTTCGCCGTCAGCCTCGCGGCACGGGAGCGGGGGGCCGGGGAGCGGCCGGAATCCGAATGAACACACTCCCTTGACCAAGGCACCTTTCTAATAGTTAGCGCTTCCCTTATGGTGGGTGTACCCGACCGCGGGTGTGCCCGACCTCGAAACAGGAGAGTCATACGTATGAGCATCGTCGTCACCGGAGCCACCGGCCACCTCGGCCGCCTCGTCGTCGAGGGGCTGCTGGAGAAGGTCCCCGCCGACCAGATCACCGCGGTCGTGCGCGACACCGCGAAGGCCGCCGGCCTCGCCGACCGGGGTGTGCGGCTGCATGTGGCCGACTACAACCGGCCCGAGACGCTCCCCGGCGCCTTCGCCGCGGGCGACAAGGTGCTGCTGATCTCCGGCAGCGAGGTCGGGCAGCGCGTTCCGCAGCACCAGGCCGTGATCGACGCCGCCAAGGAGGCCGGGGTCGCACTGCTCGCCTACACCAGCGTCCTGGGCGGCCCCGCCGCCGACTTCACCCTGGCCGATGAGCACAAGGTCACCGAGCGGGCGATCCTCGACTCCGGTCTGCCGTACGCGCTGCTGCGCAACGGCTGGTACCACGAGAACTACACCGAGAACCTCGCCACCGTCCTGGAGCACGGCGCCGTCGTGGGCGCCGCGGGCGAGGGCCGCGTCGCCTCCGCCTCGCGCGCCGACTACGCGGCGGCCGCCGTCGCCGTCCTGACCGGCGAGGGCCACGAGGGCAAGGCGTACGAGCTGTCCGGCGACACCGCCTGGAGCTTCGCCGAGTACGCCGATGTGGTCGCCGCGCAGAGCGGGAAGAAGATCGTCTACGGCGCCGTCTCCACGGACGAGTACAAGAACATCCTCACCGGCGCGGGCGTCCCCGAGCCGCTCGCCGCGATCCTCACCGATGTCGAGGCGGCCATCGAGCGCGGCCGGCTGGACGCCACCCCGGGCGAGCTGTCCCGGCTCATCGGCCGCCCGACCACGCCCATCGCGGACGCGGTCGCGGCCGCGCTGAAGGGCTGATCGGGCCCGCGCGCACCACGGCCCGCCTGTCATCACCGTTTCCTGAGACGGGAATGACAGGCGGCCCTCCCCGGCGCTACCTTCGGACCCTCGGAACGGGCCCGCCGGAGGGCTCGCCATGCCGTCGGGGAGGGTGCCGTGACGCCGCAGGACCAGCAGGACCGCGCCGATCACACCGGTCTCCTCTACGGCTTCGCGGCATACGGCTTCTGGGGGCTGGTGCCGCTCTTCTGGCCGCTGCTCGAGCCCGCCGGCGCGGTCGAGATCCTGGCCCACCGGATGGTGTGGTCGCTGGTGGCCGTCGGCCTGGTGCTGCTGGTGCTGCGCCGCTGGAACTGGATACGGCCGCTGCTGCGGCAGCCCAGGCGGCTGGCCATGATCGCGCTCGCCGCGACCGTGATCTCGGTCAACTGGGGCCTGTACATCTGGGGCGTCAACAGCGGCCATGTGGTGGAGACCGCGCTCGGATACTTCATCAACCCGCTGGTCAGCATCGCCTTCGGGGTGCTGCTGCTGCGTGAGCGGCTGCGGCCCGCGCAGTGGGCGGCGGTCGGCGTCGGGGCGGTGGCCGTGGGCGTACTGGCGGTGGGCTACGGCAAGCTGCCGTGGATCGCCCTCACGCTCGCCTTCAGCTTCGCGACGTACAGCCTGGCCAAGAAGCGGGTCGGGCTGGACGGGCTGGAGTCGCTGGCCGCCGAGACCGCCGTGCAGTTCCTGCCCGCGCTCGGCTTCCTGATCTGGCTCGGGGCGCACGGCGGCAGCACCTTCGCGAGCGAGGGCGCCGGGCACTCGGTACTGCTGGTCAGCTGCGGCTTCGTCACGGCGCTGCCGCTCATCTGCTTCGGGGCCTCGGCGGTGCGGCTGCCGCTGTCGACGATCGGGATGCTGCAATACGTGGCGCCGACCTTCCAGTTCCTCCTCGGGCTCACCGTCTTCCACGAGTCGATGCCACCCGAACGGTGGGCGGGCTTCTCCCTCGTCTGGCTCGCCCTCGCGCTGCTCACCTGGGACGCGCTGCGCACCGCCCGGCGGGCGCGGCGGGACCTGGCCGACGCCGCCGCGCGGGCGGCCGCGCTGTCGGCGACAGTGGGGGCCGAGGTCGTTCCGGGGTCCGAGGTCGCTCCGGGAGCGGAAGTCGTTCCGGGAGCTCAAGCCGTTCCGGAGACGGCCGTGGCCGGGACCGTCGCCGTGGCCGAGGCGGTGTCCGAGGCCGCCGTATCGGACGGCGTCGTACCGGAGGCCGCCGTATCGGAAGCCGCCGTGCGCGATGCCCGGCCGGGACCGATATCCGGCGGGTGATGTCCGGTTTCCGCCCTTGACGCGGAGTCAGCCACGCCCGGAGCATCAGCCTCACGTCATCACGGCTTTACGCCGCACGGCTTCACGTCACCGCTTCACCGCACCGTCGGTTCACCGCTCCACCGCCCCCACGGGCACGTGCACCACACAGCGTCACGTCATTCCGTCCTGTCCTCGTTCGGAACCGGAGCCCCCCATGTCGTCATGCGCTGAGCGCCGCCCCCGAAGATCCCTGATACGCCGGACGGCCGCCATGGCCGCCGCCGGTACGGCCGTCGCCGCCCTGCTCTCGGCCGCCCCCGCCACCTCCGCCGCCGCATCGGCCCGGGACTCGGCGGACGCCCGTACCGCCCTCGCGGCGCCGGACATCTCCGTGGCCAACGTGAAGGCCCATCTGACCCAGCTTCAGTCCATCGCCACCGCCAACGGCGGCAACCGGGCCCATGGCCGCCCCGGCTACAAGGCGTCGCTCGACTACATCAAGGGCAAGCTGGACGCCGCCGGATACACCACCACCGTGCAACAGTTCACCTCCGGCGGGGCCACCGGCTACAACCTCATCGCCGACTGGCCCGGCGGCGACACCAACAACGTGGTGTTCTCCGGCGCCCATCTCGACTCCGTCAGCGCCGGCCCCGGGATCAACGACAACGGCTCGGGCTCCGCCGGAATCCTGGAGACCGCGCTGGCCGTCGCCCGCCAGGGCGCGAAGCCCACCAAACATGTGCGGTTCGCCTGGTGGGGCGCCGAGGAGCTGGGGATGGTCGGCTCCCGCTTCTACGTCAACAACCTGCCGTCATCCGAACGGGCGAAGATCGACGGCTATCTCAACTTCGACATGATCGGCTCGCCCAACCCCGGCTACTTCGTGTATGACGACGACCCCGGGATCGAGTCGGTCTTCAAGGCGTTCTTCTCCGCCAAGGGCGTCCCCACCGAGATCGAGACCGAGGGCGACGGTCGCTCCGACCACGCGCCGTTCAAGAACGTGGGCATCCCGGTGGGCGGTCTCTTCAGCGGCGCCGACTACATCAAGACCGCCGCCCAGGCCCAGAAGTGGGGCGGCACCTCAGGCCAGGCGTTCGACCGCTGCTACCACCGCTCGTGCGACACCACGAGCAACATCGACGACACCGCCCTGGACCGCAACAGCGACGCCATCGCCTACGCGGTCTGGACGCTCGGCGGCGCCTGATCCCGGATGACGCGACATGCCGTGTTCGGCTCCGTCGGCCGCCGGCTCAGGCCGTGCCGCCCGCTCAGGCCGTGATGTCCTTCGCGGTGAACCGGGCCCAGGCCGCCGAGCCGAACACGGCGACGTACAGCCCCTGCAATCCCAGGTTCTTGACCAGCTCGTCCCAGTAGACCGGCTCGCGGAGGAGATCGGCGAAGCTGAGCCAGTAGTGCGGGAAGAGATATGGGTGGATCGCGTGCAGCTGCGGGATGGTGTCAAGGATCTGCGCGGTGATCACCAGCCCCACGGTCGTGGCCATGGCCGCGATCCCGCTGTTGGTGAGGGTGGAGATGAACAGCCCCACCGTCGCTATGCCCACCAGCGACAGGGCCACCAGGGCCGCCACGCCGAGGGCCCGCAGCAGCGCTTCCTCGAACGAGACGGTGATGCCCGAGATCAGCGTGACATCGCCGAGCGGGAAGAGCAGCGCCCCCGTCACCAGGCCCGAGAGCGCCACCACCAGGGTCGCGATCAGGCAGAAGGCCATGGAGGTGGTGAATTTCGCCAGCAGCAGACGGGTCCGCCCGGCCGGGGCGACCAGCAGATAGCGCAGCGTCCCCGAGCCCGCCTCACCGGCGATGGCGTCACCGGTGATCACGCCGATCACCATCGGCAGAAAGACGGGCAGCGTCGCCGCGAGTGACGCGAAGACCAGGAAGATGCCGTTGTTGGTGATCTGGGGGAAGAAGGCGGGGCCTTCTCCGCCTCCCCCACGACCGCCGCCGAAGCCGCCGCCGTCGCTCGTCTCGATCTTCACCGCGACACCGATGAGGATCGGGATCAGCGCGAGCACCCCGAGCAGGGCCAGGGTCCGCCAGCGGCGGAGGGTGGTGGTCAGCTCGGAGCGGAAGAGTGCGAGGGCCCACAGGGGGCTCGTGGGTCTCTTGTCCGTTGTCGGGCCCGGTGGGCGGGTGTCGGCCGTCTTCGGTACGCCGGTGTCGGCCGACTTCGGTTCATCAGCCCGCGACATCGAAGCCCTCCCCGGTCAGCGCGACAAACGCGTCCTCGAGCGAGGCGCGTTCGGCCCCGAAGGCCCGAACCCGCACCCCGGCGCGTACGAGGGCCGCGTTGAGATCGGCCAGCTCCAGCGGTGCGTCCGCCGCGCCGGGGCCGGGCACCGGCAGTTCGCCGGAGACCCGCTCGTCCAGAATCACCAGGTCCGTCACCCCGTGCTCCTTCAGGACCCGGACCGCGTCCACCGGGTCCGGGGTGGTGATGGCCAGCCGGCCGCGGCTGCCCGCCGCCAGCTCGGCCACCGTGCCCTGGGCGATCAGACGGCCCTGGGCCATGACCGCGGCATGAGTGCACACCTGTTCGATCTCATCGAGGAGATGGGAGGAGAGGAAGACGGTGGTGCCCTCCTCGGCCAGTTCGCGCACCAGGGAGCGGATCTCGCGCATGCCCTGCGGATCGAGACCGTTGGTCGGCTCGTCCAGGACCAGCAGCTCACGCGGCTGGAGCAGCGCGGCGGCCAGGCCCAGCCGCTGCTTCATGCCGAGCGAGTAGGCGCGGGCCCGCTTCCCGGCCGCGGCGGCCAGCCCGACCCGGTCCAGGGCGGCCGCGACGCGGGCGGTCCGGGTGCGGGGGTCGGCGGTGGGGTCGGCGGCGTCGTAGCGCAGCAGATTGTCGCGGCCGGTCAGAAAGGGGTAGAGGGCGGGGCCCTCGATGAGGGCGCCCACCCTGGGCAGCACGCTCCGGGCGGCGCGTGGCATCGGCTCGCCGAGCAGCCTGGCCCTGCCCGAGGTGGGCTCGATCAGGCCCATGAGCATGCGGATGGTCGTCGTCTTCCCCGAGCCGTTGGGCCCGAGGAAGCCGAAGACGCTGCCGCGCGGCACGGACAGGTCCAGCGCGTCGACCGCGAGCTGCCCACCCCGGTAACGCTTGGTGAGCCCGCGGGTCTCCACCGCGGCATCGTCCTCCTCGGTGGACCGCTGCTCCACGGGCTCCCCTTCTCGTCCGTCCGTCGTGTCTACGCCTTACGCCGTCGTGTCCGCGTCTACGGCCGCCTTGTCCGCGCCTGCGCGCCCGGTGACCTCACTTGGCCGCGTTGGCGGCCTTGACCAGGGCGTCCTTGTCGACCGCGCCGACGAACACCTTGCCGTCGTCGGTGAGCAGCGCGTTCACCAGCCGGGTGCTGACCACGGTGCCGGAGCCGAACTTCCCCTTGACCTCCTTGCCGAAGCCGTCGAGGAGGCCGGAGGCCGCGCCCGGGCCGCTGTCGCCGCTGGGCGCCGCGGCGCCGCCGGGGGTGTCGAGGCGGGCGACCGAGTCCCAGCCCTTACCGACGACGTTCAGCCCGGACAGGGCGCCCTGGGCGTCCTTGAAGTCCTTGGCGCCGAAGTCCTTCTGCGCGTGCTTCCGGTCGGCCGTGGGCTCCTCGGTGACCTTGGCGCCCTTGGGCGGGGTGAACGCGAAGGTGCTCGCCTTGGGCTTGCCGAAGTCCACCTTGGTGAAGCCCACGTCGATGACCGCCTTGCCGCCGCTCTTCGGGGAGAGCGTGAACTTCAGCGGGACACCGTTGTCCGCGTCCACCGCGATACGGACGGATCCGATCGTGGAGTCGCTGCCCTGCTTGGGCTTGATCAGCAGGTCGTACGCGTCCCGCCCGGCGACCCGGGAGGTGCCGTCGACCGTCACATCGGTGGTGTCGTCCACGGAGGCGAGCACCTTCTTGGCGATCTCCTGGGGCGTGACGTCCCGCAGATCCTTCGGCAACTCCTGCCGGTGGTCGCCCTTGGCCTTGGCGCCCTTGGGGGCGGTGGCGTGGTAGGCGGAGTTGCTGCCGCTGTCGTACGCCCAGATCTCGTCGCCGTTGTGGATCAGGCTGTATTCGGCGGCGTTCTCGACGATCGACACCCGCTGCTTGTCGGGGCCGTCGGTGGCCACCCGCAGGGTGTGGGAGCCGGAGACCAGCTCCATCAGCTTGGCGTCGGGCGCGGCGGACGCGTCGCCGCCCTGCGCCCCGCCGAGGTCGGCGATGGAGCCGCCGCCGGGGAGCGAGGGGATGCCCAGATCGGTGGTGATCTTCACCGAGCCGGACATCTGCTGGGCGTCCGATGCCGCCATCTTGCTGATGAGCTCTTGCGCCGAGATCTTCGGCAGATTGGGGTCACCGGTGCTCGCGAGCGCCGGGACCAGTCCTATCGTCGCCGCCGCGATGCCCGCGACGGCGACCGGGGCGGCGTACCGGGCGGCCTTCTTCCCTCGTGATGGCCGCTCCTCATCCCAGAAGCCGTCGTCGGCGACCTGTGTCGGTCGGATCCGTGCCATGTGTGCTCTACCTCCGTCGTCGGCGGCGGTTCGTCAGCTTGCACTCGTCCACCTCTCGGGCCATTGTCACCCGATCCCGCCATGTGGTGGTCTTTTCATCCCACCAAATCGTGCGACGTGGCGCGTCAGCCCCCAGGATCACCTCGACGTAAGCCTCGGGTATGACACCACCCCTCCGGAACTCAGGGGCCTCCCCGAGGGGCGGGGGGCCCCGGGAGTCGGGGGGCGGTTCCGTCAGGAGTCGGGGACGCTCCCCCAGGAGTCAAGGGTCGGCTCCCCCGGCGGGGTGGGCCCGGTGGCTTCCCGGGGCCCGGGCCTGGAGCCCGGAGCCGGTCGGGGTGGAGTGGGAGCCAGGAAGGGCTCTCCGGGGGAAGCCAGGGTCGGCTGTTCCGGGAGTCCGGACGCGGGCGGGGCCGCGGGCGCCGGGCGGGGGCCACAGGCGCCAGACGAGGGCCGCGGGCGCCGAGCGAGATCCGCAAACGCCAAGCGGGGGCCGCAGGCACCAGGTGGGGGAGCGCCCCACGCGTTGGCTGCCGTCCGGTGTCAGCCGGCCCGGTGGACCACCGCGTCGCACAGCCCCTCGAGGGCCGTCTTCGCCGGGCCCTCCGGCAGCGGCGCCAGCATCGAACGGGCCTCCGCCGCATAGCGGACCGTGACCTGGCGGGCCCGCTCCAGCGCCGAATGGGCGCGCAGCCGCCGCAGCACCTCGGCATGGCGCGCGTCATCGGTGAGATCGCCCGCGAGCAGTTTGCACAGCTCGCGGTCCTCGGCCGAACCGGTCGCCTCGGCCTGCTCCCGCAGATAGAGCACGGGCAGGGTGGCCACGCCCTCGCGCAGATCCGTGCCGGGGGTCTTACCGGACTCATGGCTGTCGCTGGCGATGTCCAGCAAATCATCGGCGAGCTGGAAGGCCATGCCGAGCCGCTCGCCGTACTGGGTGAGGATGCTCACGATGCTCTCGTCTGCGCCCGCCATCATCGCGCCGAACCGGCCCGAGACAGCGATCAGCGAGCCCGTCTTCCCGGCCAGCACATCCAGATAGTGCTCGACCGGGTCTCGGCCGTCGCGCGGGCCCGCCGTCTCCAGGATCTGGCCGGTGACCAGCCGCTCGAACGCCTCGGCCTGGATCCGCACCGCCTCGGGGCCGAGGTCGGCCAGGATGTGCGAGGCCCGGGCGAAGAGGAAGTCGCCGGTGAGGACCGCCACCGAGTTGCCCCAGCGGGCGTTGGGGCTGGAGACCCCGCGCCGCACCTCCGCCTCGTCCATCACATCGTCGTGGTACAGCGTGGCCAGATGGGTGAGCTCGACGACCACGGCCGAGGGCACCACTCCGGGTGCGTGCGGATCGCCAAACTGCGCGGCCAGCAGCACCAGCAGGGGCCGGAACCGCTTCCCACCGGCCCGCACCAGATGCTGGGCGGCCTCCGTGATGAACGGCACATCGCTTTTGGTGGCCTCCAACAGGCCCTCTTCGACCGCCGTCAGCCCGGCCTGGGTATCGGCTTCCAGAGTCCGGTCCCGCACGCTCAGCCCCAAGGGCCCGACGAAGCTCACGGGGTACTCCTGTCTGCCTACGAATGACGCGAATGTCGATGTGTCGCTGCCTCCACCAACAGGCAGGGTATCCGGTCGAGTCTCGATCACCATGGGCGCCTTCCCGCCTTGTGCGCCTCTCACCGCTCTGTCCCGAACCGGCCGCTTCACATCGCAGTACCGCGATCGCAGCAGATCATTCATGCCCCGGCCCCCATTCGGCCAGTAGCCCCCGGGCCCACCCGGGCAACCAAATCCGGCCACAAGCCACCCAGCCAACCCGGCCAACGCCCGGGGCCCACCCAGCCACCGAGGCTGATTGGCGCCCCCGCCCGGTCCGCTACCCGCTAACCGCCACCCGGCAGCCGGGACCAGCCGATGGCCACATACCGACCGGCGGCCGCACGCGGGCTGACGGCCACGAGCCAACCGGTTGGCCACGGGAGGCCGGTGGCCACGGGCGGGCCAATGGCCCGGGACCGACCAGTGGCCGGGGCCGCCGGTCAGCTGACCCGGACGGGGCCAACCGACGGCCAGGCGCCACCCCATGACCGGAAGCCACCCCACGGCCAGGAGGCCAACCCGTACCGGAGGCCACCCAGGGCCGGAAGCCACCCCAGGGCCGGAGGCCACCCCAGGGCCGGAGGCCACCCCAGGGCCGGAAGCCACCCCATGACCGCAGGTACCCCCACCTATCCGTATGCGGCGGCCACCGCCTTCGCCAGGCGTGGCGACGCGTACTCCGTGCCGCAGACGAACCGCATCACCGGGCCGAAACTCGCCGCCGCGGGCAGCCCGGTGAAGTAGAGGCCGGGGACCGAGGAGCCGTAACCGGCGTCGAGCCAGGGGCCCCGGCACCGGTGACCAGCTCGGAGCGGAGGGCGGGGCCGAGGAAGTCCAGTGCCGCGAGGCTCATCCGATAGCCCGTCGCGGCCAGCACATGGTCGGCGGCCAGCTCCCCGACCCGGCCGCCCCCGCGCAGGGCCAGCACCGGACGGCCGTCGTCCCCCACGGTGACCCGGCTGATCCGCCGCCCCTGGGTGACCCGCACCCGCCCGGCGAACCGGTCCCTCAGCCACCAGGCGCCCTTGGGCCCCAGCACCCTGCGCACCAGATACTCCCGGGCCGGGGCGGGCAGCCACCGGAAGCCCACGGCGTGGTACGACAGCGCGTACAGCGACCAGGCGCGGCCGAACGGCGACTCGGGCCGCAGCCTGGGCTGGTGGTCCGGCGGGGTGCCGAAGGAGACCGCGCGCGGTCCGCGGGCCACCACCCGCACGGCGGCGGCGCCCGCCTCGGCCAGCAGCACCGCGCTCTCCAGCGCCGACTGCCCGGCCCCGACGACCACCACCTCACGCCCCCGGAAGCGCCCGAGGTCATGGTGTTGCGAACTGTGGGAGACGGGGCCGCCCGGAGCGGGCCCGTCCGGTACGGCGGCGGCCAGCTCCCGGGGGAGGTGGGCGAGCCCGCCGAGCCCGCTGGCGACGACGACGGCGCGCGCCGTGAACTGCTCCCCCGAGTCCAGCTTCAGCTCGAACCGGCCGCCCCGCCGGTCGACCGCCACCACCCGCACCCGCTCCAGCTCGGGCACCAGCCGCTCCTGGAAACCACAGTCCATAGGCCGAGAAGGTCTCCACGGGGACGAGGTCCCAGTCGGACTCATAGCGCGGCCCGCCCACCGCATGGCAGAAGTCGAGCAGGGTGTGCCCCGGCCGCGGTGCGTCGATGTTCGAGGCGGCCGGTGTGGACTTGAGCGGCATGCCCGCGGGCATCCGCTCGCGCCAGCTCACCATCGGCTCCCCGAAGACCCGGACCGGCAGCCCGCGGGCGCGCAGATGAGCGGCGGTCGACAGACCGTATGGACCAGCCCCGATGACCACTACCGGATCGTTCATGAATCCCCCCAAGGTGTCGCGTTCACTTGGCGCGCCACAGCCGGTACAGCTGTGCCGCACCGGGCCGCAGCGAGCGGGCCAGCATGGTGAAGAACGGCTTCATGTCGTCCCGCGCGGCCCATGCGAGCTCGGTCCCGCTCGCCCGCGCCGGGGCGTGCGGGGTGGTGTATCCGCTGCGGCGGTAGGCGAGCAGCGCGGGCAGGTCGATGTTCTCGACCAGGAACCGCCGGGCCGGTCGCTGCCCGGCCCCGGGAACCGGACGTCCCGTCAGATCGAGATGCTGGGCCCGTACGACATCGATCCGGGTCGCGCTCTCGAAGAGCCGGAACTGGGCGCCCATCCGCGGATTGAAGTCCAGCAGTTTGTACCGTCCGTCGCGCCGGTCGTAGCGCCAGTCCAGATCGACGATGCCGCTGAAGCCGATCCGCTGGACGAACCGGGCCGCCATCCGCGCCAGCTCCTCGTTCTCCACCACATAGGCGCATGCCGTCATGCCCGCGTGCGGCGGCCAGGACCGCACCTTGACCCCGGTGAACATGGCCAGCGGTGTGCTCCGGGCGTCGAAGTACGCGTGCACGATCCAGTCCTCGGCCTCCTCCCGCGGCAGATACTCCTGGAGGACCACCCCCGGCCGCGGCCCCCACCGCCGCGCCGGGTCCAGCAGCTCCCGCGGGCCCTCGATCCGGGTGGTGCCGCACACCGCGGGCTTCTGCCGCCGCTCGAACGCCTCCCGGTTCTTGGCGACCACCGGAAAGCGCGCGCTCGCCGCGAACGCCTTGACATCGGCATAGGTGTCCGGGAAGGCGCCCTCGGGCGTGGGCACCCCGTGCTTGACGCACAGCTCATGCAGCCCCCGCTTGCTCGCCAACCGCCTGGGCAACTCGGGCTCGGCGCGCGGGAAGAGGAAGCGGCCCTCCCCGGCGAGCCGGTCCGCGTGCTCGGCGATCAGCACCGCCGCCTCCTCGTCCGTGGGCAGCAGAACCGTCGGCCGGCCGATCGCCCGCCCCATCCGCAGCAGCCCCTCCACCAGCCGCTCCGGCCGCTCCCTGCCGGTGGTCGGCCAGACGAAGGCCCTCGTCAAGATGGCGCGAGAGCGCGGCCGGGGTCCAACGGTCCTCGGTGACCGCGTACATGGGGATACCGAGACGCCCCAGGGACCGGATGGCGCCGACGCCACCGTGGTGCAGCGGATAGTGGCCGATCTTCACGACCAGGGCGGGTATGGAACGGTCCACCGCGAACGGCACGTCACTGCTCGCCACGAGCCCCCTCGGTCACCGCAGCCCAGTGGCCCCCCACTGTGCGTGACCCCGATGAAGGACGCTACTTCGGAATCGCCGCCTCCAGCAAGGATTTTCCGGACATTGCCTTCTCTTTAGGGAGTAGCCGACACAACATCATCTTCCTTTCTTCCCCACCCTCCCCGCGCCTTAGGGTGTGCTGGCCCCCGCAGTGACGAGGAGAAGGCGAGGCAGCCCCGATGCCGCAGCGATCCCCGCTGGACCTGCCCGAAGGCGACCCCTTCGGCCCGCACAACCTCCCCTATGGCGTCTTCACCCCGCCATACGCTCCCCATCTGCGGAAAATCGGGGTGCGCTACGGAAACCATGTGCTGGACGCGGGCGCCGCCGCGGCCGCCACCGCCTCTCCGCACGCCGAACTCCTGGGCGCCGACACCCTCAACCCGCTGATGGCCGCGGGCCGCCCGGTCTGGCAGGCCGTCCGCGCCGAGGTGCTCGACTGGCTCACCGACCCGGCGCACCGGTCGACCATCGAGCCCCTGATGCACCCCCTCCCCACCGTGGCGCTCCATCTCCCCATCGAGGTGGCCGACTACGCCGACTTCTATGCGAGCGAGCACCACGCCACCAACACGGGCAGGATCTTCCGCCCCGACGGCGACGCGCTCACCCCCAACTGGAAACACATGCCCATCGGCTACCACGGCCGGGCCGGCACGATCCTCGTCTCGGGCACGCCCGTCGTCCGTCCACAGGGCCAGCGGCTGCCCCCTGCCGATACCTCCGCACCACACGCTTCCTCCCCCACTCCGGTCTTCGGCCCCTCCCTGCGCCTCGACTTCGAGGCGGAGGTGGCCTTCGTCATCGGCGCGCCTTCCACTGTGAATACACCGGTGCCGCTCTCCGGGTTCCACGATCACGTCTTCGGCGTCTGTCTGCTCAACGACTGGTCCGCACGCGACATCCAGGCGTGGGAGTACCGCCCGCTCGGCCCGTTCCTCGGCAAGTCCTTCACCACCTCCCTCGCCGCGTGGGTCACCCCGCTGGAGGCCCTCTCCGTGGCCCGTACCAGCCCGCCCGCCCGCGACGTCCCGCTCCTCCCCTACCTCGACGACAGCGCCGCCGAGCCCGGCGGGCTCGATCTGCGGCTGGAGGTCGCCCTCAACGGCCATACGATCTCCCGCCCGCCCTTCTCCGCCATGTACTGGACCGCGGCCCAGCAGCTCGCCCATATGACGGTGAACGGCGCCTCGCTGCGCACGGGCGACGTCTTCGCCTCCGGCACGGTCAGCGGCCCGCGCCCGGACGAGCTCGGCTGCCTGCTCGAACTCACCTGGGCCGGCCGCGACCCGCTGCACCTGCCCGACGGCACCCGGACCTTCCTGGAGGACGGTGACGAAGTGACCATCACGGCCTGGGCACCGGGCCCGCGAGGGACCCGTATCGGTCTGGGCGAGGTGACCGGCCAGGTCGTCCCGGCCACGCCCTGACACGGCTGCTAATTTGTCGTGCTCCTGCCCTGACGAGCCCTGACGATCGAGGAGAAGCACGTGAAGAAGGCAGTAGGCATCGCCGGCACGGTGGCGGCGGCCGCCCTGCTACTGACCGCATGCGGCAGTGACGACGACGACAAGAAGGACACGTCCAAGGACACCTCCTCCGCGTCGAGCGCCCCGGCGGAGGGGGGCGCGGACGCCAAGGTCTCGGGCACCTACGTGGCCAAGTCCGGTGACGAGGCCGTCATCCTGTCCATCAACGGCAAGAAGGCCATCCTGATGGCGGGCAAGCACATCTGCGACGGCGAGTACGCCGACATGGGCGGGAAGATGCTCATGCTCAAGTGCGCCGACGGCAACACCGACCGCAGTGCGGGCAAGGTCACCCCGAGCGCGGACGGCAAGACCCTCACGGTCGACTGGGACGCGCTCGCCAAGAACGACACCTTCACCAGGACGACCTCGCCCAGCGACCTTCCCTCGGGTATTCCGACGTCGCTGCCCTCCGGTCTGCCGACCGATCTGCCGAGCGGCGTCCCGACCGATCTCCCGACCGGCTGAACCGCGACGCCGGACACCCCGCCCGGCGCCCGGGCCCCTGGCGCACCAGCGCGCCGGGGGCCCGCCGTGCGCGGTGGGGCCCCGTCCCCGCGCCCGCCCGTGTCGCCGACCGGCTGTGCGTCTCCGCCCGTACCGACGTCCTCCACGTCGAGCGGCTGCGCCGGCTCGGCGGCCTCCCAGCGCCCGGCCGTCGTCCAGGCGTTCCTCGCCGTCCCGGGCGCCCGGTGGTTCGCGGATCGGGCGGTCCGGGTCCGAAACGGCTACGGCCTGCGGGGCGTCGCCCAGGACAACGCCCGCGCCCGGGTCACGGTCTCACCTCGGCGCCCACGCCATCAGCTATCCGGCGGGTCAGCTAGCCGGGGGCACTGGCGGCGGGCCGATGGGGCGCGCCCACCACGCCCGTACGGCCCCGTTCGGCGCCGGAGGCTCCCGGGCCCGGGGCGCCGTGCCCCGGACGCTCCTGCGCCGCTCCTGGGGCCGCTACGCCCTGCGCGGCGGTTCGCTTACGGCTTGCGCGGCGGTTCGCTTACGGCTTGCGCGGCGGTTCGCTGCCGGCTGCCCTCGGTCTGTGGCAGTTGTTCACCACCCTCGACATCAGCCTGTGGCTGCGGTTCGCGTGGTTCCCCTCCGCCGCCTATGTGGTCCGGGAGTTCGCCGAGCGGGGCGGCGTCGGCGTCTGCTGGCAGGACCCGCGTACGCGCGTACGCGGCGAAGGCGACGACAGCGGTGGCGGCGTGGCGTTTCCCCACCCCGCCCCTTCCCGAACCAGGGGGCTCCGCCCCCTGACCCCCGCCGGGGCTCCGCCCCGGACCCCGCTCCTCAAACGCCGGAGGGGCTGGAGTTGGCCCGGCCGGAGCTCCAGGAGCCCCTGGATTCGGGAAGGGGCAGGGCGGGCGGATCCGGGAAGAGGCAGGCGGGT
>NZ_JANIIC010000033.1 GCF_024519315.1 Streptomyces malaysiensis subsp. samsunensis | reverse complement strand
TACCCCGACCGGGAGTGTCTGTGAGCCCTGGCGGGGTGGTTCAGGGCTCCGGCCGCCGCTGCCTACCCCCGAGGGAGGGCGGCCGGAGCCACACACGAGCGAGAGGAGAGGGCCTGCGTGCGACGGCGATGGGCGACAGGATCCCTTCGCGTCAGATCCGCTTCCCGGGGTCCGTACGGATCCTACGGATCGTACGGGCGGTCCAGCGGCCGTCGGTGCGGGTGATGTGGACCGGGTGGTCGAAGCACTTGGTGATGTGGTCGGTGGTCACCACCTCGTCCACCGCGCCCGAGGCCAGGCACTCCCCGGTGCGCAGCAGCATCGCGTGGGTGGTGCTGGCGGGCAGCTCCTCCAGGTGGTGGGTGACCAGGACCGTGGCCAGCTCGGGGTGGTCGCGGCGCAGGGTGTCCAGGCTCTCCAGCAGCTGCTCACGGGCGGCGAGGTCCAGCCCGGTGGCCGGTTCGTCGAGCAGCAGCAGCCGGGGGCGGGGCATCAGCGCGCGGGCGATCAGCACCCGGCCGCGCTGGCCCTGCGACAGGGTCGGCCAGCGCGCGTCCAGCTTCCCGCCCATGCCGAGCGTGGTCAGCAGTCGGCCGGCCCGGTCCCGCTGTTCGGCGGTGGGCCGGCGGCGGGGGACCGGCTCCACGGTGTTGGTCAGCCCGGTGAGCACCACGTCCCGCACCCGCAGCGGGGAGCGCAGCGGATGCCGGGGGTCCACATGGCCCACGAACGACCGCAGCTCGCGCAGGTCCACCCGGCCCAGGGTGCGGCCGAGGACCTCCACCGTGCCGTGCGTCGGGTGCACCAGCGCGCCCGCGAGGCTGAGCAGGGTGGACTTGCCCGCGCCGTTGGAGCCGAGCAGCGCCCAGTGCTCCCCCTGGTGGACGGTGAGCGAGATCGAGCGCAGCAGCGGGGTGCCGTCGCGCACCACATCCACATCGCTCAACTTCAGTACGGGAACGGCCGGGGCGGTCACTGGGCCGCCACCTCCTTGTTCTGTCCTTGTCCTGGGCGACTGTCTCGACCTGTGCCGCGTACGGCACGGGTACGACGGAGGCTATCCCGGGCCGGGCCGGCGGAGGGTTGCCGTCCGGTTGTTGAGAGGGCGTGGGGCCGCTCGTGGCGGGCGTTGTCAGTGGTGCATGGGAAGGTGGGCACACATGGGGGAAGTACGACAAAGGGAGGGGCGGCCATGGGCTGGCACCGGGGGCTGCTGATCGGATTCGATCTGGAGACGACGGGCACCGATCCGCGGACGGCGAGGATCGTCACGGCGGCCGTGGTCGAGGCGAGGGGCGGGGAGCCGATCGGCCGGCGCGAGTGGCTGGCCGACCCCCAAGTGCCCATACCGGACGACGCGGTGGCGGTGCACGGGATCACCAATGAGCAGGCGGCGGCGGAGGGCCGGCCCGCGCGTGAGGTGGTCGAGGAGGTCGCCGAGGTGCTGGTGGCCCACTGGCGCTCCGGCGCCCCGGTGGTGGCGTACAACGCGGCGTTCGACCTCAGCCTGCTCGCCGCCGAGTTGGGGCGGCACGGGCTGCGCCCGCTGAGCGAGCGGCTGGAAGGGGCGGAGACCGGCCCCGTCGTGGATCCGTACACGATAGACCGCGCCGTCGACCGCTATCGCAAGGGCAAGCGCACGCTGGAGGCGGTGTGCGGGGAGTACGGCGTGGTGCACGACCGCGCCCATGACGCCGGTGCGGACGCGCTGGCGGCGGTTCGGGTCGCCTGCGCGCTCGCCGAGCGCCACCGCGAGGTCGCCGGGCTCGAGCTGTGGGACCTCCACCGCAAGCAGGTGGGGTGGTACGCCCACTGGGCGGCCGACTTCCAGTCCTGGCTGCGCCGCAAGGGCACGCCGGACGCGGTGGTGGACGGCGGCTGGCCCCTGCGGGAGGCGGAGGCGGAGGCGGCGGTGGGGTAACCGCCTCTCGCTCCGCTGGGAATGCCCCGGCCTGCCGTCGATCGTCTGCGGCGCCCACGAGGCGGAGCCGCACATCGACACGGCCCCGCGCCCCTTGGGGGTGCCTCTCGTTCGGGGCGCCTCTCCGAACGCGGCCGACTGCCGCCGTTCCGCTCAGCGGCCCGCCCAAGGCGGACATCGGAGCGGCCCGCCCGGCGGATATCGGAGCGGCTCACTCGGCGGATACCGGAGCGTGCCGCCTGGCTGACGTCGGAGCGTGCGGCCCGGCGGACGTCGGCGCGGTTCACTCGGCGGGTTCCGGAGTGTGCCGCTGGGCGGATAGCGGAAGTGCGTCGCCTGGCTGACGTCGGAGCGTGCGGCCCGGCGGACGTCGGCGCGGTTCACTCGGCGGGTTCCGGAGTGTGCCGCTGGGCGGATAGCGGAAGTGCGTCGCCCGGCTGACATCGGAGCGTGCGGCCCGGTGGACATCCGCGCGGCCCGCCCCGCGTACATCGGCGCGGCCCCCGTACATCCGCGCGAGCCGCCTTGCCGTACATCCGCGCGGCCCGCCTCCCCCTACACCGGAGCGCGCCGCACCGATGAGTTTCCGGCCGCCGTGCGGTCCATACGCGTGAGGGGGAACACGCACTCGATCGAGGAGAAGAACCACCGTGACCGACGACCAGACCGTCATGATCGACTTCGGACCCGCCGCCCAACGGGTGACGGCGCTGCTCAGCGGAGTCTCGGATGAGCAGCTCACCGCGCCCACCCCGTGTGGCACCTACTCCGTGGCCGATCTGCTCGACCACTTCATGGGGCTCGCCATCGGTATGCGCCATGCCGCCGAGAAGACCACGGCCGCGGCGGGTCCGGACGCCCCCGCCCCCGGCCAGGGGGCGGCGGAGCGGCTGGACCCCGACTGGCGGCAGGAGCTGCCGCGTCGGCTCGACGCGCTGACCGCCGCCTGGCGTGAGCCGTCCGCCTGGCAGGGCACCACGGAGGCCGGGGGTGTCACCATGCCCGCCCAGATGATGGGCATCGTGGCGCTGGACGAGGTGGTGATCCACGGCTGGGATCTCGCCCGCGCCACCGGCCAGCCCTACGACTGCGACCCCCACTGCGCCGAGGCCATCATCGGGTGGCTGTCGGCGTTCCCGGACGAGCAGCGCCCCGAGGGGGCTTTTGGCCCCATCGTCTCCGTGGCCGACGACGCCCCGCCCCTGGCCCGCGCGGTCGCCCTCAGCGGCCGCGACCCGGAGTGGCGAGCCTGAGCGAAGCCCTTCGTTCAGACCCGCTCGTTCAGAACGTGTGCCAGCGCACCGCCGTGTCGCCCTCCCGCAGGGAGGCGATGCGGCGGGCGAACTCGGTGCGCGCCGCCGGGTTGCCCGGGGCGTGCTGGGACACCCATGCACAGCTGGCGGTCTCCCGCGCGCCCCGCAGCACCGCGCAGCCGGGCCATTCGCGCACGTCCCAGCCGTACTCCGCCACGAACGCGTCGTACTCCGCCGCGCCGAGCCCATAGCGGTCCCGGGACAGGGCCATCACCACCAGATCGTGCTCGCGCAGATCGTGCGAGAAGGTCTCCAGGTCCACCAGCACCGGGCCGTCGGGGCCGATGTGCACATTGCGCGGCAGCGCGTCGCCGTGGATCGGGCCGGGGGTGAGCCGCGGGCTCAGCTCCTCGACGGCGGTCGTGAAGTCGTCCCGGCGGGCGCGCAGATACGCCGCGTCCGCCGGGTCGATCGCGTCCCCGGCCAGCCGCAGCCAGCGCTCGACCCCGCCCAGCAGATCGCGGCGCGGCAGTGTGAGCGGCGCCGGATCGGCGGGCGGGTCGGGCAGGGCGTGCACCATCCGCAGCAGCTCCGCGAGATCGCGCGGCCCGGCGGGGCGTACCGGATCGGGGAGCCGCTGCCAGTAGGTGACGAGGTGGTCGGCGAACGGCAGCGGCTGCTCGGGGCCGAAGCGCCGGTCGGGGCGTACCGCGGGCAGACCCTCCCGGGCGAGCCAGTCGGCGATCCTCAACTCGCGGGCGGCCCGGTCCCACACCTCGAGATCGCGGCTGATCCGGACCACCAGGGAGAGGCTGTCGACGGCGAAGACGGCGTTCTCGCCGAGGGCCAGCAGCCGGGCCTCCGCGGTACCCGCCCGGTAGGGCGGCAGCGCGGCCGAGAGCACCGCCCGCGCCCGCTCCTCCGTCAAGGCGACATCCGCCACCGCCACACCCCTCACTCCTCGTGTCCGTGCCGCCCAAGTCTCGCATCGGGTCCCGCGGCCAGTGTCACGTCGGGTCCTACGCCGGATGCCGCACCGGGCGCCGCGCCGGCTGCCTCAGATGAACCGCTTGACTGCGCCGTCCGCCCTCCGCACGATGACGTGGGCTCTCCCACCCGGGCCGCCCTCCCACCGTGTCCGAAGGAGGCCGCGCCGTTGGTACCCGTGACCGCCGCCTCCGCGCGCTCGGGCGAGGGCTCCGCCGAACACCCGTCAGCCGCTCCCGGCAAGCGGCCGGGCAGCCGCGTCGCGGCGCACCGCCACGGGACGTGGTTCCTGGTCCTCCCCGCGCTGATCCCGATCCTCCTGCTCAGCGTCGGCCCGCTGCTCTACGGCATCGCGCTCGCCTTCACCGACTCCCAGGCGGGCCGCACCGAGCCCACCCAGTGGATCGGGCTGCTCAACTTCCAGGATCTGCTGCGCGACACCCTCTTCTGGGAGTCCTTCCGGATCGGCCTGGTGTGGGCGGTCGCCGTCTCCGTACCGCAGTTCCTGCTCGCGCTCGGCCTCGCGCTGCTGCTCAATCAGAACCTGCGGTTCCGCTGGCTGGCGCGGGCGCTCGCGATCGTGCCCTGGGCGATGCCGGAGGTCGTGGTCGGCATCATGTGGCGGCTGGTCTACCACCCCGACGCGGGGCTGCTCAATGAGACGCTGGGCATCCACCGCGACTGGCTCGGCAGTCTGTCCACCGCCCTGCCCGCCGTCGTCGTGGTCGGCATCTGGGCGAGCCTTCCGCAGGTCACGGTCACCCTGCTGGCCGGGCTCTCGCATGTGCCACGCGAACTGCACGAGGCCGCGGCCATGGACGGCGCCGGTGCCTGGCGCCGCTTCCGCGCCGTCACCTGGCCCGCCATCAGGCCCATCGCGCTCGCCATCAGCGCGCTCAGCTTCATCTGGAACGTGAATTCCTTCGCGCTGGTCTACGTCCTGACGGGCGGTGGACCCGGTGGCCGTACCCGGCTACCGATGCTCTTCGCCTATGAAGAAGCGTTTCGCTATGGCCAGTTCGGCTATGCCGCGGCGATGGGGTGTGTGCTGGTGGCGGTGGTCTCGATCCTGCTGGCCGTCCATCTCGTCGCCCGGCTGAAGGGGGACGACGCATGAGCCCCCGCGCCACCGCCGGGCGCCGGGCGGCCCGCACCGGCCAGTACCTCGCGCTCCTCGGCTATATGGTCTTCCTCGCCTTCCCGCTGCTGTGGCTGGTCTCCACCGCCTTCAAACCGCCGCGTGAACTGGCGAGCCTCCACCCCGGCTGGATCCCCGACCATCCCACTCTCGACAACTTCCGCCAGGCGTTCGAGGAGCAGCCGCTGCTGCGGTCCGCGGGCAACAGCCTGATCGCCTCCCTCGCCGCTGCGGCCATCACCGTCGTCATCGCCACCCCGATGGCCTATGTGATGGCCCGGCACCACCGCTCCCGGCTGTCCCGGGCGGCCACCGGCTGGATCGTGGTCAGCCAGGCGTTCCCCTTCGTCCTGGTGATCATCCCGCTGTTCCTGGTGCTCAAGGAGGTCCGGCTGATCGACTCCCTCGCCGGGCTGATCATGGTGTATGTGGTGTGGTCGCTGCCGTTCGCGCTGTGGATGCTGGCCGGGTACGCACGGGCCGTACCACGCGAGTTGGAGGAGGCCGCGGCGGTGGACGGCGCGGGCAGGCTGCGGACGCTGATATCGGTCACCGTCCCGCTGCTGGCCCCCGGCATCGTGGCCACCGCCCTCTTCGCCTTCCTCACCGCCTGGAACGAGTTCTTCTTCGCGCTCGTCCTACTCAAATCCCCGCGGAAACAGACGATGCCGGTCATCCTCACTCACTTCATCGGAACCGAGGGCGTGGCCGACCTCGGCCCGCTCGCCGCCGCCTCACTGCTGGCGACGCTGCCCTCGCTCGTGCTGTTCGCGGTCATCCAGCGCCGGATCACCAGCGGCACCCTGGCCGGGGCGGTGAAGCACTGATGCGGAGCCGCGGCGGTGAAGCACTGATGCGGAGCCGCGGCGGTGAAGCACTGATGCGCCGCCGCACACTGCTGGCCGCGTCCGCCACCGGAACGCTGCTGTCCGCCTGCGCGCCCGAGCGGCGGCGGGCCACCGGCGGCCGGATCACCCTCCGCTTTCAGTCCCTGGCCTGGCAGAAGGAGTCCGTGGCGGCCAACAAACAGCTGGTGGGGGAGTGGAACGCGGCCCACCCCGACATCCGGGTCGAATACGTACAGGGCAGCTGGGACGCCGTCCACGACCAGCTGCTCACCTCCTTCGAGGGCGGTGAGGCGCCCGACATCATCCATGACGCCACCGACGACCTCGCCGACTTCGCCTACGGCGGCTATCTCGCCGATCTCACCGATCTGCTGCCCCGGCGGCTCAAGGCCGAGATCCCGGCCCGGACCTGGCAGACCGCCACCTTCGGCGGCGGCGTCCACGGTGTGCCGTTCCTCCAGGAGCCCCGCGTGCTCATCGCCAACCGCGCCCTGCTGGAGCGGGCCCGGGTGCGGATCCCCACGCCTCAACGGCCGTGGAGCTGGGCCGAGTTCGAGGACGCCGCCGGGGAGCTGACCCGGGACGGGACATACGGTGTGGCCTGGCCGCTCAAGGAGCCTGTCTCCGCGACCCTCAACCTCTCCCTCTCCACCGGCGGCAAGGTCTTCCACCGGGGCGCGGACGGCAAGGTCACCGTCCGGTTCGACGCCGCGGACCGGCGGGTGCCCCGTGTCATCCACGACCAGTTGGGCGGCGACCGCAGCGCCGCGCGGACCACCCTCGGCATGGGCGGCTCCGACACCCTCCCCGGCTTTTTCGGCGGGAAGTACGCGATGGTGCCGCTCGGCTTCTCCTACCGCCAGCAGATCGTGCAGCAGGCGCCCGAGGGTTTCGCCTGGACCGTACTGCCCTCCCCGGCCGGGCCCGGCGGCGACCAGCGGCAGGGGGTGAGCCCGCAGACGCTGTCCATCGCCGCCGACAGCCCGTACCGGCGCGAGGCGGTCCGCTTCATCGACTTCTTCCTGCGCCCACCGCATATGGTGCGGCTGGCCAGGGGCGACTGGATGCTCCCCACGGGCGTGACCGCGCTGCGGGACCCCGCCCTGCGCACCCGCCGCCACGGCTGGGCCACCGGCGCCGCCCTGGCCGGACGGCTGCGCCCGGCGCCCGCCCAGTCGGTGCGCGGCTATCCGGAGTGGAAGGACAAGGTGGCCACCCCGGCGCTCCAGGAGTACTACAGCGGGGCGATCGGCATGGCGGAGCTGCGGAAACGGCTGGTCGAGGACGGAAATCTGGTGCTGGCCCGCTACCAGCGGTAGATCCCGGTACGCGCGCCTGGTCGTGCCATGGACCCGGTCCTCCAAGCAGACCGATACCCCTTGGCAAAGGTTGCCCTTGCCCGATCTTGTCCTTTCTCTTAACAACTTCTTAGCTTCAGGTGAACTCCTTTCGAACGCCAGGAAGATTGACCATGCCCCGAGACATTCCACCGCTCGCCGAGGTCCGCCGGATCACCGAGAAGAAGCGAGACGCGTGGTGGACCGTCATGCTCGTGGACCCGGTGGCCACACCGCTGGTCCGTTGGACCGCCAGGTACACCCGGGCCACCCCCAACCAACTCACCTGGGGTGCGTTCCTGGTGGGCCTCGGCTCCGCCGCCTGCTTCGCCCAGGGCGACTGGAGATGGCTGCTGCTCGGGGCCGTGCTCTACCACGTGAGCTTCATCTTCGACTGCATGGACGGCAAGCTGGCCCGGCTGACCGGCACCGGCTCGGTCTTCGGGGCCTGGCTGGACTTCGTCTTCGACCGGATCCGGGTGCTGGTCTGCTCGATCGCCCTGATGGGCGGCCAGTACGCGCGCACGGACGACGTCCTCTATCTGTGGCTGGCGCTGGCCGTCGCCTCCCTGGACGCGCTGCGCTACATCGACTCGCTGGAGATCTTCAAGATCCGGCACGGGATGCGCAAGCAGATCAAGGCCCGGATGCGGGCCGCCCGCAAGGCCGAGAACCAGGCCGAACTGGCCTTCATGGAGGACCTGCTGCGGGAGAACCCCGAGGCCGATCTGGAGACGGACCGCGACACGGTGGCTCCCCTGGAGCCGGTGGCCGCCGTGGAGGCCACGGCGGCCCCGGGCACCCCGGCCGCGGCCGGGACCGGCGCCGGGGCCGGCGCCGAGGCCCCGGTCCAGGTACCGACCCCGCGCCGCCCCGCCGTCGTCGATCTGCACCAGGAGTTCCGGCGCCGGTTCCCGTGGTGGGTCCGGTGCCGGAACCTCCTACAGCGCCACCGCATCCGCGCTCATCTCATCAGCGGTATCGAGTTCCAGATGGGCGTGTTCATCATCGGCCCGGCCCTGGACGCGGTGGTGGCGACGACCGTCGTATCGGGTGCGCTGCTGCTCGTCTTCGAGCTGGCCATCATCTACAAGTTGCTGTTGTCCACCCGGGACTTCACCCGCACCATCAACTCCTTCGAAGCGGCCGATCGCTTCCCGGCCACCACCGCGGTCAACTCCTGAGCGAGGACCAGCCACTGCTCCGGCGTCACGTACGCCACCACCACCTCCCGCCCCAGCCCGGCCGCCCGGCACGCCCGGTCGACCGCTCGGGCGGGGCAGACCCGGCGCAGTGACGCGTGGAGCGAGCCACCGACCCCGGTGAAGCCCAGCTCGACCAG
Source organism: Streptomyces malaysiensis subsp. samsunensis (assembly GCF_024519315.1). Classification (GTDB taxonomy): domain Bacteria; phylum Actinomycetota; class Actinomycetes; order Streptomycetales; family Streptomycetaceae; genus Streptomyces; species Streptomyces malaysiensis. Next base: position 103,747 of record NZ_JANIIC010000033.1, on the reverse strand, counting down.
GTCCGCGTAGGCGGACCGGGCCACCGGGTCGGTGAGCAGCGATTGCGGCCGCCGGGTCAGCCGCAGGATCCCGCCGTCCACGGCGGGCACCGGCCGGAAGGCGGTACGGTCCACCAGCCCGCACAGCCGCCACTCGACCTCCGGCCAGGACCGCACGGTCAGCAGGGACCAACGGCCGTAGTCCCCGGTGCGCTTACGGGCGTACTCCGCCTGCGTGAGCAGTGTCGCCGAGGTCAGCCTGGGCACCGCCCGCAGCGCCCAGGCCACGATCTCGGCGGTCCGGGCGTAGGGCACATTGCCGACCAGGGCGAACGGCTCGCGCGGCGGCGCCGCGGTCAGGAAGTCCCGGTGCATGACCCGGACCCGCGGATGGCGGGCGAGCCGCTCCCGCAGCCCCGGGATCAGATGGCGGTCGATCTCATAGCTGATCAGCTCACGGCAGTGCGGAGCCAGCGCCTCGGTGAGCGCCCCCTTGCCCGCGCCGACCTCCACCAGGAGGTCGCCGGGCCCGGGGCGGGCGGCGCGTACGACGCGGGCGACGGCGCCCGGGTCGGCGAGGAAGTTCTGCCCGTACGCACGCCTCGCGCGGTCGCGTTCGGTACGGCGCGATTCGGTACGGGGGGCTTCCGTACGGCGCGGTTCGGTACGGCGCGGTTCGCCCCCGCGCAGGGCATGGGGATGGTGTCGATTGCGGGCCACGGCCACGGTCCTTTCGGGGCCGGGCGGGCGGCAGCAGCGCGGAACGGGCCCTGCCGCCCGTCCCGGAACGAGTGATTCCTGGACTGGCGGGGGCCCTGGCCGAGGGCGCGTGGAGGTACGGGATCAGCTCACGGTGAGAGACCGATGGAAAGTCCGGCGAGTCAGCCGCTCGGGCCGAGGCCGAGGAAATCCCTCGGGCACCTCGAACACCTCGACGGCGAACGGCTCACAGACTCGGAGAGACACCGGGCGCGTCCGGGCCGGCCAGGGCACCGGGGCCGCGCCGCGGGCGGCGGGCAGGCGAAGGAGAAGAGGCGCACGCACACGCCACCCCGGCACAGCCGCGGGTGATGCGGGTGAACACGCCGATGCCGGGACTTCCGCCCATCGGTGCACTCCTCCCGTGCGCGCGTACGCGAAATGACGCGTATGCGGATCTCCGCCGTATCCCCCGCACCGTACGGATCGCCCCGGACATCCCGCAACGCCTTTTCGACGCGCGACCCACGCCCCCACGCCGAACACTCACCCCGAACACGCCGAACCGGTCACCCGGCCCGAAGGCCATGTGACCGGTCGTCGGTCGTACTGGGGCGTACAGGGGCGCACGGAGCCGTATGGAGCCGTACGGGCGCGTGGCGCGGTCAGACGCCGGCGTGCCGGCGCTGTTCGTCCGCGTCCGGCCTCGGGGCGGCGCCCACCGGAGTGGTGGGCCGCTGGGCCGGGGCGGGCTCGTCATGGGCGAGGTCCGGGAGCCACCGCAGCCACTTCGGCAGGTACCAGTTGCGCTCGTCCAGCAGCGACATCGCGGCCGGGAGGAGCACTCCGCGGATGACGGTGGCGTCGATGAGGACCGCGGCCGCGAGGCCCACGCCCATCTGCTTCATGGACTGCATCGACAGCGTTCCGAAGATGGAGAACACCGCGACCATGATGACGGCGGCGCTGGTGACCACGCCCGCCGTGGTCACCACGCCGTGCACCACCGCGTCCTTGGTGGTGCGGCCGGCCAGGCGCGCCTCGCGGATCCGGGAGACCACGAAGACGTGGTAGTCCATGCTCAGTCCGAACAGGATCACGAAGAGGAACAGCGGCAGCCAGGACACGATCGCGCCCACGCCCTCCGCGCCGACCAGCCCCGCGCCCCAGCCGTGCTGGAAGACCGCGGTGAGGATGCCGTACGCGGCGCCCACCGACAGCAGGTTGAGCACGATGGAGGTCACGGCGATGGTGAGGGACCGGAAGGACATCAGCATCAGCAGGAAGGCGAAGACCACCACGAAGGCGAAGACCGGGGCGACGGCCGAGCCGAGCTTGTCGTTGAAGTCCTTGGAGGAGGCGGTCGAACCGCCGATGGGGGCGTCCACCCCGTCCACCGCACCGAGTGTCGCCGGGCGCACCTCGTTCCGCAGCACGTCCAGGCTCTTCTCGGCCTTGCCCTCGTCCGAGCCGCCGATCAGCGGGACCTCCACCACGGCCAGGTCCTGCTCGCGGTGGACGGTCACCTCGACCGGGCCCTTGGAGGCGCCCTTCGCCACGGCCTCGGTGCGGAAGCGGGCGATGGCGTCGCGCACCGGCGGCGAGTCGATGTCGTCCGCCTTCACCACGACCCTGGCCGGGTCGGATCCGCCCGGGAACGCCTCGTCGATGTGGTTGTACGCGTTCACGACCGGCAGCCGGTCGCCGAACTCCTGGTCCAGCGTGAGGTTCGCGGTGTTCATCCCCACGGCGGGGACGGCCAGCGCGATCAGCGCGCCACCGGCGAGGGCCAGCGACAGCTTGGGGCGGCGCAGCACCGGACGGAGGACGGCGCGCCAGATCCTGCTCTCGGTGCCGCTGCGCCGCTTGGCGCGGGTCGGGAACGGCAGCCGGCCCTTCTCCACCCGCTCACCGAGCAGCGAGAGCAGCGCGGGCAGCACCGTCACCGAGCCGACCATCGCCACCGCCACCACCATCAAGGTGGCGAGCCCCATCGCCTTGAACTCCGCGATGCCGGTGAAGAGCATGCCCGCCATCGCCACGATCACCGTGACACCCGAGACCAGGATGGCGCGGCCGGAGGTGGCCGCCGCGACCCGCAGCGCGGTCTGCGCGTCCCGTCCGGCGGCCCGCTCCTCACGCTCCCGGCGCAGGTAGAACAGGCAGTAGTCGACGCCGACGGCCAGCCCCACCAGCAGCATCACGGAGTTGGCGGTGTCGCTCATATGCACCCAGTGGCTGACCACCGCCACCAGACCGGTGGTGGCCAGGAACGCGGTCATCGCGAGCAGCACCGGCAGCAGCGCGGCCACCAGCGCACCGAAGACGATCAGCAGAATGCCCAGGGCCACCGGCAGCGCGGAGAACTCGGCCTGGGTGAAGTCGTCGCCGAACGCGTCGTCGAACGCCTTCTGGCCGCTGGCGTCGCCGAACTCCTCGATCCGCAGGTCCTGGTGGCGGTCCTGCGCCTTGTCCACCGCGTCCAGGACCGGCTGGATGTGCTCCGACGCCTTCTCCGGGTCGCCGCGCATCTCGAACTGCACCAGCGCGGAGCGCCGGTCGGCGGAGATGGTCTTCGTCTCGTACGGGGAGTGGGGAGTGGTCACCTTGCCGGTGTCGCGCACTCCGGCGATCACCGCGTCGACCGCCTCGCGGAAGGCCGGGTCGTTCGCGGTGAGCCCGCCGCCCTTCGCCTGGATCAGTACGGTTTCTCCGGCCGCTTCGTCAATGCCCGCCTTGTCGAGAATCATCGAGACGCGCCCGGACTCGCCCGGAACCTGCTCGCTGTCCGACACATCCACCCGGCCCGTCATCGAGCCGACGGCCAGGGCGAGGATGACCAGCAGCACCCAGCCCCCGACCGCCGCCCACCGGTGCCGGGCACTCCAACTGCCCGCTCGCGCGGCTATCCCGCGCGGCCTCTCCAAGCGGCCTGTGTCCGCCACGACATCCCCTTATGCCCTGGTGGCGGACCGTCCCCGCCACTCGCCGACGACGCTAGGCGGTGGCGGCGGACCGACCCATCCTGCTGACCGGTGAACCCTCCGGTGGTTCCCTCCAACCCCGGAAGGGGGGACAGCCCTACCACCCCCGATCGAGGCCCCTTACAAGCAAAGGGCTTTGACCTTGGTCTCCGCGCGGAGAACGTTGCCTATGTCACACATCTGTGGGGATCTTGAATTGACCCGTACTCATCAGTCAGGGTTTGGTCAGAACCGGAGTGGCCCCAACACACTCCGGATCTTTCGCACTTGAGGGATCGGACGCGATCCGGGTGCGGATTACCCCCCACAACCGCACGAGGAGGAACCCTCGTCATGGCAGTTCACAAGCAACGCAACGCGCGTCGACTCGGCTTGGCCGTGGCCGCCGCGACCGCCGTCACCGCCGGTGTCTTCGTGGCCGTTCCGGCCGGGGCCGCCACCACCGCCCCCGCCGAGGGCACCGTCTACGGCACCCAGGCGGAGAACGCCGTCGACGGCAGCTACATCGTCATGCTCAAGGGCGGCAAGAGCGTCAAGGCCGCCTCGGAGGGCAAGGACCTCGCCGAGCAGTACGGCGGGAAGCTGCGCCGCACCTACGACTCCGCCATCAACGGCTTCTCGGCCAGTGGTCTGACCGACACCGAGGCCAAGCGGCTCGCCGCCGACCCGTCGGTCGCCAAGGTGGTCCAGAACCACCGGTACACCATCAAGGGCACCCAGGAGAACCCGCCGTCGTGGGGCCTGGACCGGATCGACCAGGAAGACACCGAGGGCGACAAGGCGTACAACTACCCCGACAGCGCGGGTGAGGGCGTCACCGCCTACGTCATCGACACCGGTGTCCGCACCAGCCACAAGGACTTCGAGGACCGCGCCACGTCCGGCTTCGACGCCGTCGACAACGACGACGACGCGGACGACGGCAACGGCCACGGCACCCACGTGGCCGGCACCATCGCCGGTGCCGAGCACGGCGTCGCCAAGAAGGCCAAGATCGTCGCGGTGCGGGTCCTGGACGACCAGGGCTCGGGCACCACCGAGCAGGTCGTCGCGGGCATCGACTGGGTCACCGAGAACCACGAGGGCCCGTCCGTCGCCAACATGAGCCTCGGCGGCACCCCCGACGAGGCCCTCGACGCGGCCGTGCAGAAGGCCATCGACTCCGGTGTCACCTTCGGCGTGGCGGCGGGCAACGAGTCCGCCGACGCCAGCGGCAGCTCTCCCGCACGGGTGGAGGACGCGATCACGGTCGCCTCCAGCACCGACCAGGACGAGCAGTCCGACTTCTCCAACTACGGCTCGGTCGTTGACATCTACGCCCCCGGCTCGGACATCACCTCCGACTGGAACACCGGCGACGACGCGACCAACACCATCTCCGGTACGTCGATGGCCACCCCGCACGTCGTGGGCGCCGCCGCCGTCTACCTGAGCGGCCACCAGGACGCCAAGCCGGCCGACGTGTCGAAGGCGCTGACGGACGGCGCGACCGCCGACAAGATCTCCAACCCGGGCGAGGGCACGCCGAACAAGCTGCTGAAGGTCGTCGAGTAAGTCTCATACGGCTGAGGTGAACGGTTCCCAGGGGCGCAGCCGGGTGGCGAGACCACCCGGCTGCGCCTCTGGACGGCGGGAGCCCCCTTCGTCTTCAACCCGGAGGGCTGGGCCCCGGCGTCAGCCCTCCAACTCGCGGCGCGCGACGTCGAGATCCAGGTCAACGGTGAACTCTCCGGCCACGTCGACGGACGCCCTGCCCGTGATGGTGGCAGCCTCGCGGTAGGTGCCTCCGTCCAACTCGTGCACCACCACGCACAGATCCGGTTCCATCTCGACCCGCCAATAGGCGGGCACCTTCGCTTGAGCGTAGAGCGCCGGTTTGAGGATCCGGTCGGCGGCCCGGCTCAACGGGGAGACGATCTCCCCCAGCAGCAGCATGGTCTCGAGCGGCGCAGCCAGCGTGTGGCGCGAGACGACAGCGCGGTCGACAACGGCAATGTCGGGGATGAACAGCCTTGAATCGTTTGCCACCATCACCGCCCCTGCGGTGAGAAAGCGCACGCCGGAGCGAGTTGATCCGGCGTTGATCTGGCCGCGTAGCGCGGAAGACACGATTTGGTGGGCCAAGCCGGGGGCGGGGGATATGCAGAGAACACCATCCACAAGCTCGTAACGAGCCCGCGCTGGGTGTGCCGGAAGCGCCAGGACGTCCTCGACCGTCCAGGGTCCCACGTGATCGTCGATTCGCGTCCCGGTGACGCTCATGGCTGTGACTCCCGGTTCTTCTCGGCTCAGCGTGCCGTCCGGCACGGTCAATCCCCGAGACTTTCAGCCTGGACCGTGGGCTCGCGGGCGAAAGCATGAGCATCACCCACAGGAGTGAGCCGAGCACCGACCGGCGGCGGCCGGTGCTCGGCGACGCCCCGGTCCCGCTACGGCAGTACCTGCACCGTGTCGCCCACCGCGCGTTCGCCCGTCGCGTCTGAGGTGACGTTGGCGAGACGGCCGTTCACGGCCATGGCGGTGGAGCCGCCGCCGTCCAGGTTGAGGGCCTGGACGGCGCCCAGGGAGCGCATGAAACGGGCGGCCTCCTCCAGGGTGAAGCCCTCGCTCACACCGGGCTGACGGCCGTCCACCGTGGCCAGGATCAGCCGCCCCTTCGCGTCGAGCCCGGCCATCGTGCGGGGCTGCCGCACGTTCGACCAGGCGTAGCCGAAGGAGAGGTTCTTCGGGTCGAGGGTGCCCTCGGCGGCGGCGTCGATGGCGAGGCGGCCGTCCTTCACCAGGGTCGGGGCGGCGCTGACGATGCTGTCGTCGGAGTCGAGCCGGACGCGACGGCCGGCGGTGTCCCGGACGACCTCCTTCAGCGCGATCCGCTCGCCCTGCCGGGCATGGGTCGTCAGCCAGTCGGACGCGGCGCCGATGCCCTGGAGCACGGAGCCCCCGGCCGGGACCGTACCGCCGCGCGCCCCGGTGGAGACCACCCGGCCGTCGGCGTCGAGTACGACCTGGGTCCCGGGGCCGGTGGGCAGCGCGGCGCGGAACCTCGGCGTGAACTTCACCAGGTCGTCGGTCTCGGCGCAGGTCACGTCCTGCCGGGGCGACTCGGTCGGAGTGGCCCCGGGACGGCCGCAGTTGCGCACCTTGCCGGGCACCCGGTTGATGCCCTGGACCGCATACGTGGATGATCCCGCCCGCGCGGTGACCGTACTGGTCAGATCGGCGATACGGGCGTGCCGACCGCCGTCCGCCAGGATCAGCGCGGCCCGCGAACCGGCGGCCATCGACTCCAACTCCCCGTCGTACGCGCCGATTCCGGCCATCGTGCCCTGGACGCCGTCGGCGTCGGAGGTGATGAAGAAACCACCGTTGACGGCGAGCAGGGAGTGGCGCTTCGCGGCGACCGAGGAGGTCGTCTCACGGTCCGCCACGCTGGTGTCATGCGTGGCCGCCACGGTGCCGGTGAAGCGGGCCGGATCGATCACCGCCACATGGACGCTCTCCCGGTCGGCGGGCTGCTGCGCGTCGTAGCCGGTCCACTCCGCCACCGCCGTGAACCCGGCCGCGGCCACCTTCTCGCGCGCGCCCTGCGCCTCACCGGAGGTGCCGTACGAGCCCAGCCGCACCCGCCACCCCATGGTGCCGTGCGGTGTGTCCGCGTAGGCGGCCCACACCACCCGCTCGACCCGCGGCTCGAACCCCGCGCCGCGCAGCCGCCCCGCCGTGTCGTCCGCCCAGGCCCGGTCGCCCAGCGGCGCGGAACCCGGCCCCTGCACCGTGACCGTCCAGCTCGGCTTCGCGTCCGCGTCCCGAAGAACCCCGGCCCGCACCTGTACCCCTGGGGCCACCGTCTCCGTCGTCCAGGACCCGGCATCCGGCGCCGCCTGCGCCGGGGGATGCACGACCGCCAACACGACGGCGGCCCCCAGCACGGCCCCCATACGGACACCCGGACCCCGGCGGACACTGCTCTCTTCGTTGCGCATGCCCGGAAGTCCAGCGGCGCCCGGGGACGGCACCGACACGGAGGTGGGGCGAGACGCGGAACGTACGGTGAACGGGCGGGGGAATGCCGAGGGCCGCCCCGCCCCTCGTGACTACCGCCCGAGTCGGTCGAGCGTCCCCGCCTTGACGGCGCGTATGAATGTTCCGAGTCGGCCCGGCGTGGTGGTGAGGATGTCGGCGGGGGCGTCGCTTTCCCGGAGCCGTATTTCACCGCCTGCCGTGGCGAGTTCAACGCAGTCGTTGGTCTCGCCCGGCCCGGAGAACGACGACTTCCGCCATGTCATCGGCTTTTCCATGATCCTGCCCTTCACAATTGCCGCATGATGGTGTGGATGAATTCCTGAGATCTTTCAGCCGACAAGGAGAACGCCAGGGCCTTGTCGAGAAATACGCGATACCGTGCCAGCTGCGACTCCGCATCCAGCAGGATAGGGCCGTGCGGCACATCGATGTGTACGGTGTCCAGCCTCGGCACCGGGCCGTATGCGTAGAGCACGGGCGTCCCGACGCCGCCGAATCCTTCCGCGTCGAACGGGACAACCCGTACGGTGATCCCGGAGCGCTCGCCTTGCTCAAGCACGAAGGCGAGTTGTTGTCGTGCGACCTCCCGATCGGCGACAAGTGTCCGCAGAGCGGCTTCATGAACGACTGCTTCATACGCGGGAGGCGATTCCCCCTCGAGCACCTCTCGCCGTCGCATACGGAACGCGACCAGCGCGTCCAATTGGCGTGTTGACGGCTGGGGAACCCCGTAGGCCATGAGCGCACGCGTGTAGTTCTCCACTTGGAGAAGTCCAGGGATGTAGACACCCTGGAAGGTGCGCAAACGGCGAGATCGATGCTCCAGTTCGGCGAGATCCAGGGCTGCGTGTGCGAGGGTCCCCCGGTGCTCCTCCCACCACCCCTTGTCGCGTTCCGCGGCCATAGCGACCAACTCGTCGATCAGCGCGTCGTCGAGGCACGCGTAATACGTTGCCATTCCGCGCAGCCGTTCCTCGCTGACGCCGGTCCGTCCCGCCTCCACGTGGCTCATCTGGGCGGAGGTCGTGCCGACCCGCTCGGCTGCTTCTCGGGCGGTCAAGCCCGCCGCTTCACGCATCTTGCGCAGTTCGATTCCCAACCGCACTTGACGTGCCGTGGGTTGACTTCTCACCGCCATGCCCGGCGCCTCCGACTTCTCGACAATCCGACAGGCGTTCGTTGTGTAGCTCTGTCGGCCCCCAATGTCTGCCACAACTTTGTGGCGTACTTTACGTGACGCGCTCATCACGCAGCGGTGAGCGGCAGCCGAAGCCTACTGCGCCCGTGGAGGCCCAGATGGAGACACCGAACTCCCCAGAACTCTTCGACAAGGAACTCTGCGACCTCGTCCTCGCCGTCGCGCCCAGGATCTTCGCCGTTGTCCAGGAGTGCGAGGTGCGGCCTGGCCTGAAAGACGGGTGTGTCGCGGCGTGGGGAATCGCCTTCGGTGAGGGTCCCGTCCACGTGATCACGGCCGACGGCACCGGCCAGATGGTCCTCAACCCGCCGGAGCGCGCCCTTCGATGGTTCACGCGCGGCGCTGGTGAGGACGGCGTGACGGCAAGGCTGGTGTGGCTCAGCCGGTCGGGAGGGGCCACTTTCGACCATGCCGAGGCTGCTTAGCGCCCCGGTCATGGCCTATTGCCGATTGCCCCAATCGATAGGCTGCGGAGAGTTACCCGCTCCGGCCCGTTAGCAGGAGGCAAGCATGTACGTGGCGGACGTGGAGCTGTCCGGGGTTCGGGGGTTTCACGGTCACCGGGCGGCCCGATTGCGATTCCCTCGGCGTGAGGATGGCAGTTACGCGGGCTGGACCGTGCTGGCCGGGCGGAACGGCTCGGGCAAGTCGACGGTGCTGCAAGCCCTCGCGTTGGTAGTGCAAGGTCCGGCTGTCACCCATGCGCTGCTCAAGAAGGCAGACGAGTGGGTGACTCAGGAAGCGCGCAAGGCGGTCGTCGAGGCGACGGTGGTCGGTCCCGAACACGTGGATGCCCGTTGGGCCAGCTCCGACAGCTCCGCCGACGGTTGGTTTCCAGAGACAGGAAGTGTCCGGCTGGTCTGGGACCGGATGAAGAATCGTGGTAAGAATCATGTCAGCCTGCGGCATCCGGTGATGAAGAAAGCGGCCGATCTTCAACGCAGGGCTGAGTCGGGCCCTTGGCAGCAGGATCCGCAGGGGTGGCTGTGCCTCGGTTATGGCCCTTATCGCCGCCTCGGCGGCGGAAACTCTGCGCGGAATGTGGGTTCCGAGCGTGCTGAGCGGCTGGCAACACTCTTCGATGAGAGCGTCTGCCTGACGGAAGGCGTCACTTGGCTCATCGAACAACATCTGCGTAGTCTCGAAGGGCGTACCGGCGCACGAGAGCTCGTAGAGGCTGTAAAACTCCTGCTCGGCGATGGGCTGCTCCCCGATTACCACGAGGTGACCGACGTCGACTCCGATGGTCTCTGGGTGACGACCCCGCGTGGAGTGCTCGCCTTGCGTGGGCTGAGCGATGGTTACCGCTCGGTCACGGCTCTGGTCGTGGATATCGTCCGGCACTTGTATGGTGCGTATGGCGAGTTGCGAGTCGAGAACCGTGACGGACGTCCTGTCATCCCGATGCCCGGTGTCGTGCTCATAGACGAAGTCGATTCTCATCTACACGTCAGCTGGCAGAAGCTGATCGGCCCGTGGATGAAGCAGCACTTCCCGGAAATCCAGTTCATCGTCACCACCCACAGCCCGTACATCTGTCAGTCCGCCGACCCTGGCGGATTGATCAGGCTGGCCGCGCCCACGGAAGAACGTCCACCCGAGGTGGTTGACGAAGAGCTGTACCAGCGGGTCGTGTACGGCAGCGGGGACGACGCGGTCCTGTCCGACCTCTTCGGGGTCGATTCGCCATACTCTCATCGTGCGGACGAGCTTCGGCGACGGCTGGCGGCCATGGAGTTCAGGGTGCTGGACGGCCAGGCGAGCGAGGCGGAGGTGGTCGAATACCGTCGGCTAAGCGCGCAGCTAAACAGTTCTCTGTCTGCGCGGGTAAGCGAAGTGGCCGCCCATCTGGGGCGTGAGGAATGATTCGGTTAGAACGGCCACCGCTCGACGGTCAGACGGTGAAACTGCTTGCACGAGCGCACGATCGCCTACCTGACGCCGACCTCACAGAAGCTGTCGCCCGAAAGGCTTGGAAGGCGGCCAGCGGCACCCGCGAGCGCGTAGCCATGGCCCTCCGCGCGATGGCCAGCGGGATTGAGCGTTGTATGTACTGCTCGGAGAGTCTTGGCACAGCCGTCGACCACTTCGAGCCGCTGAACCATGCCCCTCGCCGGGTGTTCGACTGGTACAACCACCTCCTCGGGTGCTCCTTTTGCAACTCGCACGCCAAGGGGGGCACCTTCCCGAGAGGCGAGGACGGGGAGCCACTGCTCATCGACCCCACGGCGGACGAACCGGTACATCATCTCCGGCTGTCCCTCACCAGCGGTGAGTACCACTGTCTGACCCCGCGTGGCTGCGCGACCATCGATGTCTTTCAGCTCAACCGGGGTCCATTACGCAAGGGCAGGCTGGATGCGGTAGGCCAGTGTCTCGACACTCTGGCGAACTGCGCCGATCTTCTGGCGGTGGACGACAAGGCGGGTGCGCAGAAGCGCATGCTGAGACTGCGACGTCAGCCCCTCGCGGATGTTCTGCAAGAGTTACGGCGCATCGCGGACCGGCCCTCGGCGGCCGTGGTGGTCGGAGACGAGGCCGCCCTTGCCGCCTTGCGCGCGTTGTACGGGCAGCCGGTGGCCGAGCCCGTGTTCTTTCCGCGGCAGACCGCGCGGCACGAGCCGGACTGCAGGTCCTGGAAGACCGCCCCGTCCTAGGCGCTGAGCAGCACCCGGCCCGCCCCGCGCGCCTCGTCGTAGCGGTGGAGGAGGAGACGGGCCAGTTCGGGGGCGGGGCCCAGGACGGGGGACAGCAGGTCGGCGCCCGCCGCTTCGGCGCCGTGGGCGATGCGGTCGGGCAGGCGGCCGGGAGCGATGACGTAGGGGGCCACGGCCACGCGGGGGACGCCGTCCGCGCGCAGGGCGCGGACGGCGTCCTCGGTGCGGGGAAGAGAGGCGGAGGCGAACGCGGGTCGCACGGCGCACCATCCGGTGTGCCGCCACTCCCGCGCGATTTCAGCGATCACCGCGATCGCCTCCGGGTCGGTGGAGCCCGCCGAGGCCAGGACGACCCCGGTCGAGGAACGGTCGGCGGGGCGCAGCCCCGCCTCGTGCAGGCGGCGTTCCAGGGCGTCCAAGAGCAGCGGGGACGGGCCCAGGACCGCGGCCTGGCGGACGGACAGCCGGGGGTGGCGGGCCGTGGCCTCGCGCAGGACCGCCGGGATGTCGGTCTTCGCGTGGAAGGCGCGGGTGAGCAGGAGCGGGAGGGCGATCACCTCGGTCGCGTCCGCCGCGGCGAGGCGGGCCAGTACCTGCGGTACGCGCGGTGCGTTGAACTCCAGGAACGCCGCCTCCACCCGCAGTTCCGACCGCATCGACCGCACCCGCGCGCGCAGCGCGTCGACGGTCGCCGCATGGCGGGGGTCGCGGCTGCCGTGGGCGATGATCAGCAGGGTCGGGGCAGACATGGTGGCTTTCCGTTCCGTGGCTTTCCGGTCGGTGGCTTTCCGGTCGGTGGTTTTCCGCTCGGCGGGCTTCCGCTGTGTGGCTTGCTGCTCAGCGGCTTCCGTTCAGCGTTCCGGTCGGTGCTCCGTTCAGCGCGCGCTCGCCAGCAGGCCGCGGCTGCGCAGCACCCGGCGCTCGATCGGGGCGAAGATCAGCAGCTCGATGGCGATGCCGACGACGAGGATCATGAGGATGCCGAGGAGCACCCCCGCCATATCGGAGTTGTTGCGCTGGTTCTCCAGGTACTGGCCGAGCCCCAGGCCCAGGTCCGGGGACTTGGCGATGATCTCGGCGGCCATCAGCGAGCGCCAGGAGAAGGCCCAGCCCTGCTTGAGCCCGGCGACGTAACCCGGCAGCGCGGCGGGCAGCAGGATATGCCGGGCGCTGACCAGGCCGCGGGCACCGAGGGTGCGTCCGGCCCGCAGGAAGAGCGGGGGCACCTGGTCGATGCCGGCCACCAGCCCGTTGGCGATGGAGGGGACCGCGCCCAGCAGGATGACGGTGTACATCATCTGGTCGTTCAGGCCCAGCCAGATCACCGCGGGCGGCACCCAGGCGACCGAGGGCAGCGACTGGAGCCCGGACAGGATCGGGCCGATACCGGCGCGGATGAACTTCACCCGGGCGACCACCAGACCCAGCGGGGTCGCGATCGCCAGCGCGATGACGAAGCCGAACAGACCGCGCGAGACGCTGGTCCAGACGATGTCGAACAGCTCGCCCTCGAGCCACAGCTGGTGCAGCGCGTCCCAGACCCGGCCCGGGTCGGGCAGCTTGTAGTCGGCGGTGACCTTCGCGAGGACGAGCACCTTCCACACGGCCAGCACGACGGCCACGGCCACGATGGGCGGCAGCACCTTCTGGACCAGCACCTCGACCGGTGAGACACGCTTGGTCTGCACCGCGTCCAGGGCGTCCAGACCGGCCTCAAGACCCGCCAGGTCCTGGGCGTTCCCCGGACGCGGCTTCGCCGTGGACTTCTCGATGGGCCGCTCCCCGCCGTCGCCGCCGTCGGCTTCCTCGACCGCGGTGCCGCGGGTGGTCTCACTGCTGGCCATGGCGGCGGATCTCCCCACGCAGTTCTTCGGTGATCTCAACGGACAGGTCGGCGACGTCCGCGTCCTCGATACGGCGCGGCTGCGGAATGTCCACCGTCCATTCGCGGACGACCCGCCCCGGCCGGGAGGACAGCAGCACCACACGCTCGGCCAGCCGGACCGCCTCGCGGACGTTGTGGGTCACGAACAGCACCGAGACACCGGTCTCGCTCCAGATCCGGGTCAGCTCCTCGTGCAGCACATCGCGGGTGATGGCGTCGAGCGCGGCGAACGGCTCGTCCATCAGCAGCACGCTGGAGTCCTGCGCCAGCGCGCGGGCCAGCGCCACGCGCTGCCGCATACCGCCGGAGAGCTCGTGCACCCGCTTGCCGTAGGAGCCGCCGAGCCGCACCAGCTCCAGCAGCCGCTCGGCATGCGGCCTGCGCTCGGCGCGCGGCACCCCGCGCAGCCGCAGGGCCAGCTCGATGTTCTTCCCCGCGGTCAGCCACGGGAACAGGGCGTGCTCCTGGAACATCAGGGCCGGCCGGCCACCGGGGACCTCGATGGCCCCCGTGGTCGGCTTGTCCAGGTCGGCGATCAGATTGAGCAGGGTCGACTTGCCACAGCCGGACGCCCCCAGAATGCAGACGAACTCCCCGGGCCGCACCCGGAGGTTGATGTCCTCAAGAACGGGCTGGGCCGCCCCGGGACGGCCGAAGGACTTGTGCACATGGGCGATCGAGACGGATCCGGTGGCATCGGCGGGGCCGGGGGAGCCCGCCGCCGCGGCGCTCGCCCGGTCGTCCTTCTCGGTGGTCAGTGCCGGGGACATCCGGTCACCTCCTGATGGATGCGTACATGCGTACTCGCGTACCGTGCGTACGGGGACGGACGGGCGGCTACTTGACGCCGAGACCCGCGTCGGAGACGGTCGGCTTGCCCTCGGCCTCGAGGACCTTGTTCAGCGGGGCCAGGTCGTAGATCCCCTTGAGATCGGGCTTCTCCAGGAGCCCCGCCCGGACCGCGTGGTCCGCCTCGGCGTTCAGCGTCGAGGCCAGCGGGTCGTCGGTGGCCTGGATGGACTTCCACGCCGGGTCGATCACCTCGGCGGGCAGCGGCTTGCCGGTCTCCTCCTTGAGCGTGGCGTTGGCCGCTTCCTTCGCCTGCTCGGGGTTGGCGTTGATGAAGGCGTTGGTCTTCACCGAGCCGCGCAGCACGGCCTCGACGACCTTCGGATGCTCCTTCAGGAACTGCTGCCGGACGATCACGTTCGTGATCACGAACTTCTTGTCCGGCCACAGCGAGGACTCGTCGAGCAGCACCTTGGCGCCCTCGGCGACCAGCTTGGACGCCGTCGGCTCCGGCACCCACGCGCCGTCGATGGCACCGGACTTGTACGCGTCCGGGGTGACCTTGTTGTCGGTGCGGACCACCGACACATCGCCCTTGCCGCTCTGCGCGTCGACCTTCCAGCCCTTGCTCGCGGCCCAGTTGAGGAAGGCCACGTCCTGGGTGTTGCCCAGTTGCGGGGTGGCGATCTTCTTGCCCTTGACATCGTTCAGCGTCTTGATCTTCTTGGGGTTGACCACCAGCTTGACGCCGCCGGAGACCGACCCGGAGATGATTCTCAGGCTGGAGCCGTGCGACTTCACATAGCCGTTGATGGCCGGTGACGGGCCGATCCAGCCGATGTCGATGGAGCCCGCGTTGAGCGCCTCGATCTCCGAAGGCCCGGCGTTGAAGACGAACGGCGACACCTTCGTGCCGTGCAGCTCCTGCTGGATCTGGCCGCCCTTGCGCAGCCCCACCAGTGCGGTGGCATGGGTGAGATTGGCGAAGTAGCCGACCTTCACCTTGTCCAGGCCGTCGATCTTGTCGCCGCCGGCCGCGGGAACGGCCGAGGACCCCTTGTCGTCGGACTTCTTGTCCGAGCCGTAGCCGCAGGCGCCCAGCGCGCCCATCAGCAGGGGGAGGACGGCGGCCGCCGCCAGGATCCGGGTACGGCGGTGAGGGCGCTGGGCGGTGCGGCGGAAGGCAGATGACACGGGTGTTCCTCTCGACGGGCCGGGGCGGCGTCAGAGGACGCCCGGCAGATCAGACGGTTTTCGGCGGTGGTGGACAGGAGCGGACAGCGGTGTCAGCCCGCACATCGCCCGACCCCGCCCTGACCGCTGCCGAGCGCGCCGCTGCCAATGCGGCCGCCCTCCTTGGCGAACGTCGAGAACACCTCACCGGCCATGGTCAGAAGTCCCATCCCTCGTCGTCCCGCGCGCCCTCGGCACCCTCGGCCGACGCCGCGAAGGAGTCCCCCGCCATCCCGGCGGTGAGCGTGGTGCCGTCGGCCGGGTCGATCAGCAGGAAGGAGCCGGTGCGGCGCGAGGCGTCGTACGCGTCAAGCGCCAGCGGCTCCGAGGTACGGAGCACGACCCGGCCGATGTCATTGGCGGCCAGCTCACCCGGCGCCGGGTGGTGCGACAGATCGGCCAGCGTCAGCCGGGACGGGATGTCCTTGATGATCGCCTTCACCGTGCGGGTGGTGTGCTTGAGCAGCACCCGGTCGCCGACGCGCAGCGGACGGTCGTGCAGATGGCAGACGGTGGCCTCGACGTCCTGGGTGGTCTCCGGGGTGTGGTCGCTCGGTGCGAGCAGATCCCCGCGCGAGATGTCCAGATCGTCGGCGAGGGTGACGGTCACCGACTGCGGGGCCCACGCCACGTCCACCATCGTGCCCAGCGCGTCGATCCCGGTGATGGTGGACGTCCGGCCGGACGGCAGCACGGTCACGGCATCGCCCGTGCGCAGCACACCGGAGGCGATCTGGCCCGCGTAGCCGCGGTAGTCGGGGTGCTCGGCGGTCTGCGGGCGGATCACGTACTGCACCGGGAAACGCGCCGGGTCCTGGGACGGATCGGTGCCCACCGGCACGGTCTCCAGGTGCTCCAGCACGGTCGGGCCGCCGTACCAGTCCATGTTCGCCGACGGGGTCACCACATTGTCCCCGGCGAGCGCCGAGATCGGGATGGCCGTGATCTCGGGGACGCCCAGCGACGCGGCGTAAGTGGTGAACTCCTCGGCGATGGCCGCGAAGACCGGCTCCGCGTAGTCCACCAGGTCCATCTTGTTGACGGCGAGGACCACATGCGGAACCCGCAGCAGGGCCGCGACCGCGGCATGCCGCCGGGTCTGCTCCACCACGCCGTTGCGCGCGTCCACCAGGACGACCGCGAGCTCGGCGGTGGAGGCGCCGGTGACCATGTTGCGGGTGTACTGCACATGGCCGGGGGTGTCGGCGAGGATGAACCGCCGCTTGGGCGTGGCGAAGTAGCGGTAGGCGACATCGATGGTGATGCCCTGCTCCCGCTCCGCGCGCAGCCCGTCCGTCAGCAGCGCCAGGTCCGGGGCCTCCTGGCCACGGCTGCGCGAGGCGTGCGCCACGGCCTCCAACTGGTCGGCCAGCACCGACTTGGAGTCGTGCAGCAGCCGCCCGACCAGGGTGGACTTACCGTCGTCCACCGAGCCCGCGGTGGCGAACCGCAGCTGCGAGGTGGCCGCGGACCGCTCCACGGCGGCCGCCGCGGCCTGCTCCCCGGACGTCAGATTGCTCGTCATGGTTAGAAGTACCCCTCGCGCTTGCGGTCCTCCATCGCGGCCTCCGACAGCTTGTCGTCGGCGCGGGTCGCCCCCCGCTCGGTCAGCCGCGAGGCGGCTATCTCATCGATGACCTGCTCGATGGTCACCGCGTCGGACTCGACGGCGCCGGTGCAGGACATGTCGCCCACCGTGCGGTAGCGCACCATGCGCCGCTCCACGGTCTCGTCGTCCTTCGGACCGCCCCACTCACCGGGCGCCAGCCACATACCACCGCGGCGGAAGACCTCGCGCTCATGCGCGTAGTAGATCTCCGGCAGGTCGATCTTCTCCCGGGCGATGTACTGCCATACGTCCAGCTCGGTCCAGTTGGAGAGCGGGAAGACCCGGACGTGCTCACCGGGGGAGTGGCGGCCGTTGTAGAGCTGCCACAGCTCGGGGCGCTGCCGCCGCGGATCCCAGCCGCCGAACTCGTCCCGCAGGGAGAACACCCGCTCCTTGGCGCGGGCCTTCTCCTCGTCCCGGCGGCCACCGCCGAAGACCGCGTCGAAGCGGTTCTTGTCGATGGCGTCCAGCAGCGGCACGGTCTGGAGCGGATTGCGGGTGCCGTCCGGGCGCTCGCGCAGCCGGCCGTCGTCGATGAACTCCTGCACCGAGGCCACATGCAGCCGCAGCCCATGGTGGGCGACGGTGTTGTCCCGGTAGGTGAGGACCTCGGGGAAGTTATGGCCCGTGTCCACGTGCAGCAGTGAGAACGGGACCGGCGCCGGGGCGAACGCCTTGAGCGCGAGATGCAGCATGACGATGGAGTCCTTGCCGCCGGAGAACAGGATCACCGGTCGCTCGAACTCACCCGCCACCTCGCGGAAGATGTGCACCGCCTCGGACTCCAACGCGTCCAGGTGCGCGAGCGCGTACAGGCCCGCGCCCTCGCCCGCGTTGATCGCCGTCACGGTTGTCATGCCGCGCCCCTTTCGTTCGCTCGGCTGCGGTAGTAGCTTCCCGTCCTGTCGGCGGCTTCGCCGTGGGCACCGCCGGGCACTCGGCCCCCGGGTGCGGGGAGCGCCATGGCCCGCGATGCGGCGGCCGCGCGTACGTGACTCACAGCAGTCCCCTTTCACTCAACAGCAACCGCACCTCGGCGGCCGACTCCTGCACGCTGTTCCTGTGGGTTTCGATGCGCAGATCCGGGTCGGCAGGGGCCTCGTAGGGGTCGTCAACACCGGTCAGACCCGAAATCTCGCCCGCGGCCTGCTTCGCGTACAGCCCCTTGACGTCCCGCTCCGAGCACACGTCGACGGGGGTGGCGACATGCACCTCCAGATATGGGGTGCCCTCCCGCTGGTGGCGCTTGCGCACCGCCTCGCGGCTGTCCTCGTACGGGGCGATGACCGGCACCAGCACCGTGACCCCGTGGGAGGCCAGCAACTCGGCCACGAAGCCGATCCGCTGGACGTTGGTGTGCCGGTCCTCGCGGGAGAAACCAAGACCCGCGGAGAGGAACTCGCGGATCTCGTCCCCGTCGAGCACCTCCACCCGCCGGCCCTCGCCGCGCAGCCGCTCGGCCAGCGCATAGGCGATCGTGGTCTTTCCCGCGCTCGGCAGCCCGGTCAGCCACACCGTGGCACCGGTGGTCGTGGGGGCGCTCATCTCGTTCTCCTGGTCGACAGCCATCAGCCGTGCAGCCCGCATTCGGTCTTGTTGCTCCCCGCCCAGCGGCCGGACCGTATGTCCTCGCCTTCCAGTACCCGACGGGTGCAGGGCGCGCAGCCTATCGACGGATAGCCGTCCATCAGCAGGGGGTTGGTCAGCACGCCGTGCTCGGCGACATAGGCTTCGACATCCGCCTGGGTCCAGCGGGCGATCGGGGAGATCTTCACCTTACGGCGCCGGGCGTCCCAGCCAACGACCGGGGTATCGGCGCGAGTTGGCGATTCGTCCCGACGCAGTCCGGTGGCCCAGGCGTCATACTCCCGCAACCCCTCCTCGAGCGGCCGCACCTTGCGCAGGGCGCAGCACAGATCGGGGTCGCGGTCATGCAGCTCGGGGCCGTACTCGGCGTCCTGCTCGGCGACCGTCTGGCGCGGGGTCAGGGTGATGACATTGACGTCCATCACGGCGGCCACCGCGTCACGGGTGCCGATGGTCTCCGGGAAGTGGTAGCCGGTGTCGAGGAAGACCACATCGACACCGGGGAAGGCGCGGGAGGCCAGGTGCGCCACCACCACGTCCTCCATCGAGGAGGTGACGCAGAAGCGCGATCCGAACGTGTCCGCCGCCCAGCGCAGGATCTCCAGCGCCGGGGCGTCCTCGAGTTCATGGCCCGCCTTTTCGGCGAGCCCTTCGAGATCGGTGTCCTCAAGCCGTGTCGTCATATCGCCGTGCCCCCTTCATCGACCGAGTCGTGCCGCAGGCCCTTGGCCAGCAGCCCGAGGAACGACAGGCGGAACGCGCGATTGCAGGACGCGCATTCCCACGCGCCATGGCCCTCCTCCGAAGGCCGCAGATCCTCATCGCCGCAGTAGGGGCAGTAGAACGGCGCCGCACGCTCACTCACCGTGCCTCCCGCTCAGCCCCGACGCGCTCCGACGCGCGGGCTTCCCTCGTCACTGCTCGCTCCTTCGTCGCTGCGCGGCTCCTCAGTCCAGCCCGCGCAGCGCGCCGGGACACGCTCATGTGAGTGCCTCCCGCCGGCTCCCGAAGCGCTCACTCATGTGAGTGCCTCTTCCTCGGCCCGCGCCGCCCAGGTGGCGAAGCGCTCGCCGTCCTCGCGCTCCTCCTGGAAGCGGCTCAGCAGCCGCTCCACATAGTCGGGGAGCTCGGCGGCGGTGACCTTCAGCCCGCGCACCTTGCGGCCGAAACCGGGCTCGAGGCCCAGGGCGCCGCCCAGGTGCACCTGGTAGCCCTCGACCTGCCGGCCGTTGTCGTCCATGACCAGCTGGCCCTTGAGACCGATGTCCGCGACCTGGATACGGGCGCAGGCGTTCGGGCAGCCGTTGAGGTTGATGGTGATCGGCTCGTCGAACTCGGGCAGCCGGCGCTCCAGTTCGTCGATGAGCGAGGAGCCGCGCCCCTTGGTCTCGACGATCGCCAGCTTGCAGAACTCGATACCGGTGCAGGCCATCGTGCCGCGCCGGAACGGGGACGGCTTGACCTGGAGGTCCAGCGCCTCCAGCCCCGCGACCAGCGACTCCACCTGGTCCTCGGTCACATCGAGCACGATCATCTTCTGCTCGACGGTGGTGGTCAGCCGTCCTGAGCCATGCGCCTCCGCCAGATTGGCGATCTTGGTGAGGGTCGTGCCGTCCACCCGGCCGACACGCGGTGCGAAGCCCACGTAGTAGCGGCCGTCCTGCTGGCGGTGGACACCCACATGGTCCCGCCACCGCTGGACCGGCTGCTCGGGCGCCGGGCCGTCGATCAGCGGGCGCCGAAGGTACTCGTCCTCCAGCACCTGGCGGAACTTCGCCGGGCCCCAGTCGGCGACCAGGAACTTCAGCCGGGCGCGGGTGCGCAGCCGCCGGTAGCCGTAGTCGCGGAAGATGGAGGCGACCCCGGCCCAGACGTCCGGGACCTCCTCCAGCGGGACCCAGGCGCCGAGCCGGACGCCGATCTTGGGGTTGGTGGACAGCCCGCCGCCGACCCACAGGTCGAAACCGGGGCCGTGCTCGGGGTGGCGGACGCCGACGAACGCGATGTCGTTGATCTCGTGGACGACATCGAGCACCGGGGATCCGGAGACCGCGGTCTTGAACTTGCGCGGCAGGTTGGAGAACTCCTTGCTGCCGATGTAGCGGCGGTGGATCTCGTCGATGGCGGAGGTGCCGTCGATGATCTCGTCCTCGGCGATCCCGGCCACCGGCGAGCCGATGATCACGCGCGGGGTGTCACCGCACGCCTCGGTGGTGGACAGCCCGACGGCCTCCAGCCGACGCCAGATCTCCGGTACGTCCTCGACCTGGATCCAGTGGTACTGGATGTTCTGCCGGTCGGTGATGTCCGCGGTGCCGCGTGCGAACTCCTCCGAGACCTCGCCGACGACCCGCAGTTGCTCGGTGGTCAGCCGGCCGCCGTCGACCCGGACCCGCATCATGAAGTATTCGTCGTCCAGCTCCTCCGGCTCCAGGATCGCGGTCTTGCCGCCGTCGATCCCGGGCTTGCGCTGGGTGTACAGACCCCACCAGCGCATCCGGCCGCGCAGATCGGCGCCGTCGATGGAGTCGAAGCCGCGATGGGCGTAGATCGTCTCAATGCGTGTCCGCACATTGAGACCGTCATCGTCCTTCTTGGTCTGCTCATTGCCGTTGAGAGGGGTGAAGTGCCCCGCGGCCCACTGGCCTTCGCCGCGGTGGCGTCCGGCCTTGCGGCGGGGCGTTGCGCTTGCGCGTTCCGGGGTGGCAGCCATGGCGGTGTATGTCCTTCTGAGCGGCTCTGGTGCGGCGGTTGGTAGCTTGCGCACACCGTCTGACCTGCGCATGGGCAGGTGGGCAGAGTTGTGCGGCGGTGACCGGTGCGAAATGCGGCGGGGAGTGTCAAGGCATGCGTGCTCGCCCACGTCGTCGGGGGCGACGGAAGATGTGTTGGTGGTGCTGCCCGGGGCCGTCAGGGCCCTGTCGAGGTGCGGGTCAGCCCGCCGGACAGATCGCGCTGGACATGCGGCCGAGGTCGACGTGGCGTCGACTCACCAAGGCGATTCCAGCTCGAGACATGACGGAAGCGTCGCATGGGGGTCTCTGGCGAGTCCACCTTTATCCACTATGCGGACTGATCTGTCTCGCATCACAAGACGTTGTGGTGTTGGTCACCCCTCGTCCGACGTCTTGACGTCAAAGACCCGAAAGCCCCGGCGGCGGTAGTTGCCCAGCGCGTACGGCCCGTCCTTGCTGCATGTGTGCACCCACACCCGCTTGGTCGGCGTACGGTCCGGCCAGCGGTCGGCCATGTCCCAGGCGCGGGCGGTCCCCCAGGTCAGCAGGTGCCCGCCGATACGACGGCCCCGGAAGGCGGGCACCAGCCCGAAGTACGCGATCTCCACCACGCCCCCGTCCTGGCCCTCCAGCTCGATATACCCGGCCGGGGTGCCGCGCTCGTACGCCACCCATGTCTCCACACCGGGCCGGTGCAGATACCCCTCCCACGCCTCCCGCGACCACACCAGCCGGTCGGTCCATGCCACGTCCGAGCCCACCGCCGTATAGAGGAAGTGGCTGAACTCGGGGCTCGGCACCTCGGCCCGGACGATCCGCACCTCCGCCGCGGCGGGCGGCTCCTCCGCCGGGCTCAGATCCGACGGAGCGGTCTGCTCCAGGTGCCAGGTGGTCACGGTGATGGTCACGGTGGACAGATAACCATGGACGCCGTTGACTCGCCTTGACGGGTATCGCTCAAGCGGGGAGGGCGGGGGTCGGGGTGTCCGGGAACGGGGATGGGGGCGGGAACCGGGATGTGGAGGAGCTCGCCGAGCTGTTGCGCGAGCTCAAGGGGCGGACGAACCGCAGCTACGCGGCGCTGGCCGCCCGCAGCGGGGTGAGCGGCTCGGCACTGCACCGCTACTGCTCGGGGACGAGCGTGCCCGGCGACTACGAGGTGATCGGGCGGTTCGGCAAGGTGTGCGGGGCCGGCAGCGAGGAGCTGCTGGAGCTGCACCGGCGGTGGGTGCTGGCGGACGCGGAGCGGAAGCGGGCCGTCTCGCGGGCCCCGGCCGCGGTGTCGGCCACCGGGTCCGGTGGGCCCGGCTCGCCTGCCACTCCGGACGTCTCAGGGGATGAGACGGAGGGTGAGCCGGATGGCGAGACGGGGGTGGGGACGGGGCCCGATGTGGAGGCGGAGGCGGGGCCCGATGTGGAGGCGGAGGCGGGGCCCGATGCGGAGGCGGAGGCGGTGCCCGGTGCGGCGGCGGAGCCGGGGCCCTTGTGCCCGGCGCCCGCCCAGGGGCCCGGGGCTGCCGTGCCACCGCCGCACCGTCGGCCGCTGATCGCCGTGCTCGCGCTGGCCGTGGTCGCCGCGGCCGGGGTGGCGGCCGCGCTGTTGGGGAAGGTGTTCACGTCCTCGGGCGGCTCGGGCGGCTCCTCGGACGATCGGCTGCTGCTCTCCTCCCGTTGCCCGGTCGTGGTGAGCATGGGGCAGTCGGACGCGTGTGTGCATGAGCTCCAGTCGCTGCTCGCCCGCGCGGGCGGCAAGCTCGACATCGACGGGGCCTTCGGACCCGTCACCCAGATGCGTGTCGTGGTCTTCCAGCTCCGCAGCGGGCTGACGCCGAACGGATCGGTGGACGAGCGCACCAAACGGGCGCTGTACGAGAACGCGGGGAAGCCGCTCGGCACCTGGACGCCCGAGCGGGTCACCCGGCGTATCCGCGAGGTCTTCACCGAGGACCCCGAGCGCGCGGTCGGCATCGCGGACTGCGCCTCATTGCTCGATCCCCTCTATACCCTGCCCAATTCCAACGCCACCCGGAACTGGGGCGTCTTCCAGCTGTACGACGGCACGCTGCGCAAACTCGGCGGCACCCGCGAGCAGGCGCTGGACCCGGACTGGAACATCCGGGCGGCCCATCGGCTGTGGGCGCTCACCCATGACTTCAGCGCCTGGCAAGCCTGCGACCGCGCCTACCGCGCCGGTTCGAAGGGGGGTAAGGGGAGCTGACCACCACCCCGGCGCACCGCCCGGTATCCCACCGGGCGTCCCAGCTCCCGCCGTCCGCGCAGCTCAAAGGCGGTTTCCGATCCCGCTGTCCCGATTTCCCCGGTGGGTCGCCCGCCCGGCACGGAGGGCTGGGATCGTGCTGCCGCCGTCCTCGACGGTCCACCGATCCGCAGACGAAGGAGACGAAGACGACCATGGCTGTGACCAGCACCCGGATCAGACTCGGCGCCCTGCTGGGCGGCGCGGTCCTCGCGACCACCGGCGTTCTCACCGCCCAGAGCGCGGCGGCCGCCCCCAGCGCCCCCACGGCCGCCGACGCCCCCGCCGCCGCCGCGGTGACCAAGCTCAGCCACTCCGACGCGGCGAACCGGCTGCGCGGCGCCGGGGTCTCCTGGACCTCCAGCGGGGGCTGCTCGGACCGCAACACCCCCACCTGTACGTCGTTCGAGCAGATCAACCTGACCACCGTGCAGGGTGCCATCACCCTGAAGGGGGCCACCGGCTGCGCGCTCACCGTCACCGGCGGTACGGAGACCGGGCACGCCTCCGGTACGTACAGCCACTGGAACGGCTACAAGCTGGACTTCAGCCCCACCAGTTGCCTTAGCAACTACATCACGGGCACCTTCACCAACATCGGCCCGCGCCCGGGTGACGGCGCCCAGCAGTACAAGTCCGGCTCGGGCAACGTCTACGCCCGTGAGAGCAACCACTGGGACGTGACCTACTACAACTGCGGAGGCTGCTGACCCACGGCCCCACGGCCCCACGGCCCCACGGCCCACGGCCCACGGCCCCAGCGTTCCCACCGACCGTCCGGACGGCTGCGACGCCACTGCAACGCGGCGCAACCTTTGCGCATGGCTGTATCCGGCACGGACAGTGGGCCCGGCGGGCGGAGGGTGGTGCCGAGTCGGCGCGGCATCCCCTCCGCCAACGCCTTTTGCGGCGATTCGGCCTGGTCACCGGGTGAGCGGCGGTGAAAACCCCCGATACGGTGAGAAGGTGCAGCCAGCAAATGAAACACCGAAGCCGCCCGGCCGGCTCCGCAAAGCTCGCGCCCTGTACCGCAATGTGTCCAAGCGCAGGACGGCCTGGCTGCTGCTCAAGGACACGGTCAATTCCTGTATGGAGTACCGGGTCACCGGGCTCGCCGCCGAAGCGGCCTTCTTCACCCTGCTGTCGCTGCCGCCGCTGCTGCTCGGCCTGATCGGGCTGCTCGGCTACTTCGACGCCTGGACCAGCACGGACACGGTGGCCACCATCCGGCAGAACATCCTCGACGCCTCCGCGACCGTGCTGTCCGACCGGGGCGTCAAGGAGATCGCCCGGCCGTTGCTGGACGACGTCATCAAGGGCGGCCGCCCCGATGTGATCTCGCTGGGCTTCGCCATCGCCCTGTGGTCCGGCTCCCGCGCGGTGAACGTGTTCGTGGACACCATCACGATCATGTACGGGCTGGAGGGGCGGCGCGGGATCGTCAGGACCCGGCTGCTGTCCTTCCTGCTCTATCTGGTGGCGCTCCTGGTCGGGGCGGTGGCGCTGCCGCTGATGGTGGTCGGGCCGGAGGCGGTGGTGGGCCTGCTGCCGTCCAGCGGCGACCTCGTACGGGTGCTGTACTGGCCCGTGGTGATCGTGCTGTCCATCGCCTTCCTCACCACGCTCTACCACGTGTCCGTGCCGGTGCGCTCGCCGTGGCGGGAGGACATCCCCGGGGCGCTGGTGGCCCTCGCCATATGGGTGCTGGGCAGCTTTCTGCTCCGGATCTACCTGGTCCATACGGTCGAGGGGCCGACGATCTACGGCTCGCTGGCCGCGCCCGTCGCGGTGCTGCTGTGGATCGGCGTGTCCGCCTTCGCGGTGCTGGTCGGGGCGGCGGTCAACGCGGCGATCGACCGGGTCTGGCCCTCGGTGGCCACGGCCGCCGGGCGTGCGGAGCGCGCCGCCCGCGCCCGGGAGGAGGCGGCCCGGCTGCGGGCGAGGGAGCAGCGCACAGCGGACGACGGCGCGGCGGAGATCACCCCGCCGTCGGAGTTCCCCGAGCGCTGGGCCCAGTTCCTGCCGCACGGGGACATACGCTCCCGGCTGCACGCGAGGCGCGAGGCGGGGGAGAAGGCCGCCGGGAAGCCCACGGGGAAGCAGGGGAAGCCCGGGAAGCCGGGGGAGCAGGGGAATTCCGCGAAGCAGGGGGAGCAGGGGGAGCGGTCGGCGGACGGGGGCCGGGGGAGGCCCCCGGGGACGTCGGCAGGGAACTCCGCCGGTCAGCCCGCGGGGAACTCCGGGAACGCCCAGCCCCCGGGGCAGGCGCGGCCCTCGGGGAAGGGTGCCGGGGAGCCCCGGACGCCCCGGCAGGGGCCGAGGCGTCCGGAGGTACGGTCCGCGGCGGACGGCGCGAGCGGCACCACGGACAGCACCGCCATCGACGACACCGCCGCTGGGGCCACCGCCGCCGACGACGACACCGCGGCCCCGGACGATCCCGCCGTCAGGGACGACACCGCGGCGGACGACGACCACCGGGTGCGCTGACGCGCCCTACCCCGCCGGGGTGAACCGCACCGGCAGCCGCAGCAGGCCGCGCATCATGCTGGGGCGCCAGACCAGGGTGTCCGGATCGGTGTCCAGGGCCAGGTCCGGGCACCGCTCGAGCAGGGCCCGCAGCGCGATGGTGGCCTCCAGCCGGGCCAGCGGCGCGCCCAGACAGTGATGGACACCGTGGCTGAAGCCCAGGTGGCCCCGGGCGTCCCGGTGGATGTCGAAGCGGTCGGGGTCGGTGAAGCGCTTCGGGTCGCGGTTGGCCGAGCCGAGCAGCACCAGCACGGGCTCACCGGCGGGGATCTTGGTGCCCGCGATCTCCACGGGTTCGGTGGTGAAGCGGTGCGCCGTGGACTGCGACGGGCCGTCGTAGCGCAGCATCTCCTCGACGGCGCCGTCCAGCAGCGTGTGGTCGGCCCGGAGCGCGGCCAGCTGCCCGGGGGCGCGCAGCAGCGCACAGGTGCCGTTGGAGAGCAGGTTGACGGTTGTCTCATGCCCGGCGACCAGCAGCAGGAAGGCCATGCCGAGCATCTCCTCGGACGAGAGCCGGTCGCCGTCCTCGTCCATGGTGCGCACCAGGGCGGACAGCAGATCGTCGCCCTCCGCCTCCCGCTTGGCCTCGATGAGCCGGGCCGGATAGCCGGTCATGGCCGCCACGGCGGCGCCCGCGGCCGCCGGGCCACTGGGGAAGACGATCTCGCTGGACCAGCCGCGGAAGTCGGCCCGGTCGGCCGCCGGAACGCCGAGCAGTTCGCAGATCACCGCCATCGGCAGCGGCATCGCGAACGACTCCACGAGATCGGCCCGGCCGAGCGGCAGCATGGCGTCCAGCAGCTCATCCGCGATCTGCCGGATGCGCGGCCGCAGCGCCTCGATGCGGCGGGCGGTGAACTCGCGCGCCACCAGCTTCCGCAGCCGGGTGTGGTCCGGCGGATCGGTCTGGAGCATGTTCAGGCCGATGGCATTGCCCCCGTCGTCCTTCCAGGACGAGGAGTGGCGGATGTCATTGCTCAGCCGGGGGTCGGCCAGCGCGGCGCGGGCCTCCTCATGGCCGACGATCAGCCAGACGTCGTCCGCGCCGTGGCTGGGCACCCGGTGCACGGGGCCCTGTTCCCGCAGCAGGGCGTAGAGCTGGTACGGGTCGGCGACGATGTCCGTACCGGGCGGGACGAGTCTTTCGAAGGCGGGCAGGGTCACGGCATAGGTCCCTTCGTCGTCGGGTTTACGGGGTGTCCGGCGGGCTGTTCCCCTCCCCGCCCCTCCCCGCAGCACCTATATGCGGCTCCGCCGCGTGGCAGGGGCTTCGCCCCTGGACCCCCGGGTCTGGGGCGGAGCCCCAGTTGTGGGAAGGGGCGGGGAGGGGAACAGCCCGCCGCAGACGCGGTCGGTCACAGACCCCGTTCGGCTAGCCAGTCCTCGATGGCCTCGGTGGTCCGGGGGAGGTGGTGCTCCATGATCGTGAAGTGGTCTCCCGGGGTGGCCTTCGCGGTGTGCGGGAAGGGCCAGGACGCGCGCCACGCGTCGCCCTCGAACCCCTCGTCCTGGTGGGGCATGGGTTCGGCCGCGCTCAGGAAGAACGTCGGGCTCTCGACGGGCCGCAGCACGCACTCCTCCATCAGCAGCGCGTTGTAGCGCCCGCTCGCCGAGAGCTTCGCGCCGGTCAGCGCGAAGTCGCCCAACAGCTGCTCCCGGGAGTCCAGGCCCTCGTTCAGCGCGATATGGGTCTTCTCGGAGAACTGGTGGGCGGCCTCGAAGGTGTCGAGCAGCACGACCGCGCCGGGCGGCAGCCCCGCCCGCTCGGCGCGCTCCGCCAGGGCGTAGGCGAGCAGCCCGCCCATGGAGTGGCCGACCAGGACATAGCGCTCGGTGCCGATGGCCGCGCGCAGCTGGTGGAGGTGCAGCTCGATCAGGGCGTCGAAGCTGCCGGCCACCAACTCGCCTTCGAGATAACCGGGGTTGACCAGCGAGAGGACATCCCGCCTGCCCTCGAACATCTGCGCCATCATCCCGTACTGGATCGGCCCGGCGGTGGCGGTGATGGCGGGCAGACACACCAGCGTCGCCCGGGTTCCGTCGCCACCGGCCATCTTCACCGGCGGGAGGACGTGCCCGGCGGCGTCCTCGGCGGTGAAGGACGGCCGGAGCCGGCCCGCGGCCTGGATGAGCGCCATGCCCACCGACTGGGCCCGGCCGCTGGCGTACGCCTGGTGGTAGAGGGTGGTGAGGCTGTCGTAGGGGTCCGACGCCGGGGCCGCGGTGGCCTTCGCCAGCTCCAGCTCGACCGCGGACGGGGGCGCGGAGGCGTCGGACGCGGTGTCCGGGGCCTTATCCGGGGAGGTCCCCGGGGCGGACCGCTCCGGCGCGGCTCGCTCCGGGGGCGCGGTGTCCTCCGCCACGGGGGCGCTCGGCCGGGTGGCGGCCCGGCTGTCCACCAGGGTGGCCAGATGCCCGGCGAGCCGGTCCACCGTCGAGTGTTCGAAGGTCGCCGTGGCCGACAGCCGCAGCCCGAGCAGCGTGATGAGCCGGTCGCGCAGATCGATCCCGCGCACCGAGTCCATGCCGAGCGCCAGGAACTCGGTGTCCGGGCCGAGGTCCGCGCCCGCCTCATGGTGGAGCACCGCGCGCAACTGCTCCCGGACGAGGTCCGCCAGCAGCCGCCCCCGCTCCATGGGCGCGGCGTCCAGGACGCGTTGGGCGGCGGCGGTGTCCTGCGGCCGGGGGCGCGGCCGCTCGCGCCGTACGGGGCGGGCCACACGCTCCTCCGCGGCCGTCTGAAGCCGGTCCACGGACACCGCCCGCAGCGTCAACTCTTCGATATGCGCGAGCGGTTGGCCGTCAACGCCCGCGAGATGGACGCCGATGGCATCCGGGCCGACGGCGGACAGCCGCACCCGCACGGTGGCGGGCGAGGTGGCGGATGGAGTGGCGCCCGGGGCGGCTCCCGGGATAGCGCCCGGGGTGGAGTGCAGCCGGACCCCACTCCAGGAGAACGGCATCCGGATCCGCCCGCCCGCCGACTCCGCCGGGTCGAAGAACCCGCCGAGGCCGATCGCGTGCAGGGCGGCGTCGAGCAGCGCGGGGTGCAGCGCGAAGCCGTCCACCGGGCCGCTACCGGTCCCTTCGGCCCGCTCGTCCAGGGCCACTTCCGCGAAGACGTGCCCGTCGCGTCGCCAGGCCGACCGCAGCCCGCGGAAGGCCGGGCCGTAGTCGAAGCCGTCGGCCGCCAGCCGGTCGTAGTGGCCCGTCAGGTCGACCGCGCGGGCACCGGGCGGCGGCCAGGCGGCCGCCAGCTCCGCGAACGCGGCCGCGCCGGAGCCGTGCTCGCCACTCACCGGGACACCCGCCGGGCCGCCGTCCGAGCCCACCGGATCCGGTGCCACGAGGGCCCGCACATGGCAGGTCCAGCCCGTCGCCGTGTCCCCGGCCGCCGACTCGGGGCGGGAGTGCGCGGTGAGCTCCCGGCGGCCCTCCGCATCGGGCCCGCCCACCTGGATCTGGAGCTGCGCCGCGTCGGTGGCGGACAGGAACAGCGGCTCCTGGAGGGTGAGTTCGGGCAGATACCGGCAGCCGACGGCACGGCCCGCGTACAGCGCCCAGTCGAGGAACACACTGCCGGGCAGCACCACACCGCCCAGCACCGTATGGTCGGCGAGCCAGCGGTGAGTGGTCTGCGAAAGCCGCGCCGTGAACAGCACCGTGTCGCCTCCGGCCGGGGCCACCGCCCCCGCGAGCAGCGGATGGTCCACCGCCGTGAGCCCCGCGCCGCCCGCGTCCCCGGTGTGCTCGGGCGCGTCCAGCCAGTAGCGCCGCGCGCGGAAGGCGTACGTCGGCAGATCCACCGGCCGCCCGCCCTCCAACGCGGTCGACCACTCCACCGCGCCCCCGGCCACGAACAGTTCGGCCAGCGCGGTGAGCAGCCGCTCCCGGCCACCCTCGTCCCGGCGCAGCGTGCCCACCGCGACGGCGTCGCGGGCCGACGAGGTGTTCCGCGGTGTCCGCTCGACCGTCTGCTCGATCCCCGGGATCAGCACGGGGTGCGGGCTCACCTCGATGAACACCGTGTGCCCGGCGTCGGCCAGGGCGCGTGTCGCCTGCTCGAACCGCATGGTCTCGCGGAGGTTCCGGTACCAGTACTCGGCGTCCGCGCTCGCGCCGTCGAGGAGGGCGCCGGTCACCGTCGAGTACATCGGCAGCCCGCCGGGGCGGGGCGCGATGGGCGCGGCCAGCTCGAGCAGCCGTGTACGGATCCGTTCGACCTGCGGAGTGTGCGAGGCGTAGTCCACCGGGACCCGGCGCGCCCGTACGCCGTCCCGTTCACACGCGGCCATCAGCTCGTCCAGCGCCGCCGCGTCCCCGGCGACCACGGTCGAGGCGGGCCCGTTCACGGTGGCCACGCAGATCCGCTCGCCCCAGGGCGCCACCAGGCTCTCGGCCTCGTCCACCGGCCGGGGCAGCGAGACCATGCCGCCCCGCCCGGCCAGTTCGCTGCCGATGAGGCGGCTGCGCAGGGCGACGAGACGGGCGGCGTCCTCCAGCGAGAGCACCCCCGCGACACACGCCGCCGCCAGTTCGCCCTGCGAATGCCCCACCACGGCGGCGGGTTCGACCCCATGGGACCGCCACACCCGGGCCAGGGACACCATGACCGCCCAGAGCACCGGCTGCACCACATCGACCCGGTCCAGCGACGGCGCGCCCGGACGTCCGCGCACCACATCGAGCGGCGACCACTCGACATACGGGTCCAGCGCATCGGCGCAGGCGGTGAAGGACTCGGCGAACACCGGTGAGGCATCGAGGAGTTCGGCCGCCATCCCGGCCCACTGCGAGCCCTGTCCGGGGAAGACGAACACCGGCCCCGACCGGTCGGCGGACACGCCCCGCACCACACCGGTGGCCGGTTCGCCACGGCGGTCCCCGGCGACCACCACGGCGCGGTGCTCCAGGGCCGTCCGGTGCTCGGCGAGCGACCATCCGATGTCGGCCGGGGAGCTCTGACCGTCCGCCGCGAACTCCCGCAACCGCGCCGCCTGCGCCCGCACCCCGGCCGCGGACCGGCCCGAGACCACCCACGGCAGCGGTACCCGCACCTCATCGCCACGCGCACCCGCGACCGCAACGCCTTCGGCCACGTCCCGGCCGACGTCCCGGCCCATGTCCCGGCCCACGCCCTGGGGCACATCGACAGCGCCCTTCGCGGGCCGCGCCACCGGCGCCTGCTCCACGACCACATGGGCGTTGGTCCCGCCCACGCCGAAGGACGACACCCCGGCGATCAGCGGCGCATCCGGACGCGGCCACGCCGAGAGCCCGGTCCGCACCCGCAGATTCCACTCCTCCAGCGGAATCGCGGGGTTGGGGGAGCGGAAGTTGAGGCTGGGCGGGAGGTGCGCCGCCTCGAGGGAGAGCAGGACCTTGATCAGGCCGGTGATCCCGGCGGCCCCTTCCAGATGGCCCACGTTCGTCTTGGCGGACCCCACCAGCAGCGGACGGTCCTTCGTACGCGCGGTGCCGATCACCTCGGCCAGCGCCGCCGCCTCGATGGGGTCGCCGACGGCCGTGCCGGTGCCGTGCAGTTCGACGTACTGCACCTCGTCGGGGCCGACCCCGGCCGCCGCGTACGCCTGGCGGAGCACCTCCGCCTGGGCGGTCCGGCTGGGGGTGGTGAGGGTGTCCCCGCCGCCGTCGTTGTTGACCGCGCCGCCGCGCAGCACCCCATGGATCCGGTCGCCGTCGGCGAGCGCGCGGGCGAGGGGTTTGAGCAGTACGAGACCGCCGCCCTCGCCCTGGACGAAGCCGTTGGCCCGGGCGTCGAAGGCGAAGCACCTGCCGTCGGGCGAGAGCCCGCCGAAGCGTGCGGCGCTGAGCGCGCCGTCGTACGCGAGGTTGAGGTGGACACCGCCGGCGAGCGCGGTGTCGCATTCGCCGTTGCGCAGGCTCTGGGCGGCCGTGTGCACCGCGACCAGCGAGGACGACTGGCCCGAGTCCACCACCATGCTGGGGCCGCGGGCGCCCAGCAGACGCGAGAGCCGGTTGGCGATCATGCCGCGCTGGAGACCGGTCAGGGTGTGGTGGGTGACCGCGGAGTCGCCGTGCCGCCGCAGCAAAGTGGCGTAGTCGTCGTTGATGGCGCCGACGAACATCCCCGTACGCCCGCGTGCGATCCGGGCCGGTGTGAGGCCCGCGTCCTCCAGGGTTTCCCAGCCCAGTTCGAGCATCAGCCGCTGCTGGGGGTCCATGGCGCCGGCCTCGCGCGGCGATATGCCGAAGAAGTCGGCGTCGAAGTGGTCGACCCGGTCCAGGAAGGCGCCGAATTCCATCCCCGCTTCGGCTCCGGACCCTGACCGGCCGCCGGATTTACGCGGAGTCCATCGATCTTCCGGTACGGAAGTGATGGCGTCCTCGCCGTCGCTGAGCAGACGCCAGAATTCCCCGGGCGTCGCAGCCCTCGGTAAACGACAAGAGAAACCGATGACCGCTATCGAATCATGGACAGCGTGCTGCCATGGCGAATCGGCGACTGTGGACAACTAGGTACACTCCCCCGTGACCTGGTGACCTGACCCATTTATCGCATCGTGAAAATAAAGATCAACTGTCGCGAAGGTGCCTCAGCGTCCGACAGCCGCGCAAGCATGTTCGGTAGCCGCCGCTCGGGGTCATGTTCCGCTGGTCACAAGGGCGTTGATTGCGGCCCTTCGTTTTCGGCGAAAGAAAATGGATGGCGTCTCGGACGGGGATGGGCTACGGTTTCCCCGTTCCGTGTCGGCCCGTGTTGCTACGCGTTGAGGAAAGCAGGAGGTGAGGACATTGATGACGGTCACGGTGGCGAGCGCCGCTCGCGTTCAGGAGTTCCTCATTTCCATCCCCGCGGCCTCCGGCTGACACCTCTTCGGAGGCCGCCCCTCGAAGGGTTTCCTCCGTGTTCAACACTTCCACCGAGTCCTCCGACTCTCCTGACTCCGGGTCTCCGCACACCCTCACCGCCTATGGCTGGGACGACGGCTGGGCGGACGCGTTCGCCCCGTACGCCGTACAGGGCCTGGTGCCCGGCCGGGTGGTCCGCGTGGACCGTGGCCTGTGCGACGTCGTCACGCCGAGCGGCACGGTACGGGCCGACACCGAGCTGGTGACGCCGCGCGATCCGATGCGGATCGTGTGCACCGGCGACTGGGCCGCCGTGGACGCCGAGGGCGATCCGGCCTACGTCCGTACGCTGCTGCCGCGCCGTACCGCCCTCGTACGGTCCACCTCGTCCAAGCGCTCGGACGGCCAGGTGCTGGCGGCCAACGCCGACCACGCCGTCATCGCCGTGTCCCTCGCCGCCGAGCTCGACCTGGGCCGGGTGGAGCGGTTCACCGCACTGGCCTGGGAGAGCGGCGCCCAGCCGCTGCTCGTCCTCACCAAGGCCGATCTGGTGCCCGATCCGGCCGCCCTGGCCCATCTGGTGTCCGACACCGGGACGGCGGCGCCCGGTGTGCGGGTGCTGCCGGTCAGCTCCGCGACGGGGGAGGGCCTGGACGAGCTCCGCGCCCTGCTCGCCTCCGGCACCTCGGTGCTGCTCGGCCAGTCCGGCGCGGGCAAGTCCACGCTGGCGAACGCGCTGGTGGGCCGGGCCGTCCAGGACGTACACGCGATCCGCGACAGCGACGGCAAGGGACGGCACACCACGACCACCCGCGATCTGCTGCCCCTGCCCACGGGCGGGGTGCTGATCGACACCCCGGGGCTGCGCGGGGTGGGGCTGTGGGACGCGGAGGGCGGTGTCGCCCAGGCGTTCGCCGAGATCGAGGAGCTCGCCGAACGCTGCCGCTTCCCCGACTGCGCACACCGGGCCGAACCGGGGTGCGCGGTGCTCGCCGCGATCGACGACGGCTCGCTCCCGGAGCGGCGGCTGGAGAGCTACCGCAAACTGCTGCGCGAGAACGAGCGGCTCGCGGCCCGTACGGACGCTCGGCTGCGCGCCGAGATGCGGCGGGACTGGAAACAGCGGCAGGCGCTCGGCCGCCACATGATGGAGCGCAAGCGCGGGCCGATGCGCAAGCCGTAGTGGTACGCGGCAGAGCCTTCGACGCCCGCTGGAACCCGGCCGCCGATCGGGTGGCCGGGTCGCGGCGGGCGCAGGCCCGGCCGCTACATCCGGAAGCCCGCAGGTCCGCGCACCGTGGCGGCGGCGAGCTCCCTGACCCGGGCGGCGGATACGGGCACGCCGGGCGCCTGCTGGACCCAGGCCACCAAGTCCTTCGGGGCCAGGCCGGACGGCGGCCGGCCCACGTACGGGAAGGCGTACAGCGGTGTGTTGGGCTCACTGAGCCAGCTGTCGGCCAGCGGGCCGAGGTCCACCGCGTCGAAGCCCAGCACGTCCAGGAGGTCGACCACCTCCTTCTTGGCGTCCGGGTCGTCGCCGGACAGCGGCAGCGCGGTGCGGTCGGGGGCTCCGGCCGGGCGGTGCAGGTCCAGCAGGTGCTTGGGCCCGATGGAGTGCAGTGCCTTCACCACCCGGGCGCCGACGAGATGCCGCTGCACCAGTTCGCTGGAGGTCAGCTCGTCGCTGTCGAGCTCCGGGACGCTCCAGTCGGGATTCGGCGCGTAGTTCATCGGGTCGATCACGGTCTTTCCGGCGAGCTCCGCCCGGGGCAGCCGCTCGTGGGTGGCCAGCGGCACGGACGCGATGACCAGGTCACCGGCGCTCGCCGCTTCCGCCGGGGTGGCCGCGCGCGCCCGTCCGCCGAGCCCGGCGACGAGATCGGCCAGTGTTTCCGGGCCGCGTGAGCTGCTCAGGACGACGTTCAGACCGGCGTCGACGGCGCGACGGGCGACCCCGGCGCCGACCATGCCGGTGCCGATGATGCCGAGGGTTGTCGTGGTCACTTCTGCTCTCCGTTCGGATGTCCCCGCGGTCTTCCCGCGTCCTTCCCCGCGCCGGGGCGGCGGCGGGGCAAGGCCGCTTCGGCGGGCCTGTACTCATCACAGCCGGGCTGACCTGGGCGAACAATGACCACATACGCTCAGCACCGATCACATCGCGTGATAGATCTGAGAGATGGAACTGAGAGCGCTGCACTATTTCGTGACCGTCGCCGAGGAGCTGCACTTCGGGCGCGCGGCGCAGCGGCTGCGTATCGTGCAGCCGGCGGTGAGCCAGCAGATCTCCCGGCTCGAGCGCGAGCTCGGCGTGGTCCTGCTCGAACGCACCTCACGTCGGGTACGGCTCACCCCGGCCGGTGAACGGGTGCTCACCGCGGCCCGTGAGACCCTCGCCGCGGCGGCCCGGGTACGGGTGGTCGCCGGAGAACCCGCGGCCGCTCTGCGGATCGGAGTGGCGTCCTGCGTCACCCAACGGCTCGACCGGGCGCTGGACCGCCTGCGCGACAGCGAACGCCCCGCCGAGCCGGAGCTGATCGACCTGCCGGTGACCGCGCGCCTCGACGCCGTCCGCGACGGCGTGCTGGACCTGGCGCTGGTACGGGGCGCGGTGACAGCCGCGGCCGTGACCGTGGCGCGCGCGTGGTCCGAGCCGCTGCACGCGGTGGTCGCGCGCACCCACCACGCCGCCGGGAAGCCCGCGGTCGGCCTGGACGACCTCGACCCGCGCGGGCTGCGGCTCCCCGCCCGTGACAGTGACCCGCCGCTGCACGACGCGATCCTCGCCGTCCTGCCCGTGGCTCCGGTGCGGCCGCCCGCCGGGGATCTGCTCAATGTGCTGTTCGAGGTGGGCCGGGACCCCGGGGGCTGGACGCTGATACCGGCCGAGCAGCTCACCGGGGCCCATTCCGAGCGACTGCTCCGGGTGCCGCTCGACCCGCCGATGACCGTGGACGGCCATGTCATTACATCGCTGACCACACCGGGGCGGTGCGTGGCGTCGTACGTGGCCGCGTTCGCGGACTGAACTCCCGCCTTCGGGGCGGCCGTCCGGCCTGCCCCGTCCGGCCTGTCCCCCCCTCCCGCCTGTTCCGGGCATCGGCTCGTCGGTTCATCGGTGCTGGTCAGTCCACGGTCCGGCTCATGGCACGGGGGACGTCCTCCAGGCCCCAGCTGTACACCCAGCGCGGATGGATCCGGATGACCTCCTGGCTCAAATGGGCGCCCAGGGTATGCGGCCCCGTGCGCCGCTCCGCCTCCCCGCGGATCTCCACCCCGCACACCAGCCACGGCTGCTCGCTCACCAGGCTGTCCACGACCAGCGCCACCTTCGGATTCGTCTCCGTGTTGCGCCACTTCTTCGTCCTGCCCATGGCGAAGCCGCCGATGTCGACCGTGCCGTCCTCGTTGAGGAAGAACGCCACCGGGTTGGCCTGCGGCTGGCCGTGCTCGTCCACGGTGGCCAGCCGGCCGATCCGCTGCGATCCGAGATATCCGGTCTCGGGTTCCGTGAAAACAGTCATGTGTTCACTCTCGCGCTGCCGTGCCCCGTGCGCATGAGACGACGGAACCGGCACCGCCCGCGCCGGGAGCGGTCGGCCGAAACGCCGATTGGGGTGGCTGCGCGCGGTAACTCGACGCCACGATGACCCTGAGACGGTGATGGACACGGAGCGAGAGAGCGGGTTGCGATGAACCAGGCCACGGACGAGTACGACGTCGTCGTGCTGGGCGCGGGCCCGGTCGGCGAGAATCTGGCCGATCGGACCCGGGCCGCCGGGCTCTCCACGGTGATCGTGGAGCGTGAGCTGGTCGGCGGTGAATGCTCGTACTGGGCCTGTGTCCCCAGTAAGGCACTGCTGCGGCCGGTGCTCGCGCGGGCCGAGGCACGCCACGTGCCGGGGCTGCGGCAGGCGGTCGGCGGGCCGCTGGCGGCGGCCGATGTCCTCGCCCACCGCGACGAGGAGGTCGGCGACTGGAAGGACGACGGCCAGATCTCCTGGCTGGAGTCGGCCGGGATCGACCTGGTGCGCGGCCATGGGCGGCTGGTCGGGCCGCGGCGGGTCGCGGTGACGCCTGCGGTCGGACCGGACGGGGCGGACGCATCCGGTGGCGAGGAGCGGATCCTCACCGCCCGGCACGCGGTGGCCGTGTGCACCGGAACCCGCGCCGCGCTGCCCGATCTGCCCGGGATCGCCGAGGCCCGCCCGTGGACCAGCCGGGAGGCCACCAGCTCCGGCACGGTGCCGAAGAGGCTGATCATCATCGGCGGCGGTGTGGTGGCCTCCGAGATGGCCACGGCCTGGAACGGACTCGGCTCGCGCGTCACCGTGCTGGTGCGGGGCTCCGGGCTGCTGGGCCGGATCGAGCCGTTCGCGGGCGAGCTGGTGGCCGAGACGCTGAAGGAGGCGGGGGTCGAGATCCGTACCGGTACATCGGTGAAGGGCCTCGCCCGGCCGGGCGGAGCCGAGGGCCCGGTCACGGTGACCCTCGAGAGCGGGGAACGGCTCGAGGCGGACGAGGTGCTCTTCGCCACCGGGCGCGCCCCGCACACCGCGGAGCTGGGCCTGGAGACGGTGGGGCTCGAACCGGGGGGCTGGCTGACGGTCGACGAGACCTGCCGGGTGCGGGACGTATCGGACGGCTGGCTGTACGCGGCGGGCGACGTCAACCACAAGGTGCTCCTCACCCACCAGGGCAAATACCAGGCTCGGATCGCGGGCGCGGCGATCGGCGCACGCGCGCGGGGCGCCGAGCGGCTGGACACCGGCCGCTGGGGCGAATACGCGACCACCGCGGACGAGGCGGCCGTACCGCAGGTCGTCTTCACCGACCCGGAGGTCGCCGCGGTCGGGCTGACCGCGGAGCAGGCCGAGGCCGAGGGCCGCAACATCCGCGTCGTCGACTACGACATGGGCCACGTCGAGGGCGCCGTCCTGTACGCGGACGGCTACCGCGGCCGGGCCCGCATGGTCGTCGACCTGGACCGCGGCCATCCGATCGGCGTCACCTTCGTGGGCCCGGGGGTCAGCGAACTGCTCCACTCGGCGACGGTCGCGGTGGCGGGCGAGGTCCCCGTCGAACGCCTGTGGCACGCGGTCCCGTCGTTCCCCACCATCAGCGAGGTATGGCTCCGGCTACTGGAGACATACCGCGGCTGACGCCGCGGGGCTGTCTGGGCCACATCGCCGCCTACGGTCCGGCCCCGGTCTCGGCTCGGGCTCCGTGCCTGGCCTTGGCCCCGGCCCCGTGCCTGGCCCGGCCTTGGCCCCGGCCCGCCCCCGGCTGCCCCGTACTCGGCTCCCGGGGAACAGGGAATGCGTCGTGGCACGGGTGGCTCGTCGTCCGGCGCTCGCCCCCTGGGCTCAGGGGCGGCCTGCGGGGCCTGGCGCCTGGAGCCCAACGCCTGGCGCGCTCGGGTTGGCCTGAGCGATCTTGGGCGGGCCTCGTGCCGGTCATCGCGTGGTGTTCCCGTAGAGCCTCCCTGTGGACAATGTGGGGATGAGCCAGCAGGGCGACCGACGCCGTCATGAGGACGACTGGTGGGGCGAGTTGTACGACCCGCGGCGTGCCGACGCGGGGCCCGCGTCGGCCTCGGACTCCGTGGACGACCGGTTCGATTCGGCCTCCCGCACGCTCGCCGGCGGCGGGGACGCCGGTAACCAGAGACCGGCCGCGGGCGCCCCCTGGGGCCCGCGGACGGGGGAGTCGGGCGGTGGCGCCCCGGGCTCCGGCGCCGATGCGGAAGGTGGCCCGCAGGGGTGGCGATCTCCCGCCGGCGAGGGGCCCGGCGCCGCACTGCCCTCGCAGGGCGGCACGGGAGCCGATGCCGCAGAGGGCGGCACCGGAGGCTCTGGTGCCGCCCAGGGTGGCATATCGGGTTCCGGCGCCACACCGCCCTCCCGGCGCCAGCGTGACAACGCTGGATCCGGCACGGCGGAGGGCCGCACGGGAGGCGGTGCCGCACAGCGTGACGCGGGTTCAGCGGGTTCAGCGGGTTCAGCGGGGTCAGCGGGGTCAGGGGACGCTCCTGGGTCTGCGGGTTCATGGGATGCTCCCGGACGCTCCGGCCCTGGGAACGCCCCGGGGCGCCTGGGCCCGGAGAACGCGCCCAGGCGCACTGGCCCGGAGAGCCCACCCGAGCGCACGGATCCGAGAAGCACGCCCGGCCGCACGGGCCCAGAGGGCTCCCCTGGACGCTCCGGCTGGGAGAGCGCCCCTGGGCGCACTGACCCCGGGGGTGCGCCCAGGAGTACCGGTCCGGAGGGTGCGCCTGGGCGTAGTGGCCCGGGGAGCATGCCTGGCCGCACGGGCTCGGAGGGCTCCCCTGGGCGTACTGGCCCGGAGAGTGCCCCCGGACGCACCGGCCCCGGGAGTGCCTCCGGACGCACGGGCCCGGAAGGTGACCCTGGACGCGCCGGTCCCGGGAGTGTGCCTGGCCGCACCGGCCCGGACAGCGCCCCCGGGCGCAGCGGCTTCGGGGGTGCCTCCGGGCGCACGGGCTCGGAGGGCTCCCCTGGACGCTCCGGGCCGGGGAGTGGGCCCAGGCGCTCCGGCCCGGAGAGCGCGCCTGGACGTTCCGGCCCGGAGAGCGCCCCCGGCCGCACCGGCCCGGAGAGCGTGCCCGGCCGTACCGGTCCCGGTGATACACCCAGCCGCGCCGGGGGCTCGGTGGCGCCGTCCTCGTCGCCATCCCGCAGCCCCGGGCCGCCCGTTCCGCCTCGTTTCACCGGGGGCGCCGGCCCCGATCCCTCCCGGCCCTGGCGGGCCGCGGCGGCTTCGTATGTGGGGGACGAGCCGCCCACGTACGAGGCCGAGCCGACCACACTGCCCGTCGCCGATCCCGAGGATCTTCGGGATCTGGTGCCCGACACCGTGCTGGAGGGGGCCCGCTACGGCACGCTGACGCTCCGGGCCGCCTCGGTGCGCGGCGACGCGGCACGCTATCGGGGCGAGCCGCGGCGGGACGCGTTGCTCGCGGTGCGGTTCGGGACCGGGGACAGCGCCCTCATCCTGATCGCCGTGGCGACCGGGCAGCGGGCGGTTCCGGGGGCGCACCGGGTGGCCCGCGAGCTGTGCGAGTGGATCGCCGGGGCGGTCGGCAGCAATCAGCCCCGGCTGACCGAGGACATCCACACCGCCAATCGCGGCGCGCTCAGCTCCGGGCTGAATCGGCTCACCGGCCGTGCCTACGGGCGGCTGCGCGCGGGCGCGACCGTACGCGGACTCGCGCCCGCCGACCACACCGCGTCGTTGCGCTGTCTGCTGCTCCCGGCGCATCCGGCCTGCCGTACCCGGGTGTTCTTCGGCGTCGGTGACGGCGGGCTGTTCCGGTTGCGTGACGGCGTCTGGCAGGACCTGGAACCCGAAGGGGGCGAGCGGGACACCGTGGGCGGCCCCGTCCTCGGCTACGGCGGCCGCCCGCCCGTCCAGCGGCCGTCCCACGACCCCAACCCGAGCCGGGAACCGAACCCCGACCCCGCCCCCGCCCACGGGCCCTTCCGTTTCCGCGCCTCCGTCGCCCGACCGGGCGACACCCTTCTGCTGTGCAGCGCGGGCCTCGCCGACCCCCTGCGCGGCGAGGCGGCCCTCGCCGGCCGCTTGGCCGAACGCTGGGGCACGGCGGAGCCGCCGGGCCTCGCCGCGTTCCTCGCCGATGCCCAGACCGGGGTGAAGGGATACGCCGACGACCGTACGGCGGCCGCCGTCTGGGAGGCGTAAGCGTGCCGTCCATGGGTTGATGGACAAAAGGTGGGTGACGGGCAAACGTCACCCACCCCATCCAACCAGGACGAAAAGGATGAGGGCGCGCGATGGCCAAGCAGACCGTGGCGGAGCAATACGTGGACATCCTGGTGCGCGCCGGGGTGCGGCGGATGTACGGGGTGGTGGGCGACAGCCTCAACCCCGTGGTGGACGCGATCCGCCGCAACGCCGCGATCGAGTGGATCCAGGTGCGGCACGAGGAGACCGCCGCGTTCGCCGCCGGTGCGGAGGCGCAGCTCACCGGGTCCCTCGCCGCCTGCGCGGGCTCCTGCGGCCCCGGGCATGTCCATCTGATCAACGGGCTCTACGACGCCCACCGTTCCATGGCCCCGGTCCTCGCCCTCGCCTCGCACATCCCCAGCAGCGAGATCGGCACCAGCTACTTCCAGGAGACCCACCCCGAGCGGCTGTTCCAGGAGTGCAGCCACTACTGCGAGCTGATCTCCCACCCCCAGCAGATGCCCCGCGTCGTGCAGACCGCCGTTCAGCACGCGATCGGCCGCAGCGGGGTCAGCGTGGTGGCCCTCCCCGGTGATATCGCCGCCCGTCCGGCGCCCGAGCGTGCCGAGGAGCACGCCCTGGTGACCTCCCGGCCCACCGTGCGTCCGGGCGACGCGGAGATCGACCGGCTGGCCGCCATGGTCAACCGGGCGGAGCGGGTGACGCTCTTCTGCGGCAGGGGCTGCGCCGGGGCACACGATGAGGTGATGGCCTTTGCCGAGCTGGTGAAGGCGCCGGTGGGGCACGCCCTGCGCGGCAAGGAGTGGATCCAGTACGACAACCCGTACGACGTCGGCATGAGCGGTCTGCTCGGCTACGGCGCGGCCTACGAGGCCACCCATGAGTGCGATCTGCTGATCCTGCTGGGCACCGACTTCCCGTATGGCGCCTTCCTGCCCGCCGATGTGCGGACCGTGCAGGTGGACGTACGCGCCGAACACCTGGGCCGCCGCTCCAAGCTGGACCTGGCCGTCTGGGGCGATGTCCGGGAGACGCTGGGCTGTCTGACGCCGAAGGTGCACCCCAAGGCCGACCGCCGCTTCCTCGACCGCATGCTGAAGAAGCACGCCGACGCGCTGGAGGGCGTGGTCAAGGCGTACACCCGCAGGGTCGACCGGCATATCCCGATCCACCCGGAGTACGTGGCCTCGGTGCTGGACGAGGAGGCCGCCGACGACGCGATCTTCACCGTGGACACCGGGATGTGCAATGTGTGGGCCGCGCGCTATCTGTCCCCCAACGGCCGCCGCCGGGTGATCGGCTCCTTCACCCACGGTTCGATGGCCAACGCGCTGCCGCAGGCGATCGGCGCCCAGTTCATGGACCGCCGCCGCCAGGTGATCTCGATGTCCGGCGACGGCGGATTCACCATGCTGATGGGCGACTTCCTCACCCTCGTCCAGTACGACCTGCCGGTGAAGGTGATCCTCTTCAACAACTCCGCGCTGAGCATGGTCGAGCTGGAGATGCTGGTCTCGGGCCTGCCCCCGTACGGCACGGCCTAC
The DNA here is from genome assembly GCF_024519315.1 of Streptomyces malaysiensis subsp. samsunensis. Taxonomy (GTDB): domain Bacteria; phylum Actinomycetota; class Actinomycetes; order Streptomycetales; family Streptomycetaceae; genus Streptomyces; species Streptomyces malaysiensis. The sequence continues at coordinate 61,480 of NZ_JANIIC010000033.1, read as the reverse complement.
CGCAACCCCGACTTCGCCCAGATCGCCCGCGCCGCCGGGGTGTACGGCGAGCGGGTGGAGAAGCCCAAGCGGCTGCGGTCCGCGCTGCGCGCCGCACTGCACCACAAGGGGCCCGCGCTCCTGGACATCGTCACGGACCCCAACGCGCTGTCCATCCCGCCGAAGATCAAGGCGGAGATGGTGACCGGCTTCGCGCTCTCGGCCAGCAGGATGGTGCTGGAAGGGGGCGTCGGCAAGATGGTCCAGATGGCCCGCTCGAACCTCCGCAACGTGCCGCGCCCCTGAACATGAGCAGTCTCCGGGCCCCCGGCAGGCCGGGGCTCGACTTCCGAGCCCCGGCCGGCCGGGAAGCCCCGGCCGTCAGCCCCTCACCCCACCGGCCGCAGCCGCAGCGTGAGGATCTGGTGCGGGCGCAGGGCCAGGGTCAGCCCGCCCGGGCCCGTGGCCGCCTCGTGGAGTGGCCGCTCCAGCAGGTCCGTCACATCCGCCCCGAGCACCGGGAAGCCGGTGACCAGCGTGCCCGCCGCCCGGCCGCCCTGGGACTCGTACAGCCGCACCACCACATCGCCGCTGCGGTCCTCGGCCAGCTTGACCGACTCGATCGTGATCGCGGGGTTGTCCACCGACACCACTGGCGCCCGCTCGGCCGGTCCGGCGGGCACGGTGCGCAGCGGCAGGTTGAGGGCGAGTCCCTCGGCCACCGCCTCGGCGACGCCCGCGCCCGGCAGCAGGGCGTAGCGGAAGCGGTGGACGCCCAGGTCGGTCTCCGGGTCGGGGCTGTGCGGGGCGCGCAGCAGGGTGAGCCGCACGGTGGTGCCCAGCACCTCGCCCTCGCCCGCGCTGTCGGTGCCCTCGCCCGTGTCATGCGCCGTACGGGTCACATCGTGGCCGTACGTGGAGTCGTTGAGCACCGCCGTCCCGTACCCGGGCTCGGCGACCCGCAGCCAGCGGTGTGCGCAGATCTCGAACCGGGCCGCGTCCCAGCTGGTGTTGGTGTGGGTGGCGCGGTCCACATGGCCGAACTGGATCTCCGCGGTGGACACCTTGGCGTGGATGTCCAGCGGGAACGCCGCCTTGAGGACCTTCTCCGACTCCTGCCAGTCCACCTCCGTGGCGATGTCGAGACGCCGGTCGCCCGCGGCCAGCGTCAGCTCCTGGGTGATGCGGGAGGCGCCGAAGGACCGTATGACCCGGACCGTGGCGCGCAGCGGGCCGGACTCGATCAGCTCGACGGACTCGGCGCCGGTCAGATCGGTGTGGGAGCGGCGGTAGTGCCGGTCGATGTCCCAGGCGTCCCAGTGGTTGGGGTGGTCGGGGTGGAGCTGGAGGAGGTTGCCGCGGGAGCCCGGGGCCAGCACCTCACGGCTCGCGTCCAGGTCCAGTACCGAGGTCAGCAGCCCCTCGGCGTCGATGGTCACCCGCAGCCGGTCGTTGTCCAGGACGATGGACTGGCCGTCGCTCAGGGCGGTCACCGGCGGTGCCCCATGGGGTGCGCCACTGGTGGCGGCCGCGGCCCGCGGGGCGGCGCCCAGGGGTGCCGCGCCCAGCCCGGCGACCCGCACCGCGACCGCCGTACGGCCCTCGTCCAGCGGCTGGACCGGGGCCCCCGACGGCAGGGCGGCCGCGGTCTCCGCGTCCAGGACGGCGATCTCCTCGCGCTCGTACGGCGAGGCGTTGAGAACGGTGGGTCCGCCGCCGCCCAGCGCCGCCACCGCCTCCGCGACGATCCCCTCCAGCTCGGCGAAGACCATCTCGTAGGTGTCCCGCGCCTCGCGGTGCACCCAGGCGATCGACGAGCCGGGCAGGATGTCGTGGAACTGGTGCAGCAGCACCGTCTTCCAGATCCGGTCCAGGGCGTCGTACGGATAGGCGTAGCCGGGTGTGTGCAGCGCGGCGGCGGTGGCCCACAGCTCGGCCTCCCGCAGCAGATGCTCGCTGCGCCGGTTGCCCTGTTTGGTCTTGGCCTGGGTGGTGTACGTGGCCCGGTGCAGCTCCAGATACAGCTCGCCCGACCACACCGGCGCCTTGGCCCCGTACTCCCGCTCGGCCTCCGTGAAGAACGCCGAAGGTGGCTGGATCTCGACGGTCGGCGAGCCCTCCAGGGAGGCGAGCCGCCGCGCCTTCTCCATCATCTCGCGGGTCGGGCCGCCACCGCCGTCGCCGTAGCCGAAGGGCACCAGCGAGCGCGTGGCCAGCCCCTTGTCGGCGAAGTTCCGCTCGGCGTGGGCGAGTTCGGCGGCGCTGAATTGGGCGTTGTAGGTGTCCACCGGCGGGAAGTGGGTGAAGACCCGGGTGCCGTCGATGCCCTCCCACCAGAAGCTGTGGTGCGGCATCTTGTTGGACTGGTTCCACGACAGCTTCTGGGTGAGGAACCACCTCACCCCCGCCAACTTGGCGAGCTGCGGGAAGGCGGCGGTGTAGCCGAAGGAGTCCGGCAGCCATATCTCCTCGGTGTCCACCCCCAGCTCCTCCAGGAAGAACCGCTTGCCGTGCACGATCTGCCGGGCCAGCGCCTCACCGCCGGGCATATTGGCGTCCGACTCGACCCACATCGAGCCCACCGGCGCCCAGTTGCCGTCCGCCACCGCCTTCTTGATCCGCTCCCAGATGTGCGGCTGGTTCTCCTTGACCCAGGCGTACTGCTGCGCCTGTGAGCAGGCGAAGACCAGCTCCGGGTACTCGCCCGCGAGCGCGGTGACATTGGCGAAGGTACGGGACGCCTTGCGCACCGTCTCGCGCAGCGGCCACAGCCACGCCGAGTCGATATGGGCGTGCCCGGCCGCCGAGACCCGGTGCGCGCTCGCGTGCGCGGGACGGCTCAGCACCTCGGTCAGCTCGGCGCGGGCGGCGGCCGCGGTGGCGGGGACATCGTGCAGATCGAGCGCGTCCAGCGCGTTCTCCAGGGCGCGCAGGATCTCATGGCGGCGCGGCCGGTCCCGCGGCAGCTCGCGCATCAGCTCCGACAGCACCTCGATGTCCAGGACCAGATGCCAGACGGTCTCGTCGAGGACGGCCAGCTCGGCCGAGGCGAAGCGGTACAGCGGCTCGTCCCCGGCGGTCAGCACATCGCCGAGCCGGGTCGGGGTGAAGCCGTCGCGCAGCACGGACGGATTGGCGGCGGCCTCCAGCAGCAGTCGTACGGGCTCGCCACCGGCCGCCGGGGCCGCGACCGGGATATGGCGGTTGCGCGGATGGATGCCCTTGATCGGCACCCCCTCCGCGTCGTACACCAGCCCCTCGGCCTGGAACCCCGGGCCGTCGTCGGTGAAGCCCGGGTCGATGACGGCCTCCACCCGCCGCCCCGCCCACTCCTCGGGCACCGCGCCCTCCAGCCGGAACCACCAGGTCGACCACGGACTGCCCCAGTCCGTGCCGGTGGTGAACGGCTCGTACGTGCCCGCCAGCGCCTCCGCGACCGGCACCGGCTCACCGGGGGTGCGCCATGCGGAGAGGGTCAGCGGCACCCGGGCCGTGTACTGGGCGGGCCTGATGAACTGGCGCAGCGCGCGGTCCAGGCGCCCCTCCACCAGTGGTCGGTCGTCGTGCATCACGGCTCCTCGGCTCGCGCTCGATGGATCACTCAGCGGATCACATCGAACATTTCCCTCGGTGTGTAGGGGGCAACACGCGGGCATGCATTTCCGTGAGCGTGTTCGACGACATTCGACGCTGGCCGTCACCTCGGGGCGGCCGGGGCGGGGGAGGATGAAGCGTCAGCCTGTACGGTCGGGCCGGGGGAGCGGCAGACCGGATGCGAGGCCGAAGGCCGCGGGGGCTGTTCCCGGATCCGCGGACGCCGTTCCGCGGGCAGCGGGGACCGCGGGGGTCGCCCCGGAGACCGCTGGGGCCGTCCCGGCGGAGCGTGGCCCGGCGCTGACCAAGCGATTGGCGCGCGGCGACCTCGCGGCGGTGGCGCGGGTCCGCGCGGAGCTGCGCGAGATGCTGCGGCACTGGGGCGGGCCCGGCCGCACCGATCTGGCCGAGCTGCTCACCAGCGAGCTGGTGACCAACGCGCTGGTGCACACCGACCGGGGTGCGCGGATCACGGCCGCGCTGGGGGACGGGCCGGGCGCGCGCGTCACCGGGCGATTACGGGTGGAGGTGCGGGACTTCGTGTCCCGGCACCCGACGCTGCGCGACCGGCCCGCCGAGGACAGCACATCCGGGCGGGGACTGCTGTTGGTGCATACGCTCGCGGACGCCTGGGGCGTGCGGGCGCACGGGGTGGGCAAGGTCCTGTGGTTCGAACTCGAAGCCGAAGGCGTTCCGTAGCCGCGCCCCGCGGAGGTGCGGTGCGATGGCGCGTTCATGGACCCGCCGGGCGGCGGGCGGGGACATGTGCCCCCGCCCCGGCCACCCGCTCGGCCCGCTCAGCCGAAGGCGCGCTCGATCTGCGCCAGCTTCTCCTCGAGGGAGTCCAGCCGCGGGATGGTGAGGGTGTCGTCCTCGGCGGTGAGATCGATGGTACGGGGACTGTCGGCCTCGGCGTCCTTGTCCTTCTCACCGAAGCCGAAGCTGAAATCCCGTTCGCGGCCCTTGTCCCGGTCATGGCCCAGGTCGCCGGTGGCGGACTCGGCGCCGCGCGCGGACCGCAGAGCGGGCCGGGCGGAGGCCCCGGCCAGCTGGGCCTGCTCCGGGACCCCGGCGGTCTCCAGCACGTTCTCGCCCATGGCAGGCTCCGAACCGAGCTGCGCGGGCGGCGGGGTGGCGGCGGTGACCTCCACCTGACGGCCGCCGCGACGGCCCCACATCCGGTGCTGCCGGTTGATCGCCCGGATCCGGGCCCGGTCCAGCTTCTCCTGATCGCGCCGGCGGGCGCGGTTGTCTTCCTTCTCGCGCCGGTCCTCGCGGACCTCCTCGACCGCCTCGTCCAGCGTCCGCACGCCCTCCAGCAGCATCAGCGACCATGCGGCGAAGGTCTCGCGCGGAGCGCGCAGCCAGCGGACGACGCGGATCTGCGGCAGCGGCCGCGGCACCAGGCCCTGCTCGCGCAGCGCCGCCCGGCGGGTCTGCTTCAGGGCCCGGTCGAAGAGGACCGCCGCCGAGAGCGACATGCCCGCGAAGAACTGCGGAGCGCCCGCGTGGCCCATGCCGCGCGGTGCGTGCACCCAGTTGAACCAGGCCGCCGCGCCCGCGAACAGCCACACCAGCATGCGCGAGCCGAGCGCCGCGTCACCGTGGCTGGCCTCCCGCACCGCCAGCACCGAGCAGAACATCGCCGCGCCGTCGAGACCGAACGGCACCAGGTACTCCCAGCCGTTGGTCAGCGCCAGGTTCTCCCGTCCGAAGCCCACCAGGCCCTGGAAGGAGAGCGCGGCGGCCACCCCGGCACAGCAGAACAGCAGAACATAGGCGGCCATCCCATAGATGGCCTCCTTACGGCGCCGACGCTCCTCGCTGCGCTCCCATGAGTCGGTCGTGACGCTCTCGTCCTTCTTCCGTCGGCCGCGCGCGAGGACAACCGCCGCCCCCACGACGCCGGCGAGCGCTACGACGACTGGCAGGACCAGCGATATGTCGGTCAGTCTCATCCGGTGCCCCTTGATTGGCTTCCATGAAGTTCCGGCCGCAGTGCGGCCTACCGCGCGCGACATCCTGGCGGAATCCTGCCGGGCCTCGAGCGGTTTTGGGACAAGAGGCCGCCAAGTAGGCGGGGGGACACGCGTATAGGTGCGATGCGATCCGAACACTCGCGCTGTGCAAGCGGCTTGATTCTATTCACGGAACCCGATCGCGGGTAATCCGACCGATCGGCATGGCGGTCGGCATACTGTCCGTGTACACGGAGCAACGTTACTGCGACCTTAAATGATGTTTACGGGCTTTGCCCCGGGGCGGCCTCCGCATATCGTTCGATGGGATGTCAGGAGGACCGGAGTGGAGCAGTCCGAAGCACACGTGGCGATGGAGCGGCCGCCCTCCTGCGGCGCGCCCTCGGCACGCAGGTCCCCGCGCCGCCACTCGGTGCGCGGCCAGATCCTGGACGCCCTGCGGGACGCGCTGGCCGGCGGTGAGCTGACCCCGGGCGAGGTGTACTCCGCCCCGGTCCTTGCCGAGCGCTTCGGCGTCTCCCCCACCCCCGTACGGGAGGCCATGCAGCAGCTCGCGGGCGAGGGCGCCGTCGAGGTCGTGCCCAACCGGGGCTTCCGGGTCGCCCGCCGCAGCGAGCGCGAGCTGGCCGAGCTGGCCGAGGTGCGGGCGCTGCTCGAGGTCCCGGTGTTGCTCAGCCTGGCCGAGGTGATCGCGCCCGAGCGCTGGGCCGGGCTGCGGCCCTTCGCCGAGGCCACGGCCGCGGCCGCCGTGAGGGGCGACCGGGCCGCCTACCTGGAGTCGGACCGCACCTTCCACCAGACCGTGCTCGGTTTGGCCGGAAACCAGCAGCTCGTGATCGTCACCGACGATCTGCACCGCCGCGCCCAGTGGCCCCTGGCCTGCGGCCGGACCACCCGCACCGCCGACCTGGTCGCCGACGCGGAGGAGCACATGGCCCTGCTCGACGCCCTCGTCGCCCGCGACCTCGACACGGTCGAACACCTCACCCGCGCCCACTTCGCCCCGACGGTCTGAGGGCCGCTGGGCCCCGGCCGTCCGAGGGGCTCGGCGAGGGCGTACGAGCCCCCGCGTACGGCCCCGGGCCATCTCAGCACCACCTCGACCCCACCCGAGCGACCTCCCTCGGCCACCTCTTCGGCCTGAGCCGGAGCGCCCCGGGGCGCGGTGTGCTCGCCCCGGGGCCGGGCCGGGTCAGTCGACGGTGTCCGTGGGGGCCAGCTGTTCCGCGAGCCAGACCGGGACGCCGCCCAGGAGGCGGACCAGACGGCCCGCCTCGGTGCGCAGGCGGGTGGCCTCCTCAGGGTCGGGTTCGACATCGGCCAGGGCGGCCAGGGCCGGGGCGATGCCGACCAGATAGCCCAGCTCCTCCCGGATCCGCAGCGACTCGGCGAAGCCGTGCCGGGCGTCCGGCAGATCGCCGTCGGCCTCCGCCATGGCGGCCAGATGGCGCCAGGTGAACGAGCGGAGCAGGGTGTCGCCGTGGGCCGCCGCGCCCGCGTGGGCGCGCTGGAAGGCGGCCGTCGCGCCGGTCGGATTGTGGGCGAGGTGCTGGGAGATCAGCCCGCGCCGGAAGTCCAGCAGCGGCCGGATCGCGGAACCCGGTGAGAGCAGCGCGGCGGCGCGGCCGAGCGCGGTCCGCGCCTCGTCGGCCCGGTCCCGCACCCCGAGCAGCGTGGACGCGTACGCCAGATAGCCCCGCTCGCACGCGGTCGCGCCCCGCTCGGTGTCGGTGAGCGCGAGCGCCTCGGCCGCCCGCAGGGCGTCCTCGGCCGCGTCCCAGCCCGCGGAGGTGTACATGCACCGTTCGATCAGGACGGCGCTGCGCTTGAGCGCCGCCGAGGCGTCGTCCACCGCGTGTGGTGTCAGCAGCTCGGCGGCGTCCTTCCAACAGCCGCGCGAACGCAGCCGCCATACCGCCGTGTCGAGTGGGTCGTCCACGAGCGGGTCGAGCCCGCGCCCCGTTCGTACCTCGGAATGGGGATCTGACGATCCAGGTGGTGACATGGCGGTGTCCGCCACATTGCCCTCCCCAAGCGCGCCATCGAGCCGGAAGCTGTGGGCGAATCTCAGCATGAATGCGAGGGCCCGGCCAAGAGGTTGGTGTGAATGAATTCACAAACCCCTGGCAAGGGTGACGCCGCACTGGGGGCAGATGGGGTGTTCTCGGGGCGCTTTCGCGGCGCGTCAGCTCATGCGCAGTGCGAGGAAGAAGTCCAGTTTGTCCTCGAGGCGTGACAGGTCGCGCCCGGTGAGCTGCTCGATCCGGCCGACCCGGTAGCGCAAGGTGTTGACGTGCAGATGCAGCCGGGCGGCGCAGCGCGTCCAGGAGCCGTCGCAGTCCAGGAACGCCTCCAGGGTCGGGATCAGCTCGGCCCGATGGCGCCGGTCGTACTCGCGCAGCGGATCCAGCAGCCGGGCGGTGAAGGCGCGCCGCACATCGTCCGGGACGAAGGGGAGCAGCAGAACGTGCGAGGCCAGCTCCTGGTGGCCGGCCGCGCACACCCGCCCGGGGCGCGCGGCGGCGACGCGCCGGGCGTGCCGGGCCTCCTCCAGGGCGCCGCGCAGCCCGTCCGCGGAGTGGACGGCGGCGCTCACGCCGAGGGTCAGCCGGCCGTCGCCGTCCAGGCCGCGGGAGAGCGGCTCCCGGACGGCGGCCAGCAGCGCGTCGGCGTGCAGCCCCTCGGCGTCCACGCCGCCGTCGTACGGGCCGTCGGCGAGTGCCGGGAGCGGGACCAGCGCCACCGCCTCGTCGCCGGTGTACGCCACGGCGATCCGGTCCGAGGGCTCGGGCCCGGACGCATACGGGTCGACCAGGATCTCCTCCAGCAGCGACTGGGCGACCCGGCCGCCGGGGGCTGAGCCCTCCCTGCCGCCCTCGCGTACGCCGCTCTGCCGCGCCCCGTTCTGCCGCGCCCCGCTCTCCCGTGCGACACCCTCCCGTGCGACACCCTCCCGTGCCCCGCCGCCCCCGCCGTTCCCCTCCGCCGCGGTGACGCCCCACTCCACCCGGGCCACCACCACCTGCCAGTGCGGCGCCGTGCCGAGCCCCGGCAGCAGCACCGGGGCGGCCACCCGCAGCCTGGCCGCCACCTCGGCGGGCGGCGCGCCCGTCTGGACCAGCTCCAGCACCTCCTGGGCGAGTCTGCGCCGCACCGTGCGGGACGCGTTCCGCCGGTCGCGCTCGACCGCGATCAGCTGGGTGACCCCATGGAGCAGATCCAGCCGCTCCTCCGGCCATTCGTCGGCGTCCGCGCCGACCACCAGCAGCCAGTCGGACAGCACGGTCTCGCGCACATCGTCGCCGGTGTCGCCGCTGCGGATGGGGAAGAGGGAGTACGTGACGCCGTCCGCGCCGGTCATCCGGTGCGGGCCGCGCCGCCCCTCGCGCAGGGCGGCCAGCTGCTCGCCCGCCAGCCGGGCGCGGACCTCCGCGGGCGGCTCGGGGGCCGCTCCGGCGGCGGTGGGCCCGGCGATCCGGCGGCCGGTGGAGGAGAGCACCCACGCGGCCAGGTCCAGGTCCGAGCGGAGCAGATCCAGGACCACCTCGGGGCCGCCGCCCGCGGGCCCGGACGTCATCAGTCGGCGGTGGCGGTCGACGACCGCCGCCAGATCCCCCGCGCGCTCACCGGAGACCTGGCGCACCACATGCTCGGTGATCGTGGCGAACGCGACATCCTCGACCACGGAGAACAGCGGCAGCCGATGCCGTCCGCAGGCCAGCACCAGATCCTCGGGCACGGCGCCCAGCTCGGCCTCGCCCGCCGCCAGCCCCGTCACCCCGGCCGCCGCGAGGATGCGGACGAACCGCTCGGAGTCCTCCGGTTCACGCCGCCAGGCGAGCCCGGTCAGCACCAGCTCACCGCCGGAGAGATAGCGGCTGGGGTCGCGCAGATCGGTGGTCATCACGCCGCGCACGGTGCGGTCCAGCTCGTCCTCGCCGCCGAGCAGCCGCAGTCCCAGGCTGTCGTTCTCCAGCAGTGCGCGCAGCCGCATGTGATGCCAGCCGATCTTGTTCCGTGTTGCCGGTCGAATACCGCGAGGTTTCCGGTCCCCGCCGTTCGTTCGAATCTACAAGACCCGCCGCCTGGCCAGCCAATTGCTTCATGTCTTCGGTGACTGCACCAGGTGGCCCACACCTCGGTCTACTGGCGGTGAGCCGTGTGCAGAGTTCTGGGAGGGCGCTCCCTCCCGCCCACGCCACGCCGACGATTCGAGAAGAGAGACCCATGGACTTCCTGCGCCCCGCCGGCTGGGAGGAGGCGCTCGCCGCGAAGGCCGAGCACCCCACCGCCGTGCCCATCGCGGGCGGCACCGATGTGATGGTCGAGATCAACTTCGATCATCGGCGGCCCGAGTACCTGCTCGATCTGACCCGCGTCGCCGAGCTGGCCGAATGGGAGGTCACCGACCGTACGGTCCGGCTGGGCGCCGGGGTCCCGTACACCCGGATCATCGAGGAGCTCCGGGCCGAGCTGCCGGGGCTGGCGCTCGCCGCGCACACCGTCGGCTCACCGCAGATCCGCAACCGCGGCACCGTCGGCGGCAACCTCGGCGCCGCCTCGCCCGCCGGGGACGCCCATCCCGCGCTGCTCGCGGCCGGGGCCGAGGTGGAGGCGGCGTCGGTGCGCGGCACCCGGCTCATTCCGGTGGAGGAGTTCTTCACCGGGGTCAAACGGCATGCCCTGGCGCCCGATGAGCTGATCCGGGCGGTGCACATCCGGAAGGCGGACGGTCCGCAGCAGTTCTCCAAGGTCGGCACCCGTAACGCCATGGTGATCGCGGTCTGCGCCTTCGCCGTCGCGCTCCATCCGCGCACCCGCACCGTGCGCACCGGCATCGGATCGGCCGCGCCCACGCCCGTACGGGCCAGGGAGGCCGAGGAGTTCCTGGGCGGGGCGCTCGAGGAGGGCGGCTTCTGGGACAGCGGCGCGCCCCTCGCCCCGTCGGTGGCCCGGCGGTTCGCCGAGCTGTGCGCCGGGGCGTGCCGTCCGATCGACGACGTACGCGGCACCGCCGCCTACCGCCGCCACGCGGTGGGGGTCATGGCGCGCCGCACGCTCGGCTGGACCTGGGAGGCGTATCGCGAGGGAGACGGGAGGACCGCACAGTGCGCGTGAACATCACGGTCAACGGGCGGCCGTATGCGGCCGATGACGTCTGGGAGGGCGAGTCCCTGCTGTACGTGCTGCGCGAGCGGATGGGGCTTCCCGGTTCGAAGAACGCCTGTGAGCAGGGCGAATGCGGTTCCTGCACGGTCCGCCTCGACGGGGTGCCGGTGTGCGCGTGCCTGGTGGCGGCGGGGCAGGCCGAGGGCCGCGAGGTGGTCACCGTCGAGGGGCTCGCCGACCACGCACGGCAGCGGTTCACGCAAGCGGCTGGAGCCGTCTGCCCCGGTGAGCCCGAGGAGGGTCACCCGGGGGCGCATGGGGCGACCCGCCCCGGGGGGCCCGAGGCCCGCCCCGGGGGGCCCGGGGTCGGCCGCGCCGACGAGCAGCCCGAGGCGGGCCATCCTGGGGCGCCTGGGGCGACCCGCCCCGTGGGGCCTGATGCGGCCCGTTCCGTGGCACCCGAGGCCCGCCCCGTAGAGCCTGATATGGCGCGTCCCGCGGAGCCCGGGGGCGGCCGCCCTGTGGGGCCTGAGGGTGCCCGCCCGGGGAAGCCCGGGGTCGGCGGCCCCGTGGGGCCCGGGACGGGCCGCCCCGGCGAGCCTGATGCGGCCCGTCACGCGGGGCCTGACGCGGGCCACCCCCTGGAGCCCGAGGCCGTCCGTCCCCGGCGGCCGGAGCCATCCCGCCCCGGGCAGGCCGCCCCGCTGGCCCCGGTCCAGCAGGCGTTCATCGACGCCGGTGCCGTCCAGTGCGGCTTCTGCACCCCGGGGCTGCTGGTGGCCGCCGATGAGCTGCTGGAGCGAAACCCCGACCCCTCCGACGCCGATATCCGCGAGGCGCTCTCCGGCAACCTCTGCCGCTGCACCGGCTACGAGAAGATCCTGGACGCGGTCCGCCTGGCGGCCGCCCGCACCGGGGAGGCGGTCTGACCATGGCGGCCGACCGCACCACCAGTGCCCCCACCACCCTCACCCAGGCCACCGGAGCCGCCAGGGGGACCGTCGGCGAGTCCACCCTGCGCCCCGACGGCACCCTCAAGGTGACCGGCGAGTTCGCGTACTCCTCGGATCTGTGGCACGAGGACATGCTGTGGGGCTTCACCCTGCGCAGCCCGCACGCCCACGCCGCGATCAGATCCATCGACACCGGCGAGGCGCTCGCCCTGCCCGGGGTGTACGCCGTGATGACTCACGCCGACCTGCCCGCCGAGACCCACTACGGCCTGGAGATCCGCGACCAGCCGGTGCTCGCGAAGGACCGGGTCCGCTACCACGGCGAGCCCGTCGCGATCGTCGCCGCCGACCACCCCGAGACCGCCCGCCGCGCCGCCGCCCGGATCGCGGTGGAGTACGAGGAGCTGCCGCTGGTCGTCGACGAGGCCACCGCCACCGCCCCCGACGCCCCGCTGCTCCACCCCGGCCGCCGGGACCACCACGCCGCCCACGTCCCGCATCCGAACATCGTGCACCGGCAGCCGGTCCGGCGCGGCGATGTGGCCGCCGCCAGGGCCCGCGCCGATGTGGTGGTCCGCCGGGACTACGAGGTGGGCATGCAGGACCAGGCGTTCCTCGGCCCGGAGTCGGGGCTCGCGGTGCCCGCCGAGGACGGCGGTGTGGACCTCTACATCGCCACCCAGTGGCTGCATGTGGACCGCGATCAGCTCGCCCCGGTCCTCGGGCTGCCCGCGGACAAGGTGCGGCTGACGCTTTCGGGGGTGGGCGGGGCGTTCGGCGCGCGCGAGGACATGTCCATGCAGGCGCACGCATGTCTGCTGGCACTGCGCACCGGACGGCCCGTCAAGATCGTCTACAACCGGTACGAATCCTTCTTCGGCCATGTCCACCGCCACCCCGCCAAGCTCACCTACGAACACGGCGCGACCCGCGACGGCACCCTGCTCTACGTCCAGTGCCGCATCGTCCTGGACGGCGGTGCGTACGCCTCCTCCTCCCCGGCGGTGGTCGGCAACGCCGCCTCCCTGTCGATCGGCCCCTATGTCGTCGAGAACGTCGATGCCGAGGCCATCGCCCTCTACTCCAACAACCCGCCCTGCGGTGCGATGCGCGGCTTCGGCGCCGTCCAGGCGTGCTTCGCCTACGAGGCGCAGATGGACGCGGTGGCGGCCGAGCTCGGCCTCGACCCGGTGGAGTTCCGGCAGCGCAACGCCATGTCCCAGGGCGCCACCATGCCCACGGGGCAACTGGTCGACTCCCCGGCCCCGGTCGCCGAGCTGCTGCGCCGGGTCAAGGCGCTGCCGATGCCGCCCGAGCGCGTCTGGGAGGCGGCGGGCGGCCCGGTGGACGTACGGGCCCTGCCGGGCGGGCTGTCCAACACCACCCACGGCGAGTCCGTGGTGCGCGGAGTGGGCTATGCGGTCGGCATCAAGAACGTCGGCTTCTCCGAGGGTTTCGACGACTACTCCACGGCCCGGATCCGGCTGGAGGTGATCGGCGGCGAGCCGGTGGCCCTGGTGCACACCGCGATGGCCGAGGTCGGCCAGGGCGGAGTCACCGTGCACGCCCAGATCGCCCGCACCGAGCTGGGCGTGGACCGGGTCACCCTCCACCCGGCCGACACCCGGGTCGGCTCGGCCGGCTCCACCTCCGCCTCCCGCCAGACGTATATGACGGGCGGCGCCATCAAACACACCTGCAAGGCGGTCCGGGAGGAGGTGCTGCGGCGCGGCCGCGAGCGGTTCGGCGCCTCCCACCCGGCGTGGGCCGCGGCCGAGGCGCCGCGGCTGGCGGACGGCAAGGTGGTCACCGAAGGCGGCGAGGTGATCGGCGACCTCGCCGAGATCCTCGGCGACGGGGCGATCGAGCTGGAGCGGGAGTTCCGGCACCGGCCGACCGAGCCGTTCGATCCGCGCACCGGACAGGGGTTCGGCCATGTGCAGTACTCCTTCTGCGCCCATCGCGCGGTCGTCGAGGTGGACACCGAGCTGGGTCTGGTCAAGGTGGTCGAGCTGGCGGCCGCGCAGGACGTGGGCAAGGCGCTCAACCCGCTGTCGGTCGTCGGGCAGATCCACGGCGGTTCGGCGCAGGGGCTGGGGCTCGCCGTGATGGAGGAGATCGTCGTCTCGCCGGACGGGGCGCGGGTGCGCAACCCGTCGTTCACGGACTATCTGATCCCCACCATCCTGGACACCCCGGCCATGCCGGTGGAGGTGCTGGAGCTGGCCGACGACAACGCCCCGTACGGGCTGCGCGGTGTCGGCGAGGCGCCCACGCTCTCCTCGACCCCGGCCGTCGTCGCCGCGATCCGCGCCGCCACGGGCCTGTCCCTGAAGCGCGTGCCGGTCCGCCCGGAGCACCTGATCGACGGGCGCTGACCAGGGCATCGCCGCCGCCCTCCCGGGCCGGGGCAGATATCGGAAGGTAGATGTGTTGTTCCGGTTATAGACCCGCCACCAAGGAGCTGATCACCATGCTGGACATCGCCGCCGAGCTGCACCGCTGGTGCGAGAAGGGCCGGGACTTCGCCGTCGCCACCGTGGTCTCCGTGGGCGGCAGCGCGCCCCGGCAGCCCGGCGCGGCCCTCGCCGTGGACGCCGACGGCACGGCGATCGGCAGCGTGTCCGGCGGCTGTGTCGAGGGCGCGGTGTACGAGCTGTGCCAGGAGGCGCTGCAAACCGGCGAGACCGTCCGCGAGACCTTCGGCTACTCCGACGAGGACGCCTTCGCGGTCGGCCTGACCTGCGGCGGGGTCATCGATGTCCTGGTCACCCCGGCCCCGGCGGCCGACCGCCGGGTGCGCCCGGTGCTCGCCGCCGCGGCGTCCGCCGCCGCCGAGGGCCGGACGACGGCGCTGGCCCGGATCGTGGACGGCCCGCCCGAGCTGCTGGGTGGCGCCCTGCTCGTTCACCCCGACGGCGGCTGGGACGGCACCCTGGGCGGCCACCCCGAGCTGGACCGTACGGCGGCCGCGGAGGCCCGCGCCCTGCTGGACGCCGGGCGCACCGCGACCGTGGTCATCGGCGCCGAGGGGAGCCGCTGCGGGCGGCCGGTCACCCTGCTCGCCGAGTCCAGCGTGCCGCCGCCGCGCATGATCGTCTTCGGGGCGGTCGACTTCGCGAGCGCGCTGGTGCGGATCGGGAAGTTCCTGAACTACCACGTCACGGTCTGCGACGCCCGTCCGGTCTTCGCGACCGCGCTCCGCTTCCCGGACGCCGACGAGGTGGTCGTCGACTGGCCGCACCGCTATCTCGACGGGACCGAGGTGGACGCCCGCACGGTGCTGTGCGTGCTCACCCACGACGCGAAGTTCGATGTGCCGCTGCTGGAGCGGGCGCTGCGGCTGCCGGTGGCGTACGTCGGCGCCATGGGCTCCGCCCGCACCCACCGGGACCGGCTGCGGCGGCTGCGCGAGGCCGGGGTGGGCGAGCCGGAGCTGGCCCGGCTGCGCGCCCCGATCGGGCTCGACCTCGGCGCCCGTACGCCCGAGGAGACCGCACTGTCCATCGCGGGCGAGATCGTGGCACACCGGCGGGGCGGCAGCGGAATGCCGCTGACGGGTTCCGGGACCCCGATCCACCACGACACGCGGGAGCCCGCGGAGCGGATCGGCTCGGTCGCCTGAAGCCTGATCGCCTCGCCATCTGAAAACAGATCAGATCACAGAAGGATCTTCTGACATAAGGCCACTCCTGAGCGGGAAAAACCCTCCGCCAGCTGGCGGAGGGTTCATTTGCCGGGTGCCGGTTCCTGAGTGAGAGTCAGAAACCGACCTTGGTCCTGCCGCCCCCTGGAGTGCGCACGTGCGTAAGAGACGCAAGATCATCACCGTGTCGACGGCCGTCGCGGCCGCTGCCACCCTGCCCCTGCTGATGAGCCCCGTGGTGAGCGCGGCCGTGCTGGAGGACGACGACGAGTCCTCGCGCATGACCCGCCTCTACGCCCCGCCTCCGGACCGGGACTCCTACCGCCAGGTGGCCCGGCTCGCCTGGCGGGGCGACTTCCGCGACTCCGCCGGGCTCCTCTCCATGGTGCGGACGCCGCAGGCGGTCTGGTACGGGGACGAGACCCCGGAGCAGGTCGAGCGGCTGGTCCGCAGGACGACGCGGAGCGCCGACTGGCAGGGGAGGCTGCCGGTTCTCGCCCTCTACAACGTCCCGGGCCGTGACTGCGGCAGCTATTCGAGCGGGGGAGCGGACAGCCTCGCCGAGTACGAGGCGTGGATCGACGCCGTCGCGGCGGGCATCGGCGACCGCGAGGTGCTGATCATCCTCGAACCCGATTCGCTGGCGCTGCTGCCCTCCGACTGCGCCGACGCCTCGAACGCCGCTCAGACCGCCGTCGAGCAGCAGACCGTCATCGAGGAGCAGACAACCGCCGACGAGCAGACAACTGCGGACGAGCAGACAGCTGCCGATGGGCAACCAGCTGCCGACGGGCAACCGGCTGCCCAGGAGCAGCCGGCCGCGGAGGAGTCGCCCACCGAACTTCCGCCGCTGCCCGACCCCGGCGCTTCCACGGCCCCGCCCACCGGATCGGCCGCCCCCGGCACCGGCCAGGAGGCAGCGCAGACCCCGGCGCAGCAGGTTCCGGACGCGCTGCCCGCCGCCTCCGAGACCCCGGCGCCCCAGCCCCCGGAAGTCCAGGAGCCCGCCGCCCTCGAGCCCTCCGCGTCCCAGACTCCCGCCCCCGAGCCCTCCACCGAGCAGCCCGGCACTCTCCCCGAGCTGCCCCCGCTCCCCACACCCGACCCGGTGACCCCGGAGGCCGGGAACTCCGTCGACCCTGACGAGCTGGACACCCCGGTGGTCGAGGACCCGGAGACCGCCGCCCGCTACTCCGAGATCAACTACGCGGTGGACGTCCTCACCGCGCTCGGCCAGACGTCGGTGTACCTGGACGCGGGCCACGCCGGCTGGCACTCCGTCAGCAGCATCGTGCCCCGTCTGATCAAGGCCGGGATCGACCGCGCCACCGGCTTCGCCCTCAATGTCTCCCACTACCAGACCGACCCGGACAGCACCTGGTACGGCCGGCTGATCTCCTCCTGCCTCGCCTACGCCGACGAGGGCGGGGACCCCGAGGAGTGCGCCGACCAGAGCTGGTCGCGGCGGCACGCCCGCCGCTGGCTGCGTGCCCACGCACCCGACGACCCGGCCGGTATGAAGCACTACGTCACCGACACCAGCCGCAACGGCCAGGGCCCCTGGACCCCCAGGGACAGGCACATCGACGCGCAGTCGTGGTGCAACCCGCCGGGGCGGGGCCTGGGCAGGCGCCCCACCACCCACACCGGCGACGCCCTGATGGACGCCGCGCTGTGGGTGAAGACACCGGGCCAGTCGGACGGGCGGTGCCTGCGCGGCACGGACGGGCCCCTGGACCCGGTGCGCGGCACGGTCAACCCCGAGGCCGGGGAGTGGTTCCCCGACCAGGCGCTGGAGCTCGTGCGCTACGCGGACCCCGCGGTCAAGGTCTTCCGGCGGACCGCCGGCCGCTGACCGCCGTGGTCAGCCCCCCGGATTGTGCCGGACGAGGGCGTCGACCAGGCCGGACGTGGTGTTCGGGAAGTCCATCGGAACGATCCCGAGCCCGGTCCAGCCCTGTGTCTCGGCGCCCTCCAGGAACGACTTCACCCGGGGGTTGAGCCGGTCCGAGTTGGAGCGGGGCGGCAGCAGGGCGGCGGTGGACACATAGTTGATGAACAGCTTGCCGGGCTCGGCCGCCGCCTTGCGGAACTGCGCCTCGATCTTGGGGTACTTGCCGATCGGCTCCGCCATGTAGTCGTCCTGGATGTCGAAGAGCGACCCGTCGCCGTACCGCACCCCCGGCATGTTGTCCGAGTCGGCGAGCAGCACCACCCTGCCCCGGGCCTGGCCCAGGGTGGGGAGGGTGTTGTCCAGGCGGAACAGCGAGCGCCAGCCCTTGTCATCCAGATAGGTGTCGAAGATCCGGCGGAACTCCGCGGCGCTCTCCTCCGAGTACTCCTGCTTGACCCGCATCAGCACGGTCTCCGACGGATGCGCGGAGAGGAAGGAGCGGCAGGCGCCGAGCACATCGTCGAAGTTGAGGTTCTGGTAGAAGGCGCCGTGGTGGATGGGGAAGGCGTTCTCGAAGGCGCGGCAGCGGATGTCCAGGAAGCGGATGCCGCTGTTCAGCTGGTCGGCGATGGTGGTGTTCTGACACTCCGTCCACGGACCGCCGAAGCGGGCGCCGGAGTCATGGCTTCCGGGCAGGGTCAGCCGCTGGACCGGGGTGGCGTCGGCGATGGCCGACAGCCAGTCCTGGGCGGCCGTCAGCCTGGGCGGCGCGGCGGTGGCCGTCGTGGCACCGCCGATGGCGGTGACCAGCCCCGCGGTGGAGAGCGCGGCCGCGCCCATGAGGAACCCTCGCCGGTCCATACGCCCACTCCCTCGCTCGCCTGCCCGTGCCGCACGGCATCGAAGCACAAACGGATGGGAGGGGCTACGGAAAACGGCTGAATCAGCGGTTCATCGAGGGATTCCCTAGAACCGCCGATCCAGCCGGTTCGGCTGGGGCGCCGTCAGAGCCAGTCGCGGCGTTTGAAGATGATGTACAGGCTGACGCAGACCACCGCCATCAGCAGGATCGCGAACGGGTATCCCCACACCCACGTCAGCTCGGGCATATGGGTGAAGTTCATCCCGTAGATGGTGCCGACCAGAGTGGGCGCGAAGAGGATCGCCGCCCATGCGGAGATCTTCTTGACCTCCTCGTTCTGCTCGAAACCCGCCTCGGCCAGCGCCCGCATCTCGGCGTTCTGCTGCTGGGTCACCAGGGTGGCGTTGACCGCGAGGATATCGGTGAGGGCGGAGCGGAAGCCGTCCACGCGCTCGCTGGTGTGGGTGACGTGGTCGGCGACGTCCCGCAGATAGCGCTGGAGCTCCTCGTCGGTGCCGTATTTGTCGAACCCCGCCATCAGCCCGTGCAACATCCCGACCAGCGGGCGGGTGGCGCGCTGGAACTCCACCATTTCGCGGGAGAGCTCATAGATGCGCCGCGACACCTCGGGGTCGCCGCGGAAGACCTCGGTCTCGATCTCGTCGATGTCGTTCTGCACCCCCGCCACCACCGGGGCGTAGCCGTCCACGGCCGCGTCGAGAATCGCGTACAGCACGGCCTCGGGGCCCAGCGCCAGCAGCTCGGGGGTGGACTCCATCCGGGCCCGCACCGCGGACAGGTCCGGGGCGGCGCCGTGCCGGACGGTGATGACGAAGTCGGGGCCCACGAAGACGTGCAGCTCGCCGAAGTCCACCTCCTCGGGCGCGTCGAGATAGCGCGCGGCGCGCAGCACCACGAAGAGCGTCTCGCCGTAGCGCTCCAGCTTGGGCCGCTGATGGGCTTCCAGAGCGTCCTCGATGGCCAGCTTGTGCAGATCGAACTCCTCGGCCAGCGAGAGCAGCTCGGCCTCGCTCGGCCGGTACAGCCCGATCCACGCCATGGCGCCCGTCTCCTCGCGCAGCCGCCGGTAGGTGGCGGCGAGGGAATCGGGAGTGCCGACCCGGCGGCCGCCGCGGTACACGGCGGCGTCCACCACACCGCGCTCGTCGATGTCCGGCGGGGCCCCATCGGCCGACGCGGCCGACGGCTCGCCGCGCCGCGGCCCCGGCGCGGGGCGCGGTGTGGCGTCGGCCCCGGCGGGACGCTGCCAGGGGTACCGCTTCGTGGGACGCGGGGTGCGGCGGCGCTCGGACATGGCGGGTCCTTTACGGATAGCGGGCTCGGAGCGGCGCCACCTCCGAGCCGAGCCGGGCGTCGTGCTCAGCGCGTCCGGGCCGGGGCGGCACCTCGCGGCATACGACTGGGAGGTTCACCGTCCATGGACCTCACCTCCCGTGTCGTGAGCACTGACCTCAGTGCAGGATATCGCCCCATATGACCGTGGTGCGCCCCGGGGGAGCGTTGGGTCACGGCGGGGGACCGCTTGACGCGATAGTTGCTCCAGATCAAGCAATTTCCGAAGGGCTACCCAGAGGGCCCGCGGTCCGGAGAGACCTCGGCCCCCGAGCCACGGAAGCCGCCACCGTCCCCACGCCCGCCACCCCGGCGCCCGGCGACGCCGCCGCGCCTCCCACCCCCTGCCCCGCTGCTCAAATGCGCCGAAGGCGCGAAACGGCGCCGCACCCGACCGACCCGAGAACGCGCGCTAAGGCAGCAGCCCCGCCCGGCGGGCCTCGACCACGGCGTGGAGACGCGTATGGGCCCCCAACTTCCGCATGGAGGACCGCAAATAGCTCTTGACCGTCTCCGGCCGCAGCCCCAACCGCTCCGCCGCCGCCGAATTCGTCGCCCCCGACGCCACACACGCCAGCACATCCACCTCGCGCGGCGACAGATCCACCCCGTGCGGTCGGCCCCGCTCCCGGCCGCGCCCCGAGGTGGCCCTGGCCAGCCGCCCGCAGGCGGTGAGAATCTCCGCCCGCAGCTGGGGGTCGGGCACCCGGTGCGCCAGGGCCCGCAGATCGCCATGGGCCTCGCGCACCTCCTCCCACACCGCCGGATCGGTCCACGCCACCGACTCCAGCGATTCCACCGACGCCAACGACGCCAACGGCTCCACCGATTCCGCCGTCGGCGCCCACCGCGCCCGCTGCCGCCGCTGCCGCGCCTCCGCCAGCAGCCGCCGCGCCTCGTCCCGCGCCGCCAGCTCCTGCGCCAGTTCGCGCTCCAGCGCCCGCTCCAGCTCGCGGGCCGCCTCCACGGCCGCGCTCAGCGCGCGGTCGCCGAGCAACAGCGGCTGGCGCAGCGCGCCGTACAGCACTCCGCGCACCTGCCCGCGCACCACCACCGGCACCGCGAGCATCGAGCGCAGCCCTTCCGCACCCACCGCCGCGTCGTACTCATGGCTGATCGCCCGCGAGGTGGGGTAGTCCGCCACTGAGATCGGCCGGGACATGGTGAGGACCTTGCCGCCCAGGCCGTTGCCGGGTGTGACGGCCAGGTCCCGTAGGGAGTTGGTCGTGGTGCCGGTGAGTTCCGAGATCCGGAACTGCCGCGAGCCGGAGGACAGTCCGCCGAACGCGACGGGCAGCCCACCGCGTCGGCGCATCCGCTGAAGTGTGCTCCGTACGTCGACGGCCCCGTCCGATCCCGCCACGGCCACCTCCCGCATCCAGCGCCACCCCCGTCCGGGGGTAGTGAGACTCAGATCACCCGTCGCACGATGCTAGCGAGCGGTACGCCATTCAGGAGGACAAGTGACAGCAATGAATCCGTCCCACGACTTCCGCGCGGCACGGGACTTCCTGCTCGGCCACCGCGAGGACTACACGGCGGCGTACGAGGGGTTCGGCTGGCCACGCCCGGAGCGGTTCAACTGGGCCCTGGACTGGTTCGACGGGATCGCCGCGCGGAGCGGCGACCGCGCCGCACTGCACATCGTCGAGGAGGACGGGAGCGAGATCCGCCTGACGTTCGAGGCGCTGCGCCGCCGCTCCAACCGGGCCGCGAACTGGCTGCGCGACCGGGGCGTCCGGGCCGGTGACCGCATCGTGGTCATGCTCGGCAACCAGGTCGAGCTGTGGGAGACCGCGCTGGCCGCGATGAAGCTGCGCGCCGTGGTCATCCCCGCCACGCCGCTGCTCGGCCCGCTCGACCTCGCCGACCGCATCGAGCGCGGTCGGGCGGGTCATGTGATCGTCCGGGCCGGGGACACCGGCAAGTTCGCGGGCGTGGCGGGCGACTACACCCGGATCGCGGTCGGCGGCGCGTCCGCGGGCTGGCTCGCCTACGAGGACGCCGGAACCTCGGCCGTCCCGGCGGACATCACCGCGAACGGCCCGGCGGCCATCACAGCGGATGCCACCGGCACCGACGACCCCTTCGTCCCCGGTGGCCCCACCCTCGCCACCGACCCCCTGATGCTGTACTTCACCTCCGGCACCACCGCCCGCCCCAAGCTGGTCGAGCACACTCACATCTCGTACCCGATCGGACATCTGTCGACGATGTACTGGATCGGGGTCCGGCCGGGCGACGTCCACCTCAACATCTCCTCCCCCGGATGGGCCAAGCACGCCTGGTCGAATCTCTTCGCCCCCTGGAACGCCGAGGCCACCGTCTTCGTCCACAACTACACGCGCTTCGACGCCACCCGTCTGATGGCCGAGATGGACCGCTGCGGCATCACCACCTTCTGTGCCCCGCCCACCGTCTGGCGGATGCTCATCCAGGCCGATCTCACCTTGCTGCGCACCCCGCCCCGTGAGGCCGTCGCCGCGGGCGAGCCGCTCAACCCCGAGGTCATCGAGCATGTGCGGCGCGCCTGGGGGGTGACCATCCGGGATGGTTTCGGCCAGACCGAGACCGCCGTTCAGGTGGCCAACAGCCCCGGACAGCCGCTCAAGCCCGGTTCGATGGGGCGGCCGACCCCCGGGTTCCGGGTCGCCCTGCTCGATCCGGTCACCGGCCGGCCCGGCGACGAGGGCGAGATCTGCCTGGACCTCACCGGCCCCGAGGGCCGCCCCGTCGGCCTGATGACCGGCTACGAGGGCGATGAGGAGCGCACCGCCGAGGCCACCGCGGGCGGCTACTACCGCACCGGGGACATCGGTTCGCGCGACGCCGACGGCTACATCACCTACATCGGCCGCGCCGACGACGTCTTCAAGGCGTCCGACTACAAGATCTCACCGTTCGAGCTGGAGAGCGCGCTGCTGGAGCACGAGGCGGTCGCGGAGGCCGCCGTCGTCCCGGCCCCCGATCCGGTGCGGCTCGCCGTGCCGAAGGCGTACATCGTGCTCGCGGAGGGCTGGGAGCCCGGCCCGGACACCGCGAAGACGCTGTTCGCGCACTCCCGCGCGGTGCTCGCGCCGTACAAGCGGATCCGCCGATTGGAGTTCGCCGACCTCCCCAAGACGGTTTCCGGGAAGATTCGCCGGATCGAGCTGCGTGAACGCACGGCACAGGGGGGCGGTATCGAGTTTCATGAGGAGATCTGATGACTGACGCTCATATGATGACCCACCCTCACGAACGTGAAGGCGTACGTGAACGTGAACACAAGGAGCTCCCATGACCGACCTGACCTCCGACCCACCGAGCTCAGCCGGGCTCTCCTACGCCAGCGGACCCAGTGACCTCCCGCTGCTCGGCGAGACCATCGGCACCGCCCTGGGCCGCGCCGTCGAGCTGTACGGCGAGCGCGAGGCGCTCGTCGACATCCCCTCCGGCCGACGATGGACCTACGCCGAGTTCGGCCGGTCGGTCGAGGAGGTCGCGCTCGGGCTGATGGCCAAGGGGGTCGCCAAGGGCGACCGGGTCGGTATCTGGGCCATCAACTGCCCCGAATGGGTGCTGTTGCAGTACGCCACCGCCCGCATCGGCGCCATCATGGTCAATATCAACCCCGCGTACCGCGTCCATGAGCTGCGGTACGTACTCCAGCAGGCCGGAATCTCGGTCCTGGTCTCCTCCACCGCGCACAAGACCAGCGACTACCGCCGGATGGTCGAGCAGGTGCGGTCGGCCTGCCCCGCGCTGCGCGATGTCATCTACATCGGCGACCGGACCTGGGACGGTCTGGTGCGCGCCGGAGCCGATGTGGCCCCCGGGCGGCTGGCCGAGCGGGAGGCCCGGATCGGCTGCGACGACGCGGTCAACATCCAGTACACCTCCGGTACCACCGGCTTCCCCAAGGGCGCCACCCTCTCCCACCACAACATCCTCAACAACGGCTTCTTCGTGGGGGAGACCGTCCGCTACACCTCCGCGGACCGGATCTGTGTGCCGGTGCCCTTCTACCACTGCTTCGGCATGGTGATGGGCAACCTCGCGGCCGCCACCCACGGCGCCTGCGTGGTCATCCCCGCCCCCGGCTTCGACCCCGTCGCCACCCTGGCCGCCGTCGAACGGGAGCGCTGCACCGCGCTGTACGGCGTCCCCACCATGTTCATCGCCGAGCTGGCCCTGCCGGACTTCGCCACCTTCGACCTCAGCTCGCTGCGCACCGGGATCATGGCCGGATCGCCCTGCCCGGTGGAGGTGATGCGGCGGGTGGTCGCCGAGATGCACATGGAGGAGGTGTCCATCTGCTACGGCATGACCGAGACCTCACCGGTCTCCACCCAGACCAGGCCCGATGACGAGCTCGTACGCCGTACCTCGACCGTCGGCCAGGTGATGCCGCATGTCGAGGTCAAGATCGTCGACCCGGCGACCGGGGCGACCGTGCCCCGCGGCACCCGCGGTGAGCTGTGCACCCGCGGCTACTCGGTGATGCTCGGCTACTGGCAGGAGCCCGAGCGGACCGACGAGGCGATCGACTCGGCGCGCTGGATGCACACCGGCGACCTCGCGGTGATGGACGGAGAGGGATACGTCCAGATCGTCGGCCGGATCAAGGACATGATCGTCCGTGGTGGGGAGAACGTCTATCCGCGGGAGATCGAGGAGTTCCTGCACACCCACCCCAAGATCGCGGATGTGCAGGTGGTCGGCGTACCGGACGAGAAGTACGGCGAGGAGATCCTGGCCTGCGTGATCCTGCGCGAGGGCGCCAGGACCCTCACCCGCGATGAGCTCTCCCGCTTCTGCCGGGGACGCCTCGCCCACTACAAGGTCCCCCGCTATCTGCGGCTCATGGACGCCTTCCCGATGACGGTCAGCGGCAAGGTCCGCAAGGTCGAGCTGCGCGAGGCGGCCGCCCGGGAGCTGCTGCCCGAAACCCGGTCCGGGGCCGATCCGGCCAGATCGGAAACGCCGGTCGAGCGGGCCGAACCCCAGGCCGCGCACCACTGATGAGATGCGGGCCCCTCTGTCACAGCAGGGGCCCACAACCCCGCGCCGGGAACCGCCGCCCGTCACCCGCGCCCGGGAAACGCCGCCCGTCACCGGGCCGCTGTCATTCCCTGCCCGTCACCGGACCCTGTCACCGGCCGCCCCCACGCCGCTGCCCGTCACTGGATGACGTTCGGCAGGCAGGACTTCACCCCCGAGCGCGCGCCACGGCTGAAGTAGGAGACTCGCTGGGAGGCGTCGCCGTGGTCGGCGATATCGGTCCACGGGGTCCTGTCGGCGAGTGCGGTCAGGGCGTCCGCCAGCTCCTCGGTGTCGCCCTCCTCGAAGGTGAGCGTCCCGTCCTGCGCGGCGCCGAAGAGGACCGCCCCGGCCAGGCAGTCGGCCTGGAGCTCACGGGCCAGGTCGACCAGGCCCGCGTCCAGACGGTTCTGGACGGCGTGGCCCCACTCATGGGCGATCACCAGATAGACCCAGGCGTCGCCCCGCGCATGGCCCCAGCGCATCAGATCCATGTCCCACGCTATGTAGTCGCCGTCCGGGCAGTAGACGGCGTTGTCGTCGGGGAGGGGCTCGCTGCCGCACACCGGGGTGCCGGGGGTGTCGCCGTCGTAGGCCCCCAGGAGCCGGGGCGGGTTGTAGCCGCCGGTGAACAGCTGCGGCCAATGGGTCCGCCAGTAGGTGTTGGTGACGGAGACCGCCGCGTCGATGTCCTCCTCCACGCTCTTTCCACCGTCGCCTCCGGTGCCGTCGCCGCCGGTGGCGCTCGTGGGCGGGGCGGGTGTGCCGGACGGGGGCCCGGGTGCGGCCGAGGAGCTCTCCGCCGTGGGCGGCGGCTCGTCGCCGCCTGCGCAGCCGGTCACCAGAAGGAGGGTCAGTGCGGCGATGGGCGCGGCCCATGACCTCGGGTACCACGGAACAGCCATCGTGCGGCCTCCGGCCGGTCGAGCGGATGGGACGGGTGAACGGTGGAGGGCGGCCCCTCAGCGGCCCCTCAACGGCCCCTCAGCGGAAGCGTTCCCCGGTCATGAGCACAAGTGCCGACGGGGTCAGCCGTCCGGCGGCCCCATCCGGATCAGCACGTCCGCCGGGTCGTTGACGGGCTGCGGGGTGCCGGTCAGATCCATGATGAACAGCGGCAGGTGCAGCGCGTCGGCGCGCGCCCGCGCCTCCCGCGCGTAGCCCGCGCGCGAGAAGAAGACGCTCATGGCCGACTTCTGGAGCCCGTTCAGCCACAGGCACTCGATGTCCCGCAGTTCGGTGGGGCGGGTGGTCGGATCGACCTGGGCGACCACGCCCGTCCCGTAGAGGTCCACCCCGGAGGCGGCCCGGTCGTCCGAGGGCCGCAGACTGTGGAAGCCGAGCCACTTCAGATACTGCGCGGCGGCGGTGACCGCGTCCCGCGCCGTACGGATCGTCACCGGCCGGAACGCCGGGCGCCGCACCACCGCGCCGCCGAGTCCGGCCGCCGCACCCAGGCCGGCCAGGGGCGGCGCGACGGCCACGGGCACGCGGACCACCGCGCCGCAGTCGCAGCCCAGCTCCGGCCGCGGCCAATGGCCCTGGCGGCCGCAGGACGGGCAGTTCACCGCCACCCAGAGGTTCTCCCAGGTACGGTGGCCGAGCTCCTCCGGGGTGCCGTCGCGGAGGACGGGCAGGGTGACCGGCGCACCGCACGCACAGGGGAAGGTGGGCGGTGTGAACGACTGCTCGCGACGGCACGCGGGACAACGCACCGGCACGTTGTCTGTCATCGGGCGCTCCGAGGAGGAAGGGCGGACGGGGTATCCGTCCATGCTCCCCGAAGCGGGCCGCCGCCGGGAGGGACTTGGGCGTTCGGTCCCCCGTAGTGGGGGCGCCGTGTTACGGCGTGACGCAGTAGGTTGGCGGCGTGAGATTGAGGGTTGAGTTCACCACCGAACCGTTCGACCTCGACGAGGTGCCGCCGCACGCGGTGGCGGCCCGCGAGACCGTTCAGGCCGCCGCGCTGGACACCGTCGACGTCGGCCCCTTCGGCAACACCGCCGAGGGCGGGGCGGAGGCGGTGCTGGAGGCCGTGGACCGGCTTCTGCGCAGTTCCCTCGAAGCCGGTGCCACCCGGATCTCGCTCCAGGTCAATGTCATCGGGGAGGCCGAGGCGTGAGCGTACCGGCCGACCACCCCTTCGCCGCCGCGGTGAAACCGCTCGTGGACGCCATGGGCGGCGAGCTGATCGCCCCGGACCGGGCCCGGGGGGACGATGTGGTGCTCTCCTGGGAGGGCCGCCCGGTGGTGGCCGTAAGGCTGCCGCATCTCTCGGACTCGCTCGACCGCATCCTCGCCGACCTCCAGCGCCGCCACGGTGTGCCGCTGTCGGCCCTCGACCGCAAGACCAAGCAGTCCGTCGTCCGCCATCTCGAACAGCGCGGCGCCTTCTCCGTGCGCCACGGCGTGGAAACGGTCGCCGGGGCCCTCGGGGTGAGCCGCTTCACCGTCTACAACTACCTCAACCGCGAGAAGAGCGGGGAGTGACCTGAGCCGGTACGCGCCCCTCGCGTACCCCCTACTGCGTACCCCCGCTACGGAGCGACCGGCGGGGCTCCCGTTACGCCGATTTTTCAACAAAGCGTTGACGCCCGGCGAGGGAGCCTCCTAGCTTGCGAGAGTGACTTCCAGTGCTCCGCCGGGGCTGGCCCGGTTCAACGCGGTGGACGACCCGGACGCCGCCGCGACGCTGCGTACGGTGTGCGCCAGCCGGACCTGGGGCGCCGCCCTGGCGGGCGGGCGGCCGTACGCGACGGTCGGGGAGCTGCTCGACGCCTCCGACGCGGCCATGACCGGGCTCACCGCCGCCGACCTGGCCGAGGCGATGGCCGCGCATCCGCCCATAGGACGGCCGGCGCCGGGCGACGCCGCCTCGGCACGGGAGCAGAACGGCGTGCGGGACGCGGAGCGCGCGGAGCTGCTGGAGCTGAACCTCGCCTACCAGGAGCGCCATGGCCATGTCTTCCTGATCTGCGCCACCGGCCGCACCGGCGAGGAGATGCTGGCCGCGCTGCGCGAGCGGATCCACCATGACGCCGACACCGAGCGCGAGATCGTCCGCACCGAACTGGGAAAGATCAATCGCATCCGGCTGACCCGGCTGGTGGAAACCCTTTCAGGCCCCGCGGGCCCCGGCGGAAGGAGAGCGGCGATGGCGAGCGGCGCCACATCCGTGTCCACCCACATCCTGGACACCAGCATCGGCCGCCCCGCCGTGGGGGTGGTCGTCGAGCTGGCCGTCCGCTCGGGGCCCGGTGCGGAGTGGACGGCGCACGCCGACTCCCTCACCGACGCCGACGGGCGCTGCACGGATCTGCCCGCCCTCCCCGAGGGCACCACCCACGCACGGCTGCGCTTCGAGACCGGGCCGTATCTGACCCACGCCTTCTTCCCGGAGGTCGCGGTCGCCTTCGCCGTCGAGCCGGGTGAGCACTACCACGTACCGCTGCTGCTCACCCCGTTCGGCTACTCCGTCTACCGAGGGAGCTAGCACCGATGCCCACGCTCGGCCAGAACCAGTACGGCAAAGCCGAAACCCGCGTCGTCCGGGTGGTGCGCGACGGCGCCGTGCACCACATCAAGGACCTCAGCGTCTCGGTGGCCCTGTCCGGGGAGATGGACGCGGTCCACCTCTCCGGCAGCAACGCCAATGTCCTGACGACCGACACCACCAAGAACACCGTGTACGCCTTCGCCAAGGAGCACGGCATCGACACGGCCGAGGAGTTCGGCATCCGGCTGGCCCGCCACTTCGTCACCGGCCAGGAGTCCATCCACCGCGCCCGCGTCCGCGTCGAGGAATACGCCTGGGAGCGGATCGAGACCGCCGGGAGCGCCCAGCACTCCTTCGTCCGGCGCGGCCAGGAGGTCCGCACCGCCCAGATCGGCTATGACGGCGAGTGCTGGGAGGTGATCTCCGGGCTCACCGGCCTCACCGTCCTGAACACCACGGACTCCGAGTTCTGGGGCTATGTCAAGGACAGGTACACCACGCTCCAGGAGGCCCACGACCGCATCCTCGCCACCGATGTGCACGCCCGCTGGCGCTACGGCTGGAGCGATGACACCCGGCCGATGCCGGACTGGGACCACGGCTATGGCGAGGCGCGCGGCCATCTGCTGAGCGCGTTCGCCGAGACCTACTCCCTCTCGCTCCAGCAGACGCTCTACCAGATGGGCGCGCGGGTGATCGAGCGCTGGCCCGAGATCGACGAGATACGGCTCTCGCTGCCCAACAACCACCACTTCCTGGTCGATCTCGAACCCTTCGGCCTCACCAACGACAACGAGGTCTACTTCGCCGCCGACCGGCCGTACGGGCTCATCGAGGCCACCGTGCTGCGCGACGGCGTCGAGCCCCGGATCCCCACCGACTGACAGACCCCCGCCGACCGACCGCGATCCCCGCCGACCGACCGGATTCCCACCCACCGACCGCGACCCCCGACACCGACCCGACGGAAGGCCACGCTCCGTGAACCGCATCGTCATCGAGAACTGCGCCGTCGCCACCGTGGACGCCCAGGACACCGAGTACGCGTCCGGCCATGTCGTCGTCGCGGGCAACCGCATCGAGTCGGTGGGCGAGGGGCGCGCGCCGGAGGGGCCGGCGGGCGTCGTCCGCCGGGTGGACGGTACGGGGCATCTGGTGACCCCGGGCCTGGTCAACACCCATCACCACTTCTACCAGTGGCTCACCCGCGGCCTCGCCCAGGACAGCAACCTCTTCGACTGGCTGGTGGCGCTCTACCCCGTCTGGGCGCGGATCGACGAGCCGATGGTCCACGCGGCGGCCCGCGGCTCGCTCGCCATGATGGTGCGCGGCGGGGTCACCACCGCCATGGACCACCACTACGTCTTTCCGCGTGAAAGCGGCGATCTGCTGGGCGCCGAGATCCGGGCGGCGCGCGAACTGGGGGTGCGGTTCACCGCCGCCCGCGGCTCCATGGACCTCGGCGCCTCCGACGGCGGACTGCCGCCGGACTTCGCCGTGGAGTCCACCGAGGAGGCGCTGGCCGCCACCGAGAAGGCGATCGACACCCACCACGACCCGGGGTTCGACGCCATGCTGCGGATCGCGGTCGCGCCCTGCTCGCCCTTCTCCGTCTCCACCGAACTGCTCCGCGAGTCCGCCGCGCTGGCCCGCCGCAGGGGCGTACGGCTGCACACCCACGGCTCGGAGACGGTGGAGGAGGAGAAGTTCTGCCATGAGCGGTTCGGGATGGGGCCGACCGACTACTTCGAGTCCACCGGCTGGCTGGGCGAGGACGTGTGGATGGCCCACTGCGTCCATATGAGCGACACCGATATCGAGGCGTTCGGCCGTACCGGCACCGGGGTGGCCCACTGCCCCTCGTCCAACGCCCGGCTCGCCGCCGGGATCGCCCGCGTCCCCGATCTGCTCGCCGCGGGCGTACCGGTGGGCCTGGGCGTGGACGGCACCGCCTCCAACGAATCCGGTGAACTCCACACCGAACTGCGCAACGCGCTGCTGGTCAACCGGCTCGGCAGCCACCGCGAGAAGGCGCTGACCGTCCGTCAGGCGCTGCGCCTGGGCACCTACGGCGGTGCCCGGGTGCTCGGCCGCCAGGACCAGATCGGCTCGCTGGAGCCGGGCAAACTGGCCGACCTGGTGCTGTGGAAGCTGGACGGCCTCGGCCACTCGTCGATCGCCGACCCGGTCGCGGCCCTCGTCCTCGGCGCCCCCGCCCCGGTGACCTTGTCGCTGGTGAACGGCGCCCCGGTGGTGGAGTCGGGCCGGCTGCTCACCGTGGACGAGGACGAGATCGCACGGGAGGCGCGCGCCGAGGCGCGCCGCCTGGCCCGTATCGCGGAAGGCGACTGACCGCAGCGGAGCGCGCCGCGCTCCCGGCTCCACACCCCGTGACGATCAGGGCCCGGACCGTACGCCCCCACGGTCCGGGCCCTTCCGCGTACGGGACGCGCGTACGGGGACGGCGGCTCAGTCCAGCAGCTCGTACGCGGGCAGCGTCAGGAACTCGGTGTAGTTCTCGTCCAGCGCGACCCTCAGCAGCAGATCGTGCGCCTGGCTCCACCTGCCCGCCGCGAAGGCGTCCTCGCCGACCTCCTCGCGGATCGCCGCCAGCTCCTCGGCGGCGACCTCACGGACGAGATCGGCCGTCGCCTTCTCGCCGTTCTCGAAGACGATCCCCGCGTTGACCCACTGCCAGATCTGGGAGCGGGAGATCTCGGCGGTGGCCGCGTCCTCCATCAGGTTGAAGATCGCGACGGCGCCGAGGCCGCCCAGCCACGCCTCGATATAGCGGATGCCGACCTGTACGGCGTTGCGCAGGCCGTTGTGCGTGGGCCTGGCGTCGAGCGAGGCGATGTCGATCAGCTGGGCCGCGGTGACCCGGACGTCCTCGCGCAGCCGGTCCTTCTGGTGCGGCCGGTCGCCGAGGACCGCGTCGAAGGAGGCGCGGGCGACCGGGACCAGATCCGGATGGGCGACCCACGAGCCGTCGAAGCCGTCGTTCGCCTCACGGTCCTTGTCGGCCTTGACCTTGTCGAACGCCACGGCGTTGACCTCGGGGTCGCGGCGCGAGGGGATGAAGGCCGCCATGCCGCCGATCGCGTGCGCGCCGCGCTTGTGGCAGGTGCGGACGAGCAGTTCGGTGTAGGCGCGCATGAACGGGGCGGTCATGGTGACCGCGTTGCGGTCCGGGAGGACGAAACCGGGGCCGCCGTCGCGGAAGTTCTTGACGATGGAGAAGAGATAGTCCCAGCGGCCCGCGTTGAGCCCGGAGGCGTGGTCGCGGAGCTCGTAGAGGATCTCGTCCATCTCGTACGCCGCCGTGATCGTCTCGATCAGAACGGTGGCGCGGATCGTCCCTTGCGGAAGGGAGAGGTGGTCCTGTGCGAAGACGAAGACGTCGTTCCACAGGCGGGCCTCGAGATACGACTCGGTCTTGGGGAGATAGAAGTACGGCCCCTTGCCCTTGGCGAGCAGACGGCGGGCGTTGTGGAAGAAGTACAGCCCGAAGTCGACGAGGGCGCCGGGGACGGGGCTGCCGTCGGCGGCCCGCAGATGGCGCTCGTCGAGGTGCCAGCCGCGCGGCCGGGTCACGACGGTGGCCAGCAGGTCGTCGGGCAGCAGTGTGTAGCTCTTGCCCTCGGGGGAGGTGAAGTCGATCCGGCGCTCATAGGCGTCGATCAGATTCAGCTGGCCGCCGATCACATTCGCCCAGGTGGGGGCGGAGGCGTCCTCGAAGTCGGCGAGCCAGACCTTGGCGCCCGAGTTGAGGGCGTTGAGGGTCATCTTGCGGTCGGTGGGACCGGTGATCTCCACCCGGCGGTCCTCGAGGGCGGGCGGTGCGGGCGCGACGCGCCAGTCGGGGTCGTCGCGGATGTGGGCGGTCTCCGGGAGGAAGTCCAGGCTGCTGGTGCGGGCGATCTCGGCACGGCGCTCCGCGCGGCGCGCGAGCAGCTCGTCCCGGCGCGGGGTGAAGCGGTGGTGCAGCTCGGCCAGGAAAGCCAGGGCCGCCTCGGTCAGCACCTCTCCCTGACGCTCCAGCGGCTCGGCGTCGACGATGGTCAGCGGGGACGGCGCTGATGCGGACATGGGCGCTCACTCCTTAGGCGAGTCTCGGTTGGACGCTCGCGATGCTTCTGTGTTGTGGATAGTAAGTTTCCCATAGTGGAAGTTCAATCTTCTGTTGAACCGCCTCGTGCTGATCCGCCTCGTCCGCCGGTGACCCTCACTCCAACAGCGTCAAGTCCTCGGGGGTGTCGATGTCGTCCGGACGGGCGATATCCGAGCAGTCGACGAGCGTGATCGCGGACTGGTGCGCCCGCAGATAGGCGCGTGCCCCCCGGTCGCCCACCGCACTCGCCGTGATGTCTCCCCACCGGTCCGCGCCGAACAGCACCGGATGCCCCCGCTCCCCGTCGTACGCGGCGGCCGCCAGGGTCGACGGCGAGCGGTACGCGGCCACGACCCGCGCCACGGCCTCGGCGCCGATCCCCGGCTGGTCCACCAGCGCGACCAGCGCCGCCCCCGCGCCCGTACCGGCCAGTGAGCCGAGCCCGGCCCGCAGCGAGGAGCCCATGCCCTCCGCCCAGTCGGGGTTGTCCACCAGCACGCACCCGGGCAGCCTTGCCCGCTCCCGTACGGTCTCCGCCCCGGCGCCCAGCACGATGTGCACCGGCGCGCAGCCGCCCGCCAGCAGCGCGTGCGCCGCGTGTTCCACCAGCGGCCGCCCCCGATGCGTCAAAAGTGCCTTGGGCCGCCCGCCCAGCCGCCGTCCGCCCCCCGCCGCCAGTACGATCCCGGCGACCTGCGCGGACTCCTCCGAAGTGCGATCCATGGCCCCTGCATACCGCACCCGAGGGCCGAGCGGGGGCTTCATCCCAGCCGGTCTGATTTTCGCTCTCCGTATAGCGCGTCGTGCACTGAGTGGCGTTAACTGATCCGCGGCCCCTTGTGTCCGAATCCACGTGAGGTGGAGGGTTGGGGCGGCCATGCGGGAGAGGGGGCAGGGTCGTGCGAGATGGCGCGAGGGGGAGAAGGGCAGTGTTGGCCAACGATGGCGCGAGGCTCCGGGGCGAACCCGGAGCCTTGTCAGTGGAGGGCGCCGCAGTCGTGGAAGCCAGGCGAGTGGCGGGCACCGATGACGATCCGAGGACGGGCGAGCTGCGCCGTGCCGTGGCCCGGCTCAGGCGCGATCTCGCCGCCCACCCGGCGGAATTACCGGACCGGGCGATCGCGGACGACGAGCTCGCCTCGCTCGACGCCATGGCCCGCACCGGCGCCCCCGAGCTGCACCGACTGCGCCGCTCACTGCTCCTCATCGCGGGCGCCCTGGGCTCGGTCAGCGCCCTGGGCCCCGCCCTGACGAGCGTCCGCGCGGCGATCGACCAGTTCGGAAACGTTCCGCAAGCGGGCAGAGGAAGAGACTGACCGGGCAGGCCGGGCAGTCCCGCGCACGCCCGCGGTCGGCCCGGCCCGAGCCTGTGGCGTTCCCGCGGGTCGCCCGCGCTCGCGCCATGGGCCGCGTGCGTCGAACGTGACGTCGGGCTGCCCGGCGGTGGTTCCGGTCGGGCATTCGGCCCCGGGCCCGCCGCGAGGGCCGCGCCTCATCGAGCCGAGCGGTTCAGCGGTCCCCTCCGCCGTCAGGCGGCCAGCGCTCCGGACAGCTCGGCCGCGACCTCCTGGAGGATCGGCACGATCTCCTGCGTGGCCTCGTCCGTCACCCGGCCCGCCGGGCCCGAGATGGAGATGGCCGCCGGTGCGGGGGAGTCGGGCACCGGGACCGCGAGGCAGCGCACGCCCATCTCCTGCTCGTTGTCGTCCACCGCGTAGCCCTGTTCGCGTACCTGCCGCAGCGCGTCGAGGAACACCTCCGGCGAGGTGATCGTCTTCTCGGTCGCCGCGGGCATACCGGTGCGGGCCAGCAGGGCGCGCACCTCCTCGGGGGGCGTGTCCGCCAGCAGCGCCTTGCCGACGCCCGTGGTGTGGGGCAGCACCCGCCGCCCGACCTCGGTGAACATCCGCATCGAGTGGCGCGAGGGCACCTGCGCGACGTACACCACCTCGTCGCCGTCCAGCAGCGCCATGTTCGCCGTCTCGCCGGTCTCCTCCACCAGCCGCGCCAGATACGGCCGCGCCCAGGTGCCCAGCAGCCGGGACGAGCTCTCGCCGAGCCGGATCAGCCGGGGCCCGAGGGCATAGCGGCGGTTGGGCTGCTGGCGGACGTAGCCGCAGGCCACCAGGGTGCGCATCAGCCGGTGAATGGTGGGCAGCGGCAGCCCGCTGCTGGTGGAGAGCTCGCTCAGCCCGACCTCGCCCCCGGCGTCGGCCATCCGCTCCAGCAGATCGAAGGCGCGCTCCAGGGACTGGACGCCACCGGATCCGGCGGTGGTGGCGGCGGTCTTGGACTCGGCGGACGGCACGTCGGTGTTCCTTTCCCAGCGGTCGGCACCGGCCCGCACACGGTGACGATCCGCTGCCGACCGGCCACGGGCAGCCTACCGGTCCCGGGCGACGCCCACAGCGGGCTTGCGCTCGCGGTCCGCGCCGGTCACGGCGGGTGACGGCGCGCGGGTCGAGGACCTCGGCGACGACGTCCTCCTCCCCGGCCTCGTCGACACCCACGTCCATGTCAACGACCCCGGCCGCACCGCATGGGAGGGGTTCGCCTCCGCCAGCCGAGCCGCCGCGGCCTGCGGCGTCACCACCCTGGTCGACATGCCGCTCAACAGCATTCCGCCCACCACGACCGTCGCCGCCCTGGAGGCCAAACGGGCGGTCGCCCGGCGCTCGGCCCATGTCGACATCGGCTTCCGGGGCGGCGCGGTGCCCGGAAACGTCCCGGCCCTGCGCTCCCTGCACAACGCGGGCGTCCTCGGCTTCAAGGCGTTTCTGCCGCCCTCCGGCGTGGACGAATTTCCGCCACTCGCACCCGACCGGCTCGAGACCGCCCTCCGTGAGATCGCGGGCTTCGGCGGGCTGCTCATCGTCCACGCCGAGGACCCCCGCCTCATCGACGGCGCGCCACCGCCCACCGGCCCCCGCTACGCCGACTTCCTCGCCTCACGCCCGCGCGCCGCCGAGCACGAGGCCATCGCGCGCCTCATCGCACTCGCCCCCGCGCTCGACGCCCGCGTCCACGTGCTGCACCTGTCGTCCGCCGACGCCCTGCCGCTGATCGCCGAAGCCCGCCGCGAGGGCGTCCGGATCACCGTGGAGACCTGCCCGCACTTCCTGACCCTCACCGCCGAGGAAGTGCCCGACGGCGCCACGGAGTTCACATGCTGTCCGCCCATCAGGGAGGCCGCCGACCAGGACGCGCTGTGGGCGGGCCTGGCGGCCGGGGAGATCGACTGCGTCGTCTCCGACCACTCGCCCTGTACGGCCGACCTCAAGGTCGGCGACTTCGGGCGGGCCTGGGGCGGCATCTCCTCGCTCCAGCTCGGGCTCCCCGCCGTCTGGACGGCGGCCCGGCGGCGCGGCCACACCCCGCACGACGTGGCCCGCTGGATGTCCACCGGCCCCGCCGCGCCCGTCGGTCTCGACCGTAAGGGCGCCATCGAGGCCGGGCGCGACGCCGACTTCGCGGTCCTCGCCCCCGACGAGACCTTCACCGTCGACCCCGCCGCCCTCCATCACCGCAACCAGGTCACCGCCTACGCGGGCAGGACGCTGCACGGCGTCGTACGGTCCACCTGGCTGCGCGGCCGGAAGATCGCCGACCATGGCGCGCCGACCGAACCCACCGGCCGACTCATGGAAAGGCAGGCCCGCCCATGACCGCGCCGATCCCCCGCTTCACCGGCGACGCCGCCCCGTACGGCGGTGGCGACCCGTACGCCGACTACCGGACCGCCGACCTCCCCTTCACCCACCTCGTGGACCTGGCCGACCGGCGGCTCGGCGGCGGCGTGATCGCGGCCAACGACGAGTTCTTCGCCGAGCGCGAGAATCTGCTGAAGCCCGAAACCCCGCGCTTCGACCCCGAGCTCTTCGGCCACAAGGGCAAGGTCATGGACGGCTGGGAGACCCGGCGGCGGCGCGGCGCCTCGGCCGATCACCCGCATCCGGCCGAGGACGACCACGACTGGGCCCTGATCCGCCTCGGTACGCCCGGGGTGATCCACGGCATCGTCGTGGACACCGCGCACTTCCGCGGCAACCACCCGCGGGCGGTGAGCGTCGAGGCGACGGCGGTGGACGGCGCCCCGTCCCCCGAGGAACTCCTCGCCGACGACACCGCCTGGACCGAACTCGTCCCCCGTACCCCGATCGGCGGCCACGCGGCCAACGGCTTCCCCGTCCCCGTCCGCCGCCGCTTCACCCACCTCCGCCTTAAGCAGCACCCCGACGGCGGCATCGCCCGCCTCCGCGTCCACGGCGAGGTCGCCCCCGACCCGGCGTGGCTCACCGCCCTCGGCACCTTCGACCTGGTCGCCCTGGAGCACGGCGGCACGGCCGAGGACGCCTCCGACCGCTTCTACTCCCCGCCCGCCAACTCCATCCGGCCGGGCCGCTCCCGCAGGATGGACGAGGGCTGGGAGACCCGCCGCCGCCGCGACACGGGCCACGACTGGGTCCGCTACCGCCTCGCCGCCCAGGGGGCCGTCCGCGCCGTGGAGATCGACACCGGCTGCTACAAGGGCAACGCGCCGGGGTGGGCGACGCTGTACGGCCTCGACGCGACGTCCGGCGCGGACCCGGCCGACCCCACGGCACCGGCCTGGACCGAACTCCTGCCCCGCACCCGCCTCCAGCCCGACACGGTCCACCGCTTCCTCCTCGACGCGGCCCCACCGGTGACCCACGTCCGCATCGACATCCACCCGGACGGGGGCGTGGCCCGGCTACGGCTGCACGGCTCGCTGACCGAGGACGGCGCGCGGCGGCTGGCGGCGCGCCATGCGGAGCTGAGCGGGGTCTGAGCGTTGTCTCCCCTCACCGGTAGCAGAGGCGGATGCCGGGGCCGAGCTGTTCGGTCCCGGTGACGGTCTGCGTGGTGCCCACCTCGATGGTGAGCCGCGTCGGGGCCGTGCGGCCGGCCAGAGGCGAGAGGTCCAGGGGGCCGGGGTCCGGCCCGTGGCACTCGCCGAAGAATACGGAGCGCAGAGAGTCGATACCGTTCAAAGCGCCGATGTCGGCCGGAAAAGCGCAGCGGTAGAAATTCAGCTCCTGGACGCGTACGGACGCGGACAGGACGGGGAAGCCCTCGGACAGATCGAAGCCGCTCAGCCGCAGCCACCGCAGGCCGCTCGGCGCGGAAAGGTCTGCGAGGTGCAGCGGACTCCCCGAGCCCTCCAGGTTCAGTTTCTGAACCGGCGGCAGCTGGTGGAGAAAACTCAGGTCGGGGTTGTGGGGGAGGGCGCCCAGGCCGAGCGAGGTCAGCTTCTCCGGAAGCGGGATATCGGCGATGGGCGGGAGGGCGGCCCAATGGGTGAGCTGCAATTCCTCGAGGTGGGTGAGGGCTCCCAGCGGGGAGGCGTCCTCGAGGGCGATGTCTCCGACGATCGAGAGGACGGTGAGCTGGGGATGAGCGGTGAGCGGGCTGAGATCGTTATGGCTCCTCAGCTGTGAGATCGACAGCCAGGAGAGTCCCGGGAAATCCGCGAGGGCTGCGAGACCCTCGGTGAGCGGATGGTTGATCCATATCTTCCGCATCGACCGCAGCTCCCTGGCCGAGGGCCACTGGCTGGGATGGGAAAGGGTCAGCGTGACGTCTTCCAAGGAACACTTGGCGAGCACGCGCCGGGCGTACTCCTCCGGGTCGAAATACTCCCAGACGTCGGCGAGTTCCTTCTCCGCTTCGGCATGCCCGGCCTCCGCGTAAGCGGCCAGCAGATCGAGCGCTCTCCCGCCGCCGATGAGCGCGGCGGTGCGCACGGAGGTCCTGGCGGCCGTCCCGCTCAGACCGTCCAGTGAACGCGGCAGCCGACGCAGCACTGGATCCCCCACCACGGCCAGCGATATGACGTCCTTACGGCGCCTCGGCGGCACCAGCGACCCCAGGGCGTCGTCCAGCCGTTCGGTGAGTTCGGAAGGCACCGATTCCATCGTCTCCAGACAGGACGCCGCCAGCAGCCGCAGCCCGCGCGCATGGCGGCGCTCGGCCTCGGCGCGCTCCAGAATGCCGGTGATCAGCTCCTGCCGCTGGCTGCGGTTGGCGTGTCCGGCGGCCATGATGATGGTCTCCCGCCAGGTGTCCAGATGGGACCGCTCGATGAGATTGCCGATGCGGTCCTCCTCCGCCGCCTCCTCGGCCGCCAGGTACTCCTGGAAGCTGCGGTGCAGGAAGTCGATGCGGTCCTCGGCGGGGACGCGCAGCACCCCCGAACGGGACACCAGATGATCCAGGACCTCCTCGCCCCCGTCGTCCAGGTGACGCATCGACGCCACCTTGGTCGTGACGTGGGCGAGGGCCTTCTCCGTGGCGATCTCAGTGCGGTTGTTGTCCGAGAGCCGCCACGCCAGATCTCGCAGCAGACACAGCTTGTCCGTCAGGCTGAGCTGCACATCCAGCGCGCTGGGCACCCCGCGCTCCGCGTCCCGGCGCTGCACCAGCAGCTCCAGGGCGATGCGGTACAGCTCCATGCGGTTGCGCGGCAGCCGCCGACGCCGTCCCAGGTGTAGTGCGCACAGCAGGGCCGCCAGCAGGGGGCTCGCGGCGAGCGCCCGCAGATGCGGGCGGTCCTGGAGAGCGGTCAGCAACGCCCGCTCGTAGTGCGGCAGTTCCTCCGGGGCGCACGGCAGCTCGCCGCCCTGGGCGCCCACCGCCTGGTGCCACTGCTGGACGAACGCCCGCAGATCCGCGGGGGTCATCCGCTCCAGTCCCACCGGGGCGAAGCCCTCCGCGCGCAGCCAGTCGCCGCGGGCGGCGGTCGGGCGGGAGGTCACCACCGTACGGCTGTCCGGGTAGGCGCTGAGCAGCAGCCGGAGCCACTCCCTGACCCCGCGCCGCTCCGCCGCGACGAGTTCGTCCACCCCGTCGACGAGCAGCAGCACCCGCCCCGCCTGGAACGCGCGGTCCACCCACGCCCGGGGCATATGGCCGGTCAGCGGCCCCGCCGTGGCGTCCAACAGCTCCTCCGGGCGCGGCAGGTCACGAGAGGCGTAATGCCGCAGTTTGACCAGGACGGGGACAAGTCCGTTCCAGTCGGCCAGGTCCCCGCCGAACGCGCCGCGCGCCGCCGTGACGGCCAGCCAGTTGAGCAGAGTCGTCTTGCCGGAACCCGCCTCGCCGCGCAACAGCACCCGCGGCGACTCCTTCAATGCCGCCTCCACCCGTACGTTCGCCGACAGCTCGTGCTCCGCGCCGCCCCACGAACCGATGCCCGTCCGCAACCGGTGGTCGGGTCCGCCCGACGACCTCCGCGCCGCCCGCCCCTCCGCATCCGTGCTGACCCGCAGACTGATGTAGGCGACGGACAACTTGGTGCGCGGGGCCTGACCGGCCGTGAAGCTGAACAGCTCCACCTCGTCCAGGGTGCGGCTGAGGAACTCCAGGTACTCCCTGCGGAAGGCTTCGTCCTGATCCGCCCCCTGCGGCGCGTACAGCGATCTGACCGGGAGCCGTTCCAGCACCCGGCTCAGCTCGGGGCCGAGCTCGCCCACCCGCCCCAGCAGTTCGGCGATCCCGCGCTCGGTGAAGACCGGGAGCCGCTGAAGGATCCGCACATAGCAGTCGCAGCACTCGGCCAGCACCAGCTCGTAGAAGTGCGTGGCCGCCTCGCCCAGACCGGCGGGCGGGGGAGCGGAGGCCCGCACCCGGCGGGCGAGCTCGGCGGGGTTGGCGTCGGACCCGAGGATCGCCCCGTCGGACAGGTCCGCGCGACCGAAGGCCGCCGTCACGGCGTCGAGCGCCGCCTGCCGCCCGCCCTCCTCCAAGTCCCGGAACTCATGCCCGCACATCGGCTCCAGCCGCGCCGCGACCGCGTCCGCGATCTGCTCGAACTGCCGCTCCACGCCCCGCTGCGCCCGCAGCCCCGGCACCCGCCGCCGGACCAGGGCGGACATCTCCATCCGGCTCTCCTGCTCGCGCCGACGCGGTTCGAGCCATAACCGCACGACGCGGGTCGCGACCGTCCGCCCGAGATTGATGGCGGCTGCCTCAGCGCTCACTCCGCACCCCCCTTTCTGGGCGCACCACTCTGACACCGATCCGGCTCCGGCCGGCCATCGCCGCCTGCTGGCCCGGCGGATCCCGGTTCAACCGGATTGGGCTCCCCGCAGAGAAAGTGGCGGACTTCGAGCCCCCTGAGCAGGGTAGCGATGAGGGCCACTTGGCGGATGGGCCGCGAAGTTCTTGACCGCCGAGCCGGACCACTTCTGAGCCGAGCCGGACCAAGTGCCGGACGGCGTGCTGCTGCTGGAACGTACCGAGCCCCGTTCTGCTCGGGGTGGGGCTCGGCTTCTGGTCAGTCGGCGTCGGGCTCTCGCACCAGCAGTTCATCACCGGCCGGAAAGCGGGCGGCTCCGTTCTCCTCCCAGGTGACCACGACGGCCAACCCGCCCATAGGTCCCCGGTCGACCCTGGCTGTCCTGACCGTGCGCCACTTGCCCTCGTAGCCGATCACGTCCCCGGGCTGATCAGGGCAGCCCGCTTGGTGGGGTGGTTTAACCGTTCTCGTCGGCGGGCTTGATGCGGTTCAAAGGAGCCTCCCACTCAAGGCCACCTCCCCTCGGCCGCATGAATGCTGTTTGGCTGAGCAGCTTTCCGGTCCCCTTGACGCGCTCCTCGATCACGCCCTGCAGCTCGCCCGTGCGTCCGGTCTCGACGTCTTCGACAAGTGTGCCCTTTGGGTACGGCAGATCGCCGTGGCTGAGTACCGTCGGTGGCTTCTCTTCTGTCTGTGCCATGACCCCTCGTCCCACCTGTGCATACGTTTCTCACACAAGAGAACTGCCGCCGTGCAAAGGGAACTTGCACACCGCTTGCACAAGGCGCAAGCGCACGAGTGCTGAGAGTGAGACGATGGATCAGAGGTAACGCCAGTCGAGTGGGGAAGACGCATACCATGAGCGTGACCAAGATTCCCGGGCCCGGTGCGAATGTGGCTGTCTGCCGCAAGACGCGCGGCTTCAGTCAGGTTGCCCTCGCCCGGCGTGCAGGCGTGTCCGTCTCGCTGCTCAGCAAGATCGAGGTGGGCGACCGCGCGCTGACCCAGGGCATTGCCGCCGCTCTCGCTCAGGCGATGGGGCTGACGCTGGATGAGCTGCTGGGTACGGCCCCCGTCGAGCGCACCGACGAGAACAGCCTTGCCGCCCTCAATTACGCCATCCGGCGATTCGACATCCCCGACACGCCGCCGTCACACCCTGAGGACCTTCCGCGCGAGCTGGCCGAGCTGAACGAGCACCGCCACCGGACCGAGCTGTCGGCGGTCCTCCAGAAGCTGCCCGGCGTGCTGGCCGACGCGACCAACTACGCGCACGCCACCCAGTCGCCCGACGCCTGGACCCGCGTCGCCGACACATACTCGGTGGTCTACTGGCTGGCCGCCCGCCACCGCTGGATGCACCTCGCCGAGCTTGCCGTCATGAAACAGCGGCTGGCCGCCGAGCGTGCACACCCCATCGCGGCCACGGTGGCCGCCCGGGACGAGGCCGGAGCGTTCCTGAACTCCGGAGACTTCGCAGGCGGGTTGGCGATCGTGGACCGTGCTGTTGTTGAGGCCGAGTCGACCTTGCGAGGCCGTGATCGCGCGTACGGCCTGGGCATCCTGCACCTGCGCGGGCTGACGTTGGCCGGTCGGATCAAGGACAAGGCAACCGCCGGACGGCACATCGCGGCAGCGTGGCAGGTGGCCGAGGAGTTCCCCGAGGACATCAAGGACCACGGCATCCACTTCGGGCCCGAGAACACCGCCGTGCATGTCATTTCGACGGCCTCTGACATGGAGGACTACCGCGAGTCTCTCAACACGGCGGATGACCTGATCCGGGGTGGGGTGACGCTTCCGGCCACGCGCGTTGGTCCGCTGTACATGAACATCAGCCGGTCGAAGCTCGCCCTGGGGGACCGTGACGGGGCTCTCGAATCGCTCGAAGCGGCTTGGGGTGTCGCGCCGGAGATGGCCCGGGTGCACCCGACCAGCCAAGAGCTGATGCGCGTGCTGACCTCGCTGCACCGCCGCAGCAACCCGCGCCTTACGAAGCTGGCCAAGCGGGCGGGCGTGCCCTTCTGAACCATCGGGGGAGTTCCCGGTCCGCCGAGGTGATGCGGCTGATGACCGGCTCGAAGATCGCGGTGGACGAAATCCATGAGCTGCTGGCGCAGCTCATCGGCCCCGGCGTCGCGTCCCGCTTCGGCGTGCTGTAGGCGATCAGTGCGCAGTAGCATCGCACAACATCCAGCGAGGAAAGGCGAGCTCACGTTGTGGACATGAAAGCGGCCGCGCGCAAGGTCTTTGATGCATACGACCTCGATGCCGACGGGCAGATAACCGCCAAGGAATACCAGCAGGTCGTCGCCGAGCTGCGCGGCGAGCACCTCACCGACGAGCAGGCGCAGCGATTCATCGACGTACTCGATACGGACGGCGACGGCACGATGTCGTTCGAGGAGTTCTGGGCCCCAATGCAGGGCGTCGCGGACTGACGGTGGCGGGTGAGCACCGACCTGCGTGACGATGTGCAGGTCGGCGGGGTGCGGGTGCAGCGCGTCCCTGATCAGTTCATTGACGGCCGCCGGTCCGTAGAAAATGAGGGCCGCCCCCTGGCGTGATCCGCTCACCCCGTCGGCTTCGGGAGCCCGATCGGGTTGGGGAAGCGCAGGGCGGTGGCGCAGGCGGTGGCCAGGGGGGTGAGCAGACGGACCAGGGTCGTCACCTGCTCGGGGGCCAGGGGGCGCCAGGGGCGTTCCGCCGCCCGGTCCGTGGCGGTCTCGGCCGTGCGGAGGAGCTCGTGTGCGGCCTCCGTCGCTGCTCCGTCCGGCGCGAGCAGGCCGCGGTCGGTCAGCCGCCGGGTGGCGGCCTCCCACTCCTGGTCGGTCCAGCCGCGGTGGGCTGGAGCTCGGTGCGCAGGAGGTCCATGGCGGAGCGCAGGACGAGGGCCTCGCAGCCATCGAGACCGGCGGCTACGAGGGCCGCCACATGGCCGTCGCCGCGGTGCTCGCGCAGCAGGGTGGTCGCGTGCCACAGCCGCTCGACGGGTTTGTCGGGGAAGTCCAGTGCGCCGTTCGCGGCGGCCAGCGGCCGGCCGGAGCCGTCCAGGCCCGCCGCGCGGGGGACCAGTGCCTCGGCGGCGCGCTCCACCTCGCGCTCGTGCCCGGCGAGCAGCCGGGCGAGGGTGGCCGCGGCGCCCGCGCGGCGGAGCTCCAGGGCCCGCTCGGGGGCGGCCAGCGACCAGATGTCGGGCAGGGCGCGGGCGACCATGGCGGGCGCGAAGCTGAAGAAGGCCGCCACGACGGGCTCCGGCCCCACCGGTCCGAGCGGTGCGGCACGGCCCGCGAAGTAGCCGCGCCAGAAGCCGCGGAGCCCGGCGTCCTCGTACGCGGCCCTGGCCTCGGGGGCGAAGTACGCGACCGCGTGGATCGGCTCGTAGAGGGCCCACATCGTGCGGGCGGTCGTCGCGGCGCTGGTGTTCATCGCCATCCTCCCTGCTCCCTTCGGCGTCGACCCGGGGCCGGATCACGACCGGCATTGTGCCAAGCTCACGGAACCTGGTGGACCGGGTCGGACGTTGACCCGGATGTCCGGTTATGACGCCACCTGACGGCACCTGGCACCACCTCACGCGACCTTCGAGGAGATTGGCTGTGACCCTGCGGCAAGAGATCGTCGGCAACGCCATGCAGATGGCGGTCTGCACCCTCCAGCCGGGGCAGACCGTCTACTGCGAGGCCGGGAAGTTCCTGTTCAAGACGGCGAACGTGACGATGGAGACCCGGCTGTCCGGACCCGGCGGGGGCGGCGGCCAGGCCGCCGGGGGCAATGGCGGGAGCGGTGGGGGCGGCGGGATGGGCGGGATGCTGCGCCAGGCCATGGGCACCGCCATGCAGGTGGGGCAGCGTGCGCTGGCCGGGGAGTCGCTGGCGTTCCAGTACTTCACCGCCACCGGCGGCGAGGGCACCGTCGGCTTCGCGGGGGTGCTGCCCGGCGAGATGCGGGCGCTGGAGCTGGACGGGACACGGGCCTGGTTCGCGGAGAAGGACGCCTTCGTGGCGGCCGAGTCCACCGTGGAGTTCGGGATCGCCTTCCAGGGCGGGAAGACCGGGCGCAGCGGCGGCGAGGGGTTCATCTTGGAGAAGTTCACCGGGTACGGCACCGTGATCATCTGCGGTGCGGGCAACTTCATCGACCTCAACCCGGCCGACTTCGGCGGCCGCATCGAGGTCGACACGGGCTGCATCGTGGCCTTCGAGGAAGGCATCCAGTACGGCGTGGAGCGCATCGGCGGGCTCAACCGCCAGGGGCTGATGAACGCGGTCTTCGGCGGTGAGGGGCTGTCCCTGGCCACGCTGGAGGGCAATGGACGGGTGATCCTCCAGTCGCTCAC
The DNA here is from genome assembly GCF_024519315.1 of Streptomyces malaysiensis subsp. samsunensis. GTDB lineage: Bacteria > Actinomycetota > Actinomycetes > Streptomycetales > Streptomycetaceae > Streptomyces > Streptomyces malaysiensis. The sequence continues at coordinate 17,105 of NZ_JANIIC010000033.1, read as the reverse complement.
CATCGAGGGCCTGGCGAACGCCCTGAAGAAGGCCCAGGGCGGCGACAAGCAGGGGCCGACGGGCGGAATGTTCTCCACCCACGCGGGGTGACGAGACCCACGCGGGGTGAGGAGCGGCCCGTGGGCCACGCCCCGCCGGACTCCGCCTACTTCGCGCCCGCCACGTAGAAGAGGAGGAAGAGAAAGCCGGCGATGAAGTGGACGCCCACGAGGTAGATGAAGACCCGCACCGTGAACGTCATCGGCGCCCGGTCCTCCTCGCGCGGGCCGGTCCGGGCGTTCGCCGTCGGGGTGTCCGTCGGGGCGTGCGTCGGGGTGTCGGCGGCGCTCATGTCGTTCGCGTCCTTCATGGCATACCGTGCCTTCCTCGGCGAGGGGCGTCGCCGAGGCACAGCTCGGCCGCGCCGCTCTGGAGCAGCGTGTGGACGAAGAGCAGATCGACGCCGCCGGGTGAGGCGGCGGCGATGCGGTGCGGGGTGAGGGAGTCGAAATGGGCCGCGTCGCCCGGGGAGAGCGCGTGGATGGTCTCGCCGAGGGTCAGCCGCAGCCGGCCCCCCAGGACGTAGAGCCACTCCTCGCCGGGGTGGACCCGCACCAGATCCTCCTGGGCGGCGGACCGCTCCGGCACATGCAGCCGCAGCGCCTGCATGGCCCGGCCGGAGCCGCCGGCCTGCCAGTAGGTCCAGCCGCCCGCCGCCTGAGCCTCCATGCGGTCGGCCCGTACGACCGGGTCCCGCTCCGAGGACGTTTCGCCCAGCAGGTCGGATACCGTGGTTCCGTAGGTACGGGCCAAGGTCAGCAGCATCGGGAGCGAGGGCTGGCGGCGGCCCGTCTCCAGCCGGGACAGATGTGCGGGGGAGAGCCCGACGCGAAGGGCGGCGGCCTCGAGCGTAAGACCACTGCGTCGTCGCAGGTCACGCAGGCGGGGAGCGACAGTGGGCAGTTCGGCGGACGGTCCGCCGGGGTCACCGTCGGCCGGTCCGCCCGTGGGCCACTCGGCGGGCCCGTGGGGGAGCGGGTTCATATCTCCGGTATAGCCAGCCTTGACCTCTGAGGCAAAAGTTTTGCCCGAGAGGCAAAAGGTTACGCTTCCGTTACCTCTTCTGACGCTTCGCGCAGTTCTTGTGAACTCCCGGCGAACGGCGACGACTTGGGATTGACACACCAGCGTCTACGCGCGTCATGCTATCCGTATGACAATCCCCCCACGGATCGCCCGCATCGGTGCCCTCGGCGCCCTCGTCTCGACGCTGATCATCGGCGGTACGGCCACCGCGGCCACCGCCGTCACCCCGTCGGCATCGCAGACCGTTGCGTCGTCGCAGGTCATCGCGGCCGTTGGCGATATCTGCTACTCGGACCTGCCGTCCCAGGCCCATGACACCCTGGACCTGATCGAGCAGGGCGGCCCCTACCCGTTCCCCCAGGACGGCACCGTCTTCCAGAACCGTGAAGGCATCCTGCCGTCCCAGTCCTCCGGCTACTACCACGAGTACACCGTGATCACCCCGGGCTCCGACGACCGTGGCGCCAAGCGCATCGTCACCGGTAACAAGACGGACGAGGACTACTACACGTCCGACCACTACGCCTCGTTCGACCTGGTCGACTACGGCTGCTGACGCGGCCCCACCGAAGACCGCCACCCCCCGCCCTGCGGCCGCTGCCCCCACCGGGGCAGCGGCCGCAACATGGTGACGGCCCGTCCGCCCAGCCGGTCCGTCCGTCCGCCGATCCGTCCGCCGGTCCGCTCGTCCTTCCGCCCCCGCCCGCCTGCCCGTTGCCCGCCCGTTCGCCTCGCTCTACGCCCCGAAACGGTCACCGCCCGGGAACCCCGAGCGGGCCATTGTCGTTCCTTCCCGATACCGTCTCGGTAGCAGCGGACGTGCGGGGAGGCATGGTGGCGAACGGTCCGGAAGTGGTCACGTGCGGAGAAGCCATGCTCCTCCTGCTCGCCGAACCCGGAGTTCCGCTGGACCGGGCCATGCATTTCCGCAGGTCGGTGGCGGGGGCTGAATCCAATGTGGCCGTGGGCCTCGCCCGGCTCGGCCATGGTGTGCGCTGGCTCGGCCGGGTCGGTGCCGATCCCGCGGGGGAGGCGGTGCTGCGCGAGCTGCGCGCCGACTGTGTGGATGTCGCCCACGCGATCGTGGACGACTACGCCCCCACCGGGCTGCTGATGCGGGACAGCCACGCGTACCGCGCCATCGATGTGCAGTACTACCGCATGGGGTCGGCCGCCTCCCGGCTGACGCCCGAGCAGATACGCCCCGAGGCCCTCCACGGCACCCGGCTGCTGCACCTGTCCGGGATCACGCCGATGCTCTCGCCGACCGCGGCGGCCGCGAGCCGCCGCCTGGTGGAGCTGGCCCGGGAGGCCGGGGCCAGGGTCTCCTTCGATCCGAACGTACGGCACAAGCTGGGCGGCGCGGCGCAGTGGGCCCAGACGGCGGGCCCGTTGCTGCGCGACGCCGATATCGTCCTCGCGGGCGAGGACGAGTTGGAGCTGCTGACCGCCCAACCCGCCGACGAGGCCGCGCGGGAGCTGCTGCGCGGCGGGGCCGACGAGGTCGTGATCAAGCGCGCCGACCACTCCTCGACCGTTCTCACCGCGGACGGCAGCTGGGATCAACTGCCCCATGCGGTGCCGGTCGTCGACCCGATCGGGGCCGGTGACGGCTTCACGGCCGGCTATCTGTCGGCGCGTCTGCGCGGGCTGCACGAGGACCAGGCGCTCGCCGAGGCGGCGTGCGTGGCCGCCCTGGTCGTCCAGGCCGCCACCGATACGGACGGGCTGCCCACCGCCGCCGCGCGGGACCGGGCGCTCGCCGAGCTGTCCAAGGGCGGGGATCCGGCATATCGCTGAGCCGCCCCGCCGTAGCCACGGACCGCCCGGAGAGCGCGGACACCGCGCACAACAGCGCACAACACATACAGCACACATAGGACCCACAGCACGGAGCAGCACGGACAGCACCGGTAACACCGACCAGCCCGATACCGATCCACCAAGCGCATCACAGCACCGCACATCGTCCACCGCACACCGACAACGCCGCATATCCCGGAGGCAAGCCGGGGCGGCATCGCCAGCAGCACTGGGAGAGGAAAGGCGGCGACCGCCGTGTACCGCTGGGAGATCACCCGGGCCGCGCTCGCACAGCGCGTTCTCGCCATCGTCCGCAGCGACAGCTACGACCACGCCCATGCCACGGCGGACAGTCTGCTCTCCGCCGGTATCACCAGCCTGGAGATCTCGCTGACCACGCCCTTCGCCCTGGAGGCGGTCACCACCCTGATCCGGGAGGTCGGCGATGACGCGGTGATCGGCGCGGGCACGGTGCTCGATGCCGCCTCGGCCCGGATGGCGGTGGACGCGGGCGCCCGCTTCCTCGTCTCACCGAGCCTGGACCCCGAGGTCATCCGCACCGGTCACCGCTACGGCCTGCCGGTCTTCCCCGGCGTGGCCACGTCCACCGAGGCGGTGCGCGCGATGGAGCTGGGCGCGGACGCCCTGAAGCTCTTCCCCGCCTCCGCCTACGGGCCCCGATGGGTCAGCGATGTACGGGCCGCGCTGCCGCAGGCCGCCGTGATCCCCACCGGCGGGGTGACCCTGGCCGAGGCCCCGGACTGGATCGCGGCCGGGGCCGTCGCCTGCGGGATGGGCTCGGCGCTGTCCGAGGGCGACCGGGACACCGTGGGCAAGCGCGCCGCCGAGCTGCTGGCCCGCCTCGCGGATGTGGCGCCACCGCTGGACTCGGCCCAGGAGCTGTTCTGACGGCGGTGCATGAGCCGTTCCGACCGGCGGCCCGCAAGCCGTTCCGACCGGCGGCCCGCAAGCCGTTCCGACCGGCGGCCCGCAGGCCGTTTCGGCGGCGTCGTGCGAGCCTTACGGCGACATGCGAGCCGTAAGGACGCCGACACGCGAGCCGTAAGGACGCCGACACGCGAGCTGTAAGGACGCCGACACGCGAGCCGTAACGACGGCGGCATCCGGCCGGTGGTCAACGGCTTCCCGTGGGACGGGACTTCTGCCACCCTGAGCGCGCTGTGATCATGCGGCTCGTAGCGGCCGCCCGCCCGCGCCCAGGAGGTGCCGTGAGACGTACCGTCACGCTGTCCGCCCTCGCCGCCGTGCTCGCCGTCACCGCCGCAGGTTCGGCACTGGCCGTCGGCACGGCGAAGCCCACCTCGAAGCCCACGTCGAAGTCCGAGCCGAAGGCCGAGTCGGTGCGGGCGTCCGCCGCCGACCGCGCTCGGCAGCAGCGCGGCACCCTGCTCGACCGGGTGCCCGAGCGCGGGGTGCTGAAGGTGTGCACCACGGGCGACTACCGGCCCTTCAGCCATCGCGACCCCACGTCCGGCGCCTACACCGGTATCGACATCAAGATGGCCGGGGATCTCGCCAAGAGCCTGGACGCCAAACCGGCGTTCGTGCCCACCACCTGGGCCACCTTGGTGGACGACCTCGTCGCCGGGCGCTGCGACGTCGGCATGGGCGGGGTGTCGGTGACCCTGGAACGCGCCCGTAAGGCGTACTTCAGCGAGCCGTACCTCACCGACGGCAAGACGCCGATCGTGCGCTGCGAGGACAAGGACAAGTACCGCACGCTGGAGGAGATCGACAAACCGGGCGTACGGGTGGTGGTCAACCCGGGCGGCACCAATGAGCAGTTCGCCCGAGCCCATGTCGAACAGGCCACCCTCACCGTCCATCCGGACAACACCACGATCTTCGACGAGATCATCGAGGGCCGCGCCGATGTGATGATGACGGACGCCAGCGAGACCCGCTACCAGTCCGCCATCCACCCGGAGCTGTGCGCGGTCCACCCCGACGAGCCGTTCTCGTTCTCCGAGAAGGCGTACGCCCTGCCGCGCGGCGACGCGCAGTTCAAGGAGTACGTCGACCAGTGGGTCCATCTGTCCACGCACGACGGCACGTACCAGAAGTACGAGGATGAATGGATGAAGCGGATGAAACGGTCGAAGCGCTGAAGTCGTTGGAGCCGCCGAAGCCCTGAGCGGGCAGTGCGGCGGCGGACGCCCGGCGGCTGAAAATCTCGGCACCGGTGTACGACTCTCGCGTCCGCCGCCCTTCCGCGGCGCCCGGAGCGGGAAGATGGCCCCATGAGTCCCGCCCATCCCGTGCGCCGCCGCTCGGACGCCGTCGCCAACCGCGCTGCCCTCCTCGACGCGGCCGAGCGGGTTCTGCTCCGTGACGGGCCCGCCGTGCCGCTGGACGTGGTGGCGCGCGAGGCCGGGGTCGGCATCGCCACGCTGTACCGGAACTTCGCCGACCGCGAGGAGCTGTACGCGGCCGTCACCCACCGCTCCTACGCGTTCGTGGCCGCCCTCGCCCAGGAGGCGGAGGACAGCGCGGCGCCGCCGCTGGACGCGCTGGCCGGTTTCCTGGACCGGCTCCTCGCCGAATGCCGCCATCTCGCCCTGCCGCTGCTCGGCGGCCCTCTACCGGAGGACGGAGGCGATCCCCTCGGCCCGCGGATCTCCCGGTCGCTGGCGGCCGTTCTGAAGCGGGGCATGGACGACGGTTCGATCCGCCCCGACGCCACCGCGGCCGACCTCGTGGTCACCGGCGCGATGCTCGCGCCCGCCCAACTCCCGCCCGAAGCCTGGGGCCGCGCCGCCCGCCGTATCGCCGCACTCGTCCTGGACGGTCTGCGCGCCCGCTCCGACACCGTCCGGCTCCCGGCCGGGCTCACCGGGACCGAACTGGACCGGGCCATGACCCGTGGCGGGGGCGAGACACCGGCCTACTGAGCGCTCCGCTGGACGTGCCCTGACCTGCCGTCGATCGTCCGCGGCGCCGTCGTGGCCGGTCGCGCCCGCGCGACGGAGCCGCATATCGATCGCGGCCCCGCGCCCCTTCGGGGCGCCACCGAACCGCCGCCGACTTCCGCCGAGCCGCGTAGCCTGTCGACCGCAGCGGGATGCGCATTTGCGCGAATCCGGGCGCGGCTCCCGTGCGGGTGCTACACGCTGACGGATGCCGGTTGTAACGCCCTGGACCGGTGACCGTTTCCTCGTACCCGGAGAGACGACATGAGCAGTCCCCTCAGCCACCCCCTCGTGCGGACCTTTCTGTCCTCGGTCGAGCGGCGGACCGCGGCGCTGCCCGCCGCGTGGCGGGAGGAGTTGCTCGAGGATCTGCGCGAGGAGATCGCGGCGGCGCTGGCGGACGACCTCGGCGAGGACGCCTCCGGGGAACCCGCTGGGGACCACGGCACGATCGGCGAGGAGCGGGTGCGGCGGGTGCTCGACTGGATCGGAACCCCGGAGGAGATCGCGGCGGACGCGCTGGCCGAGGAGTCCGGCAGCATCCCACCCGAACCGGAGAACGTCGGCGCCACCTGGACGACGCTCGGCATCGCCGTGCTGCCCGTGCCGCTGTGCCTGGTCCCGGGGGTCGGCATACCGCTGGGGCTGGTCGCCGCGCTCGGCGCGCTGGTCCGGCTGTGGCGGTCCGCGCCGTGGGCGCGGCGCGAGAAGCGGCAGGCCACCCTGTTCGTCCTGTCGCCCCTGGTGACGGTGCCGGTGCTGGCGGCGGCCCTCTCCCTGGCGTTCGACGGGATCACCGCCCCCGCGTTCGTGGCCTCCTTGCTGATAGCGCTCACCCTGCCGGTGGCCGGCGCGATACGGCTGGCCCGGTCCGCCGCCCGGCTGCGCGAACGGACCTGGTAGGGCGTGTAGGGCACCTGGCAGGGCGGGTAGGCCCAAGTGATCGGTTGACAGCGTTGTCGGCCCCGTGGGGCCGCCTGTGCGTAGTTTGTCCGGACAACAGAACTTCACGACTTCCCGTCATGTGCTCATCCGGATACCCTCGGCCCGTGGCTATGGAGGAAGAAGACTCTTCGGGCGGGGCGGAGGCGCTCCAGCTCAGCGTCGATCGCAGCAGTCCGGTCCCGCTGTACTTCCAGCTGTCCCAGCAGCTCGAAGCGGCGATCGAGCAGGGGCGGCTGGCGCCCGGGAGCCTGCTGGGCAATGAGATCGAGCTGGCCGGGCGGCTCGGGCTGTCCCGCCCCACCGTCCGGCAGGCCATTTCGTCGCTGGTCGACAAGGGGCTGCTGGTGCGCCGCCGGGGCGTGGGCACCCAGGTGGTGCACAGCCAGGTCAAGCGTCCGCTGGAGCTGAGCAGCCTCTACGACGACCTGGAGGCGGCCGGTCAGCGCCCCGCCACCCGGGTGCTGCGGAACACCACCGAGTCCGCGACCGCCGAGGTGGCCGCCGCGCTCGGCATCGCCGAGGGCGCCGAGGTGGTGCTGATCGAGCGGCTGCGGCTGGCGCACGGCGAGCCCATGGCCCATCTGCGCAACCACCTCCCCGTGGGCCTGCTCAAGCTGGACAGCGCCGAGCTGGAGGACACCGGGCTCTACCGGCTGATGCGCGCCGCCGGGATCACCCTGCACAGCGCCCGCCAGGCGGTCGGCGCCCGTGCGGCCACCGCGGAGGAGGGGAAGCAGCTCGGGGAGCCGGCGGGCGCGCCCCTGCTGACCATGGAGCGCACGACCTTCGACGACACCGGCCGGGCCGTGGAGTTCGGCTCGCACATCTACCGGGCCTCGCGCTACGCCTTCGAGTTCCAGCTGCTCGTACGCCCCTGAACCCCGCGCCGAGCCCCGCGGCCGGCCCGCGCCCGCACCGCGCTTCCACCCCGCGCCGGGCCCTTTTGTCCTTGACGTGTGCCGCGTCCCCGGTTACAAGTCCTCCAGCCGTACGGGCGCCGGGCCGCTGACCACCCCGGAAGTCCCGGCGAGTACCGGTGACGGATACTTGGGCGGCGGCCGGGACCGATCATGCGGTACCCGGCCGTGAAGGTGACAGCGGGACGAACAGACAGTGAGAAGGGCGGGTCTTCGTGGCGAAGGTGCGGAGAGGGGCGCGCGCGATGACCGCGGCCGTGCTCGCGGCGGTGCTGGGTACGGCGTTGGCGGCGTGCAGCGATACGGGCGGCAAGCGCGCCGAGGAGCGGGCGGCCCGGGAGGCGGCCGCCGGGGGACGGGCCGCGGTCAACACCCCGAAGTGGACCTTCGCCATGGTCACCCACTCCGGCGACGGCGACACCTTCTGGGACATCGTCCAGAGCGGTGCCAAGCAGGCCGCGGTCAAGGACAACATCCGGTTCCTCTACGCCCACAACGAGGAGGGCAAGGAGCAGGCCCAGCTGGTCCAGTCCTACCTCGATCAGAAGGTCGACGGCCTGATCGTCACCCTCGCCAAGCCCGACGCCATGAAGTCCGTGATGAAGAAGGCACAGAAGGCCGGGATACCGGTGATCACCGTCAACTCCGGCTCCGAGGTGTCCAAGGCGTTCGGCGCGCTCACCCACGTCGGCCAGGACGAGACCATCGCGGGCGAGGCCGTCGGCGACGAGCTCAACAAGCGGGGCCGCGAGAAGGCGCTGTGCGTGATCCACGAGCAGGGCAACGTGGGCCTGGAGCAGCGCTGCGACGGTGCGGCCAAGACCTTCGACGGCAAGATGGAGAAGATTTACGTCGAGGGCACCAACATGCCCGATGTGCAGTCCTCGATCGAGGCCAAGCTCCAGTCGGACAAGGGCATCGACACCGTGGTCACCCTCGGCGCGCCCTTCGCGGACACCGCGGCCAAGGCCGCCGACTCGGCGGGCAGCAAGGCCGAGATCGACACCTTCGACCTCAACGCCAAGGTGGCCGCCTCGCTCCAGAGCGGCAAGCTGGGCTTCGCCGTGGACCAGCAGCCGTACCTCCAGGGCTATGAGGCCGTGGACCTGCTGTGGCTCAACCGCTACAACGCCGATGTGCTCGGCGGTGGCAAGCCGGTGCTCACCGGTCCGCAGATCATCACCAAGGACGACGCCGCCGAGCTCGCGTCGTACACGAAGCGGGGGACCCGATGAGCGCGGAGGCACCGCCCGCCGAAGAGGAGCTCTCGTCCCCGCGGCCGGTGCGCGGCTCGCTGCCGCGGCGGCTGGTGGGCCGGCCGGAACTGGGCGCGGTCGTCGGCGCCGTGGCCGTCTTCGTCTTCTTCTCGGCCGTCGCCGACGCCTTCCTCCAGTGGTCCAGCTTCAGCACCGTGCTGTACGCCTCCTCGACCATCGGGATCATGGCGGTGCCGGTGGCGCTGCTGATGATCGGCGGGGAGTTCGATCTGTCGACCGGGGTCCTGGTGACCAGTTCGGCGCTGATCTCCTCGATGTTCTCGTACCAGATGACGGCGAACGTGTGGGTCGGCGTCGGGGTGTCCCTGCTGGCCACCCTCGCGATCGGCTTCTTCAACGGCTATCTGCTGGTCCGCACCAATCTGCCGAGCTTCATCATCACGCTCGGCACCTTCCTGATCCTCCAGGGCTGCAACCTCGGCTTCACCAAGCTGATCAGCGACACCGTCTCCACCAAGAGCATCGCCGACATGGAGGGCTTCCCCTCCGCCCACAAGGTCTTCGCCTCGCATCTGACCATCGGCGACGTCGAGGTGCAGATCACCGTCCTGTGGTGGTTCGCCCTGATCGCGCTCGCCACCTGGATCCTGCTGCGCACCCGCGCCGGAAACTGGATCTTCGCGGTGGGCGGCGCCAAGGAGGCGGCCCGCGCGGTCGGCGTACCGGTGGCGCGCACCAAGATCGGGCTCTATCTGGGCGTCGCGCTGGCCGCCTGGATCTCCGGCCAGCATCTGCTGTTCAACTACGACGTGGTCCAGTCCGGCGAGGGCGTGGGCAATGAGCTGCTCTACATCATCGCCGCCGTCATCGGCGGCTGTCTGCTGACCGGTGGCTACGGCTCGGCGGTCGGCGCGGCCGTCGGCGCGTTCATCTTCGGCATGACCAACAAGGGCATCGTCTACGCGCAGTGGGGCGCCGACTGGTTCAAGTTCTTCCTCGGGGCGATGCTGCTGCTCGCCACACTGCTCAACTGGTGGGTCCGCAAGCGGGCGGAGGAGAGCAAATGAGTACGTCCCAGACATCCGAGACATCTCCGGCATCCCGGACGGCCCTGGTCGCGTTGCGCGACATCAGTAAGTACTACGGCAATGTCCAGGCCCTGGACGGCGTCTCCCTCGAGGTGCACGCCGGGGAGATCACCTGCGTCCTCGGGGACAACGGCGCGGGCAAGTCCACCCTCATCAAGATCGTCGCCGGGCTGCACCAGCACGACGGCGGCACCTTCACCATCGAGGGGGAGGAGACCCGGCTCGGCTCCCCGCGCGAGGCCCTCGACCGCGGGATCGCCACGGTCTACCAGGATCTGGCCGTGGTCCCGCTGATGCCGGTGTGGCGGAACTTCTTCCTCGGTTCCGAGATCCACAAGGGCCGCGGCCCGCTCCGGCGCCTCGATGTGGCGGCGATGCGCGCCACGACCCACCGCGAACTGCTGCGCATGGGCATCGAGCTGCACGATGTCGACCAGCCCATCGGCACCCTCTCCGGCGGTCAGCGCCAGTGCGTGGCCATCGCCCGCGCCGTCCACTTCGGGGCGAAGGTGCTGATCCTCGACGAGCCGACGGCGGCGCTGGGCGTCAAGCAGTCCGGGGTCGTGCTCAAGTACGTCGCGGCCGCCCGGGACGCGGGCCTCGGGGTGGTCCTCATCACCCACAACCCGCACCACGCCTATCTCGTCGGCGACCGCTTCGTCCTGCTCAAGCGGGGTGCCATGGCGGGCAGCCACGCCAAGGACGAGATCGCCCTGGAGGAGCTCACCCGGCAGATGGCGGGCGGCAGCGAGCTGGAGCAGCTCAGCCATGAGCTGGCCCGCACCCCCGCCCCCGATCTCTCGGGAGGGGCCGCCAAGGGCTGAGCGGCCGGGCCGTCGGCCGTGTTCTGGTGCTTCCCATGGGCTTCGCGCCGTAGGCTCGCCATGCGGCATGAGGCGCGGGTGAGGCACAATCGCACGGCGGGCCACACCCGCCACGACCGACGCACCCGAGGCCCCGCGGCCTCCCGAGACCCCCGCAGGGACGACGAACTCTTGCGAGCACGTACCCGCAGCGACCGCACCCCCCACACCGGCGAGGGGGCCGGCCGATGAGCATCTACCGCGAACGAGTGCACCGGGGCTCGGCCCGGGCCACCGTGCTGCGGACCGTCGGCACCCGTGAGCGCCGCTCGCACCTCAGCGCGCCCCGGGTGCCCACGGTCGGCATCGACATCGGCGGCACCAAGGTGATGGCCGGGGTGGTCGACGCCGACGGCAACATCCTCGAGAAGCTGCGCACCGAGACCCCGGACAAGTCCAAGAGCCCCAAGGTCGTCGAGGACACCATCACCGAGCTGGTGCTGGACCTCTCCGACCGGCACGATGTGCACGCCGTGGGCATCGGCGCCGCGGGCTGGGTGGACGCCGACCGCAACCGCGTGCTGTTCGCGCCGCATCTGTCCTGGCGCAACGAACCGCTGCGCGACCGGCTCGCGGAGCGGCTCGACGTCCCGGTCATGGTCGACAACGACGCCAACGCCGCCGCGTGGGCGGAGTGGCGGTTCGGCGCCGGGCGCGGCGAGGACCATCTCGTCATGATCACCCTCGGCACCGGGATCGGCGGCGCGATCCTGGAGGACGGCCAGGTCAAGCGCGGCAAGTACGGGGTCGCCGGGGAGTTCGGCCATATGCAGGTCGTCCCGGCCGGCCACCGCTGCCCCTGCGGCAACCGCGGCTGCTGGGAGCAGTACAGCTCCGGCAACGCCCTCGTCCGCGAGGCCCGCGAGCTGGCCGCCGCCGAATCGCCGGTGGCGTACGGGATCACCGACCGGGTCGGCGGCAACATCCAGGAGATCACCGGACCGCTGATCACCGAGCTGGCCCGCCAGGGCGACGCCATGTGCGTCGAGCTGCTCCAGGACATCGGCCAGTGGCTCGGCGTCGGCATCGCCAACCTCGCCGCCGCCCTCGACCCCTCCTGCTTCGTCATCGGCGGAGGCGTCAGCGCCGCCGACGATCTGCTGATCGGCCCCGCGCGGGACGCCTTCCGGCGCACCCTCACCGGCCGCGGCTACCGGCCGGAGGCCCGGATCGTCAAGGCGCAGCTGGGCCCCGAGGCCGGGATGGTCGGCGCCGCCGACCTCGCCCGGCTGGTGGCCCGCCGCTTCCGGCGCGCCAACCGCCGCCGCGTCGAGCGGTACGAGCGCGCCGGGTCCTACTCCCCGCTGCGGCTGGCGCCGCGCAGCCAGGCGGGCCGCGAGTGACCGCCGCCGAGCAGCACCCCGGCCCCGCGATGCCCCCGGCCGACGGCGTTCGCCCGACCGACGGCATGCGCCCCGCCGACGGCATGCGCCCCGGCGGCCCCACGCCCGGTGGACCCGCCCCCGGAGGACCGGCCCCCGGAGGACCCGCCCCCGGCGGGCTCACACCCGGCGGCCCCACGCCTGGCGGACCCACATCCGGCGGGCCGGTGCCCGGCGGTGGCCGTCCGCCCCGCCGCTGGCTCAAGGCCCTGGTCGTCTTCCTGCTGATCGCGATCCCGGCGGGCTATCTGGTGATCTCCGCCATCCAGAGCCGCAACGGCGGTGAGGACAAGGCGGAGGCGGCGTCGGCCAAGGGCCTCAGCGCGGGCTATCCGACCCGGGTGCAGCGGCGCATATACGACGTGCCGGTGCCGCCCCACTCCAAGAAGGTCGCGTTCTACGAGACCAACTCCTGGAAGGTCAGCTCGCTGTACGTGCAGTTCGTCACGGACCGCGATGGTCTCGACGCCTTTCTGGCCAAGATCGGCACCCGCCGCTCCGCCCTGGAGGAGGGCGAGGTGACCATCACCGGCGAGCAGGCGAAGAAGGTCGGCTGGCAGGTCGGAGCGGCCGGTCACGACTGGGCCGGGATGGTGCTCAAGCAGAAGGATCCGCAACCGAAACTGAGGATCACGGTCAAGTTCGACAGCCCGGCGCATCCGAAGGTTTACGTGGTCTCCACGGTTACGCCGTAGGTCCTTCACATCCTGGGCGCATCGCGCCCGAAAACCCCGCCGCTCGTGTCGGATACCGTTTTCGGGTGAGCGAGACGAAGACACTTCAGTACCGGACCGACGGACCCGAGGACGGGCCCGTGCTCGTCCTCGGACCGTCGTTGGGCACCACCTGGCATAGGTTGTAGAGACCGTCCGGGGGCGTCCGGCCAGTCCAAGGTGAGCGCGTAATGCCAGGTCAGGGCATTCTGAGCCGGGGGAGTCGACGCAGTCGGTGATAGGCGTGTGAGAACGGCGTGCGACGAGAAGCCCCGCGGGTGCGGCCTGGCGGGGTTTCCGAACAGGTGGGTTACAACGCCGGCGCGGGAGCCATTGCACTCGGTTGTCCTCTTGGGAGCCACCCGAAGCAAGGACACAGCGACGGCACGCGTTATACGGCCGATGCGCAACACACGACCCAGGGACTTGGCGCGATCAACCAGGACACATCCGTTTGCTCGCACAAATTTTGACGTCTCCTGATGCGGCTCAGGAGGCCAGCCTGAAGTCGTCCTGCACAGGCTGGCCCTCGCTGCGGCAGGCCCAGGGGAAGCAGCTGGTTGACCACCCCGTTCTCCGGCTCTTCCGCAGCGGTTCGGGCGTCCCAGTTGCTGTCGGCATGCGGCTGATGCGGCGGCAGTGACTTGGTCGATCGGGGCCTGGGCAGGCGGTCCCCGGGAGCGGTGCAGGAATCCTGCCTGAGCAACCGACCCGCCGCACGACGGCACCCCCCGGTGCGAAATACTCTCCCGATGAGTTCACGCACTTCCCCGATCGGCCAGCCGATCACGATACGGAGGGCCGTCGCGCGGGATGCCAAACGGCTCACGCGGCTCGTGCGTGGCTCAGGCGCCTACGAGGGTAGGTACGCAGCCGCAGTCGCGGGCTACCGGGTCGGTCCTGATTACATCGAGGCCCACCGCGCCTTTGTGGCCGTTGGCGCCGACGAGCATGGAGGCCGGGTCCTCGGGTTCTACTCGCTCGTCCTCGCTCCACCGGAGCTCGACCTGCTGTTCGTCGCTGACGAAGCGCAAGGACGGGGTATTGGACGGCTGCTCGTCGCGCACGTGCAGTCCGAGGCCCGTGCCGCCGGGCTCGACCGTGTCAAGGTCGTGTCGCATCTTCCCGCCGAGGGCTTCTACCACCGCGCTGGTGCAGTGCGGACCGGGACCGCGTACGCGAACCCGCCCGCCGTGCCGTGGGACCGTCCCGAATTCGAGTTTCGCGTTTCTTCGGAATGACGCGGTGTGCCGGTTCGCAGACTGCCCGAGGCCGCGTGCCTCGGGCAGCAGCAGACGCGCCAGCTCGGGACACATGCGCCGGAAGTGGATCGCCACGAAGATGATCGCGGCCAGCACCTCGCGGTCCCCGGACCGCTGCCGGCCCCCGCCCTGCGACCGCGCGGTACTCCGGCACCGACCGGCGGAACAGGTTCCGCAGCGCGGACTGCCAAAAGAAACGTCCCAATGGGTCGTGCGTCGCGAAACCTCAGCGGCAGGGCCACAGCGGCCTCTACGATGTCCACTCGGCTTGATCATCCTCTGGAGCACCATGCGCCTCGAGCACATTGCGATCGACAACTTTCGTGGACTGAACCACGTGGACATGCCATTCTCGCGGTTGGTTGCCTTATTGGCGAGAACAATGCTGGGAAGTCGTCCGTGTTCCAGGCCCTCAACATGTTTTTACGCTCGGGTTCCGCCGTGGAGACTGACTTTCTGAACCCTGCGCGGCCGGTTCGGATCCAGCTCTCTTTCAGGGGCATCGACGGCGCGGACCTACAGCGCCTCGAGGAGAGCCACCGGTCTCGCATTACGCCTGAGATCCATGGCGGGCGCCTCACCCTTGCGCGGACATATAGGGGGCCGGGCAAGGGTGAGATGTGGCTGGTCAAGAAGGTGCCGGGCGATCCCCGTTACCGCAAGGCGGTCCTTGAGGAGATTGTCAGGTCCAAGATCTCCCCCGAGGAGCTCACGGAGAACGTTAAGCACACCTATCCGGAGATCTTCGAGAAGTTGTCCGGGAAAATTACTCGTGTCGCAGTCAGGCGGGAGTGGGGCGAACTTGTCGCTGCGCTTCCTGACACGGACTACGTCACGGGTGACGATCCGCTGTCGACGGGGCTGGACAAGTCGGTGGCTGCCCTGTTGCCGGAGCCGATTTACATCCCGGCAGTGAAGGAACTGAACGACGACCTCAAGACCAGCTCGACGGCGACGAGCCGAACAACAAGCTCGATCGGGCCCGCAAGTTCTGCGAGCGGTACACCACCGCAGGAGACATCCGTGGTCTTCCTGTCTTCGAGGAGACGGATGCCTGTGAGTTCGACTTGATTTTCGAAGCCTTCTTCGGCTCATCTACACCGCAACCAGGAGTGGTTGAGCTCCCACTGCAGGTGGCAGCTGATGCGCGCGGACCTCAACCAGTGGACATGGCAACCTCAGAATGACCGGCGAGGGCCGACTGTCAGGGCCCGGAGGCCAGCGGCCCTCTTGCAGGACCGCGAAGAAGATAACGGGGCGGACAGCTGACCACCGCGACCGACCCGCCCGATCACATGCTCCACGCGGGCGCGGAATCTTTCGTCCATGCTGTGCGGGTGGACAACATCGACAGTCGTCTTGAAGACGCGGGGCGGGCGTTCCTGGGCGCGGCATGGGATCGGCTTCTGAAGGAGCGGGTGGTTCCGCCGCCGACCTTCACCCGTATCTTCAGGTCGGACGCGACTACTTCGGGGGTTCCGTCAGCTCGCTGGCCGAGTACCGGGCACTCGAAGAAGCGATCATCGCTTCTCATCCTCGCTTCGACACAGGTCGGCCACTGGCCGAGCGCGAATTCCCTGCTGGACTGATCTTCAGTTTCCTGGTGACGTTCATTGCCCGGCTGGCCTCGCGAACGGGTGGAGTTCTCGCTCGGAGGACCAGCCGCGGAGCAGTCGCTGCGTGACTTGGTCCAGGCGGTCCCACGCAGACGAGTGCGAGGTTGCCTGCTGCCGGATCGTCTCTCACATGACCACCACAGACAGTCAGCCGGTCGAGTTCGCCGGCGTCCGCGTCGAGCCGGTGATTTCGGAGGCGGCCGATGAGCTGGCCCCGGATTCGTGGAGTCCCTGAAGCCAGGCTTATGATCCTGGCCCGAAGGAGAACCACGAGCAGTGCCAGCACCACGTAAGTACCCGGACGAGCTCCGCGAGCGGGCCGTCCGCGAGGTCCGCACCACCGGCCGTCCGATCGCACACGTCGCAAGGACCTGGGCATCCACAAGGAGGCCCTGCGCGGGTGGGTCCGCCAGGCTGAGGCGGACGCCGGCGAACGCGACGACCGGCTGACCACCGCAGAGCGGGAAGAGCTGAGGCAACTTCGTGGGAAAACACGGAGTTGAGGCGGGCGAACGAGATTCTGAAGGCCGCG
This sequence comes from Streptomyces malaysiensis subsp. samsunensis, assembly GCF_024519315.1. Taxonomy (GTDB): domain Bacteria; phylum Actinomycetota; class Actinomycetes; order Streptomycetales; family Streptomycetaceae; genus Streptomyces; species Streptomyces malaysiensis. The sequence continues at coordinate 771 of NZ_JANIIC010000033.1, read as the reverse complement.
AGCGCGTTTTTTGCGGCGGAAATCGACCGTCCCCGGACGAGGCCGACCAGGTGATCGAGCACCTCAGGGACAAGGGCCTCGGGGTCGGGTTCGTCTGCCGGGTGCTGGGGCTGTCCGAGTCGGCGTACTACGCGCGCAAGAAGCGGCCGAAGTCGGCCCGCCGGCTGCGTGACGAGCAGCTAATGCCGCTGATCGAGCAGGTCCATGCCGAGTCCGGCGGCACCTATGGCGTCCGCCGGATCACCCGCGCGCTGCGGCGCAGGGGTGTGCAGGTGGCCCGCTGCACCGTCGAGCGGCTGATGGGCGAGCTGGGCGTGGAGGGCGTCATCCGCGGCCCGCGGCGCCGTACCACCGTGCCGGAGCCGTCGGCACCCAGGCCGCCGGACCTGGTCGACCGTGACTTCACCGCGAGCCGGCCCGACCAGCTCTGGGTGGCCGACATGACCTATGTCCGCACCTGGACGGGCTGGGTATACGTGTTTGTTCTTCGAGCCTGCAGGCCGCCCGGGACCTGGCCGGGACGGTTTCGGTGCGGTCGCTGGACGGGCCGTGGTCGCGCGGACGTTGCGAAACCCCCGCCGCACCCGGGCGGGGGTGAGTCGGCGGGGCTCGGCCGGTCGTTCCCAGGGGCGGCGGAGGTCCTCGGCGAGGGGCCGGGCGAGGCGGAGCTGGGTGTGGGCGGCGATGATGAGCCAGGTCCACAGGTCGGCGGTGTCCGCGTGGCGGACCTTCGGGGCGGTCCAGCCGAGGGTCTGTTTCATGAGCCGGAAG
>NZ_JANIIC010000032.1 GCF_024519315.1 Streptomyces malaysiensis subsp. samsunensis | reverse complement strand
GCGCCTCAACTCGATCGGCTGCTCAGGCAGGAGGGTGGCGAGCGCGACCCGGCTCATGGGATGTCATTCCTCAGACGGTGCGTGGGTGGTGTCCGCCCGACGAAACCGTGTGAGCCGGGGCGAAGATGGGGCGATGGCTGAACCCCAGGAGGACCGCCGGGGCGCACAGGCGCCCCCGGCCTCCGTCGCGAGGGAATCGGACGACCGGGGCCGCGATTCCTGAGAGCGATCGCCGAGACTCTTGACGTGCCTCTCGCAGAGCTGGTGCGCGACGTGTGCGCTGTTAGCGGCGCGCGTAGGTCAGCAGCGCTACCGGAAATGCCACAGCGAGCACGAGACAGCGGGGTTTTCACGTTTCTCTCTTTCGTTCAAGAGGGGGCAACCGTCAGCGCGTCGGGCACGGGATCGTCGGGCGGATGCGGTTCGCGCACGCGACCACCTGGACCGAGGCGAATCGGGTACCCCGCAGATACCACCCGCCGACGACATCCCCGCCCCAGCGGAGTCGGCCGTCCGCGGCCGCGAACCACTCGGCCTGCCGCGAGGGGTCCTTGTCGTGATCAGCCGCGAACGACGGGCTCAACTCGCTTACCTGGTCTCTGTACCAGGCGGCAGCCTTGTCGGGCGCCTCGAAGGTGGCCTTGATCATTCTGGCCGGTCGGAGCAGCCAGTGCGGTACCTCCAACGGCGGCACGTCGCTCGCCATGAACGCGGGGCTGGCCGCCGCGATCTGCTTCCACTCCTGGGCCGAGATGTCCCGCACCACCATGTGCGGAGGCCGCCGGGCGGACTCGTCGTCGAGGGTGCGGCGCTCTCCCGTCCAGCGGTAGCAGTGCCAGTGAGCCGGCATGGGCGGGGGCGGAGCGGTCATCCGGGGTACCTCCTGCGTGGGGGAGCGGCCCGCCCCGGCCGGGTGGGATCCAGCCGGGGAGGGCCGCCGCTTATCTACGGCGCCAGGCGTCGCCTATTTCGCGTACTGGCGGCCGTCGTCCGAGTCGCCGGGCGTCCCACCGCTGGGCGACGGGGTGTCGGTGTCCGGCATGGTGTCGCCGTCCTCCGGGTCCTGGCGGACGACGACGTGCTGTAATCGCATGGGGCCTCCTGAGAGTTCGCACGCGCAGGGGTGTCCCCGCGCGATGGCGCGGTGCTCGTCCCGTCCACTGGCCTGCAAGCGGGAGACGGGGCGAGCCTTCTTGGATGGGACTCCGGCCGCGGTCCCCACGACGGGGCCGGAGTCCCTGCCCTGCGGCCAGCGGCCGCGCCTCGGCTATACCGACCGCAGGGCGTAGGAGGGTGGGCCGCTGACGCCGTCAGGTCCGAGGCGGGGGTCCCCCCGGACCACCAGCGACCCACCCGGTCTATGGGGCTGGGGTGCTGATGAGGCAGAGCCAGACCACGAGCGCCAGCAGCGCGGGTATCGCGCAGAGCAGCAGGCCCCTGCGGGCGGCGCGGAAGGCGAAGAGCGCCGCGCGCTCGGCGGCGGCCGGGCATCGGTGCTTCACGCGATCTCCTCGGCTCGGGCCTTCCGTATGGCCTTCTCGTAGGCGTGGAGCAGCTGCTCGCCGGTCTCGCACCCGGCGCCCGGTATCCGGCAGGCCAGGCAGCCTGCGGCGTGCTCGATGGCGGCGCGCCATTCGGTCTCGGTGGCCGGGTCGGTGGAGGTGGCCGCCCCGGCGTGGCCCGGTTCCGAGGTGTCCTGCCGGGCCGGGGCGGCGTCGCAGGTGGGGGCGCAGGCCCACACCTCGCAGACCACGCGGGCAGAGCCGCGCTCGACGGTCACGGTCCCCAGCGGCCGGCTGGGCGCGTCGATCAGGCGCAGGCCGCAGAGGACGCAGTCCCAGCCGCCGGTCTGGGCGTAGGTGAGCGTGTCGGGGTCCGCCAGGGCCGAGACCGGTGCCTGCTCGGGGGTCGTCATCGGGACCTGCCCTGATCGAGAGCGCGGCGCATGGCAGCGGCCTCGGCGACCGGGTCGCGCTGGTAGATGCGGGCGTGGGGCGGGCAGGCGTAGACGGTGCGGCCGGCGCCGCTGCCCCCGTGCTCGACGTCGACGATGACCGGCTCGTCGGTGGGCAGTTCGCAGCGGTAGCAGGTCTGACGGCCCTGCGGGACCGGGCCGAGCACGGCGCGGTCGGCCTCGGCCAGTGCCCCCCATAGGCGCCAGGCGTCGGTCAGGTAGCGGTCGGCCGAGAGCGGCACGCGCCAGTGGGTCTTGGGGCCTTCCGTCCAGGAAGAGGGCGGGACGCCGAATTACGTACTCTCGTCGGTCAGCTCGGCGAGGACCCTGACCTCCCGTAGGTGCCAGCTTGTCGCGGAGCCCACCTTGACGAGCCAGTAGAGACTGCCGTGCTCGTCCTGGATCACGGCGCCGCTCTCGTCGCCGAGCAGGCCGAGGGCGTGTTCGCCGATGGCCGGGGCCGCCCGTACGGCATCCCACCATTCGCTGACCGGTAACGCTTCAACGCCCCGGCTGTTTGGCGGTGTCCACGGCAGGATTTTGGTCGTCACGTCGGGCTCCCCAGCGGATCTGCGAGGGGCGGCGCTGGCCGTGTGTCCTGGCGGGAGCGTAGGCCAGCGCCGCCGTAATACAGATCACGCTAAGTGTGCGCGCGATCACAGCCCAGTGACGTAACGCACCAGACGCTGAGCAGATTATGACGCGACTAGGACGTCACGTCCTAGTCAGAGAGCGGGCTCAACTCCCAGTCGGGCAGCCAGCCCCCGGAGCCGGGTATTTCGCCGCCTCTCCTCCTCGCGCATCTCCAAGACCGTGGCCCGCGCGAGCATCTGATACCGGATCCATTCGGGCTGGTCAGCCTCCACCTCAAGCAGCGTGTCCAGCGCCCCCTCGCTGTCACCCATCTGATACTGGGCCTGGGCCACGTCCAGCCGATGGGCAGCCAGGTGCACCGGACGTTTGATCAAGTTCCGGCGCACGTCTTCGGATGCTTCCAGCGCCTTCTCCGCGTCTGGCTCGCTGCCTGCCATAGCAATGTTGACGATCTGCGTCTTGACGTCGACCGGGGAGAAGGCGGTCCCGTACACGCGCACGGCCCCAGACCGGACGGCCGCAGCCTCAGCGAAGTTGAGGTACTCGTCGGCCTCGTCCTTCCGGTCCTGCCGCGCCGCAGGCGTAGCCGCCGCTACCAAGAGGTTCCCGTACACCGCGTACTGAGCGCTCGTGCCGCGCCGCATGGACGGCTCGACTGCGTCCGCCTTCCGCTCCGCGACCGACTGTGCTTCTTCCCATCGACCTTGCCGCAGCAGCACCCACGACAGCGTGGAGACGCCCATCCCCTCCATCAGGGGATCAGAGGCGCGCTGTGCCGCATACAGCTGCTTCTCCACGGCTTCGAAAGCCCAGTCGGGATGCCCGGCCTGCGTCGCGAGGCTGGCCGCCAGCTGGTACGACAGCGCAAGCTGGTTCCAGACCTGCTCAACGAGCGAGCCGGTCGTCTCCCGGGCCACTGCGCGCCCGTCCCGGAGGAGGAGGGGGAGGGAACTAGCCAGCTCGCTGTACGCCCCTTCCCAGTAGAGCGTGGTGGCTGCCCGGACCTGCCCTACCCACGCCTCTGCCGAGGGTGGGTCCTCATCGAGAACGTCCGTAGACACGCCGGGCAGCGCGCTGATGTCCTGGATGGCGTCGCGCAAGGCGATCAGTCCGCCGTCGTCGCCTGGGAGTTCTGTGGTCACGGTGGGCTGCCCCAGTAGTCGATCCAGCTCAGTGTCGAGCGCCCTCGCCAGGTTCCGGAGGGTGCCCAGGCGCGCCGATTGCCGGACGTTCTGCTCCAGCTTCCGGATGGTGTCGACGTGGACGCCCGACCGCGCAGCCAGTTCTTCCTGGGTGATGTGGCGGTAGCGCCGGAGCTCGCCGAGGCGGTCGCCGATGGTCTTGCTGCTCATGTTGTGTACCCCCGCCAGAAGGTCTTTGGGCCACGGTACGCCGGGCGTGCAGGATCGGGGGAGGCTGAACGCGAAAGATCCCCCTCCGGCCCGTGGCCAGAGGGGGCGCGTGGGGGTACCGGCTTATGATCCGGCCGTGGAAATCCCTGACAGACTCATCGATCTTCGGGACTGCCAGCCGCTGCGCGCCGGGGCACCGCCGCCTCGACCGGGTCAGCCTTGAGAAGCCCGTGATTCCCGCAAGGGCCCACGGCCAATGTCGGTGTCGCGCCGTACGGTAGCCGCATGCCCACCGCCTTCCGGCCACACGGCCGTGCGATGCCCCCTGCCCCAGACGAGATCAACCGCCGTATCCGACTCCTCATGAACCAGCCCGCCGGCTCTCGGAGGGCCCAGGAATATACCCGGCTGCTCGTGCTGTGGGCCGAGGCCACCGTGGCGAACGGGTCCGACTGGGGCAAGGCGGCCTGATTCGCGGCTTCTATACGAAGACGTGAGCCGTGTGCTGGCCTTCGATCGATAAGACTGTGCCGCGCATGGGTTCCATGCCAGCGGGGCGCAGTCCGTGCAAGCAGCCAGCAGCACGATTGATAGGACGCCGCCACCGTAGCCACGGCCCCGGACACCCTCCGGGGTGAGAGGTCGGGCCCGACTGATCGATCGGGCGGCGGGCCGGTCGGCCGCCACTCGTCAGGGTCAGGGCACAGGCGGGCAAGGCGCCCGTTCGCCAAGTCGACAGCGTCCCGAAGGCCACCGCCGCCGTTCGGATAGAGCTCGTGCTCCACTCGCTGTAAGCGCTCCTCGATGGCACCTGCCCGTTCCATGACCCCTGGGCGGCTCGGCACCCCGGGGCGCGCTTCCCCTCCGGGCCAGTCGTCCATGAATCCGTTCACGCGGCGGCCGAGGTGAAGCACCCCCCGAAGGCCCCGCCACACGGCGGTGCCCACGCGGCCAAAACACGCCACCTGTTCGATGGCCCCGGACGCGGCCCGGCCACGCGCCCACGCGGGCCAACGACCGGCGTTCCGTCCCCTGAGCCACGCCAGCCGCCGACGGACCCCGCCCCGCCCGCACGGCTCATCGCGACACCATCCAGAGTCAGGCACCACCACATGCCACCCCGTCAGCTCGATCCAGCGCGGATCCGGCAATGGGTACGGCGGCGGGGTCGGCTCCGCTGGGGCCGACCCCGCTTGACCTGCGCTTTGGCGGCCGCTAGACGTTGAAGCGGAACGTCGGGAACAGCACAGTCACCTGCGGAAACGGCAAATCCGGCCGGACCATCCAGCACCGATCCAGCAACAAGCATGGAATCGCTGGATCACCCCACCGGCCCCACCGCCTGTCAGGGGCTCAGCTGCCACAGGGCGTCCATGGGCAGAGCCCGGATCCGGTCGCCGAACGGCAAGGTCTGCTGTCCCGTATAGAGGACGTAGCCGGCGACGAACCGGTCCCCGAGCAGGTTGGCGAGATTGCGCAGCCCCGAGAGGTCCTCGGTGCGCACGGTGGCCCCGGCCTTGACCTCAATGCCGATCACGTCGCCTCGCGGCGTCTCGATGACCGCGTCCACCTCGACCTTGTCCTTGGTCCGATAGTGAAAGAGGCGGCCTTGTTGCTCGGACCAGGTCAGCTGGCGGGCGAGTTCCATGACGACGAAGTTCTCCAACATGGCACCGGCCGCGCCGTCGGGCTCAGCGAGCCGGGCGGCGTCCTGGCCCGTCAGATGGCAGGCGATCCCGGTGTCGACGAAGGCGAGTTTGCCAGTCCCCACCGTCCTTCCCGTCAGCCCGGAGGTCCAGGCCGGAATGGTCTTGATCAGAAAGACTGAGGTAAGCAGTTCCAGGTAGCGCACCAGCGTGGTGCGTGGAATACCCGAGGCGGTGGCGAGCGCCGCAGGGACCAGCAGCCCTCCAGCCCGCCCGGCAAGGAGACCGAGGAGTTTCAGTATCTCGCCGTGCCGCTCGATACTGGCGAGTTCCAGCACATCACGTTCAACAAGCGTCGAAAGATAGGCGTTGAAGAACGCGGTCCGGCGCCGGGGCGTGCGCTTGACGGCCTCAGGGAATCCGCCGACGACCGCGCGGTCCAGATAGTCGCGCTTACGCAGAGCGGAGGTGCGGCTGAGGCCGGGGCCGTGAGTGAACGCCGCGTCGACGAACCGGTCCGGACCGCCGCTGATCTCCCCTTGCGAGAACGGCCACAGTTCGATGACCTCCATACGACCGGGCAGCGCATCCGGCAGCGTCCGCATGGCAAGGATCCGCGAGGATCCGGTCAGCAGGAAGCGCCCCGGCGTCGGATCGAGGTCGACGGCCATCTTGATCGCACGGAGGAGTTCCGGCGCAAGCTGGATCTCATCGATGAGCATCATCGAGTCGTGCTCGACGAATCCCGTGGGATCGTCCCTCGCGGCACGCAGGGTCGCCGCGTCGTCGAGCAGACGCAGGACGGGGTCGCGGCGACGCGCGGCGGTCAGGCGGGTCAAGGTCGACTTCCCCGCCTGACGGGCGCCGTTGACCAGCACCACGCGTGTGTCGTCGAGCGCTTCCGCGACAAAACTCTCGGCATGGCGCCGAACCAGATCATTGCGAGTTGCCATGCATCACAGAATGCCACCACCGCCAAGATCAATGGTCATTTAGACGGACCCATTGTGGACAACCAGCCGGTAGGCTGATGGGCATTCGGACGGGCGATGGCCCATCGATCACTTAAGCGACCGACAGCTGCAGATCCTGAGCGGCCAAGCAGTTCGACGAGCATCTGCCAGGCAACGGGCACGTCACCGCCACCTCCCTCGCCATTCGCGATCAGCTTGTCCGAGCGCGGTCGACTCCAGTCACGGCAAGGAACAGACGGAGAACAGAAGAGGCAACGGGCAACCCGCCGAATCCCGGTTCTGGGTGCGTATCTCGTGCGAAACTCGCTCTCGGATGCGAAGCGAAAGGGCTCGGTCACGACACGTGATCGCCGTCGGTCCTTCGCGTCGGCCAGTGAACGTCGAAGGAAGGTTTCCCGTGAGGGCGCACGGCTCTCACGGTCGCTGTTCAAGGGGGCGGTTGATGATGAGCACAGATTTACGTTTCGGCCCGGAGCTTCGCCGTTTGCGACAGGAAGCGGGCCTTACTCTGACCGAGTTCTCCGTGGCGCTCAACTACGACAAGGGGCACCTCAGCAAGGTCGAGCGCGGGGAGCGTTCCGCGTCCCCCGAACTGGCCCGGCGGTGCGACGCCTTCCTCGGAGCGAACGGCGAGCTGCAGCGCCTGGTCGTCCGCCCCGAGACCGACTCGGACACCACCGACACCCCCGCCATCCCGAGCCTCTGGCTCGTCGGGCGCCGGGCGGTCCTCGCGGCGGGTACAGGGTCGCTGATCGACCTCAGCCTCAAACCCGGCGGTCAGGCGTCCTCTGACGCCGAGCCCCTCCTCTGCTCCTTCCGCGCGTAGTTCGAGCAGTTGCGAAAACTCGGCCAGTCCACCGCGCCGAAGGTCCTGCTTCCCCTACTGGAGACGCAGACGCGCATGGTCGCCGGGCTGACCGCCGACGCCCCGTCCGCCACTCGGACCCCCGCGCTCCTGCTCGCGTCGCGGTTCGCGGAGTTCACCGGCTGGATGGCCCAGGAGGCCGGGGACAGCGGCGCGGCGCTCGCCTGGACCGGTGAGGCCGCCGAGCTAGCGCGGGCCGGGGGCGATCCGTACCTCGGTTCCTACGCGCTCGTACGACGTGCCCTGATCACGCTCTACGCAGGGGACGCCGCAGGCACCGTCGCCCTGGCCCGCCGGGCCCAGAGCGACCAAATCCCGCCGCGCATCCGGGGGCTGGCGGCTCAGCGGGAGGCACAGGGACTCGCGCTCGTGGGCGACGAACGCGACTGCCTCCGCAGCCTCGACAGAGCACGGGAGTTGCTCCACGGCGACGACGCCCGCAGCGGCGCCGAGCCCGTGATCGGCACCACCCACGTGAGCGATCCGGCGGCGATGACGACCGGCTGGTGCCTGCACGACCTCGGTCGCCCCAAGGCGGCCGCCGAGATCCTCGACCGGGAGTGCCACCGTCTCCCGCCGCACGCGCTGCGAACCCGCGCCCGGTACGGCTTTCGCAGGTCCTTGGCCCACGCCGCCTCCGGAGAAATCGAGCGCGCGTGCACGATCGCCGGGGAGCTCCTGGGGGTGATGCCGACCGTGCCCTCGGCGACGGTGAACAGCGACGTCCGGCGTCTCGCGCGGGAACTCTCCCGATTCCGAAGCAGCCGGGCCGTACGCGATCTTCAACCGACGATGGCACGGGTACTCGCCCCCGCGCACGACTGACACCGGCTCGAGCCGCCCGGCTCGCCGGACTACCCCGGCCCTCCGGCCCTCCGAATCCTACGATCCCCGGGGGGGGACCTCTCACCCCCGCCCGACGCGTCACACGGCGCCCTTGGCTTCCTCGTGCTGCCCGCGACCAGTGACGCGCCGGGCGACGCACCTCCATCCGTACGCCCTCCCGTGGACACGCCCTGCCGTCACACGGTCGGGACCGCATGGCCCAGGCGGACCGGGGCTTCGGAGCCCCGGTCCGCTGCCCCCGTGCTCGTGCTCATTCCCCCGTCTTCCTTCCACGAAGGGAATCTTCATGCCCGACGTCTTCGTCAACTACCGGACAGGCGACGAGGAATCCGCCGCGACCATGATCGCGCGCGAGCTCTCCCGCCGGTTCGGACCCGAGCGGATCTTCTTTGCCAGCAACTCGATCGAGGCCGGGCGCCGTTTCCCGGTGGAACTGGTCAGGGCGGTGGAGGAGTGCGAGGCGCTCCTCGCCGTGATCGGCCCGCGCTGGGCGGAGGTGCGGGGGGTCGATGGCCGCCCCGCCCTCGAAGCCGAGCAGGACTGGACCCGTCGCGAGATCCATACCGCGCTCGACCGAGGGATCCTGGTGATCCCCGTGCTCGTCGGAAAAGCCACGAGGATCGCCCCCGCCGCCCTCCCGGACGATCTCCGGGAGCTAGCGGACTGCCAGTACAGGCGGTTCGACCACCGCAACGCCGAGTCGGACCTGACGGCGCTCGGCGACACCCTCGCCCGGCTGTTGCCCGAGCTGGGCACGGTGGACCGCGACGCCCGTGCGGCGCGGGAGCGGGCGAAGGCAAAGTCCCGGAAGAAGTCGGCCCAGGGTGTCGGGCACACCAGGATGCGGACACGCGACGTGCGCGGCGGCATCGGAAACCTCAACGGAGACCTGTCCGGCACCTTCGTCAACGAGCCGCAGGGGCCCGTGAACACCGGTCAGGGCCACCAGTACAACGCGCCTCACTTCGAGGGCGACAACACCGGGGTCCAGTTCACGGCGGGCGACAACAGCGGTACGGTCCACCAGCGCTTCGAGCGCGAGCGTCGGCGCTCGGGCGACGGACGATGACCGGGCAGGACCACGTCACCGTCAACGATCCGCATGGCCCGGTGAACAACGGCGCGGGGTCCCAGAACGTCTTTTACGGCGTCGGCGCGGATTGGATGATCCGCAAAGGGGTCGAGCCTCTCCGGATCGTCCGCGAGGACCGTGTCCGCCTGGCCGACCGGTTCGTTCCGCCGCTGGGTTACCGCGTCGCCGCCGACCGCCTGGAGAAGCCCGGATCAGTGGTGCTGCTGGAGGCTCCGCCCGGCAGCGGGCGCCGCGCCGCGGCGATCATGCTGCTCCACAGGCTCGGTGAGGACGGGGGCGCCGACGAGGCGGGGGTCCGGTTCGAGGAGCTTCCCACCACGGACAAGGACGAGCCCCCTCTCGCCCCCGGTGATGGGGACCGCTTCCTCCTCGACCTCTCCGGGATCGCCGACGAGGAGGCGTATGCCAAGGCCCAGCGCCGACTGACCGTGCACCGGTCACAGATCCGGGAGGCGGGGGCCCACATGGTCGTCGTCCTGCCGTCGGGCATGGAGCACGCCCACGCGCCGGACCTCGAACCGCACACGGTGACGCTGGGGCGCCCCCGGGGCGTCGCCGTCGTCACCCGATACCTCCGCATGGACCGGATGACCTTCCGCTCCGTGGACCTGGGGAGCGCCGACCTCCAGCGCCTGTGCGACCGCTCCCCCATGCGGGAACTCACGCGCTTCGCGGGGCTGGTGAGGACTGCTCGCGACAGCGGACGGTTCGGCGCCGACTTCGCGGGATGGCTCGACCAGGCGATGCACGCGGTGACCGACCGTGCCGGTGACGTGGGCCGACAGGTGGTCACGGTTCGCACCGTGCCCGAGCGAGCCCTGCTGCTCGCGGCGGCGGTGTTCGAGGAGGCCCGCGCCGACACCGTCTACGAGGCGTGGCGCGGCCTGATGAGGATGGTGAGGCACGAGGAAGAGGCGACGACCGAACTCGGGCGGACGGATTTCGGGGAGCGATTGGCTGCGCTGGGGATCGAGCGGGACCCGGACAGACGGCTACGCTTCGGGAGGCTGGCCTACGCCGACGCGGTACGGACGTACTTCTGGGCGAACTTCCCCGGACTGCGCGACGACTTCAGGGACTGGGTCGCCCATGCCGCCGGGCTCTCGGGTCTTACCACCGATGACCGGGTGAACATCGTCGTCCGTTTCGGTGAGCGGTCCCTGGCCGTCGGGCGGCCCGACCACCTCTTCGACCTCGTGGTGCGCTGGGCGGACAGCGCAACCGCGGCGTCCTGCGATGCGCGAGCCGTGGCGGCCCTCGAACTCGGTCTCAGCCACGAAAGGTTCGGGGGATGGTTCCGCAGGCGGATGTACGAGTGCGTGAGGTCCGGCCCCTTGTCGGACGGTCTCGTCCGCGTCCTGACCGCCGCCTGCCTCCAGAGCCTCGGTGCGACGCACCCGGATCAGGCGATGGTGCGGCTTCATTACCTCGCCGTACGGAAGGGGGAGGCGGCGCGCGAGGCCCGGGAGGCACTTCTCGACCTCACCGGCCGCGACACTCGGCTCTACCGGTTGCTGATCGGCCGCGTGCGGGGCCGGGCCCGTCGGGAGCCGCGCGGGGCGGAGCCCCATCTCCATCTGCTCACGAAGCTGTTGGGAAGCGAACGGGCCCCAGACCCGCCGCCATGGCCGGACTTGTTCCTGGGCTGGGAGACGGTTTTCTCCCAGCCGCCGACGGAGCTCTGGAACCCGCTGGTGAGTAGCTGGCTGAACGCCGTGGCGAGCGACAGTACGCGGGAGATGGCGTTGGGCGTGATGGTCGGGGCGACGCGCGGCCACGCGGCCGCTCTCCACCGCCTCTACGCCATCGCCTTCGACTGGGCGAGGACCGCGCACCACTCCTCCCGGGCGGGCGTCGCCGCCCTCTTCTGGCAGCACATCGACCACGCGCAGTACGCCCGCACGGAGAGTGCGAAGCGTGCGGGCGCCGGACCACGGACCACGGAAGAGGCACGATGACACACCGCTTTCCCAGACTGATGTTCGTCGCGCTCTGCGGCCTCGCACCGGCCGTGCTCGGAAACGTCCTGCACTGGTCGGCCTGGCTCTGGGGCTTCATGTCCATGGTCACGGTCTCGGGTTCCCTGCTGCTCGCGATGACCGTCCTCAGCAGTGACCGCGAGCCGGCCGATCCGTACGAGCCCGGGGAACCTGAGCCACCCGTCGCGCCGACGGAGCAGCCGTACCAGGAGACGCGGGTGGTCGACGCGGCGCTGCCGAGCTCGGCGGACGGCTACGACTTCCTCTTCTCCGCCACCGTGTGGTGGAGGCCGGTCCCCAACCACGCCAACCGGTCCAACGGTGCCTCCCCGGCCCTCGCCGTGTCCTCGATCGTCAGCCGGGCCCTGGAGGTCGTCCGCCGCGAAGAGCCCGGCCGGGCGAGCTTCGCGCGCTATCTCCTGGAGGGGGAGCTGAGCGTCCCGCTCCCGGACCGGAGCGGACGGGTGAAGGCCCTGGCGACCGATGTGGCACTGACCCTCGCCCCCGCCGACCGCGAACGCCTGCGGAAGTTGAACGACCTTCGCAAGGACGAGGAGATCTGGGAGTACGAGCGTCAGCACGAGCGCAACAAGCGGCGCTACCTCGGTGACGACGTGCTCAAGAGCGCGGGCAGCGCGGTGGTGTGGTGGCTGGCCCGTCATGAGAACGAAATCGAGAGGGCGGTCGACATGATTGGCCCGCTCGCCCAGATCGCGGCGGCGGCCAACGACGAGGAGGTGCCCGAACTCTTCCGCCACCTGCTCGTCCCACCCGTGGGCGCGCAGAGCGAAGCGACCGTCGGAGGCCCGCTATGGGACGGACACCGCCAGGGAGGAGGAACGTTTGACCGCGAGGAGGAAGTAGGGGTTTCGGATCGGCTGCTCCTGTTACTGGCGGCAGTGGGCCTGAAGCCGGACATGGACGAGTACACGGTGTTCGTACACCGTGTGGTGCGGAGCTTGGAAGCGGCCGGGCTCGACGAGGCCGCCGAGGAGATCAGGCGGACCCTTCTGCCGACGCCCGACGAGGGCTGGAGTGAGGAGCCGGAGGGTGGGCGTTCGGGTGAGGGAGACACCACGGGGCCCTGGTCGCCGCGCTTCCCACCCCCCGAGGGCTCGCCCTTCACCGACGCGGCCGCGGACCCGGATGCTGGCACTGGCACGTTCACGCCGGGGGTGGCGGAGAGCGGCACAGACGAACGGAACCAAGGCTGGCAGGAGACGAGCGAGGGCGACATGACATCTCCGTACTCCCAGGATCCCTCGCACAGGCCGCACCGGACCGCCGCACCTCGCGCACGGGACGAGGACGACGAGAACGGTCGCTGATCCGGTAGGCAGTCGACTCTCCGAGGCTCCCCCTTACCGCACACCGCGGCGGGGGAGTCCTCCTGCCCGGATACCTGGGCAAGACCATCACTCGCCAGGACGCTGCCCCGGGCAAAGCCGGGGGAGGAGGGGGAACGGGAGACGAACAGCTCAAGACACCGTGGTGAGCTGTCGCACGGGGCGCTGCGGTCGATATGCCTCCCCCAGCTACTGCTGAGGGAGGAACCCCCTGCCGCGGCGTAGCGGGCGACTCCGACAACGCGGCGAGGTGCCGTGCCGGGCGGTGTGGGGGCGTGCCTCACTTCCCCGAGGCCGCTCAGCCACGCCGACCGAACCAGCAAAAATCCAGCAACCGGAAACCCCGCCCGGATTCAACAAGTCGGACAGCAACGCCCTGACGTGCACAAACACTGCGCGGCATCTCGCGAACGCCGACCTTGAACATTCCGCCGCAACGCACGAATCCAAGCAGCGAATCGCCCCCTGAACTGCGCAAATGTCGATCAGGGGACGAGCTCGGGGAGGAACTAGACGTTGAAGCGGAACTCCACCACATCCCCGTCCTGCATCACATAGTCCTTGCCCTCCATGCGGGCCTTGCCCGCCGCGCGGGCTTCGGGGACCGAGCCGGTGGCGACGAGGTCGGCGAAGGAGATGACCTCGGCCTTGATGAAGCCCTTCTGGAAGTCGGTGTGGATCACACCGGCCGCCTCCGGGGCCGTGGCGCCCTTCTTGATGGTCCAGGCCCGGGACTCCTTGGGGCCCGCGGTGAGGTAGGTCTGGAGGCCCAGGGTGTCGAAGCCCACATGGGCGAGGGTGGCGAGGCCGGGTTCGTCCTGGCCTACGGACTGGAGGAGTTCGAGGGCCTCCTCGTCGTCCAGTTCGGCGAGGTCGGCCTCCAGCTTGGCGTTGAGGAAGATCGCCTCGGCGGGGGCGACGAGGGCGCGCTGCTCGGCCTTGAAGGAGTCGTCGGTGAGCTCCTCCTCGTCGACGTTGAAGACGTAGAGGAAGGGCTTGGTGGTGAGCAGGTGCAGCTCGTGGAGGAGGGCGGCGCGCTCGCTGCCCTGGACGATGCCGGCGGAGAAGAGGGTGCGGCCATCGTCGAGGATGGCCTTGGCCTCCTCGACGGCCTTGACCTGGGGCTGCTTGTCCTTCTTGATCCGGGACTCCTTGACCAGGCGCGGCAGCACCTTCTCGATGGTCTGGAGGTCGGCGAGGATCAGCTCGGTGTTGATGGTCTCGATGTCGCTCTTCGGCGAGATCTTGCCGTCGACATGGACGACGTTCTCATCCTTGAAGGCGCGGATGACCTGGCAGATGGCGTCCGACTCACGGATGTTCGCCAGGAACTTGTTGCCCAGGCCCTCGCCCTCGGAGGCGCCCTTGACGATGCCCGCGATGTCGACGAAGTCGACGGTGGCGGGCAGCTTGCGGGCCGAGCCGAAGATCTCGGCGAGCTTGTCGAGGCGGGGGTCGGGGACGCCGACCACGCCGACGTTGGGCTCGATGGTGGCGAACGGGTAGTTGGCCGCCAGCACGTCGTTCTTGGTCAGGGCGTTGAACAGGGTCGACTTACCGACATTCGGCAGACCGACGATTCCGATCGTGAGCGACACGTTGGCGACTTCCCGTAACTTCCCGTAGCGGGGATGTGAGGACAGAGGACGGGCCCCCTGTGGGGCCGGTCCACCAGTCTACGGGGCCGTCCCCGATCACCCGGCCGGGCTGACAATCGGTCGAACACACTGCCAAGGTCCTGCGAAGGGCGTGTCCAAGACCGGATTCTCGCCCTCCGGCGGCCTAGCGTTGGGCGGGTGGAGCATTACAGCACGCGTACGCCGCGCCGCGCCGCGGCCCCGCCGCCCCGCCTGGCCGCGGACGACACCTATCCGGGCCGGGGCAGGAGTACCGATCAGGGGCGCGCGCGGCCCGGCGGCGCGGTCCGGGGCCCCCGGCCCGCGGTGCGCCGGACGGGGCCGTCCGGCCCGGCCGCGGCGCTGCCCGCCGTCTTACGGCGGGTCCGCGGGCTGTCCGTCCCGGGTCCCCGGCTGACCGGGCTGGGCGCGGGCCTGCTGACCACGCTCATGATGCTCGCCATCGGCTGCCTGGACGCGCTGCTGTTCTCCGGCTCCCCCACCGTCTACAGCGTGCTCTTCCTGCCGGCCTGCGCGGCCTGTGGACTGTGGGTGCGCCCCGCCGACCTGCTGGCGGCGCCGGTGACGGCGCCGCTGGCCTACACGGTCGGGCTGCTGCCGATCAACGAGGGGTCGGCGGGGTTCAGCGGACAGACGGTGGGGGTGTTCACCGCACTGTCGCTCCAGGCCGGCTGGCTCTACGCGGGGACGCTGCTGGCCGTGGTGATCGTGCTCGTACGGCGGGCCGTGCTGGTCACCCGACGTCGCCGGCAGCAGCGGCCGCGGCCATCGCGGCACCCACGATCCCCGCATTATTCTTCAGCTGCGCAGGCACGATCTCGGCCCTGACGCCCTCGATCAGCGGCACGAACTTGTCCGCCTTACGGCTCACCCCGCCGCCCAGCACGAAGAGCTCCGGGGAGAAGAGCATCTCCAGGTGATGGAGGTACTTCTCCACCCGGCGCGCCCAGTGCGACCAGCTGAGCTCATGGTCGTCCTTGACCTTGGTCGAGGCCCGCTTCTCCGCCTCGTGGCCGTCCAGCTCCAGATGGCCCAGTTCGGTGTTGGTCAGCAGATGTCCGTCGGTGAAGACCGCGCTGCCGATGCCGGTGCCGAGGGTGAGGACGATCACGGTGCCCTTGGCGCCACGGGCGGCGCCGAACGTCACCTCGGCGACCCCGGCCGCGTCCGCGTCGTTCAGCACCGTGACCGGGCAGCCCAGCCGCTCGCCGAGCCGGGCCGCCAGATCGGTGCCGATCCAGCTCTTGTCGACATTCGCGGCGGTAAGGGTGACACCGCTCTTCACCACGCCCGGGAAGGTCACCCCGACCGGCCGCCCGGGCCAGTCGAAGTGCCGGACGACCTCCACCACACCGTCCAGAACCGCGTTCGGCGTGGACGGATGCGGGGTGAGCACCTTGTGCCGCTCCTCCGCGAGTTCGCCCCGGTGCAGATCCACCGGGGCGCCCTTGATGCCCGAACCGCCGATGTCGATGCCGAACACGGTCGCGGCGGACGCCCCCGTGGCCCCCTGGCCGTATGTCACCGCTGGGCCCCCTCCTGCCGACCCGCGGCCGCCGGTGCCTCCGGCCGGTCGGCCGCCGCGGCGGCCTCGGCGCGCAGATCCCGGCGCAGCTCCTTGGGGAGGGAGAAGGTCAGGGACTCCTGCATGGACTGGACGACCTCGACATCGCCGAAGCCGCGCTCGGCCAGCCACTCCAGAACGCCCTCGACGAGCACGTCCGGCACCGAGGCGCCCGAGGTCACCCCGACCGTGGTGACGCCCTCCAGCCACGCCTCGTCGATCTCGCTCGCGTAGTCGACCAGATGGCCCGCCTTGGCGCCCGCGCCGAGCGCGACCTCCACCAGCCGCACCGAGTTGGAGGAGTTCTTGGAGCCGACCACGATGACCAGGTCGGACTCGGCGGCCACCTGCTTGATGGCGATCTGACGGTTCTGGGTGGCGTAGCAGATGTCGTCGCTGGGCGGGCTGATGAGCTTCGGGAAGCGCTCCTTGAGCGCGTCCACGGTCTCCATGGTCTCGTCGACCGAGAGGGTGGTCTGGGAGAGCCAGACGACCTTGGACTCGTCGCGGACCCCGACGTTCTCCACATCGCCGGGGCCGTCGACCAGGGTGATGTGCTCCGGGGCCTCTCCGCTGGTCCCGATGACTTCCTCATGGCCTTCGTGGCCGATCAGGAGGATGTCGTAGTCCTCCTTGGCGAACCGGACTGCTTCCTTGTGGACCTTGGTGACCAGGGGACAGGTGGCGTCGATGGTGGCCAGCTTGCGCTCCGCCGCCTCCTCGTGGACCACCGGCGCGACACCGTGCGCCGAGAAGATCACGATGGAGCCCTCGGGCACCTCCTCCGTCTCGTCGACGAAGATGGCGCCCTTCTTCTCCAGGGTCTGGACGACGTACTTGTTGTGGACGATCTCCTTGCGCACATAGATCGGCGCGCCGTATTGCTCGAGGGCCTTCTCGACGGCGATCACGGCACGGTCGACACCGGCACAGTAGCCACGGGGGGCCGCGAGCAGGACTCGGCGGGCGGAGGTTGCAGTCATGTCCCCCATGGTAGGGGCGATGGCCCAAGGGTCTGTCGGTGATGGCCGATACCCTCGCGGTCATGGCTGTCAACACGTCCGCGGAGGCGCCGATTCCGGTCGGCGAGGTGTCCCGGTTGATCGGGGGCTGGATCGACCGGCTGGGCGCGGTGTGGGTCGAGGGGCAGATCACCCAGCTGTCCCGGCGCCCCGGCGCCGGTGTGGTGTTCCTGACCCTGCGCGACCCCAGTTACGACATCTCGCTGACCGTCACCTGCTTCCGCGCCGTCTTCGACAAGATCGCGGACACGGTCACCGAGGGCGCGCGGGTCGTGGTCCACGCCAAACCGGAGTGGTACGCGCCGCGGGGCCAGCTGTCCCTGCGGGCCGCCGAGATCCGCCCGGTCGGGGTGGGCGAGTTGCTCGCGCGGCTGGAGCAGCTGAAGAAGGCGCTGGCGGCGGAGGGGCTGTTCGCGGCCGACCGCAAGAAGCCGCTGCCGTTCCTGCCGCAGCTGATAGGGCTGGTCTGCGGGCGCGCCTCGGCCGCCGAGCGCGATGTGCTGGAGAACGCGCGGCTGCGCTGGCCCGCCGTCCGCTTCGAGGTGCGCAATGTGGCGGTGCAGGGGGTGCACGCGGTGCCGCAGGTGATCGAGGCGGTCAAGGAGCTCGACGCGCTGCCGGACGTGGATGTGATCGTGGTGGCGCGCGGCGGCGGCAGTGTGGAGGATCTGCTGCCGTTCTCGGACGAGCAGCTGGTGCGGGCGGTGGCGGCGTGCCGTACGCCGGTGGTCTCCGCGATCGGCCATGAGCCGGACTCCCCGCTGCTCGACCTGGTCGCCGATCTGCGCGCCTCCACGCCCACCGACGCGGCGAAGAAGATCGTGCCGGATGTGGGCGAGGAGTTGATGCGCGTCCAGCAGCTGCGGGAGCGCGCGCTGCGCAGTGTGCACGGGCTGCTGGACCGGGAGGAGCGGGGGCTGGCCGCCGCCCTGGCCCGGCCGTGCATGCGGGAGCCGTACCGGATGGTGGACGAGCGCGAGGAGCGGATCACGGCGGTGCTGGAGCGCGCCCGCCGCTGCCTGGGCCATCTGCTGGACCGGGCCGACTCCGAGCTGACCCACACCCACGCACGGGTGGTGGCGCTCTCCCCCGCCGCGACCCTGCGGCGCGGCTATGCGGTGCTCCAGCACCCCGACGGCTCGGTGGTGCGGGCGGCCGACGAGGTCGCGGAGGGCGAGGAGCTGCGGGCGCGGGTCTCCGAGGGCGAGTTCCAGGTGCGGGTCGCTGTCGGACCCGCTGAATAGGGTGAGCGATATGTCGAAGACGCAGGGGCAGACGGACGAGCAGCAGACGGACGGGCAGCAGACGGACGGGCAGGCCGGGCGGACCGCCGGCCCGGAGGCCACGCTCGGCTATGAGCAGGCGCGGGACGAGCTGGTCGAGGTGGTCCGTCGGCTGGAGGCGGGCGGCACCAGCCTGGAGGAGTCGCTCGCGCTGTGGGAGCGGGGCGAGGAGCTGGCGAAGGTCTGCCGCCGCTGGCTCGAGGGCGCGCGGGCGCGGCTGGACGCGGCGCTGGCGGATGGCGCCGAAGGCGCCGAGGATGCGGAGAGCGCCGGGGAGGGCTGACCGCGCGGCGCTCCGTGCGCCGCCGGGCGGCCGCGCTGGCGTCCCATGCGCCGTCGATCGGCCACGCGGACGCCCCATGCGCCCTCGATCGGCCCATGCTGGCGTTCCGTTCGCCGTCGGGCGGCCGCGCTCGATCGGCAGCGCGTCCATCGGCCGCCGTCACCGGCCTGCGTCGACTTCGCCCGCCCCTCGCCCCCGTCAGTCGGCCGCGCTCAAGCTGGTCGACCGGGAATCGTCGCCCCCTCGCACCACGCAAGCGGGACCGCGCCGACCCGATCCCGGCCCGAGGCCGGAGCAGCCGACCCGCCGCACCCGATCAGCCGCGCCCGCTCTCAGCGGATCGGCGGAAGTCGGCTGCGGTTCGGGGCGCCCCAAATACGAGGCGCCCCAAATTCGAGGCGCCCCAAGGGGCGCGCGGCTGTGTCGATATGCGGCTCCGCCGCGAGGACCGACCGGCCACGACGGCGCCGCGCCGCGGACGATCGACGGCAGCTCAGCGCACTTCCAGCGGAGCGCCTACGCGGGGCGCAATGTGTGATTCGGAGCACCTCCCGCGCACCGCGCAACTTTTTAGTTGAACATTAATCTAAGTGTCGTAGAGTGGTTCCCGTCAGCGATATCCGCGCTTATGCAGAGGTTTCTTCCATGGCACTCGTCCTTGACCCCACCGCCCAGGACCTGCTCTTCCGCGAGGCCCGCACCGCCAACACCTTCACCGATGAGCCGGTGTCCGAGGAGCAGGTTCAGGCGATCTACGACCTGATCAAGTACGCGCCGACCGCGTTCAACCAGTCGCCGCTGCGTATCGTGCTGGTCCGCTCGCCCGAGGCCCGTGAGCGTCTGGTCCAGCACATGGCCGAGGGCAACCAGCCCAAGACCTCCACCGCGCCGCTGGTCGCGATCCTCGCCGCGGACAACGAGTTCCACGAGGAGCTGCCCGCGCTCTTCCCGCACTTCCCGCAGGCCAAGGACGTCTTCTTCGGCGAGCGCGCCGCCCGTGAGCAGGCCGCGGCCCTCAATGCCTCGCTCCAGGCCGGTTACTTCATCCTGGGAATCCGCGCCGCCGGTCTCGCCGCGGGCCCGATGACCGGTTTCGACCCGGCCGGGGTCCAGAAGGAGTTCCTGGACGAGGACCACACCCCGCTGATGGTCATCAACATCGGCAAGCCGGGCGAGGAAGCCTGGTTCCCCCGTGGCCCGCGCCTGGACTACGACGAGGTCATCACCACGGTTTGATCGAACGCTCGATCAACCACGGGCCCTCGGCCCGGACCGGGGGTCCGGGCCACGCCCCCGGCCGTCGCGCTCAGCCCTTCTTCTCGGTGAGCGCGGCGGCCATCTTCGTCAGCTGTCCGTGCGCCGCCGTCCCGGTGACCACCGTGGTCACGCCCGGCTCCTTGCGCACCAGCGCGTCGTACTTGTCGCCCTCGTAGCGGGTCCACTCCTTGCCGTCGATCCGCTCCGTCCGCTTGGTCTCCCGCGCCTGCTGGGTGACCTCCTCCACGAACGGCACGGGCTTGCCGTCGCTCTGCTCGACCGCGACGTACTCCTGATCCTGGTCGAGGAAGCCCAGGTGCCAGACCGCGCCGTCCTCGGCGGCGGCCGGGCGGTAGGTCACCGAGGTGGCGCGCCAGCCCTCGGGCAGGCTCCCGGGCTCGGGGGCGGCCACCGGGTACGGGGCGGCGCGGCGGGCCGTGTCCAGCTCCACGCGGTAGTCCACCGTCTTCACCCCGGCGCCCTTGGCGCCCTCGTCGTGCGGGATACCGAAGAGGTAGATGGCCGCCGCGACGACGCCGATCGCCGCCAGCGACAGCACCATGTCCCGGACCGTCTCTTTGCCACGCATACCTGCCACGCCCCCTATCGTCCCTCATCCGGTCGCCGGACCTCGCAACAGGGCCGCGCTCATGCATGGGGCTATCTGCTCACTTAGCCAATCAGCGGATAAAGTCATGAGCACCCTCACCCCGGTCCGTCGTCGTACAGAAAGGTGCGCTCCGATGACCGAGCATCATCTCCCGTCCCAGCTAGAGGTCAGCCCCGAGGCTCCCGATCGCAACCTCGCCCTGGAACTCGTCCGGGTCACCGAGGCGGGTGCCATGGCCTCCGGCCGCTGGGTGGGCCGTGGCGACAAGAACGGCGCCGACGGCGCCGCCGTCAAGGCCATGCGCTCCCTCGTGCACACCGTCTCGATGAACGGCGTCGTCGTCATCGGAGAGGGGGAGAAGGACGAAGCCCCGATGCTCTTCAACGGTGAGCGCGTGGGCGACGGCACCGGCCCGGAGTGCGATGTGGCCGTGGACCCGGTGGACGGCACCACGCTCACCGCGAAGGGCATGGCCAACGCCGTCTCCGTACTCGCGGTCGCCGAACGCGGCACCATGTTCGACCCGTCGGCCGTCTTCTACATGGACAAGCTGGTCACCGGGCCCGACGCCGCCGAGTTCGTCGACATCACCGCGCCCCCCGGCGTGAACATCCGCCGGATCGCCAAGGCCAAGAAGTCCAGCCCCGAGGACGTCACCGTCGTGGTCCTCGACCGCCCCCGCCACGAGGGCATCATCAAGGAGATCCGGGAAGCGGGCGCCCGGATCAAGTTCATCTCCGACGGCGATGTGGCCGGCGCGATCATGGCCGCGCGCGAGAGCACCGGTGTGGATCTGCTGCTGGGCGTCGGCGGTACGCCGGAGGGCATCATCGCCGCCTGTGCGATCAAGTGCCTCGGCGGCACGATCCAGGCCAAGCTGTGGCCGAAGGACGACGAGGAGCGGCAGCGCGCCCTCGACGCGGGCCATGACCTCGACCAGGTCCTGGAGACCGACGACCTGGTCAGCGGCGACAACGTGTTCTTCGTCGCGACCGGGATCACCGACGGCGATCTGCTGCGCGGGGTGCGGTACCGCGCGGAGACCGCCACCACCCAGTCGCTGGTCATGCGGTCCAAGTCCGGGACCATCCGGCAGATCGACTCCACCCACCGGCTGGCCAAGCTGCGCGCGTACGCCTCCGTCGACTTCGAACGGCCGAGCTGAGCCGAACGGCACGTCGAGCGGCACGTCGAACGACCGAGCTGAGCGAACGGCCGACCCGATCGCGTCCGCGGCGTATGACGCGGACCGCACATGACGAGGGCCGGGTCCCGCCCCCCGGCGGCGCCCGGCCCAGGTCCCGAAGAGTTCAGCCCGCGGCGGCGACCCGCACCGCGCGCTGGAGCTCCGCCTCCCGGCGCCGGCGGCGGGCCAGCACGACCCGGCGCTCGGCCGCGGTCAGCCCGCCCCATACGCCGTACGGCTCGGGCTGGAGGAGTGCGTGCTCCCGGCACTCGACCATGACCGGGCAGCGTGCGCAGACGCGCTTGGCGGCCTCCTCCCGCGACAGCCTGGCAGCCGTGGGCTCCTTGGAAGGAGCGAAGAACAGTCCCGCCTCGTCCCGTCGGCACACCGCCTCCGAGTGCCAGGGGCCGGCTTGATCCCGCGCGGGGACGCGCTGCGGGGGCACGGCGGCTTCCAGCAGGGGCTGATGCGGTTGCAGCACGGTCTACTCCTGACGACGGCTCCGGTGGTCACCCTTGCCCGCCTCGAGGTGTACGGCCCCGTTAGCACCCCCATCAGCCGTACGAGAGACGATGCACCAAGCCTTACCCGCTGTGCGCGTGCTTATGCACACCGTTGTCCCACCCGGAACTTCCCCCTGCACACCCCTTCTTCAGGGCTTATGTTCGCAGGTTCTTCAGCCGCTTACCCCGCTTGGGCTTGGCCTCCACACCGCCGAATACCGCGAACCCGGTGACGTGGATGACCGGCGCCTCCGGGTCCTGCGCCTCGTACGTCCGCACGTCGAAGCCGCCGAGGATGCCCGCGCCCGAACCGCGCAGCGAGACGTTCTCCGGAACCTTGATCTCCACCCCGCCGAACGCGGCCACGACATGGATGACGATCTCCCGCTGCTCGAAGACCGCCTCGGTGAGGTCGATTTCCACGCCGCCGAAGATCGCCAGGGCGTTCGTACGGCGCCGGACCCGCCAGCGGCCCTTCCGCGTCGAACCGCCGAAGATCGCCACCAGGTTCTCCCCCTCGGGCAGGGAGCGCGACCACCCCGCCGCCGCGTCGCGCCCCGGCGCCGAGGCGGCGCCGTGGACGGGGGCGGCGGGCAGATCGCGCACCAGCGGCTCCAGCTCGCCGATGGTCTTGGCGCGATAGACCGCGTCGATCCGCTCGGCGTGCTCCTCGGGCTGGAGCCGCCCCTCGGCGAGGGCCTCCCGGAGGATGTCCGCGATCCGGTCGCGATCCGCGTCGGACGCCCGGAGCTCCGCCTCGGCGACGGGCGCCGGAGCCGCCGGGGCCGACTGTGCGGGGGCGGATTTGGTCAGGGGCACGGGCTGCTGCTCATCCACGGGCTCAGCGTACCCAGTCGCGATAGATCGCGACTAGGGGTCGTGGCGACTCGACGGACGGAGTCCGGCGCCGCTGCCCGAAGCCTGCGAGGCCCCCCGGGGCCGAACATCGCGAGGGCAGCGATCCAAGACGGGGCTAGATCGCGACTAGGGGACGGATCCCTGATCCTTCCCCTACCTACAGGTGATCTTCTTCCCCTACTACTGAGTCCTACTGAGCCTTACCTCACAGGTCCCGTCCGGCGGCCCCGTTCTACGCTTATGGACGCGCTGTCGATGAAGTCAGCCGAAGCCCTGTCGAGTGAGGAACGGCCGCGATGCCCCCCAGCCCCCGCCCTGCCCCCCCTGGGTTCGCCTATTCGGACCTCCTGCCCCTGGGAGAAGACCAGACCGCCTACCGTCTGGTGACCTCCGAGGGCGTGAGCACCTTCGAGGCCGATGGGCGCACCTTCCTGAAGGTCGAGCCGGAGGCGCTGCGCACGCTGGCGGCCGAGGCCATGCACGACATCTCGCACTATCTGCGCCCCGCCCACCTCGCCCAGCTGCGCCGCATCCTCGATGACCCCGAGGCCAGCGCCAACGACCGCTTCGTGGCGCTGGACCTGCTGAAGAACGCCAACATCGCGGCGGCCGGGGTGCTCCCGATGTGCCAGGACACCGGCACCGCGATCGTCATGGGCAAGCGCGGGCAGAACGTGCTGACGCGAGGGGGCGACGAGGAGGCCCTCTCGCGCGGCGTCTACGACGCGTACACCAAGCTGAATCTGCGCTACTCCCAGATGGCCCCGCTGACCATGTGGGAGGAGAAGAACACCGGCTCCAACCTGCCCGCGCAGATCGAGCTGTACGCGACCGACGGCGGCGCCTACAAGTTCCTCTTCATGGCCAAGGGCGGCGGCTCGGCGAACAAGTCCTTCCTCTACCAGGAGACGAAGGCGGTGCTGAACGAGGCATCGATGATGAAATTCCTGGAGCAGAAGATCCGCTCGCTGGGCACCGCCGCCTGCCCGCCGTACCACCTGGCGATCGTGGTCGGCGGCACCAGCGCCGAGTACGCGCTGAAGACCGCGAAGTACGCCTCCGCGCACTATCTCGACGAGTTGCCCACCGAGGGCTCCCCGACCGGCCACGGCTTCCGTGACAAGGAGTTGGAGGAGAAGGTCTTCGAGCTGACGCAGAAGATCGGGATCGGCGCGCAGTTCGGCGGCAAGTACTTCTGCCATGACGTCCGGGTCGTCCGGCTGCCGCGGCACGGCGCCTCCTGCCCGGTCGCGATCGCGGTCTCGTGCTCCGCCGACCGCCAGGCGCTGGCCAAGATCACGCCGGAGGGCGTCTTCCTGGAGCAGCTGGAGACCGACCCGGCCCGCTTCCTGCCGGAGACGACGGACGAGGAACTGGTCAAGGGCGCGGGCCCGGATCTGGACGCGGTCGCCGTCGACCTCGACCGGCCGATGGACGAGGTGCTGGCCGAGCTGACCAAGCACCCGGTCAAGACCCGGCTCTCGCTGACCGGCACGCTGGTGGTCGCCCGGGACATCGCCCACGCGAAGATCAAGGAGCGGCTGGACGCGGGCGAGGAGATGCCGGAGTACCTGAAGAACCACCCGGTCTACTACGCGGGCCCGGCCAAGACCCCCGAGGGCTACGCTTCCGGCTCCTTCGGGCCGACGACGGCGGGCCGGATGGACGCGTACGTCGAGCAGTTCCAGGCCGCCGGGGGCTCGAAGGTCATGCTGGCCAAGGGCAACCGCTCGAAGCAGGTCACCGACGCCTGCGCCGCGCACGGTGGCTTCTACCTGGGCTCGATCGGCGGCCCGGCGGCGCGGCTGGCCCAGGACTGCATCAAGAAGGTCGAGGTCCTCGAGTACGAGGAGCTGGGCATGGAGGCGGTCTGGAAGATCGAGGTCGAGGACTTCCCGGCGTTCATCGTGGTGGACGACAAGGGGAATGACTTCTTCAGTCCGCAGGAACTGTCTCAGCCGACCTTCACCAGCATCCCGGTGCGTCAGGCGGACTGATATCTGACCTTGCAGCGGGGCCCCGGAATCCTTCAGTTCTCACCCCCGGGGGGCTCTGTCGGTCGCGGCCGATTCCCGGCACGGGTCCCGCCGCCGCGAGCGCGGTCTCCCGCCTGCGCCGGGCGACCGAACCGGAGGGCCGGTCCGGTCGCCACGGACCGACAGAGAGGGACGGCGACCCGTCGAACACTCGGGAACACGAACGGCCCACCGCCGGTCAAGTCGGCGGGGGCCGTGGTGTGCGCCGCTGGTGTCAGCTTGCCTTGGGGGCGAGCGTGGTGACGTACTGGTACGAGACGCCGAGTATGGCGCCGGTATCGCGCACGGTCAGGCTGCGGGTGAGCGTACGTGCAGCCTTGGCGAGGGCGGCGGCTGCCTCCTTCTCTGCCGCTTCGGCTGCCCCCTTCTTCTCTTCGGCTTCGACGACGACGGCGGCCATGGCGGGATCGGCCGGTCGCATGACCAGGTTGAAGCCATCGACCTCGACGTCCATTCAAGGCGACAATGACCCACCCGGCCATCGTGTCGCGTCGCACTGAAGTGGCCCACCACGCGCCCCCTCCAACCTCTTGAGCTCGGCGGGGCGTTGGTTACACCAGGCCGAAACATGATCGTCTACCCGAGTACGCAAATATTGGCGTTGCGCCATGGACTGGGTCCCGAGGGCCGACCTAGCGTCGTCCTGACAGCAAAGATGAGCCATGCATAAGAAAGGGGCACCATGGCGCGAAGCGATCTGACCCGTCTCACCGGCAATACTGGCGGGCCTAACTGCGACGACGACGATTGCCCGAACGTCTACCGAGACGAGACGGATGGCGGCATCGTCGTCCAAGGCCACCAGTGCAAGGAGTTTCAACCTCCGGCCGGTGAGGCGCTGGTGAAGAGTCCCGAGCATGTTCTGAGGGAGGCTGTTCATGCTCTTGGATGGTGATGGCTGGCGTGAGTTCTTCGACGCCTTCGAGCGGGAAGCCTGGCGGTTCGAGGCGCAACCCACGTACACCATGCCCAAGGAGCAGGAGAACGTAGCCCGCTTTCTGCTGGGTGAGGCAAAGCCCGCGGATCACAATGCACGCTGGCATGACCGAGTCAAGAGATACGTCGACTCAGGCCGCAGCATCGGCCGTGTTCGCGTCGTGCGCCAGCCGCTTACCGACTATCAGCGGTACCAATTCGCTTGGGGCATCCCGGGCAACATCAAGGCCGGTGAGGACATCCGCGTCTTGGATATAACCCACGACGACCACGGCCTGCCGCTCACCGGCCAAGACTGGTGGATGTTCGACGGAACCCGCATCGCCCTTCTCAACTTCCGGCCGGACGGCACCCAGATCAACCGCGAGGCGTACGAGGGCGACCCTGCTCTCCACCGGGAATGGAAGCGGATCGCTCTAGAGCACGCCGTGCCCTTCGAGGAGTACGTGAAGGGCCTTGACCTTTGATCCGGGACAGCTAGGTCAGTCGAAGGCTGACCTAGCAGAAACACTCCGCACGCTACGCAAGCGAGCCAACCGAACTCAGGTCTGGCTCGCTCAGCGCTGCAACATATCTCAGACCAAGCTCAGCAACCTTGAAACGGGCCGGATTACCCCAAGCCTTATCGACGTTGAACTCATACTCAGGGCTCTTGACGCTCCCATGGAACTCGTCACGGAGGTAACAGCCCTTGCGAGGCTTGCCAACACCGAGTGGCAAGGAAAACGGGCATCGTGGCGTAGAGGTTTGGAGAAGCGCCACGGTCTACGACCAACGCCTGGTAACAGTCGAGACCTTCACGGGGAGAATCGTTTTCCAGGATGCAAGAGATATTGCCGAACATCTAGCGGTATTCGACCTATACGAGCATCACGCACTCTTTGGCGAGGAGGCAAGGAGCGTGCTTGGGGAGTGGGCTGCTTCCTACCGCTCATGATTTTTACTCCACAACGCCAATATTTCTCGACTCTGCTGTCGCATCGGTGAATCGTGGATTCCACGGATTAACCAAGTCAGGGAGACGCAGGCGATGACCGACAGCGAGACGACGATCGCGCCACCGATCTATCTGTCGCTCCACGCAATCCCCCGCATCGCAGGTCAGGTGATTGAACAGCGCGTGTCACCACCCCGGCCGCCCGTAAGCGAGTCAGCCCATACGGAGGAAGCGCTCCCGAAGGCAGCGGAGGCGCAGCCGGAGGCTCCTACGCACCACCCACGAACTCCCGCCCCGGCGGTTGGAAACCCTGGACAGGTCGAGCAGCCGGAGCGGGTGACCAAACCGCAGGGGAATCCCCCTGCGGACCACAGGCCATGCCATCGACGATACGACGGCATGGCCCTGCGCGAAAGAGGAGACTCGCAGATGAATTCTGCGGCCGTCGACAAGTACGAGACGCGCACGCCCGACGCCGAAGGCTGGCGCGGAATCCCGTTCCGGCACCCGCGTGACCTGGTGACCGCCCAGGCAGATGGCGGGAAGCACGACGGAGGCCCGATGCCCCCGGAGGCTCCCCGAGAGCCCACCCCACAGGGAGGTGACGGCAAATGAACCCCTGACAGCCCCGGCGGCTGGCTGAATCGGGCCCTGTCGTCTGCTTCGTGGCAGATGACAGGGGCCGTAATTCTGGTATTCCGTCAGGGCCGATCAGACTGCTGGCAGCTGCCCGCTCTTAACTGCCGATATGAACGATGACCAGGACGACACAGGGAAGGCCAACGCCGGACCATGCGGATCCTTGCTATCCCGAACGGGAACGATGTCGGCAGACGCGAGCCTAGGTGCCCACTCGACACAACTGCCGCCCCCATTGCCACTGTAGCTGGATTTGACCCACTCGATGCCGGAGAGGTCAGGTATGGCGCTCATCGGGTAGTACCTCCATCAGGGATCGAATGAAAGTCGCCGTATCACTCGGCGACAGAGCACAGGCTCTCAGCAGATCGTAGGCCCGCCGACGCGCCGAGACCGCCGCAAGGTCCTCAAGCAACGTCCCCGTAGAAATGCTCTCTTCGTAAGCTACGTGAGCACCGTTGTCGAGGGTCATCAACGTCAGCGTTCCTCCTACCAGAGCATGCCCGCCATGTTCGAACGGCAGAACCTGAACCACGCTCGTGGGGGTCAGCGTCAGATCAACCAGACGAGATAGCTGTGCGTGCATCACGGTCGGCCCGCCGAATGTCCGCCTCAGGACTGCCTCATCAAGGATCAGTGAGATATCGGGCGGAAAATCAGCACTCAATAGAGTTTGCCGACTCATTCGAGCGGTGACCAACTCCTCGATCTCTTCCGGCGCGGCTTTGGGATCGAACATTTCGAACAGGGCACGGGCGTAGCCCTCGGTCTGTACAAGCCCCGGCACGATTTGACCGGCGTACTCCTCAATGAGCCGTGCTTGTGCCTCAAGTTCCATCCGCCGCCGAAACTGATCGGGGTGGATCTCACGGCGGGCAAGCCCGTACAGCTCTTCAAAGATCCCGTCCGTTCCAAAGGCGGCGTCCAGCCGCTTGGCCAGGTCGGGCGGGGGCATGGCGTCGGCCGTCTCGATGCGGGACAGGTGACTTGTGCTCACCATCACGACATCCTTCAACCGCTCAAGACTCATGTCCGCGCGCTCTCGGTGGGCGCGCATCTTCGCCCCGAACAAGTGTCGGGCTGATCGGTCGGGCGTGAGTTCGCGTGGCCGTGCCGCCATGTGCCCCCCATTTCCCCAAGTGGCTCTCGGGATATGAACCCCACCTGAGCGTACGTGAGTTGCGCCACTCTTGCGTCAGAAAGGCAAGACCCCCGCGACGTGGCTGTGTCCGGGGGCGTGGCCCAACAGCCTCACAGGAGCTGATGAACAATGAACAACCCTATCCAGGGGTTCTACGCATGGGTGAGTGCGTTTCCCGCCTTACGGCCGCTCGGCCGTCATCGGTCCGGGGCGATGCCTCTCGCGCCGCGCGCGGGTATCTCGCGGCCCGAGGCGGGAGACGTGGACTCCCGCGCCAGGCCCCAACCGGTGACCACAAGCCCGAACAGCGACTCGCCGACTCCCGAACTGCGCACGGCGGCCCTGCCGCAGGACGACCAGGAACCCGCCTCGGTACGGCCGTACGTGGTGGCCCATGAGCAGCGGCGCGAACAGCGGCGGAGCGGCGACATCCCCCGCGTGGAGCTGGTGTGTGCCCCGCACGGCATGGTGGTCATCAGGTGATCGTCAATACCCAGAGCACGCGCTCCTCTTACCCCCTGGGGCCCGGGTGCGCTCTGTGCGCCACCCCCGGGGCTTTCGGGCCCCATGATCCCGCCGACCCGCACTCGGGTCTGTGTTCTGCGTGCATCACGGCCGGTAAGCCCACCCGTGAGGGTCTTGAAAGCGCGGTGGTGATCGTGGCCGGACAGACCCTGGCAGGGGCTGAATCCCTCGAACTGACCACCGCCGCGCCGGAAGAGTTGGCCTACCACCTGGGGGCGGTGAAACGGAGTCTGCGCAGCGTGCTCCAACTCCTCGCACCGGTCGAAGGAAAGGGGGCTCGGTGAACGCCAACAACCCACCCGACCGGGGCGAACGGCCGACGATGACCATGCGCGTCTACACCATGGCGCGCGACGGAATCATTACCGCACAGCGTGCGATGGTGACCGCCCTCGTCGGGGAGAAGAGCGACGCCTACGGACTCGGGCAGGCATGGCCACCGTGCCAGTGCCCCCGCCACCGTGGACACAACGACCCGAACCGGTTCAAGCGCTCCTGAGACGGCCGCCCGCCCCGGAGGGCGAGGGGCGGGCGGTCCCCCAGCGGCCCCGGTCGTCGTGCCTGACGCGCACTTCCGCGGGGGCTGGGACGGCGTCGCCACCCCGGCCCCTGCGGGTACGTTCACCCCCTCAGCGCCGCCTCGAAGGCGCCGGGGCGCTGGGTGACGCCGCTGCACCGGGTGTTCGGGGCGACGTTCTCGGTCGACTCGGGGGCCGCGGCACCGTCCGTGGGGTCGGCGGAGGTGGTGGGGTCGGTGGGGGTGGCGGACTGGGTCATCTCCGGGGTGCACGGCTGGTCGCGTTCGGCGGACCACATCGACAGCCGTCCGATCCCCTTCTCCGCGGCGAACCGCGCCAGCCCGGACGCGTCCTCCAGCGTGAAGACCTCGCCGGTGACGTCATTGACCCCGATCATCGGCGTCACGGCGAGGATCTTCCAGGCGGCGGCGTCGGACATGCCGAACACCTCGCGGATCCGGGCCTGTGCGGCGGTGGCCGCCTGGACGGCGTAGTCGCCCATGTCGCCGGTGTGGTCGCCGCTGTAGTTCATCGCCATGATGTTGACGGTCGAGAGGATGACCCCCTCCTGTTTGGCGGCCTCCAACTGGGCGACGCTCTGCGGGGTCAGCCCGTCGGGCATGGCGGGCAGGGTGAAGGAGATGTTCAGGCCCTCGTGGGTGCGCTGGACCAGCGCGAGCGCCTGGGCGCGGCGGGCGGCCGCCTCGGTGTTGGCGAGCGCCTCGCCCTCCAGGTCGAAGTCGATCCTGTGCGCCTGGTATCGCTCGATCACGTCGGCGTAGGCGGAGGCGAGTTCGGGGACGTCGGTGCAGACGGTGGCGAGTTCGGTGCCCTCGGCGCCGCCGAAGGAGATCCGTACGTCGCCGCCCGCCCGGCGCGCGCCCTCGATCCGGACGTCCAGCGCCTGGTCGTCGAGGGAGGTGCCGCCGTCCCACACCGGGGCGCAGCCGTCGCCCGCGACGATGAAGCCCAGCGAGAACTCCTTGACTCCGCGCCCCGCCGCCGCGGTCATGTCGTACGCCGAGTCCGACCAGGCGTTGACGTACGGCGTGAACTCGGCGGGTGGCCGGGCCTCGGGGGGCCGTGAGGCCCCAGCCTGTGAGGGCGCGGCGTGCGGCTCGGGCGGCGGCTTGTGCTGTCCCGCCCATACGGCGATGGTGGCGCAGACCACCGCGCCGGCCACGGCGATTGCGCTCATGCGGGGGCTGGCCCTCATGGCTCTGGCTCCTCCTTGCGGTCCGGTACGAGGCGCCGGGGGCCCGCGCCCCCGCACCGTCCTTCCGACCAAACCTCGCATATTCGGCGAAGCCTACCGAACTATGACACACCGCATGTTTGACTTATATGTCGCATGTCGTATTTTCTGCATTAACCTCATGCGTATGGATCCTCAGTCAGATGTGGCCGAGCGCGCGCCTTCGCGTCCCCTCCGCGCTGACGTGGCCCGGAAGGGGCCCGTGTTCGTGGACCTCTCCGGGCGCCGTGGCCGGCTGGTACGACATGTGGGCGTGGTCGCGGGGGCCGCCTGCCTCGGCTACTCGGCTGTCCTCGGGTTGGGCTACGCGGGCGGTACGCCCTTCGCACCGCAGACGCTGATCCCCGGTCGTTCCGTCACCACCGAGGCGTTCGGCCGACAGCCGAAGCACACCCCGGAGGGACGTTCGGGGCCCTCCGGGTCGCGGGAGCGGCGGGACACCAACGAGTACGGCGAGTACGACGGGTACGGATACGACGAGGACGCCCCGCACCACCGTCAGCACCGGCGCCAGCGGCACTCCTCCGGGCGCCCCGAGCCGCTGGCCGCCCGGCAGCCCATCGCCCTGCCCCCCGTCACCACCCGGCCGCGGCCCGCACCGCCGCAGCCCGACCGGCCCAAGGCCGAGGCCCGCCACGCGGCGCAGCGGCACTCCTCCGCGCACCCCCGCCCCAGCCACCGCGAGTCCGCCGCGGGGCACCGGTCGGCGGGGCACCGGCCCACAGGGCACCGCAAGTCCGGTCACACGCCCTCGCATCCGGCCGCCCATCCGCCCGCCAAGCGGCCCGTGGACGCCTCGCACACCCCGGCCAAGAAGCACCCCGCCACCGCCGAGCCACCGGCCAAGGGCTCCGGCCACCCGAAGGCCCCCGGCCGCACCACGAAGCCCGGCCACGCCAAGTCCCCCCAGAAGCCCCAGTCCCACAAGCCCCCGCGGGCCGACACGGTCACGCCCCCCAAAGGCCCCAAGGGGCCCGCCGAAGACGGCGCCCCGGCCGGTGGGGCGGGCGCCCCCGAGGCACCCGAGCCGGCGGACGGGGAGTCATGAGCGGCGGCAGACCGCCGAAGCTGCCGCGGCCACGCCGTCGGCTCCCCGCGCCCCGTCAGGACGGCGCGCCGCGCACGGTGTTCCGGCTGACCAGCCCCGGCCGCCGCGCCGCGAGGCTCACGGGCAGGCTCGGGCTCATCCGCAAGCCCTGGCTCCGCCGCGTCCGGCCGTCCAAGGGCGAGGGCCGCGTCCCCGAACTCCGCACCCCTGAACGCCGGGCCTCCGGGCTCCCCGCCCCTGAACTCGGCACCCCCAAGCTCCCCGCCGCCAAGCTCCGCCCCGCCCGGCTCCGTACCGTCAAGCTGCGCAAGCTCCGCACCCGCACCCGGATGGTGCTCGCCCTCGCGACCCTGCTCGCGCTGGTGTGCACCCTGCTGCTGGACGGCTATCTGCACGCCGAGGTCGGCAACGACGCCCGGGTGTACCGCTCACACGCCTCGCGCACCGTCCCGGACCGGCTGCGCAAGGGCGGCCCGGTGATCACCTTCGACCGGAAGGGGAAGGCCACCGAGCACGCCATCCCGTCCAGGACGATCGCGCTGACCTTCGACGACGGCCCGGATCCGCGCTGGACCCCGGAGATCCTCGACGTACTGCGCCGCCACAAGGTGCGGGGGACCTTCTTCGTGCTGGGCCAGATGGTGGTCCGCCATCCTGAGCTGGTCCGCCGGATGCGGGCCGCGGGCCATGAGGTCGGGGTGCACACCTTCTCCCATGTCGACCTGTCCTACCAGGACAAGGGGCGCATGGACCGCGAACTGGCCCAGTCCCAGCTGGCCCTGGCCGGTGCGGCGGGCATCACCAGCTCGCTCTTCCGCGCGCCGTACGCCTCCAAGGTCCGCGCGCTGGACGACCGCACCTGGCCGGTGCAGCAGCACATCGGCTCCAAGGGCTACATCAGCGCGTTCGTGGACACCGACAGCGAGGACTGGCAGCGGCCCCCGGTCAAGGAGATCGTCCAGAACGCCACTCCCGAGGGCCGGAAGGGCGCGTCCGTGCTCTTCCACGACGCGGGCGGCAACCGCGCGCGGACCGTGAAGGCCCTGGGGCTCTATATCGAGCGGATGCAGAAGAAGGGCTACTCCTTCACCACCGTCACCGGCGCGCTCGGCGCCCGCGGCGCCAACCACCCGGCCCACACCCTGCCGATCTGGGAGGGCCGGGCGCTGATCTGGGCCGCCGCGTTCACCCACAGCGCCCTGCCGTTGCTGGTGGGGCTGCTGGGTCTGGTGGGCTTCTCGGTGATCGGGCGGCTGCTGCTGATGGTGGTCCTCGCCTGGTGGCACCGGCGCTCCCGGGAGCGGCGGCGCTGGAGCCGGGTGCAGGAGGTCACCGATCCGGTGACCGTGATCGTGCCCGCGTACAACGAGAAGGAGTGCATCGCCAACACCCTGAAGTCGCTGTCGGCCTCCACCCATCCGATCGAGATCCTGGTCGTGGACGACGGCTCGACCGACGGCACCGCCGATATCGCGGAGGCGATGGGGCTGCCCAACGTACGGGTGCTGCGCCAGGCGAACGCGGGCAAGCCCGCCGCGCTCAACCGGGGCATCGCCCACGCCGGCCACGAGCTGATCGTGATGATGGACGGCGACACCGTCTTCGAGCCCACCACCATCCGTGAGCTGGTGCGGCCGTTCGCCGACTCACGGGTGGGCGCGGTCGCGGGCAACGCCAAGGTCGGCAACCGGGGCAGGCTGATCGGCGCCTGGCAGCACATCGAGTATGTGATGGGCTTCAACCTCGACCGGCGGATGTACGACCTGCTGCGCTGCATGCCCACCATCCCCGGCGCGATCGGCGCCTTCCGCCGCCGGGCGCTGCTGGAGGCCGGGGGCATGAGCGCGGACACCCTGGCCGAGGACACCGACATCACCATCGCCCTGCACCGGGCCGGCTGGCGGGTGGTCTACCAGGAGCACGCGCGCGCCTGGACCGAGGCGCCCAGTTCCGTGGGCCAGCTGTGGAAGCAGCGCTACCGCTGGAGCTACGGCACCATGCAGGCGCTGTGGAAGCACCGCCGCTCGCTGATCGACCGGGGGCCCTCGGGCCGGTTCGGCCGGGTGGGGATGCCGCTGGTGGTGCTCTTCCAGATCCTCACCCCGCTGTGCGCACCGCTGATCGACCTCTTCACCCTCTACGGGGTGATCTTCCTGGACCCGCTGCGTTCGCTGCTGGCGTGGGGCGCGCTGCTGCTGGTGCAGCTGCTGGGCGCGGCGTACGCGTTCCGGCTGGACCGGGAGAGCTACCGGGCGCTGGCCGTACTGCCGCTCCAGCAGATCGCCTACCGGCAGCTGATGTATCTGGTGCTGCTGCACTCCTTCGTGACCGCGGCGACCGGCGCCCTGCTGCCGTGGCAGAAGCTCAAGCGCACCGGCGAGGTGGACACCCCGCGGGCGCCGGAGGCCGTACGGTGACCGGGCTCACCCGTTCGGCTCGGCCGGCGCGGGAACACGGCGTGGCGTGACGACGCTGAGCTGGACGGAGGTGTCCCCATGACCGACGAAAGCCACCGCGAGAGCGGCCCCCGGGAGGGCTACCGCATCGAGCACGACTCCATGGGTGAGGTCCGGGTGCCCGCACACGCCAAGTGGCGCGCCCAGACCCAGCGGGCGGTGGAGAACTTCCCCGTCAGCGGGCAGCGCCTGGAGCGGGCGCACATCGAGGCGCTGGCCCGGATCAAGGGCGCGGCCGCCGTGGTCAACGCCGAGCTGGGCGTGGTGGACAAGGCCGTCGCGGGGGCGATCGCGGAGGCGGCGGCCGAGGTCGCCACGGGCCGCTGGGACGACCACTTCCCGGTGGACGTCTTCCAGACCGGCTCGGGCACCTCGTCCAATATGAACACGAACGAGGTGCTGGCCACCCTGGCGAGCGAGCGCCTGGGCCGGCCGGTGCACCCCAACGACCACGTCAACGCCAGTCAGTCCTCCAACGACGTCTTCCCCTCCTCCATCCACATCGCGGCCACCGCGGCCGTCACCGGCGATCTGATCCCGGCCCTGGCCCATCTGGCGGAGGCGCTGGAGCGCAAGGCGGGCGAGTTCGCCGATGTGGTCAAGGCGGGGCGCACCCATCTGATGGACGCCACTCCGGTGACCCTGGGTCAGGAGTTCGGCGGCTACGCGGCCCAGGTGCGGTACGGGATCGAGCGGCTGCGCGCCGCGCTCCCCCGGCTGGCCGAGCTGCCGCTGGGCGGTACGGCGGTGGGCACCGGGATCAACACCCCGCCCGGGTTCGCCGCCGCCGTCATCGCCGAGCTGACCCGCACCACCGGGCTGCCGCTGACCGAGGCCCGGGACCACTTCGAGGCGCAGGGCGCGCGGGACGGGCTGGTGGAGACGTCCGGGCAGCTGCGGACCATCGCGGTCGGCCTCACCAAGATCGCCAACGATCTGCGCTGGATGGCGTCGGGCCCCCGCACCGGACTCGCCGAGATCGCGCTGCCCGATCTCCAGCCCGGTTCCTCGATCATGCCGGGGAAGGTCAACCCGGTGATCCCCGAGGCCACGCTGATGGTCGCGGCGCAGGTCACCGGCAATGACACCACCGTCGCCACGGCGGGGGCGGCCGGGAACTTCGAGCTCAATGTGATGCTCCCGGTGATCGCCAAGAATGTGCTGGAGTCGATTCGGCTGCTGGCCAATGTCTCCCGGCTGCTGGCGGACCGCACCATCGACGGCATCACCGCCAACGCCGAGCGGGCCCGGGAGTACGCGGAGTCCTCCCCGTCCGTCGTCACCCCGCTCAACCGCTATCTCGGCTACGAGGAGGCGGCGAAGGTGGCCAAGCGGTCGCTGGCGGAGCGCAGGACCATCCGCGAGGTGGTTCTGGAGTCCGGCTATGTGGAGCGCGGGCTGCTGACCCTGGAACAGCTGGACGAGGCGCTCGACGTGCTGCGCATGACGCATCCTTAGCGGGTCCGGCGCGGTTTCACGGACCCGCCCCTGACGTTGGCCCCCGGTTGCGTCATAGGTCACGGCATCGCGGCCCGCGCGCACCTAAGATCTGCTCATGACAGCGGACATCGTGGAGACGACGGGGACGGCGGACATCGCCCGGTGGGCACCGGGCGACCATATCCTGTGGCGCTATCGGGCCAACGCCTCCGACGTCATCCACATCTGCCGTCCCGTGACCGTCGTCGAGGACACCGCCGAACTGCTCGCCGTCTGGCTCGCCCCCGGCACCGTCTGCGTCAAACCGCAGCTCACCGACGGCACCTCGGTGCACCATGAGCCGCTGCCCACCCGTTACACCAAGCCGCGCACCACCGCGCTGTCCCAGTGGTTCGGCACGGGCGTGCTGAAGCTGGCCCGGCCCGGCGCCCCGTGGTCGGTGTGGCTGTTCTGGGACCATGGCTGGCGCTTCCGGAACTGGTACGTGAACCTGGAGGAGCCACTGGTCCGCTGGGGCCACGGAGTGGACTCCGAGGACCACTTCCTGGACATCGCGGTCTACGCCGACCGGAGCTGGGAATGGAAGGACGAGGACGAGTTCGCGCAGGCGCAGCGGGCCGGGCTGATGGCTCCCGAGCAGGCGGAGCGGGTCCGGGCCGCGGGCCGGGCGGCCGCGGCGGCCATCGAGTCCTGGGGAGCGCCGTTCCGGGACGGGTGGGAGGACTGGCGGCCCGACCCGGCGTGGTCCGTGCCCGCCCTTCCGGCGGACTGGGGCCGTACGGACAAGAAGCACACCTCGGCACACTCGAGGTCATGAACCTCTTGTCGTGTCCCAGTGTTTCAAACGTAGGATCGTCGTCCGGAACACTGCCCATGCGGGACACCAGACGGCGGCGCAAGTCTCGGGCGATGCGCAAGATCTGACGTAATCTCACAGGAGGGGGCGGAGTCGTGAGCGGTGAGGAAGAATACAGAGACGGCTACGAGGGCTACGAGGACTTCGACCGTCTCGCACTGGACCGCAGCGGTCAGGCGGACGCCTTCGACACCATCGGCGACCGCTACGACGATGCCTTTCCGCACAAGGAGGGCCAGGTCGAGGCCGGCCGCTGGCTGGCCGAAACCCTTCCGCCCGGCTCCCGGGTGCTCGACGTCGGCTGCGGTACGGGCCTGCCCACGGCCCGTCAGCTGTTTGACGCGGGGCACGAGGTGGTCGGCATCGACATCTCCCCGGGCATGCTCAAGCTGGCCCGGGACAATGTGCCGGAGGCCACCTTCCACCATGTGGACATCGTCGATCTGCGGGTGGGCGGCCGCTACGGCCCGGGAGGCCCCCGGGCGCTCGGCCCCTTCGACGGCATCGCGGCCTTCTTCACCCTGCTGCTGCTGCCCCGCCCGGAGATCCCGTACGCACTGCGGACCCTGTACACGGCGCTCAGGCCCGAGGGGCTGCTGGGGCTGGGCATGGTGGAGTCGGACATCGACGACTTCCCCATTCCGTTCCTCGGCAACTCGGTCCGGGTATCCGGTTATCTGCGGGACGAACTGCGCCAGGTCGTCCGCGATGCGGGCTTCGAGATCACCGAGGAGGACTCGCACGCGTACGCCCCGGCCAGCACGGACGTACCACCTGAGATCCAGCTCTATCTGAACTGCCGACGACGTGCCTGACACTCGGTGCGCCCACGACGGGCGGGCGCACAGCCCCGGACGGATGGAAACCCACGCGTGACGGAGCACCCCACCTCCCACACCAGGCGGCAGGCGGCCACCTCTGCCGCCGCCCCGGGCGCGCCCGCGCCCGACGACGCGCACGGCGCGGTCCCGGACCCGCGGACCGCCGTGCGGCAGACGGCTGCCCCCGGCCAGGAGCCGGGCGACGGCCGGCCGCGTCCGGCCTTCCCCACGGAAGGCCCCGCGGGCCCCGCGGCCCATGAGGGACCCCCGGGCCCCGCGGGAGAGCCCGCGCCCCGCGCCAGAGGGCGCGGCCCCGCCCCCGAGCGCGGCGCAGGCGGCGCCGCCGTAACGGGGCCGGGGTCCGCGCGCCGTGGCCGCGGCGCGGACGGCGCGGACGGGCCGGGGAGCGCCGCCACGGCGCACGGCGGCGGAGGCAGGGAGCGCCGGAACACGGCGGAGAGCGAGCACCCGGCGCAGCCGGAGCACGGCACACCGGAGGGCGAGCCTGTGTGGGACGCGGATCGCAATGCCGCAAGAGGCGCGGCGCACCGACCCGGAGCGCGGAACGGCGGCACCGGCCCCGACGA
Organism: Streptomyces malaysiensis subsp. samsunensis; assembly: GCF_024519315.1. GTDB lineage: Bacteria > Actinomycetota > Actinomycetes > Streptomycetales > Streptomycetaceae > Streptomyces > Streptomyces malaysiensis. The sequence goes on along the minus strand of NZ_JANIIC010000032.1, from coordinate 74,646 downwards.
GCAGGCCCCGGCCGCCCAGAGCGACGGACGGGGCAGGAAAACGGCGCGCCGGGGCACCGGCGCGGGTGAACATCCGGCCGGCGAGACCCATGCGGCGGCCGCCGCGGCGGGCGAGGTCGCGTACAGCGGCCCGGCGGGCGGGGTGCCCCCGGTGCCGCCCGCGGGCGGCACCGCCGCCGACGCCGCCGACGCCGCCACCGCGCGGGACCGGGGCGGTGACCGGCTGCGGTTCGTGGGGGCCGCCACCCGGCGGATCGCCCGGGGCATCGACCTGGACGAGATCGTGCTGGGCCTGTGCCGGGCCACCGTGCCCACCTTCGCCGACGCGATCCTGGTGTATCTGCGCGATCCGCTGCCGGTCGGCGACGAGCGCCCGGTCGGCCCGGTGGTGCTGCGGCTGCGCCGCACCGACCGGATCCCGCTGGACCCGGACACCGACAGCGGCCGGCTGTCGCTGCTGCCCTCCCAGCCGGACCTCTCCCCCGCCGTGGGCGGCGGCCCGGCCGCCGAGCTGTGCGAGGTGGAGGCGGGCGGTCCGCTGGCCGAGGTGCTGCGCGGGGTGCGGCCGGTGTTCGGCGACTCGCAGGCCGCCCGTGCCGCGCTGCCGGAACTGCTCGGCGAGGGGCCCTCGGTGGCGACCGGTCAGCGCACCGTGCTGGCGCCGCTGCGCGGCCGCCGCCGGGTGATCGGCGCGGCCGTGTTCGTACGCCGCCCGGACCGGCCGCCGTTCGAACCGGACGATCTGCTGGTGGCCGCCCAGCTGGCCACCCACACCGCGCTCGGCGTCGACAAGGCGGTGCTGTACGGACGCGAGGTGTACATCGCGGACGAGCTCCAGCGCACCATGCTGCCCGACTCGCTGCCGCAGCCCACCGGCGTCCGGCTGGCCAGCCGCTATCTGCCCGCGGCCGAGACCGCGCGGGTCGGCGGCGACTGGTACGACGCGATCCCGCTGCCGGGCAACCGGGTGGCGCTGGTGGTCGGCGATGTGATGGGCCATTCGATGACCTCCGCCGCGATCATGGGCCAGCTGCGCACCACCGCACAGACCCTCGCCGGGCTCGATCTGCCGCCGCAGGAGGTGCTGCACCACCTCGACGAGCAGGCCCAGCGGCTGGGCACCGACCGCATGGCCACGTGTCTGTACGCGGTCTACGACCCCGTCGCGCACCGCATCGTGGTGGCCAACGCGGGCCATCCGCCGCCGCTTCTGCTGCACCGGGGCGGCCGCGCCGAGGTGCTGCGGGTGCCGCCGGGCGCGCCGATCGGGGTCGGCGGTGTGGACTTCGAGGCGGTCGAGCTGGACGCCCCGGCCGGGGCCACCCTGATGCTCTACACCGACGGTCTCGTCGAGTCGCGGATGCGCGATGTGTGGACCGGGATCGAGCAGCTGCGGGAGCGGCTGACCGCCACCGCCCGGCTCACCGGCCCCAACCCGCCGCCGCTGGAGCCGCTGTGCGACGAGGTGCTGGACATGCTCGGCCCCGGCGACCGCGACGACGACGTGGCGCTGCTCGCGGCCCGCTTCGAGGGCATCGCGCCCAGCGATGTGGCGTACTGGTTCCTGGACCCCAAGGCGCAGACCGCCGGGCAGGCGCGCCGGCTCGCCCGCCGGGCGCTGGCCCGCTGGGATCTGGACGATCTGACGGACGCGGTGGAGCTGCTGGTCAGCGAGGTGGTGACCAATGCGGTGCGCTACGCCGAGCGGCCCATCACGCTGCGGCTGCTGCGTACGGACGTCCTGCGCTGCGAGGTCGGCGACGACGTCCCCCAGCTGCCGCGGCTGCGCCAGGCCCGGCCGTCCGACGAGGGCGGCCGCGGGCTGTACCTGGTGAACCGGATGGCGCGGCGCTGGGGCGCGACCCGGCTGTCCACGGGGAAGGTCGTCTGGTTCGAGCTCGCGATGCCGTCCTGAGCCGCCCCGCCCCGGTGAGCCGGGTCCCGCGCCGTACGGCTCAGGACCCGGTGCGCAGGTAGGCCACGACCATGTCGCCGAGCATCCGGCGGTAGTGGGCCCGGCGTGCCGGGTCGAGGGGGTCGCGGCCGAAGAGGGTGCCGAAGGTGTGCTGGTTGGCCACCGGGAAGACGGCGAATGAGCTGATCATCATGTGGACGTCCACGGCGTCGGTGTCGTCCCGGAAGACGCCCTGCTCACGGCCGCGGGCAAGGATCCCGGAGATCAGGTCGATCACCGGGGTGCCGGCCTTGGCCAGCGTCTCGGACTTGGCCAGATGCTCGGCCCGGTGGATGTTCTCGATGGACACCAGCCGGATGAAGTCGGCGTGTTCGGTGTGGTGGTCGAAGGTCAGCTGGGCCAGGTGCCGGATGGCCTCGGCGGGGTCGAGACCGGTCACGTCCACGGCCTGTTCGGCCTCGCGGATACCGGTGTAGGCGCGCTCCAGGACCTTGATGTAGAGCTGTTCCTTGCCGCCGAAGTAGTAGTAGATCATCCGTTTGGTGGTGCGGGTGAGCGCGGCTATCTCGTCGACGCGGGCCCCGGCGTAGCCGCGCTCGGCGAACTCCCGGGTGGCGACGTCCAGGATCTCGGCCTGGGTGCGGACGGCGTCGCGGAGACGGCTGTTCTTCGGCGGCTGATCGCTCATGCTGGGCCCACTCTACGTCCAGGGGGTTCACAAGAAGCCGTTCCGGGGCCTTTACTGGCCACGCTACTAACGAACCAGTTCGTACATTAGCCGGGAAGGCGGGAGGTCACCCGTATGCGAGGCGGTGCGCGCCGGTCACAGCACGGGCGGGAGGCGCGGGAGTCCTGTCTGGTGGGGCTGATCGGCTCCGGAGTGGGCCCCTCGCTCTCCCCCGCCCTGCATCAGCGCGAGGCCGACCGCCACGGGCTGCGCTGTCTCTACCGCCTGATCGACATCGATCCGCTGGGGATCGGCCCGGAGGGGGTGGGCGAGCTGGTGCGGGCCGCCGCCCGGCTGGGCTTCGACGGGCTGAACATCACCCATCCCTGCAAACAGACGGTCATCGAGCACCTCGACGGGCTGTCGGAGGACGCCGCGCTGCTCGGCGCGGTCAATACGGTGGTCTTCGGCGAGGACGGCCGGGCCATCGGCCACAACACCGACTGGTCCGGCTTCGCCCGCTCCTTCGCCCGCGGTCTGCCCGACGCGCCCACCGGCGAGATCGTGCTGCTCGGCGCGGGCGGGGCGGGCGCCGCCGTGGCCCACGCCCTGCTGACCGTCGGCGCCGACCGGCTGACCCTGGCCGACACCGACCCGGCGCGGGCCGCCGGGCTCGCCGGGACGCTGGCGACACGGTTCGGCGCCGCCCGGGTCCGTACCGTGCCCCCCGAAGGGCTCCCGGCGGCCGTCGATCGCGCCGACGGGCTGGTGCACGCCACCCCCACCGGGATGGCCGCCCACCCCGGGCTGCCGCTGCCCGTGGAGCTGCTGCGGACCGGGCTGTGGGTCGCCGAGGTGGTCTACCGCCCGCTGGAGACCCCGCTGCTGGCAGCCGCCCGCGCGGCCGGCTGCCGCACCCTGGACGGGGGCGGCATGGCCGTCTTCCAGGCCGCCGACGCCTTCCGCCTCTTCACCGGCCGCGAACCCGACGCCGAACAGATGCTCACCGACCTCTCCGACCTGCTCGAGCTCCCCGCCGGAGGCTGATCATGCGCACGTCCATCGCCACCGTGTGCCTCAGCGGCACCCTCGAGGAGAAGCTCACCGCCATCGCCGCCGCCGGTTTCGACGGGGTCGAGATCTTCGAGAACGACCTGCTGGCCAGCCCCCTGTCACCGGAACGGATCCGGGACCGGGCCGCCGAACTCGGCCTCGCCATCGACCTCTTCCAGCCGTTCCGCGACGTCGAGGCCGTCCCCGAGGACCTCCTGGCCCGCACGCTGCGCCGGGCCGAGAAGAAGTTCGCGGTCATGGAGCGGCTCGGGGCGGATCTGATGCTGGTGTGCTCCAGCGTCTCCCCCGCCGCCCTCGACGACGACGCCCTCGCCGCCGAGCAGTTGCGGCTGCTTGCCGAGCGGGCCGCCGCCCACGGCATCCGCATCGCCTACGAGGCGCTGGCCTGGGGGCGGCATGTGAACACCTACGACCACGCCTGGCGGATCGTGCGGCAGGCCGACCACCCCGCGCTCGGCATCTGCCTGGACAGCTTCCACATCCTCTCGCGCGGTTCGGACCCCAAGGGCATCGAGGAGATCCCCGGCGAGAAGATCTTCTTCCTCCAGCTCGCCGATGCCCCGCTGATGGCCATGGACGTCCTCCAGTGGAGCCGCCACTACCGCTGCTTCCCCGGCCAGGGCGGCCTCGATGTGGCCGGGCTGCTGGAGCACGTGCTGCGGACCGGCTACGAAGGGCCGCTGTCCCTGGAGGTCTTCAACGACGTCTTCCGGCAGGGCGACACCGCCCGCACCGCAGTGGACGCGCTGCGCTCGCTGATCGCCCTGGAGGAGGCCGCGGGCCGCACCGATCTGCCCGCCCCCGTCGTCCCCACCGGCTTCGCCTTCGCCGAACTGGCCTCCACCGGCCCCGAGCTGCCCGCGCTGCTGACCGAGCTGGGCTTCGCCCGCACCGGCCGCCACCACTCCAAGCCCGTGGAGCTGTGGGAGCAGGGCGACGCCCGTATCGTCCTCAACTCCGGCCTCGACGCCACCACCGGGCACCCCGAACCGGCGCTCGCCGCCATCGGCCTGGAGACCTCCGACCCGGCCGCGTCCGCGGGCCGGGCGCGGGCCCTGCTCGCCCCCGTCCTGCCGCGCCACCGGGCCGTGGCGGACGCCCCGCTGGACGCGGTCGCCGCGCCCGACTCCACCGAGCTCTTCTTCTGCCGCACCGAACACCCCGACCACCCCAGCTGGACCGGTGACTTCACCCCGCGCGCCGCCTCCGCCGCCCCCGCCGGGATCACCCACATCGACCATGTGGCGCTCACCCAGCCCCGGCACCACTTCGACGAGGCGTCGCTGTTCTACCGCACCGTCCTGGGGCTGCGGCCGCACGAGTCCCTGGAACTGGCCGATCCGTACGGGCTGCTGCGCAGCCGGGCCGTCTCAGGCGCCGACGGCTCGGTGCGCCTGGCGCTCAACGTGGCCCAGATCCGCCCGGATTCCGGGCCGTCCGGCTCCCTGCGGCAGCACATCGCGCTGCACAGCCGGGACATCGTCGCCACCGCGCGGCGGCTGTGGGAGCTCGGCGCGCCCCCGCTGCCCATCCCCGGCAACTACTACGACGACCTCGAAGCCCGCCATGAGCTCGACCCCGGGCTCCACCGCACCCTGCGCGAGCTCGGGCTGCTCTACGACCAGGACGACGGCGGCAGCTTCCTGCACCTGTACACGGCCACCGTGGGCCGGGTCTTCTTCGAGGTCGTCCAGCGGATCGACGGCTACCAGGGCTACGGCGCGGCCAACGCCCCCGTACGCCTGGCCGCCCAGCACGCCCGCGTCCGCTGAACCCCCCGATCCCCCTTGTCCCGATACGGCCTCGCCGTCCCCCGAGGAGCCGCCATGTCGTCAGCGTCGTCCACACCGTCCGCCCAGCGCCCGTCCGCCCAGCGCCCGTCCGGCGCGGCCGCCGCGCCCGATCTGCTCGATCTGCCCGATCCGCCGCCGCTGCGCACGATGGTGGGCCCGGGAGTCGTCGCCGTCGGGATCGGCATGGCGGCGGGCGAGATCATCCTCTGGCCCTATCTGACCTCGGTCGGCGGGCTCGGGCTGCTGTGGCTCGCGGTGGTGACCCTGGCCATCCAGACGGTGATCAACCTGGAGATCGAGCGCTACACCCTGGCCACCGGGCAGACCGTGGTGGCCGGCTTCTCCCGCTGGTCCAGGGTGTGGGGCATCCTGATCTGCCTGGCCGGGGCGTTCCAGTACGTCTGGCCTGGCTGGGCCACCTCCGGGTCCACGGTGCTCACCTATCTGACCGGCGGCGGCGATGTCGTCTGGATCACCGTGGGCTCGCTGGTGGGCTTCGGGGTGGTGCTGACCGTATCCCCGGTGGTCTACCGCACGATCGAGAAGGTCGAGCTGGTCAAGGTGGTGCTGACGCTGTTCTTCCTCGCCGTCGTCGCGGTCGCCGTCATCGGCTGGCACACCTGGAGCACGGCGGGCGAGAAGACCGTCACCGGCGCCGGCCGGATCCCGGACGGCATCACCTTCACCATGATCCTCAGCGCGATCGGGGCCGCCGGGGCGGGCGGGGTGCACAACCTCGTGCTCAGCAACTGGATCCGGGACAAGGGCTACGGCATGGGCGCCCATGTGCCCAAGCTGGTCTCCCCCATCACCGGCCAGTCGGAGGCGTCCGGCGCCGACCGCTACACCTTTCCGCAGGACGAGGCGAATCTGGCCCGCTGGCGGGTGTGGTGGCGGCGGGCCAACACCGAGCACATCGTGTCGTTCTTCGTGGTCTGCCTGGTGTCGATCGGGCTGATGAGCATGCTCGCGTACGAAACCCTCTTCGGGCGCGACGATGTGGAGAACAGCCCGGCGTTCCTGCGGATCCAGGGCGATCTGCTGGGGCAGCAGGTGGGCGACTGGCTCAAGATCCTGTTCTTCGCGGTGGCCACGGTCTCGCTCTGGGCCGCCTCGATCGGTCTGCTCGACATCATCGGCCGGGTGGTCAGCGACTTCGCCAGGCGCAACTACCTGCGGGAGTCGGCGTTCTGGACCGAGGGCCGGCTGTATGTCGCGGTCATATGGGCCGAGGTGGGCATCGGCTCGGCGATCCTGCTGTCCGGGGTGGACCAGCCGATCGTGCTGCTGACCATCTCCACCTGCACCGCCTCCGTCGTCACCCTCGTCTACTCGGCGCTGCTGATCCGGCTCAACCGCCGCGATCTGCCGGGTGCCGTACGGCTGCGGGGGCCACGGCTGTTCGGGATGCTGCTGGCCATCGGCTTCTACGGCTTCTTCGCCCTCGCGATGCTGAAGAGCCAACTCGAAGAAAACTTCTGAACCTCTGCCCGCACACCGGTACGGTCCGGGGCGGACGTGCCCGTGGGCACGCCCGCCCCGGGTCGTCACTCCTGGTCTCTGCGGAGGGGATCGCCTTCGTCCGACGCCGAATTCGACGGGTCGGGCGGGCTCGGGGAGTCGGCGTCGCCCGAGGGCGATGCCGACGACGAGGCGCTCGGCGACTCGCTGCTGGACTCACTGGCCGACGGGGACGACGAGGGCGACTCGCTGGCGGACTCGCTCGCCGACGGGCTGGAGGACGGCGACTGGGAGGTGTCGCTCGAACTCGGCGACGGGGGAGGCTTGACCGCCGCCCCCATGTCGGTGTCCAGGTCGAACTTCGATGCCTTCTCGCCGCTCAGCGCGGACTCGGTGTACGCGGCCCAGATCCTGGCCGGGAAGTCACCGCCGTTGACGCGGCCGCCGCCCGCGGTGCCCTTGAGCGAGACCTGCTTCTTCTCGCCCTCGCCGAACATCCCGACGGAGGTCACCAGGTCCGGGGTGTAGCCGGAGAACCAGGCCGACTTGTTGTCGTCGGAGGTGCCGGTCTTGCCCGCGACCGCCTGGCCCTGCTGGCGCACCGCCTGGCCGGTGCCGTCGTCGACCACCCCGGTGAGGACGGAGGTGACGGAGTCGGCGGCGCCACGGCTGATCGCCTGGCCGTTGGTGGGATCGGGCAACTCGGGCCGCTCATCGCCCTTCTCGGCGGACTTCACGATCGCCGGGGTGACCTTCTTGCCATGGTTGTCGAGGGTCGCGTAGACCCCGGCCATGTCGCGCGGGCTGGCGCCCATCACGCCCAGCGACATCGCGGGGCGCACGTCGAAGCCGCCCGCGTCCTTGTTCATACCGAGGTCGATGGCGGTGCTCTTCACCTTGTCCAGGCCCACGTCCACCGCCATCTGCGCGAAGACGGAGTTGACGGAGTTGTTCATCGCCTTCTGGACGGAGATGGGACCGTAGGACTTGTTGTCCTCGTTCGGCGGGGCGAAGCCGGTGAGCGAGCCCTTGACGGGCCGTCTGCTGGTGCCGTCGTACATGGTGCTCGCCGTGACCGGCGTGCCGTCCTGCGTGGTGGAGCCGTGCTCCAGCCCTGAGGCCAGGATCAGCGGTTTGAAGGTGGAGGCGGGCTGGTAGTCCTCACGGAGGGCGTTGTTGAAGTAGTGCTCGGTGTAGCCCGTGCCGCCGTACATCGCCACTACACCGCCGGACTCCGGATCCACCGAGACCGCGCCGACCTGGGCGTACTTGTCGACCTTGCGCTTCTTGGGGTCCAGTTTGTCCGTCAGCTCGGTGCGGACCGCCTTCTCCAGCGCCTTCTGCTTCTTCTTGTCGATGTTGAGGGTGATCGTCCAGCCGCCGGCCTCGATCTCGTTCTCGGAGACCCCGGCCTTGATCAGCTCCTTGTTGGCGGCGTCGATGAGATATCCGGCCTGGCCGTCGCGTCCGGGGATGGGCCGCGGCGGGACCGGGACATCGAACTTCATGCCCTCGCGCTCGCTCTTGGACAGCCAGTCCTTCTCGACCATGTTGTCGAGGACGTAGTTCCAGCGGGCCTGCACCTGCCGCTTGCCGTTGGGGCCCGCCGCCGACCAGTCGTACTGGCTGGGCGCCTGGAGCACCGACGCGAGATAGGCGCCCTGCTCGACGCTGAGGTCCTCGACGTCCTTGTTGTAGTACGCGCGGGCGGCCGCCTGGATGCCGTAGGCGCCGCGGCCGTAGTAGCTGGTGTTGATGTAGCCCGCGAGGATGTAGTCCTTGGACTTCTGCTGGTCGACCTTGAGCGAGATCACCAGTTCCTTCAGCTTGCGGCTGACGGTCTGTTCCTGGCTCAGGTAGTAGTTCTTGACGTACTGCTGGGTGATGGTGGAGCCACCCTGCTTGCCCCGGCCCAGAGCGGTGTTGATGAGACCGCGGGCGGTGCCGGTGAACGAGACGCCGGAGTCGCCGTAGAAGTCCTTGTTCTCGGCGGCGACAAAGGTGTGCTGCACCTTCTTGGGAATCTTGGACAGCGGTACGGACTCACGGTTGACGTCACCCGTCTTCGCCATGATCGTGCCGTCGCCGTACTTGTAGATGTTGGCCTCGGCCTTGGCCGCGGCGTTGGCGGACGGAACCTCGACCAACAGATAGAGGAGGAAGAACGCCCCGACGAGCAGCACGCCAAGTCCCAGGACGTACCCCAGCACCCACTTCCAGGTGAAGAAGCGGCGTATGCCCCCCGCCTTCGCCGCCCGCTTGGCTCTGCGAGCGCCCTTCTGCCGCGCGCGTCGCTCTTCCGCTCTACCCATCGCCCCCGCCGCTCCAGTCCATAAGCCCCCCAGGTCAGCTCATGAAGCTAACACCGCAACAACCCTCAAATGCCCATCGATCTAGCTTTTTCCGAAGGTGACAAAAAGCACCCACTCCAAGGGAACTGACGGCTTACGGGTGCCAAGGGTTGCCAGGGGCGCTAAATGTGCTATCACTTTGCTAGATACCATCGAGTGAACGGGGAGCCCTCCATGTCCGACACCATCTCCACCGACGGCATCACCGACCAGGCCGACATACCGCCCCTTCCCGAGCCGCGGGTCCGGGAGCGGCCCGCGCGCAACGTCAGCGGCGGGCTGGCCCTGCTCGGGGGCCTGGCCGGACTCGCGGGCGGCGTCGGCCTGATCCTCGCCGGGGCCGCGGTCGCCGCCGAGCACAAGGGCGCCTGGTCCACGCTGCTGATCGTCTCCGGGATCGTGGTGATCCTCGCCGCGATCCTCACCATGTGCGGCCTCAACACCATCGCGCCCGGTGAGGCCCGGGTGGTCCAGCTCTTCGGCCGCTACCGCGGCACCATCCGCACCGACGGGCTGCGTTGGGTGAACCCGCTCACCAGCCGCGAGAAGATCTCCACCCGGGTGCGCAACCACGAGACCGCGGTGCTCAAGGTCAACGACGCCTACGGCAACCCGATCGAGCTGGCCGCGGTCGTCGTCTGGAAGGTCGAGGACACCGCCCAGGCGATGTTCGAGGTGGACGACTTCCTGGAGTTCGTCGCCACCCAGACCGAGGCCGCGGTGCGGCACATCGCCATCGAGTACCCGTACGACGCCCATGAGGAGGACGCCCTCTCGCTGCGCGGCAACGCCGAGGAGATCACCGAGAAGCTCGCCATCGAACTGCACGCCCGGGTCGAGGCGGCCGGGGTCCGCATCATCGAATCGCGCTTCACCCACCTCGCCTACGCCCCGGAGATCGCCTCCGCGATGCTCCAGCGCCAGCAGGCGGGCGCGGTGGTGGCCGCGCGGCGGCAGATCGTGGACGGCGCGGTCGGCATGGTCGAGGCGGCGCTGGCACGGATCACCGAGGAGGAGATCGTGACGCTGGACGAGGAGCGCAAGGCCGCGATGGTCAGCAATCTGATGGTGGTGCTGTGCGGGGACCGCTCCCCGCAGCCCGTACTGAACACCGGCACGCTGTACCAGTGACGGACGAGAGCGGGCGCAAGCCGCGGCAGCCGCGGCAGCGCAAGCAGATGCTGCTGCGGCTCGACCCGGCCGTCCATGACGCCCTCGCGCGCTGGGCCGACGACGAACTCCGCAGCGCCAACGCGCAGATCGAGTTCCTGCTGCGCAAGGCGCTCGCGGACGCGGGCCGGCTGCCCGGCGCGGCGCGCCCGATCCCGCGCCGGGGCCGCCCGCCGCGGCGGCCCGCCGAGGGCGCCGAGGGTTCGGGCCACCCCGAGGGCCCCGAGGATGGCAGCCGTACGCCGAACCAGCCCTGATCCCGGCCACACCGCCCTGACCTGCGGTAACGCAGATCTCAGCGCAGCTATACACTCCAGGTATACGCATGGTGTAGAGTGCTGGGCATGTCAATTGGCCACACCCTGCTCGGACTCCTCGAGGGCGGCCCGCGCCACGGCTACGACCTCAAGCGAGCCTTCGACGAAAGATTCGGACACGACCGCCCGCTGCACTATGGGCAGGTCTACTCGACCATGTCCCGGCTCCTGAAGAACGGCCTGGTGGAGGTCGACGGCATCGAGCACGGCGGTGGCCCGGAGCGCAAGCGCTACGCCATCACCGACGCGGGCATCACCGATGTGGAGCACTGGCTCATCCAGCCCGAGAAGCCCGAGCCCTACCTCCAGTCGGTCCTCTACACCAAGGTCGTCATCGCCCTGCTCACCGGGCGCGACGCGGGCGATCTCCTCGACGTCCAGCGCGCCGAACATCTGCGGCTGATGCGCGAGCTGACCCAGCGCAAGCGCGGCGGCGACCTCAGCGACCAACTCATATGCGACCACGCCCTCTTCCACCTCGAGGCCGATCTGCGCTGGCTCGAACTCACCGCTGCCCGCCTCGGCCAACTCGCCAAGGCGGTGCGTTCATGACCCCGGCAGGCTCCTTGCTGATCGCCACGTCGCTGCACAAGACGTACGGTCACACCCCCGCCCTGGACGGCGCGGACTTCTCCATCCACCCCGGCGAGGTCGTCGCCGTCATGGGCCCCTCCGGCTCGGGCAAGTCGACGCTGCTGCACTGCCTGGCCGGAATCGTGAAGCCGGACTCCGGCTCCGTCCACTACAACGGGCGCGAGCTGACCGCCATGTCGGACACCGGGCGCAGCGGTCTGCGCCGCGGTGAGTTCGGCTTCGTCTTCCAGTTCGGCCAGCTCGTCCCCGAGTTGAGCTGTAGCGAGAACGTCGCGCTGCCGCTGCGGCTGAACGGCGTCAAGCGCAAGGAGGCCGAGTCCCGGGCGTCGGCCTGGATGGAGCGGCTGGAGGTCGCCGATGTGGCGCACAAGCGGCCCGGCGAGGTCTCCGGCGGCCAGGGGCAGCGGGTCGCCGTTGCCCGGTCGCTGGTCACCGGGCCGCGGGTGCTGTTCGCCGATGAGCCGACCGGCGCACTGGACTCGCTCAACGGGGAGCGGGTGATGGAGCTGCTGACCGAGGCCGCCCGGGAGGCCCGGACCGCCGTGGTCCTGGTCACCCATGAGGCCCGGGTCGCCGCCTACTCCGACCGCGAGGTCGTCGTCCGCGACGGCAAGGCCAGGGATATGGCGGGCGTCCGATGAGCGGCCGGGACGCCCCGGCGGAGGAGCCACGCTCCCGTGTCCCCATCGCCCGCTGGGCCGCCGATCTGGCCATGGGCGGCCGGTTCGCGGTCACCGGCGGCCGGGAGAGCTGGGCCAGGACGATCATGACGGCGGTGGGCGTCGGCCTGGGGGTCGCGCTGCTGCTGCTGGCCTCCTCCGTCCCCACCATGTACCAGCAGCACAACGAGCGGGGCGACGCCCGCTCCGCGTTCAGCTTCGGCGTCGGGGTGAAGCCCGGCCCCGACACTCTCCGCGTCACCAATGGCGGCACCACCTACCGCGACCAGGACATCGGGGGCATCCTCATGGCCCCCGACGGCAAGGGCACCGCGCCCAGGCCACCGGGTATCGACCGGATCCCGGCCACCGGTGAGATGTGGGTGTCCCCGGCGCTGAAGGACCTGCTCGCCTCCGACGAGGGGAAGCTGCTCCGGGACCGCTTCCCGTACCGCACCATCGGGGTCATCGGCGACAGCGGCCTGGCCGGCCCGGCCGAACTCACCTACTACGCGGGGATCTCCCAGAAGGCGTTCGGCCACGTCGACTCCAGCTACCACATCGACCACTGGGGCGTCGACGACAAGGGCAAGGGCGAGCCCCTGGACCCGGCGCTGCTGCTGCTGATCATCGTGGGCTGTGTGGTGCTGCTGCTGCCGGTGCTCATCTTCATCGCCACCGCCGCCCGCTTCGGCGGTGAGCGGCGCGACCGGAGGCTGGCCGCCCTGCGGCTGGTCGGCGCCGACATCCATATGACCCGGCGGATCGCCGCCGGTGAGTCGCTCTTCGGCGCCCTGTTCGGACTCGCCGTCGGCGGCGGGCTGTTCCTGCTGGGGCGGGAGCTCGTCAGCGGTGTCGACGTCTGGGGCATCAGCTTCTTCGCCTCCGACATCGTGCCGTCCGCCCCGCTCGCCCTGGCGATAGCGGCGGCCGTGCCCGCCTCGGCCGTGATGGTCACGCTGATCGCCCTGCGCGGTATCGCCATCGAACCGCTGGGCGTGGTCCGGAACGCCAAGCCCAAGCGCCGGCGCCTGTGGTGGCGGCTGCTGCTGCCGCTCCTGGGCATGGCCATGCTGCTGCCGCTCGCGGGCGGCTTCGGGGCCGGCAGCGCCGGCGGTGATATGAAGGCGTACCAGGCCGCGGCCGGCGCCGTGCTGGTGCTCGTCGGCGTCACCGCGCTGCTGCCCTGGGTCGTCGAGGCCGTGGTGGAACGGTTCGGCGGCAGGGGCTCGGTGCCCTGGCAGCTCGCCACCCGCCGGCTCCAGCTCAGCAGCGGCACCGCCTCGCGCGCGGTCAGCGGCATCACGGTCGCCGTCGCCGGGGCGCTGGCGCTCCAGATGCTGTTCGCCAGCGTGCAGGCCGACAACACCGAGTCGACCGGCCAGGACCCGAACCGCGCCCAGCTGATGGCGAACGTCCCGGTGGCCAACGGTGCCGAGGCCCGCGACGCCTTCGCGCGGTACCGCGCGACCAAGGGCGTGCGCGATCTGCTCGGTGTCACGGACGACTACGTCTCCGATGTGCGCCCCAGCAAGGAGGACCCGTCGTCGGTCCCGGAAGAGGCCCTCACCGTCGCCGACTGCCCCTCGCTCCGCGAGGTGATCCGCCTCACCAGCTGCGAGAACGGCGATGTCTTCCTCGTCGATTCGCAGAGCTACTACGGGGAAGGGGAGGGCTTCGCCAAACCGGGCGCCCAGGTCAACCTCGCCTACCACGACGGCGGCACTCCGGATCTGCGCGAGAAGAAGCTGTGGACCATCCCCCGCTCGGCCACGCAGGTGAAGCCCCGGCAGGACCCGACCGGAGGCATGCGCACCGGTATCTTCGCCACCCCCGCCGCCTTCGACGTCGCCGACCTGCCGGACCCCCAGGCGGTGGCCATGATCCGGCTGGACCAGAAGGTGCCGGACGCCACCGAGTATGTGCGCAACACCAGCGCGGCGCTCTCCCCGGCGATGGATGTCATGCGGCTCTCCAGCACCTCGCAGTCGGATGAGTTCTCGGCCATCCGCAAGGCCCTGTTCATCGGCGCCACCGCGACCCTGCTGCTCATCGGGGCCAGCATGATCGTGACCACCCTGGAGCAACTCCGCGAGCGCAAGCGGCTGCTGTCCGTCCTGGTGGCCTTCGGCACCCGGCGCACCACGCTCAGCTGGTCCGTACTGTGGCAGACGGCGGTCCCGGTGGTACTGGGCCTGGCGCTGTCGGTCGCGGGCGGGCTGGCGCTGGGGGTGATGCTGCTGAAGATGGTCGGCCAGCCGCTGGCCGTGGACTGGTCCGGGCTCGGCACCATGACCGGCATCGGCGGCGGGGTCATCCTGCTGGTGACCCTCGTCAGCCTGCCGCCGCTGTGGCGGATGATGCGACCGGAGGGTCTGCGGACCGAGTAGCACCCCTGCCCTGGTACTCCAGGGCACGCCGGGGGCCGTTCCCAGCCATGGGAACGGCCCCCGGTGGCGTCGATCCGGCGGCCCGGCCACCTTGTTCAGGCGGACCGGCCGACGACCCTGTTCAGGCGGACCGACCGACGGATCTGTTCAGGCGGACCGGCCGGCCACCCGCACCGGCAGCGGCCGCAGCGCCTCCCGCAGCGCCTCCGCGAACGCCTCGAACTCCTCCGTGCGCGCCGCGCCCGCCCGCCGGGCCAGGGCGATCCGCCGGGCGGGCGCCGGATCGGCGAAGTCGCCGGTGGCCAGGTGGTCGTTGCGCGCGGTCTCCACCCGGAGCGCGGTGCGCGGCAACAGTGTCACCCCGAGGCCACCCGCGACCAACTGCACCAGGGTGGAGAGCCCGGCGGCGCTGGTGGTCATCGGGGCGCCCTCGGTGCGGCCCGCCTCCCGGCAGATGTCCAGGGCCTGGTCACGCAGGCAGTGGCCCTCGTCGAGCAGCAGCAGATCCAGCTGTTTGAGCGCCTCGCGGGGGATGTCGTCGCGGCCGCCCAGCCAGTGGTCGCGCGGTGTGACCAGGACGAAGTCCTCGTCGAACAGCGGCATTTCGACCACCCCGGGCGCGCCGAGCGGCACCGCGAGCAGCAGCAGATCGAGGCGGCCGTGGGCCAGCCCGTCCAGCAGCGAAGCGGTCTGCTCCTCATGGACCTGGAAGTCGAGCCGGGGATAGCGGTCATGCACCAGCCGCAGCACGGTCGGCAGCAGATACGGCGCCACGGTCGGGATCACCCCGAGCCGCAGAACGCCGGTGAACGGCGCCCGCGCCGCCTCCGCCTCCTCCAGCAGCTCCCCGACCGCTTCGAGCACTCTGCGTGCCCGGATCGCCAGCCGTTCACCCGCCGGGCTGAGCAGCACCTTGCGCGTCGTACGCTCGAGCAGCTGGACACCGAGTGCCTCCTCGAGGGCCGCGACGGCGCCCGAGAGCGCGGGCTGGCTCATCCCGATGGCGGCCGCGGCATCGCGGAAGTGCAGCTGCTCGGCGACCGCGGCGAAGCCTCTGAGCTGGGAAATGCTGGGCTGCCGCGGTTTGCCCGCCGGTGTGGCTGATGCGGCCACTGATAGCCACCTCCAATCAACCCCACCGAGTGTAGCTATTTCACTGATCAATGCACTCTGTGCCAAGGTAGGACCGTCCAACCCCAGGAAAATCTGGACGTCAAGGGTTTTCCTACGCAAAAGCTGCAAGGAGTGCGCGTGCTCACCGTCGGTGACAAGTTCCCCGAGTACGACCTGACCGCCTGCGTGTCGCTGGAGAGCGGCAAGGAGTTCGAGCAGATCAACCACAAGACCTACGAGGGCAAGTGGCGCGTCGTCTTCGCATGGCCCAAGGACTTCACCTTCGTGTGCCCGACCGAGATCGCGGCCTTCGGCAAGCTGAACGACGAGTTCGCCGACCGTGACGCCCAGATCCTGGGCTTCTCCGGCGACTCCGAGTTCGTCCACCACGCCTGGCGCAAGGACCACTCGGACCTGCGCGACCTGCCCTTCCCGATGCTGGCCGACCCCAAGCACGAGCTGATGCGCGACCTGGGCATCGAGGGCGAGGACGGCTACGCGCAGCGCGCGGTGTTCATCGTGGACCAGAACAACGAGATCCAGTTCACCATGGTGACGGCCGGTTCCGTGGGCCGTAACCCCAAGGAGGTCCTGCGGGTGCTGGACGCCCTCCAGACCGACGAGCTGTGCCCCTGCAACTGGAGCAAGGGCGAGGACACCCTCGACCCGGTGGCCCTCCTCTCCGGTGAGTGAGCTGATTCACCATGGCACTCGATGATCTGAAGTCCGCACTGCCGGACTACGCCAAGGACCTCAAGCTGAACCTCGGTTCGGTGATCGGCAACTCCGACCTTCCGCAGCAGCAGCTGTGGGGCACCGTGCTGGCCTGCGCGATCGCCTCGCGCTCGGCGCGGGTGCTGACCGAGCTCGAGCCGGAGGCCAAGGCCAACCTCTCGCCGGAGGCGTACACCGCCGCCAAGTCGGCGGCCGCCATCATGGCGATGAACAACGTCTTCTACCGGACCCGGCACCTGCTCTCCGACCCGGAGTACGGAAACCTGCGCGCGGGGCTGCGGATGAACGTCATCGGCAACCCGGGCGTGGACAAGACCGACTTCGAGCTGTGGTCGCTGGCCGTGTCCGCGATCAACGGCTGCGGAATGTGCCTCGACTCGCATGAGCAGGTGCTCCGCAAGGCGGGCGTGGACCGCGAGACGATCCAGGAAGCCTTCAAAATCGCCTCCGTGCTCCAGGCGGTCGGCGCCACGCTGGACGCCGAGGGCGTCCTGGCCGCGGGCGGCTGACGCGCACGGTCGCACCGTTGGTTCGCGGAAGAAGGGCGCCCCACCGATCGGTGGGGCGCCCTTCGGCTATGGCTCGTGCCTCATGCGTGAGGTGCGGACTCCCGTGTGCCGTCCGGTGCTCGTGCCCACTCCACCAGGGCGGCGTGGACCGGTGCCCTGAAGAGCTGCCGCGCGACGTGCGGTTTGTCACGCAATAGGTGCTCCATGGCGCGCAGCACCTCGGCGAAGGGCTGCTCCCGTAACGCCTGGGCCAGGTCGGCGGCCTCGGCCTCCTCACCTTCCCGGATATACGTATGCCACTGCGCCAGTAGGCCCCGGCAGGTCTTGTACGTCGTCGTCCGTCCTCCGACCAGCTCCTGCCGGTCGTTCAGTCCGAAGACCCGGACGGTTTCCGCACCCTTGCGGGTGCTGGCCTCATACCGGCAGGAACCCAGCCGCAGTGCGAGGTGGTCCGCCGGGTCCTCGGCCGTCGGGTCGAGCAGCAGGGCCTCACCGGTGTCCTCGTGGCGCGGGTAGGCGTCACGCTTGAGATTGCTGTTGCAGTACGAACAGGCCAGCAAGTGGTTGAGCCAGTCGAACGCGCGCTCCGGAGCGAGAGCGATTGGCTGGAAGTGGTCGATGTCCGTGCCAAGGCTGTCTTCGCAGTACATGCACCGTTTGCGGCCTGGCGCCATCTCCTCCAGCAGCTGCCGTATACGACGCTTGGCCACCTTGGCACCGTTGGACCAGACATCTCGTACGGTCTTGCCCTCCGCCACCCACGTAGTGACCTTCTTCTTGCACTGCTCCAACTCCTGGGTGAGCTCATCCGGCGCCGGAATCCGCTGGATCGGGATCACTCGCCACGTCCTAACCGCGCCGCGACCTCGGTGACCCGCGCCTCCACGGAGCTGGTCAGCAGATCGTCGAGCTCGTGGTACTCGGCGACCTCCTCATCGCTCGCCTCCCCGTCGTACAGCTTCCGCTCCAACCAGACGAACCGCCGGCGGTGCTTCTCGGCCCTGCTGGAGTAGGGCGTCTCCAACCCGAACAGCTCTGAGATCGCGGCATCGTCCCCGCTGCCGAAGACGACGCGGTGGTACAGGTCCTCGTCCACGACCTCGGGTGACCGGTCCTCATCGGGGCCGGGCAGCCGGATGAGCCCGCCTTCGTCAGCGGCCTGACAGATATAGGGACTGTGGCTGCTGACGATGAACTGGACGTTCGGGAAGTGATCACGCAGCCAGTCACCGATGCGGCGCTGCCAGGTGACGTGCAGATGTGCGTCGATCTCGTCGATGATGACGACGCCGGGCATGCGGATTTGCGGCCGCCCGTCGTCCGTGACGCGCGCATCCAGCGTGCCGTAGGCGGTCTGTATCTGCCGGACGATGTCCAGTACCAGAGCGGCCACAGTGCGGTAGCCGTCGCTCATCTCCCGCAAGGGGAAGGGCCGACTGCGTGCGGATGAGGTGGGTGTGGGGCGTTCCCCGTCGGCACGGGCCACCCACAGTCCCTCCGAATCCACCCGCACGACGCGATATTCCTCCGGCAGCAGGCCATGCGAGAGCAGATCGGTGACGACCCCCAGCAACTCCTCAGCTCCCTGACGCCCCTCCAGTTTCCGCAGGTGCAGATTGATCAGCCAGGAAACGCCTTCCGCGAGGGAGACGTCCTCATGGAACAGCGAGGCCATCCGGCCCGCCGGGCCAGGGGAGAGCATGAGCCGCTGGGCTTCGCCAGCACCCCCCATCAAGCGCCGGAACGGGCCGTACGCCGCGCAGAACCACCCCTGGGGGTTCTCCGACCAGGGGCCTCGCTCCGCGCCCGGCCAGCCGTACGGCGGCTGATAGGCCGCCAGGTCGGGCCGGACCGGATGGCTCAGCGTGGGGTCGGGCGCCGAAGAGGGTGGCAACGTCCAGGTCAGCCCGAGCACCTGCGGCCCGTCCGGCGCCCGCCCCCGACCGCGCAGCACATCGCGTGATGGGTCTCGGGCGATGAACGCCTGGGCCCAGCCCTCCCGTTCCCCCTGGGATACCCACCCGGTGAAGTCCGGCACGAGGGTGCGGGCCACCGAGGGACCGCCGAGCGCGACGGCCAGGGCCTTGAGCAGCGTGGTCTTTCCCGAGCCGTTGCGGCCCGCCATGACGATCCAGCCACCGCCCTCGGGGAGGGTGAGATCCACCGCGCGGGGCCCCGTGAACCCTCTGACGTTCGAAAGGCCGATCTTGGTGACGTACACCTATGACTCCTCGCCTCCCGGCGCCTCCCGGCCGCCACCGCCCAACCCCCACCTGGCAGCTCACTTTCTCACGGTGCGGTGACAGGGTGAGCCGTGACGTGAACTGGGGTGATCGGCCGACGAGTGGCCGATCACCGGTTGCCGATGCGCCCGGCCTTCACCTCGGCGAGGAACGCGGCCCAGGCAGGGGCCTCGAATATGAGCGCCGGGTGGTGGGGGTTCTTGCTGTCCCGGACGGGGACGAGGGTGGGGTGGCCGTCGGCCACCTCGACGCAGTTGCCGCCGTCAGGATTGCTGTAGCTGGACTTACGCCACCGCGCTGCACTCAGTTCGGGTCGAGCGTTTCGCATGTCGCGTCGTCCTCCATCACTCGCTGAATGAACGCCACGGATTCCCGTGGCGATAGGGCTGAGTCCCGCAGCAGATCGTAGGACAGTCGCAGCCGTTCCACGCCCCCTGCTTCTTCGACCAGTTCGCCCGAGTGTGAGTCCTCCGTATAGGCCACAGCACTACCGTCGGGCTGCCACAGAAGGGTCAGCGACGTGCCGATCAGTCCATGTAGCCCTGCGGAAAAGGGCAACACCTGAAGCGTGACATGAGCCAGCCGAGAAGTCGTTAGCAAATGGCCCAACTGTCGCTGCCAGTCCTCCGGCTCGCTGAGGGCACGGCGCAGTACAGCCTCATCGAGCACAGCGCGGTAGTGGGGTGGCGAGTCCTGGTGGAGCACCCTCTGCCTACCCAGTCGTGCGACGACGCGTTCCTCCAACTCCTGTTCATCTCCTGGCCGGGCCACCCCCAGCACCTCCCGGGCATACGCCTCGGTCTGCAACAGCCCCGGCACCGTAGCGGCCGAGTACTCGTACCGGACGGTGGCAGTCGCCTCCAGTTCCATGAACCGCTTGTACTTGTCGGGGAACACGTCCTCGCGAGCCAGCTCCCACAGCATCGCCAGCCGCTCCCCGGTCCCGTAGACCTTGTCCAGCGCGGCGATGACCTCCGGAGACCCGATCCGCACCCCGGTCTCCAGCTTGTGGAGATACGTACGGTCGTAGGTCGTCTCGTCGGCCAACTGCCCCAACGACTTGCCGGACTCACCCCGCAGCCGCGCCACCTCGGCGGCCAGCAGCCGCCGCGCGGACGGCTTGCGTCCGGAAACGCTCTTGCGTGCGGGCATCACGACCCCCTGTGTTCCTTGCCTCGCTGGCAACGCTCACCCACTGTTGACCGTAGCCATTTCCGGCCACTCTGGAGAGGCAAACAGCAACACTGAGTAAGGAAAGGCCGGATGACATGGCGTCTTACAACCCCGCACGCGGCTGGCGGTTGGACCGAATCCCCGGCAAGCGCGTGGCACAGAACGGCGATCCCGGCCAAGGCGTGACGCTGCCGTTGTGGGTGGTCCGCGACGGTGAGCACCAGGGCGACGGCCAGCTCCACCTCAGCACCGTTGAGGCGGAGCAGTTGCACGCCGAGCTGTGCTACGTCCTCGGTGACTCCTGGACGCCCGGGGAGATCCCGGCATGCCGTGTGGGCAAGGGAGCCAGCACCGTGATGCGGCGGCCGTAAAAGCGGTGGGTTTGGGCCGGGACGACGCCCGCCCAACGGACCGTCCCCCGCTCAAACCCACCATATTCAGCGGCTCAGGCCCATTCCTCGGCCTTGACCTCCGTCTGCTTCAGCACCCGCTCAATGGCTTCGGGCTGCCGGTCCGGCGGATAGCCGAAGCGCCGCAGCAGACGCTTCACCTTCGCCCGGATGCGGTCACGGGCCTGCTCGCGCACCTTCCAGTCGATGGTGACGTCGTTGCGGACCTGTTCGACCAGGGCCTTCGCGATCTGGGCGAGGATGCCCTTGCCGAGCTCTTCAACCGCAGACGGGTTGGCCGCCACCGCGTCGTAGAAATCCAGCTCGTCTTTGGTCAGCCCCAGTTCCCGCGCACGCTCGTGGTCGGCGGCACTTTCCCGCGCCACGCTCACCAGAAGGTCGATGACCTGGGCGGTGGTCAGCAGACCATTGATGTAGCGGTTCATTACCGCCTTCATCTTGTCGGTGAACAGTTTCTCCCGAGTGATGTTGCCTGCTTGCGTTTCGCGGATCTGCTTGGTCATCGCCTGACGCAGCGCCTCGATGGCGAGGTGGGGGTGGCGACTCGACTTCAGTTCGTCGATGAAGTCCTCGTCCAGGTGCGAGAGGTCGGGCTTCACGATCCCTGCGGCATCGTAGATGTCGACGATGCCGTCGACCGCCACTGCCTGGGCGTTGAGCTGTTCGATCAGCAGCCGCACATCGGCAGCCGTGGCCAGCCCCTGTTCCTCGTTCGCCTGAGCGGTGAGCTTCTCGCGGTGCGTACGGACGGCCTCGAAGAACTGGATGTCGGGCAACAGGTCCTGGATCTCGGGTGCCGTGGGGCAAAGGGTGAAGGCTTGTGCCAGGAGCCGGGAGTAGTGCATGAACCGCTGTCTGCGGGTGGGCTGGCCCGGTGACAGATGAGGTTCGGCGATCTGGAAGAAGTCCAGGACCTCCAGAATCGCCTCTCGGTACGCCTGCCGCTCACCGGAAGCCAGCACTTCCCGCCATGCGCAACCGTGCAGGATCTCCGTCAGCCGCTGATGCTGCTCGCGCACCGCGTCGGCCGCCTCGGAGATGTGCGCGCCGATGGTGCCCTTCTCGCGGTCCCGGTCGGAGTACTCGGCCAGAGCCTGCTCGATGTATCGGGCCACGCCCTGGAAATCCACCACGAGCCCGGACGGCTTCTCACCCCAGGTGCGGTTCACCCGGGCGATGGCCTGCATGAGTGCCGCACCGCGCATCCGGCGGTCGAGGTAGAGGGTATGGAGGGGCGGGGCGTCGAATCCGGTCAACCACAGGGACTGGACGATGATCAGCTCAAGCTCATCGTCCTCCTTCAGTACGCGCTTCTGAATCTCCTTGAGCTGCGTCGGGGTACGGACGTAGTCGACGACCTCGTCATCGTCCCTGGACGGGTTTCCCGTGAAGACGACCTTGATGCGGCCGGTGTCATCGCGGAGCAGGCCGGTCTTCTTGTCGCGCTCGCCGATCCAGTCGGCACGACGGCGGGCCAGCGCCTCGAAGAGCCGGGCGGCGATGGCCCGGGAGGCACACACCACCATGCCCTTGCCGGTCTTGCCGGTGAGCTTCTTCATCTCGGCGCTGCGGGCGTCCCAGTGCGTCAAGACGCCGTCCGCCAGTTCCTCCACCCGCTCCGGCGCGCCGATCAGGCTCTCGTAGGAGGCGAACTTTCGCTGCGCCTTGCGCTTCTCCTCCTCCGAGAACCCTTCCACCAGGCCCTCGGCCTGGGCGTTCAACTCATCGAGGTCAGCATCGTCGGGAATCTTGACCTTGGTGAGGTGCGGCTCGTAGAAGACGGGCACGGTCGCGCCGTCGTCCACGGCCTGAGTGAGGTCGTAGGTGTGGATGTCGTCGCCGAAGACGGCGCGCGTGTTGCCGGTCGTGTTGTCGATCGGGGTGCCGGTGAAGGCGATGAAGGTAGCGTGCGGGAGCGCATCGCGCAGATGGCGCGCAAAGCCGTCATAGAAGTCGTAGTGGCTGCGGTGGGCCTCGTCGACGATGACAATGACGTCGCGTCGCGGGGAAAGCTCCGGATGCCGAACCTTCGCCTCACGCTCTTCTTTACTGAGCCGGAACTTCTGGAGTGTCGTGAACACCACCCCGCCGGCGCGCGTCGTCAGCAGCTCGCGCAGTCGGGTCGCGTCCTCGGCCTTCACCGGCTCTCCGACCGCCTGGTGCAAACTGCGGCTCTTGGCGAACGTCTTGAAGAGCTGGCCATCGAGATCGATGCGGTCGGTGAGCAGCACGACGGTGGGATTGGCCAGCTCGGGTGTACGGGAGCCCGAGATCTTGGCCGTGTAGAAGAGCATTTCTTCGCTCTTGCCGGCGCCTTGGGTATGCCAGACAACACCCGCACGGCCGTCGGTGGCGACGGCGGATTCGGTGGCCTGCACTGCTTTGTTGACCGCGATGTACTGATGCGCCTTGGCCATCTTGACCGTGTCCACGGCGCCGGTGTTCTCGGCGGAGTAGGAGAGGAAGTTGGCAAGCAGATCGAGGAACCGGTCCGGCTCCAGCGGCCCGTCGACCATCCGCTCCAACGCCCGGCCGTCCTCGCGCTCCTCCTTGCGGAGCAGGACACCGTCTTCGGTGGCGTGCCAGGGGGCCATGTGCTGCCAGGGCGTGAAGGGGGTGCCGATGCGGGCCGTTATGCCATCGGTGGCGACGGTGGCGAGGATGGTCGCAAAGGCGGTGGTCTTCAGCTCGCGGCGGTAGTTCTGGATCTGGTCGTAAGCGGTACGGGAGCTGTCCGTGCTGGAGGCTTTTTTGAGCTCGATGAGGGCGAGGGGCAGGCCGTTGATATAGAGGACGATGTCGAAGACGAACGTGCGGCCTTTGTCGCTGACGACGCGGACCTGACTGGCGGCGAGCAGGTCGTTGCCGTGGGGGTTGGAGAAGTCGACGGGGCGGACCGTGACATGGTGCTCTTCGTCGGTGAGGGGGTCGGTGTAGCTGACCTTGGCACCGATGGTGGTGAGTTTCTGGTGGAAGCGGTGGTTCTCGCGGAGTTCATTGGCGGTGGACTGGTCGAGGAGATCTTTGATGGCGTCCTCGACTGCGGGGGCCGGGAGCTGGGGATAACGGCTGACGATGGCCTGACGCAGACGCGGATAGAGGACGAGGTCCCGCCAGCTCTTGCGCACGCCGCCCGAGGGGCCGAGTTCGCGGCCGGGGATGTGCGGCCAGCCGCGCTCGGCGAGGAGGTCAAGGGCGTAAAGCTCCCAATCGGCCTCGGACAGGTCTCTTATAGGCGGTTCCTCGGAGCCAGGTTCCTCGGAAATGCCGTCGGTCATACGACCTCCTCTACGGCGCGTTCGGCGTCCTTAATGCGGATCTGTCCGGAGATCAATTTGGGGAGCAGGGTGTCTCGGAGTTCGGCGAGGGTTCGTGATTCCGTCTCTGCCTGCACGGATGCCGTTAGCAGTTCCCTAGCCCACTCCCCGAACCGCCGCAAAGCGTCAAGCTCAGGAACGAGGATGCGATGCCTGAGAGCCACGTTACGATTCACTCCAGGAACAGCAGAATCCGCAGTCAACGCATCAATGGATGCAGACTCAAGAAGGAAGTACAGCGCTTCATTCGTGATTGCTGAATTCACCGGCTTAGCATAGAAAGCGGTATCGATCACCCACCCGGGCTTCGACATCCAGGAAACATGCCCCGCGTTGGCGCCCTTTCGCCCGACCACGGGGCATCCCATGGCTGTCAACGGCACGTCATGCCAGCCAACTTGCCCAGTACACCCGAACACTGGCGTGACACCTTGCCGCCTCTGGGACGCAGGCAGAGCTTTCCCATAGACGAGATCAGCAACCTCTCCGAGCGGGACCTCAGATGTCGCGCCTTGCAACTCTTTGCCAAGCAACGCCCTTCCCAGCGAGATCCCCGTCCCTTCAATTTGATCATTGGCTGCGGCCTTGTCGTCCAGAGCCCCGAGCATCTCAGCAATGGCACACTGTTCCGCCAACGGGGGGACGTACAGCCTCAAGCCCTTCGCCGATCCAATATTGAAGTGCTGCTGGACGGCGCCAACAGTGTGCGCTGCCACAAAAGAGCCCGCCGTAGCGTTGATGGAGTAGCACAAGAACTTAGGGTTCACATGCCGCCCTGGACGAGCGATGATGACGTCTGAGCAGTTCACATCACCCATCCCTTCCGGGATTAGGGCGGCCGCACCCGGTGCCCCAGTGCGGACAATTACGATATCATTGGGGCGCAATTGCGACTTCCTCAAGCGGGTATGAAATTCCGCTCCAATATATGCCACATCGGAGAGGTCAAGGTACCCCGGCCGCACATTCTTCGAACGCAAGAAAAGTACGCCACTGCTCTTGTATTCGGCTGTCATGGATCCCACGTGGCCGACTGTGATAGACGAACACAGATCAGCAAGGGTGCAGTGTGTCCAAGTTTCCATCACAGCCTCCCCAACTGCTCGCGCACGACCGCCTCTAGCCGTGCCGACTCCTCAAAGTGCCCGAACAACTCCTTCGTCAGCCGCGCGATTTTCTCCTCCACCGGCTCGGCGTCCGGGTCCTCCTCGACCTCCGCCGTGCCGACGTACCGCCCCGGCGTCAGCACGAAGTCATGCTCACGGATCTCATTCAGTTCCGCGCTCCGGCAGAAGCCCGGCACATCTTCATAGGATGCCGCCCCCTCCGCCCCCCGCCACGCGCGGAACATCCCCGCGATCCGCCCGATCTCCTCCGCCGTCAGCCGCTTCAGCGTCCGCGTCTCCATCTCGCCCATGGACCGAGCGTCGATGAACAGCACCTCACCCTTCCGCCCCCGCACCCAACGGGACGCTTCTCGCCCCTTCCCCCGGGCCAGGAACCACAAGCACGCCGGGATCTGCGTCGACCGGAACAACTGTCCCGGCAGCGCGACCATGCACGCCACCAGATCATCCTCGACCATCGCCGCGCGGATATCGCCCTCGCCCGACTGCTTGCTACTCATCGAGCCGTTCGCCAGGACGATGCCCGCCCTGCCCTGGGGCGTCAGCTTGCTCACCATGTGCTGAAGCCACGCGTAGTTCGCGTTACCGACCGGCGGCGTTCCGTACGTCCACCGCCGGTCCATGCCCAGCAGTTCGCCGCCCCAGTCGGAGATGTTGAACGGCGGATTGGCCAGCACCACATCGGCCTTGATGTCCGGATGCTTGTCGTTGTGGAACGAGTCGGCCGCCTCATCGCCCAGATTCGCCTCGATGCCGTGAATGGCAAGGTTCATATGGGCCAGGCGCCAGGTCGTCAGATTGCGTTCCTGCCCGAAGACCGAGACGTTGAGCGGGTTACCGCCATGCGTCTCGATGAACTTCTCCGCCTGCACGAACATGCCACCCGAGCCGCACGCCGGGTCGAGAACCCGCTCGCCCTCCACCGGCTCTAGCATTTCCACCAGCAATTGGACCACACTCGGCGGGGTGAAGAACTCCCCGCCCTTCCGGCCCTCCTGAAGGGCGAACTCCCCGAGGAAGTACTCGTACACCTCCCCCATCAGATCCCGCGCACCAGTCCGCTTTCCGTCCTCACCGACCTGGGCCTGGAAGATCAGCCGGTCCAGCAGCTTGACCAGATCGGCCAACCGTTGATTGTCGACCCGGCCGCTGTTGTAGATCTTGGGGAGCGTGTTCTTCAGGCTCGGGTTGAAGCCCTCGATGGCTCGCATCGCCGCGTCGATGGCCTCGCCGATGGTCTGGCCCTCCAGCGTGCCCTTGGCGCTCTCCAGTACCGTCTCCCACCGTGCGGTCGGCGGGACGTAGAAGATACCGGCGCCGGTGTACTCGTCCCTCTCCTCCAGCGTTTCGAGGATCGCCTGCTCGCTCCAGCCGCCCTCCGCACGCAGCTCGGCCTCAAGCTGCTCCCGCTTCTCGGCCATAGCCGCCGAGACGTACTTCAGGAACACCAGCCCCAGAACAAAGTGCTTGTATTCGGCCGCGTCCAGGCTGCCGCGCAGCTTGTCGGCGGACTTCCAGAGGATCGCCTTCATGTCCTCGGGCTTGGTGTCCTTCTTCTTCCGTGGCGGCACGGGGGTTTCCTTCTCTCCTGTTGGCGTTCCGTGTTCCGGATGAGGGCTCGGGTGGCCCCGGTGATGGTTCAGGTGGCGCGGCGGCGCACCGCCACCGCCCCGTCCGCGAGGCCCGCCGCGAGCCGGGCGGACAATTCGTCCAACGCTCCCAACTGGCGGCGAACCTCGGCCCGCAGACGTTCAGTCTCGCTCAAAATGGCCTCCGCTTCGGCCACCTCAGCCCCGGACACCTGTGGCAGGTCCATGTCCCGTACGCTCACCCGTCGCACCAGCGAACCGCTGCTGCGTCGCTGGTTACGGGGGGCCTGAAGGAGCTGAGCCAGGGTCTGGGGACGCATCCACAGGTCGGCGGGGTCCACCGGCTCGCCCTCGGCCTCGCGCCGGCGGTGTGCGCGGAGGGCCGCGATCCGCAGGCCCTGCACCGGGGCGAGCAGAACACAGCCCCCGGTCTCGTCCACCCGACTGCGGACACCGTGTTCGGTGAGCAAGAGGACGTCCCCGGCTTCGGTGGTCGCGGCCTTCGAGTACCGGGCCAGGCTCTCCAAGGCGATCCGCCGCCGCCCCACCGGCAGTTCTCCCAGCATCTCCTCCCGGCCGATGACGACCAGGCCCGTGTCCGCGATGTCGGTGTCCTTGATGCGGTGGCCGGAGAGGAGCCGGAGCTGGCCTGCGCGCAAGTGTTCCGCCAGTTTGCGGTGACGACCCCGGATCTCGCGTTCGGAAACGTCCACCTCTCCGAGCCAGTCGCGCAACCGTGGCAGGGCCGCCGCCGCCGAGCGCCGGGCGTCCAGGACCCGCCGCACGTGGTCCGTTCCCGGCTCCGGTTCGGCGAGCCGGTGAGCGGGCAGCACCGAGCGGCCGTCGAGCAGCCGCTCGGTGCCGGGGCGGGAAGGCCGGACCGGGACGCGGTGCCATGCCTCGGGGCCGGGCGCGGCCCCTCCGTCGACCGCCACCGTCACCTCGTCGATCCACCCCACGCCGGGCCGCTGAGCGATGCGGTCGGCGTCGACGAGCAGCACCGGTTCGGGCTCCCGCGCGGGGCGAAGCACCAGCAGCGCGAACTCGGCGCCGGTGAGGAAGGGATGCACACGGCGCGGGAGTTGCACGATCGTCTCGATGTGGCCCCGGCTCAGCAGCCGGTCCCGGGCTTCTACCGTGGGCCCGTGGTTCTGGCCACGCGGCCGGGTCAGGGTCCACGTCGGTACGAGGACGTATGCCCGGCCCTCGGCCGCCAGCAGCCGCACGGCGTGTTCCGCCCAGTGCAGAGGCCCTACGGCGTCCTTCTCCCGTTCCACCGGAGCGTACGGGGGGTCCGCCACAACGACATCGGCTACGGGAGAGCCGCTTTCCTCAAGCTCCTCGGATACCTGCCCTTGGGCAACGCCGTGAGCCAGCAAACGGTATCGGAGCAGCGTCCGACGCAATGGGTCGGCTTCCACCGCTGTGATGGCGCGGGCCCGGTGCAGTCCCGGAAGAGCGAGCAACATGCTTCCCGTATCGGCGGACAGGTCGATCACCCGTAGCCCGGCGACGCTTCCCACCAAGGACTCGGTCAGCCGGGCCACCGGCTCGGGGGTGGCGGTCATGGACAGGTCGGAATCCAGCTGATCCGCCAGTTTCAGCACCCGGTCGGCGGCCCGCGCCGGACCCTCGACCGCGATGAGCTCCTTCATCACTTTCCGCACCCGGGAGTCGACTCCCACCCCGTCCGCAAGCGGAGCATCCGGGAGGTCCACCGCAACGCCGTCTCCGTCCGCTTCGTGGCCGGCGGCCAGCGCAAGCGCGGAGGTGATCAGCGATTCCCCCGAGCCGACCTCGTACCTCAGCGTGACCAGCCCGCGCAGCCTCAGTCCGTGGCGGAACCGATCTCCGTACGTACGGTGGCCCGGCCTCCCAGGCTCATTCGGGGCGGGACGACGGTCCAGCCAGCTGGCGACTTCCTCGGCGTCGAAGAGCGGCTTGGCATCCGTACCGCCGACGGGTTCGGGGAAGGCGGTGCGCCCGCCGCCGGCGGAAGCTGAGGCGTGGGCGGAATGCCGACGCCGCCAGTTGGTGACGGTGGGCCGCCCGACCTCGGCCAATTCCTTGATGTCGCTCAACGACACCAGTTCCCGCTCCATCAACCCCTCCTTCCTCAGCTGATTCCCCGCAGACGGGCCGCGGCCCGCTCCATCGCTCAGAACGAAGGCGGAATCTCTCCCCGCTCCACCGCGCCCTTCTTCGCCAGTACCTGGGGGACGCGGTCGAACCGTCGCACGCAGTCAGCGGTCTCGGCGGACACGTAGCCGATCGCGCGCAGGAGCGTGGCGTGGTCGGCGGCCAAGTGGCGGTGATGAATGGGCTCATGGTGCATGATCCGGTTCCGGAGCTTGCGCAGATACTGCAACTCGCTGTGGAGCGCGGTCCGCTTGCCCCGGAAACCCGGGAAGGCACGGTGCAGCGCCGGGCGCCACAAACGCGTCTCGTAGTCGTTGCCCCGCCCCAGGAGACTCACCCAGAAGCCGAACGTCAGCGCCGGAACCACATCCGCGGGCGCATGCCGGGGCTTGTCCTTCACCACCTGTTCGATGGCGCTGACTGCCATCCTCCGGGCCGGATGGTGCAGATTCACCGCAGGGTCGCTCCACCAGTCCACACGTCCGAAAAGCACCTGGAGCCGCTGGTGCATCGCGTTGCGCATGATGACCTCGAGGATGTGAAGCGGCCCGAATAACGCTGCGGAAACCTCGATGTTCCATACGTAGCGCCGCAACGCACGTGCTTCGGCTTCCGGTCCCGGCAGTCCCTGCTGGTAGCGATCGAACCGCTCGGCTGAAATCGCCTCACGAACAAGTTTGAGCGTTACCCCGTCCACCGCGCCCCTCCCCGATGACCGGGGAAGTGGTACTCTGCCTACGTGAGCCCCGGTGTCTGCCTCTGCTTGCATGCGGCCCGGGGCGTAGCTATGCCAGGACATAGCAACACTCCGTGTCCACGGTGACACGTCACTTCTGAGCCGAGATGGCGCCTGAAGGCGTTGAGCTCCCTGCTTCATGAGGGGCCCGATCTCGCCCGTCCATGACTTTAGGGCACGCAAAGAATAGCAGCAAGTTTCTTGGTGAGAAGCCGGGTTCTCAGAGATCGCACTTCATCAAAGGCTAATCGTGAAGGCCCTTTTCATGGCTCCGCATGAACGCATCGCTCCATCCACATGCTCACCGCCCCGGACGCACACAGGGTCGGCCACCATCAGTGACCGACCCTGTGTATTCGATGTCCCGTCGCCTCATCCACCGCCCTCCCCTGGCGGCACGCCCGGGGGCAAGGCGGGCGCCGTGTCGGAGGCGGTCGCGCCGTGCGGGCCCGGGAGTGCGCGCAGGGCGTTCTCCTGGCTGTAGGAGCGCAGATAGACGACCACCGTATTGGCGACCGCCACCAGCGGAACGGCCACCACCGCGCCCCCGATGCCGCCGATCAGCGAACCGGCCGCGACCGAGAGCACCACGGCCAGCGGATGGACCCGCACCGCCCGGCCGAGGATGAAGGGCTGGAGCACATGGCCCTCGATCTGCTGTACGGCCAGCACCACGATCAGCACCATCGCCCCTGTGAACACGCCCTGGGTGACCAGCGCCACGACCACCGCGAGCGCACCGGAGACCACCGCACCCACCAGCGGGATGAAGGCGAAGAGGAAGATGAAGACGGCGAGTGGCACGGCCATCGGGACATCGAGGAAGAACAGGCCCACACCGATGAAGATCGCGTCGATCAGCGCCACGATCACCGTGCCGCGCACATAGGCGGTCAGCGTGGCCCAGGCCCGCGGGCCCGCGCCCGCCACGCCCTCACGGGCCGGGGCGGGGACCAGCTTGAGGGTCCAGTTCCAGATCTTCGGGCCGTCGTACAGCAGGAAGAGCGTGGAGAACATCGTCAGCAGAATGCCGGTCAGCATCTCGACGACGACCGTGACGCCCTCCAGCCCCGCCGAGGTGATCTGCTCGGTGTTGGCGCCGACCGCGTCGCGCAGACTCTTGGCGATGTGGTTGATCTGCTTCTCGGTCACATGGAACGGGCTGTGCAGCAGCCAGCGGCGCAGATCGTCGATACCGGCCTGGACCTCGCCCGAGACCTCGTCGATGTTCTCCATGACCTGCCAGACCACGAACCACACGACCAGGCCCATGATGACGAAGCCGGAGATGAAGGTGATCGCGGTGGCCAGCCCGCGGGGCACACCGCGCCGCCGCAGCCGGGTCACGGTGGGCTCCAGCAGCGCGGTGATGAGCAGCGCGACGGTGAAGGACAGCACCACCAGCTCGACGGAGCTGATGACCCTCATGAGCACCCACACCGTGCCGCCGAGCACCAGCAGCCGCCAGGCCGCCTCGGCGGCCACACGGACGCCCCAGGGCACGGCGGACACCGGATCGGGTCGGGCGGAGACGGCGGGGGCGTAGGCGGGCGGGGCGGGCACGCTGGACGGCTCCGGCCGGGCTGCCTCGCCCTCCCCCGCGGCGCCCGCGGGACTCTCCGCGCGTTCGTGGCCCTTGGCGCCCTCCGGGCCCTCAGCGCCCTCCGCGCCGCCCCGCGCGGGACCCGCGCCGTGGTCCTGGCCCGCTCCGGGGCCGGGCGCCCCGCCGGACGGATGTATCCCCCGCGGACGTTCCTCTGATGGTTCGGGCCCCGGTGGGGTCCGTGGGGCGGTGTCGCCGTCGCCGTCGCGCCCCCGCATCTCGGCCTCTTGGGATTCGAGCCGATGGGCGAGCCGGGTAAGTCCGGTTCCCAGCCTGCCGACCCACTGCGGCAATTTGGACATTTCTCGTTTCCTACCCCCAGTTTCCCCCTCGGCCGTCAAAGAGACGTTACCTGCCGGGGAAGCACGAAACCCCCGACCTGAGCCGGGGGTTTCGTGAAGCCGAGCATGGTCCGCCGCCGGTGCGAGCCCGGCGGAACCGGCTCAGTAGTGGCCGTTGGCCTGCCAGAACGACCACGCATCGCACGGGCTGCCGTAGCGCTCGTTCATGTAGTTCAGGCCCCACTTGATCTGTGTGGCCGGGTTGGTCTGCCAGTCGGCGCCCGCCGAGGCCATCTTGCCGGCCGGCAGCGCCTGCACCAGACCGTAGGCCCCCGACGAGGGGTTGGTGGCCTTGTAGTTCCAGGTGGACTCGTGGTCCACGATGTTGCTGAAGCACTGGAACTGGCCACTCGGCACGATCTGCCGCGCCATCGCCTGGACCTCGGCGATGGTGTACGAAGCCTGCTGGGGGAAGCTGGAGGAGTCACGCGTGGCCGAACGGCTCGCGATCTCCTTCTCCTTCTTCGCCTCCCGCTCCTTGGCCAGCTTCTCGGCGGCTGCCTTGTCCGCGGCGGCCTTCTTGGCCTTCGCGTCCTTGGCCGCCTGCTTGCGGGCTGACTCCTCGGCGGACTTGCGCGCCTCCGCGTCGGCCGCGGTGGACTGAACGTCCGCCTGCTGCGTCAGGGATGCGGTCTGCGCCACGGCCTGCTGTCCAGCAGGTATGTCCGCAAGGAGCGTCGAGTCGGCGGCGGTCGCCTCGATCGGGTCGGACGAGCCCTGCTGCTGTCCGCCCGCGGCGACACCGACGACGGCGCCCACAGTGGTGACCGCGGTGGCCGAAGCCACTGCGAATCCCCGGACCGAAATCCGGCTCACACGGTTTCCTTCCAGCGTCGCCCGCTTAGGTGACCTCGCGAGCGCAATCGTGCCCCTGACGCTGGCCTCCCCTTGTTCCGTCCCCGGTGGTGCTCATGGGGCCGACTGGTCACGGGAGGCACGGGCCCGGTGAGGATCTCCCGCGGGAGATCCTCGAGGTGCTCGGGCGGCATACGGCGAACTCTGTTCAATTCTGGTGGTGCTGTGACTCGGTACCGCTGGGGGTACTGGTGTGCCGTATGCGGGGCCTGACAGGAACCACACCCTGCCGGACGCGGAGCCCTGGAGGCAATTCCCCGCCAGGTGTGAAAGCTCACATCTTGTTTACGCCCTAGGATTTCTGGAAATCCCCGCGCACCAAGACGCCGCGCGGCTAAGCTCGTTGGCCTTTCCGCACGGCGCCTGTGGCCGCAAACCGCTCAACCGGCTCAGATGTGGCCGTCCTCCAGCATTTCGGTCACCAGCGCCGCGATCGGCGAACGCTCGGAGCGGGTCAGGGTGACATGCGCGAACAGCGGATGCCCCTTCAGCTTCTCCACGACCGCCACCACCCCGTCGTACCGTCCGACGCGGAGGTTGTCCCGCTGCGCCACATCATGGGTGAGCACCACCCGGGAGTTGGCGCCGATCCGGGACAGCACCGTCAGCAGCACATTCCGTTCCAGCGACTGGGCCTCGTCGACGATGACGAAGGCGTCATGGAGCGAGCGGCCGCGGATATGCGTCAGCGGCAGCACCTCCAGCATTCCGCGCCCCACGACCTCCTCGATCACCTCGGCGCTGGTCACCGCGGACAGCGTGTCGAAGACCGCCTGCGCCCAGGGGCTCATCTTCTCGGCCTCGGTGCCGGGCAGATAGCCCAGCTCCTGGCCACCCACCGCGTACAGCGGGCGGAAGATCATCACCTTGCGGTGCTGACGCCGCTCCAGCACGGCCTCGAGACCGGCGCACAGCGCCAGCGCCGACTTGCCCGTACCGGCCCGGCCGCCCATCGAGATGATGCCGACCTCCGGGTCGAGCAGCAGGTCCAGCGCGATGCGCTGCTCCGCGCTGCGTCCGTGGATGCCGAACGCCTCCCGGTCGCCGCGCACCAGCCGCACCTGCCCGTCCGGGGTGACCCGGCCCAGGGCGTTGCCACGCTCGGACTGGAGCACCAGGCCCGTGTGCACGGGCAGTCCGGCGGCCTCGGGGACGAACGCGGTCTCGGCGGCGAACAGATCGTCCACCTGCTCGGCCGAGACGGCGAGCTCGGCCATCCCGGTCCAGCCCGAGTCGGTTATCGCCAGCTCCGCGCGGTACTCCTCGGCGAGCAGCCCCACCGAGGACGCCTTGATGCGCAGCGGCAGATCCTTCGATACGACGGTGACGTCATACCCCTCGGCCTGGAGGTTTCTGGCGACCGCGAGGATCCGCGAGTCGTTGTCCCCCACCCTGCCGCCGTGGTTCAGGAAGGCGGCCGGGAGAATGCCCGGGTCGGAGTGGTTGAGCTCGACGCGCAGAGTGCCGCCCAGATCGCCGATCGGGATCGGAGCGTCCAGACGGCCGTACCGGATGCGGTACTCGTCCAGCAGGCGGAGCGCCTGCCGTGCGAAGTACCCGAGCTCCGGGTGGTGCCGCTTGGCCTCCAGCTCCGTGACCACCACGACCGGCAGCACGACTTCGTGCTCGTCGAAGCGGGCCATGGCGTTGGGGTCGGCCAGCAGGACGCTGGTGTCGAGGACATAGGTGCGCCGGTCGTGCTCGCGGCGTTTCTTGCTGGTCACCACGGGTGGACGAACCCCCTCGGGAGAGGTTGGGGTGCGACGGCGTCGCGGGAGTGAGGTATTCCCCGCCGCAGACGGGGAACGGACCGGGCTCAGGCCCCACGGGGAGGGCCGAGCGCCGGCCCTCCGCGTCATACGCACGATCCGCACAGTCGTCCGTGTGCAAAGGGCCTCCCGGGCGAACGGCCCGATGCCGTCCGCTGGCAGTTCGACACCCAACTGGACAGGTGGAACAGGGCGTCGACCTGGAAGGGATATTCCCTCGAACGTGCGGGGGCATGCAACGGCATATGACGGCACGGATATGAACGTTGTGAAACGGGCGTGTCACACGGCCGCGGGGCCGGACGCCGGTCGGCGTCCGGCCCCGCGCCGGTGAACTCCTGTGCTACAGACGGGAACTAGTTGCCGTACCTGCGGTGACGGGCGGCGTAGTCGCGCAGCGCGCGGAGGAAGTCGACCTTGCGGAAGGCGGGCCAGAAAACTTCACAGAAGTAGTACTCCGAATGGGCACTCTGCCACAGCATGAAGCCGGAGAGCCGCTGCTCGCCGCTGGTGCGGATCACCAGGTCCGGATCGGGCTGGCCACGGGTGTACAGGTGTTCGGAGATGAGGTCGATGTCGACGACCTCGGCGAGCTCCTCGAAGGAGGTGCCCTTGGTGGCGTGGTCCAGCAGCAGCGACCGCACCGCGTCGGCGATCTCCTGCCGTCCGCCGTAGCCGACGGCCACGTTGACCAGTATTCCGTCGATGTGCTCGGTGTCCCGCTCGGCCTCCTTGAGGACCGTCTGGGTCCGGGAGGGCAGCAGATCGCGGTTGCCGACGTGGTGCACCCGCCAGCGGCCGTCCGCGGCCAGATGGCGCACCGCGCCCTCGACGATGCTCAGGAGCGGTACCAGCTCCTCCTCGGGGCGGTCCAGGTTGTCGGTGGAGAGCAGCCAGAGCGTGACGACCTCGACGTCCGTCTCGCTGCACCAGCCGAGCAGCTCCTGGATCTTGCTGGCGCCGGCCTTGTGCCCCTGCTCGGTGGTGCCCCCGGCGGCACGGGCCCAGCGGCGGTTGCCGTCGAGGATGACGCCGATGTGCTTGGGCACCTGGGCGTGGTCGAGGCGGCCTTCCACCCGGCGTGCGTAGAGCCTGTACACCAGGTCGCGCAACTTCACGTCTTCCAGCCCCTCAGTGCTTCACATGGCTCGCCATGGCAGTCCGCCCCAAGGCCGACACCCTACTGCGGGGCAGAGGGGCTGGCGAACCGGGACGGCCGGATGAACGCTTTCCGTCACGCTTCGTAGCCGACTGTGCGGGATACGTGCCGCCCCTTTGGGCCCCAGAAGCCCGAAATAGAGCGGGCCGGTCCGTGGGGGGGAGTACGGACCGGCCCGAGGGGGGGTTTCCACCATAACGCTTTGTGAGGGGATGTCCATGCATCTCGGCGGGGTCGGCCGTCCGCGCGCCGGTGTCATCCGGCCCCGAGCGCCCCCAGCACCAGTCCGGCGCCCGCCCCGAGGATCATGAACGGCCCGAACGCCATCGCGGTACGGCGCCCGGCGCGCCGGGTCAGCACCAGGGCCACGGCGCAGCAGCAGCCGAGCAGCACCCCGGCGAAGGCGCCCACGAAGAGCACGTCCCAGCCGTACCAGCCGAGGGCGACCCCGAGCGTCAGCGCCAGCTTGACGTCACCGAACCCCATCCCGCTCGGGCTGATCAGGAACAGCACCAGATACGCCCCGCCCAGCACCGCGCCGCCCAGCAGCGCCCGCGGCCAGGACCCGGCGCTGTGCGGCAGCAGCGCGGCCGCGCCGAGCAGCGCCGCGACCCCGCCCGCCATGGGCAGGGTGAGGACGTCCGGCAGCCGGTTGACCGCCAGGTCCACGGCCGTGAGCAGCGCCCCCAGCGGCACCAGCAGCAGCCACACCGCAAGCTCCGGGCGCGCGCCGACGGCCGCCGCCAGGCCCGCGCACACCAGCGCGGTGAGCGCCGCGGCGGGCACCGGGCCGGTCCCGTAGTCCCGCTCGCCGTCCCGGCAGCCGGAGCAGCGGGCGGGGCCCAGCCAGCCGCCCGCCGGACCGGTGAGCGCGTGCCCGCGCGGGCAGGCGCCGCGCCAGGGCTCCTCCGGCTCGACGGCCAGCCGGTACAGCGGGCGCGGTACGAGCAGCCCGGCGGCCGCGCCGTACGCGGCGGCGAGCACGATCAGCAGCGGTTGCACGGGCCGAGCCTACGGAAGCGCCCGGCCGGTGGAACACTGCCCGGGGCGGGCGGACGGCGCGCGGAGGGCCGAAGGAGGCGGGTCATGGGCCGCTGGCGGGACGGTACGGGGACGCTGCGCGTGGTGGGCGGCACCGACGGTGCGGACGGCGGCCGGGACGGCGGCTCGAACGGCGCGAAGGAGGACCCTGGGGGCGTGGAAGGCACCGCGGGGCGTGCGGAGGGCATTCCGCTCACCATCGCCGCCTCCTACCGCGCCCGCGCCCGCGGGCTGCTCGGCCGGGACGGCCTGACCGGCGCGCTCCTGCTCACCCCGGCGAGCGGGGTGCACACCTTCCGGATGCGGTTCGCCATCGACGTCGCCTATCTGGACCGGCGGCTCACCGTCCTGGCCGTCCACACCCTGCGCCCCGGCCGGCTCGGCCGCCCCCGGCTGCGCTCCCGCCATGTGCTGGAGGCGGAGGCGGGCGCGTTGGAGCGCTGGGGCGTACGGCGGGGCGTACGCATCGTGATCGCCCCCACCCCTTCAACGCCGCCCCCGCCTTCTGTACGCTGACTTCTCGGTGTCATGGTTGGGACACCCTCGATCGCGGTCGAGGTAATCGAGGTAGAGGTAATAGGGGTAGGGGTGGCACGGTGACGACCACGGGCAAGATTCTGCGTTTCGACGAGTTCCGCGGCTACGGCTTCATCGCTCCGGACGACGGTGGCGAGGATGTCTTCATGCACGCCAATGACCTGCTGGACGAGAAGCACCTCTTCCAGCCCGGGTCCAAGGTGCGGTTCGTTCCCGAGTACGGCGACAAGGGGCCCAAGGCATCCGAGGTCCGCATCGTGGAGCGTGCCGCGCCGGTGCCGATCGTACGGCCCTCCGCGGGGCCGGACGGCGACGACACCATGTGCGATGTGCTGTCGGTCGCCGAGTTCCGGCAGGAGCTCACCGAGGCGCTGGTCGAGGTGGGCGGCAGTCTGACCGCCGACCAGATCAAGCAGGTGCGCAGGCGGGTCATCGAGATCGCCCAGGCGCACAACTGGATCGAATCCTGATGCCGGGCCGCGGCGCGGCCTGACAGCGGGTCGAGGGGCCGCCGCCGCGACGAGCTGTCGCGGCGGCGGCCCCTCGGCTTCGGGTGCCCCTCGGCTTCGGGTGCCTCTCGGCATCCGGTGAGCCTCAGCTCCCGGTGACCCTCAGCATCAGCCACATCGCCGCCGTCGCGGCCACCACGGTCGCCGGTGCGGTCAGCAGTCCCAGACGGGTGAACACGCCCAGGTCGGAGCCGGTGCCCGGTTCATGGTGGTGCACTACGCGCCGCCACAGCAGGGTGGCCAGGGAGCCGACGTAGGTGAGGTTGGGCCCCAGATTGACGCCGATCAGCACGGCGAGGACGGGCCCGGGGCCGCCCCCGGAGGCGATCGGCAGCAGCGCCAGCACCGCGGGCAGGTTGTTGATCAGGTTGGCCAGCACCGCCGAGACCGCCGCGATCCCCAGCAGCGCCGGAAGGCTCGCCCCACTGGGCAGCACATGGCCCAGCGCCTCCTGGAGACCGCCCGCCAGCACGGCCTGGACCACCACCCCGAGCGCCAGCACGAACAGGCAGAACAGCGGCCCGATCGCGCCGACGGCCCCCCTTACGGTCGTCCTGCGGTGCCATAGCGCCCTTACGGTCAGCACGAGGGCGCCCGCCCAGGCCGCCCACTGGGGCTCGAGGCCCGCCAGCGAGGTCCCGACGAACCCGGCGAGGGTCAGCAGCAGCACGGTCAGCGCGAAGACCGGCACCTTGGGCCAGTCGGCGGGCGGCGGCTCGGTGGTCCCGGCGGCCAGGTCGTCGGCGAAGAAGCGGCGGAAGACCAGGTACTCGATGCCGATGGTCAGCAGCCAGGCGGGCCCCATCAGCACGGCGAACCGGGTGAAGGAGATCCCGCCGGCCTCGAGGGCGAGCAGATTGGTGAGGTTGGAGACCGGGAGGAGCAGGGACGCCGAGTTCGACAGATGGGCGCAGGCGTACACATGCGGCCGGGACCGCGCCCCGAGCCTGGCCGCCGTGGCGAACACCACGGGCGTGAGCAGCACCACGGTGGCGTCCAGGCTGAGCACGGCGGTGACGGCGGCCGCGACGGCGAACACCCCGCCCAGGAGCCGGTCCGTACGCCCCGCGCAGGCCCGCGCCACGGCCTGCCCCGCCGCCTCGAAGAGCCCCTCGTCCGCGCACATCCGGGCCAGCAGCAGCACGGCGGCCAGAAAGCCCACGACGGGCAGCAGGTCCCGGGTCTCCGCCCAGGCCCGTGCGGGCGAGACCGCCCCGAGGGCGACCACGATCCCGGCGGCGGGCACGGCCGCGATCGCCTCCGGCAGGCCACGGGGGCGCACGACCGCGAAGGCCAGGACGCCGAGGAGCAGGGCGATGGCGAGGGTCTCGGCGACGGCGGTACTCAGAACGGGCTCCGGCGAAGGGGGCGATCAACACACCCATGATGCGGTATCGGGCACCCCGGCCCCGCCCGGCCGGTTCGCCTGCGGCGGGCTGTTCGCCTGCGGCGGGCTGTTCCCCTCCCCGCCCCTTCCCGATACTGGGGCTCCGCCCCAGACCCCGCTCCTCAATCGCCGGAGGGGCTGGAAGGTGGCGCTGCGCCCCAGACCCCCGGGGGCCGGGGGCCGGAGGGCCGGAGGGCCGGGGGGCCGGAGGGTCCAGACCGCCGAGTCCAGGGGGCAAGGGGTCCAGACCCCGGGGTCCAGGGGGCAAGGGGTCCCGGCCCCGGGGGCCGGGGCGGAGCCCCGCCACGCGGCGGAGCCGCATACCGATACCGCGGGAAGGGGCGAAGCCCCGCTTTCCAGCCTCTCCGGCGTTAGCGGGGTCCAGGGCCAAGCCCCGCTTTCCAGCCCCTCCGGCATTAGCGGGGTCCGGGGCCGAGCCTCGCTTTCCAGCCCCTCCGGCGTTTGAGGAGCGGGGTCCAGGGCCAAGCCCCGCTTTCCAGCCCCTCCGGCGTTTGAGGAGCGGGGTCCGGGGCGGAGCCCCGGTCCGGGGTCTGGGGCGGAGCCCCGGTTGCGGGAAGGGGCGGGGAGGGGAAAGCCTCGATATGCGGCTCCGCCCCGTAGGTCAGCCGGGCGTCAGCCGGTTCTGGGGAAGCTGACCTCCACCCGGCGGTTGCGCTTGCGCCCCTCCTCGGTCGCGTTGTCCGCGATCGGGTACTGCTCGCCGTAGCCCCGGATCTCGTAGTTCACCGAGGGGTCGAGATCCTCGGCGAGCGCCTGCTGCACCGCGTTGGCCCGCTGCTTCGACAGCACGATCCCATGGCCCGCGGAGCCCAGGTCGTCGGTGAAGCCGAAGACGCGGACGCTCTTCGCGTCCTGCCGCTCGACCTCGGAGGCGATCTCCTTGATCCGGGACCGCGCCGCGCCGCCCAGCTTGGCGCTGTCCTTGCCGAAGAGCACCTCGGCCTGGAGGGCGAACTTCACCTTGGCGTTGGTGTCCTCCCGCCGCTCGTCGCCGTCGTCCGTCTCGACCACGGACTTGATGTCCAGGACCCGGCCGGGCGCCAGCTTGGCGCCCTCGGGCATCCGCAGATCGGAGTCCTTGGCGTCGATCTTCATCGGCGGGGTGGTGTCGGCGGGCGCGCCGGGGCCGCTGTCCGCGTGGGCGGGCGGCGCCGGGGCCGTGAGGGTGACCAGGAGCACGGTGGAGGCCAGCGCGGCGAGCACGGGGCCGCGGCGCGCGGGGCGGGCCGTCGTCTGCGGTGTCATGGCGCGGCTCATCCGGAGAGGGTGATGCCGACGGACGGCATGGTCGGGATCTGGAAGTCGACCTCCGTGACGTTCTTCGGCGGGGCCGGGAACTGCGCGAACAGCGGACGGCTCTCATCGGGCTTGATCCCGGAGAGCCCGGTGGTGCACAGGCACTGGCCGTCGGTGTCCCGCAGGACGAGATAGCGCTTCTTGCCCTTCTCGTCGACGAGGGACGCTCCGGAGACGGACGAGAGGGACTTCACCTCGGTCTCCTTCGAGCGCCAGTCGATCGCGTTGAAGAGCCGGCTGCCGTGGTTGGTGACGGTGGCGTTGACGGTGACGAAGCCGCCGTCGTCGCGGACCGCGGAGTGCAGGGTGACGACGATCCCGCCGGGACCCTTCATCTCGCCGATGGTCTTGGAGGAGTCCGCCGCGGGCTGCTGTTCGTCGCCGTCGTCCTTGGCCGCGGTGGACGCCCGTCCCGCGCCGTCGTCGGGCGCCTTGTCGCCGTCGCCGTTGCCGCACCCGGCCACGGCGAGGGCCAGGGCCGCGGCGAGCGCCGTCGCGGCGGCCCCCCTCCGGGCCTTCGTCGTGTGCCGAATGCTCATCGCTCGCTGTCCTTTGCTCTTCGTTCGCTCGTCAGTCTGCCGTCAGTCGGCGAGGTGCACGGAGAAGAGGTCTTTGGCGTCGGGGAAGAGATCGAGCCGCGTCGGGTCGATGGTCAGGTCGATTCCGTCGCAGAGGAGGTCGATGGGCGGCTTGTCGTCCTTGTCGTCGTCCTTACCGCCGTCCCCGCCCTCGCCGTCGTCCTTACCGTCGCCGTCCTTGCCGCCGCCGCCGTCCTTGCCTCCGTCACCGCCCTTGCCGCCGTCACCGCCATCACCGCCGTCGCCGGGTCGCTCGCTCGGCGGGGCGGGCGGCTCGGCGGTGCAGCGCGGGGTGACGACCGCCTTGGCCGTCGCCTCCGCGTGCTTGCTCTCCGTACCGGGGATGACGGTCTTGCCCACGGGCTTGTGGGTCCTGACGGTGACGGTGAAGGACGTCGGCAGGAAGTCGGGCCCGCGGCAGTCGGTCACATCCGCGCCGTTCTGGTCGGCGAACCACTGCGCCTGATCACATGCGTTGGTGCCGCCCAGTCCCCGTCCGTCCAGCAGGTCGTCCCATGCGCTGCCGTTCGCGATCGCCTCCAGGAACCCCTTGCGCAGCTGGTCGCGGTAGTCCTGGGCGGCCGCGAGGGCCGCCGCGTCGGCGGCGGTCTGCCCGCCGTTGCGGGTGGCTCCGGCCTGGCCGACGGCGAAGAGGGCGAGCGCGAGGAAGAGCAGGCCCGCCACCGCCGTGATGTAGATCGGAAACGCCTGCCCCGCGTCGCTCCTGAGATCTCGGCGCGCTGTCACGGGACCGGTCAGATGCCGACGACCTGTGAGATCTTGTCGGAGATGGCGTTTGCGATCATGCTGCCGAAGTCCGTGGTCGACAGGACCAGCACGATGGCCACCACGACGGCGATGATGCCCAGGTATTCGATCGAGGTCTGCCCCCGATCGTTCCGCATGACGCGCTTCCCCATTGTGTTCCCCTCCATGGGCTGCCGTCCCTGTGTGGTCCGGCGACTCAACCCCCGTGGTGTCGCTCGCGACACGAGCAAAGTACGCCGAAACAGCCGTCTCGGAACAGTGCCCCAGGAAGCATTGCCTTCCCCGTTCACCACGTTCGAACCGTGGACGTGACGACCAACCGCGATCGCGCATCCGTCTCACCCCCTCCGGCAGCGAGGAGTTCTCCGCCGACGACTGTCCCATATTCAATTGCAACCGCGAAGGAGCTTCACCTAAAAGAGACCGTCAGTCCCCCGTCACCGAGCCGAAGTCGGTGCCGGAGCCGATGAAGAACCCGGCGACGAGCAGCACCATGGTTCCGGGCACCATGAAGGTCGTGATGACCATCGTCGCCTTCGGCACCGCGCGCGCCGCGCGCCGCCGGGCGTTCTGCGCATCCGTACGGCGCATGTCATTCGCAATGGCGATCAACGTCTCGACAATCGGAGCGCCCAGTTCCTCGCCCTGCTGAAGGGCGGTGACGAACTGCGCGACCTGTTCCGAGTCATTGCGTTTACGTAGCTCCTCGAACGCCTGACGGCGGCTGACACCCATGTCCATTTGCCGAAGTGTGATGCGAAGTTCATCCGCCCAGGGGCCCTCATACTTCTCCGCGACCCGGTCCAGGGCCTGACGGAAGCTCAACCCGGCGCTCACCACGACGGCCAGAACGTCCAGGAAGTCCGGAAGCGTCCGCTCGATCGCGTCCTTGCGCTCCCGCACCGCCGCCCAGATGCCCACCTCGATCCAGAACAGGCCGAACGCCACCAGCAACAGCGCCAGCAGCACCTGGCCCTTGATCAGCATCACCAGCGCCCCGCCGAAGCCGAGCGTCCCGTAGACCGCCCGCCGGGCCGCGTAGCGATCCACCGTCAGACCGCCCGGGTTGCCCGCCAGATCGATCCGGCGGCGCACCCTGGCCACCCGCTTGTCGCCCATCAGCCGCAGCACCAGCGGGGCGTAGCGCATGCCCAGCCGGTCCACGGCCGAGCCGACCACGGTCGTCCGGCTCGAGCCGACCTCGAGGGCCACCGCCAGATCGCTGGGCAGCTTGGCCTCGCTGCGGTACAGCGCGATGCCGTAGGCGATGCCCGCCACCGCGAGACCGGCCGCCAGCGCCAGCAGCAGTGCCATCTCCCTGTGTCCCCTTTTCCTGGGTTCCTGTTTTCTGGATTCGCCCGTACTCGCCCGTACTCGGTCGTGGACGGTCCCGGACGGTCTCAGACGTCGATCTTGGACATCCGGCGGATCAGGAAGAAGCCGATCCCGTACAGGCCGAAGGCCACGACCACCGCGGCCTGCCCCCAGAAGGACGAGGTCATCCGGTCCAGCGAACCGGCCGAGATCCGGTTCATCAGCAGCAGCGTCCCGATCCCCAGGAGCGGTACGACATAGGCGGTGACGGTCACCTGCGAGAGCTGGGTGCGCACCTCCCGACGGGTCTCCTTGCGCTCCTCCAGCGTCTGGGTGAGGTTGCGCAGCGAGCTGACCACGGTCCCGCCCGCGCGGTTGGACAGCACCAGCGTGGTGACCAGCACCACCAGCTCCCGGGAGGGCAGCCGCTCGGCCAGCTCCTCCAGCGCGTCGTCGATCGAGTGGCCGACGGCCAGCTTGGCCGCGACCTTGGCCAGCTCCTCGCCCGCCGGCGCCTCCATCTCGTCCGCCGCCATGCCGAGCGCGGTGCGCAGCGCGAGGCCGGCCTGGGTGGCGTTGGCCAGGATCCGTGACAGCTCGGGCAGTTGGTTGATGAAGCGCTCTATCCGCTTCTGGCGCTGCCAGCTGAGGAACGCGAACGACCCCCAGACGGCGACCACCGCCGCTATCGGCCCGAAGAACGCCGCGAGGAAGGACGCCGCGACCAGCCACAGCCCGGCCGCCACCCCCGCCGTGTAGACGAAGAACTCCCCGGGCGTGATCTCCAGGCCCGTGGCCGCCAGCCGCAGCTCCAGCTTCCGGCCCAGGGAGGTGGTGCGCAGCCGCCGGTCCACCCGGGCGAAGCGGCGCGGGCGGCCGGTGCCCGGCAGCGGGCCGGTCTCCGACAGCCGGTCGATCAGCGCGCGCTGCTGCTCCTTGCCGCGGACGAAGGTGTGCACGCCCACGACGCCCAGCGCGCCGCACACCAGCGTCGCGCCGAGGGCCGCCGTCGCGAGATGGTCCATGGGCCCTGCTACCTCCGGTCCCTGGGGTCGTACGGGGGTCGGTCGAACGGGGGTCGGTCGTGCGGGTCGTATCCGGCGGCGCGGGTGGCCAGCTGCGCCGGGAAGGCGGCCACCCCGAAGGCGGGCGGCACCGATTCGCTCGCCAGGCGCAGCCGTTCGGCGACCCGCTCCGGCAGCGGGAAGTAGCCGAACCGCCCGTGCACC
The DNA here is from genome assembly GCF_024519315.1 of Streptomyces malaysiensis subsp. samsunensis. Classification (GTDB taxonomy): domain Bacteria; phylum Actinomycetota; class Actinomycetes; order Streptomycetales; family Streptomycetaceae; genus Streptomyces; species Streptomyces malaysiensis. The sequence goes on along the minus strand of NZ_JANIIC010000032.1, from coordinate 30,757 downwards.
ACCCGGTCCGCACCCATGGGCTGGGCGTCGAAGCGGCAGACGGTGGCGAGCCGGTACGTATCGTGGCCATGGCTGTCCAGCAGCGCGATCTCGCTGATCCGCCGGGAGCCGTCGGCGTGCCGGACCAGCTGGACGATGCAGTCCACGGCACTGTTGATCTGATCCCGCAGCGCCTCGTAGGGAATGGCCACATCGGACATGGAGGCGAGCGTCTGGAGCCGCATCAGCGCGTCCTCGGCGCTGTTGGCGTGGACGGTGGCCAGCGAACCGTCATGGCCGGTGGACATGGCCTGGAGCATGTCGAGGGTCTCACCGCCGCGCACCTCGCCGACGATGATGCGGTCGGGGCGCATCCGGAGGGAGTTACGGACCAGGTCGCGGATGGTGATCCGGCCCTTGCCCTCGACGTTGGGCGGCCGGGACTCCAGCCGGATCACATGCGTCTGCTGAAGCTGGAGCTCGGCGGCGTCCTCGACGGTGATGATGCGCTCCCCGTCCGGGATCAGCCCGGACAGCGCGTTGAGCAGCGTGGTCTTGCCGGAGCCGGTGGGGCCGGAGACCACGACGTTGAACTTGGCCCGCACCAGCGCCGCGAGCAGCATCAGCATCTGCTCGTCCAGCGTGCCCATGCCGATCAGCTCATGGAGGGTGTAGGCGCGGGGGAAGCGGCGGATGGTGAGCGTGGCGCCGGTGAGGGCGAGCGGCGGGATGATCACGTTGACCCGCTCACCGGACGGGAGCCGGGCGTCGACCATCGGATTCGACTCGTCCACCCGGCGGTTGACCGTGGAGACGATGCGCTCGATGGTCTGCATCAGCTGCTCTTCGGAGGCGAAGCGAACCGGAACCAGCTCGACCCGGCCCGCGCGCTCCACGAAGATCTGGTCCGGGCCGTTGACCATGATCTCGGTGATGGAGGCGTCCTCCAGGAGCGGTTCGAGCACCCCGAGGCCGAGCGCCTCGTCCACCACCCGGCGGATCAGCTGGGAGCGCTCGGCGGTGGACAGCACCGGGCCCTCGCGGCTGATGATGTGGCCGAGCACGCGCTCCAGCCGGGAGCGGCGCTCGGCGGTGGAGAGCGAGGACATCTCCGCGAGGTCGATCTCCTCGAGCAGCTTGGCGCGGTAGGCGGAGACGAGGTGCCCGTCCTGGCGTCCGCCGCTCTCGGGGGTCCCCTCGGGCGCGGTGATACGGGACCGCAGGCTCATCGGCCGCCTCCCAACGCGGCCTGGGCCGCACGGCCCGCACCGCCGTCTCCTTCGTCGCAGGGCATGGTGGCGCTCTTCTCGGCGCTGCCGAAGTCGAAGCCGGGGATGACGGAGGGGATCTCCACGGTCGCGGTGGCCCGCGCCTCCCCGCCGCCGCAGCCGCCGCTGCCGATGCTCGCCCCGTCGGCCAGCCATCCGCTCATCGCCGCCAGCCCGGCGGCCTGGGGGCTGGTCCGCGGCTCGTCCAGCGACGCCGTCCGCGCCGCCGCCCGCGCCGCGGTCCCGGCCTGCTGCGCGGCGTAGGCGGCGATGCCGAGCTGTACGGCGGCGAGCGCGACGAGGATGAGGATCGGCAGAAAGCCCAGGAACTCGATGGACGCGGACCCGGCGTCGGCCCGCCCCCGGCGCGCCCCGCCGGGGCGCGGCCCCGTACGGGCGAGGACCCCGCCGGGCAGCCGCCGTGCCCCTGACCGTTGGCGAAGCGACGCTTCCGCGCGGGCATGCGCACGCGGAGAACCCGCGCGCACAAAATAATCGAGTCCAGCGCTCCGCGCGCGGCCACGCGCACGCGGAGAACCCGCGGCCAGGTGGCGCGCCGCGGCCCCGGCGGCCCGCCGGACGGCTCTCGGCACAGCCGCGACCCGACGGCCCCACCGCTCGGTGGTCTCCGCCGCGCCGCGGAGTCCCGGCGATGCCGAGCCCTGGCCCCCGGGCCGTGCGGCGGCGGGCGAGGGACGGTCTCCCCGACGGTCCGTCGCCCCACCCCGTCGCACGGCTACGGGGTGGGGCGACGACATATGAGCGGCCATCCCGCGCGGCCGCGGCACGTCGACCGCCCCACCGCGGCGTCGCGCGGCGGCCGTCGCGGTGGGCTCGGCGCCCGGCGCCGCGGTGGGTCCGGGCGCCGCTGAACGGCCGGAGGGCCCGCCGCTCGGCGGCGTACGCCCGTCCCCCGGGGCCGCGAGGCCGCCGCCCGGCGTGGTGGCCGCCACCGGGCGGCTGGGGAGGCGGGGGGCCGTCGCGGAGCCCGCGACGGCGGGCCGCGTGGGTGCGCGGTGACGACGGGTCATCTCAGCCTCCTCCGCCCGCCAGGTCGGTCTCGTCCGCCGCGCCCGCGGTGCCCGTGACCGTCCAGGGGAAGTCGGCGGCGCCGGGGAAGAGGATCGGGACGTGCAGCTCGACCGTGGCCTTGTAGACCGAGCCGTCGCCGCCGGCGCAGTCGATATCGGCGCTCCAGGAGCCGGGGATGTCCTTGCTCGCCGCGTCCTGGCAGGCGCCCGCGCCCTTGGCGGCGCCCGCGCGGGCGCCCTTGTCGGCCGAGTTGCCGGCCAGTGAGTACGTATAGCCCACCAGCACCAGCTGCCAGACGACCGCGAGGACGATCAGCACCAGCGGCAGGACGCCGAGGAATTCGACCGTCACCTGGCCGCGGTCGCCGCCCCGTTTGCGCAGGAACCCCTTGGTGGACGGCGGGGCGAGCTCGCCCCGCGCATCGGTGCCGTCGCCCACGCTGCCCTGCGCCGCGTCGCCGCCCGCCTCTATGGCGTGGCGCCGCCGCAGCCCCGGCAGGGCGCGCTCGCCGCCGCCCCCGGCCGCGTGGCCGCCCCGGTGGGCGGCGCGGCGGCCGCCGCCGCCCGGGGGCGCGGCCTCGACCAGGCCCAGCTCCCCGGCCAGCCCCCACAGCGCCTGTTTGACGGCCGACTTGGCGTCCAGGTCCTGCATCCGGCCGGAGTCGACGGCGGGCTGGAGCTCCTTGAAACCGGCCGGGATCGCCGTGCGCGCCACGGTCGTCCCGGTGGCCCGCTGGACCAGCTGCGGCTGGATCTCCGCGCTGCGGGTGTGCCGGTTGACCACGGTCACGGTCTCCTCCGCCTTGCGGATCTGGAGCCGGTCCCAGAGCCGGACCATGCGCTTGGCGGCGCGCACCGCGACCACGTCCGGGGTGGTGACCAGCAGCGCGATGTCCGCGGTCTCCACGGCGGCGGCGCCCGCGGAGGTCATCTGCGTACCGCAGTCGACGATCACGATCTCGAAGCGCGACCGCAGCGCGCCGATCACCTGGCGGGCGGTGCGGTCGGTCACCTCCTCGCCGCGCTCGCCCTCGCCCGGTGCGAGCAGCAGCCCGAGCCCGGTCTGGTGGGTGAACACCGCGTCCTGGAGCACCCGCGGCGAGATGTCGCTGATCTGCGCCAGATCGGCGATCGAGCGCCGGAACTGGACGTCGAGGTACGAGGCGATGTCGCCGGACTGGAGGTCCATGTCGACCAGCGCGACCTTACGGCCCGCGGCCCGCGCGGCGAGCGCGAGCTGAACGGCGGTCACGGTGGTGCCGACCCCGCCCTTGGCGCCCGCGACCGCCACCAGCTTGCCGCCGGGCCCGGCCGCCAACGGATCGCCGCCGCCCCCGAGATGGCGCCGCACGCCGGTGGCCCACTGGGCGGCGCCCTGGACGCGGGCGGCCAGTTCGTCGTACGACAGCGGTATTCCGGCGATGCCGCGGGCCCCGGCGTCCATGGCGGCCGAGTACAGCGCGGGCCCCGCGTCGGCGGTGACCAGCACCACGCCCACCGCCGGGAAGCGCAGCGCGATCTCGCGGATCAGCTCCAGCGCGGGGGCCGGGCCGATCCGCTCATGGACGAGGACGACCTCCGGCAGCTCCTCCAGGGAGGCGGCGGCCAGCGAGGCGAGGGTGTCGAGCAGCAGGGTCGAGTCGCCCACCGGCGCCGTCGGTTCGACACCGGGCAGCTGGCCGAGCAGCCCGCTCAGGGAGCGGGCGGCGTCGGGGTCGCCGACGGCCGGCAGAATCCTGATCGTCACCGCGGCACCTCCTCACTCATTTGTCGCCGTCGAGGGTGTAGGTGCGGTCGCCGGGGCCTATCGAGGAGCCCCCGCCGGGGGCGACCAGCGCGAGCCGCACATGCGAGGCGAAGGATTCGGCGTAGGCCACGCGCTGGGCGTTCTTGGTGTCGAGCGCGAAGGTGATCGGCACGGCCTCGTTGATCCGCCGCTTGTCGTCCTGGTCGGGCTCCAGGGCGGTGATCTTGCCGAGGTCGAGCACCTCGGCGCCCGCGACGATCAGCTTGGAGACCGGCGCCTCGCCCTGGGTGTTGCCCTCGAAGGTCGCGTAGATGTTGACCCGCGCGCCCGGGGTGATCTTCCCCGCGACGCCGGTGGCCGCGTCGACCATGATCGCGATCTCCTGCTGTCCGGCCTTCAGCGCGGGCCGGTCCACGATCATGTCCCGCTGGAGCAGCGACCCCTTGGTCAGCTGGGTCACCGCGATCTTCCCGCGTAGCTCGTCGAGATCGGTGACGGCGGTGGAGGGCACATAGCGCTTGGGCATCGAGACCTTCTCGAACTCCCCCGCGTCCAGCGCCTTGTAGGGCTTGACGTCCGAGGTGAGCTTGTAGGCGGTGGTCTCGGGGCCGACCTTCGACTCCACGTCGTCGATGACGGAGAGCACTCCGGCGAAGGCGCCGACGGCGCACAGGACCGACAGGAGCAGCAGGATGACTCCGCGGCGCTGGCGTGAATTCATGGGACGCACAACCTCGTTCGGGGACGTTACCGGCTGGTCAGGGCGGGACGTTGGGACGTGAGCAGTGCGGGGATCTCATCGCCGCGCGCCACCGGGCAGGAGCAGAAGGCACAGCGGTCGCCGATGAGTTCGAAACCGCACCAGTGACATTCCTCTCTCCGTACGGAGGCCACGAGCTGGTAGAGGACCGAGAGGTCGGGGATGGCCGCGGCGAACTCGATCAGCTTCGGAGTGCCCCACCAGCGCGCCGACTCGGCGGGCAGCGGCACCTCCTCCACGCCTCGTACGCCCCAGGCGGGGGCGAGGGCGCCGGTGACCCAGTCGTCGTGGCCCGCGCCGCCGCCCCCGTAGCCATGGCTGCCCAGCTGGCCCCGGGCGACGGTCATGGCGGTGAGGTACCCGGGCGCGGGCAGCTCCGTCGCGCCGCCGACCTTGACCAGGTGCGGGGTGGGGTGGGCGAGCACTCCGAAGTGGGCGCCGGGCATCCATGACTTGACGTGCGAGGTGAGGCTGACCGGGACCCGGTCCAGCCTGGCCACGCTGCCCAGCAGGGCGCCCGCGTGGATGTAGTGGGAGAGCAGCCGGGCGGCGCACGCCAGCACACCGGGGCTGAAGTCCGATATGGACAGCTGGCGCAGCTGACGGGCCAGCACCGCGACGGCGAGCGGGGGCAGTTCGAGGGGCAGCAGCGCCATCCGGTCGCTCTCCAGGACGGAGCGCACGGTGTGGAGCCGGCGGACCACGGCCGCGGGGGTCGCGGCGGGGTAGAGCACGACGAGATAGCCCTGCTGGTCGAGGAGGGTCGCGACCTCGGCGAGGGCGTCGTCGAGCGACTGTGCGTCCGGCGGGCGGAGCACTACGGCCGACGGGGTCTGCCCGTCGGGTGGCGGAAGAACCAGCTCGCGGCCGGTGACTGCTATCGCGGTGGGCACGTCGGCTACCCCGTCTCACATCGGCGCCGAGCGGCGGCGGCCGCAGGTCTTTACTGCCCCTGTCTCTTTACTGCCCCTGTCCTGGTCCGTCGTCACTTTACCGCTCCTGGGCTTGTTGGTCAGCGTTGACCAACTCGCCATAACTCGGACCGGTGGTCCGGTGACCCTCCAAACGGTCTTGGGGGTCGGGGAACAGCGCGAGTTGGTCACCTCGGCGCGGTCGAGTCTTGCCGCCCTTGGTGGGCGAGCCCGTCGTCCTGGGTGGGCTCGCGGTCCCGCACGCCCGTGGGAGGGATACGGCCTGGCCGGTAGCTCTCCGCTCAACCATCCTCCGGTGGTGGGCGGTCACACCTGGCCGACGCCGGATCCCGTGCCCGAGGGCGCGCCGTCCGATGGCCACCGAGGCACCGTGGTGCCGGGTGACCGTAGTCTTCCGCGACTGGTCCTGAAGAGGCCGGGTCCAATGCTGTCCGCCCCAGCGGCTGGTGTACGCCGGGTCGACCGCGATGACGACCAGGCCCCGGTGGTAGGCCATGCCGCGCAGGCGTTCGCGGAAGCGGCCGGTGGGGATGCCCGACACCGTGCGGCGGAGCGTCTTGCCGCGCCTGCCACGGCCCATGGTCTCCCGACCGGTGACGCGGGCGTCGGCGAAACCCAGATCCTCGATCGCGATCCCCACGCAGCCGTGCTCGTGAGCGAGGGCGATCAGCCCACTGATCGCGGCGCGCAGCCGTCCGTCCCGCGTGGCCGCCGGGCCGGTCAGGTCCAACGGGATCGTGACCGGTTCGCCGATCGGGTTGCCGTGCCGGTCGAGCACACAGGCGGCCAGGTGGTCCGCGTTGAGGTCGACTCCCAGGAGCCGCGCACCAGGGGCCTTGACCTCATCCAGGTTGGGCGGCTCGGCCGTGTCGGCCGTCCAGGACGCGTCCAGGTACCAGCGGCCGCGGGCCGGGTCACAGGTGATGTCATAGCGCACGGCCCGGTGGGCGGTGACACGGTCCAGCCACTCGCCACACCGGTGTTGGAAGACCACACCGCAGCCCAGCCGGTATCGGCCCCTTGGAGCGTTGGCCAAGTGCCGCAACGGCTCGGGCAGCACGAGAGACACCGCGCCATCAGCTGGGTCCACGGCGATGGTGTAGTTGCCGTGCGGGGCACCAGACTCGCCATCCGCGGTGAGGAACAGCCGCTCGGCCTCCCACCGCTGACGCCACTCGGCCTCGGTCAGTTGCGCCCCGGCAAGACGGTGTCGCACTCGTGCCAGGCGGCGACCGCCGACCGTGATCGACGGCCGCCCTGCGGCGATCTTCCGCTCCACTACGGCGAACCGGGCCTCAAGCACCTGCAAACGGCGCTGTTTGAGGGCCCGCTCATGTCGATCGGCGTAGCCACGCACACCGTTGCTCGACCTCTTGCCGCACGGGGCGGCCAGGCGGCGGCCGATGACGCGGATGGCTCGTCGCAAGCCGGCGCGCTCGTCGTACAGGCAACGCATCGACAGCTGGAACTGGTCCTCGCTGACACGGGTCATCGCCCCCGCCCAGCGGGCCGAGGACACTGTGGTGAGCTTCTTCTTCCGCTCCGCCCGCTGCCTGTCTTTCCCGCTGGCCCGACCGATCCGGACCCGCTCGGCCAAGTCGGCCCGCTGGTGGCGACCGAGATGCTCGCCCACCAGGCGCAGGACCTTCTCATCGGGCGGACTCAGCCGCAGGCGGCCCCTGATCCGTGTCCCCGATGGCGGGGCCACGACGAACGGAGCGGCCAGCACACGAAGTTCACGCTTCCTGCCACGTTTGCGCGCCACCAGCCGCCTCCTCCCAGTCGCGCCGAACTCACCCGCCACCACCGAGCATGCGTTCCCAGCACCTGCGCCGTCCCGGGAACTCGTCTCGTTCACCCGTACGAAGGACATGACGGCCGACCACGGTCTTCGAACAAGCTGACAGTTACTTTCTCGGGTCTACGCGGCGCGATGAACTAGTCCACCAACTGGGACGCGACGGCGGGCAACGCGTGGTCGAACACGGTGGGCCCCAAGGTCCACGGTCTGCCCTAGCGTGACGCGGCCCCTTCCGCGAGGGGGCCATGGGGCCCTTCCGCGAGGAGGGGCCAAGGGGGGCCGGGAGCGCAACCGCTCTTGGCCCCCTCATCCGCATTTTTCACCCTCCCGTGCGGGGAAGATGTCGCGCGGGGTTGACAACGGCATTGGTCTGGACCACCTTATATCCACGCCACAGGGGCCCCTGAACGCACACTCGCACCACCTCCCCCCACATCCCCCCACGTACGGAGGCTGTCGTGGTACGCGCACAGTTCACCAAGCGGCTGCTCGGAGCCGCCGCAGTCGTCGCCCTCGCTGCTGGAGGGCTGATATCCGCAGGTTCGGCCAACGCGTCCGAGGACCACTCCGACGCCGGCCAGAGCGCCGCCGCCGTCCCCGAGCACGCCGTCACCGGCTACTGGCAAAATTTCGACAACGGCGCGACAACCCAGAAGCTCTCGGACGTCCCGGACGACTACGACATCATCGCGGTCGCCTTCGCGGACGCCACCGGCTCGCCCGGAGCCGTCGACTTCAAGCTCGACCCCGCCACCGGCTACAGCGACGAGCAGCAGTTCAAGGACGACATCAAGGCCAAGCAGGCGGCCGGCAAGTCGGTGATCATCTCCGTCGGCGGCGAGAAGGGCACGATCTCGGTCAGCGACGACGCCTCGGCCGACGCCTTCGCCTCCTCCATCACCGGTCTGATGGACGAGTACGGCTTCAACGGCGTCGACATCGACCTGGAGAACGGCGTCAACTCCACCTACATGACCAAGGCGCTCAAGGCCGTCCACGACAAGAAGAGCGATGTCGTGGTCACCATGGCGCCGCAGACGATCGACATGCAGTCGGCGTCCACCGAGTACTTCAAGACCGCCCTGGGGATCAAGGACTTCCTGACGGTCGTCAACATGCAGTACTACAACAGCGGCTCGATGCAGGGCTGTGACGGCAAGGTCTACTCGCAGGGCTCGGTCGACTTCCTCACCGCGCTCGCCTGTATCCAGCTGGAGAACGGGCTCGACCCGTCCCAGGTCGGCATCGGCGTGCCCGCCTCCACCAGCGGCGCCGGCTCCGGCTATGTCGAGCCGGGCGTGGTCAACGACGCCCTCGACTGCCTCGCCAAGGGCTCCGGCTGCGGCTCCTTCAAGCCGTCGAAGACGTACCCCGGCATCCGTGGCGCGATGACCTGGTCCACCAACTGGGACGCGGCCAGCGGGAACGCCTGGTCCAAGGCGGTCGGCCCGCACGTCCACGGGCTCTAGGCCACAGAGCGGGAACGAAGGTTCGAGGTGCGCCGGTGTGCCCCGCCCGCGATGGGCGGGGCACACCGGCGTACTGGTGTTCGCTACGGCTTGGGCAGCACACACCCCGCCAGGTTCAGGTCGATCTTGTTGCCGGTGGTCACGCACTTCGTGATGCCGTACGTCTCCTGGGCGTAGTTGATGCCCTTGCGCACCGTCACCGCGCCGCTCTCGTCCACCTCGCACGGATTGTTGAGGGTGCAGCGGGCGCCGTCCTCGTTGCCCGTGTTGTTCACGGCCACGACCTTGCCGGACGCCGGGTCGACGACGGGAGAGCCCGACGTTCCGCCGATCGTGTCACAGGCGGAGGTGTAGCGGACCGAGTCCTTCCAGGTCCAGTCGCCCTCCTTAAGCCGGTATGCAAATCCGTCGATATTGCAGGAGTAGATCTTCTTCCAGTAGCCGGAGACCACATTGATGGCGGAGCCCTGGGTCGGGTGGCTGTCCGACAGCGGTAGTGCCTTGATGCCGTACGCCGACTGGATCTGGGCGTATGTGGACGTCAGCTGGTACAGCGAGATGTCGGTGTCGGTCATCGTCGCGTACGCGACCTTGTTCGCGCGTACGGTGCCGGCGCTGCCACCCGAGGCGGTCAGCAGGGTGAAGCTCCGGCTCGACGGCTGGTCGACGATCACCTCTCCCGCGCCGGGGAAGCCGCTCTCCAGGCAGTGGCCGTTGGAGAGCACGAGCGCGGGGTCGCTGTCGGCCGAGCCCGGCGTCCGGACAACGGAGCCGGAGCAGTTGCTGAGCGCCACCGTGCCCGCGAAGTCGACCGCCTTCGGTGCCTTGGCGGGGGACGCGGCCGTCGCGGGTGCCGCACCCGCGCCGACGAGGGTCGCGCCGCCCAGTAACAGGGCCGAGAGCGCACCGACGAGAGATCTGTTCATGCGGGGGGTTCCTTCCCTCGATGAGAGATTCCTTCGGCTTCGACCATTTCCCACCCCTGCGCATGTCATGCGCATGGCCGAACACTGGCGCAGCAGTCGCTCGCCCCTCACCCCCCAGGAGATGTCATGCGACGTCGCATCCGCGGCAGACGGGCCACCGCCCTCACCGCCTTGCTCACCCTCGCACTCGCCGCACCCATGGCAGCTCGGGCCGACGACCCCGCGCCCCGGCCAGGCACCGGGCGCACCGCCCCATCCGCCGCCGAGACCGCCGCCGACCCGAGCGTGAAGCAGTACGAGGTCTCCGGCCCCACCACCCCGGCCGCCCGCACCGCGATCGCCGCCACGGGTGTGTCCATCGACGAGGTGGACGCCCGCTCCCTGGTCGTCACCGCCGACGCGGCGCAGGCCGAGCGGCTGCGCGCGCTCGGCCACCGGCTCACCGCCCTCCCGGGCCCGCCCGACCGCGGCCAGGGCAGGTCCGCCAAGCCGTTCGACTTCCCCTCGGCCGATGCGAAGTACCACAATTACGCCGAGGCCAATGCCGAGATCAACGCGGCGGTGGCCAAGTATCCGGCCATTCTCAGCAAGCGCGTCATCGGAAAGTCGTACGAGGGCCGCGATATCGTCGCGCTCAAGATCAGCGACAATGTGGCCACGGACGAGAGCGAACCCGAGGTCCTCTTCACCGCCCATCAGCACGCGCGTGAGCATCTGACCGTGGAGATGGCCCTCTATCTGGTGCGGCAGTTCACCGAGGGCTACGGCAGCGACTCCCGGATCACGAACGCGGTCAACGGCCGGGAGATCTGGATCGTCCCGGATGTGAACCCGGACGGCGGCGAGTACGACATCGCCACCGGCTCCTACCGCAGCTGGCGCAAGAACCGCCAGCCCAACTCCGGCTCCTCGTCCGTCGGCACCGACCTCAACCGCAACTGGGACTTCAAATGGGGCTGCTGCGGCGGCTCTTCCGGCTCGCCCGGCTCCGAGACCTACCGCGGGCCCAGCGCCGCCTCCGCCCCCGAGGTGAAGGTCGTGGCCGACTTCGCGCGTAGCCGCGTCGTCGGCGGCAAGCAGCAGATCAAGGCCGCGATCGACTTCCACACCTACAGCGAACTGGTGCTGTGGCCCTTCGGCTGGACGTACGACGAGACCACCACCGGCATGACGCGGGACGACTACGACGCCTTCGCCGCGGTCGGCAAGAAGATGGCCGCGAGCAACGGCTACACCCCCGAGCAGTCCAGCGAGCTCTACATCACCGACGGCGCCATCGACGACTATCTGTGGGGCACCCAGAAGGTCTTCGCCTACACCTTCGAGATGTACCCGACCTCCTCCGGCGCCGGCGGCTTCTACCCGCCCGACGAGGTCATCGACCGCGAGACCAGCCGCAACCGCGACGCGGTGCTCCAACTCGTGGAGAACGCGGACTGCATGTACCGCTCGATCGGCAAGGAAGCGCAGTACTGCGCCTGAGCCCGAGCCGGGGCCGTATGGCACGCGAAGCGCCGTCCCGGCGGTATCCCCGCCGGGACGGCGCTTCGCGAGGGCCCCGGGGCGGCCGTCTTCAGTACCGCTGTCGGCCGCCCGGGTAGCGGACAGGCCGACGGCACTCGGGCGCGTCGGGGGGCGGGGCTGCTCACCAAGCGCGTAACACAGGGCCGCGTGCAGCCGCTCCGCCTCCGCGGGCGTCAGCTCAAGCTCGGCGATCGCTTGATGCCGCCCGCCCCTGCTGATCTGGAGCGGCAACGCGAGTTCCCCACCGTTCACCCTGCGCAAGCCCCGGCCCGGAACCGGACCAATCCGCCAGTCGGTCACGACGACCCCGCAGCGCCGCCAGGCGCCGTAATCACGTCCGGGCCGTCGCCTTCGTCGAACGAGGGCAGGCGGGCGCCCCTGCTCTCGGCGACCCGCAGCACATCGCGCAGCGCCTCACACAGCCGCTCCGCGAGGTAGCGGAGTTCTCGCTTGTCCGCCCTGGGGGCGTCCAGCAGCACCCGGGCGTGCCGGAGGAGTTCGGCCGCCATCGACACCTGTACGGCCTCGATCGCGTCTGCCCGTCGGCTCAGAGGGCTGCTCCCGTCATCCGACGACAGATAACACGGCTTTCCGTCGGGGTCCGTCCACGGCAGCAGGCGCAGCCCGGTCATCACGCTCATCAGCTCCATTCAGTTTCTTCACGCTGTGTGGCGCATTCCTCACAGAGTGGAGGTGACTCTGGCTACGCTGCTAGGAGGGCGGGTCTGACAGCACAGTTTTCAACTCAGGGAGTCAGCCATGGAGATGGATCGGAGGCCACGCACCCCGAGGGAGAAGTACGGGGAGGAGTTGAGGATCCGGCGCACAGCGGCCGATATGACACAGGAGGCACTGAGTGAGCGCGTGGTGTGCTCGCCCACGCTGATCAGCCATTTCGAGGCGGGCAGGCGGTTACCGAAGCCCGACGACGCGGCGCGGATCGACCGGGCGCTGGGAACGGACGGGTTCTTCGCGCGGTGGCTGGAGGATCTGGAGTCGAAGTTCGCGGACCACTTCGCGGCCATGGCCGAGCTGGAGCAACAGGCCACGGTGATCCAGCAGTTCGCGCTGTCGCTGGTTCCTGGTGTGCTTCAGACCGACGACTACGCGCGCGCTCTCTTCGGTGCCTACCGGCCGAACTACACGGCAGAGGAACTTGACGAGGCGGTTGTCATCCGAACTAAACGCCGCCGCATCCTCGACGGACCCGCTCAGCCCGTCATCTGGACGCTGCTCGACGAGGCCGTCATCCGGCGTCGCGTCGGCGGCTCACAGGTCATGGCCGAGCAGTTGCGCAGGATCGGGGACATGGCCGAGGCGGGACGGATCCGGCTGCACGTACTGCCGTACGACGTGGGGGCGCATGCGCTCCTGGAGAGTCTGCTCACACTCATGAGCTTCCCGGACTCTGCTCCGGTGGGTTACGTCGAAGGCTTTCTCACCGGCAACTTGATGGACGATCCTGCGCTGGTGGCCGCCAGCCAGACCGCCTACGCTCTTGCCCTGAGCGACGCGTTGTCGCAACAGAAGTCACTGGCCCTCGTCAGTGCGGCAGCGGAGGAACACGCACATGGTCAGCAGTGAGCACACCGTCTCAGACGCGTCCACCCTCACCGGGTGGCACAAGTCCAGCTACAGCGGAGGAAGTACGCCTCAGGGCGAATGCCTCGAAGTAGCGCGTGGCCACGCCACCGTGCCCGTCCGCGACAGCAAAGTCCCGCACGGCCCTGCGCTCGTATTCGAGCCGTCCGCGTGGTCGGCGTTCGTCTCCGCCGTCAAGCGCGGGGAGTTCCCCACCACCTGAACCACCCAACTCCCCAGCGGGGGCAGCCGTTAACGGCTGCCCCCGCTGGTTCCCACCGCCGAACGGCTATCGCACCGGCGCCACCACTCAAACGGACCGAGCGGCGTTGATTAGAATCGCTTCTCATGTCGAAGCCTGACGAACTGCTTGTTGATGTCGCGGCCTTGGTGGAGTCCGGGCACAGCAACCAGATGACTCTGACTGTGGTCGCCGGTGGTGCTGTCATCACGGGTCGGTTGGCTCCCGAAGCTGTCTGGCGGCAGCGGGTGTCCGAGGTCCTGGCGGACTCGGCCAGTCTCAATAGATTCTCTGGTGTCTTCACCGCTACGACGTGTGAGGAGAAGGCGCCCACGCATCTGCATTTCCATGTGTCGCGGATTCTGCAGGGCACGGTGGGGATCCCGGAGACAGGCGGGATGTACCGCGTGGCGATCGATGACGTCAGCGCTTGGACCGTGGGCGACTTCAGCTACTCCGACCAGTGAGATACAACGCTGCGCGTTGACGGACCGCGCGGCAACGCGACGAGGGTCCGACCGGCACGTGCCGGTCGGACCCTCCTGTTGTTCTGGTGGCGGCTCGCACCCGCTCGTCGGTCAGACGGTGGCAGGTGCGCCGAGCATCGCGGAAGCCTGCTGGAGTGGGCTGGGGACACGCGTGGGCGCGGCTGTCTGGCGGACGCCGGGGCAGGTGAAGCCGAGCTGGGTCATGGCCCGGAGAACTTCACCGGCGCTGAAATCGCGGCGGTCCTGGCGCGTGATGACCTGCCCGACCTGCTTGACCGGGTAGGTGCGGCGGCCGATGATCACGGACTCGCCGATGACCTGTTCGGGCTTGACGCCCTTCATGGATTCCAGGACACCGCTCTTGGTGAGGTCGAACGGGAAGCGGGCGATGATACAGCGCATGGTGCCTCACAGAGAGAAGAAGGGGGTAGTTCTACCGCGGTGAGGCGGTTCAGTGGGCGAGGACGCCCCGAGCGCTGTCCTGGTCTTCGACGACCGGCAGTGCGGCGAGTCGGCGGTCCAGGGCTGCGTGCTCGGCTTCGGCGGTCGTGGTCACGGGTGAGGTGAACGGCCCACCGCCGTCGAGGATATCGCGCAGTTGGACCCGGTCCGTGTACGCGAGGCTGTCACGGACTGCGGTGAGCTGGGCCTGGGTGACCAGTTGGGTGCACAGGCCGTCGTTGTCGCAGACGAACAGGTGCCCGGTGCGGGCGCCGGCCATGACGGAAAGGGCGACTTCGATGGTCATGTCGTCGCAGACTTGCAGTGCGCCTGTGTCCATGGCGTCCGCCGCGGTCTGGTGTGCGGGGGTGACGTTCGAGGGGGGCTGCATCTGAACCAGCGTCAAAAGGTGCCTCCTGCAATGGTGGGTCAGTTTCCTGATCACGGAGTTTCTAGGCCGCCGCCGCGTCGAAGGAGGTCTGCCGTACGGTCCTGCGTCGGGCAGCCGAGGCGGGGCTGCGTCGGCCGCGTGAGGATGCGCCGCGCTTACGCCGCTCGGCCACCGGCGCGGTGATCGTGACGGGGATGCCGGAGGGTGCCTGGGCGCCGGTGATCCGACTCAGGGCCTCTTCGCCGACGCGGATCTGGGTGGTCTGGGGCACGATCCCGGCGGCGCTCATGAGACGGCTCATGTCGCGGCGCTGGTTGGGGGTGACCAGGGTGACGACGCTGCCCGACTCGCCGGCCCGCGCGGTGCGGCCGCCGCGGTGGAGGTAGTCCTTGTGGTCGGTCGGCGGGTCGATATTGACGACGAGGTCGAGGTCGTCGACGTGGATGCCGCGGGCGGCGACGTTCGTGGCCACGAGCACGGTGACGTGCCCGGTCTTGAACTGGGCCAGGGTCCGGGTGCGCTGGGGCTGCGACTTGCCGCCGTGCAGTGCGGCGGCCCGCACTCCGCTGTTCAGCAGGTCCTGCGTGAGCCGGTCGACGCCGTGCTTGGTGTCCAGGAACATGATCACCCGACCGTCGCGGGCCGCGATCTCGATGGTCGTGCGGTGCTTGTCCGCGCCCTGCACGTGGAGCACGTGGTGCTCCATCGTGGTGACGGCGCCCGCCGACGGGTCGACGGAGTGGACGACGGGGTCGGTGAGGTAGCGGCGGACCAGGCGGTCGACGTTGCGGTCGAGGGTGGCGGAGAACAGCATCCGCTGGCCCTCGGGGCGCACTTGGTCCAGGAGTGCGGTGACCTGGGGCATGAAGCCCATGTCGGCCATTTGATCGGCCTCGTCCAGGACGGTGATCGCGACCTGGTTCAGCCGGCAGTCACCGCGGTCGATGAGGTCCTTGAGCCGGCCCGGCGTGGCGACGACGACTTCGGCGCCACCCCGCAACGCGCCTGCCTGCCTGCCGATCGACATTCCGCCGACGACGGTGGCCAGGCGCAGCTTCACCGAGCGGGCGTAGGGGGTGAGTGCGTCGGTCACCTGCTGGGCCAGCTCACGCGTCGGGACGAGGACCAGGGCCAGCGGCTGGCGGGGCTCGGCACGCTGTCCGGCGGTGCGGGCCAGCAGAGCCAGGCCGAAGGCGAGGGTCTTGCCGGATCCGGTGCGCCCGCGTCCCAGGGCGTCGCGGCCCGCGAGGGTGTTGGGCAGGGTCGCGCCCTGGATCGGGAACGGGACGCTCATGCCCTGCGCGGTCAGCGCGGCCAGCAGCTGGGCGGGCATGTCGAGGTCGGCGAAAGCCTCGACCGCGGGCAGCGCGGGAGTGATCGTCTTCGGCAGGGCGAACTCGCCCGAGGCCGCGGCGGGCCGCCAACCGTGGCCACCCGAGCGGCTCGGGCCACCGGAGCGGCTCGGCCGCCCTGATCGGCTCGGGGCGGGCGAGCCGAAGCGACTGCCCCGGCCCGAACCGGTGCCGGAGTTGAAAGCGGGCCCGCTGGTGCGGCGGGTCCGGGAGGTGCGGTGGTTCGTACGTGTGGGGTTCATTTGAGAACCTTCCTTGATACGGCACGTACCAAGGAATTCCCGCAGCGGAAGAGCCGCACGGGGAATCACAAGAACGGGCCGAAATGGAATGCGAAATCGAAGACGCCATGCAGTGAATCCGCTGCGGGACGCAGGTGATGAAATGGGTGACGCCATATGGGCGTGAGATCCCGAACGTCGATGGGCGCGGCCTGGGAGGGCGTGCCCCCTGGAGAAGAGCTGGAAGCGGTTCTGGCCCACAGGAGGCATCACTGAGGGAAATGCCCGTAGCTGGGGCCCGCGCCCCGAGGGATGCGGGCCCCAGCTACGAAGTGCGCGTCAGCGTCAGACGGGAACAATGTTCTCGGCCGTCGGGCCCTTCTGGCCCGGGGCGATGTCGAAGGTGACCTTCTGCCCTTCGAGCAACTCGCGGAAGCCCTGGGCGGCGATGTTCGAGAAGTGGGCGAACACGTCAGGACCTCCACCGTCCTGCTCGATGAAGCCGAAGCCCTTGGCCGCGTTGAACCATTTCACAGTGCCAGACGCCATGTCATATCTCCTTGTGGGGCAGTACGCCGGCACCCGCAATCCACGGACACCGGGTCGCCGTGATGATGCCCCGCCCGGAGAACAACCGGAAATACAAAACGCTTCCCGCAGCTAAATGCTGGCGCGAGCGTTGAAGTTTTTGGGAACCACAACTGCAACTGAGATCGACAGTAGCATGCGGTAGTGGCCCGCGTACGGCCGATGGAGCGAATTCGTTCGCTGCGATAAACACACTGTCCGCGCGACATATTTAACCCTCGTCTCGCGGCAATAGATATTGCCCCACATGCGACACAGTGTTCCAGCAAGAGCGGTCGTCACATACGGCTCGGCGAGCGCGACTACTGCGGCAGTACCCTCGTCCGCCCGACGGCGGCCCATGAGCGCGTCCCGACGCGTTCATGGCCGCTCGCGCATGCCCTGGACCCCGCCACCATCGTCTGACGGCCGTTGGCCATCGTTCGTGGCGTACCAGTCGGGAGGGCAGCCCGCCCGGGGCCCGGCCCGCAGTATGCTCCGCGCGCAGGCGGGACCGGACCACCTCAGCCTGCGGTCGTCGGGTTCTCTGAGGC
The DNA here is from genome assembly GCF_024519315.1 of Streptomyces malaysiensis subsp. samsunensis. Classification (GTDB taxonomy): domain Bacteria; phylum Actinomycetota; class Actinomycetes; order Streptomycetales; family Streptomycetaceae; genus Streptomyces; species Streptomyces malaysiensis. The sequence goes on along the minus strand of NZ_JANIIC010000032.1, from coordinate 13,484 downwards.
GGCGGCGCGGCGGTACTCGGCGTTGATGCGCTGGGCTTCTTCGAGCTGGTCTTCGAGGATGACGATGCGGCAGGCGGCCTCGATGGGGGTGCCCTGGTCGACGAGCTCCCGGGCGCGGGCGGCGATGCGCAGCTGGTAGCGGGAGTAGCGGCGGTGGCCACCCTCGGAACGCAGCGGGGTGATGAGGCGGGCTTCGCCGACGGCGCGGAGAAAGCCCTGCGTGGTGCCGAGCATCTCGGCGGCCCGGCCCATCGTGTAGGCGGGATAGTCGTCGTCGTCGAGACGGTCGAACGATTCGCCTGCTGTCATTTGCACCTCTCTGTGGAACGGGTGGAGGGGCCCGGGTGCCATATGGCACCCGGGCCCCGAAGGAACTGCTACACCATCCGCCGGCCCTGGTACTGCGCCGGCCTTCTGTGTCCGCTGACCCGACCTGGAAGTTGTCGGGGCTGCGGGGATCGCGGTTGCTTGACCGGAGACCACCTCACTATCGATGTCCTGCGGTACCCGGGCTCAAGACTCCGCCCGGGCGATCCTGATGGCGCCTGGCTCCTCCGTTCTTCCCTCTGGGGTCAATCACTTACCTACTACTGTCCTGCGCGTTGCTCGGTGGCCTGTCACAGCACCACTCTTCGGCAGCCAGCCCCGTTGCCCGTCCTGCGTTTGCTCTGGCTTGGAACCCCACTGCCGAACCTCCCGGTGCGCGCGTCCGCAGCCGACGCCTTCACCGAGGTGCTGCTCACTTAACTTCACTGCTGAGTACTGCTACTGCGTGAACTGCGGTACTGCTCCCGGCGGCCCCTGATCACTGCGGGCCACCCGGTCCGGCCGCCAGTCCCGTCGCCGTCCTGCAACAACCCTGGCTTCGAAACTCCACCGCCGCACCGTCCTGCGTACTGCAACTGCGGATATTGCTGCCCGGCAGTTCGTGTCTGCCGGGCCCTACTGTCTCTCTGGTTACGAGAGAAACCATAGCCACACCACCACCCAATGTCTACTCCAGCCAGGATAGATTTTCGTGACCCAGGTGGAGAGATAGTCGGCACCGGCCACGGGACGGGTGCCCGGCGGTCCCGCTACAGCCAGGCTCACCCACTCCGACCAGGCCGGTTGCGCCAGCCTCGTTGCCGCGAACACCACAGCTGCCCCGTCTGGCCCTGCGGATGACCGCTCAGGACGATGCGAGCCACCCCGCGGGTGGCCCCCGACCGGCGATGACGCCGGCCAGGGGCCACCCGGAGCGTGAGCGTGTGCGTCAGCCGTCGTTCTCCGCCGACGGGATGTAGGCGCCCGGCACGTCCTGAGGAGCGTAGATCTTCTTCTCACCCGGGTACGGCTTCGCCCAGTTGTGCGTCTGGTACCACGTGAGGTGGTTCATCTGGGCGGGGGGAGCGTAGTCCGGAACCGCGTTGGGACCGGTCAGCCGCTGCTTCGACTTCCACTGGTCCCATTCGGCGGCGACGTTCTTCATGTCCGCCGGCACCGAGGACGACGGCACGGCCGCCGCCTTCAGGCTCTGCGCCGCGGGGGTGTCCAGACCACAGGAGGGCGCGGTCTTCACACCGTCGGTCAGCGAGGTCCGGTTGGGCAGCGCCTTGAACGGCGTGAAGTCCGGGTTCCGGGTGAACGCCGAGGCCATCGGGGTGGCCGCGGTGTCCTTCTGGTTCATCGGCTGGATCCCGAGGATCTGCTCGATGGTTCGCGCCATGTTGATCTGCGAGTAGTAGTGGCTGTCCACCGCGCCGTGCTTGGCCCAGGGGCTGATGATCTGGACCGGGGCACGGTGGCCGTCGACGTGGTCGAGACCCGCCTGGGAGTCGTCCTCGACGACGAAGATCGCCGAGTCCTTCCAGTACTTGCTGTGCGAGATCTCGTCGACGATCTGGCCCACGGCGAGGTCGTTGTCCGCGACCTGGGAGGCGGGGCTCACCGGGCCACCGGTATGGTCGCTGGAGAGCCAGAACATGTTCAGGTTCGCCGGACCGTTCTTCCGGAAGTCCTTCTTCCAGATCTGTGCCCGGTAGACGTCGGGGACGCTGGTGTCGAACTTCGGGAAGCCGTGCACCGACACATCGTTGAGCGACGGGATCGGCGACGTCGAGTTCAGCGGGTAGGCGGTGTCCTGACCGGTCGCCGCCATGTTCTTGGTGTCGCAGTACAGGTTCTGCCAGCTGGCACCCGACGGCTTGGTCAGGAACTGCTGGAACTCACCGAAGTTCCGGACGGACTTGCGGGCCGCCTGCGCACCGGTCCAGATGAAGCCGGTCTTCTGGTGGCCGAGGGCGTCGTCCTCGGTGTCGTAGCTGCGGGTGTACTCACCGGCCGAGGACTCGGTGTACTCCGGGTTGTCGGCCTGCATCAGCCAGTTGTGACCCTCGGCGGAGTTGGTGCCGATGTCGTATGTGTTGTCGTACAGGCCGAACTGGTTGGCCAGAGCGTGCTGGTTCGGCGTGACGTTCTCGCCGAACTCGGTCAGCGACGGGTCGCCGTTGCCCTTCGGAATGTCACCGAAGACCTGGTCATAGGTCCGGTTCTCCTTGACGAGCAGGAAGACGTGCTTGATCGTCGAGGGGTCGCCGAGCTTGACCGGGACCGGCACCGGCTTGGCCGGGGCGCCGTCGGTCTTCTTGAGGGACTCGCCGTTCCAGCCGTTCTGCTTGAAGACCTTGCCGGTGTAGGACCTGATCACGCTGTCGTCGGGCAGCGTGAACTTCTGCACGCTCGACGTCGTGTCGTGGGTGCCGCGGCCGCCGGTGGCCTTGCGGCGGGCGTCGACGCCACGGGTGTTGGAGACGTACACCTGGTTGCCCGAGGTGGTGATCTCCGAGGGGAAGTAGTCCGTGGGCAGCAGGCCGACGTAAGAGACCGGCTCCTGCGCGGAGGTGAACTTGTAGACGGCGACGGCGTTGGCGCGGCCGAGGGTCACCAGCAGGTGGCCGTCGTCGGTGAGGGTCACCGCGTCGGGCTCGTAGCCCACCCGGGCCTTGGCCCACGGCTGGGTGGAGATGGTCTGGACGACCTTGTCCTTCGCCGTGTCGATGACCGACACATTGTTGTCGGCGGTGTTGGTGACGAACACCACGCCGTTCTTGGCGTACACGGCGGTCGGGTGCAGACCGACCTCGATGCTGGAGACCGCAGCGTCCTGGTTCGCCAGGTCGATGACGCTGACCGTGCCGCTGGTGGTGGCGGCGGTCTTCTGGTCGGCGAGTACCTGCGTACCGTAGGAGTTGATCGTGGGCTCGCCGGGCTTGGCCGGGCGGCCGCCCTCGTTGCTGACGTAGAGCTTGTCGCCGACGACGGCCATGTCGCGCGGGGCGTTGCCCACGGCCCAGCTCCGCTTGATGGTCCCGGTGGCCGCGTCGATCGAGACGACCCGGTTCTGGCCGTTGACCGCGGAGTACACGGTCTTGCCGTCGGCCGAGAACACGGCCTCGCCCACCAGGGCGCGCTTGGAGCCGTCCGCCGGGATGGCGACGGTCCGCGGGCTGGAGACGCCGCCGTCCGCGTTCACGGTGAACACGGTGTAGCCGTCCGGCTGGCCCAGCCACAGCTGCTTGCCGTCGGGCGAGTACGTCGGGCCTTCCTGGCCCACGTTGTTGCTGCTGATGCGGGGGTTCGACGACGCGGCGCTGCTGACGAGCTGCTGCGTCTTCCAGTTCTTCAGGTCCACGATGGCCAGGGCCGCGCCACCGTCGGTGACCGAGGCGGCCATGTGCGTGCCGTCCGGGCTGACCGAGGACGACATGATCTTGCCCTGGTTGATGACCAGACGGTCGCCGTACGGGGCGATGTACTGGTTGCTGGAGACGACCTGGCCGTTCTCGGTGACCTGACCGACCTGGTCCGTGCCGAACTGGTGGGTCTGCGCGAGCGCCGTACCGGCGGCCACGAGGGCGACAGCGGTGGTGCCCGCCGTCAACAGCGGTATCCGGCCGCCGATGCGTCTGCTGATGAGGCTGATCCGGGCTTCCTCGACGAGTTTGCGGCGGCGAGTGACCTGCATTGAGGGTTATCCCTTCGGGGTGGTGTCGAGCAGTTCGACGTTGCCGTCGAACTGCCACAGCGGGTTCGGCGCGTCCCCATCGGGGGTCCGCACCAGGAAGTAGCCGTTCACTTCCTTCGGTCCATCGCCATCGGCCATGAACCGCCCGTCCGGAGTGACGTCGAGTTGGTAGATGGCCTGTCCGGTGGCCTCGACGCCGGGGAGGTGCCAGGTCACGACGCAGCGCCAGTCGTTGCCCGGGCCTTCCGCCGCGACCCTGGTGCTCCCCTTGTTGCACGACGCCGTGGCCTTCAACTGGGCCTCGGTGACGGCGGGCCGGTTGAGCTGGTCGGTCTGCATGCGGTACAGGTGCGCGAACGCGGTGGCGAGCGAGCTCTGGACCTTGTCCTGCTCGATCCCGGAGCCCGTCGCCGAGGTCGTCGCGGCGACGACGGCGAACGACGCGGCGGCCACTCCGACGAGCGGCAGGACTCCGACGGTGATCGCGCGGCGACCCGAACCGTCGTGGGCCAGGCTGGTGAAGTCGCGCCGTACGAAGAGCACATACGCCAGCGCCGTCGCGACCACGGCCCATACGAGGCTGACAACGATGCCGATCAGCAGCGGGCCGAGTTGCCGGGGGCTGGTGAACAGACCGTTCCAGGAGATGAAGGCGTAGCTCGGCAGGGCGACGCGCACGGCCACCGGAAGCGGCAGCATCTGGGCGACCGCCATCGCGAGCGAGAGGAGCACGGGCACCAGCAGCCCCATCGGGGACCGTCCCAGCGTGACCGACCCGAGGAAGCCGAGCGCGGCGAGCGCCAGGGTCGGAGCGAGGACGCAGACCCAGGAGAGCAGGACCGAGACGGCGGCGTCCGACGGGGCCAGGAGATGGCCGTCGAGACCGACCAGCGGCTGGTTGCCGACCACGAGGAGGCCGCCGACGGTGCCGGAGACCGCGAGCCCGGCCACGAGCAGCAGCAGGACGGTGAGACTGGCCACCACCTTCGCCACGAAGATCCGCCGGGGCGAGCGGACCGCGACGAGCAGATGGCGCCAGGTGCCGAGCCGGTCCTCGGAGGCGAACACATCACCGGCCACGACCGAGGTCAGCAGCGGGAGCGCCCAGGTCCCCGCGAAACCGAGCAGCACCAGCGGCCCGGCCCATCCGGAGGCGAGCATCCAGCGCCCGAAGAGGGTGTCGACGGGGAGCGTGCTCTGCTGGCTCACCCCGGCGACGAAGAGGGCGGGAGCGATCCAGCAGGCGAGGACCAGCAGGCGGATCCGCCACTGGGAGACGAGCTTGACGAACTCGAAGCGACAGGCGCGGGTGACGGGGGCGCGACGACCCCCGGTGGCCCGCTCGTGCTCCTGTTCCGGGCGCTGGGTGAGGGTCGCGGTCATCCGGCCGCCTCCTGTCGCTCGGTGAGGGCGAGAAACGCGGCTTCGAGCGGCGACACCACGGGAGTGAGCTCGCGCGGCGCGACGCCCGCCTCCACGAGCCGCACCACGAGTTGGTCGAGGGCGGGCACCAGGGCGCGTACGACCAGCGGTTCGGCGTCCTGCCCTACCCCGGCGTCCTCGACGACCTCGATCCCCGGCGCCTCGTCCGCCAGCCGGCGCGCGGCGCGCGGGTCGGAGGTGAGCAGCCGGTAGTCGAGTTCACGGTTCTCGGTGGCCAGCTTGGACAGCGGGCCGGAGAAGACGACGCGTCCGGCGGCCAGGATGGTCACCTCGGAGCACAGCGCCTCGAGGTCGTCCATGTTGTGGCTGGAGAGCACGACGGCGGTTCCGTCGGCCGCGAGCCGGCCCAGGACACCGTGCACATGCTTCTTGCCCGCCGGGTCGAGGCCGTTGGACGGTTCGTCGAGCACGAGGAGCCGGGGCTTGGTCAGCAGGGCGGCGGCGAGCCCGAGCCGCTGGCGCATGCCGAGGGAGAAGCCGCGGGTACGGTCGTCGGCGACGTCGGTGAGACCGACCTCGGCGAGTACGTCGTCGATCCCCGCCGTGCGCGCGTCGTGGCCGCGGAGTGCGGCCAGCGCGGCGAGGTTCTGCCGTGGGGTGAGCGAGGGGTAGAGGGCGGGGCCGTCCACGAAGCCGGCGACACCGTCGGGGGCGTCGAGTGCCCGCTCGACCGGTGTACCCAGGATCTCCAGGCGACCGCTGTCGGCCACCGCGAGCCCCAGCAGAAGGCCGAGCAACGTCGTTTTCCCGGCGCCGTTCGGTCCGACCAGGCCGTGGAGCTGACCCTGCGTTACATCGAGATCGATGCCGTCCAGGGCGACGACATCACCGAAGCTCTTCGTGACACCGCGAGCCCGGATTGCGCGGAGTTCTTCCATGGGTCCCTTCCTTCAAATGCCTCAAGGACCCTATGGATTGATCATGCCGCTCAATGGAATGGAGAGTTGAATGTACGTAGAACACGAAACGACGTGGCATTCGCGATGTCGCCGCCGAGCGGGAGCTCTCCGTTTCAACCGGCATTCTTTGCCATCATTTGAGCAAAGTTGGATGCTCCCATGAATGAGTTGCAATGGTGAATACCGCGGTGAATGCCAACTGGGCACGGAGCGGAATTGAGCCGACGGCGACGGCCCCCGAATCCCCTTGGTTTCCGCCGGGATTCGGGGGCCGTCGTGTCATGCGGGCGCCGTCCGCTAGATGACGATGCTCAGCAGCGCCGCCACCACGAAACCGGCCACGGACAGCACCGTCTCCAGGACCGTCCAGGACTTCAGCGTGTCGCTCTCGGAGATGCCGAAGTACTTCGCGACCATCCAGAAGCCGCCGTCGTTGACGTGCGAGGCGAAGATCGAGCCCGCCGAGATGGACATGATGACCAGGGCCAGATGGGCCTGGGAGTAATCGCCCTCGGAGAGCATCGGGGTGACGATGCCCGCCGTCGTGACGATCGCGACCGTCGCCGAGCCCTGGGCCACCCGGAGCACCACCGAGATCAGCCAGGCCAGCACGATGACCGGCAGCCCCGCGCTGTCGAAGGCATCGGCCAGGGCCTGGGCGACACCGCTGCCCTTGAGGACCGCGCCGAAGACCCCGCCCGCGCCGACCACCAGAAGGATGTTGCCCACGGGCTTGAGGGAGGCGGTGGAGACGGTCTCCAGGGACTTGCGGGACCAGCCGCGCCGGATGCCCAGCAGGTAGTAGGCGAGCAGCAGGGCGATCGTCAGCGCCACGAAGGGGTGGCCGAAGAACTCGATGACCGAGCGGCCGGTGCTCGGGTCCAGCGCGACGGAGGAGAAGGTCGCACAGAGGATCAGGACCAGCGGGGTGCCGATGATCGCGAGGACCGTGGCCACCGAGACCGGCTGCTCCGCCGGGTTGGTGCCGGCCGGGCGCTGCTGGGCCGCGACCGCCTCCCGGGACTCCTCGGCCGCCTCGACCATGTCCTGCGGTACGGGCACGAAGATGCGGTTGCCGATCCAGGCCGAGTAGCCCCACGCGGCCAGCACCGACGGGATGCCCACGACGATGCCCATCAGGATGACCCAGCCCAGGTCGACATGGAGCAGTCCGGCCGCGGCCACCGGGCCGGGGTGCGGCGGAAGGAAGGCGTGGGTCATGGACAACCCCGCGAGCAGCGGCATCGCGTAGAGCAGGATCGACTTGCTGCTGCGCTTGGCGGCCGCGTAGACGATCGGCGCGAGGACGAAGATGCCGACGTCGAAGAAGACGGGTATGCCGAAGATCAGGCCGGTGAGCCCCATCGCGAGCGGCGCCCGCCGCTCCCCGAAGAGGCCGAGCAGCCGGGCGCTGAGCGCCTCCGCGCCGCCGGAGACCTCCAGGATCGCGCCGAGCATGGTGCCCAGGCCGATGATGATGGCTATGTGGCCGAGGATGCCGCCCATACCGGATTCGATGAGCGAGACGGCGTCCGACTTCTGCACCGTGCCGAAGAGTTCGGTGACCGAGAGACCGGCGGCCAGTCCCACCGCGATGGAGACGCCGAGCAGCGCCACGAAGGGCTGGAGCCGGACCTTGATGATCAGGTAGAGCAGTAGCGCGATACCGAGGGCGGCGACGGTCAGCAGACCGGCGGTGCCGTCGATGAGGGCGAGCAGACCACCGGTGTGCGGTGGTGTCTCGGCAGCGGGAGCGGCCGCGAACATCATGGGGTACTCCGGGATGTGGGTAGGGGGTATCGCCGCACGGCGGGGGGCCGCGCGCTGGGAAAACCTGGGGCAGAACCTGGGTGCGGGTGATCAGGGCTCGAGCTTCCGGCGACGGGGACGGGGACGGGGACGGTGAGGACGAGTCAGGGGTGGAACCCGCGGCTGGCGGGGAAAGCTCCCGCCCGCCGCGGGGGTTCGGGGTCGGCCCGAAGTCTGGGGGTCGGCCCAGAGTCTGGGGGGCAGCCCAGAGTCTGGGGGTCAGCCCAGGACGGCGAGGGCGTCGATCTCGATGAGCAGACCGGCGGGGAGGCCGACGTAGACCGTCGTACGGGCGGCCGGGACCTCCTTGAGGTCGGCGAAGAACTCGTTGTAGATCTCGTTGAGTTCGGCGAAGTGGCCGGTGTCGGTGAGGTGGATCCGCACCATCACCACGTCCTCCCAGCTCGCGCCGCCCTCCTCCAGCACCGACTGCACATTGCGCAGGGTCTGGAGGGTCTGCTCGCGCAGACCCGGCCCGACGGGGGCGGGGGCCTGGCCCAGGACGGCGGGGCCGAAGCCGACCTGACCGGCGACCTGGAGGATGTTCCCCTTCTTCACGCCGTGGGAGAACTTGGCGGGCGGGGCGGTGTGGGTGGCCGGGGTGATCGCGGTCTTCTGGAGCTTCTCGGTCATGAGGAGGTCTCCTCGGCTCTCTTCTCGGGTGTTTCGGCTGTTACTTGGGAGGGTTCTGCGAGGCGTGGGACACCGATGCGGACGCCGGCCCGCCGCCCGAGTATTCCCGGCTGATCTCGTCCGCCGTGCGGCGCACCAGCGGCAGCAGGGAGAGCAGTTCCTCGGCGCTGACCACGACGTTCGGCGCCGACACCGAGCAGGCGGCGACGACCCGGCCGTCCGTTCCCCGGATGGGTGCCCCGACACAGTTGATCGACTCCTCGTGGCCGCCGAAGTCGGTGGCCCAGCCCTGTTCGCGCACGGTCGCCAGCTCCTTGAGGAACGCGGCGGCGTTCGGCGTCGAACGGGCCGTGTACGCGGGGTAGGTGAGCCGCTCGGCCAGCGCCCGCCGCTCGGGCTCGGGCAGATCGGCCAGCAGCAGCTTGGCCACGGCGGCGACCGTGATGGCCACGGGCTTGCCGATCCGCGAGTACATCCGCACCGGGTAGCGGCTCTCCACCTTGTCGATGTAGAGCACCTCGTTCTCCTCGTACACCGCGAGATGGACGGTGTGCCCGCAGCGTTCGTTGAGCGTCACCAGATGGGGGTGGGCGATCTCGCGTACGTCGAGGTTCTCGACCGCCTCCTGCGCGAGCGCGAAGAGGCGGGCGCCGAGGCGGTAGCGCTGGTCCTGCTGGCGGTAGACCATGCCGTGCTCGTGGAGGGTGCGCAGCAGCCGCAGCGCGGTCGACTTGTGCACGCCCAGCCGCGTGGCGACCTGCTCCAGATTGGCCGGCCCCTCCGCCAGCAGCGGCAGGATGCTCAGCGCTCGGTCGACGGTCTGGCTCATGGGTCGGTTACCTCCACCGCTGCGGTCTCGGCCCACTTTTCGGCGGGACTCGGCAGATCTGTCCAGCCGGGGCCGAATCGCAGTGTGCCCCACCGCGTGGCATCGAGTGCCACCAGGTGGTCGGCTCGCTCCCGGGAGGGCGGGGCGCCGAGGTCGCCGGGGACGGTGAGCACGGCGGCGGCCATGAGGTGGCCGTGGCGCAGCCGCTCGGCGACGGGCAGTCCGCGCAGGGTGCCGGAGAGGAAACCGGCGGCGAAGGCGTCGCCCGCGCCGACGGGGGCGACGACATCGACCCGCAGGGCGGGTTCGAAGGTGATGGCGTCGGCGCCGTCCGGCCGGCGGGCGAAGGCGGTGGCCCCGGCGCCGCCCTGCTTGACGACCAGCACCTCGGGTTCGGGCAGCGCCGCCCGGATCGCCTCGGGGCCGCGCACCCCCCAGACCGCCTCGGCCTCGTCCTCGCCGGCGAAGACGAGGTCGCAGCGGCGGGCGAGGCCGAGGAGGACGGCGGCGCCGGGTTCGGCGTGCTGCTCGGCCTCCCCCTTCCGCCAGAGCGAGACCCGGTAGTTGAGGTCGAAGGAGACGAGGGGACGGCCGGGGGCGCGGACGGTGAGCTCGCGCATCAGGGCCCGGCAGTCGCCGGAGAGGGCCGGGGTGATCCCGGTCAGATGGAGCACCCGGCCGGACCAGGCCCGCTCCCGGGGGATGAGCTCGGGGGACATGGCCGCGGCGGCGGATCCGGCCCGGTAGTAGACCACCTCGGCGAGCGGCTCGGCGGTGTCGCCGCCCCCGTCGGCCGTCCCGGAGTTGGCCGTCCCGGAGTTGGCTGTCCCCGAGTTGGCCGTCTCGGAGCCGACGGCCCGCTCCCCCGCCGTACGGAAGTAGATACCGGTGGGGCGGTACGGATCGCGCTGGACGTACGCCGTGTCCACGCCGGTGGCCGCGATCTCCCGTACGAGGTGCTCGCCGAAGCCGTCCGTGCCCACCCGGCTGATCCAGCGTGCGCTGTGCCCGGCCAGGGCCAGGCCACAGGCGACGTTGGACTCGGCGCCGCCGATGCCCCGGGCGAAGGAGGGGACATCCGCCAGCCGGCCCGGACGGGACGGCACGAAGGTCACCATCGACTCGCCGAGACATACGACATCGACGGCGTCGGCGTCGGCGTCGGCGACGCCGTTGGCGGGCTCGACGCTGGAGAGAGGGGACACGGTCGGTCTCGCTCCTCGTGGATGGACGGATGGGGGGTCAGCCACACACCGTTGACCCGGTGCTGGGCGGGATGTTAGACAGCGCTAAGCGTTATACGCAATGAACGTTGCAGAGATTGCAACCGGAATCGTTATGGAGGCGCTCCATGGCCACCGACCACAGCGACCAGGCCGTCGCCGCCCTCGCCCGGGAGCGCGTCGACCACCGCTTCAAGGGGCTGCCGCCGAACGCCGAGGGCCTCACGGTCGGCGAGCTCGCCGCCGAGCGGCGCTCGCTGTTCACCGGCGGCTTCACCACGCCCGTGCTGGCGCTGTCGGCCGAGGCGCTGGAGCACAATCTGGTGGCGATGGAGCGCTACTCCGCCGCCCATGGGCTCGCCTTCGCCCCGCACGGCAAGACCTCCCTGGCCCCCCAGCTCTTCGAGCGCCAGCTCGCCCACGGAGCCTGGGGCATCACCGCGGCCGTCCCCACCCAGGTACGGATCTACCGGGCCTTCGGCATCCAGCGGATCTTCCTCGCCAACGAGGTCGTCGACGCCGCCGCCCTGCGCTGGCTCGCCGCCGAACTCGACGCCGACCCCGACTTCCGCTTCATCGCCTACGTCGACTCGGTGCGCGGTGTGGAGCTGATGGACGCGGCACTGCGGGAGGCGGGCGCGCGGCGGCCGGTCGATGTGGTCGTCGAACTCGGCGGGGGCGAGGGCGCGCGCACCGGGATCCGTACGGAGGCGGAGTGCGCGACGGTCGCCGACGCGGTCGCGGCCACCGGGACCCTGCGGCTGGTCGGCGTGGCGGGCTACGAGGGCGAGGTGCCGAAGCCGGACGGCGAGCGGGTACGGGCGTGGCTGCGCCGGCTCACCGCGCTGGCCGCGGGCTTCGACGCGGCGGGCCGCTTCGAGGGGGTGGACGAGGTGGTCGTCAGCGCGGGCGGCAGCGCATGGTTCGACGCCGTGGCGGACGTCTTCGCGGAACTGCCCACGCTGTCCCGGCCCGTGCTGAAGCTGCTGCGCTCGGGGGCGTACGTCTCCCACGACGACGGCCACTACCGGCATCTCACCCCCTTCAACCGCGTCCCGGAGGAGGGCGAACTCCACCCGGCCTTCCGCCTGTGGGCCCAGGTCGTCTCCCGCCCCGAACCCGGCCAGGCGTTCCTCAACGCGGGCAAGCGGGACGCGGCCTACGACCTCGACATGCCCGAACCCCAGCTCATCCGCTCCGCCCGCGACGCCTCCACCCGCCCCGCCACGGGCCTGGCCATCACGGCCCTCTCCGACCAGCACGCCTGGGTCACCGTCGCCGACGGCACGGACCTGGAAGTCGGCGACTGGGTCGGCCTCGGCCTCTCCCACCCCTGCACCAGCTTCGACAAGTGGCAGCTGATCCCGGTGGCGGAGGCGGACGGCACGGTCACGGACTACATCCGCACGTTCTTCTAGCCCCCCCCCCCGCCCCTTCTTCGGGGCTACGCCCCAAACCCCACCGGGGCTACGCCCCGGACCCCCACTGGGGCTGCGCCCCAAACCCCGCTGGGGCCGCGCCCCGGCCCCCGCTGAGGCTTCGCCCCGGACCCGCCAGCCGAGACCCGAAACCCGGGAGCGGCCCGGCGGAGCCCAAGGGTGGGACAGGGCCCCGAACCCTGCCGGGCGGGGCAGGATCGGCCCGGCAACCCGCCCGGGGCCGCCGGGGGCCAACACCAGACCCCACCAGGGTCGTCAGCCCCATCGGAACCCCGCCCCGAACCCTGCCGGGCCGGGACCCGAAACCCGGAACCAGCCCGGCAACCGCCCAGGGCGCGGCTCCGGGCCCCGGGCCCAGCGTCTTGGTCCCGGCCTGGAGCCCCGGAGCGGCGCCGGGGGTCCCTCGGGCAGGCGCTACGTGCCATAGGCGCTCGGCTCGCGGAAGCCCTTGGAACCTGCGCAAGGCTCGGGCGGGGAGAACGGGCGCCGGGGCCGAGGTTGGGTCCAGACAAGCGCGGGCCACCCGGCTCGCGGGCCGCGAGGCCCGAGGCCGGGCCGGGGGTGCGAAGGGCGTCGGGCCTGACCGGGCCCGGGCCCGAAACCCGGAACCGGCCAGCCGGAGCCCAGGGGCGGGGCAGGGCCCCGAACCCTGCCGGCGGGGCAGGATCGGGTCGACAGCCCGCCCGGGGTCCGTCCAATGCTCCGGCGGGGTCGCCGCCCCGGGCCGGGCCCGACCGTCTCGGTCCCGGTCCGGGGCGGCGCCCGAAAACCCGGGACCGGCCCGGCCACCCACGAGCCGCGGCCCGGGGCGGATTGTCGAGGCGGGCCCCGGCCGGGGCTGCCTCGGGCAGGTGTCGGGCGCGTGCCACTTGTGGCGGCACCTGGTGCGCGGTACACCTCGGGCCCGCGCCGGGCTCGGCGGCGGCGATCCACGTCGTCCGCCTCGTCGAGGCACCCGGGCCGAGGCACGGGCCCATAAGGCCCCGGCCGGGGCAGGGTCCGGCCGGGGCGCAGACCCCCGGCTCACGGGCCGCCAGGCCCGAGGCCGGGCCCGGGCGAGGCAAGGTCCGGGCGAGGCAAGGTCCGGGCGAGGTCCGGGCAGGGGACGCCCGGACCGAGGGCGGGTCGGGTCAGGGCCGCGGGGGCGGGGGGTGGGGAACCCGGGGGGGGTCCCACGGGGGGAGATCGGAAGAGCGTCGTGGA
>NZ_JANIIC010000031.1 GCF_024519315.1 Streptomyces malaysiensis subsp. samsunensis | reverse complement strand
ACCGCACGCCGCGACCACGGCACGCACTGCGTCACGCCATCGACGCGCGACGCGGACCGGGCCGCGCCGATTCGGCGCGGCCCGGCCCGGATCGGCCCGGAGCGAGCTGTTCCGGGCCGTTCCGGCACCGTGTGCCCCGGCTCGGATCGGCCCGTTCCGGCACCGTGCGCCCCCGCTCGGAGCGAGCCGTTCCGGCAGAGTGCGCCCCCATCCGGTTCGGCACCGCCGACCTGCTGTGACGGGCGTTTCGGCCGAAGTTCCGACGGAGTTCCGACGGAGTTTCGGCGAGGGTTTCAGCGGGCCGTAGGCCCCGGAATCACCGGGCCTCCGCGCACCCGGCGGGCCCCCTTCCGGGGTTTCATCTAAAGATCCGCTCAAGCGGTGGCAGAGGAGCACGAGGGCGCGCGGAACGCTCCAGTACAGTGGTCGCGGACGATGGCAGGGAGCGCGACACGCATCGTGCGCCTCCCGTGCGCCCTATGTCGCCACAGAACCTTCCTTCGATAGGCTGTACTGAATCCGCCCCGACGCAGAGCGCTTGCCTCTGCGCGGCGTCGCCGTACTTGTCGCGGCCCTCGCGGTGTTCCGTACCTCTTCGAGCAATCGCACGTAACCACAAGGAGAGTCATCGAGCGATGGCCGGTCCAGCGTTCCGCGCCGCCGCCGTCCGAGTGCGCGTCCCCGCCTCGAGCGCCAACCTCGGTCCTGGCTTCGACGCCCTCGGTCTGGCCCTGGGCCTCTACGACGACGTGGTGGTCCGGGTGGCCGACTCCGGTCTGCACGTCGACATCGCCGGTGAGGGCGCGGAGACGCTGCCGCGTGACGAGAAGCATCTGCTCGTACGGTCCCTGCGCACCGCCTTCGACCTGCTGGGCGGGCAGCCCCGCGGTCTCGAGCTGGTCTGCGCGAACCGCATTCCGCACGGCCGGGGCCTGGGCTCCTCCTCCGCCGCCATCTGCGCCGGGATCGTCGCCGCGCGCGCGGTGACCATAGGTGGCGCCGAGCGGCTCGACAACGAGGCGATGCTGGAGCTGGCCACCGAGATCGAGGGCCACCCCGACAATGTCGCCGCCTGTCTGCTCGGCGGTTTCACCCTCGCCTGGACCGACGCGGGGTCCGCCCGGGCGATCAGGATGGACCCTGCGGATTCCATCGTTCCGGTGGTCTTCGTCCCTGGTCGGCCGGTGCTCACCGAGACCGCCCGCGGCCTGCTGCCGCGCACCGTCCCGCATGTGGACGCGGCGGTCAACGCGGGCCGGGCCGCACTGCTCGTCGAGGCCCTGACCAGGCGTCCCGAGCTGCTGCTCGCGGCGACGGAGGACCGGCTGCACCAGGAATACCGCGCCCCGGCGATGCGGGAGAGCGTGAATCTGGTGAATCGACTGCGGGCGGACGGCGTCCCCGCGGTCATCTCCGGCGCGGGCCCCACGGTGCTCGCGCTGGTCGAGGACGGTGCGGCCGACAAGGTCGCACGACTGGCGGGCGAGGGGTGGGCGGCCAACCGGCTGGCTCTCGACGCCGGGGGGGCGAGCGTCCTGCCGCTCAACTGACACCTGGTCCGGGGCGCCCCGGACCCGGGAAAACTCGATAGCCGGTCTTGGAGAGGGGGAATGTTTGTTGGATCCGGTAGTGTTAACCTCAAGTCTGCACTGGATGCCTCTTGGATGTACTCGGAGGCGAGGTGCTTGGTGTCCCCATCCGGGACCACCCTTCTTCCGGGAGCCTCCCACACTGCCTGAGCAGCCTGCCTGAGCAGTATCGAGCACGCTCCGGAATCGGCGTGGCGGATTCTCCTGAACCCTCCGTCGCGTCGGAACCATGAATCTCTCCGCCTACCCGGCGGACCACCGCCCCGGCCCGGTCCGTAACGGAAGGACCACAGCCGGACAGCACAACCGGTCGCCGAGCCAGACAGGCCGACGCCCGCTCCAGGGAAGGACCCTTCGTGAGCGACACCACCGATCTGATGGGCGTGAACGCCTCCGGCACCTCCGACAGCGGTGTCGGCAACAACGCGCCCGCCACGGACGCTTCCGCGCCCGCCACCGGTGCTGCCACGGGCGCTGCCCCGCGGCGACGCCGCTCGGGCACCGGCCTTGACGCCATGGTCCTGGCCGAGCTCCAGCAGCTCGCCTCGAGCCTTGGCATCAGGGGCACCGCGCGGATGCGCAAAGGCCAGCTGATCGAGGTCATCAAGGAGAAGCAGGCCGCGGGCTCCGGCTCCGCCCAGGGCTCCGAGAGCACCCCGTCCGCCGCGGAGGGGGTGACCAAGCCGAAGCGCCGCACCACCTCCCGGGCCCGTACGGGCGACGACGGCGAGGAGAAGACCGGCAGCGCCAAGTCCTCGAAGTCCGCCGGGAAGGCGGAGAAGGCCGACAAGGCCGACGCCGAGGAGAAGGCCGTCGCGCAGCAGCAGATCGAGATCCCCGGCCAGCCCGGTGAGCCCGCCGGCGATGAGCAGCCGGCCGGTGAGCGCCGCCGCCGTCGCGCCACCGCGCCCGCCACCACCCCCGATTCCGGGGGCACGGCCACCGCTGTCGAGACCAAGGCGGAAGCGCGTACCGACGTCTCCGCCAAGACCGAGACCAGGACCGAGCCCAAGGGCGACGGCAAGGCCGAGGCCGCCGTCGACACCGCCGAGGGCAAGGGCGCCAGGAGCGGTGACCGCCAGGAGCGCGGCCAGAAGGGCGACCGCCGGGAGCGTCAGCGCGACCGTGGCGACCGCGACCGCGGCGACCGCCGCGGCAAGGGCGAGGACGGCGGCGGCCGTCAGCAGCGCGACGGGCGCGGACAGGGCCAGCAGCGCGCCGAGGAGAGCGACGACGACTTCGACGGCGGGCGCCGCGGGCGCCGCGGCCGCTACCGCGACCGCCGTGGCCGTCGTGGCCGCGACGACTTCGGCAATGAGCCGCAGGTGTCCGAGGACGATGTGCTGATCCCCGTCGCGGGCATCCTCGACATCCTCGACAACTACGCGTTCATCCGCACCTCCGGCTACCTCCCGGGCCCGAACGACGTCTATGTCTCGCTCGCCCAGGTCCGCAAGAACGGTCTGCGCAAGGGCGACCACGTCACCGGCGCGGTGCGCCAGCCCCGCGAGGGCGAGCGCCGCGAGAAGTTCAACGCGCTGGTGCGGCTGGACTCGGTCAACGGCATGGCGCCCGAAACCGGGCGCGGGCGGCCGGAGTTCGGAAAGCTGACGCCGCTTTACCCGCAGGACCGGCTGCGCCTCGAGACCGAGGCCGGCGGGCTGACGACCCGGATCATCGATCTGGTCGCGCCGATCGGCAAGGGGCAGCGCGGTCTGATCGTGGCCCCGCCGAAGACCGGTAAGACCATGATCATGCAGGCGATCGCCAACGCGATCACCCGCAACAGCCCCGAGTGCCATCTGATGGTCGTCCTCGTCGACGAGCGGCCGGAAGAGGTCACCGACATGCAGCGGTCGGTCAAGGGCGAGGTCATCTCCTCGACCTTCGACCGCCCGGCCGAGGACCACACCACCGTCGCGGAGCTGGCGATCGAGCGGGCCAAGCGCCTGGTCGAGCTGGGCCATGACGTGGTCGTCCTGCTGGACTCGATCACCCGCCTGGGCCGCGCCTACAACCTGGCGGCGCCGGCCTCCGGCCGCATCCTGTCCGGTGGTGTCGACTCGACCGCGCTCTACCCGCCGAAGAAGTTCTTCGGCGCCGCGCGCAACATCGAGGACGGCGGCTCGCTGACCATCCTGGCCACCGCGCTGGTCGAGACCGGCTCGCGCATGGACGAGGTGATCTTCGAGGAGTTCAAGGGCACCGGCAACATGGAGCTCAAGCTCGACCGGAAGCTCGCCGACAAGCGCATCTTCCCGGCGGTGGACGTCGACCCGTCCAGCACCCGCAAGGAGGAGATCCTGCTGGCGCCGGAGGAGCTGAACATCGTCTGGAAGCTCCGCCGGGTGCTGCACGCGCTCGACTCCCAGCAGGCCATCGAGCTGCTGCTGGACAAGATGAAGCAGACGAAGTCGAACGCCGAGTTCCTGATGCAGATCGCCAAGACCACGCCCACTCCGGGCAACAACGGCGACTGAGCGGACATCCGCCGGAACGGACCGTGGCCGAGGCCCCCCGCATCGCGGGGGGCCTCGTCGCGTTCCATGAGAGGTGGGTCACAGCGAAAAACCGGGGCCCGGACCGGCTTTGATCATGTTATCGCCCGCGAAAGGGCAGGTCAGAGCGGTAAGGCGGACGAAGGGGACGAACGGAACGCCGGGCCGCCCGCCCGGAAAACGGCCACCGTGCGTATGCAACCCTGGCGCACGGCCTTCCATCTGTCAGGTCGGAATACGGGGCCGGAACCCAGGCTGACTCCAGCGCGAATCCGCGACGCCACGCCTGACCGTGACGGCAGGGGGTACTCGGGGCAGCACACAGGACTGAGGAGCACATGGCCGAGGACAGCAGCAACGCACCGGTGACCCCGGGCCACCGCCGCGCCCGCGGGGCGACGGCCGGCCGCCGCCGCAAGCGGCCCAGCACACGCCGCAGGGCCGTGCTCTACACAGTGTGGACGCTGGCCGCCGTGCTGGTGCTGGGCGGCGCCGGACTCGGCTACCTCTACTACAAGCTGAACGGCAACCTCACCGGCGTCGACGTCAACGCCGCCCTCGGCGCCAACCGCCCCGAGAACGTCGACAACGGCTCGATGGACATCCTCGTCCTCGGCTCCGACTCCCGGGCCGGCAAGAACGCGGAGTACGGCAAGGACGAGGGCACCTCCCGCTCCGACACGGCGATGATCGTCCACGTCTACAAGGGCCATAAGAAGGCCAGCGTCATCAGCATCCCGCGCGACACCCTGATACAGCGGCCCTCCTGCACCACCAAGGACGGGCAGCAGACGCCGGCCGTGCGGGCGGCCATGTTCAACAGCGCCTACGAGGCCGGCGGCCCGGCCTGCACCATCAAGACCATCGAGTCCATGACCGGCATACGCATGGACCACTTCCTCGAGGTCGACTTCTCCGGCTTCAAGCAGCTGATAAACGACCTCGGCGGCGTCAACATCACCACCACCGCCCCGATCCACGACCCGAAGAGCCACCTCGACCTCGAGGCGGGACCGCACACGCTGAACGGGGAGCAGTCCCTGGGCCTGGTGCGCACCCGGCACGGCGTGGGCGACGGCAGCGACCTCGGCCGGATCAAGCTCCAGCAGGCGTTCGTCAAGGCGCTGCTGGACCAGGTCAAGCACGTCGATGTGTTCGGCAACCCGAAGAAGCTCTACGACCTCGCGGACACCTCCACCAAGGCGCTCACCACCGACTCCGAACTGGCCTCGGTGAGCAAGCTGAAGGGCTTCGCCGAATCCCTCAAGGGCATCGGCTCGGGCAACATGAAGATGACCACGCTGCCGGTCGAGTACGACCCGCAGAACCCGGCCCGGGTGCTGCCGATGGAGCGCAAGGCCCAGCTGATATGGACCGCGCTCCGCCACGACCAGCCGGTCCCCGCCTCCGCGACCAAGGGCTCCGCGGGCGACGCCACCAGCGCGGGCAAGGTCGTCGAGTAGCGCCGGGGAGGGCGTCGAGCGGCGCCGGGGGAGGGCCGGGAATATCCCGGCCCGTACCCCGGTTTTGGGGGATGCGGCCAGTACTGGCAGACTGGACCGTCGGTCCCGGTTCACGACAGGCAACCCGCCCGTCGACCCGGTACCCTCCCGAACCTAGGAGATTCCCTTGAAGCGCGAGATCCACCCGGAGTACGTCGAGACGCAGGTCAGCTGCACCTGTGGCGCGTCCTTCACCACCCGTAGCACCGTGAGCGGCGGCACCATCCGCGCCGACATCTGCTCCGAGTGCCACCCGTTCTACACGGGCAAGCAGAAGATCCTCGACACCGGTGGCCGTGTGGCGCGGTTCGAGGCCCGCTTCGGCAAGAACGCCGGGTCCGCCAAGAAGTAGCGACCCGCTCGGCGCCGGTCTTCGGTCGTCCCTCCCCTGGGGCGACCGGACCGGCGTTTTGTCGTCACCGGCCCTCCCGGCACTTCTTCCGCAACGCCACCCAGCAGACCACTCAGGGAGCCCTCCGATGTTCGAGGCGGTCGAGGAACTCATCGGCGAACACGCCGACCTCGAGAAGCGACTCGCCGACCCCGCGGTCCACGCCGACCAGCGGGAGGCACGGCGGCTCAACAAGCGTTACGCCGAGCTGACCCCGGTGATCACCGCCTATCGCGCCTGGAAGCAGGCCGGGGAGGACATCGAGACCGCCCGGGAGCTGGCCCAGGACGACCCCGACTTCGCGGACGAGGTCAAGGAGCTCGAGCTGAGCCGCGAGGAGCTGACCGACCGGCTCCGGCTGCTGCTCGTGCCCCGCGACCCCAGCGACGACAAGGACGTCATCCTCGAGGTCAAGGCCGGGGAGGGCGGCGAGGAGTCCGCGCTGTTCGCCGGCGACCTGCTGCGGATGTATCTGCGGTACGCCGAGCGCGTCGGCTGGAAGACCGAGATCATCGACGCCAATGAGTCCGACCTCGGCGGCTACAAGGACGTCCAGGTCGCGGTCAAGACCAGGGGCACCGGCGAGCCCGGCCAGGGCGTCTGGGCCCGGCTGAAGTACGAGGGCGGGGTGCACCGGGTGCAGCGGGTGCCCGCCACCGAGTCCCAGGGCCGTATCCACACCTCCGCGGCCGGTGTGCTGGTCACGCCCGAGGCCGAGGAGGTCGAGGTCGAGATCGGCCCGAACGATCTGCGGATCGACGTCTACCGCTCCTCCGGCCCCGGCGGCCAGTCGGTCAACACCACCGACTCCGCGGTGCGCATCACCCACCTGCCCACCGGCATCGTGGTCTCCTGCCAGAACGAGAAGAGCCAGCTCCAGAACAAGGAGCAGGCGCTGCGCATCCTGCGCTCGCGGCTGCTGGCCGCGGCCCAGGAGGAGGCCGAGCGGGAGGCGTCGGACGCGCGCCGCAGCCAGGTCCGCACCGTCGACCGGTCCGAGCGCATCCGCACGTACAACTTCCCGGAAAACCGGATCTCGGACCATCGGGTCGGTTTCAAGGCGTACAACTTGGACCAAGTGCTCGACGGCGAACTCGATCCGGTCATCCAGGCGTGCGTCGACGCCGACGCGGCCGTCAAGCTGGCGGCCGCGGGCTGAGCCGCGCACCTCTCGAACGCTTCGTGCCCTTGTCCGGACCAGCTGGAGGAATTCAGTGAACGTGCTGCTCGCCGAGGTGGCGCAGGCCACTCAGCGGCTGGCCGACGCGGGCGTGCCCTCTCCGCGCTTCGACGCGGAAGAGCTCGCCGCCTTTGTGCACGGCGTCAAGCGGGGAGAGCTGCACGGCGTGCCCGACGCCGACTTCGACGCCCGCTACTGGGAGGCGGTGGCCCGACGTGAGGCCCGTGAGCCCCTTCAGCACATCACCGGGCGCGCCTTCTTCCGCTATCTGGAGCTCCAGGTCGGACCGGGGGTCTTCGTGCCGCGGCCGGAGACCGAGTCGGTGGTCGGCTGGGCGATAGACGCGGTCCGCGCCATGGACGTCGTGGAACCGCTCATCGTCGATCTGTGCTCCGGTTCCGGGGCCATCGCCCTGGCGCTCGCCCAGGAGGTGCCGCGCTCCCGGGTGCACGCCGTGGAGCTGGACGAGGGCGCCCTGCGCTGGGCCCGCAAGAACGTCGAGGGGTCCCGCGTCGTTCTCCATCACGCGGACGCGTTGACGGCCCTGCGCGAGCTGGACGGGCAGGTGGACCTCGTCATCAGCAACCCGCCGTACATCCCGCTGACCGAGTGGGAGTACGTCGCGCCGGAGGCCCGCGACCACGACCCCCAGCTCGCGCTCTTCTCCGGTGAGGACGGCCTCGATGTGATCCGTGGCCTGGAGCGCACCGCCCACCGGCTGCTGCGCCCCGGGGGCGTGGTGGTCATCGAACACGCAGACACCCAGGGCGGCCAGGTGCCGTGGATCTTCACGGAGGAGCGTGGCTGGGCGGACGCCGCCGACCACCCCGACCTGAACAACCGGCCCCGGTTCGCCACCGCGCGGAAGGCCATGCCGTGACGGCGGCACCGCACCACACATTGGCCACGTACGAGGAGGTCCGTTAAAGATGGCACGGCGATACGACTGCGGGGACGCGACCGACCGCAAGACCGGCCTGCGCGAGGCCGCCTCCGCCGTCCGCCGCGGCGAACTGGTCGTGCTGCCCACCGACACTGTCTACGGGATCGGCGCGGACGCCTTCAACGCCGAGGCGGTCGGCGATCTGCTGGAGGCCAAGGGCCGCGGCCGCAACATGCCCACCCCGGTGCTGGTCGGCTCCCCGAACACCCTGCACGGACTGGTCACCGACTTCTCCGAGATGGCCTGGGAGCTGGTGGACGCCTTCTGGCCCGGCGCCCTCACCCTCATCGCCCGGCACCAGCCCTCGCTCACCTGGGACCTGGGGGAGACCCGGGGCACCGTCGCGATCCGGATGCCGCTGCACCCGGTCGCGATCGAGCTGCTCACGGACTTCGGCCCGATGGCGGTCTCCAGCGCCAATCTGACCGGCCACCCCTCTCCGCAGGACTGCGACGCCGCCCAGGACATGCTGGGGGACTCCGTCTCGGTGTACCTCGACGGCGGGCCGACCCCGGCCGCCGTGCCCTCCTCGATCGTCGACGTCACCGGCAAGGTGCCGGTGCTGCTCCGGGCGGGCGCGCTCACCGCCGAGCAGCTCCGGGAGGTCGTACCCGACCTCGAGGTGGCGAATTGACAGCCCCTGAGGGGCGTGGCATAGCGGAACACCGTGAGAAGAACGCCGAGGCCACCTTCCGCATCCTCCACGTCAGCACCGGCAATGTGTGCCGCTCGCCGATCACCGAGCGGCTGACCCGGCACGCCCTCGCGCACCGCCTCGGAAGCGCCCGCACCCGCGGTCTGATCGTGGAGAGCGCCGGCACCTGGGGCCATGAGGGCGCGCCCATGGAGGCGCACGCCGCGACGGTCCTGACCGACTTCGGCGCCGACCCGGCGGGCTTCCTCGGCCGTGAGCTGCTGGACGAGCACGTCATCCGCGCCGACCTGGTGCTGACCGCCACCCGCGACCACCGGGCCCAGGTCATCTCGATGGGGCATTCGGCGGGGCTGCGCACCTTCACGCTCAAGGAGTTCACCCGGCTGGTGCGGGCCATAGACCCCGCGACCCTGCCCGACCCGGAGGAGGCGGGCGGCGTGGTCGAGCGCGCCCGCGCCCTGGTCCAAGCGGCGGCCGCGCTGCGCGGCTGGCTGCTGGCGCCCAACGAGGACGCGGACGAGGTGCACGATCCGTACGGGGCGCCCATCACCTTCTTCCGTTCCATCGGGGACGAGATCAACCAGGCCCTGGACCCGGTCGTCACGGCGCTGACGGGCGTTCCCGCGCCCGCGTAGCCCCTCGGAGTCCCAAAGGGGGCTCACCATGGGGTTTTCCGGGCCGCACGGCGCGCCCGGGGGCCGTGTGGGGCCTACATTGGGGGTGACCACCTATGTCTGTCTATGCCCCCCGTTGTCCCCTCCCAAGGCTGTGAGCACGCCATGGCCGTCACCCCCTGGGGCCCCGATTTCGGAGCGCTCACCCGCCAGGACCCGGAGCTGGCGGGGATCATCCTGAGCGAGATCGACCGCGTCTCCGGCGGACTTCAGCTGATCGCGGCCGAGAACTTCGCCTCGCCGGCCGTACTGGCGGCCCTGGCCTCGCCGCTGGCCAACAAGTACGCCGAGGGGTATCCAGGCGCCCGCCACCACGGCGGCTGCGAGATCGTGGACATCGCCGAGCGGGTGGCCCAGGACCGGGCGAAGGCGCTGTTCGGCGCCGAGCACGCCAATGTGCAGCCGCATTCGGGGTCCTCGGCGGTGCTGGCCGCCTACGCCGCGCTGCTGCGGCCCGGGGACACGGTGCTGGCGATGGCGCTGCCGCACGGCGGCCACCTCACCCATGGCTCACCCGCCAATTTCTCCGGCCGCTGGTTCGACTTCATCGGCTACGGCGTCGATCCGGCGACGGGTCTGATCGACTACGAGCAGCTCCGCGAGCTCGCCCGTGCCCACCGGCCGAAGGCGATCGTCTGCGGTTCGATCTCCTACCCGCGCCACCTGGACTACGCCGCCTTCCGCGCCGTAGCCGACGAGGTGGGCGCGTATCTCATCGCCGACGCCGCCCATTCGATCGGTCTGGTCGCGGGAAAGGTGGCGCCCTCTCCGGTGCCGTACGCGGACGTGGTGTGCGCAACGACACACAAAGTGCTGCGCGGGCCGCGCGGCGGAATGCTGCTGTGCGGTGCGGAGCTCGCCGAGCGGGTCGACCGGGCGGTGTTCCCGTTCACCCAGGGCGGCGCCCAGATGCACTCCGTCGCGGCCAAGGCGGTGGCGTTCGGCGAGGCCGCGGCGCCCGCCTACACCGCCTATGCGCGGCGGGTGGTGGCCAATGCCCGGGTGCTCGCGGACGCCCTGGTCGCGGAGGGTCTCGCGGTGACCACGGGCGGCACCGACACCCATATGATCACCGCCGACACGGCCCCGCTGGGCCTGGAAGGGCGCACCGCGAAGGGCCGTTGCGCGGCCGCCGGAATCGTCCTGGACACCTGCGCCCTGGCCTCCGCCACGGACCCCCGGGGATGCGTGAAGGGGCTGCGGCTGGGCACCGCCGCGGTGACCACCCAGGGAATGGGAGCTCCGGAAATGGAGCGGATAGCCGCCCTCATGGGAACCGTGTTGCGGGACGAGGGCGTGGTACGGGAAAAGGTGGCGGAACTGGCCGGGAGATTTCCGCCCTATCCGGACGAGGGTCGAATCATGCAACCATCCGAAGGTGTAGGACGTCTGTAAGTACGTTCACCGAGAGGCGTCCGACACGCATAGGGTGTGGGGCTGTGATGGCCAGCGATACCTCTGGGGCAGCCTGTGCGTGAATACCTGCTGACTCTGTGCATCACGGCCGCGGTCACTTATCTGCTGACCGGGCCGGTGCGGAAATTCGCCATCGCGGCCGGTGCGATGCCAGAGATCCGTGCCCGTGATGTGCATCGCGAGCCCACGCCGCGGCTCGGTGGCATCGCCATGTTCGGCGGGCTGTGCGCGGGGCTGCTGGTCGCGGCCCACCTCACCAACCTCAAGGACGTCTTCGAGCTGTCCAACGAGCCACGGGCGCTGCTGTCCGGCGCCGGGCTGATCTGGCTGCTCGGCGTGCTGGACGACAAGTGGGGCGTGGACGCGCTGATCAAGCTGGGCGGCCAGATGATCGCCGCCGGTGTGATGGTGCTCCAGGGTCTGACCATCCTGTGGCTTCCGGTGCCCGGTGTGGGGCCGGTCTCGCTGACCCCCTGGCAGGGCACGCTGCTCACCGTCGCCCTGGTCGTCATCACCATCAACGCGGTCAACTTCGTCGACGGGCTCGATGGTTTGGCGTCCGGGATGGTGTGCATCGCCGCGGCCGCGTTCTTCATGTACGCGTACCGCATCTGGTACGGCTACGGCCTGGAGGCGGCCGCGCCCGCCACCCTGTTCGCCGCCGTCCTCATGGGGATGTGCCTGGGCTTCCTGCCGCATAACGCGCACCCCGCGCGGATCTTCATGGGCGACTCGGGCTCGATGCTGATCGGGCTGGTGCTGGCGGCGGGCGCCATCTCCATCACCGGCCAGGTCGACCCGGACGCGATGAAGCTGTTCGAGGGGTCGGAGCAGGCCGCGGTGCACGCCACCGTCCCGGTCTACATCCCGCTGTTGCTGCCGCTGACCGTCATCGCGGTGCCCTTCGCCGACCTGGTGCTGGCCATCGTCCGGCGCACCTGGCGGGGCCAGTCGCCGTTCGCCGCCGACCGTGGCCATCTGCACCACCGGCTGCTGGAGATCGGCCACTCGCACAGCCGGGCCGTCCTGATCATGTACTTCTGGTCGGCGCTGATCGCCTTCGGCGCCGTGGCCTACTCGGTGAACTCGGCGGGTGTGTGGTTCGTGCTCGCCATCGTCGCGCTGAGCGGGGTCGGGCTGGTGCTGTTGCTGCTGCCGCGGTTCACCCCGCGGGTGCCGCGCTGGGCGGAGGCGTTCGTTCCGCCTCGCTACCGCCGCGCCAACCGGATCGGCCGGGCCGAGCAGGGCGCCGGGACACCGGCCGAGGCTCCCGCCGAGCCCGTGGCGGCCACGGCCGGCGCGGGGTCCGCGGCCTCGGGGCCGGAGATGATCGCGCCCGATCCCGTGGGCCCGGGGGTGAACGGCGGAGCGGACAACGGGGCGAACGGCGCTGTGAACGGCGCCACCGCGATCGGCGACCGGTCCCGTTTCATCCACCGCCGCAGGATCGGATCGTCCCGGTAATCCCCCTGGTAATTCCCCAGAAAACGCCGGGAGATGCCGGTCGGGAAGGGCGCTGAAGATCACAGGACGGCGTCAGCACGGTACACACCGCATAACTCTCCCGTGTGACGTGCAGCACATCTGGTGGGTAAAGACCTCATCAAATAGTTTGTGATACCGTTCACTAAACCCGGTGCTTAGACCCGAGGGGCCGTAGGGCGATGGCTCTTCGTCGTGAGGTCTCCTCTGTCCCCGGGGATACGCTCGTCCACGACGAATCGTTGCTTCCGACTCTTGCCGGAGAAACCCTTCATGCAGTCCAACGACGCCAGAACGCTCCTGAGTTGCGCCGTGCCCACAGCCGTCGCCGGTGTGGTCGCGGTCGCTGTCAGTTCTGTGCTCGCAGGTGGCAAGGGAGCGATCGGGGCGGGGTTCGGAGCGGTGGTCGCCGCCGGGGTCATGGCGATGGGCCTGATCGTTTTGCAGCGCACCGCGAAGTACCTCCCGCATCTCTTCCAGGCGATGGGCCTGGTGCTCTACATGACCCAGTTCCTGCTGGTGGCGGTCGTGCTCGCGGTGTTCAAGGACACCACGCTGTTCAGCACCAAGGCGTTCGCCTTCGCGTTGCTCGCCGCCACCCTGGTGTGGGTCGGCGCGCAGACCCGTGCGCACATGAAGGCCAAGATCCTGTATGTGGAGCCGGAATCCGAGGACGAACGCAAGCCCGGCGGGGCGAAGAAGTCCGCTCCCGCCGGGTCTCCATCGTGAGAAGTAGGGCCGGGATAAGAGCGTGTGCGCTCACCTGCTATCGTCCGGTGCCATCTGAGGCACAGCGGGCGCAGGTAGCCGAACCCCCGGATTCCACGGGACGGAGTCGGCGGCCCATGCAGCTGATGCCCGACACACCACTCGGCCACGCGCCGACCATTCACTTCGACATTCGTATGACCAGTCCAGTGCCGTTCCGTGGCTGTGCGCCGCGCCGACACAACGAGGTTGCCGTACCCATGCGCCACGCTGAAGGAGCTCGCGGTGAGTTCTGACCAGACGCTCGCCTTCGAGACGAACTGCCACATCTTCGATGGGTGCGGCTTCCCGGCACCCGGACTTCATTCGTTCAAGTTCGAGCCGCTCTTCTCGGTGGGCGGGTTCGACTTCAACAAGCCGATGCTGCTCGCTCTGCTGGGCACCGTCGCCATCGTCTGGTTCTTCTGGGCCGCCTTCGGGCGGGCCAAGGTGGTCCCGGGCAAGCTCCAGATGGTCGGCGAAGCGGGCTATGACTTCGTCCGCCGAGGGATCGTCTACGAGGCGCTCGGCAAGAAGGAGGGCGAGAAGTACGTCCCTCTCATGGTCTCGATCTTCTTCTTCGTCTGGGTCATGAATCTCTGGTCGGTCATTCCGGTCGCCCAGTTCCCGGTGACGTCGATCATCGCCTACCCGGCCGGTATGGCCGCCATCGTCTACATCCTGTGGATGAGCCTGACCTTCAGGAAGCACGGCCTCGTCGGCGGCTTCAAGAACATCACCGGCTATGACAAGTCGCTGGGAGCGGTGCTGCCGCTCGCCATGACGATCGAGTTCTTCTCGAACGTGCTGGTGCGGCCCTTCACGCACGCGGTCCGGCTCTTCGCCAACATGTTCGCGGGCCACCTGCTGATCGTGATGTTCACGGTGGCGAGCTGGTACCTGCTGAACGGGGTCGGCATCGCCTACGCCGGTGTCTCCTTCGTCATGACCATCGTCATGACCGCCTTCGAGCTCTTCATCCAGGCCGTTCAGGCGTACGTCTTCGTGCTTCTGGCCTGCACCTACATCCAGGGCGCGCTCGCCGAGCACCACTGAGCAGCCCTACCCCTCGTCCATGAGACGTCCGGTGGCCAACCCCCACCGGTCCGCGAAAGAGAAGGAAGAAACAGCATGTCCGCTGTGGACCTCGCCGCAGGTGTTTCCGGCTCCCTCGGCTCCATCGGTTATGGCCTCGCGGCCATCGGCCCCGGCGTCGGCGTCGGCATCATCTTCGGTAACGGCACCCAGGCCCTGGCACGTCAGCCCGAGGCGGCCGGCCTGATTCGCGCCAACCAGATTCTCGGCTTCGCCTTCTGTGAGGCGCTGGCCCTGATCGGCATTGTCATGCCGTTCGTGTTCGGTAAGTGATCTGACGCTTACCGATTGCCCCTTTCGACGAAAGGCACTGATGTGAACGCCCTGGTATACCTGGCGCAGGAGGCGGAGGAGCAGAGCCCCCTCGTCCCGCCGGTCCCGGAGCTGGTCATCG
Organism: Streptomyces malaysiensis subsp. samsunensis; assembly: GCF_024519315.1. Taxonomy (GTDB): domain Bacteria; phylum Actinomycetota; class Actinomycetes; order Streptomycetales; family Streptomycetaceae; genus Streptomyces; species Streptomyces malaysiensis. Next base: position 99,343 of record NZ_JANIIC010000031.1, on the reverse strand, counting down.
GCCTGATCGCCTTTGCCATCGTCTTCTTCTTCCTCGCCAAGAAGCTCCTCCCGAACATCAACCGGGTTCTGGAGGAGCGCCGCGAGGCGATCGAAGGCGGCATGGAGAAGGCCGAGGCCACTCAGGCCGAAGCCCAGCAGGTCCTCGAGGACTACCGAGCCCAGCTCGCCGACGCCCGTCACGAGGCCGCGCGACTGCGCCAGGAGGCGCAGGAGCAGGGTGCCGCGCTCATCGCCGAGATGCGCGCGGAGGGCCAGCGGCAGCGTGAGGAGATCATCGCTGCCGGTCACTCCCAGATCGAGGCCGATCGCAAGCAGGCCGCTCAGACCCTGCGCCAGGACGTGGGCAGGCTCGCCACCGACCTGGCCGGCCGGATCGTCGGTGAGTCGCTCGAGGACGTGGCCCGGCAGAGCCGCACCATCGACCGGTTCCTCGACGAGCTCGACCACAAGGCTTCGACGGCGGCCGACGGCTCGAAGGCAGAGGCCGGCCGATGAACGGAGCGAGCCGGGATGCACTGGCAGCCGCGCGCGAGAGCTTCGACGCCCTGACGGACAACACCGCCGTCGACGCGACGAAGCTCGCCGATGAGCTGGCCGCCGTCACCGCGCTGCTCGACCGCGAGGTCTCGCTGCGCCGGGTCCTCACCGACCCGGCGCAGCCCGGCGAGGCCAAGGCCGGGCTGGCCGCGCGGGTGCTGGGTGGGCAGGTCGGCGGGGAGACCATCGACCTGATCTCCGGCCTGGTCCGTTCCCGCTGGTCGCGCTCGCGTGACCTGGTGGACTCGATCGAGGAGCTGGCCGACGCGGCCGACCTGGTGGCGGCCGAGCGGGCGGGCACCCTCGACAACGTCGAGGACGAGGTGTTCCGGTTCGGCCGGATCGTCTCCTCCTCGGCCGAGCTCCGGGGCGCGCTCACCGACCGGCGGGCGAGCGTCTCCGCCAAGGCCGGGCTGGTCCGCGAGCTGCTCGGCGGCCGGGCCGACCGGGTGACCGAGCGGCTGGTGATCCGCCTGGTGAGCCATCCGCGGGGTCGTAGCCTGGAGGCGGGTCTCGACGAGCTGTCCAAGCTGGCGGCGGCGCGCCGGGACCGTACGGTCGCGGTCGTCACCTCGGCGGTGCCGCTCAGCGACCGGCAGAAGCAGCGGCTCGGTGAGGCACTGGGGAAGCTGTACGGACGGAAGATGCACCTCAATCTCGACGTGGACCCGGCGGTCCTCGGCGGGATCTCGGTGCGCATCGGCGACGAGGTCATCAACGGGACCATCGCGGACCGCCTCGAAGAGGCGACCCGGCGGATGGCCGGCTGACACAGCCACCAACTCAACAAGCATGTAAGCGGCCCGAGTTGGGCCGTAGTCAGATACTTCGGGCCCAACAAGGAGAGCAGGGAACCCAGATGGCGGAGCTCACGATCCGGCCGGAGGAGATCCGGGACGCGCTGGAGAACTTTGTCCAGGCGTACCAGCCGGACGCGGCCTCGCGCGAGGAGGTCGGTACGGTCAGCGTTGCCGGCGACGGCATCGCGAGGGTCGAGGGTCTTCCCTCGGCCATGGCGAACGAACTGCTGAAGTTCGAGGACGGCACCCTCGGTCTCGCCCTCAACCTCGAGGAGCGCGAGATCGGTGCGGTCGTCCTCGGAGAGTTCAGCGGTATCGAGGAGGGCCAGCAGGTGCACCGCACCGGCGAGGTCCTTTCGGTCGCCGTCGGCGAGGGCTATCTCGGCCGCGTCGTCGACCCGCTGGGTACTCCGATCGACGGCCTCGGCGAGATCGAGACCGAGGGCCGCCGAGCCCTCGAGCTTCAGGCCCCCACGGTCATGGACCGCAAGTCGGTGCACGAGCCGATGGAGACCGGCTACAAGGCCGTCGACGCGATGACCCCGATCGGCCGCGGCCAGCGCCAGCTGATCATCGGCGACCGGCAGACCGGCAAGACCGCGCTCTGCGTCGACACGATCATCAACCAGCGCGACAACTGGCGCTCCGGCGACCCGAAGAAGCAGGTCCGCTGCATCTACGTCGCCATCGGCCAGAAGGGTTCCACCATCGCGTCCGTGCGCGGCGCGCTGGAGGAGGCCGGTGCCCTGGAGTACACCACCATCGTCGCCGCCCCGGCGTCCGACCCGGCGGGCTTCAAGTACCTCGCCCCCTACACCGGCTCGGCCATCGGCCAGCACTGGATGTACCAGGGCAAGCACGTTCTGATCGTCTTCGACGACCTGTCCAAGCAGGCCGACGCCTACCGTGCCGTCTCCCTGCTGCTGCGCCGCCCGCCGGGCCGTGAGGCGTACCCGGGCGACGTCTTCTACCTGCACTCCCGGCTGCTGGAGCGCTGCGCCAAGCTCTCCGACGAGATGGGTGCCGGTTCGATGACCGGTCTGCCGATCGTGGAGACCAAGGCCAACGACGTCTCGGCGTTCATTCCGACCAACGTCATCTCCATCACCGACGGCCAGTGCTTCCTGGAGTCCGACCTGTTCAACGCCGGTCAGCGCCCGGCCCTGAACGTCGGTATCTCGGTCTCCCGAGTCGGTGGCTCCGCCCAGCACCGGGCCATGCGCCAGGTCTCCGGCCGGCTCCGGGTGGACCTCGCCCAGTACCGCGAGCTCGAGGCGTTCGCCGCCTTCGGCTCCGACCTGGACGCGGCCTCCAAGGCTTCCCTGGAGCGCGGTGCGCGCATGGTCGAGCTGCTGAAGCAGTCGCAGTACGCCCCATTCTCCACCGAGGACGAGATCGTCTCCATCTGGTCCGGCACCACCGGCAAGATGGACGATGTCCCGGTCGAGGACATCCGCCGCTTCGAGCGGGAGCTGCTCGACTACCTGCACCGTGAGCACAAGTCGCTGCTGACCAGCATCGTCGAGGGCGGCAAGATGTCCGACGACACCATCCAGGCGCTGAGCGAGGCCGTCGACTCCTTCAAGCGGCAGTTCGAGACCTCGGACGGCAAGCTGCTGGGCGAGGGCTGAGCATGGGTGCCCAGCTCCGGGTCTACAAGAGGCGGATCAAGTCCATCTCTGCGACCAAGAAGATCACCAAGGCGATGGAGATGATCGCCGCCTCGCGCGTCGTCAAGGCGCAGCGCCGGGTGGCCGCGTCGAGTCCGTACGCCAGTGAGCTCACCCGGGCGGTGGGCGCGGTTGCCACCGGCTCCACCACCCAGCACCCGCTCACCACCGAGGCGAAGAACCCGACGCGGGCCGCGCTGCTGCTCATCACGAGCGACCGTGGTCTGGCCGGCGGCTACTCCTCCAATGTCATCAAGGCGGCCGAGCAGCTCACCGAGCGGCTCAGCGGCGAGGGCAAAGAGGTGGACGCCTACATCGTCGGCCGCAAGGGCGTCGCCTACTACGGCTTCCGTGAGCGCAAGGTCACGGAGTCGTGGACCGGCTTCACCGACAACCCGACCTACGCGGACGCCAAGAAGATCGCGGGCCCGCTGATCGAGGCGGTCCTCAAGGACACGGCCGACGGCGGCGTGGACGAGCTGCACATCGTGTTCACCGAGTTCGTCTCGATGCTGACGCAGACGCCGGTCAACGACCGGCTGCTGCCGCTCAGCCTCGAGGAGAAGGCGGACGAGGAGAAGGCGAAGGGCGAGATCCTTCCGCTGTTCGACTTCGAGCCGTCGTCGGAGGACGTCCTCGACGCCCTGCTGCCGCGGTACGTCGAGTCCCGTATCTACAACGCCCTGCTCCAGGCCGCCGCCTCCAAGCACGCGGCCACCCGGCGGGCGATGAAGTCGGCGACCGACAACGCCGAAGAGCTCATCAAGTCGCTCACGCGGCTTGCCAACGCGGCCCGCCAGGCCGACATCACCCAGGAAATCAGCGAGATCGTCGGTGGCGCGAGCGCTCTGGCCGACGCCTCTGCGGGGAGTGACTGACACTATGACCACCACTGTTGAGCCGACCGCTGTGGCCTCCGGCCGCGTCGCGCGGGTCATCGGCCCGGTCGTCGACGTGGAGTTCCCCGTCGACGCGATGCCGGAGATCTACAACGCGCTGACCGTCGAGGTCGCCGACCCCTCCCAGGAGGGGGCGAAGAAGACCCTGACCCTCGAGGTCGCCCAGCACCTCGGCGAGGGCCTGGTCCGCGCCATCTCCATGGAGCCCACCGACGGTCTGGTCCGCCAGGCCGCGGTGACCGACACCGGCGACGGCATCACCGTCCCCGTCGGCGACGTCACCAAGGGCCGGGTGTTCAACACCCTCGGCAAGATCCTGAACGAGCCCGAGGCCGAGTCCGAGGTCACCGAGCGCTGGTCCATCCACCGCAAGGCCCCGGCCTTCGACCAGCTCGAGTCCAAGACCGAGATGTTCGAGACCGGTCTGAAGGTCGTCGACCTGCTGACCCCGTACGTCAAGGGCGGCAAGATCGGTCTGTTCGGCGGCGCGGGCGTCGGCAAGACCGTGCTCATCCAGGAAATGATCATGCGTGTGGCCAAGCTGCACGAGGGCGTTTCCGTGTTCGCCGGTGTCGGCGAGCGCACCCGTGAGGGCAACGACCTGATCGAGGAGATGGCCGAGTCCGGCGTGCTCCCGCAGACCGCGCTGGTCTTCGGCCAGATGGACGAGCCCCCGGGCACCCGTCTGCGCGTCGCCCTGGCCGGTCTGACCATGGCGGAGTACTTCCGCGATGTGCAGAAGCAGGACGTGCTGTTCTTCATCGACAACATCTTCCGCTTCACCCAGGCCGGTTCCGAGGTCTCGACCCTGCTCGGCCGGATGCCCTCCGCGGTGGGCTACCAGCCGAACCTGGCCGACGAGATGGGCATCCTCCAGGAGCGCATCACCTCGACCCGCGGTCACTCGATCACCTCGATGCAGGCGATCTACGTCCCCGCGGACGACCTGACCGACCCGGCCCCGGCGACCACCTTCGCGCACCTCGACGCGACCACGGTGCTCTCCCGGCCGATCTCGGAGAAGGGCATCTACCCGGCGGTGGACCCGCTGGACTCGACGTCCCGGATCCTGGACCCGCGCTACATCTCGCAGGATCACTACGACTGCGCCTCGCGCGTGAAGTCGATCCTCCAGAAGTACAAGGACCTCCAGGACATCATCAACATCCTGGGCATCGACGAGCTCGGCGAGGAGGACAAGCTCACCGTCTTCCGCGCCCGCCGCATCGAGCGCTTCCTGTCGCAGAACACCCACGCGGCGAAGCAGTTCACCGGTCTCGACGGATCGGACGTTCCGCTGGACGAGTCGATCGCCGCGTTCAACGCGATCGCCGATGGTGAGTTCGACCACTTCCCCGAGCAGGCGTTCTTCATGTGCGGTGGCCTGGACGACCTGAAGGCCAAGGCCAAGGAGCTGGGCGTCTCCTGAGCCCGGTAGCTCCGCGAGAGGGGTGGGCCCGGTCCCGCCCCTCTCCGTACGCCCGTTATTCTTTGACGAAAGCCCTGCCCGACCCGGCAGGGAGAGACCCGAGGAGCCACGTTGGCTGCTGAGCTGCACGTCGAGCTGGTCGCGGCGGACCGTAGTGTCTGGTCCGGTGCGGCCACCTTGGTCATCGCGCGCACCACATCGGGTGACATCGGCGTCATGCCCGGCCACCAGCCGCTGCTCGGTGTGCTGGAGTCCGGCCCGGTCACCATCCGTTCGGTCGACGGCGGAACGGTCGTCGTCGCGGTGCACGGTGGGTTCATCTCGTTCGCGGAAGACAAGCTCTCACTGCTGGCCGAAGTCGCGGAGCTGTCCGACGAGATCGATGTCAAGCGCGCGGAGCGGGCGCTGGAGCGTGCCAAGTCGGAGGCGGACGCCGCCGCCGAGCGGCGCGCCGACGTCCGGCTGCGCGCGGTGGCGGGAGCGCACTGAGCCTGTCACGTACGGTCGGAAAACCTCAGCCGCGGACCTCGCTGGAGCTCTCCTTCAGCGGTCCGCGGCTGAGGCGATGCAGGTGCGGTTTTTCCGGATGACGCGAGGAGGTCGGTGAAGATGGTCCTCGCTCTGCTTGTGGGCGGCGTGGTCGTCGCGCTGGTGGTGGTGGGACTCTTCGTCTTCGGTCTCCGGCGGCGGCTGATCCAGCGGTCCGGCGGAACCTTCGACTGCTCACTGCGCTGGGAGCCGCCCACCGGCGAATCCGAGCCCAGCGGCAAGGGGTGGGTGTACGGGGTCGCCCGCTACAACGGTGACCGGATCGAGTGGTTCCGGGTCTTCTCGTACGCCCCCAGGCCCCGGCGGGTCCTGGAGCGCGCCTCGATCGAGGTCCTGGAGCGGCGCACCCCCAAGGGCGAGGAGGAGCTGGCGCTGCTCTCCGACGCGGTGGTGCTCGCCTGTCGGCACGGCGGCGTCTGGCTGGAGCTGGCCATGAGCGAGGACGCGCTGACCGGCTTTCTCGCCTGGCTGGAGGCCGCGCCCCCGGGCCAGCGCGTCAACGTCGCCTAGGCGCTCCGCCGGGAGCGCCCCGGTCCGCCGTCGATCCGCTCAGCGCACACCCAGCTCCTGGGCCAGCACCGCGGCCTGCACCCGGCTGCGTAGATCCAGCTTGTTCAGCAGCCGGCTGACGTGCGTCTTCACCGTGGCCTCCGCCATCGTCAGCCGCGCCGCGATCTGCGCGTTCGACAGCCCCTGCCCCAGACAGGCCAGCACCTCCCGCTCCCGCGGGGTGAGCGTGGCCAGCACCTCGGGGCTCGGCGTGGTGGGGGAGGGGGCGGCCTGCGGCCGGGCGAACTCGGCGATCAGACGGCGGGTGACCGCCGGGGCGATCATCCCCTCGCCGCGCCCCACCGTACGGACCGCCGCGATCAGGTCGGCCGCCTCGCTGTCCTTGAGCAGGAACCCGGAGGCGCCGGCGCGCAGCGCCCCGAAGACGTACTCGTCGAGGTCGAAGGTGGTCAGCACCAGCACATCCGCCAGCCGCTCCGCGACCACCTGGCGGGTGGCCGACACCCCGTCCAGCCGGGGCATCTGCACGTCCATGAGCACCACGTCGGGGCGCAGCGCACGGGCCATCTCCACCGCCTGGAGGCCGTCGACCGCCTCGCCCACCACCTCGACATCGGGGGCGGACCGCAGTATCAGCACCAGCCCGGAGCGGACCGAGCCCTGGTCCTCGGCGACCAGAACCCGGATCGGGGCGGACGCGGTACCGGAGGGCGGGGCGGGCGGGGTCACGGTGGCTCCTGGTCGTCGAAGGGTCATGTCACACTCTGGACGCTCTCGTCCCCCAGCGGCAGCGCGGCCCGCACCCGCCACACCATGCCCTGGGGCCCGGTGACCGGGCCGGCGTCGAGGGTGCCGCCGAGCAGGGTGACCCGCTCGCGCATCCCGATCAGCCCGGTGCCGGAGCCGGGCGCCCGGGGGCCGGAGCTCTCGCCGTAGGGGCTGATCACGCTGACCTCGAGCGGGCCGTCCGTGCGATGCGCCAGCGTCACGTCCACCCGGCCGGGCGCGGCGTGCTTGAGGGCGTTGGTGAGCGACTCCTGGACGATGCGGTACGCGGCGAGCTCGACCGGGGCGGGCAGCGGGGCGGCGCCGTCCGGCCGCTCATCGCACAGGACGATGTCCTGGCCGCCGGGGCGGCCGTTGGTGCGGGCCTGCTCCAGCAGGGTGTCGAGGGCGTCGAGCGTGGAGGTGGCGGCGGGTTCCGCGGTCTCCCCGGGGTCCCGCAGCAGCCCGATCAGCCGGCGCATCTCGGCCAGGCCGCGCACGCTGTTCTCCCTGATGACGCCGAGCGCCTCGTCGGTGGCGGCGGGGTCCTTCAGGGAGAGCGCGGCGCTGGAGTGGATGGCGATGGCCGAGAGGTGGTTGGCCACCATGTCGTGGAGTTCGCGCGCCATCCGGGAGCGCTCGGAGGCGACCGCCTCCCGCCGGTCCAACTCGGCCAGCAGGGCGACGCGTTCGGTCTCCAGACGGGCGGCCTCGGCCGCCTCGCGGTGGTTGCGGACCACCGCCCCGGTCCATGCCGGGGTGAGGGTGAGCAGCGCGACGAACGTGCCGACCAGCAGCGCCAGGGGGTCGCTGTAGATGGCCAGCGGCACCACGGTGGCCAGCCCCGTGAGGAGCCCGCAGAGCCGGGGGATGCGCCGGGCCGCGACGGGCCCCGAGTACATGACGGCCGCGTAGACCAGGTCGGTGTACATCAGGAACGTCACGGCGAGACCGCCGCTGAGGATGTCGGCGGCGAGCGCGACGGTCCCCACGCCCAGGCCGACGAGGGGCCTGGAGCGCCGCAGCAGTTCGGCCGCCGAGACCACGACCAGCGCGATCAGCCCCAGCCAGGTGGGCGTATGGAGGAACGACTGGTTGTTGTGCACCCCCATCACCCACATCAGGACCCCGCCGAGCAGTCCGGCGAGGCCGATCAGGACGTCATGCCGATGTGGGGGTGGGAAGTGGGGACGGGACGGCATGGCACCCATCACACCATGCGCGCTCCGCGCCGGGCCTCCCCCTTGGGACCGGGCCCGCCGCCCGGCCGCGTACATCGAAGGATGCAGTCGGGTTTCATCGCCGCCGACGACGCGTGTGACCTGATCGCCGGGGATGGTTGGGGGCCAAGGGCAGACCGAGAGAGGAAACATCGTGGTTGTCGCGCTGATCATCGCCTGTGAGGTCGGCTTCTGGGTGCTGCTGGGCATCGGCCTCCTGCTGCGGTACGTGGCGAAGATGCCGAAGGCGAGCACCGTGGTGCTGCTGTGCGAGCCGGTGCTGGAGGTGGTGCTGTTCGTGACGACCGTGATCGACCTCAGGAACGGCGCCGAACCGGACTGGAAGCACGGCCTCGCGGCGGTCTACATCGGCTACTCGGCCGCGCTCGGCCATTCGACGATCAAATGGGTCGACGCCCGGGTGGCCCACCGCTTCTTCGGCGGCCCGCCGCCGGTCAAGCCGGCCAAGTACGGCGCGGCGCGGACGCTGCACGAGTGGAAGACCGCGGGCCGCTGGGTGCTGGCCGCGGTCATCGCCCTCGCGCTGCTCCAGGGCGGGATCTGGTACGTCGGCGACGACGGCGAGATCGGCTCGCTGCGCGACTGGCAGCGGAACATGCTCTTCCTGATCGGCATCAACGTGGCGATCGCGCTCAGCTACACGCTCTTTCCGAAGCGGGAGCGCTCCGCGTCGTCTGCCCGCTAACCCCCGTAGCAGGCAGACGGCGCCGGGCCCCGCCCCGCCCCGTCGGCCCCGGCCGCGCCATCGCGCAGCGCCGGTGCCGGCGGGGCTCATGGGGTTTCAGCGGTTCTCGCCCGGAACCCAGAGGACGTCGCCGACCTCCTTGTTGGCCGTGCGGGCCAGGATGAACAGCAGATCCGAGAGCCGGTTGAGATAGGTGGCGGTCAGCGCGTTCATCGAGTCCCCGTACTCGGCGAGCGCCGCCCAGGTGGAGCGCTCGGCGCGGCGCACCACCGTGCACGCCTGGTGCAGCAGCGCCGCGCCCGGGGTGCCGCCGGGGAGGATGAAGCTGCGCAGCTTCTCCAGATCCGCCAGGAAGCTGTCGCAGTCCGCCTCCAGTTTGTCGATATAGCTCTGCTCCACGCGCAGCGGGGGATGAGCGGGGTTCTCCACCACCGGAGTCGACAGGTCGGCGCCCACGTCGAACAGGTCGTTCTGGACGCGGACCAGCACCTTGACGATCTCGGCGGGCAGCCGGCCCAGCGCGATGGCCACCCCGATCGCCGCGTTCGCCTCGTTGGCGTCGGCGTACGCGGCGATCCGCGCATCGGTCTTGGCGGTGCGGCTCATATCGCCGAGGGCGGTGGTTCCCGTGTCCCCGGTACGCGTATAGATGCGGGTGAGATTGACCATGGGTTCGAGCCTACGCCCCGGCCTGCCGGAAGAGCCGTGCGCCGAGGGTGACGGCCACCACCGCGAGTCCGGAGGCGACCAGCGCGGCCAGCGCGATCTTCCCGTCCCCGTACTCACCGGCGAAGGCGGCCCGCACCCCGTCCACGAGATAGCGGAACGGCACGAAGTGCGAGGCGATGTCGAGCCAGCGGGGCCCGAGCGACATCGGCAGCAGGATCCCGGACAGCAGCATCGCGGGCATGGTGACGGAGTTGATGACCGGCGCGAACCCCTGCGGGGAGGACACCCGGATCGCCAGCGCGTAGGAGAGCGAGGCGAGCGAGACGGTCAGCACGCCGACGAAGACGAAGCCGATCGCCACGCCCAGCACCGGGGCGCGCAGCCCGAGCAGCACGGCCACGCACACCAGCACCAGGGACTGCGCCAGCAGTTGTACGACGTCCTTGAGCACCCGGCCCATCAGCAGCGCCAGCCGGCTGACGGGGGTGACCCGCATCCGCTCGATGACGCCCGTGCGCCGTTCGAGGATCAGCCCGATCCCGGTGAACGAGGCGGAGAACAGGCCGAGTTGGACGAGGATTCCAGGGACGATGGTCTGCCAGGAGCTCGCCGTGCCGCCCAGCGGCAGATCGGTGAGCAGCGGGCCGAAGAAGACGAGGAAGAGCAGCGGCTGGACCATTCCGAAGATCAGGGCGGGTTTGGAACGCAGCGTCTGGCGGGCGTAGCGGCCGAATATCAGGGCCGTGTCGGAGACGAGATGAGGCATCGGGCCTTCGGGCGGACTTCTTGCGGTTCTTACGGTGCTTGCGGCGATTACTGTGCTTGCGGTGTCTTCCGGGACGTGCGGGGCGTCTTCCGGGGCGTGCGGTGTCCTTCGGGACGTGCGGTGTCCTCCGGGTCAGACGGCGAGCGGAGCGGGGGTCTGCGGGGCGGTGCCGCGCCCGGTGACGGCGATGAACGCGTCCTGGAGGGTGGCGTCCGGTGAGCCGCCGTACTCGGCCTTGAGCCGCTGTGCCGTCCCCTCGGCGGCCACCAGACCCTGGTCGACGACGACGAGCCGGTCGGCCAGCGCCTCGGCCTCGTCCAGGTAGTGGGTGGTCAGGAAGACCGTCATGCCGTGCTCGGCGCGCAGCCCGCGGATCAGCTGCCACAGATCGGCGCGGCTGCCGGGGTCGAGCCCGGTGGTCGGCTCGTCCAGGAAGAGCACCTCGGGCCGGTGGACCAGCCCGAGGGCGATGTCCAGCCGCCGCCGCTGCCCGCCGGAGAGCGCGCCGCAGAGGCGGTCCAGCAGCTCGGTCAGGCCCAGGTCCCGGGCCAGCTCCGCGGCGCGGGCGGCCGCCTCGGCCTTGTCCATCCGGTAGAGCCGCCCCTGGGTGACCAGCTCCTCCCGTACGGAGACGGTCGGGTCGACCCCGCCGGACTGGGCCACATAGCCGATCCGCCGGCGCACCCCCGCCGGATCGCGGGCGAGGTCGTGCCCGGCGACGGTGGCGCTGCCGCCGGTGGGCGGGAGCAGCGTGGTGAGCATGCGCAGCGTGGTGGTCTTGCCCGCTCCGTTGGGCCCGAGGAAGCCGAGGATCTCACCGCGTTCGACGGTCAGGTCGATACCGCGCACGGCCGCCACGGGGCCGCGCTTGGTCCGGAAGGTGTGGGTGAGGCCGTTCGTCGTGATGACTGCCATGGACCCAGAAAAACAGAGCAGCTCTATTTTTGCAATCACCCCAAAAATCAATGAGCACCAGCGAAGCTAGGATGAGGTCATGGCGGAGGGACTCAGGGAGCGGAAGAAGCGGCAGACCAGGCAGCACATCTCGGACGTCGCGACCGGGCTGTTCATGGCCAGCGGCTTCGAGGCGGTCACGATCGCGGAGATCGCCGAGGCGGCCGAGGTCTCCGTCAACACGGTCTACAACTACTTCCCGACCAAGGAGGACCTCTTCGTCGACCGCGAGGAGGAGGTCGTCGACCGCCCCTCCCGGCTGGTACGGGAGCGCCCGCCCGGACGGTCGGCGGCGCGGGCCCTGATGGACCAGCTGCGCCAGGACATCCGCGAGCGGCACGCCTATGTGGGGCTGAGCGAGGGCTATGAGCGGTTCCGGCAGGTCATCGTGGAGTCCCCGGCGCTGATGGCCCGGCTCTTCGTGATCCAGGGCAAGGCGGTCCACCAGCTCGGTGTCACGCTGCGCGAGGAGGCCGGCGCCGCCCCGCGGGACCCGACCCCCGAGTTCATCGCGCACCAGCTCGTCGGGCTCCAGAACGCCGTGCTGCGCTCCATCATCCGCGGGCTCTCGGAAGGCGGCGGTGTGGACCAGGTGGCCGAGGACGCCCTCCGCGAGGTGGACGTCATGGAGTCGCTCCTGAGCGACACGGTCCTCAACTATGCGGTGAAGAACACACCGTGACGCGCGTTACGAGGGCTGTCCGCGGGGGTGAACGGGCGTTAAGGTCCGGCACATCGGACTGTCGCGCAGAGCAGACGGAACAGACGGAACAGAGAGGTGTGTGTCGTGGCCAAGAAGCTCGCGGTCATCGGAGCCGGACTCATGGGGTCCGGTATCGCGCAGGTCTCGGCCCAGGCGGGCTGGGACGTCGTGTTGCGCGATGTGACCGACGAGGCGCTGCGCCGCGGCACGGACGGCATCCGGGCCTCGTACGACAAGTTCGTCTCCAAGGGCAAGCTGGAGGCGGAGGAGGCCGAGCGGGCGCTGGGCCGGATCACCACCACGACCGACCTCGACGCCGCCGCGGACGCGGATGTCGTGGTGGAGGCGGTCTTCGAGAAGGTCGAGGTCAAGCGGGAGATCTTCCGCGCCCTCGATGAGCTGGTCAAGGACGACACGATCCTGGCCTCGAACACCTCCGCCATCCCGATCACCAAGATCGCCGCGGCCACCCGGCGCCCGGAGCGGGTCGTCGGCACCCACTTCTTCTCACCGGTGCCGATGATGGGGCTGTGCGAGTTGGTCCGCGGTCACAAGACCAGCGATGAAACCCTGGCCGCCGCACGGGAGTTCGCGGAGGGCGTGGGCAAGACCTGTATCGTCGTCAACCGCGATGTCGCGGGTTTCGTCACCACCCGGCTGATCTCCGCCCTCGTCGTGGAGGCGGCGAAGCTGTACGAGTCGGGGGTCGCCACGGCCGAGGACATCGACACCGCCTGCAAGCTGGGCTTCGGCCATGCGATGGGCCCCCTCGCGACGGCCGACCTGACCGGCGTGGACATCCTGCTGCACGCCACCGACAACATCTACACCGAGTCGCAGGACGAGAAGTTCGCACCGCCGGAGATCATGCGCCGGATGGTCGACGCGGGGGACAACGGCCGTAAGAGCGGAGAGGGCTTCTACCGCTACTGAGGGCTCTGTTGCGGCGTCAGTTCCGGAACTCACCCTCCTGGGTGAATTCGGTATCGGTTCGCTTACAGACGGCAACTTCCTCGTGTGAGAGGCAGTCAGTTCTGTAGACAGAAATGGCGCATTGACGACACGACGCACCGTATTGGGGAGCGCATATGCACATCAAGGGCGACCACGCCGAGCTGGTCGTCGGGGGCCGACTGGACGTCCGGAGTGCGGCGGACGCCCGTACGGCCCTGCACACTGCCGTTGACGCGGGCGGCGGGGACCTCGTCCTCGACCTCACCGAACTGGACTCCTGGGACGCGACCGGTCTCGGGGTGATCATGGGGGCCCACCGCCGGGCCGGCCGGGTGGGCAGACGGCTGGTGCTGCGCGGGGTGCCGCCCCAGATGCAGCGCCTGCTGGTGGCCACCCGGCTGCACCGCATCCTGGCGATCGAAGGCGGGCTGGAGGCGGAATCCCTGCCGCGGGTCTGAGCGGCGCGGACCGGTCACCCGGGGGGTGATGTGTTACCCGGGGTGGCGTGGGCGTCCTCCGGCGCGGTGGATACTGTGAGCAGGTCCAGGCCGTCTGATACGGCCCGGGGTTCGGTGGTTGCCGGACACATTCCCTACGGCGGCACCGGACCAGAAGCGAAGGCAGGCCGGGGAGCCTTACAGCACGCCACGCATCTGGGGGGCAAGGACCATGGACCCGAAGAACCGCGGATCGCAGGAGCACGGCCACGACGAGACCGCCCCGGGTGCGGCTTCCGGTGCGTCGCGTGCGGCGGACGGTCCGGGCGGCGGCTCGCCGTCGCGCCCGCCCGCGCCGCCGGGGCCGTCGGGGCCGTCGGGGCTGCCGGGGGATGTTCCGACGCCCCCTCTGGGCGCGCCGGTGCCCGGCGCGGCCGCCTCCTCCGCGTCTTCCGCTTCTTCTCCTTCTTCTTCGTCCTCCGCGTCCTCCGCGTCCTCCGCGTCCTCCGCGTCCTCCGCGTCCTCCGCGTCCTCTGCGTCCTCTGCGTCCTCCGCGTCCTCTGCGTCCTCTGCGTCCTCCGCGTCCTCCGCGTCCTCTGCGTCCTCCGCGTCCTCCGCGTCCTCTGCGTCCTCCGCGTCCTCCGCGTCCTCTGCGTCCTCCGCGTCCTCCGCGTCCTCCGCGTCCGCTGCTTCCTCCGCGTCCGCTGCTTCCTCCGCGTCCTCTGCTTCTTCCTCGTCCTCCTCCGAGTCTCCGGCCCGCACCGTGCGCATCGTCGCCGGTGACCATCTGCTCACGGTCAACCCCGTCGACGGCAGCGAGATAGAACCCTGTCCGCCCGGAGAGCGCCGCGCCCGGCCCGAGCGCCGTGACCCCGACGAGCGGGCCGAGCTGCGCCGCGCGGCCGCCGCGCCGCGCCCGTCCGGCACCGTCCTGCCCGAACTGCCGATGCTGGAGCGCGACGAGGAGCGGGAGCGGCTCGCCCGGCTGCTCGCCCGCGGCCGCTCGGTGCGGGTCACCGGGCCCTCCGGTTCGGGGCGCAGCACCCTGCTGGACGCCGTGGCCTCCGACTGCGAACGGCTGGCGCCCGACGGTGTCGTACGGCTCACCGGGTACCACCGCACTCCCACCGATCTCCTCCACGACCTCTACGCCGCCGTCTTCAGCGCCCCGCTGTACCGGCCGGACCGCGCGGAGCTGCTGGAGTCGGTCCAGGAGGTCGGTGCGGTCGTCGTCCTCGACGACATCGAGTTCGGCGGCGCCGCGCTGGACGAGTTCCTCGACGCGACCCCCGAATGCGCGTTCCTGATCTCCGCCACGCCCGATGTCCCGGCGCCGTCCGCCGATTCCCACCTGGAGGAGGTCTTCCTCTCCGGGCTCAGCCGTACGGCCGGTCTCGACCTGCTGGAGCGGGCCGCACGACGGCCTTTGGCGGAGGACGAGGCGAGCTGGGCGGCGGACCTGTGGTTCGAGTCCGAGGGGCTGCCGCTGCGCTTCGTCCAGGCGGGCGCGCTGCTGCGGCAGCGGGAGGCCCTGGGCGACGACGCCTCCGCGCGGGAGGCGGACGGGGGCTCCGAGGCTCCGCTGCCCTCGATCGCCGAGGCGGCGTCCCCCGCCGCGCTGCTCGCCGGACCGCTGGGCGAGGCGGCCCAGGACGCCCTGCGGTTCGCGGTCGCGCTCGGCGGTGAATGCCCGCACCAGGCCCATCTGCCCGCGCTGTCCGCGGACACCCACGCCGAGGCGGCTCTCGGCGAGTTGCTCGGCTGTGGTCTCGTCACCCCGGCCGGATCGCACTACCGACTGGCGGCGCGCGTCACCGCCCAGCTCGCGGAGGCCGGTTACGCCGACGAGGACGCCGGGCGCGCGCACACCGTCGCCCGGCACTACGCCTGGTGGGCCGGCCACCCCTCGGTGGCCCCCGAGCGCGTCGCCGCCGAGGCCGACGCGATCCTCGCGGCGCTGACCGCGCTCATCGGCAGCCGGGAGGCGGGCCACGCCGACGCCGCCGTGCTGCTCGCCCGCGCCGCCGCGCCCGCCTTCGCCGCGGCGCTGCACTGGGGCGCCTGGGAGCGCACGGTGCGGCACGGCCAGGAGGCCGCGCGGCTGGCGGGGCAGGTCGCGGACGAGGCGTACTTCCACCATGAGCTGGGCGTCCTCGCGCTGTGCACGGGCAATCTGGACCGGGCCCGCGCCGAACTCGAGGCGTCCATCGGGCTGCGCGGCGTCCTCGCGGACAAGCGGGGCACGGTCGCGGGGCGGCGCGCGCTGGCGCTGGTCGCCGACCGCTCGCCCGGCTCGGCGATGGCCGGGGCGTTCGGGGCGAGCGGTGGGAACCGTAAGGGCGGTGACGAGTCCTCGGCGGCGGGCGCCGTGCCCGACGACACGGCGACCACGATCGTCACCCCGAAGGCGGCGGCCACGACGCCGATGGCCGCCCTGGGCGACACGGCGACGACGGCGGTGACGGCCGCGGTCCCGGCCGCCTCCCGGCCCGCCGTGACGGCCTCCACCGCGCCCACGGCGCTCGTCGGCGCCTCCACCGCCGCTTCCGGCCCCGCCCGGCCGTCCGGCGGATCCGGTGGCTCCGGCGGCAAGCCGCGCGGGCCGCGTCGGCTGGCGATGCGGGGCACCCGGCGCAATGTGGTCGCGGCGGCCGCGGGCGTGCTGCTGGTGGCCGTGCTCGGCACCGTGGTGACCCTGGGCGCCACCTCGGGCGACGATTCCCACAACCCCGCCGACAAGGTCAAGCCGGGCCGGTCGGCCAGTCAGCGGGACGACGACAAGGGGCTGACCGCCGACGAGCCCACGAGCGGCACCAGCCAGGCCCCCCAGCCGGGCCTCAGCGGAACACCGCTGACGTCCACCTCCCCGACCGCGCCGAGCGACAGCGCCTCGCCCAGCGACTCCACGGAGTCCGGCGGTCCGTCGTCCACGAGCGGTACGCCCTCGGACACCGAGCGGCCGCCCTCGCCCCCGTCGTCGGACCCGACGACCTCCGACCCGCGGCCGACGACCAAGCCGCCGACGAGCAAGCCGCCGACCCCGACCGGTGAGCCCACCAAGCCCACGCCCACCACCTCGTCCCCGACCACGACCCCCACCGACGACACCTCCACCACCGCGAGCGCCCCCACCACCCACATGGCGCCGAGCACCGCCAGCCCGGTCGCGTAGTCGCGCGGCTTGGGAGCGCGGGGCGCCGGGGCACGGGGCGCGGTGGGTACGGGGCGTCGCGGGCACGGGGCGTGGCGGGCACGGGGCGTCGGCGGCGCCGGGTGTGGGCAGCGCCGGGCGTGGGCGCCGGATCGCGCCAGAGGGCGCCCCGCCCCCGTGGCGGGATGTGGTCAGCCCAGGGGCTGTCCGCCGGATCTTGACGCCTGCGGCGAGCTGTTCCCCTCCCCGCCCCTTCCCACAACTGGGGCTCCGCCCCAGCCCCCGAAGCGGGGCCCCGCCCCGGGCCCCGGATTGGGGCCGCGCCCCAGCCCCTGGGCGGGTCTGCGCCGGGCCCCCTGGGTTGGGGCTCCGCTCTAGGCTCTGGGTGGGTCTGTGCTGGGCTCCGGATTGGGGCTCTGGCCCAGGTCCTGGCTTGGGGCTCTGCCCCAGCCCCTGGGCGGGTCTGCGCCGGGCCCCGGAGCGGGGCTTCGCCCCGCGCCCCGGGTGGGTCTGTGCCGGGCCCCGGCTTGGGGCTCTGCTTCAGGTTCCTGGGCGGGTCTGCGCCAGGCCCCGGAGCGGGGCTTTGCCCCACGCCCCGGGCTGGTCTGTGCCGGGCCCCGGGTTGGGGCTCTGCTTCAGGCCCCGGGCGAGTCTGCGCTGGGCCCCGGATTGGGGCTGTGCTTCAGGTTCCTGGGCTGGTGGGTGCCGGGCTCCGGTTTGGGGCTTCGTCCCAGGCCCTGAGCCGGTCTGTGCCGGGCTCCGGTTTGGGGCTCTGCCCCGCGCCCTGGGCTGGTCTGTGCCGGGCGGATTGGGGCTTCGCCCCACACCCCGGGTGGGTCTGTGCCGGGCCCCGGCTTGGGGCTCCGCTCCAGGCCCCGGGCGGGTCTGCGCCAGACCCCGGAGCGGGGCTCTGCCCCAGCCCTTGGGCGGGCTTGCGCCGGGCCCCGGGCTGGTCTGTGCCGGGCCCCGGCCTGGGGCTCCGCCCCGGGCCGGGGTCGGGGCTTCGTCCCTTCCCGCAGCATCGATGTGTGCTCCGCCGCGTGGTGGGGCTCCGCCCCAGGTCCAGAGGTCCAGAGGTCCCGGGGTCCAGGGGCGGAGCCCCTGGTATCGGGAAGGGGCGGGGAGGGGAAAGCGCCGATATGCGGCTCCGCCGCGTGGTCCGCCGCATGCCCCATAGGGGCCCGGCTTCGGGTGCCGGGAGCGAGCCCGTACGGGCGTAAGGGGCGTACGGGCAGCCTCCAGCGTCGCGGAGGGCCCCGCGTCGGAGAGGTCCCCACGTCGGGAGAGCCCAGCGTCGCGGAGGGCCCCGCGTCGGAGAGGTCCCCACGTCAGGAGAGCCCAGCGTCGCGGAGGGCCCCGCGTCGGAGAGGTCCCCACGTCGGGAGAGCCCAGCGTCGGAAAGGCCCAGCGTCGGAGAGGGCCCCGCGGCGGAAAGGGCCCACGTCCGGGAGGGCCCAGCGTCGGAGAGGGCCTCGCGTCGGAGAGGGCCCCGCGTCAGAACAGGCGGAGCTTGTCGTCCTCGATGCCCCGGAGCGCGTCGTAGTCCAGCACCGCGCACCCGATACCCCGGTCCGTCGCGAGCACACGCGCCTGAGGCTTGATCTCCTGGGCGGCGAAGACGCCCTTCACCGGGGCGAGGTGCGGGTCCCGGTTGAGGAGTTCGAGATAGCGGGTGAGCTGCTCGACGCCGTCGATCTCACCACGGCGTTTGATCTCCACGGCGACCGTCGTCCCGTCCGCGTCGCGGCAGAGAATGTCCACGGGGCCAATGGCAGTGGGGTATTCACGCCGAATAAGCGTCCAGCCATCGCCGAGTGTCTCGATACGATCGGCGAGCAGCTCCTGGAGATGGGCCTCCACACCGTCCTTGATCAGGCCGGGGTCCACGCCGAGCTCATGCGAGGAGTCATGGAGGACCTCCTCCATGGTGATGATGAGCTTCTCGCCCGCTTTGTTCACGACCGTCCACACATCGTCGTCGCCTTCCTTCAGCGTGCACGGCGGAGACATCCAGTTGAGGGGTTTGTAGGCCCTGTCGTCCGCGTGGATGGACACACTGCCGTCGGCCTTGACGAGGATCAGGCGGGGTGCCGAGGGAAGGTGGGCGGTGAGGCGGCCGGCGTAGTCCACGGAGCACCGGGCGATGACGAGACGCATGGTCGGCAACGCTACTCGACCACCGCCGCTCCACGCGATTCGTCCGGCGATGGACCCCTTCGGAGATGGCTGGTTGTGTGCCCGTTCTCCTGGTGCGGGCGCAGTGGCCGAATTACCGTTGAAGCGGGCGGTCGTCGGACGGGCACGCTGCGTCGCCGTCCGCCCTTCCCATCCCTGAGACCCCGCTCGCGGGGTCGCGAGAGGAGAACCCATGTCGCTCGACGTCTCACCGGCCCTGCTCGAACAGGCCGAGCGAGGCGAGGTCGACGAAGCGGCCTTCGTCGACTGCGTCCGGAACTCCCTACCCTACGCATGGGAGATGATCAGCTCGCTGGTGGCCCAGCTGAAGGTGGACGGCGGGGAGTTCGCCGACAACCAGACGCCGCCACCCAATGAGCAGGCACGCGGTCAACTGCTCCGCGCACTCGCCAGTGACGCGATACGCGGCGCGCTCCAGCGCCACTTCGGGGTGCGGCTGGCCTTCCAGAACTGCCACCGGGTGGCGGTCTTCCCGATGGACGCATCGGCTGACGAACGCCTCGCCCGCTTCACCTCGGTCCGGGGGCAGCTGCTCAACCAGTCACCCGAACTCCGCGACTGCTGACGCGACTTCCGCTGCCGCTCCACCAGGGGGAGGTGTATCAGCGCAGGAGCGGCAGCACCTCACCACCGAGCCGTCGTACGTTCTCCTCGGTGGCCGCCAGATCGCCCGAACCCTCGACCAGCAGGGCGAACCGGCGGATCCCGGTGCGCTCCGCGGTCGCCGCCAGCCGGTCCGCGCACAGCCGTGGCGACCCCACCGGATGCAGCTCGCACAGCAGCTCCGCATAGGCCACCGGGTCGCGCATCCGGCGCTCCCGGCCGTCGACCGTCACATGCGCCTCGAGCCCCTGCCGCAGCCAGCCGGGCATCGCCTTGGTCAGGACCTCGGCCGCCGCGGGCCGGTCGTCGGCGATCTGCGCCACCCCGGCCGAGACATGGCGCGCCGCCACCGTCTCGACCTCCTCCGGTGAACGGCCCGCCGCCAGCGCGGACTTCCGCCACAGGCCGACCACCTCGGCCTTCTCCTCGTCCCCGCAGTGCATACCGAGCAGCATGGGAAGACCGCGCTCGGCGGCCAGCCGCACACTGCTGGGCGAGGTGCAGGCGACTATCACCTGCGGGGCGATCACCCGCGGGGCGCCCACCGCCTGCCCGGCGGGGACGTCGTCGGAGCGCGGCACCACCGTCACCTCGCGGAACGCGAACCGCTCGCCGTCCGCTCCCACCCGTGGTTCGCGCAGCCAGCGCAGCAGCAGATCGAGCGATTCGGGGAAGCCCCGCTCGTACGCGCCCAGTCCAGAGCCGAAGACCTCGAGATCCACCCAGGGGCCGCCGCGGCCGACCCCCAGGGTGAACCGGCCGCCGGAGAGGAGGTGGAGCAGTGCCGCCTGCTCACCCAGAGCGACGGGATGCGCGGTCGGGAGTACGCTCACCGCCGTACCGACGCCGATCCGGCGGGTACGTCCCAGCAGCAGCGCGGCGAGGGTGACCGCGGACGGGCAGACCCCGTACGGAACGAAGTGGTGCTCGGCGACCCAGACCGCGTCCAGCCCGGTCTCCTCGGAGAGCTCGGCCGACCGCACCGCCCGGTGCAGCGCCTCCTCCTGTCCCTGGCCTGGGAATTGAGCGGCCAGGATGAAAGCCCCCACATCCATCGTGATCTGCCTCCTTGTCGCGGCTGACATGCCGGCGCGGGCACCGCCTCATCCCCCTTCGCAGGCTTCACAGGCAATAACGCCTGACACGTGCCAAGGGCACGGCTTGGCAAGAAGTTTTCATGATGATCGGAGTGTGGGTGTGGACGACGGCTTACCAGGACGGTGACCGTAGCGCGTACGCTGGTCACAGCCCGTTAGCTCCCAGCTCTGTCGAGGTGCCCCGTGTCTCCACGCCGAAACCGCCCGCGAGGCGGCGACAAGCCCGTCGGCCACGAGGGCATGAACCGTAACAGTCTGGACCGCATGGAGACCTGGCAGGGCGAGGAGTGGGTGGTCCGGCAGGTCGGCGGCGGAGCGGCCGCCAAGCACTACCGCTGCCCGGGCTGCGACCAGGAGATTCCGCCGGGGGTCGCGCATGTGGTCGCCTGGCAGCAGCACATGGGCGCGGACGACCGGCGCCACTGGCACAAGGCGTGCTGGAACGCACGGGACCGCCGGAGCGCCAAGCTCCAGCGGTCCCGGAACGCGCCGCGGTACTGACCGTCTCAGGCGCCGCACATCCCGCTCGGGCCACCCTCGTAGGCCCTGCGCATCCCTCTGCACATCGCTCTGTGCATCGTCCTACACATCGCGCTTCTCCAGCAGCGCGTACGCGGCGACCATCGCCGCCGCCGTGATCCCGGCCAGCACCGACAGCTGGGGCCAGCCGTTGTTCAGACCGTCGTCGATCTGGAAGAGGGAGGCCAGCGACTGGGGCGAGGAGTACTCCAGCATCTTCGATCCCAGATCGCGGAGGCTGTCCGACATCATCAGGAACGCGGGGAGGATGGACGGCAGCAGCATCACACCGAGCATCGTGGTGATCGCGCCCGCGGAGTGCCGCAGGATGGCTCCCACGGCCAGCGAGAGCAGCCCCAGCAGCGACACATACAGCCCCGCGCCGACCGTCGCGCCCAGGATCTGGTCGCCGGTCGGCTCCGCGACCGCCGGCCCGCTGTGCATCCCCATGCTGGCGTAGGCCACCAGCACGAGCGCGACGGTCGTGCTGGTGAACGAGAGGGCGAAGAAGACCAGCGCCTTGGCGGTGAGCACCCGGGAGCGCTGCGGGCAGGCGGTGAGGGTGGTCCGGATCATCCCGGTGCTGTACTCGGAGGTGATCACGAGCACCCCGAGGGTGACGACGCACAGCTGGCCGAGCAGGGTGCCGAAGAAGCCGGGGAGGGTGGTGGGGACCGTGTCGTAGTCGGAGTCGGCGGTGGTCGCCGCCACCAGGAGTCCGATCCCGATCACCAGCGCGACCATCACGCCCAGCGTCCAGATCGTGGAGCGCACCGACTTGATCTTCGTCCACTCGGAGGCGAGGGCGTTGCCGAGGCTGGTGCGCCGGACCGGTATCGGCGAGGTGTACGGGCCGACACCGGCGTACGGCTGCGACGGGGGCCCGGACGGCATCTGCTGATGCGGCGGCTGCGGTGGCTGCGTGTGGTGGTGCGGGGCGTGGTGGTGCGGTGCCGCCTGGTACGGGTTCGTCTGGTGCGGGGCCTGCGGCGGCATCGGCGGGGCCGCCTGAGGCGGACCCTGCGGAGGGCTCTGCGGCGGACTCTGCGGGGGACTCTGCGGGGGAATGGGCGCCTGGGACTGCTGCTGGTACGGGGTCGTCATCGGGCGTCCTCGGTGTCGCTCTTGGTCAGATCGGCGGGGGCGGGCGGCGCCGCGGGCGGCTGGGCCGGGGGAGCGGCGGGAGCCGCCGGGGGCGCGGTGGGCGGCATCGCGGCGGCGGCTGCGGCCGGGGCGGAGGTGGCGGGCGCGGCAGGTGGGGCGGGTGCGGCAGGTGCGGAGGGCATCGCGCCACCCGGGGCGTGCGGCTGGCGCGGCGGGGCCGGCGGCTCGGCGTACCCCGGCAGCACGGTCCCCGGTGGGAAGCCCACCGGCTGCCCCTGAGCGCCCGGCGCATAGCCGTACGGCGCGCCCTGCGGCACCGCGCCCGGGACCGGCTGCTGCGGCTGTTGCAGGGCGGCGCGCTCGTCGATGGTCGAGCGGTAGTCCACCGCGCCCTGCGTCATCCGCATGTACGCCTCTTCCAGCGACGCCTGGTGCGGGGAGAGCTCCCACAGCCGGACGTCCGCCTTATGCGCCAGATCGCTGATGCGCGGCAGCGGCAGCCCGGTCACCCGCAGCGCGCCGTCCTGCTCCGGCAGCACCTGGCCGCCCGCCTCGCTCAGCGCGGCGGTCAGCTTCTCGCGCTGCCCCGGGTCGCCCTCGGGGGTGCGGACGCGTGCGAAGTCCGCCGAGTTGTAGGAGATGAAGTCCTTGACGTTCATATCGGCGAGCAGCTGACCGCGCCCGATCACGATCAGATGGTCGGCGGTGAGCGCCATCTCGCTCATCAGATGGCTGGAGACGAAGACGGTGCGGCCCTCGGAGGCCAGCTGCTTCATGAAGTTGCGGACCCAGAGGATGCCTTCGGGGTCCAGGCCGTTGACCGGCTCGTCGAAGAGCAGCACCTGCGGATCGCCGAGGAGGGCGGCCGCGATGCCCAGTCGCTGCCCCATACCGAGCGAGAACCCCTTGGAGCGCTTGCGCGCCGCGTTCTGGAGCCCCACCACGCCCAGTACTTCGTCGACCCGGCGGGCCGGGATCCCCGACAGCTGGGCCAGGCAGAGCAGATGCTGACGTGCGCTGCGGCCGCCGTGCACCGCCTTGGCGTCGAGCAGCGCGCCCACCTGGCGGGGGGCGTTGGGCAGTTTGCCGAACGGGTAGCCGCCGACCGTGACATGGCCGGCGGTGGGCTCGTCGAGGCCCAGGATCATTCGCATCGTGGTGGACTTGCCCGACCCGTTGGGCCCGAGGAAGCCGGTGACGGCACCCGGCCTCACCTGGAAGGACAGGTTGTACACGGCCGTCTTGGCGCCGTAGCGCTTCGTCAGACCGACTGCCTCGATCATTGTCCGCCCCTCATGAGCATGGGTCGGGCGCGCTCGCCCCCGGTGAGGGTTAGGAGGATAACCGGCGGGTTGACGGTTCCCGCTATTCGGGAGTTGAGAGCGCATCGTGCCCCTGGGGCCCTACGGCGCCGCCGGGCCCGTGGTGGGGGCGGTGGAGGAGGTCGGGCTGCGGCAGTGTCCAGCCCTCCTCCTGGAAGATCCGGGTGCCCTCGCGACGGACGGCGGGGTCGGTGCCCGCGCGGGTGACCCAGGAGCGGGGGTCGGGGCCGAGGAGTTCCCGCAGCCGGGGCGAACCGGCGAGGAGGCGGGTGAGCAGGGCGCTCTGGTCGCCGCCGCCGGGGAGGGGGCGTTCGGTGCCGTCCGGGGACATCAGCACTCCGCGCTCGCCGACGTAGAGATACGCGGCGGGCAGCCGCTCGCCGGACGGCATGAGCATGGGGTATTGCTCGCCGGAGAGCAGGACGCGGCGGTAGTTGGGGTATTCGGTGGCGTCCACGGCCGCCAGCTGTTCGTCGTCCAGCCAGCTGATGACCAGCGGGGTGCGGGCTCCCGGTGCCGTGTACGGGGCCGAGGCCACGTAGCCGTAGCGGCCGATGTGGGCTGAGCAGCCGACCGCGATGCCGTGCACCTCGACCGGGACCATGGGGACGGCGGCCGGGTGGCCGGGTGGCCGGGGGGGGCGAAGCCGAGGGATGTGAGGGTGCGGTTGGTCATGGGGGGTTGCCTCCCCCACCCCGCCCCTCCCCGAAACCGGGCCCCGCCCGGCCCCGCCGGGGGCTCTGCCCTCGGGCCTCCGCTCCTCAAGCGCCGGAGGGGCTGGGATGTCGGTGTCTTGGCCGGTAGGGCTGGATGGTCCGGACTCGGCCCTGCCCCTGTGCGGGGGTTCCGCTGCCGGGCCTCGGGCTCCTCAATCGCTGGTAGGGGGCTGGTGGTCCGGACTCCGCTCGGGTCCGTTGCGGGGGCTCTGCCCTCGGGCCCCCGCTCCTCAAGCGCCGGAGGGGCTGGGTAGTCCGGACCCCGCGCGGGCCCTGTGCGGGTGCTCCGCCCCCGGCGCGCCGGTAGGGGGTAGTCCGGACTCGGCCCGGCCCCGCTGGGCCCCGCTTCTCAAGCGCCGGAGGGGCTGGATGCGGATGGTTTCAGCCGGCCCGGGGCCGGATGTGCGCGTGCCCCGCGCCGCGGTTCGCGGCGCGGGGCATCGTGCGCTCTGTTGTGACCGTCGGTCACCGGGACTGCTGGGCCGGGACGCCGCGGGTGACCGCCTCGTCCTCGCCCGGGGCACCGGCCGCGGCGACCGCCGCACCGGTCAGCGTGGCCAGCATCTCGCGGACGTTGGTCAGCTGGGCGTTGATGCTGTCGCGGCGGTTGGTGAGGGCCGCGAGCTCGCGCTCGGATTCGCTGCGGATCCGGTCGGCCTTGGCGTTGGCGTCGGCCACGATGTCCTCGGCCTGGCGCTGTGCGGTCTCCACCGTCTGGCGGGCGCGGCGCTCGGCGTCGGTGCGCAGCTTCTCGGCCTCGAGGCGGAGCTGCTCGGCGCGGTGCTCGATCTCCGCGAGCCGCTTCTCGGCCTTGGCCTGACGCGAGGCCAGGTCGCGCTCGGACTGCTCGCGGCGCTTGGCGAGGTTGGTCTCGAAGTCGGCGGCGGCCTGCGCGGCCTTGGCGCGGGTCTCCTCGAAGAGGGAGTCCGCCTCCTCGCGCTTGGACTGGGCGTCCTTCTGTGCCTCCTGGCGCAGCGTGGCCGCCTCGCCCTTCGCCTTCTCGACGATCCGCGCGCCCTCGTCCTCGGCCTTGGCCTTGCGCTCGGCGGCGAACGACTCGGCGTCGTTGCGAACCTGCTGGGCGGCCGACTCGGCCAGCTCACGGTGCTGTTCGGCGGCGCGGCGAGCCTCCTCGCGCAGATCCTTCGCCTCTTCCTCGGCGAGACGGAGGATCTTCTCGACCCGGGCGCCGAGCCCCGCGTAGGACGGCTCCGAATCGTTGATCTGGGCCTGAGCGTTCTGCGTCTCGAGGTGCAGCTCCTCGATGCGCTTTTCCAGAGAGGTGATACGGGCCAGTGCACTGTCACGATCGGCGACGAGCTTGGAAATGCGGTCGTCCACCTGACCGCGGTCGTACCCACGCCGCACGAGCTCGAAGCCGAAGGGGGAGGAAGTGTCGCTCATGGGGTTCCTGTCGAAAGAGACCGGTGAGGTGATAGAGGGAATCCTAGGGGGCCGAACGGCGTGTCATCGAGTCAACGTCTGTTTGATCTGCATTATGTCCAGCCTTTTGAGTGGCAGTAAGACGGAGACCTCGTCACTCGTCGGGATGATACGGACATGCAGTGATGGACGCGGACCGACGCGAGACTTACGTGAGACCGACGCGGATGTGCACGGTCGGGGTTGGTCCCCCGCGTACGGCTACCCTTCCGACCGCTTTCCACTCCTCGTCGCACCCGCGCCCGCCGCCGTCTTGACTCCACCGTTCTCCTTGCCGCCCGAGCCGCCTGATCCGGGGGTTTCGAAGGATTCCAACGCCTCGAGGACGTCCTGGACACGGGAGATCTCCGCGTTGATGTCCTCGCGGCGGCGCTTGAGCAATTCCAGCTCGCGCTTGCCCTCGTCCACGATCTGCTTGGCCTCGTCCGTGGCGCGGGCCCGCAGCCGGTCCGCTTCCCGCTCGGTCTCGGACTTCTTCTGCTCGGCTTCCTTCAGCAGACCCTCGGCCTTCTTCACCGCCGCGATCCGCACCCGGCTCGCTTCGCTCTCCGCCTCCGCGACCAGCGACTTGGCCTTCTCCTCGGCCTTCATCAGCTGTGCGGTGGCCGCCGCGACCAGCTTGTCGACGCGCTCGCCCGTGGCCTTCATCTGCTCCGCGGACTCCCGGCGGGCCCGCTGGTGCAGCTCCTCGACCTCGGCCTCGGTACGGGTGCGCAGCTCCTCGGCGCGCTCCCGGATGGCCGTGGCGTCGCCCCGGGCCTCGCTCAGCATGGTGTCGGAGTCCGTACGGGCCTTCTCCACCATGGCGTTGGACTCGGCCGTGGCCTCGGAGACCAGCCGGTCCGCCTCATGGCGGGCCATGCCCACCATGGTGTCCGCCTGTTCCTCGGCTGCGGTCGCCGTGCGCAGCGCGGCTTCCCGGGCCTCGGAGGTGAGCCGCTCGGCCTCCGCGGAGGACTCGGTGACCAGCCGGTCGGCCTGTTCGGCGGCGTCGGAGCGCCGCTTGTTGGCGTCCTCGCGCGCCTTGTCGATCAGGCGGTCGGCCTCGGCCTGCGCCTCGTTGCGCAGCCGCTCCGCCTCGGCCGCCGCACGGGCCTCGACCCGCTCGGCCTCGGCGCGGGTGCGTGCCGCGTGCTGCTGTGCCGAACCGACGGTCTCCGCGGCCTCGTTGCGCATCCGCTCGGCCTCGGCACTGGCCTCCGCATGCAGCCGCTCGGCCTCGTTCCGGGCCTCGTTGACCAGCCGGTCCGCCTGCTCGGCGGCCTCCGAACGGATGTTGTTGGCGTCGCCGCGGGCCTGGGCCCGGGTGCGGGCCGCGTCCTGCTCGGCGGTGGCCCGTGCGTCGGACGCCTCCGTACGCAGCGCCTGCGCCCGCGTGGTGGCCTCCGAGACCAGCCGCTGCGCCTCCTCGGTGGCGCCGGTGATGAGCGTATCGGCCTGTTCGGCGGCCTCGGCACGGGTCTTGTTGGCCGAGCGGCGCGCGTCGTCGAGCGTCTCGTTGGCCTCGGCGCGCAGCCGCTCGGCCTCGTGGGTGGCCTCGTTGACCAGCCGGTCGGCCTGCTCGGCCGCGTCGGCGCGGCGCCTGCCCGCCTCCTCGCGGGCCTGCTCGGTCAGTCGCTCCGACTCGGTGATCGCCTCCGCGACCGTGCGCTCCGCGAGCGACTTGGCGGCCTCGGACTCCTCCTGGGCCTCCCGCCGCACCCGCGTGGCGTCCTGCGAGGCGCGCTCCCGCTCCGCGTAGGCGTCCGCGCGGACCCGGTCGGCCTCGCCCTGCGCCTCTTCGCGCACCCGCTCCGCGGCGTGCTCCGCGGAGGTGCGCAGCGCCGTGATCTCCTGCTCGGCCTGCTCGTGCAGCCCCGCGACCGCGTCCCGCACCTGCTGGGCGGTCTGCTCGGCGGCGGCCACCAGGTCGGCCGAGCGCTGCTCGGCCTCCTCGACCAGCCGCTGCGCCTCCGCCTGCGCCTCGGAGACCCGGTTCCGGGCGGCGGCCAGCAGCTCCTCGCTCTGCTCGCGCGCCGCCGTCCGCTCCGCCTGCGCCTCCTCGCGGGCGTCGGCGAGCAGTTCCTCGGCCTCGCGGCGGCGGCGGGCCGCCTCCTCCTGGGCGGCGGCCAGGGCCTCCGCGGCCTCGGTGCCGATGCGCTCGGCGGCGCTCGCCGCCTCCGCCCGCACCCGGTCGGCGGTCTCCTGGGCCTCGGAGCGCAGCCGCTCGGCCTCCGCGGCGGCCTCGCCGCGCAGCCGTACGGCCACCGACTCGCCCTCGGCGCGCGCGTTCGAGGCGTCCGCTGCGGCCTCGTCGCGCAGCCGGGCGGCCTCCTCCTCGGCCTGCTGCCGCAGCGCGTTCAGCCGCTCGGCGGACTCCGTGCGCTGCCGCTCGATCTCCTCGGCGGTCTCCTTGCGCAGCCGCTCCGCCTCTTCGCGGGCGTCCCGCTGCGTCTGGTCGGCCGAGGAGAGCCGCTGCTCGGCCTCCTGGTGCAGCCGGTTGAGCTCGGTCTCGGCCTCGGCGCGGCGGTCCTCGGCGGCCCGCTCGGCCTCCTCGCGCAGCTCCTCGGCCGCGGTGGACGCCTCCGACTTGACCCGCTCGGCCTGCTCCTCGGCCGAGGTCACGAGCTCGTCGGCCTCGCCGCGGGCCCGCTTGAGCAGCTCATCGGCCTGCCGGCGCAGCGCGTTGGCCCGCTCGATGGCCTCGGTGCGTACCCGCTCGCTCTCGGCGGTGGCGCCCGAGCGGGTCTCCTCGGCGTCGGCCTTCGCCTTGGTCAGCAGGTCCTCGGCGGTGCTGGCCGCCTCCTCGATCTGCTGGACCGCCTCGCGGCGCGCCTCGGCGCGGACCCGCTCGCCCTCGGCGACCGCCTCCGACCGCAGCTGCTCGGCCTCGCCGCGCAGCCGCCGGGCCTCCTCCTGGAGCTCGACGGTCTTGGCGCGGTAGTCCTTGGTGTCGTCCTTCGCCGCGCCCTTGAGCTGCTCGGCGGTGTCATGCGCCTCGGCCCGCAGCCGGTCGGCCTCTTCCTCGGCCTCGCGCCGGATCCGCTCGGCGTCGTCGGTGGCCGCTTTGGTGGTGGCCTGCGCCTTCTCCGAGGCGCGGGTGAGCACCTCCTCGGCGCTCCGGGCCGCCTTGGCCAGCTGGGCCGCCGAGTCCTCGGCCGCCCTGGCGCGGGCGTCGTCGCCCGCCTCGGTGACCATCCGCTCGGCCTCGGCGCGGGCGTCGTCCCGCAGTTGCTCGGCCTCGGCCCGCAGCCGCTCGGCCTCCTTGGTGGCCTCGCCGACCAGCCGGGCGACCTCCGCCTTGGCGGTACGGGTGCGCTGCTCGTTGTCCGACTCGGCGGCGGAGAGCCGCTTGGCCGCCGCGTCCTTGGCCTCGGCGACCACCTTCTCGGCCTCGCTGCGCGCCTCGCGCAGCGCCTGCTCGGCCTCGTGCATCCGCTGCTCGGCGGCGCGGGTCTGCTCGGCCGCGGCACGGCGGGCCTGGTCCGCCTCGCTGGCGGTGGAGGTGCGCAGCTGCTCGGCGTGGTCGGTGGCCTCCTGGGCCTGCGCGCCCGCGTTGGTCAGCAGCCGCTCGGCGTCGGTGCGGGCCCGGCGCAGAATCGCCTCGGCCTCGGCGCGGGCCGCCTCCGCCTCCGAACCCAGCCGCTGACGGGCCTGTTCGGTCATCCGCTGGGCCTCGGCGCGGGCCTCGGCCAGGGCGTGCTCGGCCTCCGTGCGGGACTCGTCCATGAGCCGGCGGGCCTGCGCCTCGGTACGGGCCCGCAGTTGCTCGGCCCAGGCCACGTTCTCGTTGACGTGCGACTCGACGGTGGCGCGGCGCTCGGCCAGCTCCTGGTCCAGCCGCTGGCGGCGGGCCACGGCCTCGGCGTGCAACTCGGCCTCGAGCCGGGCCTGCCGCTCGGCCTGCTCCTGGAGCAGCCGCTGGGTCTGGGCCCGGGTGTCGCGCAGCTCCCGCTCGGCGTTGGCGCGCAGTTGGTCCGCCTGGATCTGCGCGTCCCGCAGCAACTGCTCAGCCTGGTAGCCGACGTTGGCGCTGTCGTAGGCGGGGCGGGCCGCCAGATTACGGCGCGCCTCATGCAGCTTGGCGCGCAGCACCTCGACTTGGTAGCCGAGGTCGTCGGCGTGCTGGACGGCCTTCTCCCGCTCGGTCTTCAGCCGCTCCATCTCGGCCTCGAACTTCGAGAGCTGATCGTCAGGCTCGTAGCGGTCGTAGCCCCGCACTGCGCGGTCCCATCCGTCCCCTGGTCGCATTGGCGGCCGGCTCCGTCTCCATCGCGGCCCCCGTGGTCCCTTGCGGTGTCCCGGGGTTCCTCGACGGTTCCCTTGCGGTACCGACCCTGGCGAGGTGCGTGCCGGGTCGGACCGGAGCTGGCCCTTCCGAAGAAATGGTGTCAGATCATCGGCGTGGCCCGGGCCGGACCCGATCCCTTTCCGATTCCGTACCCCGGCCGATGCTGCACTCTACCGGCCGGGGAAGGGGTAGGTCAGTGGTCCGCTTCAGTGATCCTCTTCGCCCTTGTGAGCGGCGGGGTTCGCGGCGGTGACGAGCTCGGTCAGCACACCGTGACAGTCCTTGGGGTGGAGGAAGGTGATCCGGGAGTCCATCGAGCCGCGGCGGGGCTGTTCGTAGAGGACCCGGACGCCCTTGTCGCGGATGGCCTCCGAGTCGGTGTCGACGTCGGCGGTGCCGAAGGCGATGTGGTGGACGCCCTCACCGTTCTTGGCCATCCACTTGCCGACCGCGGAGTCCTCCCGGATCGGCTCCAGGAGCTGGAGGTACGAGGCCCCGCCGTCGGAGGTCTCATTGATCTTGAGCATGGCCTCGCGGACGCCCTGCTCCTCGTTGATCTCGGAGTGGAACACCTCGAAGCCGTACGTGGCACGGTAGAACTCGACGGTCTTGTCGAGGTCGGAACAGGCGATCCCGATGTGGTCGATTCTCGTCAGCATGGGAACAGTGCACAGCCGCACGCCCGGTTACGCAACGTGCGCGCGATCACACTGATGGGCCGGTGACCGAGCGGGTACTCGTCAGTACATTGACGATAACCCTCGTTAACTTCTCTTCTTCTCCTGAAGGGACGCTCCAATGACTCGTACGACCTCTGTGATGGTGGCGGGCGCCCGTACGCCCATGGGACGGCTGCTCGGCAGCCTGCGCTCGTTCTCAGGCGCCGATCTGGGCGGGATCGCGATCAAGGCCGCGCTGGAGCGGGCCGGGGTCGGAGCGGACCAGGTGCAGTACGTCATCATGGGCCAGGTGCTCCAGGCGGGCACCGGCCAGATCCCGGCCCGGCAGGCGGCGGTCAAGGCCGGAATCCCGATGAGTGTGCCCGCCCTCACGATCAACAAGGTCTGCCTCTCCGGGCTGGACGCGATCGCCCTGGCCGACCAGCTGATCCGTGCGGGTGAGTTCGACATCGTGGTCGCGGGCGGGCAGGAGTCCATGACCAACGCCCCGCATCTGCTGCCCAAGTCCCGTGAGGGCTACAAGTACGGCGCGGTCGAGATGATCGACGCGATGGCGCACGACGGGCTGACCGACGCCTTCGAGTCCATCGCCATGGGCGAGTCCACCGAGAAGCACAACACCCGGCTGGGCATCCAGCGTCCCGAGCAGGACGAGTTCGCCGCCCAGTCCCACCAGCGGGCCGCGGCCGCCCAGAAGAACGGCCTCTTCGACGCCGAGATCACTCCCGTGGAGATCCCGCAGCGCAAGGGCGAGCCGGTGGTCTTCGACAAGGACGAGGGCATCCGCGGCGAGACCACCGCGGAGCTGCTGGCCCGGCTGAAGCCCGCGTTCACCAAGGACGGGACGATCACCGCCGGCACGTCTTCGCAGATCTCCGACGGTGCCGCCGCGGTCGTCGTGATGAGCAAGGCCAAGGCCGAGGAGCTGGGTCTGGAGTGGATCGCCGAGATCGGCGCCCACGGAAATGTGGCGGGACCCGACAACTCGCTCCAGTCGCAGCCGTCCAACGCGATCGCGCACGCCCTGGGCAAGGAGGGGCTGACGGTGGACGACCTCGATCTCATCGAGATCAACGAGGCGTTCGCCGCGGTCGCCGTGCAGTCAATGAAAGACCTGGGTGTTTCCCCCGAAAAGGTGAACGTGAATGGGGGCGCGATCGCCCTCGGCCACCCCATCGGGATGTCCGGTGCGCGGATCGCGCTGCATCTGGCGCTTGAGCTGCGGCGGCGTGGTGGTGGGACCGGGGCGGCGGCGCTGTGCGGCGGCGGTGGGCAGGGGGACGCGCTGATTCTTCGGGTGCCGGCCGGGGAGTAGGCGGTCCGCTCCTCGTTGTTCACGGGGCCTGGTTTCCGTTGTGGTCGAGCGTTTGTGGTCGAGCGATAAGGAGTACGGCACTCATGGCTGATGTGCCCACGCTGGTGGAGCAGGCGCGGCACGGGCGGCCGCGTGCGGTCGCCCGGCTCATCTCGCTGGTCGAGGGCGCCTCGCCGCAGCTGCGCGAGGTGATGGCCGCGCTCGCTCCGCTGGCCGGGGGCGCGTATGTGGTGGGGGTGACCGGCTCGCCGGGCGTCGGCAAGTCCACCTCGACCTCCGCGCTCGTCTCCGCCTACCGGCGGGCGGGCAAGCGGGTGGGCGTGCTCGCCGTCGACCCCTCCTCGCCGTTCTCCGGCGGGGCGCTCCTCGGTGACCGCGTACGGATGTCGGAGCACGCCTCCGACCCCGGCGTCTACATCCGCTCCATGGCCACGCGCGGCCACCTCGGCGGGCTCGCCTGGGCCGCCCCGCAGGCCATCCGGGTGCTGGACGCGGCGGGCTGCGATGTGGTGCTGGTGGAGACGGTGGGCGTCGGTCAGTCCGAGGTCGAGATCGCGGCCCAGGCCGATACGAGTGTGCTGTTGCTCGCGCCGGGGATGGGCGACGGGATCCAGGCGGCCAAGGCCGGGATCCTGGAGATCGGCGATGTGTACGTGGTCAACAAGGCCGACCGGGAGGGCGCCGACGCCACCGCCCGCGAGCTCAACCACATGCTGGGCCTGGGCGAGGCGCGGGCGCCGGGGGACTGGCGGCCGCCCATCGTGAAGACCGTGGCCGCGCGCGGCGAGGGGATCGAGGAGGTCGTCGAGGCGCTGGAGAAGCACCGTGCGTGGATGGAGGAGCACGGGGTGCTCGCGGAGCGGCGGCTGCGGCGGGCGGCGGGCGAGGTCGAGACGATCGCGGTGACGGCGCTGCGGGAGCGGATCGGGGATCTGCACGGGGACCGGCGGTTGGGCGTGCTCGCGGAGCGGGTCGTCGCGGGTGAGCTGGATCCGTATGCGGCGGCGGACGAGCTGGTGGCGGGGGTTACGGAGCAGCGGTAGCGGGGGCGTGGCAGGTTCGTTTCGGGTGCTGAGGTTTGCTTGGTGCGGGTGTGTTCTGGGTGCGCCGGGGTTCGTTTCGGGTGCGCCGGGGTTTGCTTGGTGCGGGTGCGTTTCGGGTGCGCCCGGGTTCGTTACGGGTGCGGGGGCGGGGCCTCCGGGGCGGGGCCCTGGACCGTATATTTACGGCGCCGACGAACGATGAGCGTTGCGTTGGCCGGAGATAAGCGCCACAAATACGCCCCTGGCCTTCGGCATGGGGAACCCCGAGCGTCCAGGACCCCACCCCTCCGACCCCGCCCCCTCCCGTCTCGTCGGCGGCTCTCCCTAGTCGTCGTCGCCGTGGTCGTCGTCGCCGTCGTGGTCGTCGGCCGGGGCCTGGGT
Source organism: Streptomyces malaysiensis subsp. samsunensis (assembly GCF_024519315.1). Classification (GTDB taxonomy): domain Bacteria; phylum Actinomycetota; class Actinomycetes; order Streptomycetales; family Streptomycetaceae; genus Streptomyces; species Streptomyces malaysiensis. The sequence goes on along the minus strand of NZ_JANIIC010000031.1, from coordinate 65,933 downwards.
GACCTTGCCCGAGTGGGCGTCTACGTTCAGGTCGCGCTCCTTGTGGTTCTTCACGGTCTCGACCTCCCACGCCGGGGTGCGGTCGTCGTCGAATTCCACGGAGGTCACCGTGCCCCTGGACGCGGCCTTGCGGGCCGCCTCGATGGCCGAGACATCGGCGTTCCGCAGGGCCCTGGCCTCGGCCGAGTCCTCGGCGTCGGTGTCCCTGTCGATGTGCTGGCCGATCACCTTGGCGTTCGACGCGTCCAGCGTGACCTCGTGCCACTTGCCGTCCTTGCCCAGGACGTCCGCCTCCCAGCGGCCGTGTTCCCGGTCGATGGAGTCCAGCGTGCCCGGGACCGCCTTCAGGGCGGCGTGGGCGACGTCGGACAGGGACGCGCGGGTTGTGGTCGGGGCGGGTGCGTCGGTCGTCTGGGTGGCGGTGGACGTCGACTGTGCGCCGTCGTTCCCGCCGCCCGCCACGGCGAAGGCCGTACCGCCGGTGAGCAGCGCGGCCGCGGCGACGGATGCGATGACGATGCGCTTCATGTGGGTTCCTCCCCATTCGTATGTGGACGAGAACCACCATGGCCGATCGATGCTGAAGGCCACCTGAAGACACCTGAAGGGATCTTCAGGTGGGTTTTGGGACCCTGTTCGCATGCGTTTGCTGATTGTGGAGGACGAGCGGCGGCTGGCCCTGTCGCTGGCCAAGGGGTTGCGGGCGGAGGGGTTCGCCGTCGATGTGGTGCACGACGGCCGGGAGGGGCTGCACCGGGCGCAGGAGGGCACGTACGACCTCGTCGTCCTCGACATCATGCTTCCGGGGCTGAACGGCTATCGCGTGTGTGGGGCGCTGCGGGCGATGGGCAGTGAGGTGCCGATCCTCATGCTCACCGCCAAGGACGGCGAGTACGACGAGGCGGAGGGGCTCGACACGGGCGCCGATGACTATCTGACCAAGCCGTTCTCGTATGTGGTGCTCGTGGCGCGCGTACGCGCGCTGTTGCGGCGGCGTGGCTCCGGGGCGTCGCCCGTGGTGCGGGTGGGGGCGCTGACGGTGGACCGGGGTGCGCGCCGGGTGGAGCGGGACGGGCGGGAGGTGGCGCTGACCGCCAAGGAGTTCTCCGTGCTGGAGCAGTTGGCGACGAGGGCGGGGGACGTCGTCTCCAAGGCGGACATCCTGGAGCATGTGTGGGACTTCGCCTACGACGGCGACCCCAACATCGTCGAGGTGTATGTGAGCGCCCTGCGCCGCAAGTTGGGTGCGGGGCTCATCGAGACCGTGCGGGGAGCGGGGTACCGGCTCCGTGCGTAAGGTCTTCGGTTCGGTACGGTCGCGGGCGGCGCTCGGGGCGACCCTGGTGGTGGCGGTGGCCCTGGTGGCGGCGGGGATCGCGGTGTTGCAGGTGCTGCGCGCCGATCTGGGGGACCAGGCGCGGCTGAAGGCCCTGGTGGACGCGCGGGAGGTCGCGTCGAAGATCGCGGCCGGGGCGGGCTACGGGGCGCTGAAGCTGGACGAGGACATCCCGGTGCAGGTGGTGGACGAGGACGGCCGGGTGCGGGCGGTCAGTGAGGATCTGGAGGCAGTGACGGGCACCGGGAGCGCGTCCGTGACGCCCGTGGCGGGCGGTGAGGACGACGACAAGGACGATGACGACGGTGCGGGGCGGGTCTCCTCCGAGGAGGAGTACCGCGACGGTTCCGCCCGTGTCGACGGGGAGACCGGCGACTACGTCTGGGCGGCCGTGGAGGCCACCGACCGATGGGGCGACGACGTCACCGTCTACGCGGGCGCCCCGCTGGCCACCGAGCGCGGCGCGGTGACCACGGTGCGGAACGCGATGCTGCTCGGGCTGCCGCTGCTGCTGGTGGTCGTGGCCGCCGTGACCTGGCTGGTGACCCGGCGCGCGCTGCGGCCGGTGGAGGGCATCCGGCGGGAGATGGCCACCATCACGGCGAGTACGGACCTGTCCCGGCGGGTGCCCGTGCCGGGGTCGTACGACGAGGTGGCGCGGCTGGCCCGGACCACCAACGAGACGCTCGCGGCGCTGGAGGCGTCCGTGGAGCGGCAGCGGGCCTTTGTGGCCGACGCCTCGCATGAGCTGCGCTCCCCGGTGGCCTCGCTCCGTACGCAGCTGGAGGTGGGCGCCGCCCATCCGGAGCTGCTGGACCTGGACGGCGCGGTGGAGGACGTGGTGCGGCTCCAGCGCCTCTCTGCCGATCTGCTGCTGCTGGCCCGGCTGGACGCGGGGGAGCGGCCCTCGAGCGGGACTCCGGTGGCGCTGGACGCCTTGGTGCGCGAGGAGCTGGCCCAGCGGCTGGGGGACCGGGTGCCGGTGCGTACGGAGGTGGCGCCGGTGGCGGTGCCGGGCTCGCGCGGGCAGCTGGCCCGGGTGCTGGGCAATCTGGTGGACAACGCTCAGCGGCACGCCGGGGGCTGGGTGCGGGTGGTGGTGCGCGCCGAGGGCCGGTGGGCCGTGCTGGAGGTCGCGGACGACGGTGCGGGGGTGCCGGAGGGCGAGCGGGAGCGGATCTTCGAGCGGTTCGTACGGCTCGACGACGCCCGCAGCCGCGACGATGGCGGGGCCGGGCTCGGCCTCGCCATCGCGCGGGACGTGGCGGTGCGCCACGGCGGCACGCTGGCCGTACGGGCGGCACCCGAGGGCGGCGCCCTGTTCGAGCTGCGGCTGCCGACGGGCTAGACCCGGCCCCGCTGGGTGCGCAGATGGTCCGCGACGGGCACCAGCGATCCGTACAGCGCCTTGAGGTCCTCCGGCGTGAGCAGATCGATGAAGTGCCTGCGCACGGAGGCCACATGGTGGGGTGCGACCTTGCGCATGGTGTCCCAGCCGAGCTCGGTCAGCACGGCGTACAGCCCCCGCCGGTCGGATTCGCAGTTCTCGCGGCGGACCAGACCGGCGTTCTCCATCCGGGTGATCTGGTGCGACAGCCGGCTCTTGGACTGCAAGGTCGCGGACGCGAGATCGCTCATCCGCATCCGGCGGTCCTCCGACTCCGAGAGGTTGACCAGGATCTCGTAGTCGTTCATGGTCAGGCCGAACGGCTGGAGGTCCTTTTCGAGCTGGTAGGTCAGCAGCCGGCTGACGTCCAGGTGGGTGCGCCAGGCGCGCTGTTCCTCTTCGCTGAGCCAGCGCGCGCCGTTCTCGGTCTCCATGGGATGTATTCTACCTATAGAAGTTGAATTCCGAACCAATGGATGTATCGGGCTAGAGGTCACCTGTTCGACGTTACACTCCGCACCTTCGCGCTCACGAACCGGTACCCCCTGTCTCGCCGACCGATATCTCGGCCACGACCTCCTCCGTGGACTGGAGCAGTACGGTTCCCGCGCCCACGAACTCGAATTGGTGCTCCTCACCCGAAGCGCCCCCGATGCCCGTGTGCGCCCTGATGCCCCCGAGGAAGCCGCGCAGATACGCGTGGTCGTAGTGGTGGCACGGCGTCGGGCAGTCCGCCCAGCCCACCAGCGCCTGGGGATCCACCCGGATCGGCGGCTCCATGAAGACCACCGGCCCATTGGAGGCGGCCACGAACTTCCCGGTGCCGATGAGGGTGAGGAAGCCCGGGACGATGGACTGCTTCAGCGACAGCGAGGGCTGGAAGGCCAGCAGATTGCCGGACCGGATGGAGAGGTTGCCGTCGTCCAGGTCATAGGAGTTGACGTCGAAGGCGCGGTCCGCGAGCACCATCTTGCCCCGGCCCTCGGCCACCACCCACTCCGCGGCGTGCAGCGGGGAGTGGAAGCTGTGCGCGATGAGGTGGTCGAGGTGGCCGAGCCCGACGCCCTGGAAGTCGATCTGCCCGTAGTAGGCGACCATCTTCCCCCTTTGCAGAAACCACTGACCGTTCAGATCCACGCTGAAGGCGTACGAATTGATGTTGTCGTCGACGGGCAGCGTCCAGGCGTCATGGACCACGGGGCCGTTCACAGCTTCTCCTCCGATGCCTGGACATAGACCATGCCGGTGCCGGACAGCTCCAGTTGGAACGCCTCCCCCGAGCCGCGGCCCACCATTTCGCGCCAGCCGATCGCCGTCGAGAGCTTATTGCGAACATCACCCCGGTGGGCGACATAGGCTTGCGGATCGACATGCACCGGACGTCCCGGGCCGATCGGCAGCTCCAGCACCCCGCCGTGCGCCATGACCGCCGCGGAGCCGTGCCCCTCCAGGGTGGTGGTGAACAGCCCCTGCCCGGTGACCTGGCCGCGCACCATGCCCATCACCCCACCCTGGGAGCCCATGAACATCGTGCCCTGGCGCAGCGAGCCGTCGAAGGCCAGCAGCCGGTCGGACTCCACGTAGAGGGTGTCGCCGGCCAGGTCGATCACATGGACGTGGTGGCCGCCGTGCCCGAACATCACCGTGCCCTGGCCCTCGACGGTCATCAGCGGGGTGTCCTCGTCGGCCACCCGCCGCCCGATCATCCCCATCACCCCGCGCTGTCCGCCGGTGATGCTGGGCGTGAACCGCACCTCCCCGCGGTAGGCGAGCATCGCGCCGCGCTGGCTGAACAGGGTCTGCCCGGGGAACACCTGGGCCTCGACCATCCGTGAGGTGAGGATCTTGAACGCCATCAGGCTCGCCCCATTTCGTTCGCTTCTCCGCCCGCGCGGCGCAGAGGTGCGGGTTTCGCCGTCGTCTGCGGCCCGGCGGCCGCGCGCACGTCGCTCACACCTCACCTCCGATCGTGTTGCGCTCACTGGGCTGGACGTACACCAGTCCGTCCCCCTCGAAGCGGATCTGGAAGGACTCCCCGCCGCTCTCGCCTATGAGCGCGCGGAAGTTCACCCCCGCCTGGAAGTGCTGTTCGAGGCCGCCGGTGTGGGCGATGTACGCGCCAGGGTCGACCTGGAGCGGGGTCTGCGGGGTGACGCGCAGGACGACCGCCGTGCCCAAGGAGACGAGCGCGGCCTGGCCGGTGCCCTCGACGGTCGTGGTGAACAGGCCGTTGCCCTGTGAGGAGCCGCGCAGCCCGGTGAAGGAGGTGCCGGTGCGCAGCGCGGAGTCCGTGCACAGCAGATTGCCGACCTCCACATAGAGCTTCTCGCCGTTCAGCGACACCAGATTGATCTCGCTGGCCCGGTCGGCGAAGTAGCACGTGCCGTGCCCCTTCACCTCCATGACCGCCATCTGCTCACCGGTGAGCCGCCGGGTCACCATCCCGCGCAGCCCCTCTCCGCCGCCGGTCTTCTTCTTGAAGGTCATCTCCCCCTCGTAGGCGACCATCGCGCCGTTCTTGGCCTTTACGGAGTCGCCGGTCAGATCGACCGCGAGCACCCTGCTTCCCTGGAGCCGGAACTGAGCCACGGAGCCGACGGTAGCGGTCTCTGACGTCGGCGGACAGGGAGCGCCGGGGCGTGGGGGTGCCCCCCCGGACGTTGATCGCCCGCGATGCTGCGACAATGGGCGCAGGCTTGTGCATTGGTTCACAAGCCGGGCTGTGCCCTAACGTTCCTTCTCTTCACCCGAAGGTGCTCTCGTGGACTTCAAGACCGCCACCGCGCTGCGCCGGCTCCGCCTGGTCTCCGCGCCCGAGGCCGTGTCGTTCCTGCTGCTGCTCATCTGCTCGGTGCTCAAGCGCACCACGGACTTCAACGCGGTGCCGGTGATGGGCATGGTGCACGGCGTGCTCTTCATCCTCTACCTGGTCTTCTGGGCGGACGCCTGGAACCGCACCAAGTGGAAGTGGCAGACCGCGGCCCTGTACTTCGTCCTCTCCGTCCTGCCCACCGGCGGCTTCTTCGCCGAGCGCAAGCTCAAGCGGGAGGCCGAGGCCGATGTGATCGCGGCCCGCGCCCGTAAGGAGGGCGTGGTCAACGCATGATCGTCGCCTTTTCGGTGACGCCGCTCGGCGTCGGCGAGGACGTGGGGGAGTACGTCGCCGACGCGGTGCGGGTGGTCCGGGAGTCGGGGCTGCCCAACCGTACGGACGCGATGTTCACCTCGGTCGAGGGCGAGTGGGACGAGGTCATGGACGTCGTCAAGCGCGCCGTCTCGGCGGTGGAGGCGCGGGCGCCGCGGGTCTCGGTGGTCCTCAAGGCCGATATCCGTCCCGGTGTCACGGACGGTCTGACCTCCAAGGTCGAGACGGTCGAGCGTCACCTTTCCGCGTGAATCCTCGGGTGGGCGGGGCCCTCAGCCCCCGCCCACCAGCGCCATGCCCAGCGGTGTGCGCTCGTACAGCACCTGGTGGCCCTGGCGCCGTGAGCTGAGCAGCCCGGCCGCGCGCAGCACCGCCAGATGCGCCGAGACCGACGAGGGCGCCAGACGGTGGCGGGCGGCCAGGGCGGTGGTGGACGCGGGCTCCTCCAGACCGGAGAGGATCGCGGCCCGGCTCGCCCCCAGGAGCCGTACGAGCGCGTCCGCCGCGAGCGCGTCCGGCTCCCGCCACAGCCCGCCGACCCCGCGCGCCGGATAGATCACCGTGGGCTGCCACGGCGGGGCGAAGCCGCTCACCACATCCGGCCAGACGAAGACGCTGGGCATCAGCAGCACCCCCCGCCCGTCGAGGTCCTGGGTCCGGGCGGGCACCACGGACGTACGGATGGTGAGCGTGCCGTCGGCCCAGCGCAGCGCCGGCCGCAGATCCGCGAACAGCCGCTCCAGACCGCCGTCGGCCAGCTGCCGTGAGCGATAGGCGATATCGGCCTCCAGCAGGGCCCTCAGCCGGGGCCAGTCCGGTGCGACCAGGGCGTGCCAGGCCCGTTCGGTCAGATCCGCCAGCCGCGATACGGCCCGCGCCGGATCGGCCAGCATCGCCCGGCCCCGCGGGGAGTCGGCGGCCCCCGGGGCGCTCTCCAGCGACAGGGCCAGCTCACGGCGGGCCTCGGCGGGGTCCGTGGCCCGCAGCCGCGCCAGCTCGTCCTCGAACGGCGCGTACGGAACGTCCGGCGGCGGCCCCAGGAAGTCCGGGGTATAGCCGCCCCGCCCCGGCATCAGCAGCCACAGCTCCGACAGATCCAGCCCGGCCACCGCCTCCCGCACCCGTCGCAGCCACGGCAGGTGGTAGCCGTGCCGCTCGGTCCTGCGCAGGGTGCGCACCGCCTCGTGCGTCTGGCACAGGGGCGAGATGGCGAACCGGCAGCGCAGCAGGTCGTCTGCTCCGAACTGCATATGCAGTGGCATGGCGGCACCCCTTTGGCCCCGAATATTCGGCTCAGGCCGAAACACTAGAGTCCGCCCCGCCCGCACGGGCACGCTTCCGGCATGTCAACGCCCTCCGGGCCCGGCACCACGGGCCCCACCGAGTCGCGCCCCGACGCGCACGCCTCCCGACCCGAGCTCGCGCCCGGTGGCGACGAGGGGACGCCGGGGGGCCCGGGGAGCGTTGGCTACGGCGCGGTGTTCGCGGTCCGGGAGTTCCGGGCCGTCTTCGCCGCGCACCTGGTCTCCATGCTCGGCGAGGTGGTCGGCCAGATCGCGCTGTCCGTCCTGGTCTTCCGGCTCACCGGATCGCCGCTGCTGAGCGCCCTGACGTTCGCCACCTCGATGCTGCCGTATGTGATCGGCGGGACCCTGCTGTCCTCCGTCGCCGACCGCTTCCCGGCCCGCCGGGTGCTGGTGGTCTGCGATCTGGTGCACGCCGGATGCGTGGCGGCCATGGTGGTGCCGGGGATGCCGGTGGCCGCGCTGCTGGCGCTGCGCTGTGTGCCCGCCGCGATCTCACCGGTGTTCAGCGGGACCCGGGCGGCGACGCTCGGCGACATCCTCGGCGAGGGCGACGCCTTCGTGCTGGGCCGCTCGGTCATCCGGATCACGGCCCAGACCGCACAGCTCGCCGGGTTCGGGGTCGGCGGGCTGCTGCTGGCCGCCGTCTCGCCGCGCGCCGCGCTGGCGCTCACCGCGGCGGCGCTCCTCGGCTCGGCGCTGGTGCTCCGCTTCGGCACCCGCCGCCGCCCCGCGCGGCGGCTGAGCGGGGGCGGGGCTCCCCCAGCTACCGCTGGGAGGTGCCCCCTGCTCGGGGACTCGCTGAGCGGGATGCGGCGGCTGTTCGCGGACCGCCGGATCCGGGCGCTGATGCTGCTGTCGTGGGTGCCGCCGATGTTCGTGGTGATGCCGGAGGTCCTGCTGACGCCGTACTCCGATGGGCTGGGGCTCGGCTCGGTGGGTCTTGGGCTGCTGATGTGCGGGATGCCGGTGGGCGCGGTCGCCAGTGAGGCGCTGGTGGGCTCGCTGCTCGGACCGCGCGCCCGGGCCCGGCTGACGCTGCCGGTCGGCATCGCGGCGATGCTGCCGGCGCTGGGGTACGCCGTCCGTCCGTCGTTCGGCTGGGCGCTGGCCCTCCAGGTGCTGACCGGCTGCGGTATCGCCTACAGCCTGGGCCTGGACCAGTGGTTCTTCGCCGCCGTACCGGATGAGCTGCGTGGCCGGGCGATGACGGTGCTGACGGCCGGGCTGATGACCGCGCAGGGTCTCGGCATGGCGGTGGCGGGCGCGGTCGCCGAGTTCGTACCGGTCCATGTGGTGGCCGCGGCCGCGGGCGGCTGCGGGGCGCTGTGCTCGCTGCTGGTGGCGCTCGAGGTGCGGCGCACGGTTTCCGGGCCCGCCCGAATTGTGAGATTGGGCTGACCACGATATGACCGGCCGGTAGGGTCGGTGGTGTGCCGAAGCCGCTCAGCCTGTCGTTCGACCCCATCGCCCGCGCCGATGAGCTCTGGAAGCAGCGGTGGGGGTCCGTGCCCTCCATGGCCGCGATCACCTCGATCATGCGGGCCCACCAGATCCTGCTCAGCCAGGTGGACGCGGTCGTCAGACCGTACGGACTGACCTTCGCCCGCTATGAGGCGCTGGTGCTGCTCACCTTCTCCAAGGCCGGTGAGCAGCCCATGTCCAAGATCGGCGAGCGGCTGATGGTCCACCCGACCTCGGTCACCAATACGGTGGACCGCCTGGTCACATCGGGTCTGGTCGACAAGCGGCCGAACCCCAACGACGGCCGCGGCACCCTGGCCTCGATCACCGAGCGGGGCCGTGAGGTGGTCGAGTCGGCCACCCGCGACCTGATGGCGATGGAATTCGGGCTCGGGGTCTACGACGCCGAGGACTGCGGCCAGATCTTCGAGCTGCTGCGTCCGCTGAGGGTCGCCGCGCAGGACTTCGACGAGGACTGAGGACCACCGGCCCGGGACGGCCGGGGACGGCCGGGCCAGGGCGGCCGGGGACGGCCGGTGAAGACCGGGGGCGGCGGAGATCGCCCCGGAACGGGCGGTTACGCTCGGGGCATGAAACGCAGCGTGCTGACCCGCTACCGGGTCATGGCCTACATCACCGCAGTGATGCTGCTCGTGCTCTGCACCTGCATGGTGTTCAAGTACGGCTTCGACACGGGCGAGGACCTCACGCTCGTGGTCTCCCAGGTCCACGGCGTGCTCTACATCGTCTACCTGGTCTTCGCCTTCGACCTCGGATCCAAGGCCAAATGGCCGTTCGGCAAGCTGCTGTGGGTCCTGGTCGCGGGCACCATCCCGACGGCCGCCTTCTTTGTCGAGCGCAAGGTCACCCACGAGGTGGAGCCGCTGGTCAGCGGCGCCGAGCCGGCGCCCGCACAGGTCTGACCCGCACGGTTCCGCAGTGGTCCGCGCGTCCCGTCCGGGTCCGGGCGAGGCGCGCGGCCGGCGCGGTGGCGGCCACCCGATCGGCCGGGTGTGGTGAGTCTCGCGTCGACAATTAGTAGGACGTCCAAGTACTTTTGAACCATGGACGCCGAAGGCATTGAGGCGGGCCGCCGACGCTGGCAGGCCCGGTATGACGCGGCACGCAAGCGCGACGCGGACTTCAGCACGCTGTCGGGGGACCCCGTCGAGCCGGTCTACGGGCCCGCCACGGGCGACACCGTGGAGGGGTTCGACCGGATCGGCTGGCCCGGCGAGTTCCCGTTCACCCGTGGCCTCTACGCCACCGGATACCGGGGCCGGGCCTGGACCATCCGCCAGTTCGCCGGGTTCGGCAATGCCGAGCAGACCAATGAGCGCTACAAGATGATCCTGAAGGCGGGCGGCGGCGGGCTCTCGGTCGCCTTCGACATGCCGACCCTGATGGGCCGCGACTCCGACGACCCGCGCTCGCTCGGCGAGGTCGGCCACTGCGGTGTCGCCATCGACTCCGCCGCCGATATGGAGGTCCTCTTCAAGGACATCCCGCTCGGCGACGTCACCACCTCGATGACCATCAGCGGTCCGGCCGTCCCCGTCTTCTGCATGTACCTCGTCGCCGCCGAGCGCCAGGGCGTGGACATCTCGCGGCTCAACGGCACCCTCCAGACGGACATCTTCAAGGAGTACATCGCACAGAAGGAGTGGCTCTTCCCGCCCGAGCCGCATCTGAAGCTCATCGGCGACCTGATGGAGTACTGCTCCGAGGGCATCCCGGCGTACAAGCCGCTGTCCGTCTCCGGCTACCACATCCGCGAGGCCGGTTCGACGGCCGCGCAGGAGCTCGCGTACACCCTCGCCGACGGCTTCGGCTATGTGGAGCTCGGCCTCTCCCGGGGGCTGGACGTCGACACCTTCGCGCCCGGGCTGTCCTTCTTCTTCGACGCGCATGTGGACTTCTTCGAGGAGATCGCCAAGTTCCGCGCCGCCCGCCGGATCTGGGCCCGCTGGATGCGCGATGTCTACGGGGCGACCACCGAGAAGGCGCAGTGGCTGCGGTTCCACACCCAGACCGCCGGGGTCTCGCTCACCGCCCAGCAGCCGTACAACAACGTCGTACGCACCGCGGTGGAGGCCCTCGCGGCGGTTCTCGGCGGCACCAACTCCCTGCACACCAACGCCCTGGACGAGACCCTCGCCCTGCCCAGCGAGCAGGCCGCCGAGATCGCCCTGCGCACCCAGCAGGTGCTGATGGAGGAGACCGGGGTCCTCAATGTGGCCGATCCGCTGGGCGGTTCCTGGTACATCGAGGCGCTGACCGACCGGATCGAGGCCGACGCCGAGAAGATCTTCGAGCAGATCAAGGAGCGCGGCCGCCGTACGGTGCCGGCCGGGCAGGAGCCGCGGTGGCCGATCACCGCCGGCATCCTCCAGGGCATCGAGGACGGCTGGTTCACCGGTGAGATCGCCGAATCCGCCTTCCGCTACCAGCGGGCCCTGGAGAAGGGGGACAAGAAGGTCGTCGGCGTCAACTGCCACGAGGGCTCGGTCACCGGCGATCTGGAGATCCTGCGGGTCAGCCACGAGGTCGAGCGCGAGCAGGTGCGGGTGCTGGGCGCCCGTAAGTCCGGCCGTGACGAGGCCGAGATCGCCAAGGGGCTCGAGGCGATGATCGCCGCCGCCCGTGAGGGCTCCAACATGATCGGGCCGATGCTGGCCGCGGTGCGCGCCGAGGCGACGCTCGGCGAGATCTGCGACGCCCTCCGCGACGAATGGGGTGTCTACACGGAGCCGGCCGGCTTCTGAGCCCCCTCCGGGGCGGGCCCGGTGGCCGCCGTGCCGCCGGATTCCGCCCCGGTCAGCCCGTACAGCAGCAGATCCGTGAAGTCCCGCGCCCAGCGCGGGTCCACCGGTTCCGCGCTGACCAGTAGCCGGTGGAGCACCGTCCCGGCCACCGCGTCGAAGATCAGATCCGCGTTGCGGGCGGCCGCCTCCGGGTCCTCCTCGTACGGCAGCTCACCGCGGAGCCGGGCCCGCTCCCGGCCGACCGTGACCAGCCGCTTCTGCCGGTCCACGATCGCCGAGCGCACCCGGCACCGCAGCGCCTCGTCATGCATGGCCTCGGCGATGACGGCCATCAGCGCGGTGCCCGTCTCGGGGCGCTCCAGCAGCGTCCCCAGCCGGATCACCGCGGCCTCCACATCGGCGTGCAGACTGCCGTGGTCGGCCGCTTCCAGATGTTCGTCGAAGACCGCCGCGACCGCGTCCACCACCAGCTCGCACTTGCTCGCCCAGCGGCGGTAGAGCGTGGTCTTGGCGACTCCCGCACGGGCCGCCACATCGCTCAGCGTCAGCTTGGCCCAGCCCAGTTCCATCAGGGCGGCACGCGTGGCGCCCAGGATGGCGCGGTCGGCCTCGGCGCTGCGCGGGCGCCCGGTGCGGCGTGCGGACGGGCTCATGCGCGGCACCCTACCCGCCAGTACCGCACATCGTCCCGGGTGAGTTACGCTACGGCTCGTAGCGTAAGGGTGTGCCACGGCCGGGCCATCGGCCGGTGCGCTTTTCCCTTCGCCGTGGGAAGAGGGGAGGATGGGACCATGCAGCCACGGAACATGTCCATGAGTGGAGTGGTCGACCTCGCCGCGGTGAAGGCGGCCGGAGAAGCGAAGCAGAAGGCGGAGCGGGCACGGGCCGAGGCGGCCCGTACCGGGGGCGGAGTCACGCCCGGCCGTCTGATCTTCAATGTCGACGAGGCGGGTTTTCAGCAGGACGTCCTCCAGCGCTCCACCGAAGTGCCGGTCGTGATCGACTTCTGGGCCGATTGGTGCGAGCCGTGCAAGCAGCTCGGCCCCGTCCTGGAGCGGCTGGCCACGGAGTACGCGGGGCGGTTCGTCCTCGCGAAGATCGACGTCGACGCCAACCAGATGCTCTTCCAGCAGTTCGGTGTCCAGGGCATCCCCGCGGTCTTCGCGGTGATCGCGGGCCAGCCGGTGCCGCTCTTCCAGGGCGCCGCGCCCGAGGCACAGATCCGCCAGGTGCTGGACCAGCTGATCCAGGCCGCGGAGCAGCAGTTCGGCATCGTGGGTACACCTGTCGAACCGGGCGCCGAGGCCGAGGCCGACGAGCAGGTCGAGCAGGCCGTGCCCGAGTCGCCGCGGGACATCGCGCTCGCCGCGGCCCATCAGGCGCTGGACGCCGGTGACCTGAGCGGTGCGGTGCGCGCGTACCAGAACGTGCTCGCCGACGACCCCGCCGACGAGGAGGCCAGGCTGGGCCTGGCCCAGGCCCAGTTGCTGGAGCGCGTTCAGGGCGTGGACGCCACCCAGGTGCGCAAGGCGGCCGCGGAGAGCCCCGCCGATGTCAAGGCCCAGATCGCCGCGGCCGACCTCGACCTGGTGGGCGGTCATGTGGAGGACGCCTTCGGGCGGTTGGTGGAGGCGGTGCGCCGTACGGCGGGTGAGGACCGGGACGCGGCCCGCGTTCATCTCCTGAGTCTGTTCGATGTGATCGGCGGTGAGGACCCCCGAGTGGTGGCGGCGCGCGGCGCGTTGGCGCGGGTGCTGTTCTGACCTCCGGCTCCTCAAACAACACAGCGACCGCTCTTTACCAAAACTTGGTAAACGCGGTCGCTGTTACTGCCAGTAAATGCAGACCGGGCCTTTGTCCGGTCTTGGAGTAAATCTCCCTCTCTTTCCGGTCACCGTCCGGCGACCCTGCGTGCCCGATCTCGACCGTCCTGCCGCAGTTCGGTTATCCGTCCGTTACTCGCTAGTAACGAACCCCTTGTGCCCAAGCCGCGAATGGACCACGATCGGCCAAGCTCGGTCCATCCCCCCCGGTAGCTCGGCATCCGGTCGGCGCGTCGGTGTGGTTGGGTCCCCACCGGGCAGGTCGGCGGCAGTGGCGCCGACCGTGGACAGGGGGGTCTCTGCCCACAAGGCAGGGCCTGTCCAGGAGGTTGCGCGAGATTGCGTGGCCAGTGGTTGTCGCTCGGGGGTGATCGCCGGTGTTTCGGGTGCGGTGTGCGCCTGTGAGACGTGGGCGCTCTCCTTCCCGAGGACGTAGCACTTCTCCCATCCCAGGTCCGGGGCCTCGCCCCGGCCGGAGATGTACGTCCGAGAAGGAGGAAAGTCATGGAGTCCGTGGCTCGTGGCGGCACCAGATGGAAGCGGTTCGCCGTTGTCATGGTGCCGAGCGTTGCTGCCACGGCCGCGATCGGCGTCGCCCTGTCCCAGGGTGCGCTCGCGGCCTCGTTCAACGTGTCCGGTCAGCAGTTCAAGGTCTCGGTCGACCGGCTCGACGGCACCGGGTTCGCGCAGTACGGCGCGCTTGACACCCAGCACGGGGGCAAGAACGTCCCGGTGGCGGTGTCGGCGTTCAAGAGCGCGAAGCTCAAGGGCCTTTGCCAGTCCGTCGTGATCCCGGTCCCGCTCTTCGGCGATGTGTCGCTGAAGCTGTCGGCCGGCAACGGCAGCAAGCAGGTCGAGGCCAAGAACCTCTTCATCGATCTCGACCAGCTCGATGCGGACGCGACGTTCCGTGGGATCGACATCGGTGTCGCGGCCGGTGACATCAACAAGGGTCCCAGCATCAAGAAGGGCGACAAGGCCGATCCCGGTTCCTTCGCCCAGCAGGCCGATTCCGCGACGCTTGTCGGGGTGAAGCAGACCGCCTGGGCGACCAGCGCGGGCACGTTCAAGCTCTCCGGCCTTTCGATGAAGGTCAGCAAGGGCAAGAACGAGTGCTTCTGATCCGCTGAGCTGAAGGGTGGGGGGCCGCGGCGCTGCCCCTCACCCGGGCATCGACCAGCAGCGCGTATGCGCCACGCTAGTACTGCTGTAGAACAACCGCGATCACACCGATCGCCAGCCCCAGGGAGCTGTTTTCGATGAGTGCCGAGTCGCCGGGGGCGAGTGACCGCATCAGCCGTTGGCGGGAGTCCTTCAGGGCATGGCGCTGGCAGCGCCCGTTCTGGGCCGGGCTGTTGAGCCTGCTGGCGGGTGTACCGATCATGTACTTCCCGTACAACAACGTCAACGCGGGCGGATTCACCATCAACATGTCCACCACCGCCGGATCAGCCTCGCTGATCATCGGGGTGCTGTTGGTGGTCCTGGGCCTGACCATGTGGTTCCAGCCCATGGTGCGGGTGTTCGCCGGAGTCGCCACGATCCTGCTCGGCCTGGTGTCGATCCCCGTCTCGAACATCGGCGGCTTCCTGATGGGATTCCTGCTCGCGCTGTTCGGCGGCGGCATGAGCATCGCCTGGGCACCCGGTGAGGCGCCCTCCGCGCGGCCGGCCGAGGGGCCGGGGGCCGCACCAGAGCACGACGGGAACGGTGAGAGCGTGCCGGAGCCGGCCGGGGCCGGGTCCGCACCGGACCAGGAAGCCAGGAATGGGAGGCACCGTGCGGGGTGAAGACCGACCCGAGCAGCCGGAGGGAGTGAGCCCACGCCGGGTCAGAACCGGGCCGCGGCACGCGGCACCGAAGAAGTCGGTACTCACCCGCCTTCAGGTGCCCGCCGGCAAGGCCATAGCGCTGGCCGCCATGCCGACGGCCGTGCTGATGGGCATGGGGCTCACTCCGCAGCTCGCCTCGGCCAGCCCTAGGCCCGAGGACCGGTACAAGGCCGGGCCGTGTGTGTCCCAGCCGGACGAGGCGGACAAGGAAGACGCCAAGGGCGAGAAGGACGCTTCGGAGTCCAAGCCCGAAGAGAAGGACGGCAAGGACGCCAAGGACGCCGCGGATTCGAAGGGCTCGTCCGAGAAGGGCTCCCAGGACGGCTCCAAGGGCTCCGAGGAGTCCTCGGACGGCCAGGCGTCCCGGGAGGACAAGGCCGCCCCCACGACGTCTCCGTCCGGTTCCCCCTCCGCGCCGTCGTCCGACGCCGGGGAGGAGCCGAAGGAGCCCTCGGCCTCGCCGAGCCCCTCCGAGTCCAAGAACCCCTTGGACCCGCTGGGACTCGGGGACGCGCTCCACGACATCCTCACGCCCGAGGAGAAGGCCGAGCAGGAGTCGGCCGAGCCGAGCGGCTCGCCGAGCCCCTCGTCGAGCGCCTCGCCCAGTTCGTCCCCGTCCCCGTCCCGGTCCTCCGGGTCCAAGTCTTCCGACCAGCCCGCCGATCCGGTCAAGGACACGGTGGACACGGTGGGCAAGGGCGTCAAGGACACCGTGGACGAGGTGGGCAAGACCGTCGACGACGCCAAGGACAAGGCGGACAAGGCGCTTCCCAAGCCCTCACCGTCCGCCTCGAAGGGCGAGGGCGGCAAGGAGGCGTTCCCCTGCCCGGAGTTCGACGCCGACGCGTACGACAACGCCGAGACCGACCCGACCGCGAACCTGCTGCCCGAGGACCCCTGGACCCTCAAGAGCACGCTGCTCACCCTGCACGGCCTGGACTACGCGGGCATCGTGGAGGTCAAGACGCAGGGCGGGCAGATCAAGAAGGTCCTGAAGTTCACCGCCTCGGCCGTGGACATCAAGGATCTGCACCAGCTGGTGGTGGGCCCGGCCGGGACCACCACACATGTGCAGGCGCGCGAGGGGTCCACCTCGACCATTCGCAACGGCACGGTGACCATGTACACCGAGGAGCTGAAGGGGAACCTCCTGGGGCTCATCCCGATCACCTTCAGCCCCAAGAGCCCGCCGCCGGTGAACATCCCCGAGGTGTTCTTCACCGATGTCACGGTCAAGCAGGCCGGTCAGTTCGGCGGCGATCTGACCGTACCGGGTATGCATCTGTTCAAGACCGGGGAGTGACCCGGGACCGTACGGACCCGTTCGGGAGCCGCACACCCTCCGCGAGGAGGGAACCGCCTGCGGGCACCGCCTCCATTCGGAGACGGTGCCCGCAGGCGCGTTTCGGCGCCGCTACTGGCTCGCGCCGCCCAGGTGGTGCACCCGGACCATGTTGGTGGTGCCGGGGACGCCGGGCGGCGAACCGGCGGTGATGATCATGGTGTCGCCCTCGGCGTAGCGGCCCAGCTTCGACAGCTCGGCGTCGACCAGGTCGACCATCGCGTCGGTGTGCTCGACATACGGCACCACGAAGGACTCCACGCCCCAGCTCAGCGTGAGCTGGTTGCGGGTGGCCACATCGGTGGTGAAGGCCAGGATCGGCTGCTGGGCGCGGTAGCGGGAGAGCCGGCGGGCGGTGTCGCCGGACTGGGTGAAGGCCACCAGCGACCTGGCGCCCAGGAAGTCGGCGATCTCGGCGGCCGCGCGGGCCACCGAACCGCCCTGGGTGCGCGGCTTCTTGCCGGGCACCAGCGGCTGGAGACCGCGCGACAGCAGCTCCTGCTCGGCGGCCTGGACGATCCGGGACATCACCTTGACCGTCTCGACCGGGTAGGAGCCGACCGAGGACTCGGCGGAGAGCATCACCGCGTCGGCGCCGTCCAGGATCGCGTTGGCGACGTCGGACGCCTCGGCGCGGGTCGGCCGGGAGTTGGTGATCATCGACTCCATCATCTGGGTCGCGACGATCACCGGCTTGGCGTTGCGGCGGCAGAGCTCGATCAGCCGCTTCTGCACCATCGGGACCTTCTCCAGCGGATACTCCACCGCGAGGTCACCACGGGCCACCATCACCCCGTCGAAGGCCGCGACGACCTCCGTCATATTGGCGACCGCCTGCGGCTTCTCCACCTTGGCGATCACCGGCACCCGGCGGCCCACCTCGTCCATCACCCGGTGGACGTCCCGGACGTCGCCCGCGTCCCGGACGAAGGACAGGGCGACCATGTCGCAGCCCATCCGCAGGGCGAACCTCAGGTCCTCGATGTCCTTCTCGGACAGCGCGGGCACATTGACCGCCGCACCCGGCAGGTTGATCCCCTTGTGGTCGGAGATCACCCCGCCCTCGATGACGATGGTCCGCACCCGGGGGCCCTCGACCGAGGTGACCCGCAGCTCGACATTGCCGTCGTTGATCAGGACCTGGTCGCCCTTGGACACATCGCCCGGCAGACCCTTGTAGGTGGTGCCGCAGATGGTCCGGTCGCCCTCCACGTCCTCGGTGGTGATGACGAACTCATCACCGCGGACCAGCTCCACCGGCCCGTCCTTGAAGGTCTCCAGACGGATCTTGGGGCCCTGGAGGTCGGCGAGGACGCCGACCGCGTGGCCGGTCTCCTCCGATGCCTTGCGGACGCGGTGATACCGCTCCTCGTGCTCCGGGTGGCTTCCGTGGCTCATGTTGAACCGGGCCACGTTCATCCCAGCCTCGATGAGGGACTTCAGCTGGTCGTAGGAGTCGACGGCGGGGCCCAGAGTGCAGACGATTTTGGAACGGCGCATGAGGCAGATCCTATCGGTTTGTTTCGGAGCGGAATATTTCAGTCATGGGCACAGCGGAGCGGATGGCGGAGACTAGGCGCTGACCAGGTCGAACGTCTGGCTGGCGATCTCCAGCTCCTCATCGGTGGGCACCACGGCCACCGCGACCCGGCTGGACTCGGTGGAGATCAGCCGTGCCGTGGCGGAGCGCAGTGTGTTGCGGACGCCGTCCACCTCGATGCCGAACGCGGTGAGGCCGCGCATCGACGCCTCCCGCACCGCCGCGGAGTTCTCCCCCACGCCGGCGGTGAACGCGATGGCGTCCACCCGTCCGAGCACCGCGGCGTACGCGCCCACATACTTGCGCAGCCGGTGGATGTAGATGTCGAAGGCGAGCTGGGCGGCCTGATCGCCCTCGCCCATCCGGCGGCCGATCTCGCGCATGTCGTTGTCCCCGCACAGCCCGGCCAGCCCGCTGCGCTTGTTGAGCAGCGTGTCGATCTCATCGGTCGACATGCCGCCCACCCGGGACAGATGGAAGATCGCCGCCGGGTCGATATCCCCCGAACGGGTGCCCATCACCAGCCCCTCCAGCGGGGTCAGCCCCATCGAGGTCTCCACACAGCGGCCGCCGCGCACCGCCGAGGCGCTGGCCCCGTTGCCCAGGTGCAGCACGATCGTGTTGACCTCCGCGGGGTCCTTGCCCAGCAGTGCGGCGGTGGCCCGGGAGACATAGGCGTGCGAGGTGCCGTGGAAGCCGTAGCGCCGCACCCCCCAGCGGTCGGCGGTCCGCACGTCGATCGCGTAGCGCGCCGCCGACTCCGGGATGGTCGAGTGGAACGCGGTGTCGAAGACCGCGACCTGCGGCAGGTCCGGGCGCAGCGAGCGGGCCACCTTGATCCCGGTGACATTGGCCGGGTTGTGCAGCGGGGCCAGTGGGATCAGCTTCTCGATCTCCTCGACCACCTCATCGGTGATCAGGGTCGGCTCGGTGAACCGGGTGCCGCCGTGCACCACCCGGTGGCCGACCGCCGCCAGCTCGGGCGAGTCCAGGCCCAGGCCCTTCGCGGCCAGCTCGTCGGCCACCTGCTTGAGGGCCGCCGCGTGGTCGGCGACGGGTCCCTCACCGATCCGCTCCACGATGCCGGAGGCCGGACGGGACCCGTCGGCCATGTCCAGCAGCTGGTACTTCACGGACGAGGAGCCGGAGTTGAGGACGAGCACTCGGGAGCCGTTCACGCGGACTGCGCTTTCTGTGTCGGGGACGCCGTTGCGGTGGACTGGGCCTGGATGGCGGTGATCGAGACGGTGTTGACGATGTCCTGTACGAGTGCCCCGCGGGACAGGTCGTTCACCGGCTTGCGCAGACCCTGGAGCACCGGGCCGACCGCGACGGCGCCCGCCGAGCGCTGGACGGCCTTGTAGGTGTTGTTGCCGGTGTTGAGGTCCGGGAAGATCAGCACGGTGGCCTTGCCCGCCACCTCGGACTCGGGCAGCTTGGTCGCCGCGACCGCGGCGTCCACCGCCGCGTCGTACTGGATCGGGCCCTCGACCAGCAGATCGGGGCGGCGCTCGCGGACCAGCTCGGTCGCCTTGCGGACCTTGTCCACATCCGCGCCGGAGCCCGAGGTGCCGGTGGAGTACGACAGCATCGCGATCCTCGGCTCCACCCCGAACCGGGCGGCGGTCGTCGCCGACTGGATGGCGATGTCCGCGAGCTGCTCGGCGCCCGGGTCGGGGTTGACCGCGCAGTCGCCGTACACCAGCACCCGGTCGGCCAGGCACATGAAGAAGACCGAGGAGACGATCTGGGCGCCCGGGGCGGTCTTGATGATCTCGAAGGCGGGCCGGATGGTGGCGGCGGTGGAGTGCACCGCGCCCGAGACCATGCCGTCGGCCAGTCCCTCCTGGACCATCAGGGTGCCGAAGTAGGAGACATCGGCCACCACGTCGTACGCCAGCTCGTAGGAGACGCCCTTGTGGGCGCGGAGCTTGGCGTAGCCCTCGGCGAAGCGCTCCCGCAGTGGCGAGGTCTGCGGATCGATGATCTGGGCCTCGGCGAGCTGGATGCCGAGTTCGGCGGCGCGCTTGCGGATCGCCTCCTCCTCGCCCAGCAGTGTGAGATCGCACACATCACGGCGGAGCAGTACGTCGGCGGCGCGCAGCACCCGCTCCTCCGTGCCCTCGGGCAGCACCACCCGGCGGCGGTCGGACCGGGACCGCTCGATCAGCTCGCGCTCGAACATCATCGGGGTGACCCGGCTGGAGCGGCCCACCGAGATGCGCTCGGTCAGCGCGGCGGTGTCCACATGCCGTTCGAAGAGGCCCAGCGCGGTCTCCGCCTTCCGCGGCGAGCTCGCCGTGAGCTTGCCCTCGATGGCGAACAGCTCGGCCGCGGTCGGGAAGGACCCGCCCGCCACCGACGCCACCGGGGTCCCCGGGGCCAGCCGCGAGGCCAGCGCCAGGATGTCCGGTCCCGGCCGCTCGGCCAGGGTGAGCAGCACCCCGGCGATCGGCGGGGAGCCCGCGCTGTGCGCCGCGAGCGCGCCGACGATCAGATCCGCGCGGTCCCCGGGCGTCACCACCAGACAGCCCTCGGTCAGCGCGGGCAGGAAGGTCGGCAGCATCGCGCCGCCGAAGACGAAGTCCCGCACATCCCGGGAGAGCCCGGTGTGATCGCCGAGCAGCACCTCGGCGCCCAGGGTGCGGACGATCTGGGAGACGGTGGGCGCCGACAGGGACCCGTCCTCGGGCAGCACATAGCTGGGCACCGGCAGCTTGGCGGCCAGCCGCTCGGCGATGGCCCCGCGGTCCGCGGGCGTCACCCGGTTGACGACCACGGCGACGACATCGCAGCCCTGCGCCTCATAGGCGCGGTAGGCGTTGTGCGCCTCGGCGCCGGCCGATTCCGCGGTCTGCTTCTGGCCGCCGACGACCGCGATCACCGAGGCGCCGAACTCATTGGCCAGCCGCGCGTTCAGCCCCAGCTCGTCGGGGAGGCTGGTGGCCGCGTAGTCGCTGCCCAGCACCAGGACGTAGTCATACGCGTCGGCGATTTCGTGGAAGCGGCCGACCAGCTGCGAGACCAGTTCGTCGGTGCCGCGCTCGGCCTGGAGCGTGGCCGCGTCGTCGTACGTCATACCGAAGACGGACTCCGATGACTGGCCGAGCCGGTAGCGCGCCCGCAGCAGCTCGAAGAGACGGTCGGGATCGTCGTGCACCAGGGGGCGGAAGACGCCGACCCGGTCGACATGGCGGGTCAGGAGCTCCATGACTCCCAGCTCGACGACCTGGCGTCCGTCGCCACGCTCGACCCCCGTCACGTACACGCTGCGTGTCACGCGTGCTCTCCGTTCCTCTGGCGTTCGTTCGTCGGTCGTTGGCCGGTGTTTGCGTTGTGTGCGCATCACGGACACAAATTGGCCACATTGGGTGGCCCAGTCCTCTTGACAATACCTGCGACCCTGATTAAGGCGCTTGTCGCTCGGGGGATACAGCACCACCCGGCCCATGAAACAATCGGACTGGCTCACATCTACCCGTAGGGAGCAGGAGACACAGCACGATGCGCATCGGAGTTCTCACCGCAGGCGGCGACTGCCCCGGTCTCAACGCTGTGATCCGGTCGGTGGTGCACCGCGCGGTCGCCGGCCACGGAGACGAGGTGATCGGATTCGAGGACGGTTTCAAGGGGCTCCTCGACGGCCGTCACCGCAAGCTGGACCTCGACGCCGTCAGCGGCATCCTCGCCCGCGGCGGCACCATCCTCGGTTCCTCCCGACTGGAGCGCGCCCGGCTGCGCGAGGCGTGCGAGACCTCGAAGGACCACGCCCGGGACTACGGGATAGATGTGCTGATCCCGATCGGCGGTGAAGGCACGCTCACCGCGGCGCGGATGCTCTCCGACGCGGGGCTGCCGATCGTCGGCGTCCCGAAGACGATCGACAACGACATTTCCTCCACCGACCGCACCTTCGGCTTCGACACCGCCGTCGGCGTCGCCACCGAGGCCATGGACCGGCTCAAGACCACCGCCGAATCCCATCAGCGGGTCATGGTCGTCGAGGTCATGGGGCGCCACGCGGGCTGGATCGCGCTGGAGTCCGGAATGGCGGGCGGCGCCCACGGCATCTGCCTGCCGGAGCGGCCCTTCGAGGTCGACGGGCTGGTGAAGATGGTCGAGGAGCGGTTCGCCCGCGGCAAGAAGTTCGCCGTCATCTGCGTGGCCGAGGGCGCGCATCCGGCCGAGGGCGCCATGGACTACCAGAAGGGCGAGATCGACCAGTACGGCCATGAGCGGTTCACCGGTATCGGCAACCGCCTCGCGGCCGAGCTGGAGCGGCGCCTGGGCAAGGAGGCCCGCCCGGTCATCCTGGGCCATGTGCAGCGCGGTGGCACGCCCACCGCGTACGACCGCGTGCTGGCCACACGCTTCGGCTGGCACGCCGTCGAGGCGGCGCACCGCGGCGACTTCGGCATGATGACCGCGCTGCGCGGCACCGACATCACGATGGTGCCGATCGCCGAGGCGGTCACCGAGCTCAAGACCGTTCCGGTCGACCGCATGGACGAGGCCGAGTCGGTCTTCTGATCCGGCACGGCCCCGCTCTCCCCTCGCTCTCCGTCTTCTCCGTTGTTCACCGGCCGTGGCGGCCTTGACCATCCCCCCGTGGAAGGTCAAGTCCGCCACGGCCGTGTGCCGTTGGCGAGGTTCAGCCTTGAACAGGCGGCCGGAGTGAACAAGGCTGTTCCGTGTCCGGGACATGTTCCGGAGCAGTCCCGGACAGGGCCGGGACACCTGGGTGGGGGACACAAGGGCGGGGGAGACAACCACAGATGGCCGATGCCGACAGAGCTCCGGATCCACGGCGGGCGCGGAGCGCGAACGAGTTCATCACCGCGCTGCAAGCGCTCAAGGACTGGTCCGGCTGACCTATCGGGAACTCTCCGCACGGGCCGACGCGGTGGGGGACGTACTGCCGCGCAGCACGGTCGCCAATATGCTCGGGCGCGCCACGCTGCCCCGCGAGGAACTGGTCGCGGCCTTCGTACGGGCCCGTGGTGTGGGACCCGCGGAGCTCACCGTCTGGCTGGCCGTCCGCAAGGACCTCGCGACCCGCGCCGGCGAACCGGGCGCGGGCCCCCTCCCGGACGCCGCCGCGCCGCCCGCCTCCGGCCCTGGCGGGGCGCCGGACCTCAGCCGGGTCGGGTCGTTGGATTCGCTGGAGCCGCGCGAGCACGGTGAGCCCGCGCCGTTGGCCGCCGCCTCCGCCTCCCGTACGGCCGAGGCGGGTGCCCGGCGCTCCCGGATGCCGATGCTGAGCGCCGCGCTCGGGCTGACCATCGTCGTGGCCGCCATCGCGGCGGTGCTCGCCTGGCGGGCGCATGACGGCGGCGGTGGGGGCGGTGAGGGGCGCGGCGGACGGGTCGACAAGGGCGGGTCCGTGGCGGTCTCCCCGGACGACGCGGCGCCCGCGCCCGGGAAGTACCGGATCCGGGCCGTCCACTCCTCGCTGTGTCTGTCCGAAGGAGCGGCCCTCCGGGGCGGAGGGGTAGCCCGCGCCGCCTGGGCCGTCCCGCTCCTCTGGTACTGTCCCCGCCTGATCAAGGGGGAACTGGTCAGGTTATGTGAGGAGTTACGGGCGGGATGCGTGGTTTATGGGGCCGTGTGTGGCAGCGCCGCACGCCCTTTGTCGTACTGATGGCGGTGGTGGGGATCGCGGGAGCCGTCCTCGTGACCCGGGACACCGGCGGCGGCCATCTCGCCGCCAACCGGGCCCAGTTGCGGAAGGCGTGCGACGGCACCCTGCCGTACCGGGACCTCGAACGGCTGGTGCGTGACGAGCGGCCGGGCGAGCTCGGACAGCACGGCACGGTGCTCGCCCCCGGTCAGCAGAGCCGCTCGCTGCTGGACTGCTCGCTGTCGTGGGGAGACGGCCACGGGGTCACGGTCCACGCCGAGGCGCTGGTCTCCGATGTGCCCCAGCCCGTGCGGACCCGGGACCTCCTGGAACCGGCCGGTGGCCACGGCACGTTCGTGGCGCCGGGCACCACCGGCCAGTACGGCAAGTGGGGAGCCTGGCTGGTGGCCGACTGCCTGGGCGGGCTCGGCGGCCGGGTCCGGCCCACCACCGATCTGTATGTGACGGCCCGGGTGACCGATGGGACTGACGGGGCCGATGGGGCCGACGGGGCTGATAGGACTGACGGGTCGACGGCGGCGCGTGGCAAACCGGGCCGCGCCACCGCGCTCCTCGGCTTCCGTACCGCCGTTCATGTGGCCAACGCCCTCACCAAGGCCCAGCACTGCGGCTCCGGCCCGCTCATGACGCCGACCGCCGTGCTGGACACGGACGAGACCCATGGCGCGCCCGGCCGGGGCCTGCGCAAATGCGAGTGGATCGACGGCTCCTCGCTCCCCGGTGTCGCCTCCGGCACCTGGACCACCCTCGGCGATCTCCAGGAGTCCACCGGTCTGAGCGCGTGCGCGGGGGAGTGGGACGCGGAGAAGAACGCCGGAGAGCGCCCGCACCCGAAGGAGTGGCAGATCACCGAGGTCGACGCGGCCAGCTGGTCGGGCGTCCTCGGCCGGTCGGCCTACAACTCCTACGAACGCGAGGGCCATGTGCCCGGGTGGGGCGCGCAGCAGGACAAGCGCCCCTCCGAGGCGGACGCGGGCTCCGATACGCGGCAGGAGGACCGCGTCTCCGCCTACTCCGGACGGCCCCAACTCGCCCTGTGGGCACGCTCGGTGTGCGGCGGCCGCACCACCTACCACCGGGTCGCCGTCTTCCCCGAGATCCGGCTCGAGGACGGCGAGACGGCCGTCATCAGCGGCAAGGACCGTGCCAGGCTGTCGACCGCCGCGCGTACGGTCCTCGACCGCTATCTCGACGCCGAGGACGGCTGGCCCGCCTCCGCGGACTGCCGCGACACCACGGTGCTCGGGGAGGTGGAGCAGTGGCACTGACCCGACCCGCCCTCACCCGGCGCCAGGTCCGGGCCCTGGTGGCCGTCGCGGTGGCGCTGGCCACTCTCACCGGGGCGTTCGTCTGGTTCTCGGGCAGCGAGGACCGGGCGCTGGACGGCGCCTGCGACGGGGTGCTCCCCACCGGCGAGGTCCGCGCGCTGCTCGGCGGCGACGAGGCCGGACTGGATGTGACCAACCGCACCGAGGGCACCTTCGGCGGGAAGGCCGCCAAGACCGGGCAGGGCGGCGGCAAGCGGGCCAACACCCTCTCCGTACGCTGCCGGATCGCCGCCGAGGGCACCGGCCACATCGCCGTCTCCATCGCGGGCTCGCCCCGCCCCCGCGCCGAGTACGGATACGGCGAGCTCTACACCGCCGTACCCGCCCGGCGCACGCTTCCCGTCCCCCTCGGCCACGGCTGGTCCGGTCTGTTCGCCACCGAGACCGCACGGCTGGACGACGCCGAGGACGGCACGGCCACCACCGCCGTGCTGCTCGACTGCGCCCGGCGCGGCGACAGTCTGCTGATCACCGTCGAGACCGCGCTGCGCGGCGCCACCACCCTCGACGACCCCGCCGTACGCCCCGACTTCGTCCGCACCGCCACGGCCACCGCCCGGGCGGCCAACGACCACTGGGGCTGCGGTGCGCGCCTGGGCAAACCGGTCCGTACGGTCGGCCTGCCGGTGAACGAGGACGAGTACGAGCCGCTGCTCGGCGCGGGCGGCACCTGCGCGGCCGTCCCCACCGCCGCGCGCTCCGCCGTCTCCACCGCCCGCGAGACCGCCCGCGACCGCGCACCGCTCGAGAGCTGCGTCCTCGGCACACGCGACGGCTCACCGCTCTACCGGCTGGAGGCGTACTACGGCCCCTACGCGGAGGACGCCCGCTCCCAGTACACCCGGGACTACGACTACGAGAACGTGACCCCCGCCGAGAAGCCCGCAGGACGGCTCGGCCGCAGCGCCTACTGGGCCGGTGCCACCTGCCCCCACGGCGCCGAGTCCGCCCTCTACCTCATCCGCGCCGACGCCGCCGACGGCGAGACCCGCCGCCGCCCCGACCTCGCCTACGAACGCGCCGCGCTGGCGGCCTTCGCCGCCGCCTCGGCCGAACACCACGGCTGCGCGGCGCCGACGTTGCCCAAGGGCTGAACCACCGGCCGAACGAGGGGTTGTCCGCCGGATCCTGACGCCTGCGGCGGGCTGCTCCCCTCCCCGCCCCTTCCCACAACTGGGGCTCCGCCCCAGACCCCGCTCCTCAATCTCCCCCAGCTACCGCTGGGACGTGCCCCCTGGAGGGGCTGGATGGCGGGGCTCAGCCCCAGGCTCCGGGGTCCAGGGGCGGGAGCCCCTGCCACGCGGCGGAGCCGCATATCGATGCTGCGGGAAGGGGCGGGGAGGGGAAAGATCGGCCGGGCACCCCGTGGCGACCGCGCCGTCATCCCTTGACGGCGCCGCCCAGGGCGAAGCCGCCGCCCAGGCGGCGGGAGATCAGCACATAGAGCAGGAGCACGGGCGTGGAGTAGAGGATCGAGAAGGCGGCCAGCTGGCCGTAGACCACCTGGCCGTAGTTGCCGAAGAAGGTGAAGATCGAGACGGACGCGGGGAGCTGTTCGGGGGAGAGCAGCAGCATGAAGGGGACGAAGAAGTTTCCCCACATCATGATGAAGCTGTAGATCATCACCACCGTGATGCCCGGCCCCATCAAGGGCAGGATGACCCGGGTCAGGCTCTGGAGCCAGGACGCGCCGTCGGTCCACGCCGCCTCCTCCAGGATCACCGGCACACCGTCCATGAAGTTCTTCATCAGCCAGATGGCGAACGGGAGTTGGGAGGCGGCGAGGAAGAGCGCCGTACCGTACATGGTGTCCACGAGGTCCACCTGGACGAAGAGCCCATAGACCGGAACCATGATCGCGGTGATCGGCAGACAGGTGGTGAAGAGCACCGTCAGCAGATACGGGCGCACGATCCGGGAGCGGAAGCGGGAGAGGGGATACGCGGCGAGGGCCGCGCAGGCGACGGTCAGGACGGTGGCGCCGCCGCACAGGAGCAGGCTGTTGAGCATGGGCGTGAAGGTGATCTCGTCCGTCCACACCGCCGAGAAGTTCTCCATCGTGGGGGCGCCGGGAGCCGAGACCCGCAGGGTGGCGTCGCTGTCGATGGAGGCCAGGACCAGCCAGGCGAGCGGCAGCAGAAACGCGGCCGCGACCACCAGCAGCGCGGCGTCGGCGGCCAGCCGGCGGCGCAGCCGCGGGGACCAGGCGGGCCGGGGACGGGACTTGGCGGAGCGGGGCCAGGTGCGGGCGGGGCGGGCGGAGAGCGCGGACAACCTCGGACCTCCTCGCGCGCTTGCGAGCGCAGTCGATCAGCGTCCGTCCATGAAACCCGCTGCCCTACGCCTGGGGGAAGACGCGTGCGCGGATGGCGCGTGCGTGGACGGCGCGTGCGTGGGCGGCGCCTTAACGCTTCACCGGGAGGCGGGCGTGACCGGCTGGTCGTTCCGCAGCTGGTCGAAGAGTCGCCGCGCCTGGGTCTCGTTCCACTGCACGGCGCTGCCCTTGGCGGTCCGGAGGTTGGGGTTGGACACCGGGACGTTGAGCTGCTTGCCGTTGCCCGAGGTGACGCCCTTCACCGCGTCGAACATGGACATCAGGGTCGGCAGCCCCATGTCCTTGTCCACGATGAGCGTGTCCAGACCCGCGCGTACGGTCGGGAAGGCCGCGAACGGGTTGGCCAGGACACCGGGTGTGGCCGCCTTGTTGGCGAGGGCGGCCAGGAACTTCTGCTGGTTCCGGGTGCGGCCCAGGTCGCCCTCGGCCTCCTGCTTGCGCTGGCGGACGAACGCGAGCGCCTTCGCGCCGTCGAGGGTTTGGCAGCCCTTCTTCAGGTCCAGCCCGGACTTGGGGTCCTTGATGTCCCGGTCCACGCACATCCGTACCCCGCCGACCGCGTCCACGACGTCCACGAACCCCGAGAAGCCGATCTCCGCGTAGTGGTCGATGCGCAGCCCCGTGTTGCGCTCGATGGTCGAGACGAGCAGATCGGGGCCGCCCATCGAATAGGCCGCGTTGAGCTTGTTCTGGGACGGGTTGTAGCGCCTGCCGGTCTCGGGGCGGACGAAACCGGGGATGTTCACCCAGGAGTCGCGCGGCAGGCTCAGCATCGTGGTGCCGGCCGAGCCGGTGTGCAGCACCATCATCGAGTCGGTGCGGCGGCCCTCGGCCGAGCCGGTGCGCAGGCTCTTCCTGGCCTCCTCGGAGAGGCCCTCCCGGCTGTCGGAGCCCACGACGAGGTAGTTGGTGCCCTTGCCGGGAGGTGGGCGGTCCGGCGACCTGCCGAGGTCGACCTCGCGGTTGAGCTGGGCGTCAGCCCAGACGTAGGCGCTGCCGGAGGCGAGGAGCAGCGCGGAGACCGCCACGATGGCCAGCCGGACGATCCGGCGGCGCCGGCTGAGGGGCTCCTTGGGGGCGCGGCGCCGGACGGTGGGGGCGGGGGCCGGGGCGGGTGCGGGCGCGGGGGCCGGGGTGCTGGTCTCCTGGCCGGTCCGGTAGGGGGCCGGTCTGGTGGGGACGCCCTGGGTCGCGGACGCGGGGATGCTCTGCGTCTCCGCCGTGGAGATCTCCCAGGCTCGCCCCGACGGCCGGTTCGCGGCGGCCCACCCGTCCAACCGATCGCTCATGGGCGGCAGTCTGCCGAGGGGCTGGAGGGGCCGCCGTCCGTTCATAGAGGTATGACAACTTCGCCCCGGCGTTGAACGCCGACCCGGTCGTCATCCGTCATGCCGTCACGCCGCCATCCCTCACCGCGATGTCAGGCTCCGGTACGCGGGCGCCTCGCCGAGCGTCTGGGCGGCCGTCCCGGAGCGCCGGCTGCGGTGCCACCGCAGCCGTGTCCCGAGCAGGAGGGCGACCACGGACTGGATGACCACCAGATACATCAGCTGCCGGTAGACGAAGAGCTGGAACGGCAGCGACCACAGCGCCCGTATCCGCTCACCGTCCAGCCGCAGCGCGTATCCGGCACACGCCGTCTGGACGGCGAGATAGCCGAACCACACCCCGGCCGCCTCCGCCGGGTCCCGGAAGAGCGCCCCGTACAGCGCGAAGAGGTCGATCACGGGCGCCAGCAGCGGCAGCAGCACCTGGAAGAGCGTGAGATAGCTGAGGCCCCGGCGGCCGAACCGCCCCACCGAGCCCAGCGAGATCACCGCGCGGCGGTGCTTCCACATGGCCTGGAGCGTGCCGTAGCCCCAGCGGTAGCGCTGGCGCCACAGCTGGCGCAGGGAGGTGGGCACCTCGGTCCAGGCGATGGCGGTCTCCTCGTAGACCACCCGCCAGCCGGCCCGCCACAGCGCCATCGTGAGGTCGGTGTCCTCGGCGAGGGTGTCCTCGCTGACCCCGCCGACACCCATCAGCGCGTCCCGGCGGAAGGCCCCGATGGCGCCGGGCACGGTCGGCATGCACTCCAGCACCTCGAACATCCGGCGGTCGAGGTTGAATCCGAAGACGTACTCCAGGTGCTGCCACCTGCCCAGCAGACCGCGCCGGTTGCCGACCTTGGTGTTGCCGCTCACCGCGCCGATGGCCGGGTGGGCGAGCGGCTGGATGAGCTGGTGGACGGCGTCGGGTTCGAAGACTGTGTCGGCGTCGACCATCACCACGATGTCGTGGCGGGTGTGCGCCAGGCCGGTGTTGAGGGCGGCGGCCTTGCCCGCGTTGGGCTGGCGGACCACCAGCACCCGGGGGTCGTCGACGCTCGCGGCGATATCGGCGGTCCGGTCCGTCGAGCCGTCGTCGATCACGACGACCTGGAGGCGCTGATGGGTGGAGGCGAGCAGCGAGCGGATGGTGGCCTCGATGCCCGCCTCCTCGTTGTAGGCGGGGATGAGCACCGTCACCGGTTCGTTCACCTGCCGCAGCCAGGGCGCGCCGGGCCGGGAGCGGGTCAGCCGCCGGACATGGGTGCGGGCGAACAGCACGAGCATCAGCAGCCGCAGCACCCCCAGCGCCCCCGCGATCCCCAGCACCCAGACCATGGTGGACACAAAGCCCCGGCCGATGGCCGCGACCCAGATCAGCGCCTTGCCCTCCCAGCGTTCGAGGCCGGAGACCGGGACGTCGACCGGGGGCACGCCGAGCCCGCCGGTCACGGTGGTGAACTTCCTGGCCCGCGGGTCCTTGAGCAGCTTCTCCGTCTCCTGGTACGCGGTGTCCGTCTGGCTGAACTGCCGGACCACCCCTTGCGAGGGCTTCCGGCCCGATCGGTCGGCGGCGACCAGCGCGTAGCCCTCCGCGGCGACGCGCCGCGCGGCCTGCCACTCGTCGCCGCACAGCGTGTCCACATCGGTGGTCAGCGGCAGCCGCAGCAGCCTCGGCTGGACCCCCACCGAGCCCGCCAGCGCCGACTCGGTGAGGGACAGCTCCATCCGGGAGCGGGTGGGGGAGGCCGTGCCCATGTCGGCGCCGGTGTAGGTGTTCGATCCGATCTCATGGCCCTCGGCACGGATCCGGCGTACGAGTTCCGGGTGCTTTGCCGCCTTGGCGCCGGAGACGAAGAACGTGGCCCGCGCGTCGTATCTGCGCAGCAGGTCCAGCAGGCGCGGGGTCTGGACCGGGTCGGGCCCGCCGTCGTAGGTGAGCGCCACCGTTCCGGCGGGCATGCCCACGGTCCGCACCCGGTCGCCGTTGATCTGCACCACCGGCCCGCCGTCGGCCAGGGCCCGCGGCACCGGGCTGGCGCAGGGCCGCCGTGTCTTCGCCGCGTCGACCTCGTGGTCGGTCCAGCCCTGGAACATCAGCAGGCCGAACATGGCGGGCAGGACGAGGAGCAGGAGCAGCCAGTGCGCGCGCGGGTCACGGGACCGCTTGTGCCGGCCTCCTCGGGTCAGGTGGCTTGGTTCCTGGCGTTTTTTCGACCGGTTGCCCTCAAACATGGTTGGCCGCACCGTAGTTGGGAGGCAGGGAGCGGGGCCGGTGAAGCAGCGGGAATGGATAAGAAATCCCGGGACGCTCCCCGCCGCCCCGCCGGATCGCGTAGTGAGCGCCCGGAAGCGGCCGCCGCCGCGGGGCGGCTCTGCTTGACTGGCGCGCATGACCTCTGCCGACTCGTCCGTCTTCGAGACCACCAGGCCCGCGTCCGCCGACTACCTCACCCGGCTCGTCGCGAGCGACGCCGGACGCGACTACAAGGGGCGGATGCTGGACGCGCTCGACCTCCGGGCCGGGCTGGCCGTCCTGGACGTGGGGTGCGGCCCCGGCACCGATCTCCCCGCCCTCGCCGAGGCGGTCGCCCCCGGCGGTACGGTCATCGGGGTCGACCGCGATCAGGAGATGCTGGACGGGGCGGCGGCGCGCACCGCCGCGCATCCGTGCGTCGAGCTCCGGCGGGGCGATCTCCACGCCCTCCCCCTGGACGACGCCGTGGTGGACCGCGCCCGCACCGACCGGGTGCTCCAGCATGTGGACGATCCGGCGCGGGCCCTCGCCGAGTTCCACCGGGTCCTGCGGCCCGGTGGACGGCTGGTGATGGGCGAGCCCGACTGGGACACCCTCGCCGTCGACCACCCCGACCCGGCGCTCTCCCGCGCCTACACCCGCCACATCACGGAGCGGGTGGTCCGCAACGCCGCCATCGGCCGCCAGCTCGCCCGTCTCGCCACCGGCGCCGGGTTCCGCGTGCCGGAGGTCATGCCGGTCACCCAGGTCTTCCGCGATGTCCGCTCGGCGGACCGGGTGTTCGGGTTCGAGCGCACCACCCGTCGTGCCGTCGGGGCCGGGTATCTCACCGAGGCGCAGGCGGCCGAGTGGCTGGATCATCTGGCCCACGGCCCGTTCCTCGCCTCGGCGACGCTGTATGTGGTTGTGGCGGAGGCGTAGCCGACCGTGCCCTCGACGCGGGCCGGTGGGAGCTCGGCGGACGGGTAATCGGTTGCCCGTCGGCGAGGGTGGCGGATGCAATGTCCGGCATCGAGCCGCACCTGCGATGTCCGGCATCGAGCCGCAGCCGAATCGTCATACGGGAGACGCCCGCGCATGAATACGCCGCCATCGCCACCTGGAGTGGAACGGACCGACGGATCAGCCGTCCGGATCGGCGCTCTCGTTCCGCTGACCCGGCCCGGCTGGGTCGAGGCGGGCCGGCACCTGCTCGCCGGACTCGAGCTGGGCGTGCGCGAGGTCAATGACACCGGCGGGATCGCCGGAAGGCCGCTGGAGCTGGTGGTCCGGGACACCGCGGCCGATCCGCGGAGGGCCGCGGCGGCTGTGGATGAAGTGGCCGGACTGGGCGTGGCCGCCCTGGCTGGGGAGTATCACAGCGTCGTCGCTCGTGCCGCCGCCGCCAGGGCCGACGCCCTGAGCCTGCCGTTCCTCTGCTCGTCAGCGGTTCTCGACGCGCTCACCGAGCAGCCGACGGAATGGGTCGCGCGGCTCGCCCCGGCGCAGTCCCACGGCTGGAAGATCTACGCGGACTTCCTCCTCGGCGCGGGCCACAGCCGTATCGCCGTGGCCGCCCAGCCGAGTGTCTACTGGGCGTCCGGGACCCGCGTTCTGCGGGACCACCTCGCTCCACGCGGCGGCGCCGTCATCGAACTCGACATGGGCGCGCTCACCCCCACGGCGGTGTGCGATGAACTCGTCGGCCATCGCGCGACAGCCCTCCTTCTGCTGGTCGGCCACCCGGAGCCGGCGGTGCCGATCGTCCGGGCCGTCCGCCGCGACCCGCGTCTCGCCGAGGTCATGATCGGTGCTCCGGCCGGGCAGCCGGAGTTCGCCGGATGGGCGACGTCGCTGGGCGACGACGGCACCGCGATCCCGTTCCTGCGCTATCTGCCCGAGCGCCTCGGCCCACTCGGCACACGGGTCGGGACGGCCCTGCGCGAGCGGCTGGCCGAAGCGCCCTCCTTCGTCGCCTTCGAGGGCTACGACACGGTGGCCGTCCTCGCCGATGTGCTGCGTTCGCACGGCGCGGACCGGGCGCGTATCGCGGAATCCTGGCCGCGGGTCACGGTCGAGGGCACCCGCGGGCGGATCCGGTTCTCCCGCACACCGGACATCAGCGTGTGGCAGTGGGCTTGGGCGCCGGTCCAGGTGGTTGACCGGGATCCGGCGGAACCCGAGCGCTTTCGGATCCTGCACACCGGCTGAGGGCGCACGGAGGTTCCGACCGCCCGGAGCCGTCCGAACCTCAGGCGGGCCTGAACCAGGTGGCCAGCGCCTCGTGCAGCCCGTCGTTCGTGGCGCCCTGCCAGGCGACGTAGGCGTCGGGCCGGAGCAGCAGCGCGGTGTCGAGGCCGGGGACGGTCACGGTGTCGACGTGGGCCGACCAGGGGCCCGGGTCGAGAGTGCCGGTGGGGTCGAGCAGCAGCGTGCGGGCGGTGCGGGTCAGATCGCGCAGACCCGGCAGGTCCGGCGCCCAGTGGCCGACGAGCGGGCCGGTGGCCGGGCCCATGTCGTAGGCGATGTCCGCGCCGGAGAGCATCCGCGCGATGTGCTGCCGTGTCGTGGGCTGGTCGAGCAGTTCGCCGAGCAGTTCGCGCAGCGCCGTCACATCGCCGCCCGGCCGGGTCAGCAGCGACTGCGCCTGGGTGTGCATGGCGACCCGCCGCGCCGCGGGGTGCCGCTCCGAGCCGTACGTGTCGAGCAGCCCCTCCGCCGCGTGGCCGCGCACCTCGGCGGCCAGCTTCCAGCCGAGGTTCACCGCGTCCTGGAGGCCCAGGTTGAGCCCCGGGCCGCCGATCGCCGAGTGCACATGCGCGGCGTCGCCGAGCAGTAGGACACGGCCCGCGCGATACCGCTCGGCGATCCGGGTGTTGCCGCCGAACAGCCGCCTCATCAGATGCGGTCCCGGCCCGGTCGGCGGGCCGAGGGTGATGTCCGCGCCGAGCACCCGGCGGGCGCTGGCCCGCAGTTCGTCCAGCGATGCCTCGCCCTCGGCAGGCTGTCCCCATTCCACGGTGATCAGCTTCGGGTCACCGTCCTGGGACGGCGCCCAGGCGATCAGCCCCCGCTCGGTCCGCAGATGCTGGAACGGCGGTACGACGCCGAAACCGGGCACGGTCAGGCCGCCATCGGCACGGACCGCGTCCGGGGGCACGCTCACATGTCCGGTGCGCGACACCGAGTCGTCCGTCGTCACACCGGGGAACGCGATCCCGGCGAGTTTCCGGACCGCGCTGCGTCCGCCGTCTGCGCCGACCACGAACTCCGCCTCGATCGGGGCCTGTTCGCGCAACTCGACCGTCACCGACTTCTCGCCCTGCGTCAGGCCGATCACCTCGTGGCCACGGCGGATGTCGACGCCCAGCTCGGCGGCGCGCTCGGCGAGCATGCGCTCGATCCGGCGCTGCGGCACCAGGAGCGTGTAGAGCGGGTTGTCCGGCAGGTCGCCCAGGTGGAGCGGGAACGCGCCGAAGGTGAAACGGTCCGCCGGCTCGGGCGGCGTGGGCACGGTACCGGGCGCGAGCAGCCGCTCGTACAGCCCGCGCCGGTCGAGCATGCGGATGACCTGGCCCACGAGGCCGTTGGCGCGCTGAGCGTCGTGCGGTTCGGTGAGGCGTTCCAGGACGACCGGGCGCACACCGGCCAGGGCGAGTTCGCAGGCGAGCATCAGCCCGTTGGGCCCCGCGCCCGCGATGACGACGTCAATCATGAATTCCCTTTCCAGGCAGGGGAAATGGAGGATTTACGGGGTGGAAAGCCCCGCCCCGATCCTGGCGAGGGCGTCCGTGAGCAGGTCGTTCACCGGCACGGATGGACCGGTGCGGAGATGGTGTGCGATGACGGTGTTGACCGCGCCCATGACCGCGGAGGCGACGAGGTGCGGGTAGAGGTCCCGCTCGGCGTCGCCGCCGATGCGTTCGGCGACGGCCACGGCGATCTCGGCCTCGGTGACGGCCCCCGCCCGCAGCATCTCGCCCCGCAGGGCGGGCTCCTCCACCATCACCCGCACACCCGCCGTCCACTGCGCCGCGTCGGTGGCGGGCGGATGCGCGACCGCCTCCTCGTCCGGCTCGAACTGCCGCAGCACGGAGTGGGTGACCGCGTCCCACAACGGCCCCTCCGGCCGCTCGCGCAGCGCCTCCGCGATGCGCAGACAGCGGTCGAGATGGCGGAAGGCGATCGCCTCGGCCTTGCTCGAAAAGTAGTTGTTGAACGTACGCGGCGAGACACCGGCGGCCTCCGCGATGTCCTCCACCTTCACCTTGTCGTACCCACGCTCCACGGCCAGCCGCACGGCGGCCCAACTGAGTGCCGCATGCGTCTGGGCCTTCTTGCGCTCTCGTAGCCCCATGGGCCGAGCGTAACAAAATTTGCGTGCCCCGCAAATCTGCGGGGCCCGCAAGTTTTAGGCGATGAGAGGCCAGCGACGTCCGTCCGGAATGTGCCACGCGTAGTGGTGTCCGTCGGCTTCGCGGGCGTAGCCGAAACGGTCCTGAGCGGGGCGGCCGTGCTCGTTCCACCACTGCCAGGCGGTTTCCGCCTGCCGCCACAGGTCCGCGCTCCCGCCGTACGTGACGGTGGTGGTGTCTTCATCGGCGATCGGGGCACGTGCCCATGTGCCGTCGTGCTGCTGGAGTTGGAGCGACATGGCGCCGGTCTCGTCGTCCACGTGATAGACCAACTCGCCACCGGGAAGGTGGAAGGCGAGCAGCAGCCGGAACGGGTAGTGCGCGCGGATGTCGGTGGCGGTGAGGGCGGCGGTACGGGATCCCGCTCGGGGTGCGTAGGGTGCCCGCTCGAGGCGCGGGTAGGTATGAGCGTCACCGCGGGCGGCCATGAAACGTCCGGCCGTGGTGGTGAAGCGGCCCAGGACGCGTTGCTCTTCATCCACTGTCAGGTGGACCAGGCCACCCTCGATGCCCATGGACACGTCGGCGAGGATTGTGCCGCCGGGGCGGGTCTGCTCGATCCAGGCAGCGGGGATGCGGGGAACCGAGCAGGTCGCGATGGTGCGGTCGAACGGTGCGTGCCCCGGGAAGCCCTGTTGCCCGTCTCCAGCGGCGAGGTGCGGCAGGTAGCCCGCGGAGGCGAGCCGGCCACGGGCGGCTTCGACGAGCGCGGGGGAGACGTCGATGGAGTGCACAAGGCGATCGCCCAGCCTGGCGCACAGCAGAGCGGCGTTGTACCCCGTGCCGGTACCGACTTCCAGCACTCGGTGGCCTTCCTCCACGGCCAGGTCCTCCAGCATCCGCGCCATGAGGCTGGGCAATGTGCTGGAGGATGTCGGAATTCCGGTCCACGCTTGCTCGTCGACGCGTTCGGCCGTGTCGGGGTCGAGCGCCGTGACGAGGGTCTGGTCGCTGTAGACGGCGGCTTGCCAGGCGTCACGGTCGGCCGGGTCATGTCGACGCCATACGGTGATGCCCCTGTTGTCGACCTCCTGTCCGTACCACTCGGGCACGAAGATATGCCGCGGCACACTGGCGAACGCGTCGGCCCAGGCGGCCGAACGGATCGCTCCCACCCGCTGCAATTCCTCCACCAGCGAGTGCAGTCGCGGTGGCGCTCCGTCGGAGCGAGGGACCCTCACGTGGCTACTCCTTGCAGTTCATCGGCGATGGCTTCGGCGATGGGCAGACCCGTGGCGCCTTGAATCCAGTCCCATTGCCCACATGGATTCGCCTCCAGGAACGTCCATGCGCTCGATGGTGAGACGACGAAATCGACGGCGGCGAAGCGAAGGCCCAGGCGGTCCATCAGGCAGCGCACCCCATCGGCGATGTCCGTGGGCGCGTCGGTCCGGCGATAGGTGAGGGAACCGTAGTCGCTGCGCCAGTCCTCATGCCCTCGGGCGCTCCCGGCATGGACTTCCGCCGCGAGCAGACGGTCGCCTGCGATGGTGAGCCGGACCTCGTACGCCTTCTCGACCCAGGCTTGGAAGAGATGGGCGGTGGTGTCGATGCCGCGTAGATCGACCAGGTCGTGCGGGGAAAGGCGACGGGTGTAGACGGTCTTGAGTTCATTGCCCTCGATGAATACCGGTGAGGCTACGGGTTTGCAGATGATGGGGCCCGGGACGTCCTCGGCGAATGCTCTGACGGCACTGGGGTCGTTCGTCACGAGCGTCGGTGGGATGGCGAGGCCGCACTCACGGGCCGTCGCGAGTTGGATCGGCTTGTACTCGGCGCGAGTCATTGCCGCTGGGTGATTGACCCACCGGGCGTCGAGCGCCGAAATCACTCCGCCGAACCCCGCGCGTGCCTGCGCCGCGGCGAACCGCCGTTCAGCCCCGGACATTCCGTCCGCGAGACGGAACTGATGAGGTGCGCGGAAGTAGACGGCCTCGATGTCCGAGAGCTCGACAGCCCGATGAGCGTTGGCGAGTCCGCCGGACCATCCTCGATGGGTGTCGATGCGCCCTGCGAGGACGGTCTGCTGCGGAAAGTCCGCGGTGTCCATACGGAACACCCGCGCCCCTCGATGGGCGAGTACGCTCACGAC
Organism: Streptomyces malaysiensis subsp. samsunensis; assembly: GCF_024519315.1. GTDB lineage: Bacteria > Actinomycetota > Actinomycetes > Streptomycetales > Streptomycetaceae > Streptomyces > Streptomyces malaysiensis. The sequence goes on along the minus strand of NZ_JANIIC010000031.1, from coordinate 28,641 downwards.
CCGGTCCGTCGGCCAGTCGTCGCGGGCGGCGATCACGAGGATGGTGGCCATGACCTCAATCCTTCGGGCCTTCGTCGAGCGGCGGAGGATTGGTCATGTTGCCGTCGGGGACGGTGGGGGTGTGAGTCGCCATGTACGGCAGTGGGCCGTCGTAGAGGCCGATCGACATTTGTGATTCCTCATCGTAGACGGCCGCTGGTTTCTCGATCGCCTGTGCGGAGTCGGGCACACGGGCGAAACGAAGAATCCATGGGCGCGTGGTGGAACCCGAGGGCTCCTCGTCGCTCTGCGGAATCCGCTCGCCATGGGCTAGGAGCGGAAATGCCTCACGTGGATGCGCGAACGTGGTCACTGCTTGCTGTCCTTTTCCTCGCGATGGTCGAAGGGGCAGAACCAGTGTGGTTCCGCACCCCTTGGTTACGGCTCGTTTGTGCATCGGTCGGCAGGGAGTGCGGCGGTCAGGTCCAGTTCGGCCCAGATCTCCTTGCCGGTGGTGCGCTCGCGTACGCCCCAGCGGTCCGCGAGGGCGCGGACGATGAGCAGGCCGCGGCCGTGCCTGTCGCGGGGCGATGGGTGGCGGGGCCGGGGGAGTCGCTCGCCCCGGGGGTCGGATACGGCGATGCGCAGACGGGTTTTGGTGAGCGTCAGCTGGACGCGGAAGAGCCGCCCGGGGATGCTGCCGTGCCGCATGGCGTTGGTGGCCAGCTCGGACACGATGAGCGCTACATCGTCGGCGAGCGCGGGATGGCCCCAGTCGGCGATCAGCCGCGCGGCGTGCCGGCGGGCCCTGGTCACGCTTATCGCTGTCGGGACGTAGTCGATGCGGCCCTCGTCGATGACGGGGTCCGGGGTCCGGGGGTCTCGGGGCGCGAATGCCATCACGTACCTCCAGTGGGCAGGGCAGGGCGGAGTGAGTCCGCCAACTGACGTCCCTGTGCGAGCGGTTCATCACGGACCGTAGCCCTGTGTGCGTGATCGGTTCAACTCAACTGAGGAAAATTCAACCGATCTCGCTTGCGGGGGTGGCTCGTTACGCTCCAGACTGGCGTCACATCACGGAGGAGAGGTGCGCGGTGACAGAGGGTCAGTCCACCCAAGGGAACAGCACATCAAGCGTCTTGGGGAGGAGACTGGGCGCCGAGCTGATGAGCCTCCGGACCCGAGCGGGCTTGACGCAGACGCACGCGGCGAAGGCGCTGAGCGCTTCGACCGGCAAGGTCGCCAAGATGGAGGGCGGGTGGGTTCCCATTCGGGACCCGGATATCCGGGCGCTGTGTGAGCTGTACGGTGCGAGCGACGCTGAGATCGTGGGTCCGCTATTGGAGCTTGCACGCATCGACCGCGAACGCCGCAAGGCGAAGGGCTGGTGGAACGACGTCACGCTCACAAGGACGATGAGGGAGTACGTACCCCTTGAGAACGCGGCCACGACCGTCAAAACGTGGCAGGTGTCGTTGATCCCTGGTCTGCTCCAGACCCCGGACTACATGCGGTCGTTGCGGCGTGAGTGGGTTCCAGGCGATCACCCGGATCAGGTCGAGGCGTTCGTCACCTCCAGGGCTGCTCGTCAGCAGAGACTTTCCGGGGACGAACCGCTCCGCCTCTGGGCCGTGGTCTCGGAGGCGGCGCTGCGTGCCCCCGAGGCCGAGGCCGCGATGTTACGGAAGCAGTTGACGAGCCTCCTCGACTGGAGCGAGCGCCCTAACATCACGATTCAGGTGCTTCCCTTCGGCGCCGGGATGAGTCGAGCGCTCGCGGGCTCCTTCAACGTTCTCTCCTTCGCCGAGCCGGGTGCCATGGACGTGGTGTTCCTGGAATTGGCGTTCTCCACGACATGGGTCGAGGGTGGCGAAGGCGCGGCGCAGCACGTAAGACTGTTCGAGGAGACTGCGCGGGGCGCGCTGCCCGAGGCTGAGTCCCGAGCCTTCATCGGGGCACTCATCAAAGGACTGTGAGCTGTGACAACCTTCGTCTTCCGTAAGTCGAGCTACAGCGGTGGCGAGGAAGAGTGCGTCGAGGTGGCTACGAACGTGCCCGGGGCCGTGGCGGTACGTGATTCCAAGGACCCCGGGGGTCGAATACTCCGGTTCACCCCCGCCGCCTGGGGGGACTTCCGGGCTGCCCTTGCCGAGGGGCTGGTCGATTAGCCAGCCAGGCCGCGACGGTCTCGGCGAGAGGCTGGCCGGTCTCCAGCTCGATGAAGCCGAACTGCCCGCCCTGGTTGCACTCCAGGAACCACCAGGTGCCGTCATCGTCCTCGGCGAAATCGAAAGCGCCGTAGGCGAGCTGGGTGAGAGACATGTAGGCATGGACGGCCCCCACGATTCGGTCGGGTATGCGAGCCGGAGACCAGAGGGCGCCGTTGTCGGTGAAGCGCCCGTCGACCTCCTTGGGGTCGGACAACTTCCGGGCGGCGGACAACTCGTCTCCGACACAGGTCAGCCGGATGTCCGCACGCTTGGGTATGCGCTGTTGAAGAAGGGTCGGGCCGGCTGCCACTCCTGCGAAGTCGGCATCCGGATCGACACGGGTGGTGGGAAGCGCCATCGGCGGGTCATCGGGGTGTGCCCCCGAAACCGACTTCACGACGAGATCCCGGTACCGGGCGGCGAAGTCGCGTGCGATCTGCGGGAAGGTGGTGATCAGTGTGGGAGGCACCGCGAAGCCACTGTGGTGGGCGACACGCAACTGCCAGGGCTTGCGGCGGGCCTGCTCGGCCGCGACCGGGTGGTTCATCCAGCGCGTGCCCGTCGAGTGCAGTGTTCCGTACAGGGCGTGTTCGGACTCGGCCGTGAGCCATTCGGACAGATGGGTGGTGTGCGCGGCCGGGCGACCGGGTCTGCGTACCCATATCGAGCGCAGTCCGGTCATGCTCACCACCCGGTCACCGGTCGACAGGTGACCGTGGAAGTCGCCCTGGGCGTACTCCGCTGACAGGCTGACCTGGCCGGGGAGGTCGGCAGGGTCCAGGCGCACGACCGGGACACCCCGATCGTGCAGGACCGACACCACCATGTCCGTGGTCACATCCTCGGCACAGGTCAGTATGAGGACCGTCATGGGGCCCGTCAGTCGTCGAAGTGGGTCTTGGAACCCGCCGTGGAGCAGGTCGTGCTCGTCGCCAGCAGCAAGGCGTGGTCGCTGGTGGCCGGGCGGCCGTCGGGCAGGACGTTCCACTGCCGTCTGGGGTCATAGGCGTAAGGGATCACGATGGGCGGGGGCGCGGCGGGGCGGGCGTAGTTCAACGCGAAAGGCTTCATCATGTCTCCTCCTGTTTGACGGAAGGCGCATCAGGTTCCGAGCTCGCTGAGCGACAGACGGCCGCGCCGACCCGCGGGCCCGCCAAGCCGGTAGCGACCCCGCTCCGTCAGGCGCGACGCTGGGGAGCACGGCTCGCCACCGGCCGCGTGCTCGTGCGTAGATGGGTGACCCCGCTGTACGGCTGAGGTCGCACCGGTCCGCGGCCTTCTTCGCTCACTGTGTGGAGAAACCGGAAAGGCGGCCGGCACCGCACCGCGGCGTCCGGCGGAGTCTTCGGCTCAGGTGAGGTGTCAGTCGAACGTGTTGGTCCAGTCCGTCGGCACCTCGACGCTGTCGTCGGCGCCCCTTGCGGCGGGGGCGGACAGGACGAGGGGCTCGCCGGCCGAGGAGGCGCGGCGGAGGAGGCGCCGGGCGGCGCTTCGAGGGCATGGGGAGCGGTGTTGTCCGACTACAGACATCAGGGTGGCTCCGTACTCCGGAACGCCTGCGAGGTGAGCTGTCGGGTTCGGGCTGGAGATTCGCCCGGCCGTGTGCTTCCACGGCTTCACCCCTAGCCGTCCGGAACGTGCTTTCCCGAACGGCGCAAGTGGGTCCCCCGCTCCTGCCCGACGGTGTGATGACGTGCTGCCGCGCGCCGGTGGGCAGGATTCGGCGGCCCGGCAACGCGGTGTTCGCTTCTCGAACGCCGAGCACGCTAGAGGGACCTCGGTTCGAACACAAGCCCTTCACAAGTGGACTCGGGCGAACTCGTTCCTTGCGCGGTCGAGTTCGGGATGGATAAGTGTGACATGCCTGATAACGAGGACACGGTTGTGCGTTTGGTGTGTCGGCAATCACTCTCCGTCCGGCGCATGCTCCGCCGACCGGCGGCGCTCAGACCTCCTCGCGCATCAGCCGCAGGTACACCACCGAGAACAGGGCCCCCACCAGCAGCAACAGCAGTGCCACCGCCGTGCCGTAACCGATCAGGGACTTGTTGAACGCCTGGTCGTACATGAAGACCGGGAGCGTCTGGCTGCGGTTTCCGGGGCCGCCTCGGGTCATCGCCCAGATGAGGCCGAACACCGACAGGGTCTGCAAGGTGTTCAGCATCAGATTCGTGCCGATGGAGCGGCGGATCATCGGCAGGGTGATGTGCCAGAAGCGGCGGAGGCCACCGGCGCCGTCGACCTGCGCCGCTTCGGTGATCTCCTTGGGGATCTCGGAGAGTGCGGCGGAGTAGACGAGCATCGAGAACGCCGTGCCGCGCCAGACGTTGGCGAAGGACACGGCGAGGATCGGCAGGGTGTAGAGCCAGTTCTGGGACGGCAGGCCCAGCCAGTCCAGCAGCGCGTTGAGCGTGCCCTCGCGGCGGAAGAACGCGTACAGCAGGAAGCCCGCCACGATCTCGGGGACGACCCAGGCCGCGATGACGATCGAGCCGGTGAGCGTCCGTATCGGCCGGGAGGCGCGCTGCATCAGGGCGGCCAGGGCCAGACCGAGGGTGTTCTGGCCGACGATGGAGGAGAGAAGCGTGAAGACGAGGGTGAGGACGACCGCGTTGCGGAAGTCGTCGTCGCCGAAGGCGCGCCGGAAGTTGTCCAGGCCCACGAAGTCCGTGGAGGACGCGCCCGTCAGCTGCATATTGGTGAAGGCGATATAGACGCAGTAGGCGATCGGGCCGCCGAGGAAGAGCAGCAGCAGAACGGTGGCGGGGGCGAGCGGGAGCCAGCGCAGGGGGCGGCCGCGACGGGGGCCCGGCCGGGCCGGGGTCTTTGTCGGGGCCGCCGCCACCTTGGTCGCGGTTGCCATCGGCGGCCGGCCCTCAGCCCTGGCCGCCCGCCGCCACGGTGGCGCCGTCGGCGATGGACTTCAGCTGGTCGTCGTAGCCCTTCGCGGCCTTCTCCGGTGAGGCGTCACCCGTGGTCGCGGCCTCCATGGCCTCGCCGATCGCCGTGGACACCTGGGGGTAGACGGGGGTGGTCGGGCGGTAGTGGGTGTACTTCACCAGGCCCGTGAAGAAGGTGATCCCGGGCATGGAGGAGGTGTACTTCGGGTCCTGGGCGACGTCCTTGCGGACCGCGATCTGGGCATCGACGATGTCCCAGGTGACCGCGTTGTCCTTGGTCTGGAGCTGTTCGATGAACTTCCAGGCCAGATCGGGGTTCTTGGACTTCGCGCTGATCGCCCACGTCCAGCCGCCGGACATGCTGACCTTGCCGGGCGCCTGCCCGTTCTGGGTGGGCATCGGGGCCTGGCCGAGCGTCTTGGACCACTCGGGCCAGGGCTTGCCGCCGGTCTTCAGCCAGTTCTGGCCGAGCCAGGAGCCGTCGAGGGCGATGGCCAGCTTGCCCTCGGGGAGCCATTCGCTGAAGACGGTGGTGCCGACGTTGGGGTCGAGGGCGTCGGAGATGTCCGGGCCGAGCTTCTCGGAGTAGACGGTCCTGAGGAAGCCGAGCGCGTCGCTGAAGCCCTTGCCGCCGGTGACCCACTTCTTGGCGCCGGGGTCGTAGAGCGGGGTCCCGCCCGCCTCGCCCGTGCCGTACAGCAGCATCTCGAACCCCTGCATCACGGAGGTCTCGCCCGGGGCCTTGCCGGTGTAGACGTTGAGCGGGGTGACGCCGGGGACCTTCTTCTTGATCGTGCGCGCCGCCTGGAGGATCTCGTTCCAGTTCTTCGGGGACCAGTCGGCGGGCAGCCCGGCCTTGGCGAAGATCTCCTTGTTGAACCACAGGCCACGGGTGTCGGTGCCGTCCGGGACGCCGTACGTCTTGCCGTCATCGGCCTTGGCCGCCGCCTTCGCGGTGTCGACGAACTGGTCCCAGGTCTTCCACTTGTCCAGATACTCGTCGAGCGGGCGCAGATAGCCCGCCTTGATATCGGAGTTGATCCGGAAGGTGTCCTCGTAGACCAGATCGGGCGCGGTCTTCGGGGACCGCATCATCTGCTGCACCTTGGTGGCGTAGTCGTTGTCCTGCGCCTGGATCGGGATCAGCTTGACCTTCTTGCCGGGGTTGGCCTTCTCGAACTGCTTCTTGACCTCGGCGAGATGGTTGTCCTTGAAGCGGATCTTGTTGTCGGTGGAGCGGTTGTAGGCGACCTTGACGGTGTCCGGGTCGCTGCCCGAACCGCCACCGCAGGATGTGAGTCCCGCGGTGGCGGCGAGGGTGGCGGCGAGGATCAGTGGGGCGGTGGGGCGCACGGGCACGACCTCCTTGCTGGCCTCTGTGGGCTGCGGGCTGACCGTAAGGTCGGCTTCAACGGAAGGTCAATCCCCGTGACCTGGATGGTCACTTGATCGAGCGTCGCCGCCCGGTGGGGAAGGGGTCGGGCCCAGCCGGTGGCCGTGCCGGTCTCACCCGTTGTAGCCCGCGAGCACCTTGGTGAAGTCGTAGGTGCCCTGGTCGATTCCGCTGCACGCGTCCCCGCCCGTGCCGGAGCCGCACTTGCGGTCGCGGTTGAGCGACCAGAAGCTGACGCGGGCCAGGTGGTGGCTCTTGGCGTAGGAGACCATGTCCTTGAAGTTGTTCAGGGTTATGGTCTCGCCCTCGACGTCGGTCTTGCCGTTCATCGAGGAGAAGCCGACCTTGCGGTAGGCGGCGTCGGAGGAGAGGCCGTACGCACTGGCCACGGTGTTCTTCAGGCCGTCCACCGAGGACTTGGTGGCCGCCGCCATGTCGATGGCGCCCTGGCCGAAGTCGAACGGCATGACCGCCCAGCCGTCCACGTCGAGCCCGGCGGTGGCACCGCGCTTGACCAGGTCCTTGCCGTTGGCGTCGGGGCCGGAGGTGGTGGTGCCGAAGGTGATGTACACCTTGATGCCGCTGTTCTTCTGCTTGACCGTCTTGAGCGCGTCGATCACCCGCTGGCGGACCGTCGCGTTCTCGAACTCGGTCGATTCGATGTCGATGTCGATCGACTTGAGCTGGTAGGCGTCGATGACCTTCTGGTACGCGCCGGCGAGCGCGGAGGCGGACGAGCACTTCTCGCCCAGCTTGTTACCGCTCCAGCCGCCGAACGAGACGGTGACATCGCCGCCTGCGGAGCGGATGGAGTTGATCGTGGACTGGTCGTTGCCGCCGGTGAGCGCGCGGGAGCCGTCCCACTTGGGGTTACAGCCGCCGTCGGAGAGCATGAACGCCATCGTGAACTGGGTGGTGCCGGTCGCCGACATGACGTCCGTGGCGTTGGGCGGGGAGCCCCAACCCAGGTAGAGGTAGGGGCCGTTGAGCCCGCTGGGGGCTGCGGCCGACTGCGGCGCCGCCTGGGCGGTGGCCGCCGCCGTGGTCGCGCCCGCGGCGAGCAGGCCGACGGCGGCGGCGAGGGCGAGCCTGCGGTGAGGCTTGGAGAGAGGCATGGCTGACGGAGCCTCCTGGGTGGGGGGTGGGAGGAAAACTGGGTTGAGAAGGTGTGAGCGAGGCTGAACCTAGCGAGGCGGCATGGCCGCGACAAGATGTCGGATAGGAAACTTTCCTATCGGGTTCGCCGTCAGTGCCTGGGCGTTGGCCGCTCATGCCCGCCGCGGCGCCTTGGCGCCGACTGCTGACGCCTGCTGCGGCTCCTCGATGTCGGCCGCTGACGCCTGTTGCGGCGCCTCGGCTCGGCCGCTAATGCCTGCTGCGGCGCCTCGGCTCGGCCGCTAATGCCCGCTGAGCCAGCGGTACAGCAGCTCGGGCCGCCCGATCTGCCCGTAGTGCGGGGCGCGGGCGGCGCGCCCGGCCTCCACCAGATGTTCCAGATAGCGGCGGGCGGTGATCCGGGAGATCCCCACGGACTCGGCGGTCGCCGCGGCCGAGATCCCCACCTCCGCCGCGCCGCGCAACGCCTCGGTGACCGCGTGCAGGGTGGCCTGGGTCAGCCCCTTCGGCATCGCCGCCGGCTGCGGTGCCCGCAGCGCGGCCAGCGCCCGGTCCACCTCGTCCTGCCCGCTGGCCTCGCCCGCGGTCGCCCGGAACTCGGCGTAGCGGAGGAGTCGGTCCCGGAGGGTGGAGAAGGTGAACGGTTTCAGCACGTACTGCACGACGCCGAGGGATACCCCGTCCCGGACCATCGCCAGATCCCGGGCCGAGGTGACCGCGATCACATCGGCCCCGTTCCCGGCCGCGCGCAGCGCCCGTACGAGCTGGAGGCCGTGCCCGTCGGGGAGGTAGAGATCCAGCAGCAGGAGGTCGGCGGGCGTCCGCTCCAGCAGCCGCTGGGCGTCACCGCCGCTGCGTGCGGTCCCGACGACGGTGAAGCCGGGGACGCGGTCGACATACATCCGGTGCGCGTCCGCCGCGACGGGGTCGTCTTCGACGACGAGAACCCGGATCGCCGCCGGATCCCCCGGTCTCGCCTGCGGCGGGCTCATGGACGGATTCCTCTCGAAATGCGATACGCGCGGAAAGCTCAGGGCTCCAATTTACGGAGGGTAACTGGTGGTGGCCAGATCTCTACGGTGACGATTCCCCTACCACCGGCGCGGTGGGCGTTTTGCCGTCTGATGCGCCGTCCCGGCGCGGCCGAGTCCGGCCGCCCGGCGGCGGGCGACGCCCCTGATGACGGGGGTGCCATCCGGCGGGTCCGGCGGGTCCGGCGTGATCTGCTGCCGCTGGTGCCTGGCCGGGTGGGTCGTCCCCGTCGGCGCTCGGGCTCCCCGACGCCCATGCTCGCGGTTGGCCGGATCCGGCCGCCCGACCACGGGCGGCGCCGCCCGAGGCCGTGCCCGTGCGGGGGCGGATCCGGCCGCCCGGCGGCTGGGGTGGCGGGCGGCGTCCCGGCTGGTGAACCGCGGCTCGGTCCTGGGCGACGGTCGGTGGGCCCCCGTGTCGGGTGTGGGTGGGCCCGTTCGGCCGGGTCTGCCCGGCGTATGCCCCCGCCCGTGCGGGGCGGATCCGCGGGCGGGCGGTGTCGGGCCCACCGGGCCCCGCGCCTCGGGCCCGGTGCCCCGTGCCTCGGGCCTCGGGCACCGCGCCCCGCGCCTCGGGCTCCGGGCCTCGGGCCCGGTGCCCCGTGCCTCGGGCCCGGTGCCCCGTGCCTCGTGCCTCGGGCTCCGGGCTCCGTGCCTCGTGCCCCGCGCCTCGGGCCCCGGCGTTCGGGCGGGGGCGTCGTTGGGGTGGTCACGGTGTGGGGGCCGGGGTGGTGAGGGGGAGGCGGACGGTGAAGTCGGCGCCGCCGTCTTCCGAGGCCGATACCTCCACCGTGCCCGCGTTTCGGCGGGCCGCCTGCTGGACCAGGGCCAGGCCCAGGCCGCGGCCCGGCGACTTCGTGCTCCAGCCGCGGCGGAAGACGTCCTCGGTCGCCGCCGGGTCGAGTCCGGCGCCGGTGTCCGTGACGCGGAGCGTCAGCTCGCCCGCGTCCGCGCGGGCGGTGACCGTGACCCGGGCGCTGCGGGGGGCCTCGTCGTTGCCGACGCCCTCGGCGGCCGCGTCCGTGGCGTTGTCGATGAGGTTGCCGAGGATGGTCACCAGGTCGCGGGCGGGCAGCCCGGGTGGGAGTACGCCGTCGTCGATGCGGCTGTCGGGGGCGAGGACGAGCTCGACGCCGCGCTCGTTCGCCTGCGCCGCCTTGCCCAGCAGCAGCGCGGCCAGCACCGGTTCGGCGACCGCCCCCACCACCTGGTCGGTGAGCGCCTGGGCCAGCTCCAGATCGGCGGTGGCGAAGTCGACCGCCTCGTCCTCCCGGCCCAGTTCGATCAGGGAGACGACGGCGTGCAGCCGGTTCGCGGCCTCATGGGCCTGGGAGCGCAGCGCCTCGGCGAAGCCGCGCAGCGAGTCCAGCTCGCCCGAGAGCGCCTGGAGCTCGGTGTGGTCGCGCAGGGTGACGACCGTGCCGCGCTGCTCACCGCTGCTCACCGGTGAGGTGTTGACGACCACGACCCGCTCCGCCGTCAGATGCAGCTCGTCCACGCGCGGCTCGGTGGCCAGCAGGGCGCCGGTCAGCGCGGGCGGCAGGCCCAGTTCGGAGACGTCGCGGCCGACGGAGTCCTCGGGCAGGCCGAGCAGCTCCCGTCCGCCGTCGTTGATCAGCGCGATCCGCCGCCGCCCGTCGAGCATCAGCAGCCCTTCGCGCACGGCGTGCAGCGCGGCCTCGTGGTAGTCGTGCATCCGGCTCAGCTCGGCCGCGTTCATCCCGTGCGTATGGCGGCGCAGCCGGGCGTTGATGACATACGCGCACAGCCCGCCGACGGCGAGCGCGGCGGCCGCCACGACGAGCAGCGCGAGCAGCTGGCGGCGCACCTGGGCGCTGATGGTCTCGACGGTGATTCCCGCGCTGACCAGCGCGGTGATCCGGCCGCCGGCGCTGTGGTCGCGCACCGGCGCGACCACGCGCACGGAGGAGCCGAGCGTGCCCGTGTAGGTCTCGGCGAAGATCCGGCCGCGCAGCGCGGGCCCGATGTGGCCGAGATAGGTGGCACCTATCTGGCGCGGATCGGGGTGGGCCCAGCGGACGCCGTGGGTATTCATGATCGTGACGAAGGTGACGCCGGTGTCCCGGCGCACCTTCTCCGCGTACGGCTGGAGCCGGGCGGTGGGGTCCTCGGACCGTACGGCCTCGGCGACCGACGGGGAGTCGGCGACGGCCGCGGCGGTGGCGGTCGCCCGCTGCTGCGCGGCCTCCACCGCCTGCTCGCGGTCGGTGACGTAGGCGAAGACGGCGCATCCGGCCACCAGGGCGGCGACCAGCACGACCTGCATGGCGAACAGCTGGCCGGCCAGGCTCCGGGGGCGGGGGATGCGCATGGCCATCAGTCTGCACACGCGTCTTTGTGTGAACGAAATGAACGGAAGGGTGACCCCCGTCACAGCGTGGGGCATAGTCGCCGGGACCGTTCAAGGCGGTGTGCGAGCCGCACACAGTACAGCGCCGGGACAGTTGGACGGCAGAACAGAAGGAGGCAGCACCGTGGCTGCGGACACCACGCCGCCCGCATCGGGACGTACGGAGCCCGAGCGGACGAAGCCGAAGAAAGAAAGGATTCACTACCTCTACCTCGCCGTGATCGGCGCGGTGGCGCTCGGCATCCTCGTGGGCTTCGCGGCCCCCGATACGGCGGTGGAGCTCAAGCCCATCGGCGAAGGCTTCGTCAACCTGATCAAGATGCTGATCTCGCCGATCATCTTCTGCACGATCGTGCTCGGGGTCGGCTCGGTGCGCAAGGCGGCGAAGGTCGGCGCGGTCGGCGGTCTCGCGCTGGGCTACTTCATGATCATGTCGACCGTGGCCCTCGCCATCGGTCTGGTCGTGGGCAACTTCCTCGAGCCGGGCAGCGGCCTGCACATGAGCCATGAGGCGGCCCAGGCCGGGCAGAGCCAGGCCGACGGCGCCAGCGAGTCCACGGCGGACTTCCTGCTCGGGATCATCCCGGGCACGCTGGTCTCCGCCTTCACCTCGGAGAAGGTGCTCCAGACCCTGTTCGTGGCCCTGCTCGCGGGCTTCGCCCTCCAGGCGATGGGCAAGGCGGGCGAGCCGGTGCTGCGCGGTGTGGGCCACATACAGCAGTTGGTCTTCAAGATCCTGTCGATGGTCATGTGGGCCGCCCCGATCGGTGCCTTCGGCGCGATCGCCGCCGTGGTCGGCGAAACCGGTCTGGACGCGCTCAAGGCGCTCGCGGTCATCATGATCGGCTTCTATGTGACCTGTGCGCTCTTCGTGTTCCTCGTCCTCGGGACGATCCTGCGGCTGGTCGCGGGCGTGAACATCTTGCTGCTGCTGAAGTACCTGGCACGGGAGTTCCTGCTGATCCTGTCGACGTCCTCCTCGGAGTCGGCGCTGCCGCTGCTCATCGCGAAGATGGAGCACGCGGGCGTCAGCAGGCCGGTGGCCGGTATCACCGTCCCCACGGGCTACTCCTTCAACCTGGACGGCACCGCCATCTACCTGACGATGGCCTCGCTGTTCATCGCCGAGGCCATGGGCGACCCGCTCTCCATAGGCCAGCAGATATCCCTCCTCGTCTTCATGATCGTCGCGTCGAAGGGCGCCGCCGGTGTGACCGGCGCGGGCATGGCGACGCTGGCGGGCGGCCTCCAGTCGCACCGGCCGGAACTGGTCGACGGCGTCGGCCTGATCGTCGGCATCGACCGCTTCATGAGCGAGGCCCGCGCCCTCACCAACTTCGCGGGCAACGCGGTCGCCACCGTCCTGGTCGGCACCTGGACGAAGGAGATCGACAAGGAGCGGATGAACGAGGTCCTCGCCGGACGGCTGCCGTTCGACGCGGAGGGCTTCGCCCGCGACGGGGGCGGCCACGGCCCGGCCGCCGACGGCTCCGAGGGAGCCGAGGGCAAGTCCCTCCCCGAGCGGCGTGACGGTGACACGGCGAAGGAGCACGCGCCCGCCTGACACCCCACGCGCACCACGGCCCTGCCCTCCTGAATCGGGGCAGGGCCGTTGGCGCGTCACGGACGAGCGCCGACGGGCGGGTTCACGGCGACACGACGACGGCCGTGTCGTGGCCGCACGACGACGGCCGTGCCATGGCCGCACGACGACGGCCGTGTCGTGGCCGCATGACGTCAGCCGTGTCATGGCCACACGCAAATGGCGTCCCGCGTCTTCCCCCCGTTGGAAGACGCGAGACGCCGGCACCGGCCCCGCTTCCGATGCCCTCTTGGCGGTCCCTCGGCGCCGAAGTCCCCCTAAGCGGATCGGCGGAAGTCGGCCGCGGTTCGGTGGCGCCCCGAAGGGGCGCGGGGCTGTGTCGATATGCGGCTCCGCAGCGGCTGTGTCGATATGCGGCTCCGCCGCGTGGGACCAGCCACGACGGCGCCGCGGACGATCGACGGCAGGTCGGGGCACTTCCAGCGAAGCCCTTAGCGCTCGCCGTCCGGTGCGCGGAGCAACTGCTCCGGAAGGGCCGTCCACTCCGGACCCTCGCGCAGGGGTTTGACCCAGGCGATGTTGCCGCCGGTGTCCACGTAGGCGACCCGGCCCATGGCCTCGCGTTCGAGGTCGTAGACGAGCTCGCCTATCCGAGGTGTGCTGCGTGTTCCTCCAGCGGTGGTCATGAGCCGCCTCCTCGGCACCTCACTGCCATACCGTCCCCCGTTCATCGTCGGAAGAGGGCCCCGGGACCGGACAGTTCCCGCCGGTCGCCGCGAACGACGCGGTGACCGGGGAGAGCTTGTGGTGCCCATGTGACCCTCGATCACCCCTAGGGTCCTACGGGTCGCTGATATCCCGCTGATGCCTCGCTGACCCGAACCCGTGGGTAGGCTTCCAAGTGGTCACAGTGAAATCTCTGGTACCAACGGGGGCAGTGCGTGGATGGGACCGAGTTTCGCCTGTTGGGACCGGTCGGAGTATGGCAGGGCGAACGTCCGCTGGGGCCGACCGCCGCACAACAGCGGTCTGTCCTGGCGATGTTGCTGATGGCCTCCGGCCGTTTGGTGTCCGTCGACAGGCTGGTGTTGGCAGTATGGGGCGAAGACCCGCCGGGGTCGGCGCGAAACGCCGTACAGGTACAGATTTCCAAGCTGCGGCGGATCCTTTCCGCCCTGCCCGGGGCCGAGTTGACGACATCGGCGAAGGGCTACTCCCTCACCGTCGCGCGTGAGCAGGTCGATCTCCACCGGTTCCGCGATCTGGTGCGGGCCGCGCGCGAGGCCCCCAAGAACGTCGCGGCCGCCGGGGCCGCCGAGGACCCGGCGGCCGCCGAGGACCACGCCGGGGAACTGCTGCGCTCCGCGCTTCAGTTATGGCGCGGGCCCGCGCTGGCGGATGTCGCGGGCGGCTGGCTTCCCGAGACCCTGGGCACCGGTCTGGAGGAGGAGCGGCGTACGGCGGTCGAGGAGTGCGCCGCGATCGATCTGCGCTCCGGGCGGCATCACGAGGCGGCCGCGGAGCTGTCCGTCCTGGTGGCCGAACACCCTTTGCGGGAGCGCTCGGTGGCGCTGCTGATGGAGGCGCTGCGGCGCTGCGGCCGGCGGGCCGACGCCCTCGCGCTGTTCCGCTCCACCCGCCGCAGGTACGTGGAGGAGCTGGGCATCGAACCCGGTGACGAGCTCCAGCGGCTCCACCGGCAGGCGCTCGAGGACAGCCGGGACGGTCGGGAGGGCCTCGACGTCCTGGACGGTCGCGACGGCCGGGCCGGGGACCCGTCGGGCAGGTCCGGCCCGTCCGGCGCGTACGGGAACGCCCCCGCCGCGCCGCCGACACCCGACGCCACACCACCCGCCGCGGCCCCCGACGAGGCCCCCGGGCCCGCCGCAGGGCTCGTCGACGGACCGGCCGTCGAACCGGTCGCGGGACCCACCCCCGAGCCGATCTCCGTCGTCACCGCCGTACCGCAGCAACTCCCCTCCGACGTCGCCCACTTCACCGGCCGCGAGCGTGAGCTCGCCGGGCTGGACGCCCTGCTGCGCACGGGCTCGGGCGACGGCGGGAGCGGGGGACGCGCGCCCACGGCCGCGGTGATCACCGTGATCGCGGGCAGCGGCGGCCTCGGCAAGACGACCCTCGCGGTGCACTGGGCCCACCGCGTCCGCGACCGGTTCCCCGACGGGCAGCTCTATGTGAATCTGCGCGGCTTCGGCCCCACCGACGCGGCCCTGACCGTCCCCGAGGCGGTCCGGAGCTTCCTGGACGCCTTCCAGGTGCCCGCCCACCGGATCCCCGCGACCGTCGAGGCGCAGACCGCCCTGTACCGGAGCCTGGTGGCCGACCGCCGGATGCTGATCCTGCTCGACAACGCCCGCGACGCCGAGCAGGTGCGGCCCCTGCTGCCCGGCTCCCCCGGCTGTCTGGTGGTGCTGACCAGCCGTAACGAGCTCACCGGCCTGGTCGTCGCCGAACAGGCCCAGCCGCTGCCGCTGGATCTGCTCGACCGCGACGAGGCGCGCGAACTGCTGATCAGCCGGGTCGGCGCCGAGCGGGTGGCCGCCGAGCCCGAGGCGGTGGAGGAGGTGATCACGGTGTGCGCCGGGCTGCCGCTCGCGCTCGCCATCGTGGCCGCCCGCGCCGCCACCCACCCCCGCTTCGGCCTGGAGGCGCTCGCCGCGGAGCTGCGCGACGCCCGCGGCAGCCTCGACGCGTTCGAGGGCGGGGACGCCACCACCGATGTCCGGGCCGTCTTCTCGTGGTCGTACCACACCCTGGGCGGCGACGCCGCCCGGCTGTTCCGGCTGCTGGGCGTCCACGCGGGCCCCGACATCGCGGCCCCCGCGGCCGCCAGCCTGGTGGGGATCCCGGTGCCACAGGCCCGCCGGCTGCTGATCCAGCTGACCCGGGCGCATCTGATCACCGAGCGCGCCCCCGGCCAGTACGGCTTGCACGACCTGCTGCGCGCCTACGCCATGGAGCTCACCCACGCGTACGACACCCGGGAGGAGCGCCGCACCGCACTGCACCGGGTGCTCGACCACTATCTGCACACCGCCGTGGCCGCCGGGACGGCCTTCACCCCGCACCGGGAGCCGATCGAGGTCGAGCCGGTCCGGCCCGGTGTCGACGTGGGCGAGTTCAGGGGGCACGGACAGGCGCTGCTGTGGTTCATCCTGACCTATCCGGCGCTGATGGCCTCGCTCCAGCAGGCCGCGGAGGCCGGATTCGAGACCCACGCCTGGCAACTGGCCTGGTCGCTCATGGAGTTCCTGGACCAGCGCGGCCACTGGCATGACCAGCGCACCGTGCACCGGATCGCCCTGGGCTCGGCCCACCGCATCCGCGACCTCACCGGCCAGGCCCACTCCTGCCACGGCCTGGGCCTCGCCGATCTGCGGATGGGGCGCTACGACCGGGCCCGCGGCCATCTGGTGCGCGCCATGAACCTGCACCGCGAGACCGGCAGCGCCGTCGGCCAGGCCCTGGCCCATGTCGCGCTCAACCTCGCCAGCGAGCGGGAGGGCCGCCATGACGAGGGGCTGCACCACGCGCTGCGCTCCCTGAAGCTGTACCGGGCGGTGGGCCACCGCAGCGGCGAGGCGTACGCCCTGAACAACGTCGGCTGGGCCTACGCCATGCTGGGCGACTACCAGCAGACCCTCGTCCACTGCGAGAAGGCGCTGACCCTGCTGCGCGAGGCCGGGGACCGGCGCGGGGAGTCCGCGGCCTGGGACAGCCTCGGCTACGCCCATCAGCACATCGGCGACCACCAGCAGGCCATCAGCTGCTACCGGCACGCCGTGGAGCTGCGGCGCGGCCGGGGCGAGCGGGTCCGGGAGGCGGAGTCCCTCCACCGGCTCGGCAGCGCACAGCTGGCCGCCGGGGACCGGACCGGGGCCCGCCACAGCTGGCAGCGGGCCCTGACCCGGTTCGACGCCCTCGGCCACCCCGACGCCCACCGGGTCCGCGACGGGCTCGCCCGGCTGGGCGGGCCCGACGGATGAGGGGACGTACGGACCGGGTGGGGCATGTGGAGCAGGCGGACGACCGGGCCGGGCGGCTCAGGCGGGCCGCAGCCAGATCGTGGCCAGCGGTGGCAGCACCGGCAGGATGGAGACCGGCCGCCCGTGCCACCCCGTGGGCTCGGCCTTCAGCGGTTCGGCGTTGACCACACCGCCGCCCCCGTAGCGCCGGTCGTCGGTGTTGAGCACCTCGCGCCACACCGGCACCGACTCCGGCGCCCCGATGCGGTACTCATGCCGGACCACCGGTGAGAAGTTGCTGATGGCGAGCAGTGGTGAGCCCTCGGCGTCGAAGCGGAGGAAGGCGAAGACATTGTCCTCGCGGGCGTCGCCCTCGATCCAGGAGAAGCCCTCGGGGTCGGTGTCCCGCTGCCACAGCGCGGGCGTGGCCGCGTACACCTGATTGAGGTCGCGGACCAGATCGCGGACGCCCCGGTGGTCGGGCTCGGCGGAGTACGACGGGTCCAGCAGCCACCAGTCCGGGCCGTGTGCCTCCGACCACTCCGCGCCCTGGGCGAACTCCTGCCCCATGAAGAGCAGTTGCTTGCCCGGGTGGGCCCACATGAAGCCGAGGTACGCGCGGTGGTCGGCGCGCTGCTGCCACCAGTCGCCGGGCATCTTCGACACCAGGGCCCGCTTGCCGTGCACCACCTCGTCGTGCGAGATCGGCAGCACATAGTTCTCGCTGTACGCGTACACCATCGAGAAGGTCATCTCATGGTGGTGGTGGGCGCGGTGCACCGGCTCATGCGCGAGATAGGCCAGCGAGTCGTGCATCCACCCCATGTTCCACTTCAGCCCGAAGCCCAGGCCGCCGAAGCCGCTGGGGCCCACATGGTGGGTGGCGCGGGTGACCCCGTCCCACGCGGTCGACTCCTCGGCGACGGTGACCACACCCGGGCAGCGGCGGTAGACGGTCGCGTTCATCTCCTGGAGGAAGGCGACCGCGTCCAGGTTCTCCCGGCCGCCGTGGGCGTTGGGCGTCCACTGGCCGGGCTCGCGGGAGTAGTCGAGATAGAGCATGGAGGCGACGGCGTCCACCCGCAGACCGTCGATATGGAACTCCTCGCACCAGTAGACGGCGTTCGCCACCAGGAAGTTGCGCACCTCGTTGCGCCCGTAGTCGAACTCCAGCGTGCCCCAGTCGGGGTGCGCGGCCCGCAGCGGATCCGCGGGCTCGTACAGCGGACGGCCGTCGAACTCCGCCAGCGCCCAGGCGTCCTTGGGGAAGTGCGCGGGCACCCAGTCCACCAGGACCCCGATCCCCGCCCGGTGCAACGCGTCCACCAGGTGCTTGAAGTCGTCCGGGCTGCCCAGCCGGGCCGTGGGCGCGTAGAAACCGGTGACCTGGTAGCCCCAGGAGCCGCCGAAGGGATGCTCGGCCACCGGCATCAGCTCGACATGGGTGAAGCCGAGGTCCTTGACGTACGCCGGGAGCTGCTCCGCCAGCCGGCGGTAGGTCAGCCCCGGCCGCCAGGACGGCAGATGCACCTCGTAGACGGAGAACGGCAGCTCATGGACGCGCCCGCCCTCCCGGCGCGCCATCCACGCGTCGTCGCCCCAGCGGTGGTGCGAGCCATGGACGACGGAGGCGGTTGCGGGCGGGCACTCGGTGCGCCGCGCCATCGGGTCGGCGCGCAGGGAGTGGCCGCCGTCGGGCCGGGCGATCTCGAACTTGTAGAGCGCGCCCTCCCCGACGCCCGGCAGGAACAGCTCCCACACACCGCTGCCGCCCAGCGAGCGCATCGGCAGCGCGGTGCCGTCCCAGTAGCTGAAGTCGCCGGTCAGCCGCACCCCGAGGGCATTGGGCGCCCAGACGGTGAAGCGGGTGCCGGACACGCCCTGATGGGTCATCGGATGCGCGCCGAGCGCCCGCCACAGCTCCTCATGACGGCCCTCGCCGATCAGGTGCAGATCGAGTTCGCCGAGCGCGGGCAGGAAGCGGAACGGGTCGTGCAGCTCCAGCTCCGCGTCCTCGTACGTCACCAGCAGCCGGTAGTCCGGGATCTCCCGCAGGGGCAGCACCCCGGAGAACAGCCCGTCCCCCTCGGCCCGCAGCCGCGCGCGCAGCCCCGCGGCGGCGACGGTCACCGACCGGGCGTACGGGCGCAGGGCCCGGAACAGCACCCCGCCGCGCACCGGGTGGGCGCCGAGCAGGGCGTGCGGGTCGTGGTGCGCCCCGGCCAGCAGCCGCCGCCGCTCGTCGTCCCCCAGCGCGGGCGCCGCCCGCACCCCCCGCTCGTCGTACGCCTCGTCCCGGGGCTCCGCGGGCTCGCCGCCACCGGCCACGGGCCGCCCGGCGACCCGCGAAGGCCCGGCCGCGCCACCGGACTCCTCCTGCCGCTCCTCGTGCGGCTCCTCGTCCACGCGTGGGGCACGCGGCACGGGCGCCGAGCCATACGACACTCGGGCGGGGGCTCGCCGGTCCGGCGCGGGCTTGATGCCCGCCGACTCGGCGGACGCGGGGTCTTGGCGGACGGCCGGTGCCGGGGCGTTCTCGGGGCCCTGGTGCCCCGCTGCCGTGGGCGCTTCCCGGGGACCGGCCGCGGCGGCCGGGCGCGGACGTGTGGCCGCCGTCGGGCGCTCCGCGCCCTCGCCCGGCTCCGGCTTGTGGCGTGCCGGGGTCCCGGGGCCCGGGTGTGCTGCGCGGGGCTCGGGCCATGGGCGGGGGCGGCCGGGGAGAAACGTGGAGGGGACTGCCGGGACCGCCGGGGCCGCCGGGCCGGTCGGGGCGCCGGGGGCGGCGGGCGGATGGCCCGGTCCCTTGTCGGACGGGTGCTGGCCGGACGGCGGTCGTGCGGTCACGGGGTGGTCCTCCCGGGGGTGTCGGGGGTCGGACGGGACTGTCAGAAGCGGGGAATCGGGTAAGCGGGGGAGCGGGGAACGGGCGGGGCGGTGGGGCCGCGGTCCGGGGACCCGGGTCCCCGGGGAGCCCGGTCCGAGTCCGGACCGGCTCCGGGGCACGGTCCGGAGCCGTCCGCGGCCCCTGGGTCAGGCGCGGGGCGCGGCCAGGCGGCGGATGGCGGTCATCGGGACCGAAAGCCAGTCGGGGCGGTGCCGCGCCTCGTAGAGCACCTCGTACACGGCCTTGTCGGTCTCATGCGCACGCAGCAGCTCCGGTTCGTCGCGCGGATCGGCGCCGGACGCCTCCGCATAGCCCGCGCAGTACGCGGCGCGGGTGCGGCCGGCCCACTCCTGCGGGCGTTCATGGCGTCCCACGGCCGCCGCGTAGTCGAAGGACCGCAGCATGCCCGCGATGTCGCGCACCGGCGGCTGCGGTCGGCGGCGCTCGGCCAGCGGGCGGGACGGCTCGCCCTCGAAGTCGATCAGCGACCACCGCCCGCCTCCGCTCCCGGCCTCGCCGTCGTCCCCGGTCAGCAGCGCCTGCCCCAGGTGCAGATCGCCGTGGATGCGCTGGGCGGGCCAGGTGCGGCCCGCGTGCCCCAGCGCGGCCAGGTCCTCGTACGCGCCGTGCAGCGCCGCGCGGTACGGCTGGAGGGCGGGCACCGCGGCGGCGGCCGAGTCGAGCCGCTCGCTCATGGCCGCGGCGAGATGTTCGATCTGCGGGCGGCGCAGTACGGAGGTGGGCAGCGCACGGGCCATCGCCAGATGCACCTCGGCGGTCGCGTGCCCCAGCGCGCGGGCGGCGTCGGTGAAGTCGCCCCGGGCGGCGAGGGCGTCCAGCGCGAGCTGCCAGCCGTCCCGGGAACCGGCCAGGAAGGGCTGGAGCACCCCGAGGGTGAAGGGTTCGGGCCGTGGCCCGGCGCCCTCGGCCGGGGGTTCGGCCTCGAACCACGCGGCGGGCGCGGGCACCCGGGCGCAGCCGGTGTGGGCGAGCGCGAGGGGCAGTTCCAGGTCGGGGTTGGTGCCGGGGCTGACCCGTCGGAAGAGCTTGAGAATGTACGTATCGCCGTAGACCACCGAGGAGTTGGACTGCTCGGCGGTCATCACCCGGGGCGTGAGCGCGGAGGGGATCGCGCTGGACGGCTCCCGTACGAAGCGCAGCGGGCCGAGCCGTCCGGGCATCCGCAGCCGCTCCAGCAGCAGGGTGGTGAGCCGGGGGTCGAGCAGCGCCTCGTACACCGTCTGTCCGTCCAGCGGCCCGCCGCTGGGCCTGCCGATGAGCGCGGGGGCGAGCGGCGGCGGAAGGGCGGGGCGCGCCCCGAGCAGGATCTGGTAGCAGTCGCTGGCCGCCGTCCCGCGCCGGTGGCCGCAGCCGGAGCCGTGCCGGTGGCCGGGCGGCTCCGGCTGCTGGGCGCGGATCAGCAGATGGAGCAGACCGGGCGTGGTGCCGCCCGACCGCCACGGCAGCAGCTCGGTCGCGGAGACCAGCGCGAAGCCGGTGACGGGACGGCCCTTGCCCGCGAACCAGCGCTGCCGGGGCAGCCACTCGGCGAGCAGTGGCGCGAGCGAGGTGAGCAGCCCGGACGGGCCCGCGGTGGCGGCCGCGGCCGTGCGGGCGGCCGATGTCGGGGGCTGGTCCCGCGGTACGGCGGTCGGCGGGTGGTGTGCCCCCCGGGAGAGCGGAGCTTCCGGCATGGCGTCGCGTCCTTTCCCCGGGCACACGACAGATCAGGGCAAAGTGTCCCGGATTGCGGCATTGACTGTGCGACGGTGCGGGACGTGTCGGGTGAGGATCGTCCGTACGGCGAGCTCGGTGTACGCGATCCGGTCCGCCGGAGGCGGATGTGAGTATCAGGGTGCCCATGACGGGGGGTCGAAAACGCCCGTACGCGCCCGAGATGGACGCGTACGGAGGGTCTGCCCGGAGCGGGGGCCGTGCGCCGGCCGAAACCACACGGCGGTCTTGGCGCCTGCGGCGGGCTGTTCCCCTCCCCGCCCCTTCCACAGCATCGATATGCGGCTCCGCCGCGTGGCTGGGGCTCCGCCCCAGACCCCGCTCCTCAATCGCCGGAGGGGCTGGAAGGCGGGGCTCCCGGCCCAGAGCCCGGGGTCCAGGAGCGAAGCCCCTGGTAGCGGGAAGGGGCGGGGAGGGGAAAGCATCGCTCAGTCGACCCAGTGCCCCACCGCTTCGCTGCGCCGCAGCCGGAACCAGTAGAAGCCGTGCCCGGCCAGGGTCAGCAGATACGGCAGCTCGCCGATGGCCGGGAAGCGGACCCCGCCGATCAGCTCGACCGGATGGCGCCCGGCGAAGGACTGGAGATCGAGCTCGGTGGGCTGGGCGAAGCGCGAGAAGTTGTTCACGCACAGCACCAGGTCGTCCTCGCCGTCCCGGGTGGAGGGGGCCTCGCGGAGGAAGGCGAGGACGGCCGGGTTGGAGGACGGCAGCTCGGTGAAGGAGCCGAGCCCGAAGGCGGGGTTCTGCTTACGGATCTCGATCATCCGGCGGGTCCAGTGCAGCAGCGAGGACGGGCTGCTCATGGCCGCCTCGACATTGGTGACCTGGTAGCCGTAGACCGGGTCCATGATGGTCGGCAGGAACAGCCGCCCCGGATCGCAGGAGGAGAAGCCCGCGTTGCGGTCGGGGGTCCACTGCATGGGGGTGCGCACGGCGTCGCGGTCGCCGAGCCAGATGTTGTCGCCCATGCCGATCTCGTCGCCGTAGTAGAGGATCGGCGAACCGGGCAGCGACAGCAGCAGCGCGGTGAACAGCTCGATCTGATTGCGGTCGTTGTCCAGCAGGGGTGCCAGCCGTCTGCGGATGCCGATGTTGGCCCGCATCCTGGGATCCTTGGCGTACTCCGCGTACATGTAGTCGCGCTCTTCGTCGGTGACCATCTCGAGCGTCAGCTCGTCGTGGTTGCGGAGGAAGACGCCCCACTGGCAGCCGGAGGGGATGGCGGGGGTCTTGGCGAGGATCTCCGAGACCGGATAGCGGGACTCGCGCCGCACCGCCATGAAGATGCGCGGCATCACCGGGAAGTGGAAGGCCATATGGCATTCGTCGCCGCCCGCCTCGTAGTCGCCGAAGTAGTCGACGACGTCTTCCGGCCATTGATTGGCCTCGGCCAGCAGCACGGTGTCCGGGTAGTGGGCGTCGATCTCGGCCCGCACACGCTTGAGCAGCTGATGGGTGCGCGGGAGGTTCTCGCAGTTGGTGCCCTCCTCGGCATACAGATATGGGACGGCGTCGAGCCGGAATCCGTCGATGCCCAGGTCCAGCCAGAAGCGCAGGGCGGCCAGTACCTCCTCCTGGACGGCCGGGTTCTCGAAGTTGAGGTCCGGCTGGTGCGAGAAGAAGCGGTGCCAGTAGTACTGCTTGCGTACCGGATCAAAGGTCCAGTTGGACGCCTCGGTGTCGACGAAGATGATCCGCGCGTCCTGGTACTGCTTGTCGTCGTCGGCCCAGACGTAGTAGTCGCCGTACGGTCCGTCCGGGTCGCCGCGGGACTCCTGGAACCACGGGTGCTGATCACTCGTGTGGTTCATGACAAAGTCAATGATCACGCGCATCCCGCGCTGATGAGCGGCGTCGACGAACTCCACGAAGTCCGCGAGGTCCCCGAACTCCGGCAGTACGGCGGTGTAGTCCGAGACGTCGTAGCCGCCGTCGCGCAGCGGTGAGGCGAAGAACGGGGGCAGCCAGAGGCAGTCCACGCCCAGCCATTGCAAATAGTCCAGCTTGGCCGTCAGACCCTTGAGGTCGCCGACGCCGTCGCCGTTGCTGTCCTGGAAGGAGCGGACCAGGACCTCGTAGAAGACCGCGCGCTTGAACCAGTCGGGATCGCGGTCGCCCGCGGGCGTGTCCTCGAAGGTGTCCGGTACGGGCTCGTTGACGATCATGTTGTGGGTGACCCTCCGATCGGTGAGGACGGTCGCAGGGACAGCACATGTGCCGGAGCCATATCCCGCCCCGGCTCCAGGCGCACGTAGTTGTCCCTGCCCCAGTGATAGGTCTCGCCGGTGAGCTCGTCGCGCACCGGGACGGACTCATGCCACTCGAGGCCGAGTTCCGGCATGTTCAACGAGACCGTCGCCTCCTGGGTGTGGTGAGGGTCGAGGTTGACGACCGTGACCACACACGAGTCGCCCGCACGCTTGGAGTAGACGATGACGGAATCGTTGTCGGCGTGGTGGAATCTGAGGTTGCGCAGCCGGCGCAGGGCGGGATGGCGGCGGCGCACCCGGTTCAGCCGGGTGAGCAGCGGGGTGATCGATCTGCCGTCGCGCTCGGCGGCCGCCCAGTCGCGCGGCCGCAGCTGGTACTTCTCCGAGTCCAGGTACTCCTCGCTGCCGGGGCGCACCGGGGTGTTCTCGCACAGCTCGTAGCCCGCGTAGACGCCCCAGGCGGGGGAGAGGGTGGCGGCGAGCACGGCGCGCACCGCGAAGGCGGGCCGGCCGCCCTCCTGGAGGTAGGCGTGCAGGATGTCGGGGGTGTTGACGAAGAAGTTGGGCCGCATCCAGGCGGCCGCGTCCCCGGACAGCTCGGTGAGGTAGTCGGTGAGCTCCTGCTTGGTGTTCCGCCAGGTGAAGTAGGTGTACGACTGGTGGAAGCCGACCGCGCCGAGGGTGTTCAGCATCGCCGGGCGGGTGAACGCCTCGGAGAGGAAGAGCACATCGGGGGCGGTGCGGTGGATGTCGCCGAGCACCTTCTCCCAGAAGACCACCGGTTTGGTGTGCGGATTGTCCACACGGAAGATCCGCACCCCGTGCGCCATCCAGAAGCGCAGCACCCGCTCGGTCTCCCGGACCAGACCGTGGAAGTCCCGGTCGAAGGCGAGCGGATAGATGTCCTGGTACTTCTTGGGCGGGTTCTCGGCGTACGCGATGGTGCCGTCGGCGCGCTGGTGGAACCACTCGGGGTGCTGGGCGACCCAGGGGTGGTCCGGAGAGCACTGGAGCGCGAAGTCCAGCGCGACCTCCATGCGCAGCTCACGGGCGCGCGCCACGAAGTGGTCGAAGTCCTCCAGGGTGCCGAGGTCGGGGTGGATCGCGTCGTGGCCGCCGTCGGCCGAGCCGATGGCCCAGGGCGAGCCCACGTCGAAGGGGCCTGCGGAGAGGGTGTTGTTGGGGCCCTTGCGGAAGGCGGTGCCGATGGGGTGGATCGGCGGCAGATAGACCACGTCGAAGCCCGCGGCGGCGATCGCGGGCAGCCGCTCGGCGGCGGTGCGCAGGGTGCCGCTGAGCGGCCGCCGCCCCTCGGTCACCCTGGCGCCTTCCGAGCGTGGGAAGAGCTCGTACCAGGAGCCGAACAGCGCACGCTCCCGGTCCACCTGGAGCGGCATGGGGCGCGAGGAGGTGACCAACTCCCGCAGGGGGTGGCGGTCGAGGGCGTCGGTCACATCGGGCGCGAGCGCCGCGGCGAGCCGGTCGGCCACCGGGCGGCGCTCGTCGCGCAGCCCGTCGACGGCGGCCAGCACCGCCTCCCGGCCGTCGTTCTTGGGCACTCCGGCGGCGGCCCGCTCATGCAGCAGGGCGCCCTCCTCCAGGACCAGATCGGTGTCCATCCCGGCCGGGACCTTGATCCGGGCGTGTTGGCGCCAGGTGGCGATCGGATCGCTCCACGCCTCGACCGTATACGTCCAGCGGCCGGGCGCGCCGGGGGTGATCTCGGCGCCCCAGCGGTCGGTGCCGGGGGCGAGTTGACGCATCGGGGTCCAGGGGCCCGAGCGGCCGGACGGATCGCGGAGGACCACATTGGCGCTGACCGCGTCATGGCCCTCCCGGAACACGGTGGCGCTGACCTCGAAGGTCTCGTCCACCACCGCTTTGGCGGGGCGGCGGCCGCAGTCGATCAGCGGGCGGATATCCAGAATGGGAATGCGACCGATCATAGGATCACCTGACGGCGTTGCGGATGGAGGTGCTGGGGCGGCTTTTGTCCTTTGTATCGGTTTTGCCGCCGGGCGATGGGTTGCGGGCATGACAGCTCCTGTCCGCGTTCACTCTGGTGGGCGGATGGGGTCGGCCATGGGGGGCGCGCGTGGAAAGCCTTCCCCTGCGGAATGGGGAGACAATCCGGGTTTCCGTGAACGACCGGTTCGTAACGCCGGGTGCATGAATCGGCCCCGCCCGTAGGCGGGGCCGTCCACATGACGCGTGCCGGCGCTACGTCAGTTGGCTATCAGCAGCAGACGGTTGGGTGAGCCCGCGCCCGCGCCGCGCACCCGGCCCCTGCTGGCCCCGGCCGTCAGCGCCGCCCCGACCTCGGCCGGAGTGGCGAGGCGATGGCCGGCCAGGTACAGCGCGGCGGCGCCCGCGACATGCGGGGCCGCCATCGAGGTGCCGGACAGCGTCCTGGTCGCCGTATCGCTCGCGTCCGACGCCGAGACGATCCGGTCGCCCGGTGCGAACAGGTCAATTCCCGGGCCCCAGTTGGAGAACCCCGAGCGCCGGTCGGCGCGGTCGGTCGAGCCCACCGTGAGCGCCCCGGCCACCCGGCCCGGGGAGAAGGACCCGGCCGGCCGGTCCTGATTGCCCGCCGCCACGGCGAAGACCAGACCGGCGGCGATCCCCGTCCGCACCGCCGCGTCCCACTCCGGCAGCGGAGTGGCGGACGCCGAGCCCAGGCTCAGATTGACCACCGCGGGCCGCCTGGCGTGTCGCAGCACCCAGTCCATACCGGCCAGCACCTGCGCGATGGTGCCCTCGCCCCGGTCGTCCAGCACCCGGACCGCCACGATCGCCGCCTTCTTCGCCACCCCGTAGCGGCTGCCCGCCGCCGTGGCGGCCACATGGGTGCCATGGCCGTTGCCGTCCTCGGCCACCGGATCGTCGTCCACGAAGTCCCAGCCGGAGCGGGCCCGGCCGCCGAAGTCCTCGTGCGAGACGCGGACCCCGGAGTCGATGACGTAGATCGTGGTCCCGCGTCCGCCGCCGCTGGGCGCGGTGTACGCCCTGTCCAGCCGCCGGTCCTGCTGGTCGATCCGGTCCAGGCCCCACGGCGGCCGCGCCCGCCCGTGCGGCGGGGTGGACGGCGGATGTGCCCGGGTCCACCGCAGGGACACCCGCCCGTCCCGGGTCACCGAGGCGATACGCGGATCGGCCGCGAGACGCCGGGCCTGCGCCGCGCTCGCCCGTACCGCGTAGCCGTTGAGCGCGCTGCGGTAGACCCGGCCCACCCGCGCGCCGTACCGCTCGACCAGCGCCCGGCCCGTCCCGGACGCCGCCGCGGGCACTCCCGCGCCCCGCTTCAGGGCGACGATATAGCCGTGGGTCCCCGCCCCGCCCGTGGCCTGGACCCCCTGTGCGGGAACGGTCTGAGCGGGCGACAAGACCACCAGGACCACCGCGACGACGGCGGCCGGAGCCGCCACCCTCCGACGGCGGCCCGAGGATGCGCATGCCATGGAACGATCCCCTCCCCAACTCGACGGCGCAAGCCTGGCGTGGGACGAAAGATCCCGACAAGGGCGCATCAGGGGGCGTGGAACGCGCCGGTCTCCCTCGACAGCAGCCGCAGCGCCGCCTCCGACGGCGACCCCGGCTCCGCCCCGTACATCAGCAGGCACTGGCCCCCCGAGTCCGGCAGCCGGGTCATCTCGAAGTCCAGCTCCAGCGACCCCACCAGGGGGTGGTGGAAGGACTTGGTGCCGAAGGCGCACCGGCGCACCGGGTGGCGCGCCCACAGCGCCGCGGACTCCCCGCTCTTCATGGTCAGTTCGCCGACCAGCTCGGCGAGCCGCCGGTCGTCCGGGTGCGCCCCCGCCACCACCCGCAGCGAGGAGACCGCGCGCCGCGCCTCGCCCTTCCGGTCCGGATACAGCTCCCGGGTGTGCGGATCGAGGAACAGCATCCGCTGGGGGTTGGGCCGGTCCCCGGGGTGCTCGGGCGCGTCGGCGGGCAGATGCCCGGCGATCAGGGCGTGCCCCAGCGGATTCCACGCCAGGACGTCGAAGCGGAGGTCCAGGACCACGGCCGGTACGCCGTCCATCGCGGCGATCAGCCGCCGGGTCGCCGGGCGCGCCGACGGGGGCCGTGGCGCGGGACGTCGGCCGGTGCGCGGCGGACGGGCCAGATTGCCCAGATGCGCCCGCTCGTCCGGGGTCAGCCGCAGCGCGCGGGCGACGGCGTCCAGCACCCCGTCCGAGGCGCCGGTGGACTGGCCCTGCTCCAGCCGGGTGTAGTACGCCACGCTCACCCCGGCCAGCTGCGCCAGCTCCTCGCGGCGCAGCCCCGGGACCCGGCGCCGGGTCCCATACGCGACCAGGCCGACGTCCTCGGGGCGCAGCCCGGCGCGGCGGGTGCGCAGAAAACTCCCCAGCTCGGCTGGTGTGTCCATACCCACCAGTGTCCGGCACGGGCACGCGCCGTGCCTGTCCCTGTGAGGGTCAGGCACGGCGCGCGGTCATCCGGACGTCACTTGTAGGTGATCGTCACTTGTAGGTGATGTCCGACGAGCTGTACTTGCAGTAGGTGCCGTCCGGGCCGCTGCCGTTCTCGGTGGGCTCCTTGCCCGTGTTGTTCCCGATGTACTTCTGGCACGGGACGATCTTCTTGCTGCTGTCCCCGATGATCGTGATGCCGCGCAGGGTCAGCGAATCGCCGTAGTTGGTGTTGATCCCGCCGATGGTCTTGCCCGGGGCGGTGACCTCGGTGTCGCTCACATTGATGGTGCGCTTGTACTGCGACGAGCAGTTGCCGCAGGAGCGGACCAGCTTGCCGAAGTCCTGGACCGCGAAGCCCGAGATGTTGAGCGTGCCGCCGCCGTTGAACTGGAACACCTTGTCCGATGCCTTGCGGGCGCCGCCGCCGATCACGTTGTACGTCTTGCCGGTGCCCCGGAAGGTGGCGGCGTCCTCGCCGACGTCCTCCCACCAGACGTTCTGGAGCGTGCAGCCGCCCTTGCAGTGCACGCCGTCGGCGGCCGGGGAGCCGAGGATGACGTTCTTCAGGGTGGCGCCGTCCGCGAGCTCGAACAGCGGGTCCTGGCCCTCGTCCTGGCCGCCGGAGCCGAGGTCGCCCGAGCCGTAGTAGCGCTTCATACCACCGTCCGTGGTCCCGCTGACGCTGATGGTCTTGGTGACCGCCTGCGGGCTGCCGCTGGGGGTGGGCCAGGTGGCGGCGGATGCCGTGGGCAGCGTCAGACCGGTGGTGATCGCGCCCGCGGTGAGGGCGATGGCGCCGAGGGCGCCGACTGCCGCCCGGTGCCTGGTGCGTTGTCCAGCCATGCTGA
>NZ_JANIIC010000306.1 GCF_024519315.1 Streptomyces malaysiensis subsp. samsunensis | reverse complement strand
AGAACTCCTATCGGAATGACTTCAGGCGTCGCCAGCAGATCAGCGCGCAGGCCAGGGTGAGGAAGGCTTCGTGTATGTCGTCGCGGATCTCCCAGCGGATGCGCAGGCGGCGGAACCAGTGCAGGTGGGCGAACGCGCGTTCCACGACCCAGCGTTGGGTGCCCAGACCGGAGCCGTGCTCAGTGCCGCGGCGGGCGATCAGCGGTTTCACGCCG
>NZ_JANIIC010000305.1 GCF_024519315.1 Streptomyces malaysiensis subsp. samsunensis | reverse complement strand
CGCCTCCCACGACGTCTCCAACAGCAACCGCTGCTGCGGATCCATCGCCAACGCCTCACGCGGCGAAATACCGAAGAACTCCGGATCGAACTCACCCGCGTCGTAGAGGAAACCACCCTCACGCGCATACGCCGTGCCCCGGTGATCAGGATCCGGGTGATACAGACCCTCCAGGTCCCAACCACGATCGTCCGGAAAACCGGCGATGGCGTCTCCACCGC
>NZ_JANIIC010000304.1 GCF_024519315.1 Streptomyces malaysiensis subsp. samsunensis | reverse complement strand
ACCCGACACCGTCATCGGACACTCCATCGGCGAAATCGCCGCCGCCCACATCGCCGGAATCTTCGACCTCCCCGACGCCTGCCACCTCGTCGCCACCCGCGCCACCCTCATGGGCCAACTACCCCAAGGCGGCAGCATGGCCACCATCGCCGCCACCCCCGAAGAACTCGCCAACGACCTGGCCCAACACGACGGCCAGGTGAGCATCGCCGCCCTCAACACCCC
>NZ_JANIIC010000303.1 GCF_024519315.1 Streptomyces malaysiensis subsp. samsunensis | reverse complement strand
CAGGTCCCCGGCTGTGTTGTAGCCGAAGGAGATCAGGGTGGTGCTGTGTTCATGGTCTTCTCCGTGCAGCAGGCGCAGGGCCGTGATCCGAAGCAGTTTTGGATCGGTGTCGGCCGCGATGTGATAGCCACCGGAGTGGATGATCCCCGTGGGGGCGCCTTGTGGGTTGTAGGTGACGTCGATGCGGTCGCCTTCGCCGGTCCGGTCGGTGATCGCTGTCAGAGCGAGCTCTCGGCC
>NZ_JANIIC010000302.1 GCF_024519315.1 Streptomyces malaysiensis subsp. samsunensis | reverse complement strand
CCATGGGCATCGGCGCCATCATGGGCGGCCTCTACCTCGGCTACGACCTCGTCGAGAACATGGTCAAGCTCTACGACAAGACCCTCGCCGCCACAGACCACCCCCACCCGATCACCCCGCGCAAGATGGTCGCCGTCGCCGGCGGCATGCACTGCGCCGAAACCACCGCACAGGCCCGCACCGAAGCCAAACCCCTCTTCGACATGGCCAAACTCTCCACCGACGCCTACGAACGCCTCTCCAAG
>NZ_JANIIC010000301.1 GCF_024519315.1 Streptomyces malaysiensis subsp. samsunensis | reverse complement strand
AGCCAGTGGTGACTCAAGCCCATCTGGAGAGCGAACACCGCCGGTGGCACGATGACTTCGGGGAGAGAAGGGGGCTGCGTGCTCGAGGACCGACGGCAGATCCAGACAGCGGTATTAGGCAGCGCGGATTCGGAGGAGCCGCTCATGCTGCCGTTGGAGGCGATCGAGCTGAACGTGTTCCGTCGCCAGTATGAGCAGGAGACGTTCTGGTGCGGGGTGCTGCTCGGCGGTTGTGGTGGCCAGCTGGCCACC
>NZ_JANIIC010000300.1 GCF_024519315.1 Streptomyces malaysiensis subsp. samsunensis | reverse complement strand
CGACGAGCAATGGGAGTTCATCGAGCCGTATCTGCCGATAGGCGAGTACGGTCCATACCCCGAACGGCTGCGGGAGCAGTTCGAAGGGGTGATCTGGCGGTTCCGGTCCAGCGCCCAGTGGCGCGAGATGCCCTCCGAGTTCGGACCGTGGCCGACGGTCTACGGCCGCTTTCGTGTCTGGCGGGACGCCGGGGTCTTCTCTGCTCTTCTGGAAGGCGTGATCGCGGAGGCCGCCCGCCGGGGACAGACGGACTTA
>NZ_JANIIC010000030.1 GCF_024519315.1 Streptomyces malaysiensis subsp. samsunensis | reverse complement strand
ACGGGCTGGTTGCCCTCTGCACGGCGTACGCCTCGTATTGCCACGGACCTGACTTCGCACTCCGCATCGGTGCGGATACGGTGACGGCGTCGATCTGGCCGCTTTTGGTCGATGGTCTGCTGACGATCGCGACGGTCGAGTTGTGGAGGACCCACCGTGGCGGCGGGGTCGGGTCGGTGGTTGGCCTGCGTGGCGTTGGTGTTCGGCATCTGCCTGTCGCTGGTGGCGAACATCGGCTCGACGCCGGCCATGAGCCTGTTGCAGGTCACTGTGGCGGCGTGTCCGCCGCTGGTCTTGCTGTTGGCGGTCGAGCTGTTGAACGGAGCGTTGAAGCAGCGATCTCGCGAGACTGGTTCCGAGACCGTCAGCTCTGGTAATGAGACGTACGGTCGATTGTTCGAGACAGAGGCGGATGCCGAACCAGCCTCAGCTGTTCGAGAGCAGCTTCATGAAGCGGCTGAGGAACCGGTCGCCGTCGACGCCGTACACAGCGCGCGTCGGCACGTCGTCGGTGTCGCGCCACGTCTCCTCCGGACCCCGCAGGGTCCTGCGGTCGACAACGGTCATTCCCCGGGTGTGCATCCCGTGGAGCTCGACCGAGATGGGCAAGCGGTAGGACTTCGTGACCAGGCTGGGATCGATCGCGATGGCGATCGCGAGCGCACTGTGCATCGCGCAGCGCCGCTCATTGAACTTCAACTCGTAAAAGTCCAGGTACAGCGGGGTGATCTCGGCGAGGTGCCGTCCTGCCGCCGTGCCGGAGTCTGCCAGCGCCTTGAGCTCGAGGTCCGTGAGGCACACGAAGTCCGTGACGTCGAGCGGCACCATGGTGACGTCGAGGCCCGACCGCATCACGATTTCCGCGGCCTCCGGATCACGCAGCGAGTTCGCTTCCCCGGTGGCCGTGTCGTTCCCGGAGCGTTCCACCGCGCCGCCCATCCAGATCAACGGGCCGCAGTGTTTGAACGCATCCGGGTGGAGTTTCAGCGCCATGGCTATGTTCGTCAGTGGCCCGACGGCGACCAGGGTGAGGTCGCGACCGTGCCGGCGGACCTGGTCGGCGATGTACGAAGCCGCGATGCCGGCCTGGACGGTCCTCGTCGGTGGAGCGAGAGTCGCCCCACCGTGTCCTTCCGGGCCGTGGATGAACGGCACTGGCATGGGATCTTCGATGAGGGGCGTCGCGGCGCCCGCCACAACTGGCGTTTCGGCGTCCATCAGCTCCACGAGCCGGAGGGCGTTCTGCGTGCAGTGCTGCACCAGCGCGTTGCCGACAAGCGTGGTGATGCCGACGATCTCGGCGGTCGGGTCTGCGAGCGCGTAAAGGATGCCCATGGCGTCGTCCACGCCGGTGTCGGAGTCGATGAGGATCTTCTGCATTCTTCTTGCCTTACTGGTGATCGGCGGTGGCGGCAACTCCAGAAGCTGCCGGCCGCGGGATGAGGAAGGACACGGCCGCCGCGGCGACGGCCATGGCGGCCATGGCGGCCAACGCGAGCAGGTAGCCGTTGCCGATGCCATCGGTCGGCGTCGAATTGTGGCTCAGCGCCGCGGTCGCCGCCGCGGTGCCGACGCTGACGCCGAGTGCGAAGCAACAGCCGGCGATGCCGGGCAGGAACGAGGGGCTGTTCTTGGGGGAGAGCAACACGCCCAGACCGTTCATCGCCGTTTCGGTCGCGCCGAAGTAGCAGAACCCGATGACCGGAACCAGGATCGCGACGAGCATCTGGTTCTGTGGGAAGAAGGCGATCACGACCATGCAGGCCGCGGAGACCGCCAGGGTTGACACGGTGATCCGCCGCCAACCGAGCCGGGGCGCCAGGCGTCCTGCGATGGGAGCGCAGATAAACGCCGCCGCCGCGGCGGGCACGATGAACCTGAGCGTGGCGGTTACCGGGGAGAGCCCGTAGCCGCTGGAGTGGTCCTGGGCGATCAAGGGCAGCAGGTAGCTGTACGTGGTGAACATTCCGCCCATGCTGAGCAGGACGACCACCAACAGCGGCCAGACGTCGCGCGAGCGCAGCAAAGCGGTCTGGACTAGCGGCAGTCGCGACCGGTACTCGACGAGAGGGAACAGGCCGATCGCGACGATCCCGCCGATGCCGGTGATCAAGACGGTGGGAGATGTCCAGCCGAGCGTCCCGCCCTGGGACAGACCGAACAGCAGGGCTCCGATGCCGAGGCACAGCACCACGATGCCCGCCCAGTCGATCGACATGGTGGACTTCGCGTCGTCCTTGGGCACGATTCGGTGGACGAGGACGAGTGCGGTGACGCTGATCGCGGCCATGCACCAGAAGATGCTGCGGAAGCCCAGCGACTCGGCCAGGTAGCTGCCCGCGAGCGTGTCCACGCCGGTGATGCCCAGGTTCACCGCGGCGATGATGCCCACGCTGCGTCCGAACTGGATGGGCGAAAGGTTCTTGTGCAACGTCACGAACGCCAGCGGGAATGCGACTCCGGACAGTCCCTGCATCACCCGGCCGGCGAGGAACATCTGTTCCGATGCGGCTGTCGCGGCGAGCACGTGACCGAGTGCGGTGAGCGCGAGGCAGACCACCAGCATGGCGCGCCTGCCGTACCGGTCCGAAATCGGCACGACGACTTCGATCAACGCGGCCACCAGGAAGAACAGCGCTTGGGTCAGCCCCGTCGTGGCGGGTGACAGCGAGAGGTCTTTCGTGATGACGGGCAGTGTCGGCGCGACCATGGTCGTGGCCAGCTGGTACGCCGTCACCGCGACGACCAGGGCCGCGGTCAAGGCGAACGGGGAGGGCGTCTTTTGCGTCGAGGCGAAGACGCTTCTGGTGCGTGGAGGCGCGGACATCGCGGTTCCCTGTTGTCTGTCAGTAGGTTCAATGGTGTCGCCGGCGAGCCATCCCCCTGGGACGTTCCTGCTCCGCTGGTTTGGCAGGTGGTTCAGTCCGTTTCCTTAGGCACGAGCGTCGCCTGCTGCTCGACCACCCTGGTGAGGTGGTTCCGGGCAGCCGTCCTGGCCCCGTCCGCGTCGCCCCGTTCGATGGCGTCGAGGATCTCGCGGTGTTCGGCCAGCGTCGCCGGTTGGGCCGCCAGGTAGCCGCGCACTTCCGTGTAGGAGTTGCGCAGGCAGGTGTTGACGGGGTCGATGAAGAATGCGAAGAACGGGTTACCGCTCGCCTGCGACATCAGCTCGTGGAACCGGACGTCTTCGTCCATGCAGACGGTGTAGTCGTCCGGGTGAGCCGCGGCTCGCTCGATGGTGGCACGCATCGCCTCGACGAGTTCACCGCTGCGGCGGGCCGCGGCGAGCCGGGCGATCTCGACCTCGATGACCAGTCGGGTCTCCATGAGCTGGGCGAAACTCGCCCGGTTCATACCGAGCATGATCTCGTACTGCTCGACGATGCGCGAACCGTCCGGAGGCGCCACGATCATCCCCCGGCCAGGGCGGATGTCGACCAGTCCTCGTTGATCGAGGATCCGGCCGGCTTCCCGGACCACGGAACGGCTCACCTGGTAGCGCTCCGACAACTCGGCTTCGGTCGGCAGCCGGTCGCCCGGCTGGAGGTGGTCGTCGAACAGTTCCTTCTGTATCTGGTCGGCGACGACCGTCGAGAGCCGTGGGGGCCGGGCTTGCGAGTTCGACATGCCGGAAACTATTGTCTGATAATCAGACTAAGTCAAGGAGGCTCGATGACTCAGTCGATCGAGGTGGTCGAACTCCGCGGTGACGGCGACGTGCACCACGTCCGGCGGCCCGAACCCGAGACCGGCGCGGGCGACCTGCTCATCGCGGTCCGGCAGGTGGGCCTGTGCGCCACCGACCGGGAGATCCGTGACGGTGAAATGGCCTATTTCCGGACCGGGCTCGCGCGCTACCCGATCGTGCCCGGGCACGAATGGGTCGGTGAAGTGATGGATACGGGAGCCGGCGCGATCGGCTTCGAGGTAGGCGACCGCGTCGTCGGGGAGTGTTCCATCGGATGTGGCCACTGCGCCGTTTGCGCGGCGGGGCGCTACCACATGTGCCCGAACCGGATGGAAACCGGATTGATCAGCCTGGACGGCGCGCTGGCGACGCGGATGATCTTCCCGGCGCGGGCGGCTCGCAAGGTGCCGTCGAGCGTGCCGGACGACGACGCCTGCCTCATTGAGCCGACCGCGGTCGGCCTCAACATCGTAAGGGCGTGCGGAATCGTCGAAGGAGAAAGTGTCCTCGTCGTCGGCGCCGGCACCATCGGGCTGCTCGCGGCGCAGGTGGCCGTCGCGCGAGGTGCGAAGGTCGTCTCGGTCGCGGATGTCAGCCCGGAACGGCTGGCCGCCGCGACGCGGTTGGGTGCCCACGAAGTCGTCGACGCCGCCGTCGTGACCGCCCAGCGGTGGAACTGCGTGATCGAGGCCTCCGGCAATCCCGCGGGGCTTGCATTCGCACTCGAACACGCG
Organism: Streptomyces malaysiensis subsp. samsunensis; assembly: GCF_024519315.1. Lineage (GTDB taxonomy): Bacteria > Actinomycetota > Actinomycetes > Streptomycetales > Streptomycetaceae > Streptomyces > Streptomyces malaysiensis. Next base: position 114,731 of record NZ_JANIIC010000030.1, on the reverse strand, counting down.
GTTCCGGGTGGGACCGTCGCCTGCGTTTCGCTTTACGGGACGGGCGCGCTCGCAGTCGACATGGACCTGGTCGTGACCCGTGACCTGACTGTCCGCGGCGCACTGGGCAGCCCCAACTGCTGGGACGAAGCAATCGACCTCGTCGCCGCCGGAACGGTGCGACCCGGCCGACTCATCACCACCCGACTGCGTCCGGCCGACATCGCGAAGGGGCTCGACCTGGTCGGCCGACCCGACCAGCTGAAAGTCGTCATCGAATTCGGAAAGGATGTTTGACCATGGCGGAAGCTGAGAACACCGGACCCGTTGCTGTCGCCCGCTCGTACTGGGCTGCGGAGAGCGACCGTAACCTCGAAGGGGTGCTCCGGCACTACCACGAAGACGCGACGTTCACTTATCCCGGTGGAGTGCTCAAGGGGCACGACCAGATCAGCGGCTACTACCGGGACAGCGGCGAGCGATTCCCCGGCTTGACCGTCGAGATCGGAAATGCGCTGGTCGACGGCACTCACGCGGCGATCGAATGGACCGCCGTCATGACCGGCCCCGACGGTGTCGGACACCCGCTGCGCGGAATCAACGTCGTCAGCGTCGAAGAAGGCCGGTTCAGGGAGGTCCGCGCGTACTTCGATCCGGCGACGCTGGAGCAGCGGGTATGAGTTCCGCACGCGTCATCGATCTCACGCACCCCATCCCCAGCGGGACCGCCGGGTATCCGGGTGACCCAGGCCTCGTCACGCGGCAAGCGCACACCCATGACGAACAGGGCTACCTGGTCACCGAGATCACCACGGGCTCGCATGTCGGCACCCACATCGACGCGCCTCTCCACGTGTTCCCCGGCGGCGCCGACGTGGCGGCGCTCGACCTCGACGTGCTCGTCGGGCCGGCGGACGTGATCGATGTCGGTGTGCTGCCGGTCGGGGCGGCGATCCCCGTCGAGCCGGTCGTGCCCCATCTCCGCCGCGGTGCGCGCCTGCTCATCAAGACCGACTGGGCTGCGCACTTCGGGTCCGACCGGTACCACGACGGCTTCCCCACGGTCTCCCTGGAACTGGCCTCGGCGGCCGCGGAAGCAGGGGTCGCGGTCCTCGGACTCGAGCAACCATCCCTTTGCGACGGTCCGGCCGGGCTGGAAGCGCACCACATCCTGCTCGGCGCCGGGTGCCTCATCATCGAAGGCCTGCGGCTCACCGAGGTCGAAGCCGGCCGGTACGAGTTCGCTTGCCTGCCACTGCCGATCGAGGGTGTCGACGGTAGCCCGGTCAGGGCTATCGCCTGGCCGCAGGTTCACACCTCATACGGACGAAAGGACGCACGTTGACCACCACGTCCCTGGTGTACGGAGACCTCCACCGGCATCTCGAAGGTGCCATCCGCGTCGAGACGGTCGCCGAACTGGCGGCCGAACGAGGGTTGCTGACCGGGCGCGGGCCCGTTCGAGAACTCGTATCGACCGCCGTACCGCTGGACGACCTGCTCGAATACCTGGCCAAGATCGAAGTCGCCACGACGGTGGCGGTCGAAGCTCGGGACTGGGAGCGCATCGGGTTCGAGGCGGTCGAAGACGCGGCCGTCGACGGCCTTTCCCACGTCGAGCTGCGGTACTCGCCGTTCTACATCAGGGACGTCTGCGGGATCCCGGCCGAAGAGGTCATGGACGCCGTGGCGGATGGCGTGGCCCGCGCTCAGCGCCAGTACGAGATTCCGGTGGCACTGATCGGTGTGCTGCTCAGGAATTTCGGTCCGGACGTCGCCGACCGCGAGTTGTCGGCGATCCTGGCTCGCCGCAACCAGTTCAGGGCGATCGACATCGCTGGCGACGAAGCGGGTGTGCCTGCCGATCTGTTCGCGCCGCACTACGAGCGCGCGCGTGAAGCCGGACTCCGCACCACGGCACATGCCGGCGAGGCTGCCGGCCCCGAGAGCGTCCGGGCGGCGCTGGAGCACCTCCGACCCGAGCGGATCGGGCACGGTGTCCGCAGTGTCGAGGATCCCGCCCTGCTCGAAACCCTCGCGCAGCGGGGCATCACGCTCGAGGTCGCGGTGACCAGCAACGTCCACACCGCCGCGGCGAAGAGCTTCGCCGACCATCAGCTGAAGTCGCTGCTCAGCGCGGGTGTGCCAGTCGCGCTCTCGACCGACGATCCGGTGACGAGCCGCACCAAGCTGTCGAACGAATATCGCATCGCCGAGGGTGTCCTCGGGCTGACCCCGGCTGAGCTCGAGTCACTTGCGCGGTGCTCCCGCCAGTCATCATTCGCCGACCTGGCGGACCCCACCCGCTGACCGAACTACCAAGGAGACGAAGTGTCCCTCGTGGACTACGCCGACCGCGTACTTCCGGCCGACTGCGACGTAGCGACCCTTGTGGCACGCGTGCACGATCCCGTCTTGGGACCTTGCGTCGCGTCCATCCGTGGCGACGACGTCGTGGACATCACCAGTTCCGTGCCGACGGTCTCGGCACTGCTCGAAACGGCCGATCCCGTCGAGCTCGTGCGCAACGCGGCCGGGGAGCGCCGCTGGGGCCTTCCGGACCTGCTGCGCGCGACGCTGTCCGGCACATCGGGGCCCAGGCTGCTGGCGCCGGTCGACCTCCAGGTCTTGAAGGCGGCCGGAGTCACGTTCGTCGGATCCATGCTCGAGCGGGTCATCGAGGAACGGGCCCAAGGCGACCCAGCCCGTGCCGAGGAGATCCGGGGAAAGCTCGGTGCGACGCTCGGCACCGCGATCTCGACGGTCCGTCCCGGGTCGGCCGAAGCCGCGGAGGTCAAACGGGCTTTGCTCCAGGAAGGGATGTGGTCCCAATATCTGGAGGTCGGGCTCGGACCAGACCCGGAGATCTTCACCAAGGCTCCCGTGCTGTCCGCGGTCGGGACCGGTGCGGCGATCGGCGTGCTCGAACGGTCCGAGTGGAACAACCCGGAGCCCGAGCTGGCGCTCGTCGCGGACTCGACGGGGAAGCCGCGTGGCGCGATGCTCGGCAACGACGTCAACCTCCGCGACTTCGAAGGGCGGAGCGCGCTGCTCCTCACCGAGGCCAAGGACAACAACGCCTCGTGCGCGCTGGGGCCGTTCATCCGGCTCTTCGATGAGCACTACACGATCGATGACGCGCGGCAGACGGAGATCGCTCTCGACGTCACCGGACAGGACGACGGTTTCTCGCTGCACGGCAAGAACTCGGTCAACCAGATCAGCCGCACGTTCGAGGAACTGCTCGCACACACCCGGGGGCGCCATCACCAGTACCCGGACGGGTTCGTCCTTTTCACCGGCACGCTGTTCGCACCGACCGAAGACCGCGATGCGCCGGGCCAAGGCTTCACCCACCACGCCGGAGACGTTGTGTCCATCTCGGCAGAACGGCTGGGCACACTGGTCAACGTGGTCACCTCCGCCGAAGAGGCGCCACCCTGGACCACTGGCATCACCGATCTGGTGAAGAGCCTCGTCCGCCGGGGTGCGCTGGGACAGGTGCAGTCATGAAGGCGAAGGTCGTGGTCACCGACCAGGCGTTCGGCGGCACTTTGGCTGAGCGGGCGGTCGCGGAGCGGCACGACGCCGAGTTCGCCGAGTTCCAGTGCGCCACCGAAGCCGAGACCGTCGCAGCCGTGGCCGGCGCCCACGTCGTATTCGTGAACCTCGCGCCGGTCACCCGGGCCGTGCTCGAGCGGATGGCGCCCGGAGCCACGGTGATCCGCTATGGGGTCGGCTACGACAACGTCGACGTACGGGCCGCGGGGGAGCTGGGGATCAGCGTCGCCAACGTGCCGGACTACGGCAGCGAGACCGTTGCCGATCACACGGTGGCGCTGTTGCTTTCATCACTGCGAAAACTGTCGGTCTACGACAGCCGGATCCGGGAAGACGGCTGGATCAAGCCACCCGGGCTCGGGACACTGCGTGGTTTCGGCGACACCACCGTCGGGCTGATCGGAACCGGCCGGATCGGTTTCTCCGTGGCGAAACGCCTGATGCCGTTCGGGTTCCGGATCATCGCGCACGACCCTTGGGCGCCGGCCGGTGCACTGACCGCATTCGGCATCGAATCCGTCGAGCTCGACGACCTGCTGTCGCGTTCCCACGCGGTGTCCCTGCACTGTCCGCTCACACCGAACACCCACCACCTGATCGACGACGCCGCCTTGGCTCGGATGTCCGCGGGAGCGGTGCTCATCAACACCTCACGCGGCGGCCTGGTGGACGAGGACGCCCTCGTGCGAGCTCTGAAAAGCGGTCGGCTGTCCGCCGTAGGCTTGGACGTCTTCAGCCAGGAGCCGTTGCCGCCCGAGTCGCCGCTGCGCGCCCTGGATCAGGTCACGCTCACCCCGCATTCGGCGTTCTACTCCGCTCATTCGGTCGAGCAGTTGCAGCTGCTGGCCGCTGAGGAAGCCGACCGCGCTCTCGGCGGCCGCCGGCTGAGGTCGCCGGTCAGCGCTTGACGCAAGCACGCCCTATACACCCCTGGACGGAAACGGTAGTCATGCTTTCCAGTACGAATCCGAAGACCGGGCGCACGTGGTCGGTGAGCTCACCGGCATTCGGCGTCGAAGACGTCGACCGCCTCGTGCGTGACGCGGTCGGCGCCGCTGAAGTTCTCGCTGCTTCGGGCACTGCTGGCCGGGCGTCGATGCTGCGCTCCATCGCCGACGAACTCGACGCGGACGGCGAAAAGATCGTCACGCTCGCCGATGAGGAGACCGGGCTCGGAGTCGACCGCCTGACCGGTGAGCTCGCGCGCACCAGCGGACAGTTCCGCTTGTTCGCCGAGGTGCTGGACGACGGCGGCTATCTCGAAGCCACGATCGACCACGCGACGGAGTCGGGCCCGGACCTCCGGCGAATGCTGGTCCCCGTCGGGCCGGTCGCGGTATTCGCCGCGAGCAACTTCCCGCTCGCGTTTTCCGTTGCGGGCGGCGACACCGCCTCCGCGCTCGCCGCGGGCTGCCCGGTCGTCGTGAAGGGCCACCAGGCTCACCCAGCCACCTCCTTGGCGGTGCACGAGGCGGCGAAGCGTGGCTTGGCCGCCTCGGGTACTCCTGCAGCGGCACTCGGCTTGCTGTTCGGACGGGAAGCCGGTGTGCGACTCGTCGAGCATCCGCAGATCAAGGCGGTGGGCTTCACCGGCTCGCTGTCGGGAGGACGGGCACTGTTCGACATCGCGCAAGGCCGTCCGGAACCCATCCCGTTCTACGGTGAACTGGGCGCCCTGAACTCACTTGTCGTGGCACCCGGTGCGGCGGCCGAACGAGGCGACCGGCTGGCGCGCGAACTAGCAGGTTCCGCGACCCTGGGGATGGGCCAGTTCTGCACGAAGCCCGGCTTGGCGCTGGTTCCTGCCGGTGCGGCGGGAGACGACCTGATCGCGGGGCTCCGCCGGGAGTTCGCCGCCCACGCCGGCGGGGTGCTCCTGAGTGCAAGCATCAAGGACGCGTTCGACCGTGAAGTCCGGAAGCGGGTATCCGCGCCGGGGGTGCAGCTCCTCACCCAGGGGATCGCTCAGTCCGGAGGCGGGTTCACCGCCCAGGCGACGTTGTTGGTGGTGCCGCCGGCCGAACTGACCGGGGAACTTCTCGACGAGTGCTTCGGCCCGTTGCTGGTCGTGTCCCGGTACTCGTCGGAGGCCGAGCTGACCGCGGCGCTGGACCGGCTGCCGGGAGCGCTGACGGCGACCGTGCACGCGACCGATGCCGACCGGACGCTGATGCGGTCCGTGCTGCCTGTCCTTGAAGCACGAGTCGGCAGGCTGGTGTGGAACGGGTACCCGACCGGTGTCGCCGTCAACTGGGCGCAGCACCACGGCGGGCCGTGGCCGGCGGCGACCGGATCCGCGCACACCTCGGTCGGCGCATCGGCCGTCCGGCGGTTCCTGCGCCCAGTGGCTTGGCAGAACACGCCGCCGGAGTTCTTGCCCGCCGAGCTGCGGGATGAAGCCGTCGCGATTCCGCGGCGGGTCGATGGTGCGTTGGTCATGTGACTGGGTGCACCGGACCGACATCACGCGGCCGGATGAATTCCGATTCCGTCCGGCCGCGTGGGCGGCCTCTGAGCTTGTTGTTTAACCTGTGCGCTTCGTGCGGGTTGTGGTTGCTGTGTCGGTTTTGGTGATTTTCCCGACGTGACATGTGACAACACGGTGTTGGTTGCGTGATCCTGGTGGGCGGCCTGGGCCGGGCCGGGAGGGTTTCGGTGCGCTGGCGGGCAGCGCGGTGGTCGGGCGGATGTTGCGAAATCCCCGGCGGACGCGGGCTGGTGTCAACCAGCCGGGGGCGGGGGCCGAGGTAAGTCATCGGCTACGGCTCCCTTCGCGTCCGAAACGCGAGCCTGTCATGCCGACGGCCGCGTGTGCAGTGCCGACCCGCCGGGCGGCAGGTGGACTCAACCAATCGGCGGAGCGGGGCCCGCCGGGAGTGTGTAGGAGTCGGTGGTCATCCGCTGCGGTCGCAGAAATACGCCAAGCTTCAAAAGTGACGGTTTGCCAATATTGGGATGCCCGAAGTTGGAGGTTCGGCTCGCCCGGCGCAGTCAAGAACGGGACGGCGACCGGCAGCTCGAAGGGACTCACACCCTGCAGAACGAGGAGTTCGGCCCCACCGGCACGCGGACGCCCCCGACCGGAGCAGCCACCGCACCCCGCTGTCGGTACGTCAGGGAACGCCGCCATCCCCGGCACGACGTGGTCAGGCATGTTCCCGGGTGCCTGGGCGGCGGCGGACTGTAGCGGCATAGGCGGGGATGCGGACAGGACTGCCTGCGGCTCCCGAGCGTCCGTCGTCGGTGTACCAGCGGGCGCCTGCCAGCGGCAGCAGGTATCCGCCGAACTGCATGCCGGATACGGACGCCAGGTAGGAGTGGCGCGGCACTACCTGGGCGGTGCCTTCCCGGTTGGAGGCGAGGTAGGAGGGTGCGGTGCCGCGGCCCCGCACCGTCACCGGAGTCCGGAGGGGCGGACCGCCGATGTCGATGCCGTCGAACAGGCCGGGAAGGTCGTCGCCCGACCGGAAGGAGACGGTCAGCCGGATGGTGGCCTCTTCACCCGGCTTGATGTCCGGCGGGGTGACGTCGTCGGTGTAGCCATCGGCGCGTCCCGGGCGCGCTGGGCGGCTGCGGCCGCCTTGATGGCCGCCAGGCCATCAGCCATCGCCGCGTAGCGGCCGTCATCGTCCAGACCACGGGGTTCCTGGCGAGTTCGGCGCCGAGGTCGGCGTACCCCGGCTGCTCGCCCTCTTCGAGCGGTACGGCGTGTCCGGCACCTGGTGCACCCCGGTGCACTCGATGGCCACCTTCCCCGACGCCTTCCGCCGCATCGTCGACGCCGGCCAGGAGATCGCCGCCCACGGCTGTTACCACGAGGCGGTTCCCTCCCTGGACCTGGAGACCGAGGTCCGGCTGATGGAGAAGACCATCGAAGGCCACCTCAAGCATGCGGGTGTGCGGTCCCGCGGGTACCGGTCGCCGGCATGGGACTTCACCGAGCGCACCCTGGAGCTGCCGGAGAGGACGGGGTTCGACTGGGACTCCTCGCTCATGGGCGGGGACTTCCAGCCGTACCACCCGCGGCCGGTCGAGGTCCGCTGGGAGGAGGGCTCGGTCTTCGGCGCGCCGAGCCCGATCCTGGAGTTCCCGGTGTCGTGGTACCTCGACGACTTCCCGGCCGGTGAGTGCATCCCCGGCATCAACCAGGGCCTGGGCTCCAGCGAGGTCATGTTCCAGCGGTTCCAGGACCACTTCGACTACGCGTACGCCCGCGAGTCCAACCCCGTCCTCGCGATCACCGTGCATCCCCAGACGGTCGGCCGCGCCCATCACATCCTCGGGCTGGAGAGGCTGCTCGACCACATGAGCGGCCACGACGGCGTCTGGTTCGCCTCGCTCAGCGACATCTACGACACGTGGACCGAGGACTGAGCGGATCGCCATGACCACAGCACGGCTCATCGGAACCGCGGCTGTCGCCCTCACCGTCTGCGTGGCGGGCAGCGGCTGTTCGACCGGCATCGACACCGGAGCGGGCGCCTCGAAGGAGATCATCGACGGGCCCGTCTCCGACCCGGCCAAGCTGAAGATCGCCTACTTCTCGGCCGGTGCCAGCAACTCCTACCTCCAGGCGTCGATCGCCGAGGCGAAGACCGTCGCGGGGGAACTCGGGACCCACCTCGACATCTTCGACGGCAAGTTCCGCGCCCAGACCCAGTTCGACCAGATGCAGCAGGCGCTGACCAGCGGCAGGTACAACGCCTTCGCCATCGAGCCCAACGACGGCAATCTGGTCTGCGGCCTCCTCACCCAGGAGGCCCCGAGGAAACACGTCCTGGTGTCGGTGTTCGACCTGCCGATCTGCGGCCGGGAGACGAACCGCGGGGCCAGGACGTACCAGCCGGGCACGATCACCTACGTGGGCGGCCAGACCCTCGGTCTACGACTCCCGGGTTCGCGGCGTCATCAATGCGTGCCCTCGCGGAGCGAGTGTGGGGCTGATCTCCGGTCCGGACCTCAACGCCAACACGCTGTCGTTCTTCAAGGTCGCGAAGGCTTTCGGCAAGACCAGGGGATTCAAGGTGGTCGCCCGGCAGACGACCGACTACACCACGCCCAAGGCGTTCGGCGCGGCCCAGACGATGCTGCGTGCGAACCCCGGCCTCGACGTGATCATGTCCAATTTCTCGGGCATGACCCGCGGCGTCGCCGAGGCCGCGGGCGGCAAGGGCGTCAAGGTGTTCGACTTCGGTGGCGACGCATGGGCTCTGCGGCAGATCGAGCAGGGCACGCTCGCCGGCAGCGTCATGATGCTTCCCCGTCTGGAGACCCGCAAGGCCATCGAGACGCTCGCGGCCTACGCCAAGAGCAGGTGGGTCAGGTCGTAGAGGGCCAGCCACAGTTCGGTGAGGGGGAGGTATCGGCCTGCGCCCAGGCGTGTGCTGGTACTGGTCATGCGGGCTCCACCCGCAGGGCCTCCTTGTCGTGCTGCACGATGCGGCCTCCGCGCACGCCGCCGACGGCGCTGTACCAGACGGCGTGGCGGCAGCCGGTAGCTCGGCGGTCGATCACGATCGAGCCATCGGAGGCGATCTCGAAGTTCGGTCCGATCCGGCCGACGGTCACGGCTTGATCATGGACCGCGACCTTCGGCAGCGCTGCATTCTCCGGGGCGTCGAGTACATACAACGTGGTCACACCTTGCCCTCCTGCTTCTCCCGCTCCCACCGGGGCGGCAGTTCTCCTTTCCGAGGCAGCCCGCCACCTCCGCCCGCCGGAGGTAGCCGCGGATCCCGCCGTTCTCGCGGGCACAGAAGGCCCGCTTCGCGCTCGACGAGTGCGCCATCTTCCACTGGCAGCCGTTGCGCATGTTGCTGAAACTTCTTGCATGGCTCCTTGACGTGACCACTCAGGAAAGGCAGGCTCCGTCGCGGAACCCCCCACGGCAGCCAGGCGCGTGGCTGCCTCCGAGAGCGCGTCCCTCACCGCGCCCGAACGCTGAAGGAGCCGCATGTTGCACCACCGATTCCGCGCCATCGGCGGAGCCCTGACCGGAGTGCTCGTCACCACCGGCCTCGCCGCCTTCTCCCCCGCGACCTCGCAAGCCGCGCCCCCCGGGGAAAAGGCCGTCACGGCCACGCTGTTCGAGCGGAAGTTCACCGACGTGGCCAAGATCTGCACGGACGAACTCGGCCCTGCCGGGTATGGCTATGTCGAGGTCTCGCCCGCCTCGGAGCACATACAGGGCAACCAGTGGTGGACGTCCTACCAGCCGGTCAGTTACAAGATCGCGGGCCGGCTCGGCGACCGGGACGCCTTCGCGTCCATGGTCTCCGTCTGCCACGAAGCCGGTGTGAAGGTCATCGCCGACGCCGTCATCAACCACATGTCGTCCGGGTCCGGCACCGGAACCGGCGGCACGCAGTACACGAAGTACTCCTACCCCGGTTACTACCAGGACCAGGACTTCCACTCCTGCCGCAAGGACATCTCCGACTACGGCAACCGCGAGAACGTCCAGACCTGCGAGCTGGTGGGTCTGTCCGACCTGGACACCGGCAGCGACGCCGTCCGCACCACCATCGCGAAGTACCTTGACGACCTGCGCTCGCTCGGCGTCGACGGCTTCCGCATCGACGCCGCCAAGCACATCGCGGCCGACGACGTGGCGGCCATCAAGGGCAAGATGAGCAACCCGGGCTTCTGGGTCTCGGAGGTCATCCACGGCGGCGGCGAGGCGGTGCAACCCGAGGAGTACACCGGGGTCGGTGACGTCGACGAGTTCCGCTACGGCGGCCACCTCAAGAGCGCCTTCCAGGGCGGCAGCGTCGCCCAGCTCAAATCCGTCGCCGACGGCAAGCTCAGCAGCGACAAGGCCCGCACCTTCGTCGACAACTGGGACACCGAGCGCAACGGGTCGACGCTGACCTACAAGGACGGCGCGACGTACACGATGGCGAACGTCTTCATGCTCGCCTCGCCCTACGGTTCACCGAACGTCTTCTCCGGCTACGAGTGGTCCGACAAGGACGCCGGGCCGCCCAGCGGCAGCGACGGCTGGACCAACATGCACGCCAAGCAGGAGATCACCGGAATGGTGGGCTTCCGCAACGCGGTCGGCTCGGCCGAGTTGACCAACTGGTGGGACAACGGCTCCAGCGCGATCGCCTTCGGTCGCGGCGACCGGGGCTTCGTCGCGATCAACGCCGGGGACGGCGAGCTCACGCAGACGTTCGCGACCTCTCTGCCCGCCGGGACGTACTGCAACGTCGCCAAGGCAGCACCGGGCGCCTGCGACGGCAACACCGTGACCGTCGGCGACGACGGCAAGGCACAGCTGACCGTACCCGCCAAGAGCACGGTGGCCCTGCACATCGGCGCCAAGAGCTGACCTGTAAGCACCCCAGCACACTCTCCGCTCACCTACGTCACGGCGCGGCCCGCCCTCAGGCGGGCCGCGCCGCCCATTCAGTTCGAACAGCTGACTACCGTGACCGCGGCTGTGCCGGAGACCGCCGATAGGCCCGTGGCTCGTCAGCCACCGATCACCGACGCACACGTCGCGCCGCCCGCCACACAGCCATGATCGACGCTCACGAGCTCGCCCCCGGTCCATCACCGTGCAGCGGCTGACCGCCGCCACCACGCGTCAATCCAGTGGGCCTGCGGCCCGTCCCACACCGCTTTCCGTCAAGGGGCATCCGCGCGACCGACCGCTCCAACGTCCGGGACCGGCCATGCCGGAACTACGGCGTCCAATGCCTCTCCGGCGCGTACGAAGGCGTCAGCTCAAGAAAGGTGCGGGTGCGGTGCCGAAGTCAGGTGAGAGCGTTCCTCTGCGGTCACTACGTCGCGGGCGCCCCAGCCCGGCCGCTGCTCACAGGACTTGCGTGAATCATTCCGTGTGCGCGGCATGCCATCCCGCCGGGCCGTGATGGTGGACTGCCCGGTCTGGCGCCGGCCTGCCGTCTCGCTCAGCTGGCGGGGACGCCTCGGTGAGCTGGTCAGCGCTGGTCACAAGACCGCCCACCACTTGAGCCAGCCGCTCCACCATCCGGCCATGTCGCCGAAGCGTCTCCTCATGCTCGACCTGCGTCTCACGGAGCGCGTTGAGGCACTGAGCGTGGCCGCGCATCATCGCATGCGGCTCCGCGACACCGCGATCGGCCATGCCTGCCAGAGCTCGGCCGGAGCGTCAGGCAGCATCAGCCATCGCGCTCAAGAAGCTGCCGCAGCAGCGCCTTCAGCTCCTCTTGCCCCTTCTCCAGCCGGTCCAACGCCGCCGTATGGTTGGCCAGCGCGATCGTCTGCTCGGCCTGCCTGTCGATCACCCGCTGCAGCTTCTCATTGAGAATGCGGGCCATCTCCTGGCCGATCGGATCTTCAGGCATCCGAGGTCCCTCGCTCGCGTGTCGTCGTTCCAGATCATGTCTCTGCGGACCGCCTCAGGCCCGATTGTCTCAGAACAGACCGGGTGGCCGATACTCCCGGTCACAGCACCCTGGCAGAAGCCGCGAAGGCCCCGGCCCGGTCCGGTCCGGTCAGCTTCAGGGGACGCTCCACCAGCTCAGGGAACCTGGCTGCCGGGCGGTCCAGCAAGATCCCGCCCACGCTGTACGCGGAACCGTCACCGTCCAGCACAGTGAGCGGCCCGTGCGGGAACCCCGGCGCCAGGCCCTCCGGCAGCGGGCGCAGCAGCACATCGCCGCGGTGGGCGAACTCCGGGGCGCCGACCGCCCACCGGTATACGTGGGTACCGTCCCGGACCTCCTCGGGTGCCCTGCCACGGAACGTCGCAAACCGGTCAGACCTCTCCGTCGACTGCGGAACTTGTCGTACATCCGCACCAGCCGCCAGGGCCCGCCGGGAAGGGCTGGAAACCATCGTGTCACGCCACGTTTTTACGGGGAGCTATGGGCGGTCGCTTGCTCGGAGTAACAAGGGGGTCACGTGAGGTGGAAAGACGCGTTCGGTGACGCGATGGAGGAACTGAAGGCGATACGCAAGCAACTCGAACGTCTCGATGACCCGACGGTCGGGCTGACCGCACTGCACGGGGACCTCACGCAGAGCCGCCTGAAGATCCTGGAACTCATCCAGGGGGGCATCACCGGACTGCGCGAGGAGAACCGGGAGGTACGTCGACGCCAGGACCGGATGATCAGCGACCTGAACGACACGCGGAGCGAACTCCGGCAACTGCTGGACCTCGTCGGCGTCCTTCGGCCCCTCGCGCCGGCCGAGGGGGCAGGCGAGAAGTCCGGCGATGGCGCGCAGACGCATCCCGAGGAGACTGCGCCGCCGGAGCCCGGGGTGGATGCCGGTTACGGCTCCGCCGCCCCCGCCGCGGCGCAGCCACCCGTCTCATCCGACACCGACTCACCGGGGGGAACCATGGAGGACACTGAGCGCCGGCCGCAGCCCGAGGCCGGGAGCCAGGACCAGGACCTCGCTCTCAAGAACGCCATCGAGGCCGCTTACCGGGGCACCGGCACTTCCGCCGCACAGCCTTCCGCCCCCACTCCGCAGGCATCCGCCGGCGTGGAGGATCCGCGGATCGCCCATGGGGTCCTGCTGCTGAAGGCCGCCGGCGTGGCCTCCGCGGAACTGATCACGCACCGGGATACCTGGGAGTGGCTCGCCGCCCTGGCCGTCGGCCACAGCCACTTCCGCATCCCTCCCGCTGTCGATGTCGAGAACATCAAGGAAGGCCGCGTCCTGACCGTCCTGTCCGGACGCTCCCTCATCGCCCTCCTGATCGAGCTGTGGAACACCCGCTCCACCGCCACCCCGCTGGAGGGCGACTGGGCACTGGCCATGACCTCCTACAACCGCATCGCGGCTGAACTCGCCAACGTCGCCGGGCAAGGTGAGAGCATCCGCATCGTCCTGGACGACGGCCTCCCCCGCGCCGCTGACGGCTGACCAGCACTGCACACGACGAGCAGACGACGGCCGCCCGGATCGAGCCGGGCGGCCGTCGTGATTCCCTGAGCACCGGGAGGGCAGGGGTCAGTTGGCTTTGTCCGTCTCCAGGGGACAGCGACCGGGCCGCCTACAGCGGGAGGCCGGCCGCGTCGGTCTCCGTCCCGGCCGAACGCCCGTCGGCGGCCCGCAGTGGGACGCAATCGGGGTTCCGCACGCTGCTCGACGAAGCAGCGGTCGGCGTCACCATCCGCATCGCGGATGCCGCGCGGCTGTTCCGCTCGGCCAAGGACGTCATCCAGATCCGGGAGTCCTCCAGCGGCGCGGCCTGCACCCGCACATCGCGACCGGCGCATGGTCCGGCTTCGATCTCGCGGCCGACGACCCGCAGACCAAGCTGTTCGTCACGATGCTCGCCGGGGTCCTGGAGTTCCAGCGCGACCTGATCTCGGAGAACACGAAGGAAGGCGTCGCCGCCACCGAGCCGCGGGCAAGACACTGGGGCGCCCGGCCGCGCTCGGCGAGGACAAGGCGGCCGACGTCGTCGACGCGTACGCCAAGGACGCCAAGGTGAAGAGGCTCGCCCGGCAGTACGACGTCGCACCCAAGACCATCCGCCGTGTGCTCGACGCGGCCGGCGCCCGCGGTATCGGCGATGTCCTGGAGGAACCTGGCGTCGTGGCCACCGACATCGAGGACCAGGAGCAGGCTCCCGAGCAGCCGCACGCCACCGACGTGCCCGGCCTGCTCGCCGACCACCTTCAGGGCCCCCGGGACTCCACACTCCACGAGGCGCTGCGCGGCGGCCGGGATCCGCCGCGGGCAGGGGTACTCGGTGCGCGCCATCCGACTCCTCCCCCTGAGCCCGGCTGGTCCGCACAGGTGCCGCCTTCCCGTACCCGGGGTCAATCCGTCCCGGGCATCTTCCGCATCTGGATGATCTGTGCGGTCCGGGTGGTGATGATGTCGTCGGCGAGTGCCTTGGCGGGGCCGTAGGCTCCTTGCTTCTTCTCGGCCTTGCCCAGTTGGACGGCGCCCTCGTGGTGCTTGATCATCATGGTCAGGAACATGGTGTCGAATGCCCTGCCGGAGGCATGCTTCATCTCGTTCATCTGCTGGTCGTCCATCATGCCGGGCATGGGCGAGGCGCTGCCGTGGTCCATGCCCCCCATGCCGCGAGGCCCTTCTCGCCCCAAGACTTCAGCCAGCCGGACATGGCCGCGTGTCCGCACGCGGATCGCGTTCAGCATCGTGCGGCGGCAGTACCCTCCGGCTGTCCGCCCCGGCCGCACGGCCAGGCCGGCACCGGCAACAGCGGCCGGGCCGTCTCCCACTCCGCGTCCGTCATGTCCGACGGATACCGCCGAACACGTTCCGGGTGATCGGTTGCGTTCCCGAACCGATGGGCGGCACAATCACACGGCGGAGAGGCCGAGTTGAACTCCCCCGGCGCGAGCACGGAGAACTGCGGCAACAGGGTCTCCTGGGTCTCGGATGGCTTCGCGCCCCGAGCTGCCAAGAGGCCCTGCCTTCATGCCCGCGACCAGCTGCGATCACCCGATCGAGACTCCCGTTCGACGCACACCCCTGAAGATCGGAACGACAACAACCACTGAAGCTGGAACGGGTTGTTTCCCGGGACGCGGCCTTCGGGGTCAATCCGATGTGAAGAACTGGCTGCCCACGCGTGCGCCCAACGTGGATCTCTCTGCCAGCTCGAGCCCGATCTCGGACAACCTGAGCAGGCGGTCGAGGCGCCGCGCCTCCCAGTTTTCCAGTTCGGCGGCGGGAAGCGGCTGCGTCAGGGTCCACCCTCGCAGGGCTGTTGCCAGGCCTGCGGCGTCACCGAACGCCTTGGACGTCCCCGAGGCGGTGTGGGGCCGGACCGTGCCCGCCGCATCGCCGATCAATGCCGCGTGGTCGGCCACCATGCGCCGAGGGGGAAGGTCGAGCACCGGTTGCATGAAGACGTCCGACAGGCGAATCAGCTCGGCGAAGGCCCGTGGAAGCGAGGCGTCTGCCTGGTGCGCGACCTGCTCGACGGTTTCCGGTAGCAACTCGCCCGGCGGCAGGAAGTGTGCGAAGCGTCTTCCGGAGCGGCCGGTGAGGAGTTTCGGCACGTTCGGCTCGGCGACGTTCACGTACCAGACCCAGTTGACGCGCCGTGAGCCCTCTTCCCGCTCGCCGTTGGCGCCGGGAACCAGGTAGCAGAGCATTTGCATTCCGCTCGACGTGAAGAACGTGAAGCGGCCCGAGAGAAGGTCCAGCAGATCACCCGGCAGCGCGGATTCGGGTTCCAGACCACGCCAGGCTACGTAGCCGGCGTACATAGGGCGGGTGGCGGAGTCGAGCAGTTTGCGGGCGGCCGACCCGATTCCGTCGGCGCCCACCAGGAAGTTGCCACGCGCGGTATACCCGTCGGAGAACTCGGCGGTGACGTCGTGGCCGTCCACGTGTACGCGAGTGAGTGTGCTGTCCAGGCGGTAGCACATTCCGGCGAGGGGTTCTCGCAGCGCACGGTAGAGGGTGTCCCATGCGGTCATGAGTTGTGGAGCCTCGTAGCGCGCGGCTTTGCCATGCGTGTGCAGTTGCTGGCGCTCGTGCAGTTCGACGCTCACCGACTGCGCTGGTACGCCCAGGCGGCTCAGCAGCGCCTCGGTCTCCGGTTGCATGACGATGCCGGCGCCGCGGGCGGACGTCTTGCCCACCGACCGCTCGTACACAGCGACCTCCGCGCCAACGGCCCGCAGCTCATGCGCCGCCGCCAGGCCGCCGACGGATCCGCCGATGACCAGCGTTGTGAAGGCATTCATCTCTGGAATCACACACCTCCGCCGCCTCGCGAGTGCGGGCCTTCGGAATCGGATTCCCCTCGAGCAACCGAGTGCCCGAGGAGAGAGAGCGGGAGAACCCTCAGGCAGGGCTGTGGATGCCGAGGAATGCGCGGCCGTTCGCTTCGAGCGTCCTGGCGTCGAGGCCGTGATCCAGAAGGAAGCGGACTGGGGCCGGCTGCGCCATGTCGAAGGGATAGTCGCTCCCGCACAGGATGCGATCCGGTGTGGCATGGGCTGTCAGCAGCCGCAGTACCTGGGGGTCGTGGGTGACCGTGTCGAAGTACAGCTTGGCGAACGAGTCAGTCGGCGGGCGGCCGCTCCCCTGGCGTACGTCTTCCCGTGACCGCCATCCGTGTTCCCATCGCCCGAGCAATGACGGTGCGCAGCCCCCGCCGTGGACGAAGCAGATGCGCAGGTTCGGTAGTTCCTCCATGACTCCGCTGAGGATCACCGATGCCACGGCGGTCGTGGTTTCCACCGGGTTGCCGATCAGGTTGGCCAGGTAGTGGTCCTTCCACTCCGGCCGTGGCAGCTGCATCGGGTGGACGAGGACGGCCAGGTCCGCTTCGGCGGCGACAGCCAGTACCTCCCGCATGACACCGTCGCCGTAGGACTGCCCCTGGACCAGGGGCGGGACGGCGACACCTGCGATGCCCTCCATAGCGGTCAAGCGGGTCATCTCGCGACGGGCGGCGTCCACGTTGTCCACGCGGGTCAGCCCGAGTCCGACCAGGGTGCCGGCGGAGGAGGAGACAGCTTCCGCGAGCCGGTCGTTGTAGGCCGAGACGTAGTCGTCCGCCTCTGACGGCGTGTGGACGGGGAAGGCGAAGGGTGGCGCTGAGACGGCGCGGGCGCCCAGGCCGACCTTCAGCGTGTCGGTGACGACCGCGTCGATGTCGGTCATCGCCGCGGTGGGGAAGAACAACGGGTTCCCGCCCAGGTACAGCTCTCCGTCACGGTCGTTCATGCCGCCCAGGGGAGAGCCCGGCGGGAGGGAGAGCAGTTCCCGAGGCAGCCAGTGCGCGTGGACGTCGATGACTCCGGCGCGGACGCTTCCCGTTACAGCCATGTCTGCTCCTCAACCGACGCCTGCCGGTGGGGTCGTCGTGCGGCAGGGTCAGGTCGTGGCCTGCTGTTGTTCTTGCGCTGCCCGCATGATCGCGCGGCGGATGGGTTCGTAGCCGGTGCATCGGCAGATGTTGGATCCGACGATATGGTCCACGCGCTCGGGGTGATCGGCAAGGGTGGAGTCGGCCTCCAGCGCCCCGGCGGCCACCATCAGGAATCCCGGTGTGCAGAAGCCGCACTGCAGCGCGTGTTCGGTGGAAAAGGCGCGCTGCAGCGCGCTGGGCTCGCCGTCCGAACCGGTGAGTCCCTCCACGGTCCGGACCGACCCGCCGTCGCACTGCACGGCGAGCATCAGGCAGGCGCGTACTGCCTCACCGTCCACGAGCACGGTGCAGGCGCCACACACACCGTGCTCGCAGCCCAGGTGGGTACCGGTGAGCCCGCAGTCCTCCCGCAGCACGTCGGCCAGGATGCGCCGAGGCTCCACGTCGAGCGGGAACTCCTCCCCGTTCACGGTGAGGGTGATCTTCATTGACTGTCTCCCTTGGTCCTGCCGACGCGAGACCGGTGGTCGTTCGCCGCCTGGCACAGTGTCCTGGCAGCCACCACGGCGATGGCATGCCGCCGGTATTCGAGGTCCGCGTACGGCTCCGCCAGAGGTGCGGCGTCCTGCTCCGCGGCAATCCGACCCGCCCGGGTGAACGGATGGTCCTCGGGCAGCCGGTACCCGTCCGTCGGCGGTCCGATCCCGACACCGGTCAGGGCCTGCTCGGCGGCGTGCGCCCTCAGCGGCCGGTCGGCGCAGTTGACCAGTCCGATGCGTGCCTCGCTGATCACTCCGTCGTGCACGATGAGGACGGCCGCCACGGCTACCTGGGCAAAGCAGAAATGCGTACGTCGATGCTCGATGAAGCCGACGCCGGTGCGCTCGGCGAGCAGCGGGTACCGCACGGAGGTGATCAGCTCTCCGGGGCGGCGGGCGGTCTTGAGGGGACCGTGGAAGTAGTCGCGTGCCGCGACGGTACGGGCGCCTTCGGGTCCTTGCAGCCGGATGTCGGCGTCCAGGGCCATGGCGATGGCGCACCACTCGGACGCGGGATGTCCCCAGCCGAAGCTGCCCACCATGGTTCCCCGGGACCGGATGGGCGGGTGGGCGATGTTGACGACAGCGAGGGAGAACAACGAGCCGAGCGGACCTGGCACGGCCTGCTCGGACTCGAAGACATGGTGCCTGATGAGGGCGCCGACCCGCAGGGCGTTGTCAGTGATCTGCATGTCGTCGAGTTCCGGGATGCGGTTGATGTCGACGACCAGGTCGGGACGGATGCGCTCCAGGTGCATCTCTAGAAGCAGGCTCTGGCCGCCGGCCAGGACCTGGGCCTTGCGGCCCCCGTTCCCCAGAGCGTCGACGGCCTCGGGCACGGTGCGGGGTACGACGTAATCGAAGGCGGCGGGCTTCACCGGGCCTCCTCCAGCTTCGGGGCTCGGGCCGCTCGCCACACCACATCCGGGGTGAGGGGCATCTGCAGCAGGTCGCAGTCGGCCGGCTGGAGTGCGTCGACCACGGCGTTGACGACCGCGGCCGGCAGGCCGATGCAGCCCGACTCGCCGGCGCCCTTGGCGCCCAGCGGGGAGCTCGGGCTCGGCGTGCAGGTGTCCTTGGCCTCGATGGGTGGCAGCTCGGTATAGGTCGGCAGCAGGTAGTCCAGCAGGCCGTTGGCCAGTATGGGAACTCCGTTGTCGCCGTAGGGGATGGCCTCGTACAGTGCCTGGCCGATGCCCTGCAGAGCGGACCCGAATGCCTGCGCGTGGACGATGTCGGGGTTGAGCACCACACCGCAGTCGTCGACCGTCACCACCTTCAGCAGTTGCACGGTGCCGAGTTCCGGGTCGACCTCGGCCACCGCCACGTGGGTACCGAAGGGGAACTCCATCCCCGTCTCGAAGCGGTCCTCCACGCGCAGGGGCCCGGTGGCCTTGACCAGCTCGCTGATGTCCATGGCGGCCGAACCGTCTTGGGCCGCGTGTACCGTGCCGTCGGACCACTCCACCTGCTCCAGGGGCAGATCCCACAGGTTCGCGGCCCTCTGCTTGGCCTCCTCGATGACCAGTTGGGAGGCATGCTGCAGCATCGCACCCGTGACCTGCGCGGTTCGGCTGGCGAAGGAGCCCAGACCCTGGGGCTGTTCGTCGGTGTCGCCCTCGATCAGCCGGACGCGCTGTTCATCCACTCCCAGGGTCTTGGCGACCAGCGGGGGGAACACCGTCTCGTGGCTCTGGCCGCTGGAAGCGGCGCCGCACCGCGCGGTGATCGTGCCGTCCGTGCCGACCTCGATGCTGCCGAACTCGTGGAGGCCACCCGGCTCCCCACCGGAGCGCTCGACATAGCAGGACAAGCCGATTCCCAGAGGCTTGGCGGTCGGGTCCGTCCGGCGCCGGGCCTGTTCGGCCCGCCACATGTCGTACTCGACAGTCTCCAGCGCCAGATCGAGCGCGCGTGCGTATTCGCCGCTGTCGTAGGTCCGGCCGGTGGGAGTCGTGTACGGGAAGCTCTCGGGCGGGATGAAGTTCCGGCGCCGCAGCTCCGCCGGGTCAATACCCAGCCGACGGGCCATCGTGTCCATGGACCGCTCCAGCGCGATCACCGCCTCCGGCCGCCCGGCGCCCCGGTAGGGGTAGGTGAGCATGGTGTTGGTGAGGATCGAGCGGACGGTCGCATGGACCTGCGGGGTGCAGTAGGCGCCGGTCGCCATCCAGGCGGTCTGCATCGGCAGTCCGACCCCTAGGTGAGGGTAGGCACCGACATCGGCGTCGATATGGAGCTCGTAGGCGAGAAGCCGCCCGTCAGCGTCGGCGGCCAGCCGCGCATGCTGGTCCTGGCCGCGGCCTCGCGTGGCGACCAGCATGGATTCCAGACGGTCCTCGATCCACCGGACAGGCCGCCGCAGCTTGACCGCCAGGAAGGCGACCATGACGAACTCCGGGAAGGACGCGCTCTTCGACCCGAACGCCCCGCCGGTGTCCGGGACCACCACACGTACCTGCTCTTGCGACCAGCCCAGCAGTGCCGCCAGCTCGCGCCGGAGCCGGTGGGGCATCTGGTGCCCCGACCAGACCGTCAGCCGGTCGCCCTCCGGGACGGCGAGGATCGTCCTGCATTCCATCGGGGTGGGCATCAGGAGGTTCTGGCGGTACCGGGCCTCCACCACCGCGGCCGCGTCCTGCCACACCTTGTCCTCGATGGGCTTGCCAGCCTCTCCCCGCAGGGCGATGTTGCTCAGTCCCTCGAAGAGCAGGGTCGAATCCGCGGCAGCGGCGGACGGCGTCACCATTGCGGGCAGCGGGTCGACCTGGAAGGTGACCTCGGCGGCCCCGTCCTCGGCCCGGTACCGGTCCTCCCCCAGGACCACCGCGACCGCCTCGCCCGCGTAGCGCACGCGTTCCTTCACCAGCGCGGGCCACTCGCGGCCGACGACCGCCTCATCCGAGGACAGTTTGGCCAGCACGGTATGCGGAACCGGAGGCAGGTCCTGCAGGGTAGCTGCCGAGTGGGCGCACGGGGGCATGTCCATGAGGTCGGCGGCGGACCAGGCGCCCACCACGCCAAGCACTTCACGAGCCGCGCGGCAGTCCACCGCGCGCAGCGCACCGTGGCCGACCTTACTTCTCACGAACACAGCGTCAAGACGGTCCGGCACTTCGATATCGGCGACATAGCGGCCCTTCCCCGTGAGCAGTCTTTCGTCCTCGCGCCGCGTCCATTGATACACAGGTGCACCTCTAGCTGGCTCGAGTTGCTGGGGGCCCAACCGGCGGTCACCCCTGAGGATGTGGGCGTTCTTATGCGGCGTCTGCCGCACACCGCGAGAATGCGACAGCCCAAAGAACCCGATATCACCCAAGTTTAGGCACGGTTCAAGACAAAGCGCATGCATGACGCGCAGCGCGCCCGTCGAGATCTGTCAGACCTCGACGACGCGAGCCTTGATCGACGGCGTGTGCGAAGGCGACGTGATAATCCAGAACGTCGTGCCACCGTGATCAACGCCTACTTCAACCGTGCCGACACAACCATCACCGGCCCGGATCCGCGGCCATATGGGCCACGATGCGCCCGGCGCATCTTCCAGTGAAGGTATTCTTCAGGGCCGGTGCGTTACAGCATGAGCGTCGGACCGGTGGTGACCTGCGACGACTAGGGCTGCACGCGCCGCGCGCATCACCGGGCGCAGCAATTCCCGGAAAGCTGGCCGACTTGCGTCCACCCGAAACCTCCCACGGTGCCTCTCGCCGATGGGACGCATGACGGTCGCCATGATGCGCAGCGCACGCGAGAGATCTATCAGACCTCGACGATGGGGGGCGTTGATCGATGGCATGTACGACGGCGACGTGACAATCGGCGAGCTGCTCCGGCACGGTGATTTCGGCGTGGGCACATTCAACCATCTCGACGGGGAGATGGTGATTCTCGGCGGATCCTGTTACCGCTAGAGACCTTCAAAGGTCGGCGTTACGGCAGCTGGATCAGGCCGGTCTTGGCGATGAATCCGGCGAGGAGGGCGGGGCGGTACTGCATCCGTTTGAGGCGGGGCAGCCGTCACCAGCCCACGCAGCAATAACTCCGACACTTGAAGATCTCCAGCCGTCTGAATCGTCGAGTTGGTTCGGGCTCCGGCTCCGGCCCGTACGCCTCGCCCGGCGCACCAACTCGCCCGCCGCCAGGGTCGCGGCGGCCACCGCGCGCACCCAGCGCTGGCCGTCCCGCGCCGCCCACACGACGCAGACGCACCCCCTCCGAGGGGCCGTCGCAGTGGCCCACGTGTCGCGAGAGAGGTTGGTACTCCAGCAGCGTTTCGCTATCTGGCCTGGTCAGAGGCGTCGTCCGGAGCGTAGTCGGCTGGTGGTGTGTCAGGGGCGGTCTTGCCGGACCGCCCCTCCAACGAGTGGATCGGGGAAATGGCTGGGCTGTGATACGGACAGCCTCCCACCGCGATCGACGAACATGCGGACGCGGCCTGCGAACGAGAGCTCGGCGACCTCTTCCTCTGCATCGGCCACCGGTTTTGGTATGGAGGCGGGAGGCGGCGTGGACGTCGATGAGGTCACGCACAGCCCCGCGGCCGGCCAGCGCGCGCAGCTTCGTGCCGATGACGTCGTCCAGGGCGAGGACAGGGCCGTACTCGGTCGCTGCGGGTGGGCGCCAGAACGCCTCTTTGAGGATGTCGACCTCGCACTGCTCACCGCCGGCGGGATCGGTGACCACGAGACGGCCGGAGAGCGGGTCCACGCCCACCTCTCTCACGTGCCAGCCGCGCTCGGCCAGCCCGGCGGTGAGAGTGCGGGTGATCTCCGCCATGGGCGCGGGGTTCTCCGTGGCGACGTCGAGGTCCTGGCTGAGCCGGTCGACCAGGCCGTGCGCCTGGACGGCGTACCCGCCGGTGATGACCAGGGGGTAGGGGGTGCCGATGGCCGTCCCGGGCCCGCACCCGGCCAGGACGCCCATCGGTTGGTCTTCCGCCTGGGGTGGTCCTCCACCTGGGGAGGGCCTTGTCCATCCCCGCGATGCGACTGAGATTTTCCAGCTCGCCGCGGGACACGATGGAGGCGGGGCCCCTTCCCCCCTTCCTGGGTGGCGTACGCGAGACCGGTCCTTGAGGGCGTCCTCGTCCGGCGGCCGGGTGCCGTCCTGCCGCTGGTGCAACCGCGCCTACGGAGCCAGGTGGTCGGGCCAGTCCTCCCGACCAGGCTCATTGGGGTCGAAGGTGGCGGCCTTCTCCACATGTGCTTCGGTCCGTTCGTGGTGCACCCGGCATGAGCTGCCGGGAAAACCAGGGAGTCAGTGGACCGGGGGGTCGGAGCGGGGGCCGACGGCCGGAGCGGGCGTGTGGGGAGTGGACTGCGTCGTTGTGCTGCGGAGGGCGGTCGGCCAGCGGCGGGCCAGCCATGCACAGACCACGAGCTGGAGGGTGTGGTAGAGCATCAAGGGCAGTACGGTCATGGCGACCCGGCTCGCCGGAAACAGCACGGAGGCCATGGGCAGCCCGCTGGCCAGGCTCTTGGTGGCGCCGCAGAAGACCGCGGTCACCCGATCCTCCCGGGACAGGTGCAACATCCGCGCACAGCGGTCGGCCAGGAGGAGGGCGACACACAACAGCAGCACGCACAGCCCGCCGAGCAGCATCAGCCGCGCCGACGACACGCGCTGCCAGATGCCGGTGGTCATACCCCGGCTGAACGCCGAGTAGACCACCAGCAGAATCGAACCCCGGTCACAGACACTGATCAGGCCGCGGTACCGGCCGAGCCAGTCGGAGATCCAGCGCCGTACCACCTGCCCCGCGAGGAACGGCAGCAGCAACTGTACGACGATGTCGCCAAGTTGGCCGAAGCCGAACGGGATGCCGCCGCCCTCGGTTCGCTGGATCAGCAGGACCGCCAGGGCAGGGGTGAGGACAACGCCCAGCACCGTGGAGAACGACGCCGAGCACAGGGCCGCGGCCACGTTGCCGCGTGCCAAGGAGGTGAAGGCGATGGAGGACTGGACGGTGGACGGCAGCACGGCCAGGAAGAGCACACCGGCGGTGAGCTCGGCACCGAGCATCCGATCCGGTAGCAGGGCGATGGCCAGCGCGACCAGCGGGAAGGCCACGAACGTCAGGGCCAGGACGGGCAGATGCAACCGCCAGTGCCGTACGCCCTCCAGCGCGGCCGACGGGGAGAGTCTGGCTCCGTAGAGGAAGAACAGCAGTCCGATCGCCACCTGGGTCAGCGAGGAGACGATCTCCGCCGCCTGTCGCTCGGCCGGAGCGAGGGTGGCGACGCCGATGGCGCCGAACAGCGCGACGATGTACCAGTCGACGCGGCGCGCCAGACCGCGCGCGGCGCGGGTGAGAGTCCGGAACATGCGCTCCTGCCTTGAATCCGATGGCGTGGGACCCGCGCCCGGCTGGTGCCGGGCGCGGGAAGGACCGGGGACCGCGGGCGGCTCACGTCGCGGGGCGCGGTCCCCCTGTCGGCCCCGGATGTCAGGAGGGGACGTGCTCGTGGTGGCGGCTGATGTTCTTCTCCAGCAGTGCTAGGCACTCGGCGACACCGACGGTGTCCGGACCGGTCTGCGGGAGGCGGCCGTCGGCCTCCCTCAACTTGGTCAGTGCCCGGTCGATGGCGGTCTGCGCCGCGAACAGGCAGGGGGTGCTGTAGATGGCGACATCGACGCCCAGTTCCGACAACTCGCTCAACGACAGCCGGGGCGACTTGCCGCCGGCGATCTGGTTGAACAGCAGGGGCTTGTCGCCGATGATGCGCCGCACCTTGTGGATCCATTCGATGCTGCGCACTCCGTCCACGAGCACGACGTCGGCGTCGGTGGCCGCCAGTGCCTTGGCGCGGCGCAGGATCTCGCCCTCCTCGGTCGCATCCGTGCGGGCGACCACGATGAGCTCCCGGCGCGCGGCGAGAACCATGTCGAGCTTCTCCAGATACTCCTCCAGCGGTAGCACCTGCTTGCCGTCGACGTGTCCGCAGCGCCGCGGGCGCTTCTGGTCCTCCAGGACGACGCCGGAAGCGCCGATCGCCTCCAGGCTCTGCACGACATGGCACGCGGTCTCCGGATCGACGTAGCCGTCGTCGATGTCCACGAGCAGGTGCTGGCGTGGGAAGGCCAGACGCAGGCGCTGGACGAAGGCGGTGATGTCCGGCCAGGCGATGAAGCCGATGTCGGGCAGGCCGTAGTGGGACGCGGCGAAGCCGAATCCGGAGATGAACATTCCGTCGTAGTGCCGGGCCGCGACGGACGCGGAGAACATATCGAAGACGCCGATCAGGGGCGTGGTGCCGCCTGCGCTGATTGCCTGACGTAGCCGATTGGGGTGGCTCACGGTACCCTCCGGGGAACTGGTTGCGTGGGCTTTCCGCTATTGCGGCCGTCTGCCTGCGAAAGCCATGGCCGCACGGCGTGTTCCGCACCAGGCAGGCCGGGCGCCCTTCGTCGGACGGGGCGCCCGGCCTGTGCTGTTCAGTGCAGTGGCGGCACAGTAAAAGGAATTTTGCCTTATCACAACCATCCCTTGGGGATCTCAATACGAATATGGCCACCACCCGACACCGGTTCGGTGCGCTGAAGCGCGTACACGCATGGAACTGGCCGTCGCGTTGGGATGGCCTCAAGGCCGATGCGCTGGCGCCGCGCCGGGGCAGTGCTATGGCTTGCTGAAGCCGGGAGTGCACGTCCCCAGCCCGTTTCCCGCCCGCTTCTCGTCGACCGCCATGGCGAGCTCGGTGAAGAGACACTGCCGGTAGTCTCCTGGTACGCGGCCGGCCAGGTCCGCGCTCATACAAAGGCTTGTTCCGCCGCGGCCCGGGCCGGGACGTCCAGGGTCCGCGGGAAGGGACGGCCTCCGGCGCACAGGCGGCCCAGGCGCTCGACGGCTCCGGAGCGCAGCACCTCAACGTCCCCAATCGCCCCCGCGGCCGACGATAGTGAGGCTCCTGAGCGTGGACGGCCACCAGGTCCGGCAACAGGTCTGGGCACGCACACGTACGGGGCACTGCTGGTCGAAGCGAGATTCGTGTCGCAACGACACAGGGAGACGACAGCTGATTCCACCTTGCGGCTGCTTCGCCCCCTCAGGCCGGCTGTCCGCCCTCGGCGACATCCAGGAGCAGGAGGGCCGCACTGACCTCCACGATGGTTGTCGGAGCGGAGAGGTCGATGTCGGCCACCACTTCGATCCGCCGCAGGCGCTGGCTCACCGTATTGGGATGGACGTTGAGCCTCTGTGCGGCCTCGGTCCTGCCGAGATCACTGTCCAGATAGACGCGGAGCGTCCGCAGTAGATGAGTGCCACGCCGCAGATCGTGCTCCCGAACCGCCGCCAAGGTACGGTCGGCGAAGGCCACCAGCTGCCGGGCGTCGTTGAGTTGCAGGAGCAGACCCGCGACGCCGAGGTCGTCCGGCGTCACAACGATGTCGGAACGCCCCGTGCGCAGCGCCACGTTGAGTGCTCCGCGGGCAGTCCGGTACGCCTGCCGGACGGTCTGTCGCTCGGTGGCGGACACCGCCACAGTTGCCCCCTCGGCGCCCGGAACCGAAGCCATCGCGCGGCGTATCGAGGAGGCGACGGCACCCATGGGCTCCGCCTGTCCGGTCGCGCCCGCTGCCGCTCCCGTACGGACCCCGTCCAGGGGCCAGAGCGCGACCATCGCTCCCTGGTGCATCGCGACCAGGGGTCTCGGTCTGTACGTGGCAGCCAGCTCGGACACCAGAGTCAGTGCTCGCTGGTAGGCACGGGGACGCCGGGATCCGGTCGCCACCTCGAGTTGGCCGACGAGGGCGGCGTGGGGCCGGGACAAGTCGTGCCCCAGTCGGTCGGCGCGCTCCCGCAGCGGGCGGGATTCGGCAGCGGCACCGCTCAGGATGTCGGTGAGCAGTTCGCCGCGCAGCCGGTGCTCGACCTCGGTTCCGGTGCGCAACCGGAACAGCTCGAGCGATACCACGATCGAGGCGTGTTCGAGGGCGCGTTCGTCAAGTGCTGAGAATCCCCCAGCACCGCGCGGCAGCCACAGCCGGGCGACCACCTCACCAGCCAGCCGAACGGTGACAGCGACATGGCCGCCATGCTCGCGGACCAGGCCGGTGCCGAGCATGTGCGGCTCGGACCGATCCTCCTCCAGTGGCAGCGCCGCTCGGACGTCGGCGCCCGGCAACTCCGCGAGAGGGCCGGTGAGGGCGAGCACGGTGCCCCGCGCGTCCTCGACAAGTACGGGCCGCGATACGAGTTCCGCCAGCGTCATGACGATGCCGTCGAGCCCGCCGGCCCGGAGCGCGACCGCCAGGAGGCGTTCGTGGATGCGTTCTGATTTCGTCAGCAGGTCGCGCTGGCCGCGAAGCGAGGTGGTCAGCTGCTGGAGTTCCTTGACCATCCGTGCCGAGGTGAGCGCGATCGCGGCGTGATTGGCCAGCAAGGTGAGCCGCTCGATCTCGTGATCGGTGAAGTCGTGGGCGACAGAGTGGTAGCTGTTGAGCGTGCCGACCACTTCGCTGCCGGCAACCAGAGGCACCGAGAGCATCGACCGGTAACCCTGCTCCTTCGCGACCCCGCCCCATGGCGTGAACTGCGGCTCCCGGGCGATGTCCCGCACCGCGACGGGCTCACCCGACCGAAATGCCTGACTCGACGGTGCGTGGTGAAGACCGTTCCCGCGCAACCGCACCGGACGGTCGGAGTTGACGCGCGCCACATACTCGGCCGCCAGTCCGCTCCATCCTTCGATCACGAGGTTCCGCCCGGAGCCGTCGGGGATCAACACTCCGCAGAAGTCGAACCCCAGCAAGGACCGCGCCGTGTCCGCGACGAGGTCGAGGACCTCGCGCAGGCTTCGTCCGGAACTCACCGCGGAGCTCAATGCCTGCACGGCCTCGAGCCAGCGCCGCAGCTCGGCGTGCGACTCGCTTCCGCTCGACCGGGCAGGGCCCGCACCTTCCCGTGACAGCGTCGACATGTACTCAGCATGGCACGGACGAGAGTGTCACTGAAGACATACATCAGGCTTGAATATATCTCCCCGGACATAGAGATACGTGAACCGTGTCCCCATACTCGACCGCACACCACTGCATCGGGGCGCGGACACGGCTCCCCTTCCCTGCCGCGCCGAAACGTGCAGCCCTGTGCCCGTCATAAGGACAGCCCATGAACCAGACCGACACCCAGCGCCCTGACACCGCCGCGCCGCCGGCCGACGGCGTCGCTCGCCGCGATAGGGCGATCATCAACCCGGCCACCGGCGAGGTGATACGCACCGTCCCGGACAGCACGGTGGCCGAGGTGGACAAGGCGGTGGAGGTGGCGAGGACGGCCTTCGATTCCGGTCCGTGGCCCCGCATGCCGCGCAGTGAGCGAGCCAGGCACCTGCTGCGCTTCGCCGACGCGATCGAGGCACACACCGAGACGCTGTTCCAGCTGGAGACGCGGAACAATGGCCGTCCCATCACCGAGACCAGGGCACAGCTCGCCCGCGTCCCGGAGTGGTTCCGCTACAACGCGGGCCTGCTGGCCGCCCAGCGGGACGCGGTCCTGCCCGGCGACGGCCCGTACCTCACCTACCAGCGTCGGTCACCGCTCGGCGTGTGCGGCATCATCACCCCGTTCAACCATCCGCTGCTGATCCTCGCGCGCAGTCTGTCCGCCGCGCTGGCCACCGGAAACACCGTGGTGATCAAGCCCTCCGAAATGACGCCGCTGACCACACTGGCTCTGATCGGCATCCTGCGCGACGCCGGACTGCCCGAGGACGTCGTCATGGTCGTCACCGGTGGGCGCGAGGTGGGCGAACGGCTGACCGGGCATCCCGACATCGCCAAGATCACGCTGACCGGTGGCACCGAGGCCGGACGGGCCGCGGCTGTCGCCACGGCGGCCCGCTTCGCCCGCGTCACCGCGGAGCTCGGTGGCAAGACCCCGATCGTCGTCTTCGACGACATCGACCCGCTGGTCGCCGCCGAGGGGGCGGCGTTCGCGGCCTTCGTTGCGGCCGGCCAGTCCTGTGTCGCCGGTTCGCGGTTCCTCGTCCAGCGCGGGAGCTACGACGCCTTCGTCGAGGCACTGAGCGCACGGGCGTCGGCGATCCGGATCGGCGACCCCGCGCAGCCGGGAACCCAGCTGGGGCCGCTGATCAGCAGCGTCCAGCGGGACAAGGTCCTGCGTCTGATCGCGACCGGTGCACAGGAGGGCGTCCGGATCACCGCCGGCGGGGGCGTACCCGACCTGCCGGCCGAACTCGGCTCCGGTTACTACGTGCAACCCACCGTACTGGCCGACGCCACGATGTCCATGACCGTCACACGCGAGGAGATCTTCGGACCGGTCGCGGTCGTCGTGCCCTTCGACGGGGAGGACGACGCGGTCGCGATGGCCAACGACAACCGCTTCGGTCTCGGGGCCGGCGTCTGGACCCGAGACATCGGCCGGGGTCACCGCGTCGCGGACCGCATCACCGCCGGAATGGTGTGGGTCAACGATCACCATCGGCTGGAGCCGTCGCTCCCGTGGGGCGGGGTCAAGGAGTCCGGCACCGGACGGGACGCCGGCCAGGAGTCCTTCGACGACTTCACCTGGATCAAGACCGTCGTGGTGCGCACCGCCGCTGACGACGTCGACTGGTACGGCAGCACCGAGCCCGGCCGTCTCAACTGACCGGCTGTCCCACGGCGCTTCCCCCTCCCTTCCCCTCTCCCCCCAGGGCTCCCCCTCCCTTCCCCTCTCCCTCCCCAGGGCTCCCCCTCGTTCCCACGACGACTCCTGTCCGGCAACGTCCAACGAAGGACCCGCCCATGTCGAATACAAAGGTCGCCCGGCCCGCTCGCGGCTGGCGCGCGGAGATCACCCGAATGCAATGGCTCGTCCTGCTGGGGACGACGATGGGCTGGGCCCTGGACGGCTTCGCCGGAAGCCTCTACGCACTGGTCCTCGGCCCGGCCATGACCGAACTGCTGCCGCACAGCGGGATCGCGGTGAACCTCGACGACATCGGGTTCTACGGCGGCCTGACCGTGGCTCTGTTCCTCGCCGGCTGGGCGGTCGGCGGGCTCCTGTTCGGCATACTCGCCGACTACTTCGGGCGGGTCCGGGTGCTGTCCGCCGGCATCGTCACCTACGCGGTGTTCACCGCGCTGGCGGCGTTCGCCGACACCTGGTGGCAACTCGGTGCCCTGCGATTCGTCGCCGGGCTGGGCTCGGGTGTCGAGGCCCCGGTCGGGGCCGCGCTGGTGGCCGAGGTATGGCGCAACCGCCACCGGGCACGGGCCTGCGGCGTGATGATGTCCGGCTACGCGGCCGGCTTCTTCATCGCCGCGCTCGCCTACCAGCTGCTCGGCGACCACGGCTGGCGGCTGATGATGGGCATCGCGGTGGCGCCCGCCCTCCTCGTGTGGTTCATCCGCCGCTACGTTCCCGAGCCCCCGGAGATCCGGGGCGCCATCGCCGCACGCCGGATACGGAAGTCGCAGGGCCAGGTCACCGAGGCGGACCGGTTCGTCCTGCGCCGGCTGCTCGCCGCGCCGCTGCTGAGCAGGACGGCGGTCTGCACGGCGCTGGCCACCGGCTCGCTGATCGCCTTCTGGAGCGTGTCGACCTGGTATCCCCAGATCATCCGCCAGGTCGCCGCCGACGACGCGCTGTCCCCGGGCACGGCCAACAGCCATGTCGCGGTCGCCTCGATGCTGTTCAACGCGGGCGGCGTCCTCGGCTACGCCTCGTGGGGATTCCTCGCCGACGCGTTCGGCCGGCGCAAGGCCTTCGCCATCAGCTTCGCCGTCTCCGCCGTGAGCGTCTGCTATCTCTTTCCCTTCCATCACGGCTACGGCGAGTTCCTGCTCGCCCTGCCGGTCGTCGGATTCGGCCTGTTCGGGGCCTTGTCGGGCACTTTCGTCTACGGCCCCGAACTCTTCCCGCCCAGTGTGCGAGCCACCGGCATGGCCCTGTGCAACAGCGTCGGGCGGCTCATCACCGCGGCCGGCCCGCTGGTGGCCAGCGTCATCGCCGCCTCGTGGTTCGGCGGAGACCTGGGCCTGGCGACCACATGTGTCGCCGCGGTCGGACTGATCGCCGTGGCCGGTCTCGCCTTCGCACCGGAGACACGTGGAGCCGAACTCCCCAGCGACCCCATCGCCCCCGACCCGGTCCAGGCGCAGCCGCGGACCAGGCCGATCACCAGCAAGGAGATGTAGACATGAACGCGTACGACGGCGCCACCGCGGCGGTCATCGGCGGGTCGATCGGCGGGCTGACCACCGCCCTCCTCCTGCGCGACCTGGGCTTCACGGTCGACGTCTTCGAGCGGACCCCCACCGCCCTCGACGGCCGCGGCAGCGGCATCGTGCTACAGCCGGACACCCTGCGCTGGTTCACCGAGCGCAGTGACCAGCATCCGGAGAACCTCAGCACCTCCACGGACTGGGTCCAGTACCTGGACACCGACAACCGGATCGTGCACCGCGAGCGGCGGACCTGGAGCTACACATCATGGGGCACGTTCTACCGCGCCCTACTCGGCGACTTTGGAACCGACCACTACCATCTGGGCGAGTATGCCTGCGGATTCGACCAGGACGACCGGTCCGTCACCGTGCGGTTCGTGAGCGGGCGTGAAGTGACGGCGGACCTGGTGGTCTTCGCCGACGGAATCACCTCCATCGGGCGCCGACGCCTCGACCCGGCCGCGGATCTCACCTACTCCGGCTACATCGGATGGCGCGGCACGGTCCCGGAGAAGGACCTGTCCGAGGGCACCCGCGAGCTGCTGAAGGACTCCATCACCTACACCGTGGTGCCCCACTCACACATCACGCTCTACCCGATCCCCGGCGAAGGCGGTACCGGGCCACAGGACCGGCTCATGAACTACGTCTGGTACCGGAACGTGCCCGAGGGCCCCGAGCTGTCCGAGATGCTGATCGACAAGCGCGGCCTTCCCGGCACGGTGTCGATCCACCCCTCCCAGGTCCAGGACCGCTACGTGGACGAGATGCGGGACGCCGCGCAGCGGATGCTGTCCCCCGCCGCGGCCGAGGTCGTGACCTCGACAGCCACGCCGTACGTCCAGGTCGTCTCCGATGCGCGCGCGTCCCGGATGACCGACGGCCGGGTGGCACTGATCGGTGACGCGGCGTGTGCGGCCCGGCCGCACGCCGCGGCCGGCACCGCGAAGGCGGCGGCCGACGCCTGGGCCCTGGTCGCCGCGCTGCGGGAGGCGGAGGGTGACGTCAGCGCCGCCCTGCGCAAGTGGGAGCCGGTCCAGCTCGAACTCAGCGCCCAGCTGCTGGAGCGGGTCGTCGCCATGGGCGAGCGGTCCCAGTTCGCGAACACCTGGACGCCCGGCGATCCGAGCCTGCGGTTCGGTCTCTACGGCCCCGGGCACTGACCCCACCGCGGACCCGGGCGCCCCCGACCCACCACCCACCACACACAAGGAGCCACAATGACCAGCGAGAACTTTCTCGCGGACCTGCCGCTGGCCGGCGACCTCGTCGCCACCGGGTTCGACGGATGGACCCGGGAGCTGCGTACCGAGTTCGAGGCGCACTCCCACGACGGCCGGGTCGGCTCCCGGCTGCTGAGCCAGACACCGCGGGTGCGGGTCTGGGAGATCCGGCTCGCCCCCGGCGAGCGCTGGCACGCCCACCGGCACGTCCTCGACTACTTCTGGACCGCGGTGAACGCGGGCCGCAGCCGCCAGCACACGCACGACGGCACGACCCGGGAGGTCTCCTACGACGCCGGGGAGACCCGCCACTTCACCTTCGGCCCGGGCGAGTACCTCCTGCACGACATCGAGAATGTCGGCGGCACCGAGCTCGTCTTCACCACCGTCGAGCACCTCGACAGCGCCAACGCGCCGCTGGACATCCACGGCCACGGGCCGGACGCCCGGCAGGAGCCGCGACCGTGATCAGCACCCCGCTCGCCCAGGGCGTCATCGACGTCCACGCCCACTGGCTGCCCGCCGAGTTGTTCGGCCTCCCCCCGGGGGCCCCGTACGGGCGCATGCACGACCGCGACGGCCAGCTCCACCTCGGCGACATCCCACTGTCCATCCCGACCCGGGCGATGAGCGACGTCCCCGCCATCCTCGAGGACATGCGCACCGCGGGGGTGGGTGTGCGGGTCCTGTCCGCGCCGCCTTTCGCGTTCCCCGTGGGAGGCATGCCGGGGGCCGGTGCGTTTGTCTCCGCCTTCAACGACGCGCTCTCCGTCGTGGTCTCCGATGCCGATGGCAGGCTCGTGGGGCTCGGCATGGCGAGTCTCGACGACTCCGACGAGACTCGCGCCCAGATGGAGCGGCTGGCCGGGACCGACGGCATCGCCGGGATCGCGATACCGCCGCTGCTCGCCGACCGCTCCCTGGACCGGGGCATACTGCGCCACATCCTCACCGACGCCGTGGATCTCAACCTCGCCGTGCTCGTCCACCCGATGCAACTGCCCCGGCCGGAATGGTCGGAGCACTACCTCCCCAACCTCATAGGCAACCCCGTCGAGAGCGCCACCGCCGTCGCCGCACTGCTGCTGGGCGGCATCAAGGAAGAGCTGCCGGGGCTGCGGATCTGCTTCGTGCACGGCGGCGGTTGCGCACCGGGGCTGCTCGGCCGGTGGACCCACGGCTGGCACACCCGGGCCGATGTTCGCCGCCACTCGACCCGGCCGCCGGACGAGGTCTTCGGCGAGCTGTTCTTCGACAGCGTCACCCACGATCCCGCACTGCTGGGGCTGCTGGCCGCGCACGCCTCCGGGGCCGGTGTCGTCTGCGGGAGCGACTACCCATTCGACATGGCCCAGCCGGACCCCGTCCGCTTCGCCACCGACCACGGACCGGATGCCGGGACGCTCACCGCCAACGCGCGGGCGTTCCTCGGCCTGTGACGGGTCCACTGCGCACCACCTCACTCACCTGCGGCTCCCCACCGTGACCGACCCATACGTGCCCGCCCGGCGAACGGCGTTCGCCGGGCGGGGACGGGCACGACGCGACGCCGTTCCCTCCCCCGCCGAGACAGGCGGAAAGCCGTTCCGAGAAGGGAACCCACATGTCAGACTCCTCGCTGGCCGAACGCCAGGCCGTCAGAAAAGCCCTCAGACGCCTGGGCCCGCTGGTCCTGCTCCTCTACACGGCCGGTTACCTCGACCGGGTCAACCTCGGGACCGCCGCGCTGACCATGAATGCCGACCTCGGCATCAGCGCCTCCGCCTTCGGCTTCGCCACCGGTATCTTCTCGGCCGGTTACATCGCTCTGCAGGTCCCCAGCAACCTGGCACTCAACCGGCTGGGGCCGCGGCGCTGGCTCGGTCTGCTCACGATCTGCTGGGGCGTCGTCGCCGTGCTGACCAGCCTGGTCCAGGGCGAGAGCAGCCTCATCGCGATCAGAGTCGCCTTGGGCGCCGTCGAGGCAGGCATGCTCCCCGGCATGCTGATGTATCTGACGATCTGGTTCCCACCGCGGATGCGCGGCCGGGTCACCGCTCTGGTCTGCCTGCCGTTCTACGCGATCCTGGGAACACCGCTGTCCGCGGCCATCATCCAGTACGCCGACGGCGTGCTGGGCGTGGCGGGATGGCGGTGGATGTTCCTTCTCGAGGGAGCGCCGACGATCATCATCGGTCTGGTGCTGCTGCGTTTCCTGACCGACTCTCCGGCGACCGCCACCTGGCTCACGGAGCCGGAACGGGCGGCCCTGCTGGAGGTCACCGCGGCCGAGACCGCCGTGGAGAAGCAGAAGATCCGTTTCAACGACGTTCTGCAGCGGCTGCGCGACCTCCGCCTGATCACCCTTTCCGCGGGCGTCAGCCTCCTATGGGTCGGTTTCGCCGCCATCACCGCGTTCCTTCCGCTGATCATCGCCGGTTTCGCCCAGCAGGCCCACACGAAGCTGAACGTGGTCCAGACGGGCCTGCTCTCCGGGGCCGTCTACATCCCCGCGACACTCGTCGCCATCTTCTGGGTGTCCAGCTCGGACCGGCGCAACGAGCGGGTATGGCACGTGGCCTGGGGTGCGCTGCTGGCCGCCGCCGGCACCGTGCTGGCCGCCAACGCCACCGACCTGTGGCTGACCCTGCTCGGTACGGTCCTGCTCACGTCCGGTATCTACGCCGCTCTCTTCCTTATGTGGCAGATCCCGGTCGGACACCTGCGCGGACCCGTCGCCCTGTCTGTCGGCATCGCCCTCACCACGATGCTCGGCAACATCGGAAGCTTTCTGGCGCCCTACATCGTGGGATGGCTGCGCGACGCTACCGGAAACTACAACAGCGGCCTGTACTTCATCGCCGCCTCGCTCATCGGCTGTGCCGTCGTCACCGTGGCCGGCAACCGGATACGGCCACGCACCACCACCTCCCGCACACCCACCCCGCACCACGGCGACGTCGAAGAAGTCACCACCCACTGAAGAAGGACGAACACCATGCTCACGATCGACCACATCTCGCTGGGGTCCCGCAACATCTACGCCGGCACCGAACAGCTCTGCGCGGAAACCGGGTTCGGACAGTACGAAGGGGGCTGGTTCCCCCACCTCGGCATCGCCAACCGCATCGTCCCGCTCGGACCGGACCAGTACATCGAGGTGGAGAGCGTCATCGACGCCTACTCGCCGCAGACCAACCCCAACGCCCGCTGGTTCTACGACCAGATCGAAGGCGGCGACGTGTTCATCGGCTGGTGCCTGCGGGTCGACTCACGCGACGAACTGGAGAAGCTGGCCGAGCACTTCGGCACCAGCACCATCGACAAGCCGCTGCGCAAGCGGACGGACGGCGTGCAGCGCAACGCTATCCGTGTTCCCGAGACGATCCCCTGCTGGCAGCGGGGAGTGCCCAACGTGTTCCTGATCGAGGACCTCGCCGAGCACCCGGCGGCACAGCCGCGCAGCGGGCAGCGGAACACACCCCAGGGAATCATGTGGATGGAGGTCGGCGGCACCGAGGCGGACATGCGTGCATGGCTGGGCGATGGCGCCGCCGACCTTCCCTTGAAGTACAACGGCGGGCGGCCCGGTCTGTACGCGGTCGCCGTCGCCACGGACGAGGGTGAGGTGGTGGTCCGCCGCACGGCGGTTACCGAGCCTCGGCGACGTACGTGAGTCCACTGGATCCCACACCGCGCGCCCGCACGTGTACGACGGACCAGCGAACAAGCGGTGAGCTGCCGACCCGGTGGAGCCGGCAGCTCACCCCTGGCAACACCTCGCAGGTCTCGTGGTGGACAGGCGGTCCTTGGGCACCGACACATCGAAGACGGCCCTGATCAACAGCACCGATCACGCGATCGTAGCGACCTTCGGGACCCTCTACCGGGGCGTTGCCCAGTACTACCTGCTTGCCGGAGACGGGTTCCGGCTGCACCGGCTCCAATGGGTCATGGAGACCTCTCAAGACTCATGCGGCCAAGCACCGCTCCCGGCGTGGGCGGCCAGGGCCGGGGCACGGGGCTCTCAACCGCGCAGCGTGGTCACCGGGCTGTTGTATGCCTGTGCCGTCAGCACCGGGCGCCGGGACGAGCCGGCCTCCGACGGCCAGGACAGATCGACGGTGCGGGATTCACCGGGCAGCAGCCACAGGTAGTTGTCGCTGTACAGCGTCGGCAGCACCCGCCGGCCGTGGGCCTCCTCCAGCAGGGACAGCCGGACCATGGCGGCCACCGCCGATCCACGGTTATGGATCACCGCCGTCATCTCGTGACGGCCCCCGAGCTCGACACCTTGGTGATGTCGCCGGTCAGCTTCACTTGCCTGGCCTTGTTCAGCTCCCGCAGGGCGGAGGTGTCGCGGTAACGCCAGTACGTGTTCCGTGACACCTCCTTGCCCTTGCCGTCCGTCAGTGTGAGCCGCAGCAGATGCAGGTCCGGAAGGCCGTTCGTCCACTCCGCGGTGAAGGCTTTTGCCGTGTCGGCCCGCGCGACGTCCTCGTCGTCCTGTACGAGGGGGCGGTGGTGACCGCGGGACCGGTCCTGGAGGTGCCGACCCCTCACATCCTTGGGGAGGTCTTCGGTGTTCGGGCGAGCACCGAACGGCACGCCGACGGGCTGGGCGCCGGGGTGCGGGCGCTCGCCTTCACGAGGATGCGGGTGCCGTCCGGGTAGTCGGCGAGGTCGACCATGCCGGTCAGCTCGGCGACCTCGGCTCCCTCGCGCAGGGAGCCGTCCTGCTCCAGCGCGGGGTGCCAGAGGTGTTCGGGCAGAGCCCGGATCGCGTGGCGGACTGGCTCGGTGACGGGATATCCGACCGAAAAGAAGGTGCGGATTTGGCGGGAGCGCAGGGCGCGTATGTGGTGCAGGAATGCTGTGGAGCTTCCGGCGCTGTCGGTGCGGATGAGCAGGTCGGTGCCGTGGCGGTGAGCATCGGGGATCTGGGCCAGGGCCGCGTCCAGGACGGTGATGTGGTCGGTGGCGGTGTTGGCTCCCGCGTTGCCCGCTCTGAGCAGGCCGGCCAGGGCTTCGCCGGTGTTGTCCAGGAAGCACAGCAGCGGGTGGTAGCCGAAGCCGCGCTTGTACGTGGCTGCCGCCTGCTCTTTCTCCGAGTGGCAGGTGACCAGGGCGGCGTCGATGTCCAGGACGAGGCCCGGCAGGTCGCGCCCGCCGGCGCGGGCTGCCGGTATCCCCGTCCGGGTCTCGGCGGCTTGCAGCCAGGCGACCTCCCGCGCGGTGGCCCGGGCCGTGCGCAGTGCCGCCAGTGCAGTGGGGTCGATACCGGCCAGAAGCCGCCAGGCAGTTGGGGTGGAGGCCACCGGGCCGAACACCTCATGCTGGTCGCGCAGCGGAGCCAGGTCGGTGATGCTCTCGCCGCCGTCAGCGAGCATCACTGCCAGATCGGTTGCGATCCGTCCCGGGTCGTGCCCGGTCCCGCAGGGCCGCAGCCGACGCAAAGCCCCCGTGAAGGCGCGGGTCAGGCCGGTGGCATCGGCGAGATCGGCCAGCAGGCGGGATCCGGCGTGCCTGACCACCCCGCGACCGTCGGCCGAGACAACGAGCCTGGGGCGTGACCCGGTAGTGTGCACGCAGCAAGTGCCTTCCTGCTGTGATGACAGAGACCTTCGACAAGCCTCATCTTCCCAGCTCACAAGGCACTTTCGCTTTTCCGATCAAGATCCGGACACCGTGGCAAGTGAAACGCGCGGGCTGGCCTCGCGCTTTCATGAGGGGAGGTACTGATGGGCAATCAGGGTACGAGAGACCATCGCTGACCTGTTGTTTTTGCCTCCTGGGCGGCCCCGGTCGAGATCCGCTGTATTTCACCTTCGAGGTGAAGTCCTCGACGTGCCAGTCCCTCCTTGACCGTAGGGTGAGGTCGCTGCGCTTGACTCCACAGGCGTCCAACTGGGGAGGATTTCGTCGGTCTCGAAGGACACGGGCTTGTCCTGGCCAGCGAGCACAACGGTTCTTCCGCTGAGGCTGGCGTCAGTTGTGCGCCGGCCAGACCAAGTGTCCACCTCGAAGTTCTTCACGCCGACGCAGACCAGGACGCAATCGACCGCGCTGGCAGGGCTGGTTCGCGGTCGGCACCCCGCGAGCCAGACTTGTAGAGTGGGGTGAAGGTTTTCCTGCGGAGCGGCGAGGGCGAACGATGCAGCTGACGTCTGGACAGGTATTCCATCACCGGTGGTGCGCGGCGCTGGCCGCCCAGGACACGGCCGCGCTGCGTGAGCTCTACCATCCCGACGCGGTGCAGCTGTCGGTGGGCACCGGCCGCACGCTGCTCGGTGCGGAAGCTATCGCGGCTGGTTTCGCGGAGTTCTTCGGCATCGCCGGCGCTGTCAACACGACGGGAGTCGAGAATTTCATCGACCTCGGCACCTCGTTCGTCGCGGAGTCCACGCAGTCGACCGGCTTCGCGCAGGCCACGTCCTACGACGTCTTCGCCCTTGACGGCGGCCGCGCCCGCTTCCACGCCGGTGGCTCGATCTTCCCACGCTCGCCCGCCGCGTTACCAGCCCAGGATCCCGCCGCCCCGGGCCAGGCGTTTTTCCGGCGGCTCTGGGACGCCATCAGCATGCAGGACGCCGCGACGCTCACGAGTCTCTACGCCCCCGACGCCGTGCACGCCTCCGTGGCCGGCACCATGCGCGGCGGCCAGGTGATCACGGACAGTCTCCGGCAGCGCTGGCGGCAGGTCGGCCCTCCGCAGCTCAGGAGCTTGTCATGCTTCGTCGAGGGCCCGGACGCGCTCGCGGTCGAAGGCATCGCGAACCTCGGCTTCGGCCCAGATGTGCGGCTCGACGTGGAATTTTACGAAGTCTGGCTGCTGCGCCAGGGCCGGGCGGTGTTCGTCACCAACGGCCTGATCAGCCCGCGTCCGGCCGAGCTGCGCCAAGGTCTTCAGCAGTACGCCGACAACCAGATCCGCAACATTCAGACCGTCGCCCAGGGCCTGGCCAATCTCCACGCTCCCCGGTATTGGTACTAGCGTCGCGCTTTCATGAGGTGGCCAGTCCGCAGACTGGTCAGAAACGCAGAGCCGGCCGAGAAGGCGAACCGGGCGCCCTCCCCTCGCGCACAAGGAGACGATCCTGCGTGACGCCCTCGGCCACCATCACGCTCACCCGCGTCGAGGGCCGGGTCAAGCCCGGCGCGTACGTCTTCGAGGAGCGCACCACCCGCGTCCTCGGCCGCTCCACCGACTGTTCGCCACGACTACCCGACGACCCCGACCACAAGACCGTCTCCCGCCACCACTGCCTGCCCGACATCAACCCGCCGGACATCCGCATCCGCGACTTCGGCAGCCTCAACGGCACGTACGTCAACGGCGAGAAGATCGGCCAGCGGCGCCGGGGCCTCACCCCCGAGGAGGCCGTCGCGGATTCCTACCCCGAGCACGACCTCGAGGACGGCGACCGGATCCGCCTCGGTGACACTGTGTTCCGCGTCGACACCACGCGGCCGCAGGTCGCCACGCCGAGGCTCGCGCGCTGCGCCAAGTGCGAGCGCGAGCTGGGCGACGAGGCGGGCGGCCGCCCCGGCGAGTTGTTGTGCGCCGCCTGACAGGCCCGGCCCGACGCCCTGCTCAAGCTGCTGCTCGAGCCGGCGCCCGGCGGCCGCGCCGACCTCAAGGCCATCCGCGGCTACACGGTGATCCGGGAGCTCGGCCCTGGCGGCATGGGCGCGGTGTACCTGGCCCGGCACGAGGCCACCGGCATCGAGGTGACGCTGCCGAAGGTGACGGCGAGCGAGACGGCGCGCGCCCGGTTCCTGCGCGAGGTGGCGCTCACCCGGGCAATGAAGCATCCGCACGTCGTCGCGCCGCACGACACGGGCTTCGCAAACGGCACCTTCTATCTGACCCCGCCGCGGACGTCTGGGCATTTACCGCCTGCGTCTACCACACGCTGACGGGAAGGACCCCGCGCGAGTTCCCGCGCGCCAAGGATCCCTGGCAGATCGTCCTACAGGAGCCGGCGATCCCGATCCGCCGCCGCGTACCCGGCCATCCCACGACGCCTCGCGGAGATCATCGACACGGCGCTGCGGGAGCACCCCGAGATCGGCTGCGCGAGCGCGGCGGAGCTGCGCGGGCGCGGGGCGCTGGAGCGGGCGCGGCGGTAAGCCCTGGCTACGCCGGATCCACGGCGAACTCGCAGTACCGCGACTCAAGGTCGCCGCCTCCACGGTCTGGGAAATCCTCCGCGAGCACGGCATCCCACCCGCACCCGAACGGCAATCCGCGACCGCGATTCGAAGTTCACCGCCGCCTTCGACGCCCTGATTGCCGATGCCGGTCGCAATGTTGTCACCACCGGCATTCGGATACCGCGGATGAACTCCCTCATGGAGCGGTGGATACAGACCTGCCGTACCGAACTCCTGGATGGGCTGTGGGAGACCGCCAGGCCGTTGCCGCCGTCGGCACGGGTACGGCCGCAGGGTGGCGGGGTAGCCGGCATCGATGACGAGGCGGATTTCGCGGCGATCATTCATGTGCTGGTCAGTGGCTGTGCCGGGCGGGCTCTGTCGGATGCAAACGGACTGCCTCTACTCGTCGGAGTCCCCGCGGCCAACACCCATGACAGCCTCGGGCTCAAGCCGATGGTGGCGCATTTCCACGTAGGACACGAATCCCACAGCGACCATTCCAAGCCCCAGCGGCTGTACGCCGACAAGGCATACGATCTTCCTGACCAGCGACAATGGCCGCATAGCCAACACATCGGCGTCCATATCGCCCGCTTTGGAATCGACTCAAGCGAGCGACTGGGCCGCCGAAGCGACTGTCACCTCGCTACGAGCGCCATCCCCGCAACCACCTGACCCTCCTCGGCCTCACCACCGCCCTCTGCTGCGACAAACGCCTCCTCAAACTGACCATGTAGGACACGGTGTTAGAGCCAGTAAGTGACGCGAGACCGTCTCAACCGCGAGTGAAGAGATCTCGGTACGGCCTCATACGGGCCACGTGCGTCCCATCGGCGGTGAAATCGAGCACCGTGCGCCACATCAGTCCCACTCGGTGATCCGCCCACAGCGCCTCCGTGGGATCGATGCGGAAGAAGGTCTGCTGACCCTCGTCGGGGCCCTTGACGTGCTCGAACATTCCTGAGGACGCCGCCCAGGGGAACTGGTCCCGGCTGAGCCTGGCGGCCAGAGCGATCTCGTCCGGCTCTACAACGAGGGCGGCACGGCCCTTGACCTGGCAGCGAACGAGTCTCGAAGCGCTCGTCGTACCCGCCCGACGGCAGGTAGCTGACGGCGTAGCTCACCCGCTCGTCCCTCACCATCTCCAAACGCTTACGGGTGCGCGCGAATGTGTGCGTATAGACCCGCAGCCCGTCCGCAGCGATGTGCATCGTCGATGCGGACGGCCACCCGTGCTCATCGAGCACGGCCAGGGCCGCGATCTCCTCGGTACGCAGCAGGTCCACGAGAGAGTCCTCGACCTGCTCAAGCCTCGGTTCCTTGCGGGCCACGACGCCTCCACACGACGGGAACGGCCACTCCTCTGGCCACCTGACCGATAAAACAGGACACTAGTCCTCGCATGCAAGACATCTCAGGGAGTTCTCATGGTCAAAAGCGATGCCCCTCAGCTCACTCCACGTTCATGTGCCCACCGTGCCGTGCTTCGCCACGAGTCGCGCGACGGCCTCCTGATCACGCCTGTCGAGGGCATCGATGAGCGCGGCATGCAGCTCGCACCGGCCTCGGATGTGCTCGGCGAGGGGAACGGCACCCTCGGAGCCGACCCCCAGGGCGTGCCGCTCGACCAGGTCGAGCAGAGTCACGTACAGCGACCGCAGCAGCATGCTCGGAGTGATGTCCGCGACCCTGGCGTGCAAGCGCCAGTTGGCCCGCACGAACGCGTCGGCATCGGCCGACTCCGCGGCGCTCTCCATGGCCGTGAGGAGGCCACGCAAGTCCTTGACGTCGGCCGGCGACGCATGCCACAGCGCGTCCTGCCACAGCAGGGGCTCCAGGGCGTCCCGAATCCGCAGTGCCTCGGCAACGTCCGCCTGGGCCGCGTCGAGCGCCAGGACCGAGTGGGCGAACCGCGCCATCGGCGTCTGCTCCGCCGCGAACAGGCCGCCGCCTGGACCTCGCTGCACGGTGACCACTCCCCTCGCCTGGAGCAGCCGGAGCGCCTCGTTGA
This sequence comes from Streptomyces malaysiensis subsp. samsunensis, assembly GCF_024519315.1. Classification (GTDB taxonomy): domain Bacteria; phylum Actinomycetota; class Actinomycetes; order Streptomycetales; family Streptomycetaceae; genus Streptomyces; species Streptomyces malaysiensis. The sequence goes on along the minus strand of NZ_JANIIC010000030.1, from coordinate 72,290 downwards.
AGGTGCCCACCGACACCCCGCACCGGGCCCGCAACTCGTCCTTGGTCCCCAGCCGCGTGCCCGGCACCGCGCGGGCGGCGAGTGCCGCGACGACGTCGACCGCCCCCTCCGCACGCGACCTGCCGTCGGCCTGGCCCCAGTCGGAGCGGCGCAGCGCCGGAGGGTCCGCGCCTCGCTCGGCGAATCCGCCATGCCATCCGTCCTCACGCCGCACCGCCACAGCTCCTCCACGACCCGACTCGCCAAATCATCATGATGAATATTCTCGCATCTCTTGACGCCGATCAAAACCCAGGTACAACATCGCCATAATCATCATGATGAATGGAGATCCCATGGTCCCCGTCTTTGGTGAGCAGGTATTCCGAGAGCTCATGGCCGGCGTCTGCGCCCCGGTCACGATCGTCACCGCCACGGCGGAGGGACTTCCGCACGGCACGACGGTCAGCTCGTTCGCGTCGCTGTCACTGCGTCCTCCCATGGTCACCGTGGCACTCGACCGCGGGTCCGGAGTCCTGTCTCGCATCACCGCCACTGGACGCTTCGGCGTCAACGTCCTCAGCCAGGCCCAGGACGACCTTGCCTTGCGCTTCGCACGCCGTGGCGCCGACCGGTTCGCGGAAGTGGACTGGCATTTCGACCACGGTCTGCCGTGCCTGGAGACCGCCCCGGGATGGCTGGTGTGCGAGCTGACGCGCGCAGTGGACGGCGGTGACCACCTGTTGCTGCTCGGCACCGTCACCCACGCACGTACGACGCCGGCCCCTCCCCTGGTCTACGGCTACCGCACCTTCGGAACGCATTCCGCCTACGCGAGCCGCCCTCAGCACACCGTCCGGGAGCAAGTCGCCGCCTGTGCGCGCTGACTCCTGCCCACTCCCCACGCCCCCGACCTCCAGCTCTCCGACCGCAGGCAGACCGACAGAAAGAGCGCCCCACCATGACAACCCATGACGACCTGGTCGCACGTGCCGTGGCCCTCCAGCCGCTGCTGCGTGAACACGCGACGGCCACCGAGACCGACCGCCGGGTACCGGACGAGGTGATCGACGCCCTCGCTGAAGCCGGACTGCTCAAGCTCTCGGTCCCGAAGCGGTACGGCGGTCACCAGACGTCCCTGCGTACCATGCTCGACGTCTCGGCCGCGCTGGCCGAGGGCGACGGGTCGACCTCCTGGGTCGTCACCCTCGTCAACGTCTGCAACTGGCTCACCAGCCTCTTCCCCTCCAAAGCCCAGGACGACGTCTTCGGCGCCAACCCGGACGCACGGGTCACCGGCGTCCTCACGCCCACGTCCACGTCCGTCAAGGTGGACGGCGGCTGGCGGGTGTCGGGCCGCTGGTACTACAACTCCGGTTCCTCGCACTCCCACTGGGCAGCCCTCGGCGTGCCCCTCACCGACGAGGAGGGAGAGGTCGTCGACCAGGCGTTGCTCCTGGCGCCCCGTGAGGACCTCTCCCTCGAGGACACGTGGTTCGTGGCCGGCATGAAGGGGACCGCGAGCAACTGCCTTGTCGCCGAGGACATCTTCGTCCCCGAGCACCGCGTCATGTCGGTCCCCGCCGCCGTCGAAGGCGACTACCCGACCGAGCACAAGGACGAGGTCCTGTCCCGCTCGGCGCTCGTGCCCGTCCTGGCCCTCGTCCTGGCCGGCCCGCAACTGGGGCTGGGCCGTGCGGCGTTGAAGTACGTCACGGAGAAGGCTGCCCGCAAGCCCATCTCGTACACCTTCTACGAGACGCAGGCGGAGTCCGTCGCTGTGCAGATGCAGATCGCCGAGGCGGCCCTGCGCATCGACACCGCCATCCTCCACGCACAGCGCGCCGCGGCGAAGATCGACCAGGCCGCGCAGGACGGCACCTACCTCAGCTTCACCGAACGCGCCCGGGTGCGCGCCGACACCGGCTGGGTCATCCAGAACGTACTCGAAGCCATCAACACGCTTGTCAGCGTGCACGGCGCCGCCTCCTTCGCCGAGGTCAACCCACTTCAGCGGATCTGGCGGGACGCCAACACCGCCGGCCGGCACGCGGTAGCCGCGCCGACCGTAGCGATGGAGGTGTACGGCAAGGCCCTGCTCGGCGTCGAGGAGAAGATCACCCCTCTCGTCTGACCCGGTCTTCTCACTCCCACCCTCCCCAAGGAGCAGCACGTGCGCATCGCCAACCTTTCCGGCCGTCTCGTCCTCGTCACGGACGATGACACCGCCGTCGACGTCGAGCAGGCCAGCGGCGGCCGCTTCGGCCCCGATCCCCAGGGCGTCTACGAGCGCTGGAACGCCTTCCGTGAGTGGGCGGGGGCGGCCGACCTGCCCGCGGGGCGGCCCTTCGCCGCCGCAGACCTCGGCTCGCCCGCGCCCGCCCCGCGTCAGCTGCTGGCCATTGGGCTCAACTACCGCGCGCACGCCGACGAGTCCGGCTTCGAGGCGCCGGACACCCTGCCACCGGTCTTCACCAAGTACGTCTCCAGCATCACCGGCCCGGTGACCGAGGTGCGGCTACCGAAGGGCGGGCACACCGACTGGGAGGTCGAGCTCGTCGCCGTCATCGGCGAACGTGCCGACCACGTTGACGCGGAAGACGCATGGCTGTACATCGCCGGGCTCACCGTCGGCCAGGACATCTCCGAGCGGATCACCCAACTGACCGGCCCCGCCCCGCAGTTCGGGCTCGGCAAGTCCTACCCCGGTTTCACCCCGATGGGACCGTACCTGGTCACCCCGGACGCCCTGGACGACAGCGACGACCTCGAACTGGGCTGCTCGATCAACGGCGAGGAGGACCAGATGGGCCGCACCCGTGACCTCATCTTCTCCGTACCCGCCCTCGTCTCCCGTCTGTCGGCCGTCCTGCCACTGCTGCCCGGAGACGTCATCTTCACCGGCACCCCGGCGGGCGTGGGGATCGGGCGCACCCCGCAACGCTGGCTCACCCACGGCGACGTACTCGTCAGCCGTGTACGCGGGATCGGCGAGCTGCGCCAGACCTTCCGCGACTGAGCACCACACCCCACCCCCGTATTCATCCGCGTCCAGGAGATCCGCATGGCACTGCACCGACTTTCCTCCGTCGTCATGGGTGTCCCCGACACCGATGCGACGGCGGCCTACTACACCGACTTCGGCCTGACCCCCGAAGCGGACGGCTGGCTCAGCACCCGTGACGGAGGCCGCCAACTGCGTGTCGTCCACGCCCCCACCCGCCGGCTCGTCGAGCTCACCGTCGGTGTCGACACTCCCGACGACCTCGCGGCGGCGGGGGCGCGGCTGGACCGGCTCGGGATACCCGCCCAGATGAAGGGCGGCGCCCTCACGGCGTACGAGAAGATCACCGGCGTCCGTGCCGTGCTGCGGGTGGAGCCGCGCGTCACACAGCCGCTGACGCCGCCCACCCCTTACAACGGTCCCGGCCGCCTGGAACGCGTCGGGACACGCGCTCCGGGAACCCAGCGTGTCGATCCCGTACGGCCCCGCAAGCTGGGCCACGCCGTCCTGGGCACCACCGACTTCGCATCGACCACCGGGTTCTTCCGCGACGGCCTCGGTTTCCAGGTGTCCGACCTGATGGGCGATGTCGGTGCCTTTCTGCGCTGCTCCACCGACCACCACAACGTCCTCGTCCTGTCCGCGCCCGTGGCATTCCTGCACCACACCTCCTGGCAGGTCGATGACATCGACGACATAGGGCGCGGCGCCATGGCCATGCTGGAGGACCACCCGGAGCGGCACGTGTGGGGCCTCGGCCGCCACCACGCCGGCTCCAACTTCTTTTGGTACCTGAAGGATCCGGCCGGAAACTTCTCCGAGTACTACTCCGACCTGGACTGCGTCGTCGACGACGAGCTGTGGAAGCCGGAGGTCTTCGAGGGTGCCAAGGGACTGTTCAACTGGGGGCCGCCTCCGCCACCCTCGTTCATCCGGCCCGACGACCTGGCCGCCCTCATGACCGGCTCGCACGACAACTAGCGATTCGAGGGAGTTCACAGAGGAACAGCGCCCAAGGGAGGAAGACCCCGCCCGAGACCGGTTTCGACCCCCACCCCCAGTCCGACCGTCAGCGACGACAAGGTCCTCGCCACGTTCGCCGGCCTGCGTGATCAGTGTCCGGTGGTGCAGCTCCGTGCACGACGGGTTCTACACCACGACCAGCTACCAGGCCATCCGCGCGGTGTCCAGCGACGCGGAGCGCTTCAGTGCGGCGGAAGGGGCACTGCTGCCCTCCCAGGACGACCTGCCGAAGATCGTGCCGCTGGAATTCGAGGGTCGGAAACACGACGCATGGCGCGATCACGCTGGCGCCGATGACGCCGTCGGCGGTGCGCCGATCGCAGCCGATGATCGACGACATCGTGCGCGACCGGATCGAGGATTGCGCAGGACGGGCGGACCGACCTCGTGCCGGCCCTCGCCGAGACGTGCCCACCTTGGTCATCTCGCGCATGGTGGGGCTGTCGGCCGAGGCGGCACCCCGCATGCGAGAACTGGGATCGGAGGTGGTCGCCGCCGGGGGCACCGACCGGACGCCCCCGGCGGCGGAGGATCTTCGCGTTCACCGCGGCCGAACTCGAATCCCGGCGCCGCAATCCCCGGGACGACTATCTCTCGCAGCTCGCGGCGGGCGCCTTGGGCGACCGGCCACTGACGGATGGCGGGTCGGCGGCGTCCTGATGTCCTTCTTCATCGGCGGCCATCACTCCACCACGGCGGCCATCGCCGCTCTTCTGCACCACATCCTGACCGAGAACGCTGCGCGCGGGGCACGCGCCGGCGACCCCGCGGTCCTCCCGCGGGCGATCGAGGAGAGCCTGCGGAAGTCAGCCTGCCACCCTCGTCAACACCTTCGTCGTCCCCGACGGGCAGCTCGACAAGGCCATCGACGTCTGGCGCCAGGACTCCCTGATCATGAAGGCGCAGCCCGGCTTCGTCTTCGCGCAACTGCACCGTGGCATCGGCGACGCCCACGTCCTCACGAACATGGCCGTCTGGGAGTCCCTGACCGCGCTCAAGGATGCCTTCATGAACGAGGAGTTCCAGAACACGTTGCCGCTCTAGCCGGACGGCTCACTAGCGTTTCCGGTCGTGATGCGCAAAGAGGCAGTGCCCAGGGTGTGCGTGGCCTGACGCACGTCAGGGTCACCCACACCAAAAGACTCTAATTCTAGATGTATTCTTGGGGGATGAGCGAGCTCGTCCCCCAAGAGCCATCCGTGCAACTGGCGCGTGTGATCTGGACCCTGCACCGGGTCCTCCATCAGCGCCAGTCACCTCCGAGCGGCGAGCACCGGCGCCCCCTCGCCCAGGTCGAAGTGTTGCGGCTGGTGGACAGCCAGCCGGGCCTCAGCGTCCGAGAGGTGGCCACAGTGCTGGGCATGCAGCCCAACAACGTCAGCACCCTGGTCACCCAACTCGCCCGCGACGGCTATCTCGAACGCCGCACGAGCGCCCACGACAAGCGCTACGTCGAACTCCACCCGACGGACAAGATGCGCACCGCGGCCGGGGAGGTCGATGCGAGCCTCGGCACAGCGATCACCGAGGCTCTGCGACAGCTGTCACCTGAGGCGTCGCAGCGCATCGCTTCCGCGCTGCCCGACCTGTGGGAGCTCGCCCAGGCACTCACGCCGGCCGCGGGACAACCGCTCAGCCGGCGACAACCGTGACCGGCAGCGACTCCAGACCGCGCAGGACATGGTTGAAATGCCGGACCGGCTCGCCGACGTCATTCGTTCCGTAGAGGGTCGCGGTCGAGATCCCGACGCAGTCGTTGCCGCCGAGCATCGGTCCGCCCGCGGTGCCGAGCATGACGATGCGGGTCCGGTGCCGCTTGGCGCTCGCCGCCGCCCCGGCGGCGGAAGTGGCGGCCACGGCCGATGCGCTGCCCGCCGCGTCGAGACCACAGGCGGTGGCGGTCGCGCCCACGATCTTCAGCAAGTCCGGCGGCTGGTCTCAGGTATCGCGGTGACAGCTCTCGAAAGGACATCACACACAGGGCGGCTTCCTGCTTGCAGCGGCGGCCGAACACGATCGGAATGCGCCCAAGCCGCATCGACATGTCGCCGATCACTCTACAACGAGAGCCGTGTAGACCCGATAGTCAATTCAATTGTTCCACTAATCAGGACACCCTTCCGTGCAGGTCGTCGCGCCGGTCAGTCCTCCGTGATCACCAGCTGGTCACTGATAAGGCCGGCCGCACCGCGCACGGCATCAATCACCTCTCCGAGTCGGCGGTCCGGAACCCTGTGCTCCAGGGCCGCGACGCTCAGCGCGGCCACCACCGTGCCGTCGGCTCCCCTTACGGGCGCGGCGATGCCGAGAATGTCGGCGTCGAGTTCACCCCGACTGACGACGTAGCCATCGACGCGAACCTCCGCGAGGCGCTCGATCAGCACATCGATGTCCGTCATCGTTCGGGCGGTGAACCTCTGCAACCGCTGGCCTTCGAGCAGCCCACGACACTCCTGCTCGGACAGCCACGCGAGCAGCGCCAACGCGGAGGCGCCGGCGTTCGCCGGAAGGACGGTGCCGCGCTCGTAGGAGATCCGCACCGGATGCTCCGCCTCGCACCGTTCCACGCACACGGCGGCTCCACCCGCACGCCGCGTCAGCAGCACCGTCTCCCCCACCTGGGCGCACAGTCGCCGCATGACGGGCAGGGCGATCTCCGACAGGCCATACCCCCGCCGAGCGAGACGCGCCAGCTCCAGGACCCGCAGCCCCAGCCGGAAACCCCCGCCCGGGTCCTCTTCCAGGAACCCGCTCTGCACCAGGCTCTGCACGTACCGGTAGGCGGTCGACCGGGCAGCCCCCAGGGCCGTGGCCACTTCCTGCCCCGAAACCGACAACTTGTTCTCGGAGAACATCCCCAGAATGTCCAGCGCCCGATCCGCAGTCGAATTGCGCTCACGGTACTGGCTCGCTGTCGTCACAGTCTCTGACTTCCGTCCTGTCATGCAGGACATCATAGGAGCTCAGAGCCACATGTGGGTACTGATCCCACCCGGCCTTCGACCTGCGGGCCGGTCGGCCGACGACCCGCTGGACGGAGAGACCTTCGACTGAGCTATTCGACGGGCTGATAGGCGGCGCCGTCGTCGTTGAGCAGCCGCTCGGCCTCGGCGTGGATCTGCTCGGGCGGGAGGCCGAAGTCGATGGTCTTGCGGAAGGGCTGCCGCACGTCCCGCTCGAGGCGCAGGTAGACCTCGTTGCGGTTGCCCTCGGGGTCGAAGAAGTAGATCCCGAGGGCGTTGCCGTGCGTCACCTCCTGCTGGACCCTGACCCCCTCCTCCTCGAACCGCTGATGGAAGGCCCGCAAATCCTCCAGCGACCCCACACGCCAGGAGATCTGGTGTTGCTGCTTGTCACCGATGGGAGAGGTGCGCCCGCCCTGGAGCACGAACTCGTGGTGCTCCTCGTCCGGCCGCGCACTGAAGAACACGATGTCCAGGTCCTCGTCCTCGTCGGTGACGGTCAACCCCATCACGCGCTCATAGAAGTCGCGCATCTTCGGCAGGTCGTACACCCACAGACCGGTGTGGCCGAGTCCGGTGATGGCCATGGCACCACCCTTCACTAGTCTCGCATAACAGGACTACAATCCTGCATATCGTAACACCACACGATTCGGCTTGACGTCGGCCAACACACGGAAGAGGTGCACCTCATATGCGACTGGCGACTCTGCGCACGGATGACGGAACACGGGCGGCCCGCCGCGACGGCGACTCCTACATCCTGCTCACACACACCGACGTGGGCGCCCTGCTCAGCTCGGGTGACGACTGGCACAACGCGGCCCGAGCCGCCGAAGGCGATCGCGTCGACGCGGCGAAGGCGGTCCACGCACCCCTGGTGCCCCACCCGAACAAGATCATCTGCCTCGGCCTGAACTACGCCACACACATCAATGAGATGGGGCGGGACACACCCCGATACCCGACCCTGTTCGCGAAGTACGACGGGTCCCTCATCGGGGCCTACGACCCGATCACGCTTCCCGCGGTGAGCGACAGCACGGACTGGGAAGCCGAGCTGGGCTTTGTCATCGGCCGACCCGCCCGTCACGTCCCGAAGGAGAAGGCACTGGACTTCGTCGCCGGATACACCGTCGTCAACGACGTGACCGTACGCGAATACCAGCGCCGCACCCGGGAGTTCCTGGCCGGCAAGACCTTCGAGGCCACCACGCCCGTGGGGCCCGAACTGGTCACCGCGGACGAGTTCGGTGACCAGGAGCCGGATCTGGAGATCCGCTGCGAGGTGGATGGCGAGGTGATGCAGCGCTCGCGCACATCCGACCTGCTGTTCGGCATCGCCGACATCGTGGCCTACGTCAGCGACATCATCACGCTGCTGGCGGGCGACATCATCTGTACGGGGACGCCCGGCGGCGTCGGCGACGGGCGTGACCCCAAGGTGTACCTCAAGGAGGGCCAGACCCTGCGAACCGTCGTGGAAGGGCTCGGCGAGACCCGTAACGTATGCGTGCGGGAGACCACAACGGCCTGATCGCTGGCAGTGTGGCGTCCGCGCCACAGCGGAGATGTCTCCCCGGGCCATGACGGCGGCGATGTACGGGTCGGGCTTGACCAAGGCGAATCGGCTGCGAGCGGCTGTCAGCGCCTCGTCGAGACGGCCGTCGGCGTCCGCGATCGCCTCGCATTGTCCTCTCGCGGGCGGCAAGCGGTCGCCGAGAAGCCTGTCGATCCGCTTGATGGCCACCATCCCATCCGGCCAGTGAGCACCATCGAAAGAGTACTTGCGACTCGCTCGACGACGCCGGGGGGCGAGTCCCGGGGGCGGGGGCGTGACCGAAAGCGGGCTGGTCCGCATAGGCGATGCGACGTTCGCCGGTACCGGCCGAAGGAAGGCGGCACCGCCCGCTTCGAGCACGCCCGGCCGGTGACAGACATCGGCATCCGCTCGCACCGGATGCCGACGACGCACCGTGCGGCCCATCACTCCGGGGCAGCGCGCAAGCTGGTCCAGGTGGCGGTCGCCAGCGCCGACACCTTGGACAAATGCTGTACGAAAGACGGGTGTTGCTGTGCGGCCGCGAAGTGCTCTTCGGTCTCCCACACGACGTGCTCGTAGATCATGGGGTGGGTGACGTCAAGGTAGAAGGTGGCGGAGCGAAAGCCCTCAGGAGGCGAATCGATGAGGCGGTTTCGCTCACGTTGAGTCGGCGAGGAGCCGCGCTGCTCGGCGGTGGTCAGCAAAGTGACCCACCCCTGGAAGCCACCTCGACTCCTGCCCCCGGGTAGCGGCGGCGCCCCGTCTGTGGTCACCGTGCAATAGCGCTCGCAGTGGGAGACCCTCGCCTCCGCGAGCCCGAAGCGAGCCGCGCTCCTTTCTTGCCGTGCGTGACAAGCGCGCGGGTCGACGATGACAAGGTAGCCGTTCTCGCCTGCCTAGCGTGTGACGTGGCAGATCGTCTCTGCTGCGCCCTGGCCGATCGGCGTGCCTTGCACGATGGTGAATACCTCTGTCCCGGCCGCGGCCATGTGCTCAGGAGACGTCTGCGTCGCTGTTATGCACGGACCAGACCTGTACCAGGGTCGGGTCGTACGCCTGCGCTATGCCTGCGGCGTGCTCCACGTGCTTGCGGACCTCCGGGTGCTGAAGAGCCGCGGAGTAGCTGGCTTTGTCCGCCCACTGGGCGTAGTTGACGACGCGCGTGCCGTCGAGGCTGACGTGCAGGTTCGCAGAGATGAAGCCAGGAACCTTCGTGAAGATCGATCGCGTGGCCTCGTCGAGTGCCTCCACCAGCTCGGTCTGGCGTTCGATGTCGACGGTGAACACATTGACCAGAGTGATCTGATCTGTGCCCGTGGTCACGGACAGGCTGGTTGTCGGGCTGGTCATGGCGGCTCTCCTGACGATCGGACCTGGCGTGCGATGCGCGCGCTCATTAGCACCCTAACTTCAATTAGGGCACTAAGTAAACTGGTACGCTCCCAAACATGAACCCCCATGTAGACCCGGAAGAATCCCTGGGATTCGCACTCAAAAGGCTGCAACAGACCTTGAGATCCAGGATGGACGCGGCCCTCGCCCAGGTCGGCCTGACAACGCCGCAGTACCTGGCGCTCGCCCTGCTGGAAGATCATCCAGGCATTTCCAACTCCGAGCTCGCCCGCCGCTCGGCGGTTGCGGCGCCCACCATGCTCAAGATCCTTGACGCTCTGGCCAAGGCCGGCTACATCGAGCGTGCGGATCGTGTGCCGCGACTTCGGACGCGGGGCACGACGCTGACCACCAGCGGCCGCGACCGGCTCGCCCGGGCGTCGGCAACAGTGAAGGAGTTCGAGATCCTCCTACGGGGCGCGGCGGGGGCGGACGAACCCGTCATCTCGGCATGGCTGCGCACCTGCACCGGCCTGCTGGCGGAGGCGCCCGCCACGCGTGATGCGAGCGCTTCGCCCTCGCCCGGGAAGTGAACCATTGGGATACTGTCCTGTATTGCAAAACCTACGTCTCGAAGTACAGGATGAATGGGTACTGTTCCGATCGAGAGAGGTACTGACATGCCGCTACTGCTGAGTCGCTCGGACCTGAGTCGGCTCGCTACCAACGACGACGAGCTCGACAGCGCCATCGACGCGGTCGAAAGCTCCGTCACCCAGTGCCAGGCCGGCGATCGCGCACAGACCGTCTTCGCGGGGCTGGACCTGGCCAATGGCGATGAGCTGGCCGCGCAGTTGGTGTCGCTCGCGAGCGGTCCCGCGACCCTGCGTGTCTTTCCCAACCGAGTGAAGGAGGCCCGCCCCAACGCATCGCTCGGGGTCCAACTGGACGGCACCACCGGCGCAGTCGACAGCATGATCGCGCTGGACGACTTCAACGTGCTGCGCACTTCGGTCCCTGCCGCAGTCGGCGTGCGCCATCTCGCTCCCGCTGATGCCGCCACACTGACAGTGCTGGGGAGTGGAGTGCAGGCACGCAGTCATGTGCGCACCATCCGCCGTGTGATGCCTGGCCTTCGCCACCTGAAGGTATGGAGCCCAACGCGCGAGAGCCGAACGGCCTTCGGCGCGAGTCTGCGGACCCGACTCGGCGACGATGTCCACGTGTCGGTAGCGGCATCCATCGACGAGGCGGTGGCCGGCGCTGATGTCATCACCGCCGCGGGCCGCTACTCCCTCGGTGAGTCAGCCGTACCCGATCCCGAGGCCGTACGTCCCGGTGCGTTGCTGATCAGCATGACTGGTGCGGGCGGCAACCTCCTCAAGCGTGGTGCCCGCTTGGCGGTACCAACGACTCGGCGCCCTGAACTGGTTGCTTTCGGATTCGCCAGCGGTTTCATCGGCGACGCCCCTCCGCCTGTACCCGCCGATGCCCTGCAACTGGCAGATGTGATCACAGGAAAGGTGCCCGCCCGCGGTTCCCACACGGACACGATCGTGTTCGAGCTGGCCATGCCCTACCAATGGGATGTCCCGATCCTGGCATGGATCCGCGCGTGGGCAGACGAACAGCGGCTGGGCACTGCATTCAACTTCTCCGGCTGAAGGGACGTGGGACGATGTGGTATCTGACACTGCACCGCTGGAGCGGCGACCGAGAAAGCGCGATCGAGGAGGCCCTCAGCGATCACCTGGCATGGATGCACCATCGACAGCTCACGGGCCAGATACTGATGGCCGGGCCCAGCCCCGACCGAGGTCTTGGCATCATCGTCGTGGGCCACATGCCCCGTCAGGCCGTCGATGACCTCTTCCGCAGTGAGCCCTTCGTTGCCGGAGGGTTCCGCGAATACGAGGTCATTCCCTGGGAGGTGCACCATCTCCTGGGAATCGGAGGTTTCACCGTTCCGGCAGTCACCGCGATGCTCGCCGACGAACGCGCCCATCAAAGTGGGGCAACGGACACCGGCGGGAATTGAGCGTACGGGCCCCGGCGCAGCAGTGCCGAGCCCGGTGACCGGCCCGCAGCGGACCTTGGTGTCCCACACGCGGTGACGCGGGCTCCTCGGCCTGCATTGGACCTATGCTCGCAGGTAAGCCGAGTCCTGAGGCCGCCGCATGTCGCGTCCCGGACCGCCGGTGGAGCTCGTCCTCGGCGTAGAAGCGGACGAACTTCTCGTACGGCAAGCGTCCTTGGCGCCGCCAGGTCGATGAGGGCAGGGATAAAGGTGATGCGGTCGCTGCCGCCTTCAGTGACACCACAAACGGTCCGTCCGTCGATGAGAGCACTGATGTCGAAAGAAGCCCGGCTTCCGGCGGTCGGCGCTCCGATGACGGCGACTGTTCCGTTGGCGGCAATGGCGGTGGAGGCCAGTTCCGTCAGGGACGACACGCCGGTGGTTTCGAGGACGTGGGTCACACCGGTGGGGCCGGCGCTGTCGGCCAGACAGCGGCCGAGGTCCTCCGTTCCGCTGTTCACGGTATGGGTGGCGCCGAGTTCGGTAGCCAGAGCCAGGCGCCACGGAACGACGTCCACGGACACGATGGTCCGGGCGGCCGTGAGCCGCGCCGCCATGACCGCCGACAGGCCGACCGCTCCGGCGCCGAAGACGGCCACGCTGTCGCCGTGCTCAGGCCTGAGCAGGTTGAGGATGGCTCCGGCACCGGTCTGGATGCCGCAGCCGACAGGCACCAGCAGGGCGAATTCGTCGTCATCGGCCCCGTCGACGCGGACCACGCTCTGGGCGGAGACGACCGCGTACCGGGCGAGGGAAGACTGCCCGAAGAACAGGCCGCCGAGCGGTGCTCCCTCCGGTGTGCGGATCGGTGTCGTGCCGTCCGGACGGGCCGCCTGGAAGTTCAGCGGGAAGTAGGTGCCGCACGCGGTGGGCCGGCCGGTCCGGCACGAGGTGCAGCGGCCGCAGGAGTTGAAGGAGAGCACGACGCGGTCACCGGCTGCGACATCGGTAACCGAGTCGCCCACGGCTTCGACGATTCCTGCTCCCCCGTGGCCGAGCACCGCGGGCAGCCCGCCCGGCCAGGACGGACAGGTCTGTGTGGCACAGGCCGATGGCGACGAGGCGGACGAGGACTTCGCCAGGGCCGGGACTCGAGGACGGCACGTTCCCAGTGGAAGGTGTCCTCGCCGGCGCGAGCCACGGCGACGGCGGTTGGTGTGGGCAAGAACTTATTCTCCCGGTGCGAAGGTGGGGGCGCGAGCCGACGCCGCGGCGGCGTCGGCTCGCGCGCTCAGCGGCCGGGCTTGAGGAGGATGCGCCCGACGACGTCGGTGCCTTGTTCCATGAGTTCGTGCGCCTGCGCGGCCTCCGCCAGCGGAAAGCGCGCGGCAATCGGCGAGCGCAGCCGTCCATCGGTGAGGAGGCCCAGAACCCGCAGCGCGTCGTCGTGCCGTGCTCCGCGGACCCCGACGACGTCGGCCTCCAGACGGGTGAGGTCGAAGACCGTGAACGGCAGGGGCCCGGGCGGACTCTGTTCTCCGGCCGCCGGACAGAGCCGGCCACCGAGCCGCAGAACATCCAGTGCGAGGCGCAGCAGATCGCGGCTGGCCGAATAGTCGACGGCGTGATCCACGCCCTCACCATGGGTGAGGTCCCTGATGACCTCGGCAGCGGTGTCCACATCCTGGGTGACGACGATCTCGGCGTCGACGACTGCCCGCAGGGCGTCGGCTCGTTCGGCATGCCGGGTCGTGGCGATAACACGCAGTCCGAAAATCTGGGCCAGTCGGATGGTGGCCAGACCCATCGGGCCGGCGGCCCCGGTCACGAGCAGGGTATCCCCCGCAGTGACCCGCAGTACCCCGGTGGCTGGTGTCGAAGGGCCACAGCGTGACCGCCGCCTGTTCCAGGTCGGCGTGGTCAGGCACCGGCAGGAAGAGTCGTTCGTCGCGCACCACGTACTCGGCATAGGCGCCCGGCGCCTGGTGACCTGGGACAGCGATGCCGGTGGACAGGTTGCCAAGGTCCCGATACGTCTCAGGTGCGTGAGGATTCTCGGGGTGGACAACGGCCGCCACCCGGTCTCCTGGACGCGGCAGACGGGTGTCCGGCCCGGTGGCGACGGCTGTCCCTGCGGCCTCCCGTCCCAGTTGCTGGGGCATGGGGAAGGGGTTGCGGCCGGGGAGCCGGGTGCCGGGCTGCGGTCCGCGGCGGTACTTCAGGTCCCACCCCGAGACGGCCGCGGTGTCGACGGCCACCAGCACGTCGGTGGGACCGAGGGCCGGCAGCGGCCGCTGCTCGTAGACCAGTTGTTCGGGACCACCGTGATCGTGGACCCGGACGGCGGCCGTCGTGGTCGGCAGGGACGTCACCTGGTCTTCTTGCACAGTGCCGCGGCGACGGCGGGGATGTCCTGCGGCCCCAGGACGGCCGCGATGTAGCGGTCGGGCTTGACCAGGACAAACCGGTTGCGGGCCGTGGCGAGGGCTGCCTCCAGGCGGCCGTCCGCGTCCGCGACAGCTTCGCGCACTCCGGTCGTCGGCGGTATGCGGTCGCCGAGCGCCACATCGATCCGTCTGATGCCCAGCGTGTCGTCGGGCCAGTGAGTGCCGTCGAAGCGTCGCCAGGCGGCGTCCGGGACATCGACGCCCAGCAAAGCATAGGACTGGCCGAGGACCTCGTCGAACCAGAGCGGGTGCAGGCTCGGGGGGACCAGGACCCGTGGCTGCGGCAGCTGCGTGCCCGTCAGGGAGTGGTCACCGACGACCAGGCCGGCCTCATGCCGTGCTGAGGGCCGGAACCGCATCTCGGTGAGGTAGCGACGCCCCTTTGGTACGCGCAGCAGAGCACGGGCGGCGATGTCGCGTACGAGAGCGCGACGCCGGTCGGTGGTCATGACGACATCACCGAGGCGTTCGGAGTAGCGGACCATGGCGGTGGCGTGCGGGCGCCGCTCCGCTTCATAGGTGTCGAGGAGGCTCTCCGCGGCCCGGCCGTGCCACACGTCGTCGATCTTCCACGCGAGGTTGGCAGCGTCCCGTATACCGGAGTTGAGTCCCTGGCCGGCGAAGGGCGGCATCATGTGCGCGGCGTCGCCGAGCAGCAGCGCGTACCCGTCGCGCCACCGGTCGGCGACGACGGCGTTAAAGGTGTACGCGGTGCAGCGTTCCACCTGATCCTCGGTGAGCAACCGGTAGGGCGCGACCAGCCTGCGCACCGTCTCAAAGTCGGGCCGTGCACCCTTCTCGCCCTCTCCCGGATGCAGGAGGAACTCGTAGCGGCAGCGGCCGCCTCGGCCGGGCACGATCACCGTGGGCCGTTCGGGGGTGCCGTGATGCATTCCGTAGCGCTCGTCGTGAAGGTCACCGGTGGTGTCGGCGACCAGCCAGACGTGCTGGTGGCTGGTGCCGGTCATGCCGATGCCGCGCAGTTCGCGCACGGTCGAGCGGCCTCCGTCGCAGGCCAGGACCCAGCTGACTCGCAGGTCTTCGGTGTGGGTGCCCCCGGGGGTTCGGATCGCGGCGGTGGCGCCGGTGCCGTCGGGGTTGTCCGTCACGGTGAGCAGTTCGGTGGAGAAGCGGATGTCCGCCTCTGAACGGGATTTCAGCTCGTCCAGCAACAGCTTCTCCAGTTCGGGCTGGGCGAACTGGTTCTTGAACGGGAAGCCGAGGCGGTAGGGCTGCGGGCCCCGGGCGTGGAAGAGGGGCCGACCCTTGCGGTCGTAGTAACGCGTGCCGGTACCCGGGACGACGATCTCCATGACCTTGTCCGCCAGACCGGCCGTCTGCAGCGTCCGCAAAGACTCGTCGTCCAGGCTGATGGCCTTGGCCTCGTCACTGGTGGAGGCGTTGCGCTCGACCAGGACGAGGGGAACTCCGCGGGCCGCGAGCAGGTTTGCCACGGTCAGGCCGACGGGACCGCCTCCGACCACAAGTACGGGAAGCCGGGATGCGGCGCTCACGGGTTGACCACCGCCATCCAGATCGGCTCGGTCCGGTTCTGCATGGCGGCGACCGCCTCGTTGGCCTCGGCCAGCGGGTAGCGGTGCGTGATGAGTTCATCCGCGTCCAGGGCGCCCTGGCCGAGCAGGGTGAGGGCTTCCCTCGCATCGGTGCGGGTGCAGGCGCGGGTGCCGACGATGCGCCAGCAGTTGGCCATGACGGCGACCATGGGGAACATCAGCGGGCTGCGGTTGGCGCCCATGTGCACGAGGCTGCCGCCGGTCGCCAGCGCGGCGAGCGCCTGCGAAGTGGCCGGCCCGTCCGGTACGAAGTCGAGTACGGCGTCGGCTCCCTGCGGGACCAGCGCGCGCAGGGCTCGGGTGAGACCGCCTTCCTCAGCCCAGTTCACGGGCAGTTCTTCGAGTGCCACGCTGTCGGTGCGCACGTCACCGGCGAGGGGCTGGACAGCCGCCAGCCGTTCGGCACTGCGGCCGACGAGGACGAGCCGGGACACCCCGAAGTGCCGGGCGAGCTTGACGGTGGCGGTGCCCATCGTGCCGGTGGCGGCGGTGACCACGAGCGTCGCCCCCAGCGGCAGGTCGGCGCACTTCAGGGCACGTATAGCGTTGGCGAGATCGTGAGCCTTGGCGCCGACGTCGAAGGACACGTTGTCGGGCAGCGGGTCGACGAGCCAGTGCGGCACCCGGATGTACTCGGCCAGCCCACCGTCGTGGTAGCGGTCGTACAGCGGCATCGGGACGTCACCGAAGGCGGCGTGCCCGATCATCGCCTGCTGCGGGCACATCATGTCGCGGTCGGACCGGCAGTAGCCGCAGGTCCGGCAGTTCAGGTTCGGGTGCACCCGCACGCGGGCATCCGCGTCGATGCCCTCCACTTCGGTGCCGACGGCGACTACGTTGCCGGCGGCCTCGTGGCCGAGCGTGGTGGGCAGGTGCTTGAAGGCGCCCTGGGCGAGCAGCGTCATCATTCCGGGGGCGAGGCCCGCGGACGCCACCTTGACGAGAACGTCGTACGGCCCGGGCTCGGGAGTGGCTATCTTGTGCAGGTGTAGCGCGGTGGAACCCTTCTGGGCACGCGCGGCGAGCATGGTGGTCATGACGTGCGGCTCCTGCGTCGTTCAGGGCTGAAGTGCGGCCAGGCGTTCGGGGGTGTAGGGCTCGGCGGTCCTGGTCGTCTCCGCGATCTGCGGCAGCTCGCGGTCGGAGAACAGGGCGATGTGCTCACTCGCCTCGCCGCACACGCTGGTGTGCGCGATGCCCAGGGGAATGCGGACGAAGTCGCCCGGTCCGAGTTCGACGATGCCGCGCTGGCTCACCAGGGTGCGGTGGCCGCTGATCTGGTACTGGATCTCGTTGGCATCCAGGGTGCGCCGGTACACGCGCGGGCCCTCGGCCCGCAGCCGTACGATGCCCAGGCGGAAGCCGACGGAGTGGTACAGCCAGGTCATGCCGGCCTCGTCCGCACCGGCCAGGACGGTGAGGCGGTCCTTCTCCGCGTTCACCTGCTCCAGCAGCCGCCGTTCGTCGACGGGCGCGACGGTGATGTCGTGCCCGGGGGCGCCCATGCACTGGGTGACGGCCTCGTTGACCGCCCCGGGCTCCCAGCCGGGGAAGGGCGGGAACACCGTTCCGGAGCGACGCAGGGGGGCGCGTTCCTCTCTAACCGGAGCCGGGGTGTAGAAGAGCAGATGGCTCTCGCGGCGCCCCCAGTTGTCGTGGGCGACTCCACGGGGGATCCGGGAGAACTCGCCCGGCCTGTGCTCGACGACACCGAGTTCGGTCATCAGGGTGCGCTCGCCGTCGATCTGGTACGAGATCTCGTCGACGTCGCAGTTGCGGTGGTAGAAGGGCTGCCGGTTGTCCATCGTCTGCCATTCGATGCGGATCTGGGCGCTCTCGTAGATTCCGCGCGGCGGAGCGAAGGGCACAGCCTCATACTCTTTAGGGAAGTGCACCACGCTCAGTGGCTCGCGATCCCTCCAGAGCTTCACGGGAAAAGGGTTGGGGTGCGGGGGCGAGAGCAGGAGGTGCTCGTCGCGCTCGACCGAGCGGGCGGGCTCGTCGGAGCAGACGACCGCGATGACTTCGGTGACGGTGCCCATGGAACGTCCTTGTTTCGTCCGGAGGTGATGGGTCAGGCGGTGGCGGGCAGATGTTTGTCGAGGAAGGCGTGGGTGCGCTGCCAGGCGGTCCTTGCGCTGTCCTCGACATACATGTGCGGACGGGCATCGCAGGCAAAGGCGTGTCCCGCGCCTTCATAGACGTAGCTCTCGAACTCGACGCCCGCGGCAGTGAGGGCCCCCTCGATGGCGGCGACCTGTTCATCGGGGATGGTGGGGTCCGCGGAGCCGACGTGCAGCAGCATGGGGGCGTCGATGTTCACCGCGCGGTCCACGACCGCGTGGGGGCCGGCAGCGATGCCGGGACCGTAGAAGACGACGGTGGCGCCGAATCCACTGATGGCGGTGGCGGCGGTGAAGGCGGCACGGCCACCGAAGCAGAATCCATTGATCGCCGTGCGGGAGGCGGGTACGCCTTCCTCCGCCCGGAGATGAGTCAGGACGGCCTCGATGTCAGAGACGATCTCGTCCGGCCCGATGGCACCGATCAACGGCATGGCCTCGGCGTGCTGCTCGTAGGCGAGAATACCGACGCCGTTGCGGTGGAACAGGTCGGGGGCGAGGGCGAGGAAGCCGTGGGCGGCGTAACGGCTGGCGATGTCCTGGATGTGGTCGTTGACTCCGAACGCCTCCTGTAGCACGATCACGGCCCGGTCGGCGGGCCGATCAGGCCGTGCGACATACACGCGCATCGGTCCGTCCGCGGTGGAGACGGTGGTCCAGTCGGTCGTGATGGCTGCGGAGTTGGGCTGGTCGGTCATGGTGCTGTGTCCTTCGTGTGCACTGAGTGGGAGCGGTGTGACGGGAGTCGCACCGGCTGAGGAAAGGGGGAAGCGGGCCTCCGGTGTCAGGTGGTGTGAGGAGATGCCCCCACGGCGGCGAGCGAGCCAGCCGCCTGCCGGACGAGGTAGCGGTAGCCGGCCTCAAGCTGGCTGTCGGGCCAGCACTGGGCGCGCTTGGCGCGCGCTTCCCAGGCATCGGAACGTACGACCGCGGGGCCGACCGCTTGTACCCGCAACTGGACGGCACAGGCGCGGTCGAGGAGTACGGCGTGCATGACGGCCGCCGCGGCGGTCCGCCCGGCGGCGACGAGCCCGTGCTTGGGCATGAGGGCGGCGGGTGCGGCGCCGAGGGCCGTGGTGAGCCTCTTTCCCAGGTCAGAACTGCTGACGAGCCCACCGGTGTCCCGGAACCTCGGCACGTCGTCACCGGAGAACAAGGCGCCCTCGTGGGAGAGCGGCATGAGCGGCACGTCCAGGGTGGCGAATGCGACGGCCGACACCGCGTGGGTGTGCACGGTGCAGTTCAGTTCCGGCGACGCCCGCAGGATTTCCAGGTGGATGTGGCACTCCTTGTGCGGGACACCCTCTCCGTGCAGCACCTCGGCGTCGTAGGAGACGAGTTGAAGCCGGTCGTCACGGACCTCTTCGAGGCCCCAGCCCGGAGCTTTGATCCAGATGCCGCGGGCTTCCGGGTCGCGCACAGCCGCGTGTCCCCAGACCATGTCCCCCTGACCGGCCGCGGCCAGAGCGTGGGACGCCTCCACGGCAGCCCTGCGTGCCTGGGCGGGAGTCATGCCGTGGGCAAGGCGTCGTAGTAGCGGGCGGCCCCCGGATGGAGGGGGATGGGGGCCTTGCCGATGGTCACGGGGTCGAGGGGGTAGGTGATCGGGCTCCGCTCGGGAGCCAGGTGCCGGTACTGCCCTTCGATGATGTGACGCGTCTCCCCCAGCACCCACGCGATGGCGTAGGCGACGTCGTCGGCGAGGTCGGCGCGGGCGCACACGAGGAAGTCGGAGAAGTCGAGGGTCCTGAAGGCGGCCCGGCCAGGGAAGTGGTGGTCGTCCACGACCGCCGCCGGCCAGCCGAAGTCGTCGTTCAGGCCGGCGAGGACATCGTCCTCGACCTCGAGGAAGTTCAGGTCGCAGCCGATCTCCTGCCAGACGGGCAGCATGATCGCCTCGTGGACGATGGCGTTCGCCCGTCCCTCCTTCACGTGGTCCAGTGATTCGAACGGACGCTCGTCCTCGAGCAGTTCACCGCCCCAGCCGACGACGTCGACACCCGACCGCGTCAGGACCTCGTGAGCCGCAAGCCCCACATGATTGACCCCGTCGTGCACGGACGTCGCGAGCCGCAACATGGGCCTGTGCTGCCGCAGCTCGGCGAAAGTGGTGATGCCGAGGTCCTTGTGCAGCGCCACGACCAGCCGGTCCCGCTGCGGCACCACACCAAGAGCTCGCAGGTCCGGGAAGGACTCGTCGCGGTAGACCCCGCGCCCGTCGAGCGCCGCGGCCGCGAAGGCAGCTGGGGTCGTGAGTGCCACGTGCACCTCTCCGTGTCCCACTGCTCGCACGGCGTCGCTGTAGCCCCTGCTGTTCCAGGTGGCAATCCGGGTGCGGGAGCCGCAGCGGTCCGCGAGTTCCTGGGCGATCCAGCCGCAGACCCGATGCAGGTTGGCGCCGCCCCAGTCGCCCCGCAGATGCAGGGTGAGGGAGCGATCGATCTTGGGCTCGGCCGGTCGCCCGGGAGAGACGAGGGAGGGACTCATAACGACTCCTGTCCTAGAATGAGGGACACACGTCCTGCTAAACGGTCAGCATAGAAGGCGGAAGGCCGAGACGCGAGGGGAGAAAGGCACGAATCTAAACCTATACCTCTAGCTCTAGACTCATTGGTGGCGCCGTCCGACATGAGGAAGGAGTAACGGAGTCTCCCGCGTCAGCCCGAGAGGCCGACGCGGGGTGGGTCGGCACCGCCGCAGCCCTGGCAAGCAAGAGGCGGTGCCGGCGCGCGAGCTGCCATGAGGTGGCTCCGCGCACTTGCGAGCCCGCCGAAGCTGCCCCACGCGCGGTGGGTTCCGGTTGCCGACCAAGTGCGGGCGACGGTGGCAGCTGCCGCTCCGGCCACCTGCTACGAAGCACGGCGGCTTCTGCATGCCGTCGGGCGGCTGGCCGTGCAGGCCGATCTACAGGGTCTGCCGCGGGATCCGGGAGTGTGGCTGCGGACGGAGACGATCGACGCTTTCGTGCTGTCGGCCAGCCCGGGCCGGGAGGGCTCGAGAGTGCTGACCTGCCGAGCCTGGCTGCGCCGCACACGGGAAGCACTCGTATGGGTCGAGCGCGGGGAGGCACCGCCCGTGCGGATCCCCTCCCCGCGAAATCCCCAACCACCCTACAAAAACGATGAGTTGGTCAAGCTCGGGACTGGGCCGGGCATCTGCCCGGGCGGGCCCGGTGGGACGGGCTGGCACTGATGGCACTCGGCGCGGGCTGCGGTCTCACCTCTGGTGACTCCGCCAGGTCCGAGGTCATCACATCGACACCACCAGCGGCGTTCCGGTACCGGACGAGAACCTTCTGGGCCGGCTTGTGGCCTGCCGGGCGGGCTGGAGCGGGACCCTGACCGAGCCGGCCGAGGCCGCTGGGGATGCCTACCTGTTCCGGCCCGGCCGGAAGGTCGCGGTGGCAAAGAACCTCGTGTCCTCCGAGGCCGGCCCGCCACCGGCCGCCCAACGGACTGCCGGCCTTGTCGACCCGGCGGCTGCGGTCGACCTGGATCGTGAACCTCCACTTCCGGCAGGGTCAACGCAGAGATCACCGTCCTTAACGACGGGCAGATCACTCAGTCAACTGCCGATTCCGCGATCGGCAAGGCCCCCGAGGCCCAGATCGCCCGCATCCTCTCACTCGACGTCGACGGCACCAACTTCCCACGCCTTGCCGACGCCGACCCGGTTGTCGCCGGCCTCCAAGCCGAGTTTCCGGGGCTGCGGCCCGTGCTGTTCTACTCGCCCTACGAAACCGCCGCCTGGACGACCATCGGCAACCGCATCCGCATGACCCAGGCCGCCGTCATCAAGGACCGCCTCGCACGGCAGCACGGCCAAGCCGTCGATGTCGCCGGACAACGGCTGCACGCCTTCCCCACCCCGGCTGTGCTGCGCACCCTCGACCACATCCCGGGACTGAGCGACATCAAAATCAAGCGCCTCCACGCGCTCGCCGACGCAGCCCTCGACGGACATCTCGACGCTGCCACCCTCGAGTTCACACTCACCGAGCTGAAGGAACTCCCCGGTGTCGGACCGTTCTCCGCCGAGTCGATCATGATCCGCGGTACCGGACACCCCGATGTCCTTCCTGCCACCGAACCCCGCGTCCACAAGGCGATGGCTTCCGCTTACGGCCCCGACGCCACGGCCGCGAATAGCCCCGAGCAACTCGCGCTGGTCGCCGACGCCTGGCACCCCTACCGCAGCTGGGTCGCCCTCCTCCTGCGCGCTCACGCCCAGGGCCAGACCGCCGCCGCGCGGTAAGAACCCAGACATGGCCCATCTGCATCCGAAGCCGTGTGCTGCGCTCGATGGCGGATCTTTGCCGGTGGAGCCCTTGTACCAGCCATGCAGCAGCCGCACTCACCCAGCCCAGCCGAGATCACAAAGTCGGCCCACCGCACTGGCGTGTATCGCTTCACAGGACTAGAGTCCTTATTTATAGGACGACCCTCTAGGGGTTGGTGAGTTGCAAGTCCGACGAGGTATCGGGAGTGCAGGATGTCTACGCCGACGACCACAGCTGCAGTCTGGGTGTTCGAGCACGGCGGTCCGGAAATGCTCGTATACGGGCGCCATCCCTTGGGCGAGCTCGGGCCGACGGATGTACTCGTGACTGTGGACACGGCCCCCGTGTCCGGCTGGGACCTGAAGTACCGACGAGGGCTTCAAGCCGGGACGAAACTGCCTGGCCGCAACCCTTTTCCGATGCCACAACAACTTGGGCGAGAGGCCGCTGGCACTGTCCTGGCCACCGGGCCCGAGGTGAAGGGGGTGCATGTCGGAGATCGCGTCGTCGCCGTCGTACATCCGGAGAACCCCTTCGCGTTGGAGACGTACCGCGGTCGGGGCAACCTCTCCAGCGGCATAGCCGTTCCGGGCCATCAGTCCCTCGGGAGCTACGCCGAATACCTGGTGCGTGACGAGCGACTATGGCTGCCGCTGCCCGATCACGTCGACCTCGAACAGGCCGCGGCCATCCTATGGAGTCACGGCACCAGCCACCGTGTGCTGCGTGATCGGCTGCGCGTGACGCTGGGGGACACCCTGCTGGTAACAGGTGCAGCAGGACCCATGGGCCTGGCCACCCTGGCTCTGGCCCGCCTCTTCGGAGTGCGCACCATCGCCACGACCCGCAAAGCCGACAAGGCCGCCGGCCTACGGGCGGCAGGCGCGGACGAGGTGGTGATCACCGACGACCTCAAGATGGCGGGTGATGCTCTTCTGGAACTGACGCGTGGCCAAGGAGTCGACCATGCGGTCGACTACTCGGCCAGCGCCGCGCTGCTACGTCTGGCACTCGATGCGCTGCGCCTGGGCGGCAGGCTGTGCCCGGCCGCGGGAGAGCAGAACCCGCCTGGCCCCATGCCTTTCACCGTCTTCGACCTGACCCGCCTCGAAACGGACATCGTGGGTGTTCGAGGTGCCCGACACGAGGACGCGTTGCGGATCCTCGATTTGCTCGTCAACGATCGGCTGCACACCCCGATCGCGGCCCGCTTCCCTCTGGCGAAGGCCGCCGACGCGCATGCCCTGATGGAGAACGCGAGGGACATCGTCGGCCGCATCATCCTCAAGCCGCACCTCTGATGTCCTCCATGCATTAGAACCCCCAACGGACCATAGCCCGCTCGAAGCTCTCAGCGTTGAGACTGAAGGAGGCCGTACCGTGGCAACCATTTCCGGCGGCACGCGATGTCCACACGATGATGGTCGCCTTCACCGTCAAACCGGAGGAGCAGGACATGCTCGTCGAGTGCTTGCGCGGGGGCACTGCGGAGCACTCCAAGTTCGACGGGTTCCTTCCAGGTCGACGCGCATGTCTACAAAGTCGTCTCCGTGACAGAAGCCTGACCGAGCATCACCTGACAACAAACCCGACGAAAGACACAGCCGTCCTCTTGCGCCTATTGGCATGGCATAGCGGTACGGCCATTCGGGCTGGCTGCGGAGTAGCCGGTTCACCTATCCCTCTCGGGGCGCTTCCGCCCCACTTAAGGAGCCGACGTGATCGATCTGAGGAACATCGACGCGGCAGAACCCTTCCTCAAGCAATTGCAGGGCGAGGACAGCGGGCCCATCACCCTCATCAACACCTTCGTCGTCCCCGAGGGTGAGATGCAGAGCGTCCTCGACCTCTGGCAGGAGGACTCCTTCATCATGAAGGCCAAGCGCGGCTTCATCTCCGCGCAGCTCCATCGAGGTCTGGGAGACAGCAACATCTTGACGAACGTGGCCGTTTGGGAATCGGTCTCGGCCTTGCGAGACGCCTTCAGCAGCGAGGAGTTTCAGAGCCTGCTGCCGCAGTACCCCGACGGCTCTTACTGTTATCCGCACGTCGTCCGAAAGGTCGCCGTGGAGGGGGTCTGCGTCGCATGAGGTCACCCGGCGTTCTCAGACGGCGGAGGATGAATGGCGCGCGATCGATGAACTCATGAATGGCACAGGGCTCTTCACCATGCTATTCGGGCGACTTGACGACCCGACACCCGCACGGGCCGACATCGGCCAAGGCGTTGCCTGCTACACCACCGACGAGCGGCTCCTACTTCTGCTTCCCGGCCGTCGGCCGGACGCTGCGGCCGCGATGGCCACTGCGATGCGCGTGCAGGATCCCACCATCAGCGTATGCAGCCACGACGGTACCGTCACTGCCCTCCCGAACCAGCCGACCTTCACCTGCGAAGCTACGGACAGGTACCGGGCATGGATCACGCTTGCCACCACGGCCGAAGAGCTGCGTCCCCTCGTAAACTACAACATCGCTGAGACCGTATTGGAGATCCGGCACTTGCCCGGGTTCATCTCCGCCTCCTTTCTGGTGCAGTTCGACGAGCCTGTGTTGCACGAATTCGTCGAATGGGAAACCAGGCAGCACCTCGAGGCAGCGCAGCAGGACCCCCGGTTCGCGCGTCACCTTCCGCGAATCGCCGCCGTCGCCACCGCCGATTTTCACTCTCTGTCCGCCGTAGCACCTTCCCGCGCCTGGGCCGTGAGGGGATTCGGGGACGGAGGGCCTGCGGTGGGGGAAGACCACAGCGCGGGGGGCCTGGCCCGGTGATGCCCGCAAGGGCTGCTCCAACAGCGTTTCGCCCTTGTCCCCTTGCGGTCGGCTCGGGGCGCGGTGACGACGTTTCCGTCGTTCCGTTTCCCCGAGCCGCTGTCAACCCCCTCTCAGCGTGGAGACGATTATGCGGCCAGTCCTTCAGCGAGAGTGCCTCAGTAATCAAGCTCGTAGTCGATCAGGCTCTTGAACCCGCACACGCTGTGTAGCCACGCGTTGTAGAAGTCGGTGATCCGGGTGGCGGTCCTGATCCGGGCTTCGGTGCCGGGGAGACGGTGGGTGCAGACCTGCCGACGGGAACTCCTGGACCGCACCCTGATCTGGAACCACCGACACTTGCTCCACGTCCTGCGCGAGTTCGAGCAGTTCTACAACCAAAGCAGCCGCGGCGGCCGCGGACTCGGCCGGTAGTTCGGTCATGGCGGTGCGCGGCATGGCCCACAGGCGTAGCCGCGGGAGCGGAGCCGATCAGCTCCGCTTCCTTCTGCCCGGATCCCATGCCTCATCCGGCAGATCGCTCGGGTACGACTCGCGCCCGCCCATGCTTTCCAGCGGACCGTACCCCGGGCCAACCGCGAAGCCCCGGAACCGGACAACCCGCCGTCAAGCGCGACGACACCTGTCAGACACCCGCACGACGGGCCTGTTACCTCGGCGCCCAGGTCCCGGCGAGCGGTGTGGTCATGCACACACCCTCACATACTGCTCACTGCCCGAGCTCCGCCACGATGGGTCTTGCCGGCTGTCGACTCTTCATCCTCCACAGGTAGCGGGATGGATGTGCCATGAGATGAGACCTGTACTCGTGATGGCAGAACTCTGAGCTTAGGTTCGATAGCGCTGTGTGGGCGTGCGCGGTGACATGGAGAGGGGCCCAGGTGGGCGGGACGTTGGTAAGGCGTCCTTGAGGAGACGAGGCCATACGGTCGACCTGCTTATTCCGATACGGTGGGTGTAGTCCGACATAGCCAGGGAAGGAAGGCGTGAATGGCAGACGCGGGGGACGCCAGCTCGGCACGGTACCCACTGGGTCCAACGATGATCATGATCCTCCAGGGGCGTCTTTTGGAAGGACGGGTAGAGGACTCACTGAAGGGCATCGGCCTGTCCCTGCGACGCCTGGGCCTCTTGGGGCACCTGCGACATGATCCAGGCATATCGTTCAGCGCACTGGCGCGGCGAGCGGGGATCAAAGTGCAGAGCCTGCATCCCATCATCGACGCGCTGATCTCTGACGGATACGTCGCCACCGTCGGGAGTGGGGGGCAGGGCCGCGCAGCGGTGATAGAGCTGACGGACCGTGGTGTGAAGGTGCTCGAGCGGGCAACCCAGTTGATCGCGGACTACGACCACGAGGTGTTCGCCGAGGACGAGTGGAAGGACCTAGGAACAGCGCTTACCCGTTTGGAGGAGGCGTTGTGGCGCGAGCGTATGGCCTCATCCGGTGGAGTGACCGCTCCGGCGGCGCCCCCCGTTGCCGGGCGTCCTTCCCGAGGCTGACGTCTTCTCTGAGTCCGTGGGAGCTTCCTTTCCTTGGGAGTGGTTGTTCGGCCATGCCCTGCGAGGGCGTTTGAAGTAGGCAGATTGCCCTTGATGCCCTGGCTAGTGCCGCATCAGGCGACGTTCGCCCTGCCGACTACCTGACGTAGGTGTTCGTCGGCGGCGTGCTTGTTCCGCCAGATGATGTAGCGGCCGATCATGCTCCCCTGCTCCTTGTGGCCGGAGTGGTCGGTGCCGTCCAGAGCGAAGCAGCGCAGGGCGGTGAACTGGGCCTCGATGCGGTTGAGCCAGGAGCTGTTGGCCGGCGTGTAGGCGAACTCCACGTTGTTGGCCGCGGCCCGGTCACCCACGCGGGTATCCTTCTTCGTGGTCAGGTGCGGGGAGAAGTTGTCGAGCACGATCGCGATCCGCATCGTGGGCGGGTAGAGGCTGCGCAGGTAGCGGCAGAATTCCAGGAACCTCGTCCGGTTCTTCTTCGGCTTGATGTGGCCGTAGAGCTTGTTCTTGCCCAGGTTGCAGGCGGCGAACAGGTGCCGCACTCCGTGCGAGCGGGTGTAGGTCGCCCGCACGGCGGGGCCGGGGCTCCCTGTCGGGGTCCTTGTGCCGTCCACTGTGCCCGGCCCACTGTCTCCCCGGGTGGGGCTGGAGGCTGAGTCGGGCCGAACTCATCCAGGCATAAGACGATTTCAGGCTCGCCCTCCTCGGGTACGACCTCGCCGTCGGCGATGGCACAGAGGTGCTCGACGCGGGCCTTCTTGGCGGCGTAGTCAGGGTCACGGGAGGTCTTCCAGGTCTTTTATGCGGGGCCGTTCACGGGCCCAGCCAAGGAACGGAGTCATGCCACCTGGGTTGCTCTGGTCGTCCGGCTTGCCGTCGACCAGGAGCCGCTTGCCGTTCCGGGTCACCGTCCACAGGACGTCCTTGTGGCAGTCGGGGCAGGGGCGCAGCTCGCGCGGGATGGGAATCACCAGCGGTCACCCGGCCTCGCCTGGGCGTTCGACCACGGCCCGGTCCGGCGCGTAGTCGCCGCGACGGAGCGGCTTGGACCACAGCCGCCCCTCAGAACGGCCGCTGCAACCGCCCCGACCCCACAGGCAGCCCTTCGCGGGGGCGGGCGGGGTGGGCGGCCACCGGGCATCGGCGGCCTCCCCCGCAGCCGTCCCGGCCTGGCGGGTCAGGTCCCAGATCGGCACCGTGATGTGCGGCCGCGTCACAACGTCGCCGAGCCGCATGTCCGGGCCGACCACGTGCTCGTCGGAGTCGTCCGACAGCACACCCACCGTGAGGACCTGGCCCTTGCGCTTCCTGTCGGTCAGCCCGTCGATCGCCGCCTTGAAGCTCGGGTACCAGTTCGCGGGGTCCCGCACACGCCTCGTGGCCGGGAAGTACACGCCGCGGATGTAGATCCATTCGAGCCTGGAAATGCGTGCCAGCGTGTCAGCCGCGGTTTCGTCGCTCGATGTGGAAGTGAACCATGGCATGTTACGGTACTAAGTACCACTTGGAACTTGATACCGAGGAGTCTGCCATGGATAGCCGGACCATCGTGTTGACCGGCGTGACCCGCGGCTTCGGCCGCGAGACCGTCGAGTTGCTGATCCGGGAACGGCCGCAGGACCACTACGTCGTGCTGGCTCGCCGCGGCGGCGAGCGCCTCGCTGCGGAACTCACCCAGGCCACCGGCGCTTCCGCGGTCACAGGCGTGGACTGTGATCTTGCTTCGCTCGCCGAGATCAGGCGGGCGGTGGAGGAGATTCTGCGTGGGCTCGACACCGGGTACCTGCCGCCGCTGGGTGGCTATCTCGGCAACGCCGGCCTGACGGTCACGACGACCGAGAAACGCACCACGGACGGGTACGAGATGACCTTCGGGGTCAATGTGCTGTCCCACTACCTGCTCGTCAGGGAGCTGCTGCCCCGGTTTACCGGTCCGGGCTGGATCGTGCTTACCTCAAGCGACTGCCACTTCGGGCAGTTCCGCTATACGCTCGGCGCCACGCCGCCGCCGCGCTGGGAGACGCCGGAACGACTGGCCACGCCTCGTGCCGGTGGCGCGCGGGAGGCCGGGCGGGCGTACGCGACCAGCAAACTCGGCGTCATCTACCTGGCCCACGCGCTGGCCCGCCGCCTGCCCGAGAGCGTCGGCGTCTACTCCTACAACCCTGCGCTCGTCGCGGGCACCGATTTCTTCCGCCACGCCCCGGGGCCCGTGCGGGGCGTGCTCAACGGATTCTTCCAGCTTCAGCGATTCCTCGGCCGGGGCATGACGCCGCAGCAGGCGGGCGCGCGGCTCGCTGAGACGATCCTGACCGGGCTGACCGCTCGGACCGGGTCCTACCTCGATCGCGGCCGCCACGTGCCGTCGTCGCCGGAGTCGCACGACGAGGCCCGCGAGGAGGAGCTGTGGCGCGAGGCCGCCCGCCTCGCCGACGCTGACCGCCGGGCGGAACGAGCGGATATCCTGGACGAATGAGCGCGAACAAGTTTCCGGTGGAGTCATTGCGGGACCGCAAACGCCGCCAGACCCGGGAACGGATCATCGAGACGGCCTTCGCGCTCTTCATGGAGCGGGGGTTCGATGTCGTCACCGTGGACGAGATCGCCCAGCGGGCCGAGATCGGCCGCACCACCTTCTTCCGCTACTTCGGCGACAAGCAGGAAGTCGTCTTCTCCACCGAGGACGACTTCCTGCGCGCGCTCACCGCGGCCATGCGCGATGCGCCCACCGAGCCGCTCCAGGATCTCGCGCAGGCACTGGCCACATCTCGGCGGTTGCTGCTCGCGATCTGCACCGAGGCCGCCCGCAACCCCGGCCACTACGCGGTTTACCACCGTCTGGTCAAGCAGCACCCCGAGCTCGAAGACCGCCACACCCGCAAGACCCGGCACTACGCCGACCTCCTCGAGAAACACCTGATCGACCACGGCACCCCGCCAGCCACCGCCGTCCTCGCCGCCCAGTTGACCGTCGCCTGCTACCAGGCGGCGTGGCGCCTCGGCAGCCACGACGCGACGGCGGTGCTCCGCGAGGCGAATGACGCCTTCGACCTCCTGTTGGGCGCCACCGCCACATAACCGGCGGACTGGCCTTTGCTCAGCCGGGACATACGCAACCTCGCAGCGGGCTCGACCACCAGTCCAGTACTCAGGCAGACACAGTTCCCGATCAATCAGCCGAAACCCCGCCACTGTGAACTCGATTGCCCCGGCTCTCCCACCGGCGCCGCCCCCTTTCCCCGGTCCTGGTGCGCCATGGCCGCCAGCAAGGCGTGCGCGAGCATGGCCGAAGTGATGTGCCGGTACCAGCCCACGTAGCGACGGTCTGCGTACTGGTCCGAATCGCACTCGTTCTTCGCGGCCAGGAAGCACTCTTTGATCGCCCAGCGCGTCCCGGCAGTTCGCACCAACTCCTGAACGGTGTCCGGGTCGCTTGAGGAAATCGGTGGTGACTGTCGCAGCGATCTCTTCGTCCCGGGCCAGCCAGTGGATCGCGGTAACACCGGGGAGAGACCTTGCAACGCCCGCTTGGCCATTCAGGCGTTGAGCAGTGTCATGTGCCGCGCCCAAGCCCACGTCCAGTGGAGCTTCATCACCCTCATGACCCGCCGTGCCTCGCATTGCGGCGGGCCCGCATCGGCCACGAATTCGACCGTTCAACCACCCAGCGTTTGGGCAACAAGACGAAGTCCTTGACGTCCTTGGGCCGGGAGACGGCCTTGACGGTGATGCCGAGGGTGGCCTGGGCCCAGGTCCTGAACTCGTCTCCGCCGTAGCCATTGCCCGCCCAGACCAGCACGATCTCGGGGTGCTCGGCGTGAAGGCGGGTCAGTAGAACACGGGCAGCGTCACGGTCCTGGACGTCGGACGGCGTGACGAGCGGGTCGAGCAGGCCGACTCGATCAACCAGGTCCGGAACCGTCCGCGTCGACGGCCACCCCCGGCATCCGCCGGTTCTTGGGCGGCTGGGATGACGGCGGCTGCCATGAACGTCCCAGTACGAGCTGCCGCCGATCTGAGACTGCTGAGAGCCTCGGTGTTCTCAGCGGTGTGCGTGGCGCTGTCCGCGGGCGGACACGTGCTCGCCTCGGGCACCGGGGTCTCCCTGTGGTCCCTGGCGGCCGGCTGGGCCGCGGTGCTGTGCCTCGTGGGTCCCCTGGCCGGACGGGATCGGTCGCTGCCCGGCATCGCGCTCGCTCTGCTGGCCGGTCAGTTCGGTCTGCACCTGATCTTCTCCCTCGGCCAGGGCTCCACGGCCCCCGCTCTGGCCAACCGTTCCAACCATGTGGTGGCGCTGGCCGAACGGTTCCTGTGCGGTGGCCATGCGGCGCATCTGACACCGGACAGCGCGGCGCGGATCCTGCGGCAGGCGCACATCGATCCGGACCGGGCCCTCCCCGTCACGCATGGCTGGCATGGCTGGCATGGCTGGCATGGCGGGCCACGGTGGGCACGCGATGACGCTGAGCTCGATGTTCACGCTGCCGATGCTCACTGAGCTCCACGACCGACTGCGCGACAAGGTGCGCCAGAAGGAGGGCCGTTCGCCGGACCCGACGGCCGCCATCGTGGACTCGCAGTCGGTGCGGGCGGCCGCGAACATCCCGCGCTCGACGTCCGGGTGGGACGGCGGGAAGAAGGTGGGCGGCCGCAAGAGGTAGGCGGTGGACTGCCTCGCCCTGGTCCTGGCCGTGGTTGTGACCGCAGCGAGCGTGCAGGACCGCGACGCCGCGGTCCCCCTGCTGGAGCGGCTGCGCGAGTTGTACTTCTCCGTCCGCCTGGTGTGGGCCGACGGCGGTTATACCGGCAGCTTGGTCGGCTGGGCAGCCGAGAAGCTCCGTCTCATCCTCGAGATCGTGAAACGCACCGACGACACCACCGGGTTCGTGGTACTGCCACGCAGGTGGGTGGTGGAGAGAACCCTGAGCTGGCTGATGCGTTCGCGTCGACTGGTGCGTGACCACGAGACGCTGCCCGCCATGCACGAGGCCATGGTGCTGTGGTCCATGACCATGCTCATGAACGGCCGTCCGGCCGGACGCCGCCCGGGTCCCTTCAGTCGGCCGGTCCCGCGAAAGCGGTGAACACCCCCGGCCGCACCTGCTGGGCCCGCCCCCGCTCCACCAGGCGTTTCGCCTTCGACCGAAGTCCCTCGACCTTCGCCGGGACCGCTTCCAGGTCCAGGGCCATGGCCAGCTGCTGGCAGCGCATGCCCTCCCGGCCCGCATCCGACGCCAACAGCACCGACACGATCCGCTGACAGTCCGGCGCCAGGACCGACGCTGTCATGCCCTCGACCCGTCCGGCACCACCGCCCCCGCCACCGCGCTTCCCACCGGCTCCGCAACCGCGGAAGACGGCTCGGCCAGCACCTCGGCCACCGTTGCACGGGCATCCGCAAGACGCTGAAGTGCGCGTTCCGCGTCGCCGAGCGCGGCCTGCACCCGCTCGGCCTCCTCCCGCAGCCGCGCGACTTCCAGCACCTTCTTCTCCCGGGCCTCCAGCAGACCAAGCACCGACGGCACCAGCCACCTCCACGAGCGACGCGAGCGGACGTACCTTCCCATCTCTCCCGCCGCCAGCAGGAGTTCATGCCCACCCAGCCCAAACCAAACGATCACGTTCGGAGAGCGGAAGGCGTCTCAGTGCAAAGTGCACAGCGGACGTCCTGGTGAGCGGGGCACGTCACGTCTGTGGGGTGTCTCGTATCCCTGGTGCGTAGGAGAGTGATCAGTGTCGCGACCGCGAACGCGACTTCGAACAATGAGTAGTCCCGAGTCGCGGATGGCAGGCCACCTCCGTGCACGACGAGGATCCCGGCGACGATGGCGGGCAGGCCCATGCCCAGGTAGCAGATCACGTAGATCGAGGAAAGGACCCCTGCGCGCTCGTGTTCCGCAACCAGTGGCACGACGGTGCGCATCCCGCCCTGGAATCCCGCACCGAAACCGATCCCGGAGACGAAAGTGCTGGCAAAAAATCCAGTGACCGAAGACGCTTCGACAGCCACCAAGGTCCCGAGCGAGCCGAGCACGAGTAGCGCGGTTCCCAGGAACATCACAGTCCTGGCGGGCGTGCGGGCGAAGGCGACGGTAGTGACGGACGACACCACGGTGAGCACGAACAGTCCAAGACCACCGATCACCACGGAGCCTGTGCCTGACAGTTGCTGGGCCAGGGCCGGGGCGAGTGATCCGTAGAAGCCACCGAGCGACCACACGGCGAACAGCACCGGTGCCACCGCGAGGAGAGTACGCCGCAGGTGCCGGGGCACCACGAGTTCGGGTACGAGAGCGGCACGCAGTCCGTGCCTGCGGGCGGTGGTTCGCGGAAGCAGCGCCACGCCGAGGGCCTGCACGGCGAAGACCCCGATGAACACGACGTAGACGAGCCGGGTGGGTGCCGGCAGATACTGGACGATCAGTCCAGAGAGCAAGGCGCCGATCCCGGTCCCCAGTCCGGGGGCGACTGCGTTGGCGCGTGTGCCGCGTTCGCGGTCGATGTCCAGCATCGCCGCGCCGAGTGTGCCCAATGCGCTGCCGGTCGCGACTCCTTGCAGGATCCGCCCGGCGAACAGGGCTCCGATGTCGTTGGCTTCGCTGAACGCGACCATGGCGACGGTCTGCAACGCCAGCGCGCCCAGAAGCACCGTTTTGCGACCGAGATGGTCGGATGCCCTGCCGAGCACGAGTAGCGCGGACAGGACGGCGATGGCGTACGTGCCGAAGACGATGGTGGTTGTTATCGGCGAGAAATGCCATTGGTCGGCGTATGTGGCGTAGAGCGGCGTGGGTGCGCTGGAGGAGGCCAGGAAGGAGATGATGATCGAGGCCAGCAACAGGAGGCTGCGATGATCCGGACGCTGGAGGGTCTTCATGGGGAGTTCCAAGTAGGTGATTACCCGTTCTTGGACTCAGGGTTCAGGGCCCAGGAACGGCGGCCTGTCAGGCTGCGTCGGGGTAGGCGGCGGTGGCGCGGATTTCGACGAGCAGCCCGGGGTTGGCCAGACCACTGACGCCGATCAGTGACCAGGTCGGGTAGAGAGGGTCGATCAGGCGCGCCTTGATCTTGGAGAAGCCGGGCAGGTGCCGGATGTCGTCAGGGATGGTGCCGTCGGCTCGGCGACCGACCGTGCCGGCTATGGACAGATGCCCGTGCGAGCGAACGGCGGCGGAGCAGCCGAAGTCCGCGAAGGCGCTGACGGTTTTCCGAAGACTTCGGAGTCCTCGGGGATCTCGACAGTGTGGATGGTCATTGAGGCGTTTCCAATTGTTGTTACTGAGTCGTGGGTGGGGGAGTCTCAGTCGCCCCAGCGGGACGAGCTGAAGAAAAGTTCCATCCTGGTCCGGCACGAAGTCCTCGCGTTGCGGGGTGCATTCTTCGTGCGAACGGATCATGTCCAGCCGCGGGTACACGGCGCACATGGCATCGGCTTGCTCGTCGGTGACCGCCTCGACGTGGTACATCGGGCCGCCAAAGCCGAGAGTGACGCCTTCGCCGACCAGCACGCACAGCGTGCCGCGCGATGCCCGGCGAGGTGTGCAAAGCGATCGCCTGCCACACCCGATAGGCGTCCGATGTGGGCACCCTGGGTTCGACGAGGAATGCGGCGGCGCGATCGACGCCTTCGACCTCGAATCGCTGACTGTTCGGGCTGTCCGTGGCGACACCGAGGTCGTGCATCGCTTGAACGGAGACCATCAGGTCGTCGTTGTAGTCGGTGCCCGCGGACAGGTCGAGGTGACGGCCACCAGCAGGTGACTGCGGACGTTGTGGTTGAACACCGACGACGTCTCCACCACGGCCTCGGCCAGCGGTGTGATCAGGTCGGCCAACCCCTCGGTGGTCGCCTCACAGGTAGGCCTGGTCATGTCCTCAGCTTGCTGGCAACGCTTTGACCTGGCGATAGGCAAAATTGCCTGACTTCGATAGGATCTTGCCATGAGCGTTCATCGGGTCGCGATCCTGGCCCTGGACGGGGTCACGCCCCTTGATCTGGCGATCCCAGCGCAGATCTTCTCCGCACGGGAGACCCCGTACCAGACGACCGTGTGCACCTTCGACGCGAAGGTGCACACCACCGGGGGCTTCGCGGTAGTCACCGACGGAGGCTTGGAACAGGTAGGCGCCGCTGACACCGTGATCGTCCGGGGTCCGAGCCACCCCGTCGACAGCCGGAAGCCATGCTCACCGCGCTGGCCGAGGCACACGAGCAGGGTAAGCGAATGGTGTCGATCTGCACGGGATCGTTCGCGCTGGCCGCGGCAGGTGTGCTGGACGGCCTGCGTGCCACCACCCACTGGCAGTACGTCGATGAGTTCGACCGCGCTTTCCCTGCTGTGTCAGTAGATCGCGACGTGCTCTACGTCGACGAGGGCAACGTCCTCACCTCGGCCGGAGGATGCTGCGGCATCGACCTGTGTCTGCACATCGTGCGCCGCGACCTCGGCGCGGCAGTGGCCAACCGGATCGCCCGCGGCCTGGTCACCGCCCCACACCGCGAAGGCGGGCAAGCCCAGTACGTGCCCGCCCCCGTCGCAGTAGCCGACGACGCGTCGCTGTCCGACACTCGCGAATGGGCTCTGCAACGCCTCGGCGAGCAGATCACACTACGCCAGCTCGCCCGGCACGCGGGCCTCTCACAGCGCACCCTCATGCGCCGGTTCACCGAGGAGACCGGCACGACCCCATTGCAGTGGCTACTCGACGCCCGCCTTGGCCTGGCGCGAGAACTACTGGAGACCACCGATCACCCAGTGGACCGCGTGGCACGTGACTGCGGACCAGGCACAGCCGCCAACCTGCGACTGCACTTCCGGCGCGCGCTGAACACCACCCCCACCGCCTACCGGCGCACCTTCGGGAGCTGACGCTAGCATGACAGACGCGCGTTCGCCACAGGCTCCGCCGAGCATCCCCGGCCCACTGGGGTTCCCTCACGCCGGAAATCGGGCGGATACGGCAGGCCACGCTCGTCAGCGGGCTGCTCGTCGGCGATGAGAGCGGTTTCGATGGCTCGGGTGCGTTCGATTGGAAGGGCCGGGTGTACAAGCTGCACTGCGGAGCCACAACGCTGGCCCCGATCGGCCTGTGCCCCAGCAAAGGTGCTCTGGCAGCCAGCCATGGCCCCTGACGCGCCAGCCGGCCGTGCTCAGCGACTACAACGGCTGGGCGAACAGCGGTGAGTGCGAGCTGAAGCGACGGGAGTATTCGGCAGGAGCGGTGCCCAGAGCTTTGACGAAGGCGCGGCGCATCGCCTCCGGCGTGCCATATCCGCAGGCTCGGGAGATCTGTCCCACACCATCGGCCGTGTCTTCGAGAAGTCGCCAGGCGTGTTCCAGGCGTACACGCTCGACATACCTGCCGGGTGTCGTCCCGGTCTCCATCTGGAAGGCACGGGCAAAGTGCCGAGGGGAGAGGCTGGCGCGCTCTGCGAGGCTCTCGACGGACAGATCCGCGTCCGGGTGCTCGCTGATCCACTACCGGACCTCGCGCCCGTCGCCGATGAGGCGGTCGGCGGGCGCCCGGTTGTCATCGACCTGTCCGTACGGCGGCGGTACTGCGCAGCCCCCCACCTGTAGAAAGGTGACGTTCGTCGAGCAGGCCGAGGGACTGACGGAGCGTTACCGGCGACGCTCGCCGAGCATCCCCGTTCCGCCCGCGTAACACCTCAAGTCGTCGGGATCGACGAGTTCGCGCTGCGCAAGGGGCACCGTTACGCCACCATCATCACCGACGCCTCCACGGGAGAGCGGATCGATGTGCTGCCAGACCGGAGGGCCACCACGGTCACCGCCTGGCGGCGCGAGCATCCCGGCATCCAGGCGGCGTGCCGGGACGGAGTCGGCGGATTCGCCCAAGCAATCACCGACGCCGACCTATCGTGCAGGTGGCCGACCGCCGGCACCTGTGGCATGGACTCATCGAAGCAGCCTGGAAACAGGAAGGTCGAGTAGCACCCGAGTTCAGCCCCGTCGGCCCTTGAGCCGCAGAGTCATGCTAGGTTTCAGTCGTACTGCAAGTAGAGAAGGCGATGGCATCCCTTCGTAACCACAACTGGCACTCCGTCGATGGCTTCGAACGCAATCGCGGGACACCGAGTGGTGCCCTTCCATTGCCGGCTGAGGCGCGTCCACATACCTGCCCCAAGGAACGTTCATGTCCACCGAAGACACCCTCAACTCCGCAAAGTGCGACCAGCCATGACCGAGGTCCTCCTCTCTCTCCATGTCCTGGCCGCCATCATTGCGATCGGCCCTGTCAGCATCGCCGCCAGCATGTTCCCGCCAGCCGCCCGCCGTGCCGTAGCCAACGGCCCGGATCCGTCCGGGACCGCGGCCGTCCAGCTCTTGCACCGCATCTGCCGCGTCTATGCCGGCATCGGCCTGGCCGTACCTGTCTTCGGCTTCGCCACCGCCTCCTACATGAACGTCCTGGGTAGCGGATGGTTGATCACCTCCATCCTCCTGACCGCAGCCGCGGCCGGCATCCTCGTTGCTTTCGTCCTGCCCCGCCAGGACAAACTCCTCGACGACATCACCAACCACAACCCCATCGAACAGTCACGCACGGCTCAGCTAGCCATGTTCACCGGTTTCTTCAACCTGTTGTGGGCGATTGTCACCGTCCTGATGATCGTTCGCCCGGGCTCCACCACTGGAGCATGACCATGCGCCGCAACCGCACTCATCTAAAAATCGCGGCCGTGGTCGAGCTCGTCTCCCTGGCTGTCCTCCTGATCAACCTGGCCACCCTGCGCTATCCCGCCGTTGCCTCCCTGACCGGCCCCATCCACGGCTGCGCGTACCTCGTCGCCATCCTCAGCGTCCTACGGGACCCAATGAAACGAGGCACAACCATCGCTCTGGCCCTCATCCCAGGCGCTGGAGCCACCCTCGCCCTACGCCAACTCGCCTCCGCCAACGAAGAACCAACAGCAGCTGCGCGAGCCTGACCTCACTGCACAAAAAACACAACTCAGTCCATGAACCTCAACTCCCTGTGTCTTCCCGACGTCGGTCCCTGGTCAGGATGAGTGACGACACCTCCACCACCGAGTCCGGCAGGATCCCGAACAAGGGCAAGCTGGCCAAGGACCTCAACGAGGTCATCCGCTACACCCTGTGGTCCGTCTTCAAGCTGAAGGACGCGCTCCCCGGGGACCGCGCCGGCTACGCCGACGAGGTACAGGAGCTGTTCGACCAGCTCGCCGCCAAGGACGTGACCATCCGCGGCACCTACGACCTGTCCGGCCTGCGTGCCGACGCCGACCTCATGATCTGGTGGCACACCGAGACCGCCGACCAGCTCCAGCAGGCGTACAACCTCTTCCGCCGCACGAAGCTGGGCCGCGCGCTGGAGCCGGTGTGGTCGAACATGGCGCTGCACCGCCCGGCCGAGTTCAACCGTTCGCACATCCCGGCGTTCCTCGCCGACGAGACGCCCCGCGCCTACGTGAGTGTCTACCCGTTCGTGCGCTCCTACGACTGGTACCTGCTGCCCGACGAGGACCGCCGCCGCATGCTCGCCGACCACGGCAAGATGGCCCGCGGTTACCCGGACGTGCGCGCCAACACGGTCGCCTCCTTCTCGCTGGGCGACTACGAGTGGATCCTCGCCTTCGAGGCCGACGAGCTGCACCGCATCGTCGACCTCATGCACCATTTGCGCGCCTCGGAGGCCCGCATGCACGTCCGCGAGGAGATCCCGTTCTTCACGGGGCGCCGCAAGGACATCGCCGAGCTGATCGCCGGGCTCGCCTGAGCGGAGGAGAAGTGACCGGCCCCACGGTACGGGTGTCCCGGGCCAGCTCGCCCTCCGTGGAACCGGTGGTGCCAGGCGTACGCTTGGTGGCGGGGGAACGGTGAGCCGGGTATCGACCGCTTCGGTGGTACTCGCCGCTCCGGGTCCATAGCGCGATGCACGCCCGCTGTCCGCATCACATAAGGCCCTTGAGATGCGCTTCGGACACGTGCACCTAGGAGGCGGAATGACCGCCAGTCCTGCCGGTGGTCGGCCGGAGGATACGGGCGACGCGGAAGCCGCGGTGGATGCCCTCCGGCTGGAGCTAGCAGCAGCGGCTGAGGGAATGGCCGACGTGGACGTGCTGCGTCTCGCCGCTCAGCAGGCCGCGGTCGGCGTCGGTGGGCTGGCCGGACTGGTGCATCTGGCAGGGCCGGAAGAGAAAACGCTGCTGCTGGCCGCGGCGGCCGGACTGCCCGCGCGCCTGGCCCAGGCGTGGGAGCGCATCTCCCGCGTGGACAGCCCAGCCCTGGCCGGGGCGGTGACCGAGACCATGGCGCCGCGCGAGGTGACGTGGTCCCCGCCCCCGCTGCCACCCGAACGCTGCGCGGGGTTCCCCGGGGGGTGGGAAACCACGGTGGGGGTACTGTCCGTCCCGATCACCGCGGGGGGCACCCCGGTCGGGGCGCTGTCGGTGCTGACGAGCCGCGTTCCGGACGCGGCCCGACGTGCGTTCCTTGCCGGTCTGGCCAGGACGACCAGTCGGCAACTCCTGCGCGCGAGGCGATGGCGCGTCGCCCTGGCCCCGTGGTGGCAGGAGCCCGCGCGCCCCCGGGCCGTGCAGCCGGTCAGGCTGGGAACGTGGGCCTGGGACCTGGCCACGGGACGGTTGGACATCGACCAGGTCGCCGAGGAGGTGATCCGCGGCGCTGGACTGTCCCCGGACAGATGGGCAAGCCGGATCGATGCCTGGTTTTCCCGCGTGCACCCCGATGACCGCCCGGCGGTCGACGCCGAAGCCGAGCGGGCGCTGGAAACCGACCAGTTGTACGCGATGGAGTACCGTGTCGTCGGGGAGGACGGGCGGATCTCCTGGATGGAGGCGCGGGGGAAAGGCGAGTACGACAAGGCCGGCCGCCTGGCGCGGATGACCGGCACCGTCCTGGACATCACCGCACGGCGCTCCCAGCACGAATGGCTCGCCGGGCTGCTGGAGCTGCACCCCGAGCCCATCGACGTGCTGGACGCCGACAACCGCGTGGCCTGGGCCAACCGCGCGAGTCGAGGGATGGCCGCCGAGAAGGGCACACAGATCGTGGGCGCCGTGCCGTGGGAAGCTCTGCCCGGTCTACGCGGCCGTGGCCTGCCCCAGCTCGTCGACCGCGCCAGGACCGCGCCGGGATCCTTGGCCTTTCTGGAGATGGAGCTGCCGGCGGAAGATCACGGCGCTTCGGCCTACTACCAGGTGCGGGCCGTGGAGGTCGGCGGCCACGTCGCCGTCCAGCGGGCCGATGTCACCGAGCAGCGCCGGGCCGAGCGGGCCGCGGCGGAACGGACGCAGCGGGTCGCGGACCTGAACGCCGCTCTGGCAATGGCCCTGGAGACCGCCGATGTGGCGGACGCCGTCACCGAGCACGTGCTGCCACTGTTCGGCGCGACCGGTCTGGTCATGCACGACCAGACCGGCCCCGGTCCCCGCGTCGTCGGCGCGGTCGGCTACCCGGAGAAGTTCCTCGCTGAGCTGAAGCGGCTGGAGCATTCCACCCGTCCTCCGGTGGAGATCACCGCCATGAGCGCGCCGCAGTACGTCTCCTCGACGGAGGAGTTCGCGCGCCGCTGGCCCAGGCTGGAGTCCTTGGCCCGCCTCGGCCGCAAGCAGGCCTGGGCCGTACTGCCGCTGCTTGTCGGGGAGCAACGCGTCGGGTCCTGCGTCATCAGCTGGGCCGATCCGCGGCCGTTCCGTGCGGAGGAACGGACCCTCCTGAAGGCCGTCGCGACCTTCATCGCCCAGGCCCTGAGGAACGCCCGGCTGTACGAGCAGACGCGTGCCCGCGCGGAGCGCCTCCAGCGGGAACTGCTACCGGGCGAGCTGCCCGGCCTGGTCGGCGTGACCGCCGCCGCCCGCTACCGGGCCGCTGCCGGGCAGGACGTGGGCGGGGACTGGTTTGACACCGTCCCCCTGCCCGGCGGCCGGGTCCTGGCCGTCATCGGCGACGTGATGGGCCACGGCCTGGAACAGGCCATCATCATGGGCATCATCCGTCACGCGGTCCTGGTGATGGCCACCCTGGACATGCCCGCCGAGGACATCATGGCCCACCTCGGCGATGTCGCGGCCCGCCTGGAGCGCCGCACGCCCGACGCCCCCTCGTACGCCACCGCCCTGATCGTCCTGTACGACCCCACGGCCGGCAGCTGCCGCATCGTCAACGCCGGTCACCCGCCGCCGTTGATCCTCCGCCCCGATGGCCAGGAACCGCCGCGGACCCTGGACGTCCCGCCCAGCCCCCCGCTCGGCGTCGCCGACGACGCGGCCGGGGTACCGTCTACCGTCACCCAAGTGGACGTGGAGCCCGGCAGCGTTCTGATCCTCTACACCAACGGCCTGCTCGGCGCGGACGCCACCCCCCCGGGGCCGCTGGCCGAGGCCGCGACCGCCTATGCCGCCGCCCACCCCGGCACAGGCGGGCGGGCCCCGGACACAGCCTGGCTGGAGGGGCTGTGCCAGGCGATCGTCACCGGCTCGCCCACCACGTCCGACCGCCGGGATGACGCCGCGCTCCTGGTACTGTCCGCCGGCCGCGTCCCCGCGGGTCACATCGCGGCCTGGGACCTGCCCTGCGCCGCGGAGTCCGCCCGCAGCGCCCGCGCCCTGGTGACCGACCGTCTTGCCGGCTGGGCCCTCACCTCCCTGGTCGACCCCCTACAGCTCATCGTGAGCGAGCTGATCGGGAACACCGTCCGCCACGCCTCCGGCCTGCCCGACCAGAACGCGCAGAACTCCCAGAACGACCAGAGTCACCCCTCCGGCATGGTGCGCCTGCGGCTCCTGCATCTGGAGACCCGCGTGGTGTGCGAGGTGTATGACGGCTCCGAGGCGACGCCACGGGTGCGGCACCCCGCCCTCACCGACGAATTCGGCCGCGGTCTGCAACTGGTGGCGCTGTCCTCTGACGGCTGGGGCGCCCGCTACACGGAGGGCGGGAAATGCGTTTGGGCCCGCCTGGACATCTCGCCGGTGGCCACCGCGCCGTGACCCACGCCCTCAGCCCGAGCACCCCGTGATTCCCCCGTCGAGGGGGATGACCGCGGCAGTGACGTAGGCGCCGGCCCGCGAGGCGAGGAACCGCACGGCGCCAACGATGTCCCCGGCGAGCCCGTACCGGCCCAGCGGAACCCGGGCCAGCAACTCGGTCTCGACGCCCTGGCCGGCGGCCACGTGGCCGAGCATGTCAGTCAGGAAGGGCCCCGGGGCGATCGCGTTCACGGTGATGTGCTCCGCCGCCAGCCGTTTGGCAAGGTGTCTGGTCAGCATGTGCAGCCCTGCCTTGCCGGCGCTGTAGGAGTAGTTCTCCCACAGGGGGGCGTTGATCCCATCGACGCTGCCGATATTGATGACGCGGGCGGGGCGGTCGGCCCGCCCTGCTCGTCGCAGCAGCGGCAGAATCCCGACGGTCAGGTCGAAGGGAGCGATGAGGTTGGTGCCGAGTACCTTCGTCCAGCCCGCTGTGGGGAACGCCTCCAGCGGGGCGCCCCAAGTCGTCCCCGCGTTGTTGACCAGGATGTCCACGCTGTGGTGGTGCTCGGCGAGCCAGGCCGCGAGCCGTTGGCAGCCCTCCGGGGAGGAGAGGTCGGCCGGTGTGGCGGTGCAGTGGCCCCGGACCCCGGAGGCGTTGATCGCCTCGGCCGCGGCACGGCACTGATCGGCCTTCCTGCTCGCGATGACCACCTGTGCGCCGTCCCGTGCGAGGCCCCGCGCGATCATGGCGCCGATCCCGCGCGAGCCGCCGGTCACCACGGCCGTCCGGCCGTGTACGGAGAACAGATCGGCGTCGTCGGGTCCTGATTGTGATAGCGGTGTCGGTTCCATGCCGGTGACGCTAGTGCCGCGGCAGGGCGACGGCTTGGGCTACCGCGCAGCGGGCTTGCCCGGCGCGCGCATGGCCGCGCCGCCTCAGGAAGCCAGGCCGCTCCGGGCGCGAGTGTCGGAGGGCCGCTCCCCGAATGTGCGCCGGTAGGCGTTGCTGAAGGTGCTCAGGTCGCCGAAGCCGGAAGAGTGGGCCACGGCGGTGATGGTCTGGTGGCGCCGGCCCGGGTCCTGCAACCGCAGCCGTGCCAGCGCGAGCCGTTCCTCGCGGATCAGCTCCGAGATCGTCGTCCCGGCCCGCTGGAGCTGGGCCTGGATGTGGCGCAGGGACCAGCCCAGCCGGGCCGCTATGAGGGCGCCGGTGAGACCGGGGTCGTGGGCGTTGGCCCGGACGAAGCTCCGGATCGCGGTGACCAGCTCTTCCTGGACGGCCGCGGACAGCGCGGTGTGCCCGGCGTTGCAGGCCAGGGCCAGGACATCGACGACGCGGTCAGCGACGGCGTCGAATGCGGCGGCGTCGACCGCGCCCCGCTGCCGACGCAGGCTGCGCAGCATGTCGACGGCGATGCGGCCAAGACCCGAGCCCGCGTCGA
Organism: Streptomyces malaysiensis subsp. samsunensis; assembly: GCF_024519315.1. GTDB lineage: Bacteria > Actinomycetota > Actinomycetes > Streptomycetales > Streptomycetaceae > Streptomyces > Streptomyces malaysiensis. Next base: position 29,312 of record NZ_JANIIC010000030.1, on the reverse strand, counting down.
GGACGGCGCCCGCGCGCGGGCGCCGCGTAAGGCGGGCCTCCAGCAACTCCCGTGGGATGACGAAGGCCATCGAGGAGAACCGATCGCCGTGGCGCAGGTCCAACGCGCGGTCCAGGGACGCCAGCGTCATGGTCGACGGGCGGACGTCGACCGTGGTGTCCTCCTGCCGGATGGTGAGGACGCCCCTCACGGGTACCAGGAGCTCGTAGGCGCCATGGGGATGGCGGCGGATGTCCGCCTCACGCCGGGAGATGCGCTCCTCGTCGCCCCACCAGCGGACCAACTGGTAGGAGGCGGAGCGTTGATGCTCGATCCTGCCGCGGTAGTCGTCCCGGAGCGCGAACGTCATCGGACAGTGGATGGCGGAGACCAGGTCGCGCCACCACGCACCGCGCTCCCCCGGTGCGTACTCGTCGCTGCTCAGCTTCTCGACGGCGTACATGGTTCAACTTCCTCACCGCGGGCCGCGCTACCCCGCGAACTGGCGGCCGACGCTACGCCACGCCTGCCGACCGGTCAATGCCCCGGCTCAGCGCAGCTCCCGCTTGAGGATCTTGCCGGTGGCGTTCACGGGCAGGGTCTCGCGGAACTCCACGAGACGTGGACACTTGTAAACGGCCAGGCGCTCCCGGCACCAGGCGATCAGCTCGAGCTCGGAGACCGTGCTGCCCGGTTGCCGGATGACGTACGCCTTGACCTCCTCCCCCACCCGGTCGTCCGGCACTCCCACCACCGCGACCAGGCTCACCGAGGGATGAGTCATGAGGGCTTCCTCGACCTCCCGCGGGTACACGTTGAATCCGCCCCGCACGATCAGGTCCTTGGCCCGGTCGACGATGAAGTAGTAGCCCTCCTCGTCACGGGTGGCGATGTCGCCGGTGCGGAACCATCCGTCACGCAGCACCTCCGCCGTGGCCTCCGGGCGGCCCAGGTAGCCCTTCATGACGTTGTGGCCACGCACCGCGATCTCGCCGGGTTGTCCCGCGGCGACTTCGCTCCAGTCCGGGGCGATCAGCTTGACCTCCACACCCCAGACGGGCAGCCCGATCGAACCCGGCTTGCTCGGCCGGTCGAGGCGGTTGAAGGCGACCGTCGGGCTGGTCTCGGACAGGCCGTAGCCCTCCCGGATGCCCAGGCCGAACACGTCGCGGAACTGGGAGAGCGTGTCGACGGACAGTGCCGCGCCGCCCGAGACCGCGACCCGCAGCGTGGCGGCGAGGCCTGAGGCGGGGTCGTCCGAGCCGGCTGAGGCCAGCAGAGCCCAGTACATCGTCGGCACACCGGCGAAGAAGGTCACGTGGTGCTCGGCCATCAACTCCAGCGCGGTCCGCCCGCCGAACCGAGGCATCAGCACCAGCGTCGACCCGACGGCGAAGCCCGCGTTGAGCTGCACGGTCTGCCCGAAGGAGTGGAACAGCGGCAGGGGCACCAGGTGCACGTCGTCCTGGCGAGCCTCGAATAGCGGATGCGTGGCGAGGGCGTTCATCACGACGTTCGCGTGCGACAGTTGGGCGCCCTTCGGCCTGCCGGTCGTACCGCTCGTGTACAGGACCACCGCCGTGTCGGTGGCCTCGGTGGGGACGAGCACATCATCGGCCGGTCGGCCCCGCAGGGCCTCGGTGAGTGTGGGCAGGCCCGGCGGGACGGTCGCCCCGGGGCTGTCGATCACGAAGAGGAACGCGCAGGACGCGGAGTCCTCGAAGCCGCGCCATGCCTCGTCATCCGGGGAGCCGACCAGGCAGAAGTAGGCCCGCGCCCCGGAGTCCCGGAGGTGGTAGGCGACCTCGCCGCGCTTCAGCATGGTGTTGAGCGGCACGACCACGGCGCCAGCCTTGAGGATGCCGAAGTACACCGCCGGGAATTCGAGCACGTTCGGGCAGGTGAGGGCGACGCGATCGCCGGGCCGGAGGCCCTTGTCCAACAGCAGGCGTGCCACCCGGTTGGCGGCCTCGTCCACCTCGCGGTAGGTCATCGAGCGCTCCCCCTCGATGACCGCTGCCTTGCCGGGCAGACGGCGTGCGCTGTCGGTGAGCATCAGGGACAGGTTGAGCATGGCGGTGCGTCCTCCTGCGGAACGGTGCGGGCGGGGCGGGTAATTGCCCGGGTTCGGTCGTCGTCCGGGGCCGCTCAGGCCCACTCCCACTGGTACTCGGCGCCCAACCGCCGGGCGAGCGGCTTGAGCACGCTCTCCTCGAGGACCCCGATCGTGTCGACACCGGGCATCGGAGAAGCCGCCATCACCTCTCCGAGCACCTCGGGCGCGAGTTCGGGCGCCGGCTCCCCGGCGGCGAGCGCGTACCGCTGGAGGTGGTTGCGGAACCGCTGGTCGCACGGGGGCATGCCAAAGTTCGCCGAGTGCCGCATCGCTTCGTCCAGCGGGATGAACTCGACATTCCGGTCGATGAAGGCGTCCAGGATGTCCCCCAGGACATCGGCCGCGATCGGGCTGCCGTGGATCAGCCAGATGTACGGGACATCCGCGCCGAACAGCCCGCGGGCGGACACGGCGTGCGCGGCCAGCATGTCGACGGCGGCCGAGACGTAGGTGTCCCGCAGCCGCTTCCGTGCCGCGGCGTCGCCATTGGTGAGGGCCCGGTAGTAGGGCACGATCCAGGCGAAGTCGCTGAACCACGCGGTGATCGGCGCGTTCCGGTACCCGTGGTCCCTGAGGTACTCCTCCACCTGGCCCCGCTTGCTCTCGGACCCGGAGGACATGTCCATCGGGTACCGGAAGTAGCGCTGCGGCGCGGACTCGATGAGCCGGCCGATGCGGCGTTCGGCGCGCGCGATGTCCGCACAGAAGTCCTCGGCCGGCATCCACCGCAGCGGGGCGTGGTGGTGCGTGTGGTTGCCGAGGTGGTGCCCGGCCTCCACCCACGCCTCGAACGCTGCGATCAGGGCCGGATCCCGCTCGACCGGATAGGAGTGCGCGAACGCGTAGGTGCTCGGCACACCGTGCTCGGTCAGCGTCCGCGCCACCGAGCGGGTGATGTCCACAGGCGAGGAGCCGGCCGGCAGGGGAACGCCGTCCCAGAGAAGGAGGTCGTCGACCGTGACGGCGACCTTGACCGGGCCGGCGGGAGAGATGTCGCTCATGAGCACTCCGTTGTGTCTCCGTTGTGTGACCGCGGCCGTCACACTCCGACGGCCGAACGCCCCGAACGTAGGAACGCATCACCGGTCACGTCTTGGCCGTACACGCCGGGCCGCTTTCGCTGGACGCACGTCGGCCGGTCGTGCGCCGACGACTGGCGATGTGCGCGCACGGCCAAGCGGTGAACGGCCCCCCGCCCTACTCTCGGCCGCCGGAAAGGAGATCCCATGACACACCCTGTATCCACCTCACGCCGGTTCGTCCTCGCCCGACGGCCGCACGGGCAGGTCCGCGAAGAAGACTTCGCGCTCATGCGGGCCGACGTCGGAGCGGTGCCCGACGGCGGCGTCCTGCTGGAGACCCTCTTCATCTCCCTGGACCCCGCGATCCGCAGCTGGCTCGACGACCGGCCCAGCTACCTGCCGCCGGTCGCCATCGGTGACCCGGTCCGGTCGCTCGGCCTCGCCCGGGTCACCGAGTCGAGGAACCCGGCGTTCTGTGTCGGGGACATCGTCCGCGGATTCACCGGATGGCAGGAACGGCACGTCGTACCGTCGCCCGGAGCGGAGTGGGCCAGGATCACGCCGAAGCCCGGAGTCCCCCTCGAAACCTGGCTGGGCGCCCTGGGCATGACCGGCCTCACGGCATGGATCGGCGTTTACGACATCCTGCGGCCGTCGGCGGGCGACACCGTCCTGGTCACCGCGGCGGGCGGCGCGGTCGGCTCCCTCGCCGCTCAGCTCGCCAAGCGGGCTGGCGCCCGCGTCATCGGCACGGCGGGTGGCGCCGAGAAGTGCGACCTGCTCACCACTCGCCTGGGTCTGGACGCGGCCGTCGACCGCCGTGCCGACGACTGGCGCGACCACCTGGCCGCGGCGGCGCCCGCCGGCATCGACCGTGTATTCGAGAACGCCGGGGCCCCGTGTTCGACGCGACCATCGCGCTCCTGAACGACCACGCGCGCATCGCCCTCTGCGGCCTCATCGACGGCTGCAACCTGCCCCACCGGCCACCCGGGCCGTCGAACTTCGGGATGCTGCTCACCAAGCGCGTTACGACGCAAGGGTTCATCGTGCTCGACCACATGAGCCGCGCCCGCGAGGCCGAGGAACACCTCGCCTCCCTGATCCGGGACAAGGAGATCGACCCCTGCAGACCGTTGTCCCAGGCTTCGAGCACCTCCCGAGGACGTTCGTGCAAACCTTCACGCACAGTCGACACCCCGGCAAACTGGTCGTCGACGTGACCTAGCCTCAATACCGGGACCCTGTTGGTGATCTTCTGAGGTCATGCGGTGGCGGTGCAGAGGGAGTGGAAGCGTGTTGATCGGCGGCGGCTGGCCGTCGGCTGGGCGATCCAGTCGGCGACGCGGGTGAGGTTGCAGGCCAGTGCGGTCAGGGCGTGCTGGACGTGCGTTCTGGCGAGGGGACGGTCGGGACAGGCAAGGCAGGTGGCCTTGTCGAATCGGGTCTGAATGTAGTCGTGTCCGTTGATGCGCGGTGGTCCCCACTGCTGACTGATCTGCCCGCGAGTCCATGTGACCTGCTCATTGTCCCAGTCCACGGCGAAAGCGGACGTGTCGAAGCCGCCACCGCTCCTGGCCTGATGGCTGTGGTCGGGCACCACCGGGCCCAGCAGGGTGATGCCGTGGACTCGGCGGGCGCGTTCGATCCGGGCCGGGGTGATGTAGGCGGCATCGACGACATGTCCGGCCGGGGCCAGGCGGGCGTCGGCGAGGTCGTCGTGGATCTGTTCGGTGATTTCGCCGTCCTGGACCGGGGCGATCGTGGTGGCCACGTGGATGACCACCTCCGGCGGGTCGGTGTCACAGGTCTCGGTCAGGTGGACCCGGTAGCCGCTCCAGGCGGTGTCCCGCTTGAGGCAGTAGTGGGCGTCGGTGCCGTAAGGGGAGTCGAACCGCAGGTGTGCTGGGGGCAGTGCGTGGCCGTCGCACCGGCGCAGACACCCGTGGGTGTACCAGTAGTAGTGATGGACCCAGACCTGCCGCAGGATCTCCACCTGCGGTAACGTCCGCAGGCGGGGGTCGGGCTTGGGGTGCCCACGCGGCGGTCGGGATCTTCTGGCCGTCCCGGCCGAAGGTCTCCGCAAGGGGGGTGACCCCGGCTTTCCCACCGAGGACCTTCCCGATCTCGATCTTACGCCCGTAACGCTTGTCCCCTTCCGGCTCGATCAAGGGCAGCAGCCAGTCCCCGTCGGCCTCGGCCGGCTCTTCCAGCGCGACCCGCAGCGTCTCGCCGGCCAGTTCCAGCCGGCTGAGCGTGCGGACCGCCGCCATAACGTGAGCGGCGTGGGTGCGCTGACGACCTCCGGCTTTCAGCAACCCGGCCTCCACCAGCCGCTCCAGCATCACCGTCAGCAGCCGGTCAGCGGCATCACCCTCGGCCAGCCCGGCCCGGAACTCCCACAGCACTGAGTAGTCGAACCCGGCATCGTCCAGCTCCATCCCGAGGGCATATTTCCAGTCGATGCGGGTGCGGACCGCGTCGGCGGCCTGCCGGTCGGAGAGGTTCTCGGCGAACTACAGCACCGACACCAGCGCCAACTGTCCCGGTGACAGACCCGGACGGCGGTATGCAGGCCGGTGGCGTCAGCCTTGGCCCGCTGGAGGCGGCGGTCGTTGAAGACCATGGATTCTTCGCCGTACCGGCATGTGGTGCCGAGTGGTTCTCCCGTGAAGGTGAGTTCGCTGTCAGTCGGCGGGATGGCCGTGGGTTCTCGGGGCCGACGATGTCGAGCCATTTGTCTCGGTCCTCGGCGGGAACCCACATGCGCGAGTAGCTGTGCGGATCACGTTGACCTGGGATCCGCATCGGCACGTATGTGCCGTCGGCGCTGGCCGTGACGAGTTCGTCGATCTCGGTGTGGCGTTTCTGCGGGATGATGCACAGGGCCAGAAGGTCCCAGCCGCCGCGGTCCACCAGGCAATCGACGAGGTCGCCCGGATCGACTCCGCCCTGGTCGAGGTTGGAGGGTGCGGGGGTCGACGGCTTCGGCGGGTGCACTCTTGGCGTACGGACCGTCGGGGTCGTTGTCAGGGCCGTGGGGCAGGAGCCAGAAGACGCGGCGGCGGAAGGTTCCCGAAGCGCACAGCGCCCCAAGCGACCCAACGTCAGGCATTGGCGGAGCGGCCACGCCGGCCAACTGGCGGGCCCGATGCAGCCGCGCAAGCAGGGCCCGTGTGCCGTCTGGGTATCGGGGCGTGTATATGTTGCGCAGGACTGTAGGTACGGGCGGGAGCGGATGCGGCACGAGCACCAGTCGGCACACGCCGAGGCGCGGGGAGACAGTGGCGCGATGTGTCGCTTTGGTCCAGCCGGAGTCGGCCCGGGTCCGGCAGGCCCTGCGCCCGCGCGCCCCGCTGGCGCTCCAGGCCCACCGGCGGACGATCGAGACCTACGACGCGATCCCGGACTTGCAGGCATGGGGACAACCCGGCCCGTACGAGCGGGCGCGTACGTACGCCCAGCAGATCGGGGTGAGCGGCGAGCAGTTGGAGGCGACCGTGCTTGCTGGTGCGCTCTGGCAGGCGCGGCGGGCAAAATTGGCTGGGGACGAGAAGCAGGCCGAGCCCGGCGGCCTTCCGGGGATCAAGAACGGAAGTACGCAACTGCTGCGCGCGATCGCGCGGGCCTGCCCAGGACGGCCGATGCCCTCCCGGGCCAGCCCGTCACCCGGCATCAGCCCTGTCCCCCGTCACGCCGTCGGCGACCGCCGGGGGCAGAAAGCGCAGGAGAAGCATGACCACGGCTCTGATCACCGGCGGTAGCTCCGGTATCGGCGAAGGCTTCGCCCGGCGGCTTGCCTCCGAGGGACACGACCTGGTCCTGGTCGCCCGCAGCAAGGAACGCTTGGATGCCGCGGCCGCTGATCTTCACGACCGCTACGGCGTCTACGTGGACACCATCGAGGCCGATCTCACCACCATGGACGGCTGCTCCCAGGTCGAAGATCGATTGCGCAATAGCGCGGTGGACATCCTGGTGAACAACGCGGGCTTCGGTCTTCCCACGCCGTATCCGCGCAGCGCGATCGCGGATGAGGAGAGGATGATCGACATCCTGATCCGGGCCCCGCTGCGGCTGACCTATGCTGCGATCCCAGGGATGACCGAGCGAGGCAGGGGCGCGATCTTCAACATAGCGTCTGTGGCCGGTCTGCTACCTACTGGCACGTACGGCGCGGCCAAGGCGTGGCTGATCCGGTTTTCCGAGTCTCTCCGCCACGACCTCAAGGGGCGCGGCGTACGGGTCCTCGCTGTCGCGCCTGGGTTCACCCGTACCCCAGGTGCGGCAGGTATCCCGGTACCCCACTGGCTCTGGCTGGAGGTCGATCAAGTCGTCGACCAGGCGATGAAAGACCTGAAGCGGGGCCGACCGGTGAGCATCGCAGGCTGGCACTTCAAATTGTACGACCAGGCGGTCCGGCACCTGCCGCGCCGGATCGTTGCAACCATGGCCCGGTCCCGTAAGCCACACGCATAGCGGCAGCCTACAGAAAACCAGCGCATAGAGGACCGCATGGTGCCGCTCACCGAAGCCTGGGACAGCGGTGCCTCCACCCGGTCGGCGCAGGAACGCCAGGACTACGCCAACGACATCGGCGACACCAGGTCCCTTGTCGCGGTGAGCGCTTGGGAGAACCGTTCCAAGGCCGACCAGGACCCCAATCAGCGGCTTCCCACTGATCCGGGAGCCCACTGCCGGTACATCGGGGAATGGACCGTGATGAAGTCCCGCTGGGGACTGTCAGCAGACCCAAGCGAGGTGACCGCACTCACCGATCTCGCGGACAGTTGCCAAGACGCACGCATCACCTACTGACTTGAAGTCAGTAGCCGCGCAGCCATCGAGCAGAGGTACCATCCACCACCAACATGAAAAAGCCCCAGACGAGAAAGCTTGTGATGGACACCTCTACTGACAACACCAGCCTGAAGTCCCAGTACACGGCGCAGATCACCGCCGACCTCGAACGCAACACAGCCGAACACGAACGCCTGAGCACCGAAATCACGTCCCTGCAACAGCAACTGTCGGCACTGGAAACCAACCGGGCGCTCCTGCTCAGTATGCGGCAGACCCTCGGTGACGAAGCCGCCGGTGACGTACCCGAGAACACCGACGTCAGCAACTCTGCGAATGGCTCGTCCGCCGTACAGAAGTCCGCGGAGACACCGGCGCCGCGCAAGCCGAAGAGGAAGACCGGCACGACCGGCACCGGACAGAAGCAAGCAGAGCCGGGCAAGAGCCGCTCCAACCGGGTACGAAAAGCGGGTGGGGCCACACTCGGGGACCTCATCCGTGACGACCTCACCCAGCACGGTGAACCGCGCTCCGCGGCCGAAGTCACCACCGCTCTCACTCAGGCCCTCCCGGACCGCGAGATCAAGGCCACAGTCGTGCGCAGCACGCTCGAGGCACTCGTCGCCAAGGGGCAAGCACACCGCACCAAGCAGCAGAGGGCCGTTTTCTACTCGGCCACTGCCCCGGAGGCAGCCCCCGACATGGGTGAGCCCGCCAATACCTGAGGAGCTCCAGTTCTTCCGTCCCGCATGGGGCTGGAGTCCGTCGCGATCACGCTGATCACCGGCGAGGAGTGGCTCGAGCACCGGGGATCGGTGGGCCGGCCCTGGTACGGCGACATGAAGGTCCTCGACCCAAGGTGCTCTCCTCGGTCGTGGTCGGCCTGCCCGACGACGACCTGGGGCAGCGGGCCCATGCCATCGTGCAGGCCGAGCCCGGCACCACTGCGCGGGAACTCCTCGACTTCCTCGTCGACCGGCTGGTCCGCTACAAGATCCCCGGTCGGTCGAGTTCACCGACCGGCCACTGCGCGACGACTCCGGCAAGGTGCGCCGCAGCCGGCTGCGCGACGTCGGGATCGAAAGGCTGAAAACCCGTGCCTGAGACCACCTTCGAGCGCATTCGCTACGACGTTCCCGTCGATCGGGTCGCCCGCATCACCTGACTCGTCCGGAGAAGCACAACGCGCAGGACACGACCGGTGGCTACCGCCGGCCTGGCCAGACCGGGCCGATGGCCAATGAGGAGGAGTTCTACCTCGTGATGTGCTGGCGGCTCGACGACCAGCGGCAGGCTGAGCCTGGCGCACTCGTCGACCAGACTGCGGAGGACGTAGCGCTGGTGCAAGGTCGAGTTCCCGGGGTACGTCGACACCCCGGCGGGCGAGGAGGCCGCGGCGGACGCCTGCTGGGAACTCGACGCGGGCGTCGACGTGCTGTGGGTCATCCTCTCCGCGGGCGTGGGCTACGAGGACTTCAGGACCCAGGTCGAGATCGCGGGCAAGGCGGGCGCCTCCGGATACCTCGCGGGACAGTCGATCTGGCGGGACGCGGTGTCGAACCACGACCCCGCCGAGCGCGCCGCCGCGATCGAGCTCGCGCGCGGGCGACTCGACGAACTCAACAAGGTGACGCGGGCCTACGGGCGCCCGTTCCACCCGGCCGCCTCACTGCCCGAGGCGATCGAGGCCGTGCCCGACGGCTGGTTCTCCTCCTGGCACCCGGCCACCTGACCCCACAGATCGCGGTGCCCGACGGGGACACCCGGGCCCCTCTGGCACCGCGCCCCGCAGGACGCGCCCCCCACCACGGCATCCGGGCAGTGGCTCGACATCGGCACCGGCATTCCGACCAAGCCCAATCTGCACGAGGTGGCACAGTCCGTGGCACCCGACGCCCGCATCGTCCACGTGGACAACGACCCGATCGCCCTCGTTCACGCACAGACCCCGCTCAACAGCTCCGCGGAGGGCCGCACCACCTACATCAGGGCGGATGCCAACGAACCCGACACCATACTCCGGTCCCCCGAGGTGTTCGGAGTTGGCATGACTGCTTCTCCTCGTCGAGGAGGGGCCCGCTCCTGGACGGGGCCCGGGGACGGGAAGACGCACACGGTGGTCCACACGTACGGGGAAGCCGCGCGCCCGGCGGACGGCGAGCAGATGGGGGCGACGGGCCGGGAAGCAGGCAGGGAACGACGCCGGACGCGCCGGGTCGGGCTCGATCACGCCCATCCCCCGAAGCGCATCCGTGGCCCTCCGAAGAGGGAACCGACAAAGTTACACTGTAGTGTAGCTATCGTGTCCATGTGGGCGACGAGACGGAGACCCGAATGAGCGTTGAGCAAGTCGAGCCGGCCAACAGCCGTCGCCAACGGCGGTGGCAGGACGTGCACGATCGCTTGTACGACGCCGCTTGCGAGCTCTTCCTCGAGTCCGACTTCGTCAGCACCTCCGTCGACGAGATCGCCGAGCGGGCCGATGTCGCGCGGAAGACGGCCTACAACCACTTCCCACGCAAGCGTGACTTCATCTCGGAGTGGGGGCGGCGACGGCGTCTGTTCGTACAGGGAGAGCTGTCGGAGGAGGTAGTGGCGACGCACTCCTTCGAGGATGTCCTTCGCCACTACTTCCGCGCTCTGGTGAGGATCAACCAAGTACAGCGCCCGTTGACGATCCGCATGCTGATGGGCTGGCGTGAATCGGGAGGTCCGTTCGATGTCGACCCCCACCTCCTGGTCGAGGTGTTCCGGGACATCACCACCAGAGCGGTCGACCGTGGCGAGCTCCGGGCGTCCACCCACCCTGCGCGTGTGGCCACGATCCTGTACAGCTGCTACTTCGGGATTCTGTACGAATGGGTCGCCGGCTCCGATCAGGAAGCCCCGTTCGACCTCGCGCAGGCGTACACCCAGCTGCTCGACTTGACGTTCGCGGGCCTGCTCAAACGACCGGCCTGACGGATCAGACGAGGTCGTCGTCGAACGAATCGGTGGTTTCGTCGCCGCCGAGATGTGCGGTCACCGCCAGGAAGCCTTCCCGAAGGTGGTTCTCGATCGCCGCTGCCGCCGCGTCGGGATCACCCGACCGGACCGCACGGACGATCTCCCGGTGCTCCTCCCCCGATGCGCGGAGTCGCTCCGGCAATCCCAGGAGCACATCCCAGGGAAACGAGGTCCACAGCGAGGCGATGTGGTCGGCCAGTCCAGGCATACCGCAGCGGTCATAGAAAAAGAAGTGGAACGTGCGGTTGAGTCGACGGACCTGCTCCGAGTCGTGCGCAGATCCCGCTCGTTCCATGTCGGCGACGAGCGCCTCGGCGGTTCGCATGTCGAGTGCCGACACCCGCACCGTCGCCCGTCTCATCGCGTAGGTCTCGGCGAGCCGGCGCAGGACGTAGATGGTCTCCACCCTGGCGAGGTCGACTGCCGCGACCCGGACGCCGCGGTGTGGCTCCGAGATGACCAGCCCGTCGGATTCCAGGATGCGGAAGGCTTCTCGCACGGGTGTGATGCTCGTCTGGAAGCGCTCGGCCAGCGCGTCCTGACGAAGGCGTTCGCCACGGCGGATCTCACCTGAGAAGATCAGCTGACGGAGGTCATCGACGATCTGGTCCCGCTTGGTACCCAGCGGTTGCTGCGATCGCACGTCACATCCTTCGCGGCTCGGCACACCGAGTCATCATGGTAGCGCCAGTGGCGGTGGGTCCCTGCTCGACTGTACCGCTCAGGTGATCATCGATGTCCTCCCGGAAAGTCCCAGCTCGGCCAGGACAGCCTCGGTGTGCTCGCCGACCGCGGGGATCCTGTCCATCCGCGGTTCGACACCCTCCATGCAGATCGGGGGCAGGGTGGCCCGGAGGTGGCCGACCGGGGAGTCAACGTCGCGCCATCGGCCCCGACTGCTCAGCTGAGGGTGCTCAAGCACACTGTGGAGGTCGCGTTGACGCGCGTGAGCGATCGCTGCCTGCTCGAGTCGCGCCTGGAACTGCTCGCCGGTGAGCATCACAAGGTGATCGTGGATCAGGCGATCAAGTTCCTCGCGGTGGCGCACCCGCAGTGCCCCGGTGGCGAACCGGGGGTCGGCCGACACATTGGAGTCATCGAGCACGATCGAGCAGAACGCCTCCCACTCACGCTCGTTCTGGACCGACAGCACCACGTCGGTTCCGTCGCCGGCTCGGAACGTGCCGTAAGGCGCGATCGCCGCATGGCTTGTGCCGGTGCGCTTCGGCGCGTTCCCGCCATGGCCCGTGTAGTACAGCGGATATCCCATCCACTCGACGAGCGCGTCGAAGAGGCTGATGTCCAGCGCGGTGCCGACATTGGTGCGTTGGCGGTCGTAGAGCGCGGTCAGGATGCCGGAGAAGGCGTACATACCGGCGGCGATGTCCGCGGCGGGAATGCCGGTCTTCGCCGGCTCGGCCTCGGTTCCGGTGATCGATACCAGACCCGCCTCGGACTGAATCAACAGGTCATACGCCTTGGCATCCCGCAGCGGGCCGTTGGTCCCGTAACCACTGACGGAGCACGTGATCAGCCGCGGCCATCGTGCGCGCAGCTCCGCCGCGCCGAGTCCGAGTCGATCGGCCGCGCCGGGAGCCAGGTTCTGCACGAACACGTCAGTCCGTTCGAGCAAAGCGGCCATGACGTCATGTGAGCTGGGGTCCTTCAGGTCCAGCGCCACGCTCTCCTTCGACCGGTTCAGCCATACGAAGTGACTTGACATCCCTCGCACGGTCTCGTCGTAGTCGCGGGCGAAGTCACCGCGGCCGGGTCGTTCGATCTTGATGACCCGGGCACCCAGGTCGGCAAGCTGACGGGTCGCGAACGGGGCGGCGACGGCCTGTTCGCAGGAGACGACCGTAACGCCCCGCAACGGGAGGTCGCGCGGGAGCCGGGCGACCGGGAGAGCCGATCCGGAAGTATGATGCATGAAAGAAAGGATAATGCATGAAACTGGAGGCTGATTCTCTTGGCCATGCTCGCTCCCTGCTGTTCGTCCCCGGTGATCGTGCGGATCTCTTCGATCGCGCGGTGAGATCCGGTGCGGATGCCGTCGTCATCGACCTCGAAGACGCGGTCGCACAGGACCGGAAGACGGCTGCCCGAGAGGCGGCTCGCGCCTGGCTCGACCGTGGTGGCTCGGCCATCGTGCGGGTGAACCCGCAAGAAACCGAAGGATTCAGTGCCGACATCAGCGCCGTCGGAAGACTGGCGACCGCCATCATGCTGCCCAAGTGCGAGGACCCGAGCGACGTCGAGCGCGTGCGCGCCGAAGCGCGGCATCCGGCCCCCGTCATACCTCTCGTGGAAACCGCGGCGGGTCTGGCGAACGTCGAGACGCTGTGCCGAGCCGAGGGGGTGGTGCGCGCGGCGCTGGGGAACGTCGATCTGGCCACGGAGCCGGGTGTGGCGCCCGATGACGATGAGGCGCTGCTGCATGCGCACTCCCGTCTGGTGATCGCGTCGGCAGCGGCAGGCCGGCCCGGCCCTGTCGACGGGGTGACCACCGACATACACGATCCGTCCAAGGCCCGTACCGACAGTCGGCGTGCGAGACGCCTGGGTCTGACCGCGAAGCTGTGTGTCCATCCACTCCAGGTGCCAGTGGTCAACGACGTGATGACGCCGACGCCAACGGAGATCGCGTGGGCCCGCGAGGTTGTCGACCGCGACAGCGGCGGTGTCCTCGTGATGGACGGCCAGATGATCGACACACCGGTCGTCACTCGGGCGAGCCGCATCCTCGACCAGCGCCGGCGTTTCACAGAGCAGGAATGACCGAGTTCGTCTACGCGCCGGTCCGTCAGCGCGGGCCGGACGCGTACGCATACGTCCGCCTCGTCCTGCCCGCCCCGGTACGGGTCGAAGCCGTCGGCCGCACCTTCCTCACCGTGCCCGGCGACACTCTCGGGGCGCTGGGACACGTACGAGTTCCTCTTCATGGCCAAGGGCGGCGGTTCTGAAGACGCGGGACCTCTTGACAGTGTGACGCGGCATACTCAAAATCATTACACTTCAGTGTAATGATAGATTCGAGTGTAAAAAGTAGGTGACCAGTGCCGGTCGGACGTACGAACAGCGGTGACGGGCCGGCGGCAGGCCACGTGGTGGGCAATCGACTTCGCCCGGTCGATGGAGCGCCGGGGGTGCTCGAAGCGCTCTCTGTAGATGCCTCCACATCACACGAGACGATCGAGTTCCACCCCGAGCTCCCGGTCGACTGGACGGCGAGCCTGCGCGACTGCGTGGGGTTTCTCGATCATGTACGGAGCTGCCGGAAAGCACGCGGCGTGCTCGACGACCTGCCCCAACCGTGGTTCGACCGACCGGCGTTCTACTTCGCGAACCCGGCCTCGCTGCACTCCTGGAATGCGCCGGTCGCCATTCCGCCCGGCAGCCTCGCGTTCGACTTCGAGTTCGAGATCGCCGCGGTGCTCACCTCCGGGGGCACCAACCTCACCGAGGGCCAGGCGGCCGCGTGTATCGGAGGGTACGTCCTGTACTGCGACTGGAGCGCACGGGACGTCCAGGCCGAGGAACGCGTCATGCAGATCGGTCAAGGAAAGGGGAAGGACGCTGCGATTTCCCTCGGGCCGTGGATCCTGTCGGCATCGGAGGCGAAGCCGTTCCGACGCGTCGACGGCTTCTCCTTCGACGTCTCCGTCCAGGTCAACGGTGAGACCGTACTGGCGAAGCCGTTCACCGGCATGGACTGGTCATTCGAGGAACTCGTCGCCTACGCCTCGTCCGGCGCCGGCGTCCATCCGGGAGACCTGATCGTGTCGGGAACACTTCCGGGCGGCTGCCTCATGGAGGGGTCGGGCACCCCGGACTTCAGGGGCTGGCTCCAGCCCGGCGACCACGTCGTCCTCGACGGCGGCCCGCTCGGGACCATCTCGTCCCGGCTCGGCGCACCTGCCCCCACGATCCCATGGCGGCGGAAGCCCGCTCCCCGGACCGTACACACCCCTGAAAGGCACAGCACGTGAGCACATACATCCTGGCGGGCGCCCACGTCGTCGTCGGCGACCCCCGGCTCCGGCAGTTCCAGAAGGTCGACCTCGAGATCGCCGATGGCGTCATCACCCGGATCGGGGACCGTCTCACACGTGCCGGAGCCGAGGTGCGCGACGTCTCCTGGGCTTGGATCATCCCGGGTCTGGTGGACACGCATCACCACCTCTGGCAGGCGACGATGCGGGCGCTGACGTCCGACTTCACGCTCGATGACTACTTCTGGACCATCCGGCGCAATCACTCGGGAAGTCACCGGGCGGTCGATGTCTACAACGGCACCTACGGCGCGGCCGCCGCTCTGCTGGACGCCGGGACGACCTGCACGGTGGACTTCTCCCATTGCATCGTGACGCCCGAACACGCCGATGCGGGCATCACCGCCATCAAGGACTCGGGCATCCGTGCCGTCTGGTGCTACGGCTTCTACCACCAGCCGGTTGACCACCCCTGGTTCACCAGCCCTGAGCAGCGCTACGACGACGCTCGCCGGATCAGGGCCACGTACTTCAGCGGTGACGACGACCGGGTCCGGTTCGGGGTGTCTCCGCACGAGATGGCGCGGGTGCCGTTCGAGCAGATCGCCCAGGAGATCCGGATGGGCCGGGAACTGGACGGTCTGGTCCATCCGCACACGAACACGCGGTGGCGACCGGGCCACCGGTCCGACATCAAGCGGTGGCACGAGGCCGGACTGCTCTGGGAGAAGCAACTTCACTCGCACTGCAATTGCGTCGACGCGGACGACCTCAAGATCCTCGCCGACACCGGGTGTGCCGTCTCCTCGACGCCGGAGACCGAAGTGGGCATGGGACTGGGCTACACGGTCCTGCGGGCCGCGGACCGGGCCGGGGTGACCACGGGCCTCGGTGCCGACATCCAGTCGAACAACTCGCCCGACCTCTTCACCGCCATGCGGATCGCCCTGGCCAGCGAGCGGGGCCGCTACCACCAGCCGGTCATCGAGGCCGATGGCACCTCGCCACTCGAGGGCGTCGCGTTGAGGACCGAGGACGTCCTTCACTTCGCGACCTTGGGCGGGGCCCGCGGTCTCGGGCTCGGCGACGTCTGCGGCTCGATCGAGGTGGGCAAGGCGGCAGACCTGCTGCTGATCCGTGCGGACACGCCCCGGCTGCACCCGATCGTCGATCCGATCAACGCCATCGTCATGCACGTGACGGTCGCCGACATCGACACGGTGCTGGTGGGTGGCGACACCGTCAAGAAAGACGGACGGCTGCTCCCGTCGATCTCACGCAAGGCGATCAAGGGCCTCGACGAATCCGGAGCGTGGGTCGACGAGGTGGTGCGCGCGGGGTTGGGCTGGACCCCCGAGAAGCCCGAGTGGATGGGCACCGAGCGTGAGCACCGCGTCTCGAACACGGGCGAGTAGGACCAACGGAGAACACCTTCTGGGGGCCTTCGGGCCATTGGCGGGCAGGGCGCGATCGGTGCCGGTGAAGTTCGCCTTCGTCGCCTTACGGGCGGCGGCGAGGACGTCCTCACTGGTCGTCCCGCCGCCTGACGCCCTGCCGTTCGCTCCACCGGAGCCGCATGCCGTCAGGACGGCGGCCGTGGCAAGCAGCGTGAGGATGGTCTTGGTCTTTCTCATTTCCTGTCTCCTTGTGAGCGCGCTCGCCCGCCGAGACGGTCATGGTCGGCCGGGTGAGGCGAGATAAGACGTGCAGAAGGGCAAGAAGGTCTGGGCCATCGCGTGCTCGACCGTGGCACCGGGTTGCAGCATGCCGGCCAAAGGACTCGCCGACGCGGGCAAGGCGCTCGGCTGGAAGGTCACCATCGCCGACGGCAAGCTCGATCCCTCGGTGTACAACGCCCAGATCCGAGCGGCGGCCGCGGCGAAGGCCGACGCACTCGTGCTGTTCGGGATCGACTGCGCGCCGGTGAAGGGCGCGATCGAAGCGGCGCAGAAGTCCGGTACCAAGGTGTTCGCGGCCAACGCCCTGGACTGCGACGACAAGTACGCGGCCGGCCGCGGCAAGGCGCTCTTCGACGGCGAGCTCGTCTGGGGCCCGGACAACACCGACTACGCGACCTTCACCGACACATGCGTCGGGCCGGGCCAGGCGGACTGGGTGATCGCCAAGACGGAGGGCAAGGCGAACATCATCCAGCTCCGTCAGGACGACTCGGCCGGCACGCGGCACATCGGTGAATCGGCGCACAAACGCTTCGAGGACTGTGGCGGCTGCACGGTGACGACCGTGTCCTACACCGGAGCGGATCTCGCGGCCGGCAAGCTCCAGGGAAAGGTTTCAGCGGCGCTACAGAAGGCTCCGAAGGCGAACGTCGTGACCGTGCCCGTGGACGCCGCGATCTCGCTGGGAGTGGCTTCCGCGGTGCAGCAAGCGCGAGCCGGCGGCCGCGAGATCCTGCTCGTCGGCCAGGAAGGTGTGCCCGCGTCGGTCAAGCTCGTCAAGAGCGGTGTCCAGTCATTCGCCCTCGGACGGCCCTGGCGCTGGACGGGCTGGGCGACCGCCGACGGCGTGAACCGCATGTTCGCCGGTGAGAAGGCGGTGGACGCCGGTTTCGGCTTCGGCAGCATGGACGCCGACCACCGCCCGAAGGCCGACGTGTACGACGGCAATGACCCAAGCGCTCCCTACGTCGGCAACTACAAGCGGATCTGGGGTGTCTCGTAGGTGGAGCGAACACCCTCCTCGACCGTCGCTCCGGCCGGCGCCCTCGCGCTGGCCGGAGTGACCAAGACCTTTCCGGGCATGCGGGCCCTCGACGATGTGACGTTCTCGGTCGCGCCGGGCCGGTTCCACTCGCTCGTGGGCGGCAACGGGTCGGGAAAGTCGACCCTCATCAAGATCATGGCCGGGGTGTACCGCGCCGATCCGGGCGGGACGATCACGGTAGGGCCGCATTCGCGGAGCGCCGACGGCATCACCCCCGCCTGGTCCCACCAGGCAGGTATCCGCTTCGTCCATCAGGACCTGGGACTGTTCGGCGCCTTGAGCGTCACGGAGAACCTGCTGGGACCTGATATGCCCCGGGCCTACCGGTCGATCGACTGGCGGACCGCGCACCACCAGGCACAGAGCGTGCTCGACCGGCTCGGGGTCCCGGTGGCGGCGCGCCGTTGCGTACGCGACCTCCGGCCGGCAGAGGCCACCTTGGTGGCGATCGCCCGTGGGCTGCGCGACGCTGACACGACGGAAGTCAACCTCCTGGTACTCGACGAGCCGACCGCTCGCCTCCCCCACACCGAGGTGGACGAGCTTCTCGACAGGCTCGACGCCCTCGTGGCCGATGGCCAGACCATCCTCTACGTGAGCCATCGCCTCGACGAGGTGCTGGACCACAGCCACTCGGTGACGGTGCTCCGCGACGGCGTCCACCAGACGACCCAGTCCGCGGAATGCCTCGACCGACGCCGATTGACCCGATTGATCGTCGGTGAGGAGCGCGGCATCCTCCATAAGCGGGCATCCGCGGCAGCCGACGGATCGGCCGCCCCGATCCTGCGGGTCGAGGGACTCACCGGAGGCCCCCTGCACGATGTCGACCTCGACGTCCGCCCCGGTGAGATCGTCGCGGTGGCCGGGTTGGTCGGCTCCGGCCGGACGTCGCTGCTTGAGACGATCTTCGGTGTCCACGGCTATGTGGCGGGCCGGGTCATGCTCGGCGGCCGCCCGATCCGCCGCGGCCGCGTCGACGCAGCGATCCACAATGGCGCCGCGTACGTGCCCGAGGACCGGGCCCGGCACAGCGCGTTCCACAGCCTCGGCCTGGAGATGAATCTCTCCGTCGCGGACCTCCACCGCTACCTGCGGAAGGGGGTCTTCCGCAGGCGCCAGGAGCTTCGAGACGCGGTATCCGATATCGACCGGTTCTCGATTCGTGCGGCGGCACCGGACACCGTGATGGCCCATCTGTCCGGTGGCAACCAGCAGAAGGCCGTACTGGCCCGGTGGCTAGGCCAAGATCCGAAGCTTCTGCTGCTCGACGAACCGACGCAAGGTGTCGACGTCGGTGCTCGTGCCGAGATCTACGAGCAGATCACGGACGCCGCCCGCGGCGGTGCCGGTGTGCTGCTGGTGAGCTCGGACCTCGACGAACTGCTCCACCTCGCAGATCGCGTCTACGTGTTCGACGGCGGTACCCCGGTCGCCTGTGCGACGGGATCCGACATCACACCTGAATGGGTCGGGCACACCCTGTTCAACTCCACGGAGGACGAATGAGCACCACCTCGGTGACACATCTCCCCACCGACAGCCAGCCCACCGAGCCGGGAACCAAGGTGACCCGCGTGACGCCGATGCGTCGGCTGTCGCACATCGCCGAGCGATTCGGCCTGGTGTTGCTCCTGATAGCGATCACCGCGTTCTTCGCACTCTGGCCCGTGACCTCGAGCACCTTCCCGACCACGGCGAACATGCGCAACATCTTGGCCAACGAGTCGATTCTCGTCATCGCCGCTCTCGCCGCCCTGGTCCCGCTCGTGGCCGAACGGTTCGACCTCTCCGTCGGTGCCATCGTCATGGTCTCGTCCATCACGACGGCCAAGGTCGTGACACAACTGGGCCTGCCGCTGGCGATCGGCGTGCTGGCCGGGATGCTGACGGGTCTGGTCATCGGGCTCGTCAACGGGGTGATCATCGCTTACTTCAACGCGAGTTCGCTGGTCATCACTTCGGGCATGTCGACGCTGCTGGCCGGCGTGGGCTCGTACCTGGCCGGCGACACGACATTGCTCGGCATTCCCGACAGTCTCGCCGCCTTCGGCAATCAGTACTGGCTGGGTGTGGCCCGGCCCGTCTGGCTGCTGATTGTCGTCGCACTGGCCGTCGCGTACATGCTCGGCCTGACGGCATTCGGCAGAACGCTGCTGTCGATCGGCTCGAACGAGTCCGCGGCTCGGCTCGTGGGTCTGCCGGTCGCCCGATCGGTGATGATGGCGTTCGCCCTCTCGGGCGCGCTCGCCGGACTCGCGGGGGTGCTGCTGCTGGCACGCACGGGCAGCGCGGCAGCTGGCGTCGGCGCGGGGTACACCCTGCCCGCGCTGGCGGCGATCTTCCTTGGGTCGACGACCATCAAACTGGGGCGGTTCACCGTCGCAGGCACGCTCGTCGGCGTCTTCTTCGTCGCGATCAGCATCAACGGTCTGACCCTCGCCGGAGCCGACGACTGGGTCGAGCCGTTCTTCAACGGCGCGGCAGTGGTCATCGCGGTCGCGGCGTCGGCCATTCTGGCCAAGCGCCGGCTGGGGGGTACGCGATGAGCCCGGTCGGCCAGGTCTGCCCACCGCCCCCGGACGGCCGTCTGGTGGAGGTCGCCGACGACGTCTACGCCTGGATTCAGCCGGACGGCACCTGGTGGATCAACAACGCGGGCTTCATCGCCGGTGATACATCGATCGCGGTGGTGGACACCTGCACCACGGAACGGCGCACGCGCGCGTTCCTGGAGGCCATCGAGACGGCCTGCCCCTCTCGACCGCTGGAATTCGCGATCAATACCCATCACCACGGCGACCACACCTACGGGAACTGCCTTCTCCCCACCACGACGCGCCTGATCGGACACGAGAACATGCGGGCCGGCCTGCTCGCCGACACCACGCTCGGGTCATTTCCCCGCTTCTGGGAGCCCAGGCCCGAGTTCGGCGACCTGACCTTGCGAGCGCCCGAGTTGGCGATCGCCGGCGACATGTCGATCCATCTCGGCGACCGCCGGGTGGATCTGCTCCACCCCGGATACACGGCGCATACCGATGGCGACCTGATCGTATGGGTGCCTGACGCGAGGGTTCTGTTCACCGGTGACCTGCTGTTCCCGGGGCATACACCGATGGTCATGGCTGGCAGGCCGTCCGGCGCGATCGACTCCCTCGGGTGGTTGGCCTCCCTTCGGCCAGAGGTCATCGTGCCCGGTCACGGCGAGATCCTGGACGCCGCCGGGTTCACGGAGACGATCGCGGAGCACGAGAGGTACTACCGCTTCGTCCTCGGCGAGGCGCGACGTGGCATCGCGGAGGGACTGACTCCGCTCGGCGTGGCGCAGAGTGCCGACCTCTCCGGCTGGACGCACCTGCTCGATCCCGAACGGTTCGTCCTGAACGTCCACGCGGCGTACGCCGAGCTGAACGGCGAACCGGTGGTACGGTCGGCTGCCCTCGCCGACGCGGTGAAGTGGCTCGGTCACCCGATCGTCACCAGGGTCTGATCATGATGGGAACCGACGCAGTTCTCCGTGACTACTTGCTCGCAGCGGTTCGGCGCCACGGTGCACGTCCCGCGCTGGTGACCGACGGCCGGACGTGGTCGTATGCCGACCTGGACCAGGCGGCGCGGGCGGTCGCCGGCCACCTCCAAGAGCGCGGCATAGTCCCTGGCGACCCGGTGGTGGTCATCTTGAGGAACGGAGCGGAGTACGTGGTGGCCGACCTGGCGATCGCGTTGCTGGGTGCGGCGAAGGTGCCGGTGAACCTGATGCTGTCGACCGATGAGCAGGCGTACATCGTGGCGGACTCCGGTGCTCGGGTGTGCCTGGTGGAGAAGGACCGGCTGGGCTCGGTCCACGCGGCGAAGGCTCTTGGAGCCGACCCGCGGGTGATCGTTCGCGGTGGCGACGGAGGCCCGGACTCGTGGGACGAGGCGGTTGCTCACGAACCCTTGACGGCCGAACCGGCCGTGCCGCCGGAGACGCACGCGCTGATCATGTACACCGGCGGCACGACCGGTCGGCCCAAAGGCGTGGTGCACACCCAGCGAGGCATCGCGGCCAACCTCCTGTCGCACGTCATCGAGATGGAACTCGTCGCGGAAGACATCCTCCTGCTGACCTCGCCCCTGCCGCACAGCGCCGGGTTCCTGCTACAGGCGGCGCTGACGAAGGGTGCGTCGGTCTTCATCGAGGAAGGCTTCGAGATCGATGTCGTACTTGAGCGGATCGATCGCGATCACGTCAGCTATCTCTTCCTCGTGCCGACGATGATCTACCGCTTGCTGGACGCGGTGACGAAGCGGCCGGACGTCGACACCACGTCGGTGCGCACGATTCTCTACGGCGCCGCGCCGATCGCCGTAGAGCGCCTGGAGCAGGGGCTGCGCACCTTCGGGCCGGTGTTCATGCAGTTGTACGCACAGTCGGAAGCGCCCAACTTCCTGACTCGGTTGCGCCGCGACGATCACCGGCTGGACCGCGCCACGCACCGACTGTCCAGCTGCGGGCAGGCAGTCGCCATGGCGCAGGTCGAGGTCCACGACGACGGGTCTGTCTGCGGCCCGGGCGAGGTCGGCGAAATCGTCGCACGCACTCCGTACACGATGGAGGGATACCTCAATCGTGAAACCGAAACCGCCGAGACCTTGCGCGACGGCTGGCTGCATACCGGTGACCTGGGCTATCTCGACAATGATGGATATCTCTACCTCGTCGACCGCAAGAAGGACATGATCATCACCGGCGGGCTGAACGTGTACTGCGCCGAGGTCGAGCAGGTGCTCGCTCGCGTGCCCGGAGTCCGAGAAGTGGCTGTGACCGGGATACCACACCCGGACTGGGGCGAGGCCGTCGTCGCCTTCGTCGTGCCCGACCGTCCCGACATCGGCGCCGAGGAGATCCGGTCGGCCACCCGCGGGGCGCTCACCAGCTACAAACGGCCGAAGGAGGTTGTCATTGTGCCATCGCTGCCGACGACCGCGGTCGGAAAGATCGACAAGAAGAAGCTGAGACAAGGATGGGGCGGTTGGTGACGGCCATTGAGGTTGTCCCAACGGGGATCATTCCCACTGGCCGTTGGGGACGAGGGCGGCACGGGCCGTATCGCCCACCCGGCTCGGGCCGCCTTCGCCGAAGCGGCTTTGACGGTTTCGGCGAGCGTCGCGGCGAACCACCAGGAGCTCGACCGCCTCGGTGACGGAGCGGTACACGTGCTCCACCATCGCCTGCCGCTCGACCTCGAAACCCACCCGCACCGGCCCGAAGCCATGATCTGCCTCGGTATGACCGGCCTCATGGCCCGCCGCCTCACCATCGAGAACACCCTCTCGTGGCGCGACCCGGCACACGAACCATGTCAGCGTCCGGGGATCGAACAGAGGGAGAGGGCGACCTCCGAGCTACATAGGTTACGACTACCTTGCGAAATCGCTCGCGGAACAGGGATTCGTCGCCGTTTCGGTAAGCGTGAACGGTATCAACGCGGGGGAATTGGGCACGTCCGCCGACATGGCGCGCGCCACACTGGTGAACAAGCACCCGGAGATGCTCCGTGACGCGAACGACGGCGAGGGGCCCTGGCCGAGCCCCTGCGGGCGCTGCGTGGCCGGCTCGATCTGACCAACGTCGGGCTGATGGGACATTCCCGCGGCGGCCGGGGCGTGGCCTGGCAAGCAGCCGATATCCACGAGGCTGACCTCCCCCGCGGAGTCCGCCTGCGGGCAGCGGTCCCTCTCGCCCCTGCCGACTACCACGTTCCCGATCCGGATTCGCCCGAGCACCTCAACTACCGCATCACGCAGATCCCGTTCGCGGTGCTGGCCGGGGACTGCGACGGAGGCGCGGTAATGAACCGTCGCACTTTCGCCAAGAACGCGGCCGGGCGGAACAAGGTCCCCTTCTACGAGGTCGACCTCTCCGGCGCGAACCACAACTTCCTCAACTCCGAGTGGGCCTACGACAACGACACCAGCTGCGACCCACAAGACACCTGGAGCCCGCCCCAGCGGCAGGACGCCACGAGCCGGTACATCGGCTCCTTCTTCCGATTGCACCTCCTCGGTGATAAGTCCGCCGAGAACACCGTCCTCAACGGATTCCCGGGTGTCCGGGTCACCCCCCATCAGCCAGTGAGCAGATGACCTCCGCGAGGTGACCGCAGAGCCGACGGCCTCCCCAGGCAGCGGGGAACCCCACTGTCAGCCGGACCGCAGCATGCACCGTGACGCTGACGGTCACACCGACGGTCTGCGGATCGGGGTCGGGCCGGTGCCAGGGTCTGACCTCGACCCGTGCCCAGTCGTTGATGCGCCGCCCGTGGGCGCCGTCGCGG
Organism: Streptomyces malaysiensis subsp. samsunensis; assembly: GCF_024519315.1. Taxonomy (GTDB): domain Bacteria; phylum Actinomycetota; class Actinomycetes; order Streptomycetales; family Streptomycetaceae; genus Streptomyces; species Streptomyces malaysiensis. Next base: position 5,350 of record NZ_JANIIC010000030.1, on the reverse strand, counting down.
CAGGAACGGCGCTTCCATTTCTGCCTCGCCAGGCCGGGAAACAGGTCGTGGACGGGGTGGTCGATGACCCAGCGGGTCACGACGGTGTCGTGGCGCGTGGTGGCCATGACGTGGAAGACATCGGCCCGCTCCAGTTCCGACCGCCAGCCTTTGGAGAAGCCGTAGGCAGCGTCCGCGGTCACCCGCCGGAACGGGATCTTCTCCGCGATCGCGCGGCGGACCATCGCCTTGGCCATCGCCACTTTCGTCTCGAAGGCCACCTCGTCGCCGATGCCGGCCCGGCGGCACCGGTCACGGTCGTCCGTCCAGGACGTGGGCAGATACAAACGGCGGTCGATCAGCGTCCGGCCGCCAGCTGCCGCATAGGGGCGTCCCGGTCACCCAGGTTGCCGACCACGTACCGGCGCACGTCATCGAGGACCTCGTCGGCGTCCCAGTCAATCCGGTTCAGCATGCGCTGGATGCGGTCAGGGCCTGCGTGACCGGCTTCCTCCGCCAAGGTCCAGCCGTTCTTGCGCTGCCGCGGAGCGATCAGACCCCGCATATCGGCCAGTGCCGACTCCCGCGGCTCCGACCTGCTGAAACGGTGCACGAACCGCTCGTGCACAGCGTCCAGCTCACTCGCCCAAAACCTGACACCAGCAAGGTCCCCACCCATAACTACCCCAACGACCGAACTGACCAGCAGTCACGGCAAGCACCGTTGCAGTACTAGCCGTCACGGCACACGACCTCGACGCCGGGATGCTCGCGCAGCCAGTGTCCACTCCCGGGTAATCAACCTCACCGGTCCCTTCCACCCGCCTCGATCACATACGCGCCAGTGAACCCGCCCCGCCGATGCGCGCTCGACGATACTCTCGTCGGTCTACAGGGCCCGCATGAGCTCGATCACCTTCATGAGCGGAGCGGGGTTGAAGAAGTGCAGCCCGGCGAAGCGCTGTGGATGCGGCACCCCGGCTACCTCGCCACCGACATGAATGTTCGAGATGCGCGCCGACGAAGAACTCCCCCCAGAAGATTCTGCGAGCCATTCAGGCCCGGCGGTTCGCGCACCCCGACGAGCTATCCACCTGGATCGTGGCGCTCGCCGGCCCTGCCTCCGACTTCATGACGGGCGAAGTCATCGTGATCGACGGCGGTCAGAGCGTCTCGTGGCCCCACTCCTCGAAAGCAGGATCCGATATGGGCGAATACCACTCCCCCACAACGAGATCCGCCAGGTCGCCCAGTCGGCCCGGAGCTTCTTCGAGAGCTCAGTGATCACGGAATTGCGACGCTCTGTGATCACCAGGAGACCTGTGCCTGCACTGCCATCATGGCCAACCGAACTCCTCCGGGACCAATTCACGGCGCTGCTGCCCCAGCGACCGGATCATCTTCAACAAGCTGCTCCGGCTCCTCCGTTTCGGATGCTCCTGCCCAGCCATAGCGGACACCACCTGCTCAGCCACCACGATCCGCAACCGCCGTGACGAGTGAATCCGGCTGGGCGTCTTCGCCCTGCTTCGCCACGTAGTCCTGAAGGCATACGACCGAATCGTCGGCCTTGTCCTGGACCAGATCGCCAATGACGGCTCGATCACCAAAGCGCCCGGAGGCGAAAGGGCCGCCGGACGCTCACCGGTCGACCGAGGCGAACAGGGCCTGAGCCGCTTCGGAATGACAGACGGTTACAGGTCGTGGCGAGCAGGGTCGGGCGATCAGGTCTGCCGGAGGAACGCTGCCGCTCCCTATCGCACCCCAGGTCGTTACCCACCGGTGCCAGGCCGGTCCCGAAACGTGTGCTTCTCGGCCTCCGCGATGGGTAAGATCACGCCGCGCGCTGAGCGGGCGGTTCGAGCCGCGCCCCGCACGGCACAGAGCAAACATCGGGGGCACTGCATGAGTACGAACGGCAATGGTTACTGGGGTCCGACGGGCGGACCCGGACCCGGTGGACAGCCGGGCCAAGGTCCCGGCCCTACCCCGGGGCCGGACACCACCCGCACCCCGGCGGACCCGGCGTGGGACCCTACCCGCCGCAGCCCGCGCCCGTGCCGCCGCAGGGGTACCCGGGGCATCCGCAGGGCCCGTACCCGCCACAGCCGCCCGGCGGTGGCCCGCAGCCGCCGTTCCCGCGCCCGCCCCGGCCGCCGCTCACGCGCGGGCAGCGGATCCTCAAGTGCGTCTACAACCCTTTCTACGCCGCCCAGCGGGCTTTCCGCCCCTCGCGCCCGGACACCGTCGAGGATCTGACGGTGCGCAAGATCCAGATGTGGCGGACCGGGCTCGGCCTCGGCGCCTGGCTCGTGCTGGTCATGACGTACAAACCGGTCGACACCGCCAAGGGCGTCGAGACCGTCGCGGACGACAAGTTCAACCAGAGCTGGATCAGCACACTCGTCCTCGTGTGCGCCTTCCCGTTCGCGATCGCCCTTTTCGCGTTCGCCGCGCAGGGTGCGCTGCGCGGGCTCTACCTGCGTCGGTCCCTGAAGTCCTTCGGGGCGGTGGCGGCTCTGATGGGGTCCATGGCCACGTTCCCCCTCGCCGTCGCACCCGACTCGGCGACCGCCGGCTTCCGTGACGCCATCGGGACCCCCGGCATGGTCATCCTCGTCACCCTCTGCGCGTGGTCGCTGGGCTTCGCCCTGTACGGGATCGCGCTGTGCCTCATGCACGTGTTCCGCACCGCCGACATCCACGAGGTGCTGCCGCCGATCCTCGCCACCTTGCTCGTGTGGGTGATGGCCGCCCTCGACGTGATCAACAACGAGAACGCCGAGGTTCCCGTCCTTGCCCGGATCGTGTTCCTGCTCGGCGCTCCGGTGTCGGTGACGGTGTTGTCGTGCTGGGAACTGTACCGGCTGCGGAAGCACCACAACCTGACCGTGCGCCAAGCCCTCGGCCGCTAAGGCGGGTTGAGGCCGTTGCCGTGCTGTCAGCAGTCGCGGAGGATCTTGTGGTTCTTCATCCGGCCGATCACATGCTCCACCCGGGCGCGGACCTTGCGGTGCGCGGCATTGTCCTCTTCCTCGCCCTTCAGCAGCGGCCGCCCGGGCCGGTTTGCGGTGCGGGACGTCAGCCCGGTGTTCGCCCACCGTCGCGCATACGGAGCGAGGCTTCCTTCAGGGCTCTGAAGACAGGCCAGGTGTTGATGGTGAGGTGCAGCTCCAAGTCGTCGTCCGTGGCGTCCGCCAGAGACATCTGCCACGCCCTCCCGGCATTGCTGACGAGGACATCCAGCCCGCCGTACTCCTCGACGGCCGCTTCGAACAGGGAGCTCAGCTGTGCCGGGTCGCGCACATCGGCTCGCACCGCGGTGGCCTGTCCGCCCGCACGCTCGACGGCGGTCACGGCATCCTTCGCCGCGACGGCGTCCGAGTGGTAGTTGACGATCACCCGGGCTCCAGCCGCCCCCAACCGTTCGGCGACAGCGCGCCCGATTCCCCGGGATGCTCCCGTCACGACCGCGACCTTGCTGTTCATGCGCATACCCGAGCCCTCAAAAGGTGATGATGTCGATAGGTGAGATCGTCTCGTAAATGGTCGACAACGTCAATCATCTAGACTGTCCCCCATGACCTCGCACGCCCTTGCCACGGCCGTAGCCACGCTGCACCGCGAGGCCGCCGCCCTCTACGCGCTCATCGGGCGCGAGTTCGGCCTGACCACTCAGCAGGCCCAGCTGCTGTGCGTCCTGACGTCCGATCGGCCGTCCTTCAGTGAACTGGCCATCACTCTCGGCTGCGACAGGACCAATGTCACTGGCATGATCGACCGGCTGGAGAAGCGAGGGCTGTTGGCGAGAGAGCGCGACAGCGAGGACCGTAGGGTGAATCGCGTAACGGCCACCCAGGAGGGCGAACAGCTGATCGCACGCCTGCGGGAGCGCTTCGCCGAATCGGTCGCCGACCGGTTCAGCCGTCTCACACCCGAGGAACACGACCGCCTCGCCGCCCTGGCAACCGCACTCACCCAGGGAACAGCGCCGAGCTTCAACCACCATTGATCCGAAACCCAATCGGTTCCGTTCGAGGATGCAGCGGGGGCGCGGGCCGCCGAGGTATCCGGGGAGGATGTGGGCCTGACGTTGGCGGCGGTGAAACACCTGCGGGTTTCGGTGGCGAGTTAGCTAAACGCTGTCCGGCAACCGATGGGTGATGCCGACTAAGCTTGTCGTTTATCCACCGGGTCGAAACGCGACTCGAACTTGGTTCGCTCACCAGGGCATTCGCCGGACACGTGGGTGGCCCTGGCCTGATCCTGTGCTCCGACCAAGGACGCACGCGACCAGACCGGGGCCGTGGAGATGAGTGTGCTGCAACAGCCCGACAAGCGGGAGGCGTTCGCAACGCTGTCACGCTTCCGGGCGGAGTTCTACGAGTGCCTGAGCGGACGCGGGGATGCCCTGTTCGAGCTGAGCGACGCCCTGCTGTGCACGGATGGCCCGGTGAAAACACTGGTGGACCTGGCTCTCGCGCCGGAACACCGCCGCGGCCATGGAGCCCTGTACGGCGGGCTCAACCGTGGTCACATCGATGTCGAGCGGTTGCGCCGGGCGGTGGCCGGGGTGCCGCTGCCGAGAGCGGCCGACGGCCGCCTGGTGCTGGCTGCGGACGTCTCGCCGTGGCTGCGGCCGGACGCCGGCACATGCCCTGACCGGGCCTTCTGCCACACATACGGCAGGGGTGAGGGCAAACACCAGATGGTGCCGGGCTGGCCGTACTCGGTGGTCGCCGCGCTGGAGACCGGCCGCACGTCCTGGACGGCGGTGCTGGACGCGGTCCGCCTGGAGCCCGGGGCGGATGTCGCCGCGGTGACCACGGTCCAGATCCGCGAAGTCGTCGAGCGGCTCGTCGCCGCAGGCCAGTGGGGTGACGGCGACCCGGAGATCCTGGTGGTGCTGGACGCCGGCTACGACGCACCGCGCATCGCCCACCTGCTGGGCGACCTGCCGGTGCAGATCCTCGGTCGGCTCCGCTCCGACCGCGTCATGCGGCGGCCGACGCCGCCGCGTGTCCATGACCCGAAAGGCGGTCGACCGCCCAAGCACGGTGGCGAGTTCGTCTTCGGCACCCCAGCCACCTGGGGTGCCGAGCAGGCCGTGACGGTCACGGACACCCGGCTCTACGGGAAGGCGACCGCGCAGGCGTGGGACCAGCTTCACCCGCGGCTGACACGGCGGGCGGCCTGGCTCGGCCACGACGGGCCGTTGCCCATCATCGAGGGCACCGTCGTCCGCCTGGTCGTGGAGAAGCTGCCCAGCGGCGGGGCGAACAAGCCGGTCTGGCTGTGGTGGTCACGCACCGGCGCCACCGCGGACGACGTGGACCGCTGCTGGCAGTCCTTCCTGCGACGCTTTGACCTG